>NZ_KB891899.1 GCF_000373585.1 Streptomyces sp. MspMP-M5
GAAGGTAGGCCCACTGACAGCCGGTCCGCCCCTGGTAGAGGATCGCGTTCACGATCTCCCGCATCGCATAGGCGCCCTGATGACCGCTGACCGAGCGGTGCCGGTCCTTCCACGCGGTGATCACCGGCTCGATCAACGACCACTGCCCGTCCGATAAGTCGCTGGGATATGACTTGCGTTCACTCACCCCGCCAACCCCAGCAGACCCCACACGACGGACCCGCGGATTCCGCCCACACCTCACACCATCGGGCGACCACAGAACGACTCAAAGACTCACGAACCGCCCACTTAGAGGTTTCGATCCACAGTCGCACCCGGGGGCGAAGCCACTCTATGTCCCGTAGGTCATTGGCCCGCCGCAGGGTGATGTTGCGATCCACGGTCCCGCCGGAGGGCAACCGCCAACGGTCAGCTGCGGCTGCATGCCATGGAACGCGAGGACGTTGCGATCCCCGGCTGCCCGGTGGGCGACCGCCACGGTGCCCATTCGTATTGCACCAGGCTGCTGCAGTCGTTGCGATCCTCGGCCGCCCCAGAGGACGACCGCCACTCCGGCTCGCTCGGTTACGTGCTGGCTGACGACAAGGTGTTGTGATCCACGGCCGCCCCGGAGGACAACCGCCACCGGCGATGCGTTCGACGAACGGGCCGGAGGCGACGAGGTTGCGATCCACGGTCGCCCCGCAGGACGACCGCCACGCCCAGCTCGATGGACACCGACCGCAGGTAGTCGGCGCTGCGATCCACGGTCGCCCAGAAGACGACCGCCACCGCAAGGCCCCGGCCCGCACGCTGCGTCGTATCGAGTTGCGATCCACGGCCCCCCTGAAAGGCGACCACCACGACGATCCGTTTCCTGCTGGCGGCGACCTGCTTGTAGTTGCGATCCACGGTCGTCCCGGACGACGACCGCCACTTCCGGGTCGGCCGGCGGGGTTTCCACCACCGCATCGTTGCGACCCGCGGTCGCCCCGGAGAACGACCATGACGACGTCGGCGAACCATGCCTTGTACAGGTCGTAGAGGTTGCGATCCACGGTCGCCCCCGGGCGACCGCCACCCAGACCGGCAACCGCGTCTACGCGGTCACCCTCTACTGGCTGCGATCCGCGGTCGCCCTGGAGGACGACCGCCACAGTCCCCGCGGCCCCGTCGAGATCGACCCCGACAGCGCGTTGCGATCCTAGGTCGCCCCAGAGCACAACCGCCACTCTCGAACCCACATCAGGTACGGGCCGGGCCTGCGGTTGCGATCCGTGGTTGTCCCGGAGGACGGCCGCCACCAGGACGTCGGCCTTCTGCTGGGGGCTGTTGATGTTGTTGCGATCCTCGGTCGCCCCGGAGGGGAGGGCGACCGCCATTTGAGATGGTGCGGTCATCAGCCGACGTTGGGCACAGGGAGGCGATCTCATCACTCCCTCTGCCGGGGTGACCCTCGTGGTCCTGATCGGTCGTGTCCCCCGATCGCTTGCTGCCGACGAAGTCCAGTGACGGTTTGAAGGCGATGGACGACGCTATGAGGTCCTCCCACTGGCAGTCGCGGACAGGATGGGTGGAGACCATGCCGTCCGGTTCACCGCCGCTCTGCTGCGTCGCCCGACCGCTGCTATACACGGCGGCGTTATCGTGTTCGGCGCGAGTGGAGTCGCAACTTCCCGAGAAGACAGGACGGGGCGGGCCGTGGCCAAATAAGCCGTCACCATCGGTGCCCAGGCCGTCTGGTTCCAGCTTGGTGAGACCGTGCCTGTCACCGCACCGTGCCGCTGGCCCCGCCGCTGTCATGGACTGCCCGGCCATCGAAATTCCACGGCTCGGCTGACCTCAGCTTACGTACCCGCATCGACACGTAACGGAATTGCGCCCCTGGAGCCGTCGCAGTGTTGGCGAGGATCTCGCCGAGTGCACCTTACGAGGGCGGCTCGATGCCTCGTTGCGGATGATAGGGACCTGTCCACTCGTGCAGGTCGCCGACGATTTCGACCGCGTGGCCGGTGTTGATTGCTGTCTGCAGTTCTTGTTGTGGGATGGATGCCATGTGGTCCTGGAGTGTGCGGTAGGTCTCCGGGGTCGGTACTCCGCTGCGGAGTTGTTTGATGGCGTTTTGGGCGGTCTGCCGGTCCTTCTGGTTGAGTTGGGAGCGGATGACGACGACGGCCACGGATTGCTCGTTGTCGATCATGCGCATTCTGCGGGCGACTTCCGGGTAGTCCAGCTTCTCTCGTAGTGCCTCGATGGCTTCTCCGGTGGCTCCGTTGAGGTCTGTGGAGGAGCTTCCGGCCTGGAGTCGGTAGCGGTGCCGGTAGTAGGAGCGCAGTGCGTCGAGATCGTCTGGATTTTTCAGCCCCTGGCCGAAGCGGCGGGATGCTGCGGCGATGCCGCAACGGTTGTAGACCACGCGTGGCTGGAGGCCGTCTGATGGTTCGAAGATGGTCATGACGCTGTCCTCGGCCCGGTGGCGGCCTTCGCGGTTGATGCGTCCGGCGGCCTGCTGTTCAGACTCCGGAAGCGACCTGGCACGGAATCCACGCGGGAAGTCGAGGTCGACGCCGGCTTCGATCAACGACGTCGACACCAGCAGAGTGTCCAGGCCTGCCTCAAGGCGTTGCTTTGCCGCCTGGATGGTCTCTCTGCGGTGGCCGCCGGTCATGCGGGTTGACAGGTGCAGAGTGCCCGGATTTTCCTCGCGGTCGCCGAGCCACACTTTGTGCACGTGGCTGGCGTCCTTCGTTCCATTGACCACCACCAGAGCGTCGTCGTGCGTGGCGGCCTCTGCGGCGATGCTCCCGAGGGTCACCTCTGGACCGGTGCGCCACTCGTACCGGACCCGGCGCAGCTGATGGAAGAGCGGCGCTGGATTGGCGACGACGTTCCGCTGCGGCAGGCCGGTTTGCCAGGGGTTCAGTGCGGCGAGTTCCGGCTGGGTCGCCGACGACAGCACGAGGGTCACCCCGTAGTGCTCCACGAGTTGCCGCAGTCCGGACAGGATGGGTGTGAGCAGCGTGTCGGGGAGGGCCTGGACCTCGTCCAGGACGATGACGGAGTTCGCGAGGCGGTGGAGCCGGCGGGTGGCGGACGGGCTGTTTCCGAAGAGGCTCTCGATCAGGCGGACTGTGGTGGTCACGATGAACGGTGCGTCCCAGTTCTCCGCGGCCAGCTTCGCCCACGGGTTGGAGCGGACATGCCTCTGACCTGGGTGGACGCCCCCCGAGGTACCCGAGGGCCGCGACCCGCGCCGGTCGGACGCCTCGAAATTCACCGCGGAGTGGTGTTCCAGGACCACCTCTGACCCATGCTCTGGATCCAGCAGGCGCCGGTAGACCGCCGCGTTCTGCTCCGTGATCGAAATGAATGGGACCGCTACGATGACGCGCCGCAGCCCGTGCAGTGCGGCATGGCGGAGGGCGAAGCCGCCGCCGGCGAATGTCTTTCCCGCACCAGTCGGCAGGTGCAGCCGGTATACCCCAGGCTCGCTGGCGGCTGCTTCGATGGCCTCCCGATAGACATCCTCGCGGAGCCTGTCCAGCCACGAGGGAGCCTTGCAGCATTGGCGTTCGGCAACAGCCTCCCGCCGACGGGTCTCGTACCGCCCCCATAATTCCGTAATGCCCACGTGCGGCCGGGGGGGCGTGCCGGGCCTGAAGTGTGCGGCGGTGTCGAGGCGGTCCGCGTCCACTACAGCCGAGTAGGTCATGCGGATCAGCATCTCCACGCTGGTCCTGTCGCGCGGGTCAAGCCATTCCGGAGCGGCCGGGCACGTTCCGTCCAGGATCTCCGGCATGACTTCGGCGACCTGGCTAATCGCCTGGTTCACCTCTGCGGAGTCCAGCATCAGCCTCTTGAGCCGGATCCTGAGTTCCGACCAGGCGGACAGGCCGGTGTGGTGTCCCTCGATGACACCGGCAAACGGTGTCAGCACCGGATGGCGCCGGGCCGCCTGGGCGAACAGGAACGCCCCAGCGTCGTGGTGTGAGGGGCGGTGGACCTTGCGGCCGGTCGTGGCTTCTTCGATCAGTCCGTCCTGCCAGGCGCACGCGCCCTTGCCTGTGTCGTGGTCGCGCCCCAGCCGGTAGGCGAGTTCTCTGCCTCCCCAGGGTTCGGCGAAGCGGCGGGCCAGCTCGCCGGTGCCTCGGGCGTGGTCTTCGTACCAGTGCCAGATGCCCCGATGGCCGGGTGAGTGGGCTACCAGCCTGCCTTCCGGAACCGGAACCGGACCGCATAACGGTTCAACTTCCTTATTTTCAAGCATATTTGACTTCCCATCATTTTTGCGCTGAGATCCGAACAGGCCGCCACATTCTCCGCCGATCCGCGTAGCGCAAGTCGTGGATCGAGGTGACGCAACGACGCTAGCCGCCAGCACTGACAACGGGCCGGGCCAGCCAGTGCATGAGGGAGGAAGATGCATGATTACGGGGCATAAACGGCAGCGTGGGGAGAGGGGCGATCGGCCGCTTCACGTGCAGGTGGAGGCATGGGGGCCGCTGGCCTGCTTCACCCGCCCAGAGCTCAAGGTCGAACGGGTCTCCTACCCGGCCATGACCCCCTCGGCAGCGAGAGGGCTGCTGGAGGCGATCCTTTGGAAGCCGGAGATCACCTACCGGGTCGAGCGGATCGAACTGCTCAAGTCGGTGCAGTGGACCAGATTCCGGCGCAACGAGGTCAACAACTCGATCATCACCAAGAAGACCTACGAGGACCTGCGCGCCAACAACGGCTACCGCTACGACGTCGCCGAGGACCGCGGGCAGCGCGTCACCGTCGCACTGCGGGACGTCGCCTACCGCATCCACGCCACCATCAACGCCACCAACCGCCGCACCGCGCCGCTGCCGAAGTACCGCGACCAGTTCGACCGCCGAGTCGAGCGCGGTGCCTGCTTCGAGCAACCCCACTTGGGATGCCGAGAGTTCACGGCCTACTTCGGCCCTCGCGGATCAGCCGAGGAGTCCGGCGTCGTCACCGCCGCCGACCAGGCAGGGATTCCCCCGGTCGACGAGATCGGGCTGATGCTCCACCACATCGAGTACCTGCCGAAGGGCCAGGAGCGCTACCACTGGTTCCGCGCCCGCCTGGAACACGGTGTTCTCCACGTGCCGGACCGCCCGCTCGATCCCGCCCAGGTGGGCGGGATGCCCGGGGCCGAGGGCCGCGCCTCTGCCGAGGGGACGGCCTGACGTGCTGCTGCACAGCCTCGTCCAGCACGCCGACAGCCGCGAGGATGCCATCCCCGACTACTACCAGCGGCGACCGGTCATGTGGCAGATCGATCTTTCCAGCACCGACGACAGCGAGCCGCTGATCATTGATCTGCGCCCCAGCAAGGGGGACAAGCCACGGCAGGTCACCGCCCCCTACGGAGTCCGCTCTGGGAAGAACCCGCCGCCATTCCTGCTCGCCGACAGTGCGCTGTACGTCCTCGCCCACCCTGGCCTGGTGAAGCAGCTGGACGGAGAGAAGCTGCCGTCGACCAGCCCGAAGGACCTCACGAAGGCCCAGTATCGTCACGCCGCCTACCGCTCCATGGTGACCTCCTGGTGCGACGAACACCCCGACCTTCCCCAGGCCCGCACGCTGGCCAAGTGGCTGGACAGCTACACGTCGGGCCGCTGGCCGGAGGCGATGGACCAGGGGCATCTAGTGGCCATTAGTGTGGACGGCGAATGGATCCACGACCTGCCGCAAGCTCAGCGCTGGTGGGCCGAGATGGTCACGAGCGCCAAGAGCGGAAAGCCGGGCAAGAGCCAGGAAGGCATCTGCCTCGTCTGCGGACAGACGGGACCGTTACTGAACACTCTCCCGGTTCCCATCAAGGGCCTTCCTAACTCCGGGATGAACACGCAGCTGATCTGCCTCAACCAGCCCGCTCACTACCGGGCCGGCATCAAGCAGCTCGGCGCCACCCCCGTCTGCGTCCGCTGCGGAACCAAGGCCACCACCGCCCTGAACACGCTGCTGGCCGACCCCGAACACCGCACCTACGCCGGAGACTCGGCCATCGTCTGGTGGACCCGCGACCCCACCACCGAAACCGGCATGTGGACCCTGGACAACCCCGACCCCACGGAGGTTGCCCAACTCGTCGACGGGCTCCGCCACCCCCACAAGGGACGCGACGCGCTGACTGCCCTCGACGAGGACGCCTTCCACGCCGTCACCTTGCGGGTAAACACCAACAGGGTCATCGTCGCCGACTGGATCACCATCCCCGTCCCCGAGCTCAAGCGACGGCTGGGGACCTGGTTCGCCGACCAGCAGACCTGGGACGGCTGGAACAACACCTACGTCTACTGGTCAGTCTGGCGCCTCGCCCTGGCCGCAGCCCGCTGGGACAAGCGGAGAAACAAGTACATCGACACCACCATCCCCGTGCATCTCCAAGCCGACCTCGCCAAAGCCGCACTCCACGGCACCCCGCCGCCTGCCCACGTCCTGCCGGTCCTCATGCAGCGCATCCGCGCCGACCACCACATCGACCGGCCCCGCATCGCGCTGCTGCGCCTCGCCCTGACCCGTACAACCACCCGCCACAAGGAGCTGCGCGTGCCCCAGCTGAACGCCACCTCGACCGAGCCCGGATACGTATGCGGACGGATCATGGCCATGCTCGAAGCGATCCAGCGCAAGGCCATGCCCAAGGTCAACACCACCATCACCGACAAGTACCTGACCACCGCCGTCGTCTCGCCCCGAGCCGTCCTCACCCGGCTCCGCATCGGCGCACGCCCCCACCTGCGCACCATCGCCCGCACGAGCGAACCCGCGGCCAGGGCCATGGAAATCCGCATGCGGGAAGCCTTCGACCTGCTCGATGACCTCCCCGCCCACCTGAACGCCGAGCAGCAGGCCCTGTTCATCCTCGGCTACGAACACCAACGCGCCCACTCCGCACGTGCCGCAGCCGAAGCCATCAAGGCCCGCGAGGCCGGCAAGGACCTCGCCGACGACCAGGTAGCGGAAGCCCTCCCCGAAGCCGTCGAGGAGGCAGGCGCAACACACAGCGCTCTCCGGTAAGCGCCCAACACCCCACAACCACGACCAAACCTGGAAAGGACACCAAGCACAGTCATGACCGACGCACATCTGGACCCCACCCGCAAGCACGACTACGTCTTCCTCATCGACGTCAAGGACGGCAACCCCAACGGTGACCCCGACGCCGGAGGTATGCCCCGCATCGACCCCATCACCAGCCAGGGCCTCATTACCGATGTCGCCCTCAAGCGAAAGATCCGCAACACCATCACGCTCGCCCATCAAGGGCAGCCTGGCTTCGAGATGTACGTCGAGGAAGGCGTCGCCCTCAACCCGCAGATCCAGCGCGCCTACCACGAAGGCGGAGCCAAGGAAGGCAACACCGCCACCGCCCAGCAGTGGATGATCCGCAACTTCTACGACGTGCGCCTGTTCGGCGCCGTCATGTCCGTCGGCGACCAGAAGAAGCATGCAGGAAAGGCCCGCGGACCCATGCAGCTCACCTTCTCCCGCTCCATCGACCCCATCACCCCCCTTGAGGTCGGCATCACCCGCGTCGCCCCGAACAAGCCCGAAGACCTCGCGAACGGCAAGGTCACCGAAATGGGCAACAAGCACTACGTCCCCTACGGCCTCTACCGCGGCCACGGCTTCTACTCCGGAGCCCTCGGCACCAAGGCAGACGTCACCTCGAAAGACCTAGCCGCCTACTGGCAAGCCACGACCATGATGTTCGACCACGACCGAGCCGCCTCCCGAGGCGAGATGGCCATCCGCGGCCTGTATATCTTCTCCCACGACAACTCGTACGGGCGGGCACCCGCCCACAAGCTCTTCGACCGGATCTGCATCAAGCCACTGGGCCACAGCGAGGCACGATCCTGGGACGACTACGCCGACCAAATCGACATCGACGAAGACACCATGCCCGAAGGCGTGACCCTCACCCGCCTCGTTGGCTGACGGCGCCCCAGGAACGCAACACTTGCCGCATCGGCAACGACCGCACGTCTCAAGTGGCGGCTGCTCGTCAGGGTGGCCGAGGATCGCAACTGGGATGACGTATGGAAGGACGATGACAATATCCTGTGGCGGCCGTCCTGCGGAGCGGCAGGGGATCGCAACCGGCTAGAGGCCGGCGAGTCGGGACTGTTCCCGGATGTGGCGATCGTCCTCAGGAGCGGCCGAGAATCGCAATCCGGTAGCCTCGGCGGTCTTGCGCATCGGCCAGCGGGTGGCATTCGTCCTCCGAGGTGATCGTGGATCGCAACCTCTTTGGCCAGGGCGGTACGCGCTGCCTGCCGGAGTGGCGGTCGCCTCCGAGGCGACCGTGGGTCGCAACGAGATGGCCGACACCCAGGCCAACATCCGGGGCACGCGGCGGTCGTCCTCCGGAGCGACCGTGGATCGCAATCACCACCAGGTGGGGTCCTCCCCAAGGATCTCCTGAGGTGGAAGTCGTCCTCCGGGGCGACCGAGGATCGCAACTGGCTTACGCAGATCATGACCGAGGCCCACCGCGCGTGGCGGTCGCCCTCCGAGGCGGTCGAGGATCGCAACGTCGTCCCTCGCCGGGTGCCCCGCCCGGCAGCAGATGTGGCGGTCGCCTTCCAGGGCGTCCGAGGATCGCAACTCCTGAAGGTCCATGGTCACCACGCCATCCACGGTGGTGGCGGTCGTCCTCTGGGGCGACCGCGGATCGCAACGATGCGGTGGTGGAAACCCCGCTGGCCGACCCGGAAGTGGCGGTCGCCCTCCGGGGCGACCGAGGATCGTAATCTGGGAATGGCGGCATAGCCGATCAGACCGAGGAGGTGGCGGTCGTCCTGCTGGGCGAGCGTGGATCGCAACAGCTCCAACGACCCCCTGGGCAGTAACGAGGCGTTCACGTGGCAGTCGTCCTCCAGAGCAGCCGTGGATCGCGACTGTGGGGTGGTCTCGAAGTTTCCAGGGGGTACAGGTGTGGTGGTTGTCCTCCGGGGCAGCCGAGGATCGCAACACCACCGCCCTTCGGGTACGGAAGGAGGCCGTAGGCGTGGCGGTAGTCCTTCGGGGCGACTCCGGATCGCAACTCCTGACCGTCCGCAGTAGGCCGTAGATCTCCGCTGTGGCAGTCGTCCTCCGGGGAGACTGTGAATCGCAACCTTGGCGCAATCACCCTCGTGCCGCTGCTCAATTCGTGTGGCGGTCGCCCTCCGGAACTACTGTGGATTGCAACCACCAGGGGCCGAAGTAGCGGCGTGACCAGTCGGTGGTGGCGGTCGTCCCCTGGGGCGGCCGTGGATCGCAACCCCGGCATCGTTGCGGCCGCCGGTGGCGAGCCGAGTGGCGGTGGTCCTCCTAGGCGACCGTGGATCGCAACCAGTGGGACCGCGAGATCAGTAAGACCGTGTTCGGGTGGTGGTCGTCCTCAAGGGCAGCCATGGATCGCAACTGCTACCACCCCAAGGCACTGCCCCAACTCCCCCAGCGGTGGCGATCGTCCTGCGGGGCGGCCGAGGATCGCAACCTCGGCACCCGTACGGGCCTGACGTGGAGGCCGCCAGGTGGCGGTCGCCCTCCGGAGCGGCCAAGGATCGGAACCTTGCGGCGGCTGTGGGTGGTGCCGGCGCGGATGGCGCGGCAGTCGTCCACCAGGGCAGCCTAGTATCGCAATGCTGCGGCAGACAATCCGGAATGGCTGACTATGACGTGGCGGGTGTCTTCCGAGGGGACCATGGATCGCAACTTCCGCTCCACGGTTTACGCAGCCGTCCCCGGACGGTGCGGCGGTCGCCCTCCGGGGCGACCGTGGATCGCAACGTTCTGCACACCGCAGATTACGAGGAGTTCTGCCAGCAGGTGGCGGTCGCCCTCCGGAGCGGCCGAGGATCGCAACCTCGGCGGTCTGCCGCGTGCGGAGATGGACGCCCTGGTGGCGGTCGTCCTCCGAGGCAGCCGAGAATCGCGACTCGATGTTGAACTCCCGCACGCGGCGGGCGCCGAGGAGTGACGGTTGTCCTCCGGGCCGACCGTGGATCGCAACCAACGACGTATGGCGCTGGAAGCACGTGCACGGCGTGTGGCGGTCGTTCTTCAGGGCGACCGTGGATTGCAACATCAGCCCGAGGACGGCCAGGTCATGGCGCTCGCTGTGGCGGTCGTCCTCAGGGGCGACCGCGGATCGCAACTGCGACGGCACAAACGGCTACCTCGGGGCCAGTGGTAGCGATTGCCCTTTGGGGCAGCCGAGGATCGCAACTGTACGATTGCGTAGAGGCCCCGCCGGAGACGTGGGGTCGTGGTCGTCCTCCGGGACGACCGTCGGTCGCAACCTGGTGCCGGAAGGCCACACCCACGAGGATGTCTCCAGTGGCGGTCGTCTCCAGGGCGGCCGTGGTTCGCAACTGCTCTTCGCTGAGCCTCACTGAACGCACAACCCTCGTGGCGGTCGCCCTCGGGGACGACCGTGGATCCCAACGTCCTCGGGCAGCCGGAGGTTTTCCCGGATGACGACGTGGCGTGGCGGTTGTCCTCCGGGGCGGCCGAGGATCACAACATGCCGACGGTGACGATTCCGGCCACGGTGCGTGTGGCGGCGGCCGCCCTCCGAGGTGGCCGAGGTTCGCAACTCGATGATGAACTCCCGCACGCGGCGGGCGCCGAGGAGTGGCGGTCGTCCTCCGGGGCGACCGTGGATCGCAATGTCATCAGCGGGCGCAACCGCCTGCCGTGGGCCGACGTGGCGGTCATCCCACGGAGCGGCCGAGGATCGCAACCCGAGGGGAGCGTGCCGAAGGGGTACGACATCCCCAGTGGCGGTCGTCCTCCGGAGGCTGTGGATCGCAACATCGTCGTGGACGGCCAGCACTTCGTCCCGCTTTGGTGTGGCAGCCGCCCTCCGGAGCTGCCGTGGGTCGCACCAGCCGCTAGGGAAGTCGATGTTCCAGTGGTCGGCGGGTGGCGGTCGTCCTCCGGGCGGGCATGGATCGCAACTGGTACCCCGCCAGCGCCGTGCAGTCCATCGCCCTGTGGCGGTTGCCCCGGGGGCGACCGAGCATCGCAACCGACCCTCCCTGCGGCGGGTTGTGGGCAGAGTCTGGTGGCGGTCGCCCTACGAGGCGGCCAGGGGTCGCAACATGGAGTGGAACATCGACGGGTGCACCGAGTTCTGCATGGTGGTCGCCCCGGGGACAATCCTGGATTGAAACATGAACACTCAGCCAGGACACGTTCGAAACCATGGCGATCGCCCTCCCAGGCGACTGTGGATCGGAACACGGTGTAGGTGACCTCCACGCCGTAGCCGGTGAGTGGTGGCGCTCGCCGCCCGGGGCAGCCGGTGTTGGCGTACGTGGTTTCTGGCTCTGACCGCAGTTTCGTGAATCCCCAGGTCAGGGGTGGGAACGAGGGATCGTTTCAGCACGGTGTTCCCTGCCGTGGCGAGCAAGACGATCGAGGATGTGCTGTTTGCCGGGATCGGCGTGCGAGTGGAGCGCGTCAACGATGTCTCCGGCGGCCTGGTGCTGGAGGCGGTGTCCACGGCGCGTCCGGGCCGGTGCCCGGACTGCCGGAAGCGGGCGGAACGCGTGCACAGTACGTACCAACGCTCCCTGGACGAGAGGCCGTTGGGTCTGCGTCGGATCACAATCCGGCTCCGGGTGCGACGGAACGGCCCTTCGTGCACGTTCGCACTACCGGCACACTCTGTGCCGTGGATGAGCTGTGGGCCGGCGAAATCGCCGCTTCTGTTGGCCACTTGGTAGTGCCTGGACTAATTCGACTTGTGGCGGGAGGTGATGCTACGGGGTCTCGGTGGGCGGGGAGCTGGTGACGGCGTCCAGCAGTGCGGTGAGCAGGAGTTCCAGGTCTTCGCGGAAGGAGTTCCCCCGGGAAGCGGAGCGCCAGTACGAGGAGAGTGCCGCGATGGTGGGGTACGTCTGTGGGTCCGCTTCTGCGGGGATGGTCACCTGGGCCGGGGGTGCCGTGGCGCGGCGGTCCCGGTGCACCCGGTGGGTGAGTGAGCCGATCACGAAGTTCCACACGATGCGGTAGACCACGGCGGCTTGCTCGGGGGTGGTGCCGCACTGAGTGAGAGCGGCGTAGATCTTCTCCATCGTCCCCAGGATGGACGGCGGCATGAGATCCCCGGCCTGAACAATCGGGATGGCCCAGGGGTGGGCGCTCAGCCCGTGATACTGCCAGTCGATGAGCGTGATGAGGCACTGTCGGGGATCGTCGGGGAGAACGGGTTCCGGAGCGGCGGCCACGGAGCGGTCCAGAAGCAGGGTGACCAACTCGTCCCGGTCCCGGATGTGCCGGTAGAGCGCCATGGGAGTACAGCCGAGGTCGGCGGCGATACGGCGCATGGAGAGCCCCTCGAACCCCTGGCTCTCCACGAGCTGATGCGCGGTGTCCACGATGACTTCGCGCGACAGCGGGGTGCTCTTCCCGTGCCGTGGTTGAATCACGAATATATCCTTCCAGTCGCCAATCGGCGCTTTGGGGAGATCTTTGCTCAGAGGGCTTTGCCTGCGGTCCAGCTGGCGTGTATACGCGTATCCTTGCCGTGTCAGGGAGTATACGCATGGTCAGGATCTTCCCCTGGCCTGCGGTTATGCGAGATGGGCGAGATGGGGACGATCGGTTGTAATAGGTGTCTCCCCCCTGGCTCCCTGGTGCTCGCGTGGCCGTACGAGTAGCGTTCCGGCTGTGCACGGGGGAGAACCGCGGGGTCGGCGTGAACCCCTGCCACGCCAAGGACTATTCCGAATTCAGTCCTATCGAATCCGGCGGAGGGGTGATGGACAGGTTATGTCGCCTTCCCATGGCACGGTCTTGAGTGCGAGATTAATTTCCGCGGAGCGGGAAATTTACGGGGAAGAATTCGACCGGGCAGTCAATAGTGTGGTGGACGCACTGCTGGGTGCCGGACTCCGAAGTGGTGACCGTATCTCCTGGGTTCTTCGCAACCGCTACGAGATTCCGCTGATCGGCCTCGCCGCGCAGCGGATCGGGGCGACCGTCGTGCCGATCGGTTGGCGCAACACTCCCAGGGAGACCGGGCGCATGCTCGCCGCGGTGGAGCCCTCCGTCGTGGTGATGGAGGAGCGTACGGAACCCGTCTTGCGGGAGGCCCTTGCATCCGGCCCTCGGGAGTTGGACCCGCTGCTGATGGACGCCGGATCACTGCTGAGCGGATGCGGTGAATGCCACGCCGCGACGGAACCCGCCGCGCATGCGGACGTAGACGCGCGGACAGCGCGCCCTGACCGGCTCGGAGGTGGAGCGTCGATCGTGTTCACGTCGGGGTCGACCGGGGTCCCGCGGGCGGTGGTCCGCACCGGGGGGCATCGTGAGTTGGCCGGGCGCATCGGCGATGCGATGGGGATCGGGGCGGACACCCGGTACCTGGTCGCCGGTCCGCTGTACCACTCCGGGCCGTGGACCTGTGCGCTCATGGTGCTCAGCCGCGGGGGGACGCTGGTGCTCAACTCCCTTTTTCGGCCGGAGGGTTGGCTGGCGACTGCCGTCGAGCACGAAGTGAGCGCCGGGTTTCTTACGCCCACTCAGCTGCGCCGGATCGTGGAGTGTGCCGAGAGGGCGGCTCCGGTGCCCCGATCCCTGACCCATGTCGTGGTCTCCGGCGAGCGCTTCCCGACATCCCTCAAGCGGCGGGCCGTCGCGGCGCTCGGAGACTGCCTGATCGACTGCTACGGCAGCTCGGAGACCGGGCCCGTCTCCTGCACGGCACCCGGGGAACTCCTCACCCGGCCGGAATCCGCCGGTCATCTTTTTCCCGGTATTGAGATGGCTGCCTTTGACGGGGACCGGCAGCTTCCTCCGGGGAGTCATGGGGTGCTCCGGGTGCGCACCCCGCTGGCCTTCGACGGATACGCAGGACCGGACGGCGTGCAGCGGGCGGCAAAGGACGACTGGGTGACCGTACGGGACATCGGAACCGTCGACCGGGACGGCTGGGTCAGTGTGACCGACCGTGCCGACGACCTCATCATCAGCGGCGGGGTGAATATCTCCCCCGCTGAGGTCGAAGCGGTAGTGGAGGGCTGTCCGGGAGTGCGGCAGTGCATGGTTCTCGGACTGCCGGATCCTGAATGGGGAGAGGCCGTATCCGCCGTGCTGGTCGCGGACCGGAAGATCAGCGTCCAGGAGCTCAGGAACTGGCTCCTCGGCCGGATCGCCGATGACAAACGACCCCGCAACGTCTTCTGCCTCGACGCCATTCCCATGACCGGCACGGAGAAATCCTCGCGCCAGGCCGTGCGGAACCTGTTGACCGCCAGAAACACCACCGAAGCGTAGAGCCACCCGTGAACGACCGACCATACGGCCGACTCGCGGTACTCGCCCGACGGTCCGGCCGTGTTCCTGCGCACCGGTTTGCAAAAAGCCGCGTGCTACGCAACTTGGGGGATGAGTTGACGACCGCGACCATTGCCACAGCGGCCTGTACTGAGACCGAAGAGACCGATTCCTCGGGTCACGGCCCGATGTTGGACGCGATACCTGAGGAAATCCCTGGCCGAGAGGAGCTGAGGCTCCTTCAGCTCCTCGCTGAGAACGGAAGCCTGGAACAGGCGTCCCAGCGCTCCCGGCAGAGTCAGGAGACGCTGAGCCGTAGGCTGAACCGACTGGAGCGCCGGCTGGGCGCACCCTTGGTCGAAAACCACCGCAACCGACAGCGGCTGACCCGCGACGGATGGTCGCTGTTGGTCGCCGGCACCCGCCTGGTGTCCACGCTGGAATCGTTGCACCTCGGCGGCGCGGCACCCGGCGAGGGGTGCTGCGCGCGCAGCCGACTGTCCACCCTGCGGATGGCGACCCCGGAGACCGACTGCTGCGACATCACGGACTGCCTCGCCCGGCACGTCCCGGACATTATTCTCAGCGCCGAGGGCACCCATCCGGCAGGTGCTCTGGATCTCTTCGAGCGGTACGCCGTGGACGCCGCCTATTTGTGGGAGGGCGACGGCACGCCGCAGTGCCGGCGGCCCTCGACCTCGCAACTCGTCCTTGAGGAACCGCAGTGGGTCGCTCTCCCGGTCGGTCACCGCTGTGCCGACCGGAGCAGCGTGGAGCTGGCCGAACTCGCGGAGGACCCCTGGGTGGTGGGTGTCAGCGAGGACTCTCACGCCTTCTTCGCCCGTACCTGCCGCGGACGCATTGCACCTCGCGTCGGCTACGTGGTGGAGCGGGAGTCAGAGATGCGCGGCCTGGTCAGCCATGGGCAAGGCGTGGCACTGGTCTCCCCGCTCACTGTTGTCAGCTGCACGTCCGGTTTCGTCATCAGACCGCTCCGGGACGTCCCCGCGCGCCGTTATGTGCTGATCACCGACCCCGGTGCGGTCGGCGCGCAGCTCAGCCGGACGCTGACCGCCGCCCTGCGCAGTGCCTACATCAGTGCCGCAGAGCGGATCAACAGCGGGTTCCGCTGCTCCCGTTCCTTCCCGGTACGGAATGTGGAGGCCACAGCTGCGGGGGCCGGAGATGCCGCTCTGCTGCGCAGCCTCGCCCTGTCCTCCGCGCAGCGCGCACGGGGCCAGGACGTCTCGCTGGAGGTGGAGGACCTGCACCTGCTGCGGGTGGTCGGCAAGTGCGGCAGCCTCAATCGCGCCGCGCCGGTTCTACTGATCACTCAGCCCGCGCTCACCCGCAGGATCGGCCGTCTGGAGGAGCGGCTGGGCGTACGCCTGTTGCAGCGTGGTCCCCGGGGCACGGTGCTCACCCAAGCGGCGCAGCAGCTGATGGACGCCGTACGCGATGCCGAGACAGGTTTTGTCTCCGTGCTCCTAGGGCTGCGAGGGGAGCCCGTGAACTGATCCGGCCGCCGCAAGTGGTGCATCCACAGCTCAGAGCCGGTCCGCGGCACCGCCCGTCCCTGGGCGGCTATACCGAATCCCCGCGGCTATGCCGCCTCCCTCGTCCCTGTCGATTTCGTGGGCGGTGCGGTGGCAGATTTGCCGCACTCTGACGTCGCATCGAGGTGGTGGCCAAGGTGATGCCAGTACGGACCGCCGGGAATCTGGGGGCGGCGGCCGGGGGCGGGACCCCCGGGGCGGCGGAACCCCTACGGCTGCACTGGTTTCTCCCCGGGCACGGCGATGGCCGGGACATCGCGCGCAATCAGGACCGCTCGGATCTGCGGCGGGAGCCGGACATCAACTACCTGGCCCAGGTCGCCAAGGCCACCGACGCGCTGGGTTTCTGCGGGGTGCTGACGCCGTTCGGGATGTTCTGCGAGGATCCCTGGCTGGTGGCGGCGGCGCTGGCCGCGGCGACCGATCGGCTGCGGTTCATGGTGGCGCTGCGCCCCGGCCTGATGTCGCCGATGCTCGCCGCGCAGATGGCCGCCACGTGCCAGCGGATGTCCGGCAACCGGCTGATGCTCAACATCGTGGCCGGCGGCGACCGGGACGAACTCGCGCGATACGGCGACCGGTTGGACCACGACCGCCGCTACGCGCGAGCCGGCGAGTTCCTGGCGATCTTTCGCGGCGCGCTGAGCGGTACCCCGTACGACTTCTGCGGCGACCACTACGAGGTCAAGGGAGCCACCGTGCCGCGGCCGCCGGACCAGTTGCCGGAGATTTTCCTCGGCGGCTCCTCGCAGGCTGCCAAGGAGACCGCGGCGCGGTACGCGGACACCTATCTGGCCTGGGGCGAACGCCCCGAGGACATGGCCGCGCATCTGACGGGACTGAAGAAGGAGACCGCGGTGACGGGGCGCACGGTCACGGCCGGAACCCGCTTCCAGGTCATCTCCCGCGATACCTCCGCCGAGGCGTGGGCCGTCGCGGAGCGCCTGCTGGAGGGGATGGACCCGGCCCGGATCACCCAGGCACAACAGAGGTTCGCGCGGAGCGAGTCCGAGGGACAGCGCCGCATGGCGGCGCTGCACGGTGGCGACCCGACCCGGCTGGAGGTCTACCCCAACATCTGGACCGGCTACGGCCTGGTGCGGCCCGGCCCCACGGTCACCCTCGTCGGCAGCCACGAGGAGGTCTGCGACCGGCTGGCCGAGTTCCATGCTCTCGGCCTGCGTGACGTCATCCTCTCCGGCCAGCCGCACATCGAGGAGGCGTACTGGTTCGGCGAGGGCGTCATCCCACGGCTGCGCCGCCGCGGACTGCTGGATACGACGGCTTGATCAAGGACCGCTCCGGCGCTGGAGGAGTAACGATGGGCACCGACTTCCACCCTTGGCCCGACGAGTTCGCCGGCCGCTACCGCCGTGCCGGCCACTGGCGTGGCGAGGTGCTGGGCGACCTCGTACGCGACCACGCCCGGGTGCACGGGGAGCGCACGGCACTGGTCGCCGACGGGGGCCGCATGACGTACGCGCGGCTCGACCGGCTGGCGGACCGCCGCGCCGCAGGGATGGCCGCGCGGCTGGGGCTGCGGCGCGGCGACCGGGTCGTGGTGCAGCTGCCCAATTGCACCGAGTTCGTCGTCTCCACGCTCGCTCTCTTCCGCCTCGGGGCCGTCCCGGTTTTCGCGCTGCCTGCACACCGGATGCGGGAGCTGAGCCATCTGTGCGAGATGACCGGGGCCGCGGCGTACCTCAGCTGCGACCAGTGGCAGGGAGAGGACCACCGCGAGCTGGCCACGCGGCTACGCGCCGAGCTGCCCCGGCTGCGGCACGCGGCGCTCACCGGCGATCCGGGTCCGCACACGGGTCTGGACGCACTCACCGCCGAACCCGCCCTGCACCCCCGCCCGTCGAGCGCGGACGTGGCCTTCTGCCTGCTCTCCGGCGGAACCACCGGGGTGCCCAAGCTCATCCCGCGCACACACGACGACTACGCGTACCAACTCCGCACCACGGCAACCGAGATGGGGTTCACACAGGATTCGGTCTACCTGGCCGCGCTGCCCGCCGCGCACAACGCCGCGCTCGGCTGCCCCGGGGTGCTGGGCGCGCTGTACGCAGGCGGAACCGCCGTGCTGGCCGGCTCGCCCGCGCCGGACGAGGTGTTCGACCTGGTCGCCGCGGAAGGGGTGACCCTCACCACCGTCATGCCTGCCGTGCTCGAACTCTGGCTGGAAGCGGCCCGGTTGCTGGAGCCCGATCTGTCCCGGCTCACCGTGGAGATCGGCGGGGCTCCGCTCGACCCCGCGCTGGCCGTACGGGCTCACAGGGAACTGGGGTTGGGCATCACACACTGGTTCGGTATGGCTGAGGGGCTGCTCTGCTTCACCCGGCCCGGGGAGGCGGTGGAGGCGGCGGCCCGCACCCAGGGGCTTCCGCTTTCGGCGGACGACGAACTGCAGATCGTGGACGAGCGGGAGCGGCCGGTGCCCGAGGGGGAGAGCGGCGAACTCCTGGTGCGCGGGCCGTACACGCTGCGCGGCTACTACGGCGACCCGGCGCGGGGAGACGGTTCGCACTCGTTCACCCACGACGGATTCCTGCGCACCGGTGATCTGGTGCGGCGGGACCCGGAGGGCCGTCTCGTGGTGACCGGGCGGATCAAGGAGGTGGTCAACCGCGGCGGCGAGAAGGTGCCGGTGCACGAGCTGGAGCAGTTGCTGCGCGCTCACCCTGCGGTCGACAACGTGGCCGTCGTCGGGCTGCCGGACAGCGCGCTGGGGGAGCGGACCTGCGCTTTCCTGGTCATGACCGGGGAGGCCACCGGTGAGGAGCTGACGGAGTATCTGACCGACCTGGGCCTGGCCAGGTACAAGCTCCCGGACCGCTACGAGTTCCGCGAGGCTCTGCCCTACACACCGGTGGGGAAGGTGGACCGCAAGGTGCTGGTGTCGCAGGTGGCGCCCTGATGGAACCGATGACCGTCGGAGCCTCGGTGGAGTCCGTGCTGACCTGGGACTACCGTCCCGCTGACGGGCGTCTGGCGACGCTCTACGAACGGGCCAAGGCCGGTCAGTGGAACGCCGCCACCGATGTGGACTGGTCCCTGCCTGTGACGTTCGGCCGAGCGCTGAACCGGGACTCCGCGGCTGGCTGGGCCTCCTTCCGGGCTTCCCCGCTGGCCCGGCGCGGTCCCAGGGCCTGGGACACCTTCCGTTGGGAGCTGCAGTCCTGGATGGTCAGCCAGTTCCTGCACGGCGAACAGGCCGCGTTGGCCGTGGCCGGGCGGCTGGCTGGAGAACTCCCGGACCTGGACGGCAAGTTCTGCGCCGCCAGCCAGGCGGCGGACGAGGCGCGGCACGTGGAGGTCTTCGCCCGGTATCTGCACGAGCACGTCCCCGAGCCGTACCCGGTCTCTCCGCCACTGCGGTCGCTGCTCACCGACGTGCTCGCCGACGGTCGCTGGGACGTCACGGCACTCGGCATGCAGATCATGGTCGAGGCGCTGGCAATGGCCGCCTTCCGCCTCGGCGGCGAGACCTTCCACGACCCGCTCATCCAGCAGATCACCCGGCTGGTGGCGCGGGACGAGGCACGCCATGTTTCGTTCGGAGTGCTGTCGTTGGAGGGGCTCTACGCCGGACTGACCACGCCCGAGCGCGGAGAGCGCGAGGAACTCGTCGTCCAGGCCGCGGAGCTGATGCATCGGCGCTTCCTCCTGGGGGAGGTGTGGGAGCGCATGGAGGTGGACCGCGCGGAGGGCACCGCCCACGCCGCGGTCGATCCATTGATGGTCTCCTACCGCCGCACCCTGTTCACCGCGGTGCTCTCCGCGCTGCGCCGCATCGGGCTGTTCACGCCATACGTGAGGGGGAAGTTGGCGCTTCTCGGGCTCGTGGCTCCGGGTATCGGGTAGCCATTGCGTGGCGTTCAGTATACGCGTATACAGATGACGGTATGGCAGACGTCCAGGAGGTGTGAGCAGTGGCCGGGAAAGCGGAAATTCCACGTAGGGAAGACGGCAAGGGGCGAGTCCTCGCGGTGGCCTGTGCAGCTCAGTTCATGGTGGTTCTCGATTTGACGATCGTGAATGTCGCCCTGCCGTCCGTACAGAAGAGCCTCCATCTCGGGATGGTGCCACTGCAGTGGGTGGTGACCGCCTACACGCTGGCGTTCGGCGGCTTTCTGCTGCTGGGTGGTCGGGCCGGTGATCTGCTGGGGCAGTACCGAGTGCTGTTGGGCGGGCTGACACTTTTCGGGGTGGCCAGCCTGGTCGGCGGACTGGCGCAGGGCGAGGCGCAGTTGATCGGGGCGCGTGGAGTGCAGGGGCTGGGAGCGGCGCTGCTTTCGCCCTCCACGCTCTCCGTCATCAACGTCACCTTCGCCGAGGGCAAACAGCGCACCAAGGCGCTCGGCGCCTGGAGCGCGGTGGCCGGGATCGGCGGCGCGGTCGGGGTACTTCTGGGCGGAGTGCTCACGGACCTCGTCGGATGGCGCTGGGTGCTGCTGATCAACGTGCCGATGGCCGTCGCGGTGGCGGTTCTGTGCGCGGGCTCCGCTGTCCCGCGGCGCGGCGCGGCGCGGGTTTCGCTCGACCTGCCCGGAGCGGTCCTCGGCACGCTCGGGCTGCTGGCCCTCACCTACGGCGTGACCGGTAGCGACACGCATGGCTGGGCCTCGACGCAGACGCTGGTGTCGCTGGCCGTTGCGGCGCTGCTGTTGGTGAGTTTCGTGCTCGTCGAGCTGCGTACGGCGCAGCCGGTGGTGCGGTTCGGTGTGCTGCGTTCGCGCAGCGTGGCGGGCGGCAATCTGGTCGGCCTGCTGCTGGGCGCCACGATGATCGTCTGCTTCTACTTCGTCTCGCTGTACCTCCAACGGACCTTGAGCTGGAGCCCGTTGAAGACCGGGCTGTCCTTCCTGCCCTTCAGCTTCGGCATCTTCGCCGGGACAGTCATCGCCTCAAAGCTGCTGCCGCGTACCGGCCCGCGCCTCCTACTGCTGGCCGGGCTACCGGTGGCCGCGGCGGGCTCGTTGTGGTTCGGACAGGCCGGGGTCGGAGGCACCTTCCTGGGCACCCTGCTCGGGCCCTCCATGCTGGTCAGTATCGGTCTGGGGATCTGCATGGTCTCCATGACAGTGGCTGCGACCAGCGGGGTCGCCCCGGAGGAGGCGGGACTCGCCTCAGGGCTGCTCAACACCAGCAGGCAGGTGGGCGGCGCGGTCGGGTTGGCGGCGCTGGCCACCGTCGCATCCAGCCACACCCGGGACCAGCTTCAGGCGGGCCACGACCAGGCCACGGCGACCGTTGCCGGATACGACCTGACGTTCGTCGTGGCCGCCCTGCTCTTCGTCGCCGCCGCGGTCTGCGCGGTGATGATCCCCCGGCCCCGGCCCGAACCCGAGAGGACATCGGAGGACGAGCCATCCGGTCGGCCGCCCGCCGGGCGGCCGGCGTACGACCGCACATGAACCGGCCGCCCGAGGCGCGGTCGGGAGAGGAGAGTCCATGGAGACCCAGGTGGCGATCGTTGGAGGCGGGCCGGGCGGCTCGGCCTGTGCCATCCACCTCGCCCAGCGCAGCATCCGCTCCGTCGTCGTGGAACGCGAGACCTTCCCCCGCTTCCACATCGGCGAATCCCTGACCGGAGACAGTGGGGATCTGCTGCGTGAGATGGGCCTGGAAGAGCGGGTGGCCGCGCTCCGCCCGCCGGTCAAGTACGGCATCACGGTGTTCGGTCCGCACGCCCGCCACCAGTTCTTCGTCCCCATCAAGGGCCGAGGAGAACACGGGTTGTACGACAGCACCAGCTGGCAGGTGCGGCGCGCGGACTTCGACACCATGATGCTGGAGCGGGCCCGCGAGGCCGGTGCCGAGGTGGTCAAGGGCCGTGCCAGCGAACCACTGATGGACGGCGACCGCGTGGTGGGCGTACGGGTCCGCCTGGACAGCGGTGAGGTCCGGGAGATCCGCAGTGATGTGCTGGTGGACGCCTCCGGGCAGAAGACCTTCCTCGCCAACGCCGGGCTGGCCGGCCCCAAACGCAGCGGTGCCTACGCCCGGCAGATGGCGGTGTACTCCCATTTCACCGGCGCCGTACGGGACGAGGGTCCGGCCTGGGGCAATACACTGACGTTCTTCCGCGAGAAGTACCAGTGGTGCTGGTTCATCCCGCTCGACTCGGAGACCACCAGCATCGGCTTCGTGATCCCCACCGACTACTTCCACGGACACGACGAGTCCCCGACCGAGTTCGTCCGCCGGGAGCTGCGTGAGTTCAACAGCGAACTTGCCCGCCGCACCGAGGACGTGACGATGGTGGAGGACGTGCACGTCACGACGAACTACAGCTACACCACCGAGCGCTTCTCCGGCCCCGGCTGGGTCTGCATCGGGGACGCGCACCGCTTCGTCGACCCGCTCTTCAGCTACGGACTGAACATCACCGTGGCCGAGTCCCGGCGGGTCGCGCAGGACATCGCGCTGCTGTTCAGCGGGGAGATCACCGACACCCGGCGGCCGTTCGCGGCGTTCGAGGAGTGGTCGCGGCGCGGCACCGAGGTTGCCCAGACGATGTTGGACGGATTCTGGGAGAGCACCTTCACCTTCGGGATGCTCATCCGCGAGGAGGAGGACGGGTTCATCGACCTCTTCTCGGGCCGGCTCTGGATGACGGACAATCCGGCGCTGCCGAGGCTGGAGGCGGCGCTCGTCCGGAGCAGGGAGCGCCGTCCGGACGTGGTGACGGCGTAGTGCCGCCCGAGGCCGACGCGTCCGCGCCGGAGTGGCTGGACCCGGAACTCTCCCTCGCGGCGCGGATGTTGCCGGCCGTCGATGTCCTTGATCCGGCCGCGGCACGGGAGACGATCGCAAAGGCCATGGCGCTGGTTGCCCGGCGCTGGCCCCGTACGGCGGACGGCGTCGTGATCCGGGAGGAGCACGTACCGGGTCCGCCCGGTGCTCCGCCGGTACGGGTGAGTGTCTACCGTCCCGCCGAAGTCCCGGACGGGGGCCTTCCGGCGGTGCTGCTGCTGCACGGCGGTGGTTTCGTGGTGGGCAGCCTGGAGGCCGAGCACTACAAGGCGCTGCTGCTGGCCCGTGACGCCGGCTGTCTGGCGGTCAGCGTCGATTACCGGCTCGCACCCGAGCACCCCTTCCCGGCAGCTCTGCGGGACTGCGCCGCCGTCCTTGCGTGGCTGGCCGGCCGTGGCGGCGAGCCGGACGTGGACCCGGCACGGATCGCCGTGGCCGGGACCAGCTCGGGCGCGGGGCTCGCGGCCGGGCTGGCGCAGCGGGTACGGGACCGCGGCGGGCCGGCGCTCGCCTACCAGCAGCTGGTCTTTCCGGTGGTGGACGACGTGCCGGACCGGCCGTCGGTGCGTCGCTACGGGGCACGGTCCACCGCTGCCATGTGGCGGCAGTACCTCGGCCCCGCCCACGGAGCACCACCGCTGTACGCCGTGCCCAATCGCACGGCCGACCTCACCGGTCTGCCGCCCGCCTATCTGCTGACCGCGCAGGTCGACGCTTTCCGGGACGGCGGTTTGGACTACGGCAGAAGGCTGGTGGAGGCGGGGAATGCCGTGGAAATCCATCATTTCCCCGGCTCCTTCCACGGTTTCGACACCACAGTGCCGCGCGCCGCGGTGTCGAAACGCGCGCTCTCGGAACAGATCCAGGCGCTCCGTACAGCACTCCACCGCTGAATTCCGGCACCTCGGAATTCCCTGGGTATTCGCATTGCACAGGGCTTATGCGCGGCCCGAGAGCTCGCTTGTGACGCACCGTCCGGATGGCGTTGTGTCGTACGTACAGCCGTCCGGCCGGTGTCGTCACAGGCGAAGGTGAGGGTGCGCAATGGGAATGGACCGCGAGGCGTTGCGGAACACGGTGGCCGAGGCCCTCGGGGAGCCGGCCGCCTCGTTGCGCCCGGACGAGGACCTGGTCCGCCGTGGACTCGACTCCGTACGACTGATGCGGCTCGCCGCGCGATTGCGGCACGAGGGCGTGCGGCTTGCCTTCGCCGATCTGGTGGAGCGGCCGACCCTCAACGCCTGGTGGGAGCGGCTCGCCCGCCAGGAGACCGGTCCCGCCACCGAGCAGCAGTCACCGGACGAGGACCCCGACGCCTCCGGCCCCTTCTCGCTCGCGCCCATGCAGCATGCGTACTGGATCGGCCGTGGTGAGGGGCGTCCGCTGGGCGGCGTCGGCGCGCACTTCTACAACGAGTTCGACGGGCACGGCGTGGACCCGGACCGTCTGGAGCGGGCGGTACGGATGTTGATGGCCCGGCACCCCATGTTGCGCGCCCGGTTCTCCGACGACGGGACCCAGCAGATCACCGAGGGCAACTGGCCGGGTCTCACCGTGCACGATCTGCGCGGCACCGGGACCGACGGGCGGGAGCGGCGGCTGGCCGAGCTTCGCGAGGAACTCGCCCACCGGAAATTGGACGTGGCCGCCGGACAGGTCTTCGACATCCAGCTCAGCCTGCTGCCGGACGGCGTCACCCGTACCCATGTCAGCATCGACATGCTCGTCGCCGACGCACAGAGCTTCCGGGTCCTGCTCGCCGACCTCACCGCCTGCTACCAGGACCCGGAAGACGTCCCCGCCCCGGCCGCGTACACCTTCCGGCAGTACCTCGCCGCACAGCGGCGGGCCCGCGGCGCGGACCGCGACACCTACGCGCGCGATCGCGCCTACTGGCAGGAGCGGCTGTCGGAGCTTCCCGGGCCCGCCGAGCTGCCGCTGGCCGCGGACCCAGGAGAGCTCACCGCGACGCGCGTCACCCGCCGGCACCTCCGGCTCGATCAAGAGCAGTGGGACCTGCTCGCCGACCGCGCCCGCGAGCACGGCCTGACCCTCGCCATGGTCTTCGCTGCCGCGTACGCGGAGGTGCTCGGTGCCTGGAGCGCCCGCCCGCGCTTCCTGCTCAACCTCCCGCTCTACGACCGCGAGCCGCTCCACGCGGACGTCGACCGGATCGCCGGGGACTTCACCAGCCTGGTGCTGCTGCCGGTCGACGTAGGCGACGAGAAACCCTTCGCGGAGCACGCGGTACGGCTGCAGGAGGAGTTCCGCCGCTGCGCGGCACATGCCTCCTACTCCGGGCTGGAGGTGCTGCGCGACCTGGCCCGACGGGATCCCGACCGGCAGGCCGGGGCGCCGACGGTGTTCACCAGCGCACTCAGTCTCGGAGAACTCTTCGGCCCCGCCACCCGCGAGGTGTTCGGCCAGCCCGTCTGGACCATTTCGCAGACCCCGCAGGTCTGGCTCGACCACCAGGTCACCGAGCGGGAGGGCGGGATCTTCGTCAACTGGGACGCGGTGGACGGGCTGCTCGCCGAGGGAGTGCTGGACGCCATGTTCGACGCCTACCGCGGGCTCCTGGAGCGGCTGCTCGCGCCGGATGCCGACTGGCGGGCGCTGACCGGCGTGCCGCTCCCCGAGGAGCAGGAGAGGACGCGGTCCGCGGCCAACGCCACGGACGGCCCGAGCGAACCCCGTACCCTCCACGAACGGTTCTTCGCGCGCGCCGCCGAACACCCGGAGGCGACGGCCCTGTGCTGGGGCGAGGACGGCGCGCTCGGCTACGGCGAACTAGCCGACCGCTCGCTGCGTATCGCGGCGGCCCTGCGGGACCGAGGTGTCCGGCCCGGCGAGCCCGTGGCGATCAGCGTTCCCAAGGGGCCGGAGCAGGCCGAGGCCGTGCTCGGGGTGCTCGCCGCGGGCGGCGTATATGTGCCGGTCGGACCCGAGCAACCGGAGCGGCGGCGCGCCCGGATCCACCGCTCGGCGGGGGTGCGCCTGGTGCTCGCCGAGAGCGTGGCGGCGGCCCTGGACGACGGCACAGCATTGCTCACCCTGGAGTCGGCATGCGCCTCCGCGCCACTGGAAGCCCCCGTCCTCCCCTGGCCGGAGTCGCCCGCTTATGTGCTGCACACCTCCGGCTCCACCGGAGAGCCCAAGGGAGTTGTCGTCCCGCACCGCGCCGCGGTCAACACTCTCGACGATCTGACGGGGCGATTCGCGCTGGGCCAGGACGACCGGGTCCTGGGAGTGTCCGCGCTCGACTTCGACCTCTCGGTCTTCGATCTCTTCGCCCCGCTCTCCACCGGCGGTGCGCTCGTCCTGCCCGGCCGGGAGAGCGCCCGCGACGCCGAGGAATGGGTGCGGCTGGTACGGCGGCACCGGGTCACGGTCTGGCAGTCCGTGCCTGTGCTGATGGACATGCTGCTCACCGCCACCGAGGTGGACGGCGGGACCCTGCCGCTGCGTGTCGCTCTCCTCGGCGGCGACCGGGTGGCACCCGAGCTGGGCCCCCGCATGTCCCGGTGCTGCCCGGACGGTCGGCTGTTCGGCCTCGGCGGCACCACTGAGACCGCCATCCACTCCACCCTCCAGGAGGCCACCCACCCCTCGCCCGACTGGTCCTCGGTGCCGTACGGAGTGCCGCTGCGCAACCAACGGATGCGGGTCACCGACGAACAGGGCCGGGACCGGCCCGACCACGTGCCGGGGGAGCTGTGGATCGGCGGCGACTCGGTGGCGCTGGAGTACCGGGGCGACCCGGTACGCACCGCCGAACGCTTCGTCCAGTACCAGGGAGAACGCTGGTACCGCACCGGCGACCTGGCCCGCTACCGGCCGGACGGCACCGTGGAGTTCCTCGGCCGCACCGATCAGCAGCTCAAGGTCCGCGGCCATCGGATCGAACCGGGGGAGGTGGAGAGCGCCCTGGCCGCGCACCCGCGGGTGCGCGCCGCCGCGGTCACCACCACCGGGGAAGGTACCCACCGCCGGCTGGCCGCCGTCGTCGCCGGCCCCGGGCTCGACCCGCAGGAACTCCGGGACCACGCCGCCGACTTGCTGCCGCCGGCCATGGTGCCGGCGACCGTGACCGTGCTGGACGCGCTGCCGCTCTCCGCCAACGGCAAGATCGACCGGCGTGCGGTGCAGGAGGCCGCGGCGGCCGGCACGCCCCGGCAGAAGCCGGGCACACTGCCCCGCGGCCCCGTCGAGGAGGCGGTCGCCGATGTCTGGCGCGCTCTCCTCGGGGTGGATCGGGTGCACCGCGAGGACGACTTCTTCCTGCTCGGCGGAGACAGCCTGCTCGCCACCCGGATGGTGGCCGGACTCCGCAGTGTGGGGATGCCGGGCGCGGGGCTGCGGCTGCTCTTCGACGCGCCGGTGCTCGCCGACTTCGCCGCCCGGCTGGGCGACGGACGTCCGGACGACACCGCAGCGCGTCCGACGGAGGTGAGTCCGGACCCGGACCACCGCTATGAGCCGTTCCCCGCGACCGAGGTGCAGCTCGCCTACTGGCTGGGCCGAACCGGGGACTTCGCGCTCGGTGGCACCGGCACCACCTGGTACACGGAGTTCGACGGCGACGCGGTGGACCTCGACCGGCTGGAGCGGGCGTTCAACCGGCTCATCGCCCGCCACGAGATGCTCCGCGCCCTCTTTGACGTGGACGGCCGGCAGCGCATCCTGCCCGACGTACCGCCGTTCCGGATCTCCGTCGCCACACCGGAACCGGCGCATCAGGAGACCGCACTCAAGGCACTGCGGGAGGAGATGTCGCACCTGGTTCTCGACAGTTCCCGCTGGCCGCTCTTCGACCTGCGCGCCGTGAGCTACGGCGAGGGCCGAACCAGGATCGGCCTCACCCTGGACTATCTGGTCTTCGACGCCCTCAGCATCATGACCGTCTTCGAGGAGCTGGGCGCCCTCTACCGCGACTCGGAGGCCGAACTCCCGCCGGTACGGCTCTCCTTCCGGGACTACGTACTGGGAGTACACCCCGACCCGCGGCGGTTGGAGGAGGCACGGCGCTACTGGCACAGCCGCGTGCCCGAGCTGCCGCCGGCACCGCAGCTGCCCCTGGGCACCGACCCCGCCTGTGTCCAGAGCGTCCGCTTCGTACGACGCGAGCATCGGCTGCCCGCAGAGCGCTGGGCACGGTTGGTGCGCCGCGCCCGGGAGCACCAGCTCACCCCGTCCGCGGTCCTGGGCTGCGCGTACGCCGAGGCGCTGTCGGCCTGGAGCGGTCAGAGCAGGCTCAGCATGGTGCTCACGCTCTTCGATCGCGCGGAGGTGCACCCCGACATCGACCGGGTGCTGGGCGACTTCACCTCCCTGCTGCTCGTGGACCACACCCGCGCCGGCAGCTGGGAGGAGTCCGCGCGCACCTATCAGCGCAGGTTGTGGTCAGCGCTGGAGCACCGCGAGATTTCCGCTGTCGAGGTGCTGCGAGAGGTCGCGCGCCGCGGCGGCGAGGCGCAGGCCACAGTGCCGGTGGTCTTCACCAGCACGCTCGGGGTGGCGGACTCCCGGATCGACCACCGGATGCCGTTCGGTCGCCGTACCTATGGGCTGTCCCGCACCCCGCAGGTACTGCTGGACCACCAGGTCTCCGAGCACGAGGGTGCACTGTTCCTCCACTGGGACGCGGCGGAGGAGCTGTTCCGCCCAGGAGTGCTGGACGCGCTGTGCGACGCGCAACTGCGGTTGCTCGATTGGCTGAGTGCCGAGGACACCGACTGGGACACCCCTGTACCCGAACTGCTCCCCGCGGCGCAGCGACGGCGACGCGATGCGGTGAACGCCACCGGATCCGAGCTGAGCGGCGCCACTCTGCACGCCCCGTTCTTCGCCCGGGCCGCCGCCGAGCCGGACCGTACGGCCCTGTGCTGGGGTGAGGACGGCACCATGTGCTACGGCCAACTCGCCGACCGGGCACTGCGGGTGGCATCCGCACTGCACACCCGCGGCGCCTCACCGGGGAGCACCGTCGCCGTCACCCTGCCCAAGGGGCCGGACCAGATCGCCGCCGTGCTGGGGGTGCTGGCGGCGGGCTGCACCTATGTTCCGGTGGGGGTCGACCAGCCCCCGTTGCGGGCCGCCCGGGTGCGCGAGAGCGCCGGCGCGCGGCTGCTGCTCACCGACGGCCTGCACGAGGCAGGTCAGGCCGGGGAAGAGATCATCACCCTGGCCGAGGCACTGGCGGCGACGCCCCGGGCCGAGCCCTGCACACCGGACGACGGCACTCTCGCGTACGTGATCTACACCTCCGGTTCCACCGGGGAGCCCAAGGGCGTCGAGATCACGCACCGGGCCGCCGTGAACACCGTCGAGGACATCGGCTCCCGGTACGGCGTGGGCCCGGACGACCGGGTGCTGGCCGTCTCCGCGCTCGACTTCGACCTCTCCGTGTACGACATCTTCGGGCTGCTCGGGGCGGGGGGCGCCCTCGTCCTTCCCGACGAGGACGAACGGCGCGACGCCGCCGCCTGGTTCCGGTTGGTCGAACGCCATGGCGTCACGCTGTGGAACAGCGTCCCCGCGCTCCTCGACATGCTTCTGACCGCGGCCGGGCACCGCCCGCTGCCCGGGTCGCTGCGGCTCGCCCTGGTCTCCGGGGACTGGGTCCCCGCCGAGCTCCCGGCCCGGCTCGCCGACGCCGGGCGGGGACGCTGCCGGCTGGTCGCACTGGGCGGCGCCACAGAGGCCGCGATCTGGTCCAACGCCTACGAGGCCCCGGACGACGGCCTGGTGCCGTCCGGGTGGACGGCACTGCCGTACGGGCGTCCGCTGCGCAATCAGAGGTACCGGGTGGTGGACGAGAGCGGACGGGACTGCCCGGAGTGGGTGACCGGTGAACTGTGGATCGGCGGCGCGGGCGTGGCGGCCGGCTACCGCGGCGACCCGCGGCGTACCGCGGACCGCTTCGTGACCCATGACGGCAGGCGCTGGTACCGCACCGGTGACCTGGGCCGCTACTGGCCGGACGGCACCCTGGAGTTCATCGGCCGGGCGGACCAGCAGGTCAAGATCCGCGGCCACCGGATCGAACTCGGCGAGATCGAGGCCGCGTTGGGCAGCCACCCGCAGGTGCGGGTAGCGGTGGCCGCGGCGGACGGAGGCCGCCGGTTACTGGCGGCCTTCGTCCCCCACGCCGGCGAACCGCCCGCGGAGACGGAGCTGCGCGACCACCTCGCGGACCGGATCCCCGCCCACATGATCCCCGACCGCCTGATGCCGCTCGCGGAGCTGCCGCTGTCGGCCAACGGGAAGGTGGATCGCGCGGCGGTGGTTCGCGTTGCCGGCCGCACCGATCCGGCCGGCGGCGACGAGCAGCCGAGCGGCCCGCTGGAGCAGGAGATCGCCGGTCTCTGGGCCGCGCTGCTGGAGCGCGAGAGCGTCGGGCGTTCGGAACGCTTCCTGTCGGTGGGTGGCGACAGTCTGCTCGCCACCCGGCTGCTTGCGGCGCTGGAGGAGCGCTTCGCGGTCCGGCTGTCCCTACGGCAACTGCTCACCGCCTCCACCGTCGCCGAACAGGCGCAAATCGTCGCGGAACGCCCGGACTGCGCGCGCTCCGGTAGGCCCATGGGTGAGGCTCAGGACATGGAGGAGGGTGTGCTGTGAGTGTGGATCGAGCGACCGAACCGGACGTGCTCATTGCCGAGTTCGAACGGCTGGGCGTACAGCTGTGGGCGAAGGACGGCGGGCTGCGCTACAGGGCCCCGCAGGGAGTGATGACCGAGGAACGCCTCACCCTGCTGCGTACCCATAAGGAGACCCTGCTGCGGGCCCTGGAGCGGCCGCCGGAGCCGGCAGCGGTGCGGCCGGATCCCGCCCACCGGTACGCCCCCTTTCCGCTCACCGACGTGCAGGCCGCCTATCTGCTGGGCCGGGGCGCGGCGTACGAGTACGGCGGCGTGGGCTGTCACGGCTACGGCGAGATCGTCCACGCCGAGCTGGACACCGCTCGGATGGAGGCCGCCTGGAACCGCTTGATCCGACGCCACGACATGCTGCGCGCCGTGCTCGACCCCGGTGGCTCCCAGCAGGTACTGCGCGAGGTGCCCGACTTCCGGATCGCGGAGACCGATGCGTCCGTCGCGCCCGCGCAGGAGGCCGAACGGGCGCTGCGTGACGTCCGCGCCGAGATGGACCACCGCCTCTACCGGCCCGAGGAATGGCCGCTGTTCGACCTGCACATCACCAGGCTCCCCGACCGGGCCGTGCTGCACCTCTCCATCGACTTCTTGATCTGCGACTTCGTCAGCCTCCACGTACTCCTCGACGAGCTGCACACGCTCTATGAGGATCCCGCGCGGGAACTCCCGGAGCATGGCACCCAGTTCCGTGACCATCTGCTCGCGGCGCGAGTGCAGCGGGACAGCAGTCGATACGAGACGGACCGCGGATACTGGTACGACCGCATCGACACGCTGCCTCCCGCCCCCGAACTGCCGCTCGCCCCACGGCAGGAGACGGCCCGGCCGCGGTTCCGCCGCCATCAGGCCGTGCTCGGCATCGAGGAGTGGGCCGGGCTGCGCCGCCGCGCCGCGGCCAACGGGCTCACCCTCTCCGGCGCCGTGCTCGCCGCGTACGCCGAGGTGCTGGCGCGGTGGAGCAGGCGTCCGGACTTCTGCCTCAACCTCACGCTGCTCAATCGTCCCGCCACCCACCCGGACCTCCCACGCCTGGTGGGCGACTTCACCTCGGTGAGCCTGCTGGAGGTGCGCGGCGGTGCGGGCAGCTTCGCCGTCCGCGCCGGGCAGCTCCAGGAGCGGCTCTGGCAGGATCTCGATCACCAGCTGTGCACCGGTGTGGAGGTGATCCGGGAGATCTCCCGACGGCACGGCGCCGACGCCGCGCTGATGCCGGTCGTCTTCACCAGCGCCATAGGCCTCGGTGACGCGACACCTCGACGCGCGGGCGTGGATGTCGAGCTGGGGGAGGGGATCAGCCAGACCCCGCAGGTGTGGATCGACTGCCAGAACGCCGAACGCGGCGGTGGCCTCGCCACCAACTGGGACGTGCGCGAAGGGGTGTTGCCCGACGGTGTGGCCGAGGAGATGTTCCGCGCCTATGAGGCGCTGCTGCGCCGCCTCGCCACCGACGACACCGTATGGGAGGACGACGACCCTGTGCCGCTCCCGGCCGCGCAGCGCGAGCGGCGCGCCGCGTACAACGACACCGCGGCCGACGAGGCCGGCATGCTGCTGCACGAACCGGTGGTGCGGCAGGCGCAGCGCACCCCCGGGCGTCCGGCTGTCATTACGACCGATATCACCCTCACCTACGGTGAACTCCTCGGCGCCGCCACCCGTACCGCCCGCCGGCTCGCCCATCGCGGAGCCAGGCCCGGCAGCCACGTCGCCGTGGTGATGGACAAGGGCTGGGAACAGGTGGTCGGCGTGCTCGCCGTGCTGCTGACCGGCGCCGCCTATCTCCCCGTCGACACCCATCAGCCCGCCGCCCGCCGCGACGCCATGCTCCGCGGCGCGGGAATCCGCCTCGTGCTGACCCAGGACCATCACCTGACCGGGGCGGAGTGGCCGGAGGGCGTCGAGCCGCTCACGGTGGACCCACCCGCTGGACCGGAGGTCCCGGAGCCCGCCCCGTGCGGCGGCCCGGACGACCTGGCGTACACCATCTACACCTCCGGATCGACCGGCTCCCCGAAGGGCGTCATGATCAGCCACCGGGGCGCGGTCAACACCGTCGCGGAGATCAACCGCCGCTTCTGCGTGGGTCAGGAGGACCGGGTGCTGGGCCTCGCGGCGCTCGGCTTCGATCTGTCGGTCTGGGACATCTTCGGTCCGCTGGCGGTCGGCGGAGCGCTGGTTCTGCCCGATGCCGACCGGCGCGGTGACCCCTCGCACTGGGCGGCCCTCGCCGAGGAGCACGGCGTCACCGTCTGGAACTCCGTGCCCGCGCAGATGCAGATGCTCCACGACTACCTCGCCACCCCCACCGCGGGCGGCGCCGGGCGGCTGCGGCTCGCGCTGCTCTCCGGCGACTGGATCCCGGTGCCCCTCCCGGACGCGATCCGCGGCGCGGTACCCGGGATCGAGGTCGTCTCGCTCGGCGGTGCCACCGAGGCGTCGATCTGGTCGATCTGTCATCCGGTGGGTGAGGTGCCCGCGCACTGGACAAGCATTCCCTACGGCCGTCCGCTGTCCAACCAGCGGTTCTACGTGCTCGACCAGCGGATGCGCGACTGTCCGGACTGGGCGACCGGGGAGCTGTACATCGGCGGAACCGGGCTCGCCGAGGGCTACCTCGGCGACGCCGAGCGGACCGCCGAGCGCTTCGTCCGGCATCCCCGCACCGGGGAACGGCTTTACCGCACCGGGGACCTGGGACGCCATCTGCCCGGCGGCGACATCGAGTTCCTCGGCCGGGAGGACGCGCAGGTCAAGATCCGCGGTCATCGCATCGAACTCGCCGAGGTCGAGTCCGCTCTCCAGGCCGCCGACGGAGTGGGCACCGCGGCCGTGGTCGCCGTCGGGGAACACCCCCTGGAGCGGCGGCTGGCCGCCTTCGTCGAGCCGGCGCGGGTACCCGCCCATGAGGACCCCGCACAGACCGGTAACGCCGTGCGGGCCGCACTCCGCGTCGGGGACGCGCTGCTGACCCAGGTGGACCGCGAGCGGTATCTGCGTTACACCGAGCGGCTGGACCGGGCCGCCCTGTCCGCCATGCTCGGCACCCTGTGTGGCCGCGGATTGTTCACTACCCCTGGCGCCGCTCACTCCCTGGACGAGGTGTACACCCGTACCGGTGCCCCCACCGAACGGCGGCGGCTGCTCCGGCGCTGGCTGGACGCCCTCGTCCGGGAGGGACTGCTGGAGCGGGACCCGGACACCGGCCGTCATCGCCGTCCGGTCACGGACCGGCACGGTACCGGTCTCTCCCGGGTGGACGGCGATTGGCGGCTGCTCGCACAGGAGGCCGAGGCGCTGGGCGAGGACCCGGCGCTGCTGGACTACTTCCGCGCCTGCGCCGACAGACTGCCCGAACTCCTCGGTGCCGAGGGCGACCCGGTGCGGTTGCTCTTCCCCGAGGGCCGGCTCGATGTGTCCGCGCAGCTGTACGAGAAGGCACTGTTCAACCGCTGGGCCCACACCGTGGCCGCACGGCTGGTGGGTGAAGCCGCCGCCGTCGCGCGCGGGCCGGTGCGGGTGCTGGAGGTCGGCGCCGGCGGGGGCGGCACCACCGCTGCCGTGCTGGAGGCGCTGGAGAGTGCCGGTGCGGACTACGACTATCTCTGCACCGATCTCTCGCCGTTCTTCCTGGACGCCGTGCGGGAGCGGTTCCCCGGCAACCCGCGGCTGCGCTGCCGCGTCTACGACCTGGACGCCGACTTCCGTCCCCAGGGACTCGATCCCAACTCCTTCGACCTGGTCGTCGCCGGGGACGTGCTGCACGCCACCCGGGACATCGGCCGGGTCCTTGACTCCCTCCGCGAACTTCTCGCGCCCGGCGGCCTGTTGACGCTGCTGGAGATGGGTCGCGACCACTACCAGATGATGACCTCGCTGGAGCTGATGATCCGCACCGGACCGGACGGCGCGGACTTCACCGACCTGCGCGCCGGACACGACCAGGTGTTCCTGACTCCCGGACAGTGGCGGCGGAAGCTCACCGAGGCCGGCGGTAGCGACATCCAGGTGCTGCCCGAGGAGGGCGATGTCTTCCTCGGGGAACTCGGCATGCACGTGTTCACCGCACGCTTCAAGACCGACCGGGCCCCGATCGATCCTCGGCGGCTGCTGGACGACGCGGCCGGCCTGCTGCCCCGCTACATGCTTCCCGCCACGGTCGAGATCAGCGACCATCTGCCGCTGACCGCCAACGGCAAGGTCGACCGCAACCGGCTGATCGCGCGTGCCGTCCTCCCGCAGGAGGACGCCGGGACCGCTGGCGGAGCTCCCCCGGAGGGCGAGCTGGAGATGGCGATCGCCGCCGTCTGGAGCGAGGTGCTGGCCCGCGACACCGTGGGCCGGGACCAGAACTTCTTCACGCTGGGCGGTGATTCGCTGCTCGCAGCGAAGCTCGCCGGACGGCTCCTGGAACGGATACCGCAGATCGAGGGCCGGTACTTCGACGAGCTGCTGCGCGAGGTCCTCGACCACCCCACGGTCGCCGGGCTCGCGGACCGGTTCACCGGCGCGTCCGGCGCGCAGGAGGACAGCGCGCCACGATGGGAGGCGCACTGGTGGAACGAGGAGTGCGACGGAATGCCGCTGGTGCTGCTGCACGACGGAGCCGGGGGCCCGGAAGAGGTCCATGCGGAGGTCGCCGCGGGCGTTGGACGGCCGGTCCTCGCACTGGTCCCGGCCGGGCTGCCCACCGCGGAGCCGGACGGTCTGTTGGAGTGGGCCGCCGACGCGTGTGTACAACGGCTGCTGGACGAGGGTGTGTGGGAAGCGGATCTGCGCGGTCACGGAGTGGGTGGACTGCTGGCCGTCGCAGTCGGGAGCCAGCTCACCGAGGCGGGCGGAGAGGTCGGCACCCTCACCGTGCTGGGCTCCTGCCCGCCGGACGGCGCCGTGCCCGGCCAGGCCCCCGACCGGGACGCGCTGCTGAAGGCCGCCGAGGGGTACCGTCCGCCGCTCTACCCCGGCGACTTGACCTTCCTGTATCCGCCGGGCACGCCGGCGGTCGCGGCCGACACCTGGCGCCCGCTGTGCCTCGGCGACGTCCGCGTCGTCGAGGAGCCGGCCCCGGGAGAGGGGCCCGCATGACCGCCGGGCCTCCGCTGGTAGCGGTGCTCGGCGCCGGCGGCGCCGTCGGGGCCGCCGCCACCACGGTGCTCCAGGACCTCGCTGTCCGGGCTCCGTTGCGACTGCGCGTCGGTGCCAGGACCGCCGACCGCGCCCGGCGCGCCGCTGCGGTAGCGGGACAGGGAGCCGAGGGCCGCGCGGTGGACGCCACCGATCCGCGGAGCCTCGCCGAGTTCGCCGAGGGTTGCACGCTGCTCCTCAACTGTGCGGGGCCGGCGACCCGGTTGCAGCAGACAGTTGTCCGGGCGGCAGCGGCAGCGGGGGTGCACCTCGTGGACGCCGCGGACGGCAGCGGTGCGATGGCCGGGCGGTGCGCGGTCTTCGGTGCGGGGCTCTCCCCGGGACTCACCGGGCTGCTCCCGCGCCAGCTGCTCGGCCCCTCCCCGGCACCCGGGACCCGGCTCACCGGATACGTCGGCGGGCTGGACCACTTCACCCGCTCCGCAGCCCTCGACTACGTGGCCGGTCTGAGTGCCTCGGCGGAGGGCGCCCCGCTCGCCGGCTGGCGCGACGGACGGCGCGTGGAGCGAGCCCTGGAACCGCTGAGCGATGTCCGGCTGCCGTACTTCCCGCGACGGGTGGTCGCCCGGCCGTTTCTCAGCGGTGAGACCGAGCGGCTGGCCCGCACGGCACGACTGGCGGCTGTGGACTGGTACAGCGTCTTCGACGGCCCACAGGTGCTGGCCGCACTCGCCAGGCTCCAGCCGGGTGCCGGGCCTGGTGAGCTGGACGCCGCCGCGGACGCGGTGAGTGCCGCAGCCGAGATCGATCTCTTCGGGCGCGATGCCTACCAACTGCTCCTGCTCCGCTGTGAAGGACCCGCGGGTTCCCGGGAGTTGGTCCTGCGGGCTCCTGGCGCGAGCGAGCTGACCGGAGCCCTGGCCGCGGTGGCGGCCGTCGAGGTCCTGGCCGGGCGGGTACCGACTGGGCCCCACCGCGCCGCCGAGGTCCTGGACCCGGACACGGTCACCGCAGTGCTGGCCGCGCTACCGGGCATCTCCGTACGGGAGTCCGCCGACGAGGAGAGCACCGCCACCGCACCGCCGGTAGCGGCGGAACAGGTCGAGGAAGGCCGGGTGTGACGATGAAGGTCGTGGTCTGTGGCACCAAGTTCGGGCAGGTCTACCTGGAGGCGTTCCGTGGCGCCACCGGCCCGTACGAACTGGCCGGGGTCGTCGGGAGCGGCAGCGGCCGGTCCCGGGCCTGCGCCGAGCACTACGGGGTCCCGCTCTACACCCGGGTCCAGGACGTGCCGGGCGAGGTGGAGGCGGCGTGCGTGGTGGTCGGTTCCGGGCTGCTCGGGGGCCCCGGGGCGCAGCTCGCGAAGGAGTTCATGGACCGAGGGATCCACGTGCTCCAGGAGCATCCCCTGCACCATGACGAACTCGCCGACTGTCTGCGGCACGCCCATCGCAGCGGCGTGCAGTACCGGCTCAACTCCTTCTACCCGCACCTCGCCCCGGTGCGCCGCTTCCTGGCCGCCGCACGGGAACTGCTGCGATTGCGGCCCGTACTGTACGTGGACGCCGCCTGCGGCTTCCAGGTCGCCTACGCGCTGTTCGACATCGTCGGCCGGTCGCTGGGCGGGTTGCGCTCCTGGGCCCTGTCCGAACACCCGCAACTGCCGTCCGTGGTCCGGCGCATGACCGCGCTGGAGGTACCGTTCCGCAGCGTGGACGCGGTGCTCGGCGGTGTCCCGGCGACGGTACGGATCCAGAACCAGATGGACCCCAGCGACCCGGACAATTACGCGCATCTGCTGCACCGTGTCACCCTCGGCACCGAAGCTGGCAGCCTGACCCTGGTGGCCACCCACGGGCCGGTTGTGTGGAGCCCACGCCCGGACTTTCCGCACGACGTCCGGGACCCGTCCGCCGCGCCGCACTTCGCGGTGGGCAAGGAGCCCGACCCGCACCTGACGGTGGGCAGTGGCCGGATCATCGGGCCCGCCGGCACACCCGGCTATCACGAGATCTTCCACTCGGTGTGGCCGGCCGGGGTGCGTACCGCGCTGGACGAGTTGCGCGCGGCGGTGCGCGCCGGGGAGGATCCCCGGCGCGCCGGCCAGTACGCCCTTGCGCTGTGCCGACTCTGGCAGGAGGTCACCGAACGGCTCGGTCCGCCGGAGCTGATCCGCGCCGAACGGCCGCGCCCTCTGGGCCCCGACGAGATCGCCCTGCTGGAGAAGGCGGCCGGCGCTCCGGAAGCGGGCGCTCGCTGATGGGACTCGCCGACAGCCTGTGGCTGCGCCGCTTCCGCCCCGTACCGCACCCGCGGGTCAGGCTGGTCTGCCTGCCACACGCGGGAGGCAGCGCGTCCTTCTACCGGCTCTGGGCCGACGCGCTGCCCTGGGACGTGGAACTGGTCGCGGTGCAGTACCCCGGCCGGATGGACCGGCTGCGGGAGCCCTGCATCGAGGAGGCCGGGAAGATGGCCGATCTGCTGTGCGAGGAACTGCGGTTGCTCTCCGGTCGGCCGCTGGTGCTCTTCGGCCACAGCCTCGGTGCGCTGCTGGCGTACGAGGTGGCCCGGCGGCTGGACCGGCCCGGCACGCCCGCGCCCGCCCAGTTGGTGCTCTCCGGGCGGGCCGCGCCCGGCACCCGGCCGCCCACCACCGTGCACCTGGGGGACGACGAGGAACTCTGGGCCGAGCTACGGCGGTTGGGCGGCACCAGCGATGAGGTGAGCGCACAGCCGGAGCTGCGCTCCCTGGTGCTCCCGGCGCTGCGCAGCGACTACCGGCTGGCCGAGACGTACCGGCACGTTCCCGGTCCGCCGCTGAGCTGCCCGGTGACCGTGTGTGTGGGGGAGCGCGACACCGAAGTGAGCCGGGAGCAGGCGGCCGCCTGGTCCCGGTACACCCGCGGCGGCTGCGAGGTCGCCGTCTTTCCCGGCGGACACTTCTACCTGAATCCGGAGCGGGACCGGCTGTTGGAGCTGCTGAGCGGCGCACTCGCTCGACACACCCTGCCCTGAGCCGGCGCCTAGCGGCCCACCGCCCTCAGCCATCCGCCGGGCGGGCCTCCAGCACCGTGAGCGTGCTGGTCGGACGCCGCCGCTGCAACCGCAGCCCGGCACCGCGCAGCAGCCGGTCCAGTTCCTCCACGGTGCGGTGACGGCCGCCGGTCAGCACCAGCGTGTGCAGATCGATCAGTTTGCCCAGGTCGAACTCGTTGCCCGGCAGCAGCACCGCCTCCAGCAGTACCAGCGTGCTGTCCGGACGCATCGCTGCGCGGACCCGTCGTAGCAGCGTGGAGGCGCGCTGGTCGTCCCAGCCGGGCAGCACGGTCTTGAGGAGATAGCAGTCCGCGCCGGCCGGAATATCCACGAAGAAGTCCCCGGGCACCGTCTCGCAGCGGTCCGCCACCCCCGCCTCCCGCAACACATCGGGAGCGCCCTCCAGCACATGCGGCTGGTCGAGCAGGATCCCGCGCATCTCCGGGAAGCGTGCCAGCACGGCGGAGAGAAAGGCCCCCTCACCGCCTCCCACGTCGACCAGGGTGCGTACACCCGCCCAGTCGCAGTGGGGGAGGACGCTGCGCAGATGCAGGGTGTTGACGCCGCGCATGGCGCCGTCGGCTCGTGCGCTGTCCGCCGGCCGACGGGCCAGGTAGTCGTGGTACTCCTCGCCGTTGACCTTCGCGAAGGCTGACTCCCCGGTGCGTACCGCATGGTCCAGAGCACTCCAGGCGCGGACGTCGAAGGGCAGCAGAGGGCAGGAGTCGGCGAAGGAGAGCGGATGGTCACTGCGCATCACCTCCGACAGCGGCGTCAGCCCGAAGACGCCCTGCTCGTGCTCGGCGAAGACCCCGCGGCAGGCCAGCGCGCGCAGCATCCGGCACAGCGAGCGGGTATGCGTGCCGGTCCGCTCGGCCAGTTCCGCCACCGGTAGCGGGCCCTCCCGCAGCAGATCGGCCAGGCGCAGGTCACAGGCCAGGCGCAGCGCGAACGGCACCACATAGTCGGCGAGTTCGCCGAGCCTGGCGTACGACTCCAGGTCCAGCCGCGGCCGTCGGCCGGTGCGCCGGGTGGCCGGCGTACTCACTCCTGCCCCTCCCCGTCGGCACCCTCCCACCGGCGGTGCTCGGTGCGTCCCATGGGGGTGATGTGCAGCGCCCGGGACGGCTCGTGCACCACGGCCCGGTGCCAGGCGCCCTGGGGCACCACGCAGCTCTCCCCGGTGCGCAAGGACACCGTCTTCTCCCCGTCCGCGAATTCGACGACGAAGTCGAGCCGTCCGGAGACCAGGGTGACGATCTCGTCACCAGCGCAGTGCCGCTCCCACACGGGCCAGGTGCCGTCCATGGCCAGCACCCCGATCAGGATGTCGTCCTCGCCGTTGGCGCCGTGCTCCCCGCGCTGCGCGGCGTCGGCGTCCCACAGCCTCGCCGCGTGCTTGCCGTCCAGTTGCACAAACGTGTCGGAGAGCGTGAACACGTGCTGCACAGAGGGCATTTCCTCACCTTTCCGAGATCTACGGGAGCGCGCTGGCCTCGGTTTCCGGCCGGCGCCGTCCCCTCATGCAACCACGCCCGCCGCCACGCGGCGGGCGTCGTGAACAAGACGCATAACTGAGGCCGGAAGGGCATGAAGATCCGCCTTGTACGGCTTGGACGGCACTCACTAGCTTCGGCCTTCGCGGCAGCGCGCGGCTGCGCGAGACGGGGAGAGGAAGCTGCGGTGACAGCCATGGAAACCAGCCTGCTCGACGACGTCCACTACGTGTCCGACCTGGGGGACTTCATCGTTCCCGCCACGTTGCGCGTGGTCAGCGACCTCCGGATCGCCGACCATCTGCGCGACGGCCCCCGGAAGGTCACCGAACTCGCCGAACTCACCGGCGCCCATCCGCGCGCCCTGCTGCGGGCGCTGCGCGTGCTGGCCGCACGCGGCATCTTCCGCGAGACGGATCCGGAGAACTTCGAGCTGACCCGCCGCGCCCAACTACTCCGAGGCGATCACCCGTTCTCGCTGCGCGACGGACTCACCCTGCTCTCCTGCGACGTGGAAGCCTTCGCCCGCTTCGATCACAGCGTTCGAACCAACGAGGCGTCCTTCGACCATGTGCACGGCGAGGGCTACTGGGAGTGGATGAGCCGCCACCCCGACGAGAGCGCCCGCTTCGACGCCACCCAGCAGGGCGCCACCCGGCTGGAGCTGCGCGCTTCGTTCGCCGCGTACGACTGGTCGGAGCTCGGCAGTATCGCGGACATAGGCGGTGGTAACGGCGCGTTCCTCGCCGGGCTGCTCTCGCGCTACCGCTCGTTGAAGGGCTGCCTCTTCGACCTTCCGCACGTCGTCGAGGGGGCTCCGCGAATCCTCGACAAGGCGGGCGTCACCGAGCGCTGCGAGATACGCGGCGGGAGCTTCTTCGAGGCGGTGCCCGCCGGGTACGACGCGTACCTCATGAAGCGGATTCTCTACAGCTGGCCGGACGACAAGGTGCGGGCTGTCCTGCGCACCGTACGGGCCGCGATGCGCGAGGACAGCAGGATGCTGCTGATCGAGCCGATGGAGACGCCGGGCAACGCCCGCGAGCCGGGCAAGGTGTACGACCTGCTCATGCTCGCCCTGGGAGGCGGTTCGGCGCGTTCCGAGGACCATCTCGCCGCGCTGTTCGACGAGGCCGGCCTCCGCCTTGAGCGCGTGGTGCCCACCTTGATGTACCCCATTGTCGAGGCCCGGCCGCGGTGATACTCGACCGGCTCGCAGACCTGGACCCGGAGCGTGGCATCCACTTCGCCCGCGGACGCGATGGCTGGGAGTTCCACAGCTACGCCGCTCTCTCCGCGCGGGCGCACGCGGTTGCCGGGGCGCTGCGCGACCGCGGGGGCGCACCGGGCCGGACCGTGGCCCTGCTGCACCGCACCGGGCCCGACTTCGTGGCAGGACTGCTCGGGTGCCTGCTCGCCGGGGCCGTTCCCGCTCCCCTCGCGCCACCGCCGCTCGGTCACCCGGAGGCTTTGTACGCGCGGCGGCTGCGCCAACTCCTCATCGCATCCGGGGCGGTCCTCACGCTGGCCGACGCGTCGCTGAGCCCCCTCCTATCGCCGGATCACCCAGCCCTGACCACCTCGGAGCTCACCGCCACCCCAGGCCCTGTCCCGCTGGAGCCGGCCCGCCCGGCCGGACTCCTCCAGTTCACCTCCGGCTCCAGCGGTCCTCCACGCCCGGTCCGCATCCCGTACGAGGCGCTGTGCGCCAACATCGCGGCGATCGGCGACTGGCTCGGTCTCGGCGAGAGCGATGTGACCGCGTCATGGCTGCCGCTCCACCACGACATGGGGCTGACCGGCTGCCTTCTGACACCCGTCGCGTACGGCCACGACATCTTCCTGATGAGCCCCGAGCAGTTCCTTCGCGACCCGCTGCGTTACCTGCGCTGTTTCGACGAGGGTGGTGCCACGGTCTCCAGCACCCCCGCGTTCGGCCTCGCCCATCTGCTGAGACGGCTGACCCCGCAGCACCTGGCCGGCCTCGACCTGTCCTGGCTGCGCGCCCTGATCGTCGGGGCCGAACGCGTCAGCCCCGCGCTGCTCGACCGCGTGACGGCACTCCTTGCCCCGCACGGCCTGCGGCGTGGAACCCTGCTGCCCGCCTACGGACTGGCCGAGGCCACCCTCGCGGTCACCGGTGTGCGTCCCGGGCACAGCTGGACCACGCGCGCCGAACCCCCGGGCGACGCCCCGGCCGTGGTCTCCTGCGGACCACCGGTGTCCGGTGTGCGGGTCAGCGTGCTCGGCGAGGACGGCGCAGAGCTGCCCGAGGACATCGTCGGTGAAATCGCCGTACGTGGCGGCTCCGTGGCGCACCAGGGGCCGGAGGCGCTGCGGACCGGCGACGCCGGTTTCCTGCACGGCGGCGAACTCCACATCCTCGGCCGCCTCGGGGACGGGCTCAAGGTCCGCGGCCGCATGGTCTTCGCCGAGGCACTGGAGGAGCAGCTTGCCGCCGCGGGCGTCCCCCATCGGCGAACCGCCGCGCTGCTCGGCGTGCACCGAGGCCGGGCCACCGCCGTGGTGCTCCTGGACCGCCAGCACCCCGGTTGGGTGGACACCGCCCACACACTGCTGCGCCGCGAACTCCCGGACGCGGACCGGGTGGTGCTGTCCGTCCCCGTCGGCGTGCTGTCCCGCACCACCAGCGGGAAGCCACGGCGCCGCCCGCTATGGCACGACTATTGCGAGGGCCGGCTGCCGGGGGAGCCCCTCGCGCCGCCCGCCCCGCCGACTTCCCCTGCCCTTCATCCCGTACGAGGAGGAACCCGATGACTCAGCCCGCCGCTTCCACCGAGGCAGCGCCCACCGAGGCCGAGGTCCGCGCGACCGTAGAGCAGCTGGTGCAGGAGATGGCGCCCGATTCCGAAGGGTTTGCCTGCCCGCCGCCCCCGGACGCCAGGCTGGTGGAAGACCTCGGCTACCACTCGCTGGCCCTCCTGGAGTTCGCCTTCGCCCTTGAGGACGAGTTCGACCTGCCGCCGATCGACGAGGAGACCGCGCGCGCCATCCTCACCGTCGGCGCCGTGCAGGACCACGTTGTCGGCATCCTGCGGGAGCGCGGCCGGCTCGGCTCGGACACCGGTGCCGCTGGGACTCCGGGCGCCGCTGAGGCCGCCGGGGAGAAGGGCGCGGGAGCCGCCGGATGACCAGCGGAGCTGCCCCCGAGAACGAGGCGCTCGCGCTGAGCAGCCGGATGTTCATGGCCATGCTGGCCACCCAGGAACTGCTCACCAGCTACCTCGGGATCCGCCTCGGGCTGTACGAGGCGCTGGCCGCGGGACCGGCCACCACCACGGAGCTCGCGGAGCGCGTCGGCATCTCCCCCCGGTACGCCCGCGAGTGGCTGGAACAGCAGGCGGTCGCGCACCTGGTCACCGTGGAGGACCGGAGCCGGCCCGCCACCGCGCGGCGCTACGTGCTGCCCGCCGCGCACGCCCGGGTGCTCACCGTCTCCGACGACCCGCTGTCAATGGCCGCGCTGACCGCCCTGCCACTCGGTGGAGTGGCGCGCGCTCTGCCCGAGTTGCTGGAGGCCTACCGCTCCGGGCGCGGTGTGCCCGACGAGCGATACGGCGCCGACTGGCGGGAGGGCCACTCCGGTGCCAACCGCTCGCTGTTCCGGAACGACTTGCCCGGCTGGCTCAAGAGCGCCGTACCGGGAACGCATGAGCGGCTCTGCCGCCCCGGTGCGCGGATCGCCGACGTCGCCTGCGGGGTCGGCTGGGCCGCACTGGCCCTGGCCGGTGCCTATCCCGACGCCGAGGTCGACGGCATCGACCTGGATGCCGAGTCGATCGCGATGGCCCGCCGCCACGCCGAGGCCGTGGGCGTCGCCGACCGTACGCGCTTCGTCGCCGGGGACGCGGCGGGCGGGCTGCCCGAAGGGCGCTACGACCTTGTGTGCCTGTTCGACTCGCTGCACGAGATCGGCAAGCCGGAGAAGGTGTTGCGCGCCTGCCGGGCGCTGCGTGCGGACGGCGGACAGGTGCTGGTACTGGACGCGAAGGTGGCTGACGTCTTCTCTCCGGACGCCGGAGAGGTGGAGCGGTTCCAGTACGCCACCAGCGTGCTGCACTGTCTGCCGGCGGCGCTCTGTGACACGGACGATCCGGAGACGGCCACCGGTACCGTGCTTCGCCGCGGAACTCTGCGCGGACAAGCGCTGCGCGCTGGCTTCACGAAGGTGCGGACGCTGCCGGTGGAGGACCGCTTCCACCGGCTGTACGCGCTCGACGGCTGAACGCGGCGCCCAGGGGACGGAATCCGGCCGGCCCCCGGGCGCCGCGTTCAGACTGGGCGCACCGCGACCGGGACCGTTCCGTACGCCCGGAAGCTGGAGTCCGTACGGCGCAGCGCGGGGCCGTCGGGCTCCAGGGCCGCAAAGGTGTCCAGCAACCTTCCGAACACCACACGCCCCTCCAACCGCGCCAGCACCGCACCCAGACAGTGGTGCATCCCGCCTCCGAAGCTCACCTGCGGGTTGGGGTCACGCCCGATGTCCAGCCGGTCCGGGTCGCGGAAGACCTCGCCGTCCCGGTTGGCGGAGCCGAGCAGGAGTACCAGCACCCGGCCGGGCCGCAGCGTGCGGTCCCCGACCGTCACCGGTTCGCGTACCAACCGCGCGGTGCCCTGGATCGGCGCGTCATACCGCAGGAACTCCTCCACCGCGGAGGGCAGCTGACTCCGGTCGGCGCGCAGCCTGGCCAGCTCGCCGGGGTGCTCCAACAGCGCGGCGCAGCCGGTGGCCAGGAGGTTCATCGTGGTCTCGAACCCGGCGAAGAAGGAGAAGACCGCGTTGTCCACGATCTCCGCGTGGCTGAGTGTGGCACCGGCCTCCTCCGCCGCCAGCATCCGGGAGAGCAGATCCTCGCCCGGCCGCCGGGCACGCTCGGCCAACACCTCGTCGAGGTACTCCCGCAGCCAGGTCACCGCGGCATCGGCGGCCGACCGGTCCTCCTCGGGGACCACCGCGGCGAACGCCTTGCCCAGGTCCACCGCGCGTGGCCGGATCAGATCGCGGTCCGCCGCGGAGAGCCCCATGAGTTCGCACACCACCATCACCGGCAGAGGGAATGCGAGATCGGTCACCGCGTCGAACCGCCCGGTGTCCCGCGCGGGTTCCAACAACCGGTCGACCAGTCCGCCGATCCGCGCCTCCAGTGAGCGCACCAGCCGAGGGCTGAACGCCTGCCCCAGCAACCGCCGGAGCCGGGTGTGGTCCGGCGGGTCGCGGTACAGCACGATCCGGCGGAAGAACGCGCCCGCCGCGCCGTCGCCGGCGGAGGCACGGTGGTATGCCTCGGGGAACTCGCTGCCCAGTCTGCGGTCCTTCAGCAGCGTCGCGACGTCCTTGTGCCGGGTGACCCCGTAACTCCCCGGCCCCATCCGGCACAGGGGTGCGGTGGCGCGCAGCCGCGCGTACGCGGGATACGGGTCGTCCAGCACGTCGGGGGCCAGCGGGTCGAAGCGGGGAAGCAGCTCTCGCAACACCATGCAGGCGATCCTGCGCCCGCCCACCGGGTCCGGCAACCACGAAAGGGCGGATCTGTTATGCGTCTTGGCCGCGCTCGCTGCGCCGGTCATGCGTACCCGCCTGCACCGGCCGCCGCACCCCCGGTGCCCGGCTAACGTGCTGCCCATGGCTGTCCAGACACACCCGGCCTCGGTAGGGCAGCGGCTGCTGTGGATGATCGGGAGGCACCGTCCGGACTACGGCGCCCTCAACTGCCCGGCAGTCTGCGAACTTGCCGGCCCGCTCGACCTCGAAGCGCTCACCGATGCCGTCGGGCGCCTGGTGGAGCGGCATGCCGCGCTGCGCACCACCATCACCGGGCGCGGCCGTTCGCTCGTGCAGCAGGTGCACGAGACGCTGACTCTGCCGCTGGAGCGGGAGGACCTCGGCACCGCCCCCGACCCGGACGCCGCGCTGCGGGCCGCGGTCGCCGAGGAGGTGGGCCGGCCGCTGGACCCCACCACCAGCCCCTTGCGGGCGCGGTTGTGGCGGCTGTCGCCCAACCGGCACGTGCTCTGCCTGACTGCCCATCATCTGGTCAGTGACGCCTGGTCGACCGGGGTGCTGCTGCGTGATCTACACGCTCTCTACGACGACCGCCCCGACCCCCCTCCGCCGGCGTGGCAGTACACCGACTTCACCGCCTGGCAGGACACCTTCCTCGCCGGGGAACACTCCCGTAGCCACATCGACTACTGGCGGCGCAGGTTACGTGGCGCGCAGCTCGCGCCCCTCCCGCCCGCCCCCGCAGTCCCGGAGCGGGGACCGGCGCTGGTCACCGCGCGGGTACGGCCCGCGGCGGCCGAGGGGCTGCGGGCCGTGGCTCGGCGCTGCGGCGTCACTGAGTTCAGTGCGCTGCTGGCTGTCTACTTCCTGCTGCTGCACACCCTCACCGGACGGCGTGACCTCACCACGGCCACGCTCTTCGCCAACCGCTCCCGCCCCGAGACGCGGGACGTGGTGGGCTTCCTCGCCGGCATGGTCCTGCTGCGCAGCCGGCAGCCCGCACGCGGCAGCTTCGCCGACCTCGTACGGATCACCCACACCACCGTCCGGGGCGCTTTCGGACACGCGGAGGTGCCCAGCCAACTGCTGTCGCTGCCGGAGCTGACGCGGGAGCCGGGGCGGCGTCCGGACGACATGGTCTTCCAGCTGGTGGCCGAGGCGCCCCGGTTGCTGCCCGCGCGGGGCCTGAGCTTCGACCTGCTGGTCCCGGAGGGCCTTGGGACCCGCTTCGCCTGCGACCTCACGCTGGTCCCCGTACGGGGAGGCTATGACGCCCTGCTGTACCACGACCGGGCGCACCTCGCCGACGCCCCGGCCGCGGTACTGGCCGGCTCCTACGCCGAGCTCGCCGCGCGTGCGGCGGCCCGGCCGGACGCGGACGCCACCGAGCTGGCGACGGGGCTCAACTGGTGAGGTGCGAGGCGAAGAACCAGAGGTTGCCCTCCAGGTCCCGCGCTCCGTACTCGCGCAGTCCGTAGGGCATGTCCTGCGGCTCGTACTCGATCACCGCACCGGCGTCCTTGGCGTGCCGGTAGTGCGCGTCCACGTCCTCGACGGTCATCATCACCCCGGCGTGCACGGCGGGCAGCTCCGAAGCGGGCTGGAGCTTCATCTCGGCCCGTGCCTGTCCGATGATCACGGTGTGCGAGCCGATCCCCGCCTGTGCGTTGACCACCTGCCCGTCGACCTCGTTCACCATCCGCTTCTCCAGTCCGAACGCCTCCAGCAGGAAGGCGAACCCCTTGGCCGGATCCTTGTAGAACAGGTACGGGCTGATGCTGGGGGCGCTCGGGGCGGGCTGCTGCTTCATAAGGACTCCTCGGGTGGGGGCCGATCGGTTGCGTACGCGAGCCACGCTAGGGGCCTGTCCGGGGCGCCGTCTTGTACGGATTTCACCTCGAACGGCTACTCAGTCGGCGCGCAGCCCCCCGCCGTCCGGCAGCCAGGACCGGGAGAACGCCGACGGGGAGCGCCCGGCGTAGCGGGCGAATTCGCGGCTCAGATGGGACTGATCGGTGTACCCGCAGCTGTGTGCGATGTCAGTGAGGCGCGTTCCGGTGTCGATCAGCCGTACGGCGCTGCGGAAGCGCATCACCTGCGAGAGGGTTTTCGGGGCGAGCCCGATCTCGTCGCGGAAGCGGTCGATCAGATGCTTGTGGCTGTAACCGGTGGCCGCCGCGAGGTCCCGCACCGCGACCTGCCCGGCGCTGCGCCGCATCTGTCGCCAGGCCCGCTCGGTGGGTGAGGGGGCGAGCTTGTCCGGGCCGGCGGTGAGCCGTCGGGTGAGCAGCGCGTCCAGGGCGGCGAAGCGCTCCTCCCAGCCGGCCTTGCCTGCCAGCTCCGCCAGCCGTTCCAGCAGGGGTGCATCCAGCAGTTCGGCGCCGCCGACGGCCTGGTTGGCCATCAGGTGCATCGGTAGACCGAGCAGGACCCGCGCGCCGACAGGGGTGAAGCGGACGAGAATTCCGCTGGAGACCGGGGCCGTCTCCGTGCAGCGGTAGCGGTCCTGGGCGCCGGTGACGAAGATCTGCTGCCGCAGTCCGCCCTCCGGCTCACCGCCGTCCTCCGCCCGCTCGCCGCGCAGCACACGGACGGAGAGTTCGAAGCCGACGACGAGTGTGATCAGGTCGGAGGGGAGTTCGCGCCGCACCCGGAAGCTGCGGCCGCTCTCGTCGTAGCCGAGGTACCCGGCCACGAAGCGGCGCAACGACGGCGGAGGGCGGCGCCACACGGTCTCCCAGCAGCCCAGCTCCGACTCGTGCCGCACCTGGCGCAGCCGCGCACCAGGGGAAGGCGGAGGCGGCAGCGCGTGCCCGGCCAGCGGCCGTGCCCCCATGGGCCGTTCACCGACCAGGTCACCGCTCGGCGACATGCCGCTCCACAAGGGATTTGGGTGCCTGGCCCGCCCACGCCTCGGTGACGAGTTCGGCGACCTCGTCGCGGTCGGCGTGTTTCAAGTGCACCTTGAGGAACTCGCTCTGCCCCCACGTCAGGATCTCGAAGGTCTCCGGCGACGCTTCGACGCAGGCGTGTACCTCGTCCGCGGGGGCTTTGATGACGGCGATCCCGGCATCCGGCCAGAGCGTGGTGAAGATCCGGCCGCGGATCCGGAAGGACGGCCGCCCGCGATGGTCCTGTTCCTCGGCCTCGGGGAGCGAGAGAGCCAGCTCTCGTACCTGATCCGTACTCACCATGGACGTTCGCATCCTCTCCGGTGACACAGGGGCCCTATCCGGCAGGCTACCCCCGGGCGCCGTCAAAGGGAGTGTCTCCATGGGCGTGCCAGCCCGGCCGCCCCGGGCGACCGCGCGTACCAGCAGCGGCCCCGCCATGAGCGAGGTGACCAGCGCGACCAGCACCACCACCGTGTACGCGCCGGGCGACAGCAGGCCCGCACGCAGACCGGTCGCGGCGACCACGATGCCCACGATCCCACGGGCGTTCAGACAGGCCGCCAGCGCCAGCCGTTCCCACCGGGCGGTACGCGTCGGCAGCGCCCCCAGATACACCCCCGCGAACTTCCCGCAGATCGCCACTACCAGCAGGCCCAGCGCGCTCAGCAGCACCATCGGACGGGCCAGCGCGGACAGGTCCATGCGCAGTCCGGCCAGTGCGAAGAACAGGGGTGCCGGCACGGCCGTGACGAAGGTGCGCAGCGGCGCCAGCCGTGCAGTGGCGCCCGGTGCGGCGGCCAGCACCGTCCCGCAGAGGAACGCGCCGAGCATCGCCTCAAACCCGGCCGCCTGCGAACCCGCGGCGCAGACCAGCAGCGCCACCACCGTCAGCTGGATCAGCCGCCCGGTGTCCGGGCGGCGCAGCCGCAGCCGTAGTACCGCATACCTCGCCCCGCCCACCGCCGCGACGGCGAGCAGGGCCGCAGCCGGGAGCAGCCAGAGGGCGTGCACCAGGGCGGACCCGGTGGTCAGAGCGGTGACGGCCCCCAGCAGCAGCCAGCCGCACACATCGTCGAACACCGCCGCCGAAAGGGCGAGTTGACCGATCGGACGGGCGGCCAGCCGCAGATCCGTGAGGATCTTCGCCAGCACCGGCAGCGAACTCAGCCCCAGCGCCGCCCCGAGGAAGAGCGCGGATGCGGACCGCCCCGTGGAGTGCGGGACCAACTCCTCCGGCAGCAGGAAGCCGGCCCCGGCGCCCAGCGCCACCGGCACCACCAGCCCACCCACCCCGACGGACACCGTGGTGCCGAGCCGGGCGCGTACCGCCGACAAATCCATCTCGGCGCCCGTCAGACCGATCAGCAGGACCACCGAGATCTGTCCCACCGCGTCCAGCAACCGCAGCTGTCCGGGATCGGTGAGGTGCAGCCACGCCAGCTGCGGCAGCCGGGCGCCCAGGGTCGGGCCCAGCGCCACCCCGGCCAGCAGTTCACCGGCGACCGCGGGCATACCCAGCCTGGCAGTGGCGCGGCCGAGCAAACCGGCCAGTGCGATCACCGTGGCCAGTTGCAGCAACAACACCGTGACCTGCTGTGGGGGGAGCGTGGCTGCTCCTGCCAGGGCGCTCACCGGGCGGACCGGAGCGGCATCGTCACGGCTGTGAGCACCAGGTCCCCCTCGACCACGAAGCCCGCGGTGAATTCCCGGCATCGCGAGGATGAGGTACGGCCCGGACAGCGCTCCTCCTCGGCGTGCAGACCGGTGGTGGGGAATACCCCTTGGATTTCGGCACCGGCCGCGTACCCGGCCAGAACGCGGTGGACCAGAGCAGAGGAATCCGGCATGACCGGCACGCTAGCGAGCCGGGACGGCGGCGGAAACGCCCGCCGCGAAAGGCGAGTTATGAAAGGAACGGTGCCGAAGTGCCGTGGAAAGGCATTACCGGTCCGGCTCACTCGTCGAGCATTCTGCCCCCATGGGACGCCCAGTGATAGTGGAAGCGGTCCGCACTCCGATCGGCCGGCGCGGTGGTGCGCTCGCCGGGCTGAAAGCCGTGGAACTGCTGCGCCATGTGCAGGTCGAGGTGGTGCGCCGGGCAGGCGTCGACCCCGCGGCCGTCGAGCAGATCATCGGCGGTTGCGTCACCCAGGTCGGCGAGCAGAGCCTCAACGTCACCCGCAATGCCTGGCTCAGCACCGGCCTTCCACCGGAGGTGGGCTGCACGACCGTGGATGCCTCCTGCGGATCGGCGCAGCAGGCCAACCATCTGATGGCCGGGCTGATCGCGGCGGACGCGGTCGGCATCGGGATCGCCTGCGGCGTGGAGTCCATGAGCCGGGTCCCGGTCGGCGCCAACATCGAGGCGGGCCCGGGGCACTACCTCACGCCCGACTATCCGTACGACGATCCGCCGCGCATGCAGTTCGGCGGCGCCGAGCGGATCGCCCGCCGCCAGGGTCACACCCGCGAACAGCTCGACGCCTACGGGCTGCGCTCCCAGCAACTGGCCGCCCGCGCCTGGGAGTCCGGACACTTCGCCGACGAGGTCACTCCGGTGCGCGGCCCGGAGGGCACGCGGGTCGTACGGGACGAAGGGCTGCGGCACAGCGCCCCGGAACAGCTGGCCGCCCTCCGGCCCACGCTGCACGGGGGGTTGCACACCGCCGCCACCACCTCGCAGATCTCCGACGGCGCCGCGGCCGTGCTGTGGATGGACGAGGACCGAGCTCGCTCCCTCCGCCTGCGGCCGCGCGCCCGTCTCGTGCACCAGGTGCTCACCGGCGCCGACCCGTACTACCTGCTGGACGGACCGGTCGCCGCCACCGCGCAGCTGTTGGAGCGGGCCGGAATGAAGCTCGACGGCATTGACCGGTACGAGGTCAACGAGGCGTTCGCCTCGGTGGTCCTCAACTGGGCCGAGCAGCACGACGCCGCCCTGGAGCGGACGAACCCGGACGGCGGTGCCATCGCCCTGGGGCACCCGCTCGGCGCCACCGGTACCCGGCTGCTGGTCACCGCCCTGCACCGGCTGGAGGCCACCGGCGGCGAACACGCCCTGATCACCATGTGCTGCGGTGGCTCCCTGGGCACCGCCTCCCTGCTGCGCCGGATCTGAGGAAGGAATCCCAGTGGAACGCGCCGAATTCTTCCGCGACAGCCTCCCGGACCACCCCGGCCCACTGGCAGGGCTCCGGGTGCTGGACGTGTCCAAGGTGTGGTCGGGGCCCATGGCCGGCTGTGTGCTGGCGGACATGGGGGCCGATGTCGTACGGGTGGAGATGCCCGGCAACCGCGAGGGCGAACTGCCCCCGGCGCTGCCCGGGACCACCCGTTCGTGGTTCCGGGAGAGCGTCAACCGCAACAAGCGGAGCCTCTCCCTCGATCTGCGCAAGGACGGTGCCGCGGAGGTGTTCCTGCGCCTGGTGGACAGCGCCGACGTGGTCCTGGAGAACTACCTTCCCGGCACCATGGAGCGCTGGGGCGTCGGCTACCGGCACTGCCGCGAGCGCCGGCCCGACATCGTCTACGTCTCGCTCTCCGGCTACGGCCAGTACGGTCCTGGAGCCGGCCGGCCGGGCTATGACCCGGTCGTGCAGGCCGACACGGGCTGGATGGCGCTCAACGGCACGTGCGGTGGCGGCCCGGTACGTGCCCCCACCTTCCTCGCCGACGACCTCGCCGGACTGCATGCCGCGCTCGGCGCGCTCGCCGCGCTGCGGCATCGCGACGCCACCGGCGAGGGCCAGCACGTCGACGTGGCCATGCAGGACGCCCTGCTCTTCCAGAGTGCCGGATATCTCACCCTCGCCGCTGCCGGCGCACCCCCGCGCCGCTGGGGTAACCAGACCGAATTCGTCGCCCCCTCCAACATCTACGACTGCGCCGACGGGCAGGTCTACGTCACCGTCGCGCTCGATCGCCAGTGGCGGCGCTTCACCGAGCTGGCCGGCCGTACGGACCTGGCACGGGCTCCCGGCTACGGCCGCAACACCGAACGCCTGGCCAACCGGCACGCGGTGGACCGGCTGCTCGCCGAGTGGTGCGGCGCTCATGACAGCCACGAAGCGGTGCGCAAACTCCAAGAGGCCGGGATCACGGCCGCTAGGGTCAGGGACTATGCCGAGGCCGCCGCGGACCCTCAGGTGCGGGAGCGCGAGATGCTGGTGGACACCGAACTCGCCGACGGCTCGACGGCGCCGCTGACCGGCACCGCGGTGAAGTTCTCCCGGACCCCCACCACCGTCCGCCGAGCCGCCCCGCTGCCCGGCGCTGACACCGATGCGTTGCTCGCCGAGGCAGGCTACGACTCCGCGGCGCGAGCCCGGCTGCGGGAGCGCGGCGTGGTGTGAACCGTGCCCCGGGCTATGCGCCTGGCGCCCCGCATATGACGTCCGTCCACGAATTCTTGGAATGCCCGCGAGCACCTCCCTAACGTCGTTGAGGCACTTGGAAGTTACGTACGGAATGTGCCGTCACGGGTTCCGGCAAGGAGATTTTCGGAACCTGGGAGCGGCTTCTTCCCGCATCCGGGATTTTCCGCAGGAGGCAGGTTCCATGCCCGAGAAGCACGCACCAGGATGTGTCCTCATCACCGGGGTGTCCCGGGGAATCGGGCGCAGCGTGGCACTTCAACTGGCCGCCGAGGGACACGACGTCGCCGGCTGTTTCACCGCGCACAGCGAACAGTCGGAGAAGACCCGCGCCGAGGTCGAGGAACTGGGCGTCCGTACCCACTTCACCCCCTGCGACATCACCGACCCTGACGCAGCGGACCGCCTCGTCAAGGAGGCCGAGGAGGCACTCGGACCGCTGGACGCCGTGATCACCAACGCCGGCATCACCCGCGACCGGCACCTGGTGCTGATGGACCATACGGACTGGGACGATGTCCTCACCACCAACCTCACCGGGACCTGGACCGTCTGCCGCGCAGCCGCGTTCCGCTTCATGAAGCGCGGCGGCGGAAGCATAGTCACGCTCTCCTCCGCCGCCGGGGTCTACGGCAACGCCGGGCAGACCAACTACGCCGCCAGCAAGGCCGGGATCATCGGCTTCACCAAGGCGCTGGCCAAAGAGGTAGCCCCCTACGGGGTGCGGGTCAACGCCGTCGCCCCCGGGCTCATCGAGACCGACATGACCGCCGGACTGGACGGCAAGGTCCGCGACGAGGCGCGCCGGCGCGTGCCGTTGAGCCGCTTCGGCACCCCCGAGGAAGCGGCCGCCGTCGTGTCCTTCCTGGTCTCCGGCCGCGCCTCCTACGTGACAGGGCAGGTGTTCCAGGTGGACGGAGGGATGACTCTGTGATGCCGTCCGCCACCGCCGCACCGCTCGACGCGGTCCGCTCGGTCCGTACGCACCCCGCGGACGGCGGGGCACTGCTGCGGGCCGAGCAGCGAGTGGACGCGGACCAGCTCTACCTCCGCGCGCACTTCCCCGGAGAGGCCGTCTATCCAGGGGTGTTCCTGCTGGACACCTTGCAGCAGGCTGCCGCCGGCACGGTGCCCGATGCGCGAATAGCCCGGGTCATCTCGCTGCGCTGTCTCGCACCGCTCGCCGGGGGCGCGGAGTTCGTGCTGGAAGCCACCACACGCCCCATGGGCGGGGGCTGCACCGAGGTCACCGGGTCGTACCTCCGCGCCGACGGGGTGTGTGCGGCGCGGATCCGGGCCGAGCTCGGCCCGCCGCTGCCCGAGGCGGACCCGGTGCGGCCACCCCGGACGGCGGGCACGGCCGGCCCGGAGCCCGCGCGGCTGCGCGAACTGCTCCCACACGGCTGGCCGATGCTGCTGGTGGACCAGGTCATCCACCTGGAGCCAGGGAAGCGACTGACCGCGCTCAAGGCCGTCACAGCCGCCGAGCCCTGCTACCGGAACGTGCCGCGTGCCGCCGCAGCGGAGGAGTACGACTACCCCTTCTCGCTGCTGCTGGAGTCCTTCGGCCAGTCCGCCGCGGTGCTGTGGCGGACGGCGGCCCGGGAACAGGAGGACACCGGCATCCCCATGTTCGTCGCTGCTCGTGACGCCCGGCAGTACTTCCCGGTGCGGCCCGGAGACGTCGTCACACACGAAGTCGTGCTGGAGCACGTATCGACCGGATCCGCGCTCGCCCACGGAACGAGCCACGTCTCCGGCCGCGCTGTCGCCGGCTGGCGCTCGCTGATGGCGGTCTCCCGGCCGCCCCGACAGGTCCTCCCGGCCGCTGCCGCGCGGCCGGGGCAATCCCAGGAGGAACGCTCATGACCACCGCCACAACCCACCTCACCGAACTGCGGGAGATCGTCTCCGAGGTCTTGGAGCTGGAGCCCGACGAGTTGACCGACACCGGCGACTTCGTCGAGGAGTACGAGGCCGACTCGCTGCGTGCCATCGAGATCCTCGCCCGGATCGAGAAGCAGTACGACTGCGAGATCCCGCAGGCCGAGCTGCCGCAGATGCGCAACCTCAAGGCCGTGTACGAGGTCGTCGCGGCTCACGCGGGCTGGGAGGACTGAACAGTGCCGCGGGTCCTGGTCACCGGGCTGGGACCAGTCTCCAGCATCGGCACCGGAGTCAAGGAGTTCCGGGAGTCCCTGCTGACGGGCCGCTCCGGGATCTCGCCCATCAGCAGTTTCGACACCACCGGCTTCCCCTACGTGCACGCCGGTGAGGTCTCCGGCTTCCGGCCGGAGGAGCTCCTGTGGAAACTGCCGGCACCGAAGTGGGGAAGGTCCGGCCGGTTCGCCGCCGCGGCCGCCCGGCTCGCCGCCGAGGACGCCGGACTTGACCAGGAGGGGGCCTTCGCGCCGCAGCGGGCGGCCGCCGTCGTCGGCACCACCAGTGGCGAGTCCCAGGAGGTCGAGGAGCTGACGGCCCAGCGGATGCACGGCGGGTTCCCCGCGGCCGACGGCGAGGTCTTCCGCAGACTGCCGGCGGCACGGGTCAGCCACGCCGTCGCCGCCGAACTCGGCCTGGAGGGTGAGGTGCTGACCCTCGCCACCGCCTGCTCCGCGAGCAACTACGCGCTCGGGTACGGCTATGACCTGATCGCCTCCGGCGAGGCCGACGTGGTGTTCGCCGGCGGCGCCGACTCCGTGTGCCGCTGGGCACATGCCGGGTTCCACCGGCTCGGCGCGCTCACCGAACGCGCCTGCGCTCCCTTCGACCGGGACCGCTCCGGCATCCTCACCGGAGAGGGCGGCGCCATGCTCGTCCTGGAGAGCGAGGACTCCGCGCGGGCCCGCGGCGCCCTGCCGTACGCCGAACTCCTCGGCTACGGGGTGAACTGCGACGCTTCGCACATGGTCGCGCCGGATGCCGCCTCGATAGCGGAGTGCATGCGGCTGGCCCATCGCAGCGCGGGCATCGAGCCGCACCAGGTCGACTACATCTGCGCCCATGGCACCGGCACCCCGGCCAACGACGCGGTGGAGGCCCAGGCCGTACGCGAGGTGTTCGGGGAGCGGACACCGCCGATCAGCTCCATCAAGTCGATGCTCGGCCACACGATGGGCGCCGCGAGCGGCTTCGGAGCGATCGCGTCCGCCCTTGCCCTCGCCCACGGCTTTCTGCCGCCGACCGTGAACCATCAGCATGCGGACCCGGAGCTCGGGGATATCGACCCGGTACCGAACACCGCGCGCCCGGCCCGGCCGCGAGTGGTGCAGAACAACGGATTCGCCTTCGGCGGCAACAACGCCATCACCATTCTGGGGGTGCCCTCGTGACAACCGCTGCCCCACATACCACCCCTGCCGCGCCCTTCACCGGTTCCGCCGTCCGGGCCGTGATCACCGGGTGGAGCGTGCTCTCGTCCGCGGGTCCCGACCGCGCGGCCTTCACCGAGGCGGTGGCCCGCTACCGCGCGCAGGGCCCGAGCGCGCTCCCCGCAGGCGTGGGGGCGGTGCTGTACGACGATCCGCTGCCGGGCCCGGCGCAGCACGTGGTACCGGATTTCGACGTCCGGGCTGCCCTCGGGCGGAAGGGCACCGGTTCCTACGACCGCAACACCGGTCTCGCCGTGGTCGCCTGCGGCCAGGCACTTGCCGACAGCGGCATTGACGTGGCTGCGGTGGGCAACCGCACGGTCGGTGCCGCGCTGGGGACCACGGTCGGCAGCCTCCGCTCCACCAGCGACTACAGCCTGGAAACCCTCACCCAGCCGCGCCCGTACCTGGTCAACCCGGCGCTCTTTCCCAACACCGTGATGAACTGCGCGGCCGGGCAGGCCGCCATCCGGTACGGGCTGCGCGGGGTCAACGCCACCGTCGCCGGGGGCACGCTCGGCTTCCACGGTGCGCTGCGCTACGCCCTGAACGCACTGCGCCGGGGCGCCGTCCGGTCCATGCTCACCGGCGCGGTCGAGGAGTTCACTCCCCACTCGGCCTGGGCCTGCCACCACATTGCCGGTGCGGCTCCGCCGGGTGAGGCCGCGGCGGTGTTCCTGATCGAACACCCGGGCAACACGGCAGGTGGTCCGCCCCGCGCGGAGATTCTTGCTGCCTGCTCCGCCACGGCGCTCACTCCCCAGGACACGGAGCGGGCGCTGGCCCGGTGCGTGTCCAGCGCCCTCGACCGCGCCGGGATCGCGACCGAGGAAGTCCGCCTGGTGGTCACCGGCGACGGTCAGGGCCCCGGGGGCGTACAGGACCGGGCTGCCCGCACGGCCCTCGGCGATGGCCCCGAGGTGCTCGACATCCTCGGCCTCACCGGCGACTGCCAGGCGGCGAACGGAGCCCTCCAACTCGCCACGCTGCTTGCCGTGCAGGAGGCCGGGACGGAGCCGGCCGCGGCTCTCGGCGTGGTCACCGGGTGCACGCCGGACGGTGCGGTCGGCGCGATGGTGGTCAGGGGGTGCGGCCATGGCGGTGCTGATCGCCGCTAGCGCCGTGCGCACCTGCTTCGGTGACGCGGACGAGACGTACCGCGCGCTGCTCGCCAGCCGCTGCGGCGCCGCCCCGCTGCGCGGGTTCGACACCAGGCGGTTTCATGTGCACCACGGGTACCAGCTCCCGGAGGACCCCGCCGACACGCGACCGTTCCGGGCCGGCCGTCTGCTGGCCCGATGCGTCGACCAGGTACTGAAGGAAGCCGGACTCGACCCCTCACGCGAGCAGGTACGGGCCGTGGTCGGCTCCGGCCTGCGGGAGCTGCGCTCCATAGAGGACGGCGCACCCGAAGCGGCCGGCACCGCCGAGCGGCAGCACTTTGCCGGCTCCCTATCCCACGCCGTGCCGCGGACCCTCACGATCGCCAACGCGTGCAGCGCAGGCGGCCATGCGCTCGCGCTCGCCCAGGACCTCCTCGAACTCGGCGACGCCGACGCTGTGGTGGTCGGCGGCACTGACGAGATGACTGCGTCGATGCTGGCGATGATCGGCCGGGTGACCGACGAACCCGCCGACCGGCTAAGGCCGTTCGACACCGCACGGGGTGGGGTCCTCCTCGGTGAGGGCGCCGCCGCCCTGGTTGTCGTCCCGGACCGCCCGGCACAGCGCCGCCGCTGGCCGGGGAGCCTGGCCCGGGTGCTCGCCACCGGGTTGAGCTGCGACGCAGGGCACGAGACCGCGCCCGACCCCGAAGGCATCACCCGCGCAGTGCACGACGCCTACCAGCGTGCCGGCCGCAGCGCGGCGGACACCGGGCTGGTCGTGGCACACGGCACGGGCACCGTGCTCAACGACCCCGTCGAGGCCACGGTGCTGACCGAGACGTTGCCGTCTCGGCCGGTGGTCACCGCGGTCAAGGGCGCCCTCGGACACACCTCCGGCGCGTCCGCGCTGATGAGCCTCGACGTGGCAGCCCGTGCCCTGAGCGCTGGCAGCGCGCCCCCGATGGTCGGTCTGCGGCAGGCCATCGAGGAGGCCGCCGCACTGCGTCTGGTCGCCGGAACCCCGGCGGCCTGCGATCCGAGCGGCCTCGCCCAGGTCAACTCCTTCGGCTTCGGCGGGGTCAATGCCGTCACACTCCTGGAGGCCGTCTGATGGACACCGGGTGTGCCGTCACCTCGGCGGTGCTGTACCTGCCTGAAGCCGATGCGCCGGGGTGCCGGCTCCCCGCGGGCACCGGCGGGGGCCCGGCCCCCCGCGCGGACCGCGCCCATGAACTGCTCGGCCGCAAGGGGCTGTCCACGAAGGACGCCGCGACCCGGCTCGCCCTGTGCGCGGTGCACCGGGCACTGGACCGTCCCGACGGCGGACCCCGGCCAACTGGCCCGCCCGATACGCGTACCGCCGTGGTCGTCAGCAGCGGGCTCGGCAACGTCGCGGCCGTCACCGCCATCGCCCGCTCCGCACGCGAGGGTGGCCGCCGCCAGGTCAGCCCGCTCCAGGCACCCAATGCCTCCAGCAACGTCATCGCGGCCACGCTCGCCATCCGCTACCGCTGGGGCGGGCCGAATCTCATGGTGTGTTCCGGTGCCACCGGCGGACTCGACGCCCTGGAGACCGCTTCCCTGCTGTTGCGCACCGGGCGCGCCGACCGGGTGGTCCTGGTCGGCGCCGAGTCCGGGGAGCAGGAGGCGGCGTACGTGCTGGGCGGACCGCTGCGCGCCGTGGCCGCCTGCGTCCTGCTGTGTCGCCCGGCGGACGCGCCCGCGGCGCCGCGAACCGGACAGGTCCTGACCCCCGGCAGCCTGCCGCTCGGCGGTCCGGGCGAGTTGGTGGCCGGTCCCCCAGAGGCCGTATCCCCGACGGCACACCCGTTGGCAGAGGGGCTGTTCGGCACCGGGCACGGCGCCGACGGCGTTCTCGCGCTGGCCGCCGCCGCGCGGCAGGTCCGGCACGACTGCCGGAGTGCGCTCGCCGTGTGCGGGAGCGCGGAGGCCGGCTGGCGGGCCTGCACCGTGACCCCGTATGGGGCCGGGCGAAAGAGGCTGCGCGTTGGCCAGAGTGCGGCGGACCGTGTGGAGCAGCGGTGGACGGCGCCGGAGGTGCCGTCATGACCGGTCCCGTGCAGAGCCTCAGCGCCGGCACTCCACAGGGCCCGCGGGCCGTGCTCGTACACGGTATGGAGGACACCTGGGAGAGCTGGTACCCGCTGGTGCGCCTGCTGCCCTCGCACTGGCAGGTCAGCGCCCTGGACCTGCCGTGGCGGGCCGGGAACGACTACGGCTGGCGCCGCGAGGCCACTCCGCGCGGCTGGCTGGAGCACGGCCTGGCGCAACTTCCTGAACCCCCCACCCTCTTGGTAGGCCACTCCTTCGGCGCCACCGCCGTGCTGGAGACGCTGGCCGGGGCCGACCGGCTGCCCGCTCCTGCCGCCGTGCTCGCCGCGCCGTTCTACCGTCCGCCCGGCCTGCCTGCCACCTGGTCGGTCTTCGAACGCTCGCGGAGCAACTTCGACGACATCATCCGGGCCGGTCTCGACGTGCGGCTCGGACGTCGGGCCGAACACCTCGACCCGGCGCTCCGCACCCACATGGTGCGGATGATGAGCGAACGGATCGGGCCGGCCGGATTCCTCACCCTCTTCGAACAGTTCCTGGCCACCGCGGGCTTCGACCTGTCCCGGGTGGACGTCCCGGTGCTGGTGCTCGGCGGGACCACCGACCCCTGCCTGGCCGACGGCCGTGCCGAGGCGCTCCAGAGGGAGCTGCCCCGCGGACGCGTACGGCTCGACGACGACTACCACCACTTCTGCCACGTGGCACAGGCCGCGGAGGTGGCCGCGGAGATCTGTGCCTTCGTCGACGCGAACCACAGCGAGGAGATGAGCGCATGAGTGCCGATGTGGAGATGCCCCGGCGGATTGAGGTCGGCCGGCCACGGTACGCGGGTGCGAACATCCGTACCTGGATCGGCTTCAAACACTTCATGCAGCTGGCCGAGGAGGCGGTGCTGGAGTGGTTCCGTGTCCAGGGGCAGCCGCCGGGCCGGCTCTACCACGAACACGGACTGGGGCTGGAGATCATCGACTCCTCGGCACTGCTGCCTGCCGTGCTGGACGTCGACGACGCGGTGACCGCCGAGGTCGCCCCGCTGCGCCCTGGCCGTTTCTCCGTACGACTGCGCGCCGAACGCCCCGAGGGGCACAGCACCGTACTGCGGGGGAAGGTCGGCATAGCCCTGGTCACCGAGAAGGAGGCTCCCGGGGACGCTGCGCCCCCCGCCGGTCTGCACGCCCCCGTCGTGCCGGAGGTCCGTCCCGATCCCGGCGCGGAGCCTTTGCCGTTGGACCGGGTCACCCCGGAGGAGGCGCTGCGCCTCACGTATGGCTGCGACGCCTTAGTACGGGACTGGCGCGCCGCCTACTACCACTGCCACTACTCCGACCGCCTCCAGCACTCGGCGTACGTCCGGGAGTTGGAGGAGACCGTGGACGCGTTTCTCGCCGGCCGCGGACTGGGTGTGCCCAAGTTGCTGGCTGAACGTGCCTGGATACCGGTGGTCTCCCGGGCCCGTGTCCGGATGCTCGCGGATGTCCGTATGGACGAGACGCTCTACACCGTCTTCCGAGTGGAGGACGTCCTGCGCGAGACCACCTACAACGGGCGGATGGACTGCTGGGTGCGGCGCGGTGACTCGCTCGTGCAGACCGCCACCGCGCACATCCAGCACGGCTATGCCGTCAGCCGGGGCCCCGACTCCGGCACCCTCGCCCGGCTCTGCCCCGCCACCGTGGCCGCGCTCACCGGAGGTGCGGCATGAGCGAACGTAGTGAGCGAATCATTGAGAGGTGCGCGTCGAGCGAATGCGAGACCTCGCGGAGCGAGGTGTCGGCATGAGCCGCCGACCGGACGTCCCGCGTATCTACTTCTCTTTCCGCTCGCCGTTCAGCTGGCTCGCGCTGCACCAACTGCGCAGCCAGGAACCGGACATCCTGCGGCGCGCCGAGATGATTCCGTACTGGGACCCGGACAGCCGCACCGAGCGGGCCCTGAAGGAGCGCGGCGCCGCGGTGCACTACGTCCAGATGAGCAAGGCCAAGCATCTCTACGTGCTCTACGACACCCGCCGTCTCACGCAGCGGTTCGGCCTGCCCATGGCCTGGCCGGTGGACCGCGACCCGTGGTGGGAAGTCCCGCACCTGGCCTGGCTGCGGGCCCGCCGCGAAGGTGTCGCCGAGCGGTTCTACGACGCCGTGACCCGCGCCCGCTGGGAGCAGGGGCTGGACATCTGCGACCCGGATACCCTCGCCGGGCTCACTGTGGAATGTGGGCTAAGCGCCGGTCAGCTGACTTCGGCGGCCAATGACCCCGAGCTGCGCGAGGAGGGCGTGGACTGCCTGGAACGCGCCTATCACGACGACGTGTTCGGCATCCCGTACTTCCGGGCCGGCCGCGACCGTTTCTGGGGACTGGACCGCACCGAGGAGTTCCTCGCCGCCTATCGCGCGGTCCTCTCCGGCACACCCCCGCCCCGGGAGCCGGCCGGCGCGGTGCCGGAGGTCCCCGGGGCGCTGCGCGAGGCGGTCGGCGCGTACGACACCGACACCGCGGGAGGCTGCGGATGACCGCCACGGACCGGACGCCCGAGCAGGAGCGCGTCCTGCGCAAGCGGCGACTCGCCGCGGCCCTGCGCGTCTTCGCCGCGTACGGCTACGACGAGGGCGTGGCCGGGCACATCACCGCACGTGACCCGGTGCGTGAGGACCACTTCTGGGTCAATCCGTTCGGCATCCACTTCGCCGACATCCGGGTCAGCGACCTGTTGCTGGTCGACGCCCGGGGCCGGATTATCGAGGGGGGCGGCGAGCGAGCCCGCGTCAATCCCGCTGCCTTCGCGCTCCACTCCGCAGTCCACGACGCGCGTCCGGATGTGGTGGCGGCCGCCCACTCCCACTCCGTGCACGGTCGTGCCTGGTCCACCCTCGGTCGCCCGCTCGACCCGCTGACCCAGGACGCCTGTGCGTTCTTCGAGGACCACCAGGTGTACGACGACTACTCCGGCGTCGTTCTCGACCCGGAGGAGGGCAAGCGAATCGCCGCCACGCTCGCCGGACATAAGGCTCTGCTGCTGCGCAACCATGGGCTGCTCACCGTGGGCCGCAGCGTGGACGAGGCCGCCTGGTGGTTCATCTCGCTGGAGAGGTGCTGCCAGGTCCAGTTGATGGCAGAAGCCGCCGGAACACCTCCGGTGCCCATCGACGCGGTCGCCGCCCGCGCCACCCGCGAGCAGATCGGCACCCACGACCTGGGGCGCTTCAGCTTCCGCCCGCTCTACCAGCACATCGTGCGCCACCAGCCCGACCTCCTGGAGTGAGCGCCGCCCGGCCAGCGAACTCAACGACCCCAACGAAGGAGAGGATCGACCGTGGCGGAACTCGTGTCGGCGGCGGCGGAGCGTTCTACCGAGCCGGAGGCCCTGGTGGGCGACGACGGCTCCACCGTCACCTGGGAGCAGCTCAACTCCCGGGTCAACAAGTGGATCCGGCTGCTGCGCGCCCACGGACTGGTCACCGGTGACCGGCTCTGCCTGATGGGTGGGAACCGGCCGGAGGTGTTCGAGGTCCTGCTCGCGGGGCTGCACTGCGGTGTCACCATAGTCCCTGTCAACTGGCACCTCACCGCTGCCGAGACCGCCTACCTCCTCCAGGACTCCGGCGCCAGGGCCCTGCTCGTCGATGCCGAACGGCTGGCCGTCGCAGCGGAAGCGGCCCACGCGGCGGGCGGCCCGCTCGCCCTCAAGGGACTGCTCGGCCACCCGGGTGCGTCCGCGCCGTCCGGCACCGGCTTCGTGACCACCGAACGCGTACTGGCCGAGTGCGATCCCGAGGAACCTCCCGGACAATGCTCGGGCTCCACCCTTCTCTACACTTCCGGCACCAGCGGCAACCCCAAGGGGGTGGTCAACGACCTGTTCATCGCCGGTGCACCGCTCAAACGCGTCACTCGCCTCCTGGTCTCGCTCCGCGCCGGAATCGGTGTGCCCGACCGCGGCCGGATCCTGCTGACGGGGCCCTGGTACCACTCTGCGCAGATCTTCTTCTCCCTCTTCCCGCTGCTCGGCGGCTGCACGCTGGTGCTCCACCAGAGCTTCGACGCGGCGCGGGCGCTGCGCGATCTGGACGCGCAGCGGATCACCGAGTGCCACATGGTGCCGACCCAGTTCATCCGCCTGCTGCGGCTCGACGGCGCAGTGCGCGACTCGTTCCGCGGGCACACCCTGCGGCGGGTCTGGCATGGCGGCGGCCCCTGCCCGCCGCACGTCAAGCACGCGATGATCGGCTGGTGGGGGAAGGTGTTCACCGAGTACTACGCCGCCACCGAGGGCGGCATCGTCACGCTCATCGACTCCGCGGAGTGGCTGGCGCACCCGGGTAGCGTCGGCCACCCCCTCGCCCCCACCGAGGTCCTCGTGACCAGCCCGGACGGCACGGAACTCCCCGCCGGGCAGGTCGGCCGTATCTACCTCAAGCGCCCGCCCGAACGGGACTTCAGCTACCACAACACGCCGGAGAAGACCGCCTCCGCACATCTTGCGCCCGGCGTCTACACCTACGGCGACCTCGGCAGGGTGGACGAGGACGGCTATCTCTACCTGGCCGGCCGCTCCAGCGAGACCATCGTCTCCGGCGGCGTCAACATCTACCCGGCGGAGATCGAGAACGTGCTGCGGGAACACCCGCACGTGCGGGACGTGGCCGCCACCGGCGTCCCCGACGAGGAGTACGGCCAGCGGGTCCAGGCGCTGGTGCAGTTGGAGCCGGGGGCGTGCCTCGACAGCCGGCTGACCGCCCAGCTCGACCAGTTCTGCCGGGAACGGCTCGCCGGGTTCAAAGTCCCCCGCTGCTACGCCGCGGTCCCGCGCATCCCGCGCGAAGCCAGCGGCAAACTGCGTCGCTCCGCGCTCGACTCGATCCAGCCTGCCCCCTCGCCGGAGGAAGCCTGATGACACGCCCGGCACCCCTCGCCGACCGGACCCTCCTGGCCGACCCGGCCACCTACGCGCGCGGCGTACCCCGTGCGGAGTTCCGGCGCCGGCTGCGCCACGCTCCCGTGGACTGGGTGGAGGAGCGTCCCCTGGACCGCCGTGACGGCGACCGGTCGCGTACCGAGCAGGGCAGCGGGTACTGGGCCGTGACCCGGCACGCCAGCGTCACGGCTGCCTCGCGGGACACCCGCACCTTCTCCTCCGCCGCCCGCGGCGCCTTCTTGGCCGATCCCCGCACCCCCGAACAACTGCACAGAACACGGCAGTTGCTGGTGAGCATGGATGCCCCGGAGCACACCCGAGCCCGCCGCCTGATCGGCAACGCCTTCGGCCCGCCTGCCGTCCGGAGGCTGCGCGGGAGCATCTGGGAGGCGGCCGTGAAATTGGTGCAACGCTGCCGCGCGCGAGGCGAGTTCGATCTCGTAAGCGACCTTGCCGCGCCGCTGCCGCTCACCGTGCTCGCCGAGGTGCTCGGCATCCCGCCGGAGGACCGCCCGCTGCTCCTGCGCTGGTCCAACAACCTGGTCGGTTTCGACGACCCCGAGTACGGCGGCGGCGACGTCGAGGTCTACCGCAGCATCTTCACCGAGGCGTTCGGGTACGCGGCCGATGTGGCACGACAGCGGCGGCGCGCCCCGGCCGACGACATCGTCAGCGTGCTCGCCACCGCCGAGGCGGACGGTGAACGCCTCTCCGATGCCGAGTTCGGCCAGCTGTGGCTGCTGCTGGTCGTGGCTGGGAACGAGACCACCCGGCACGCGATCTCGGGCGGCGTCCAGGCTCTCCTCGACCATCCCGACCAGCTGGAACGGCTGGCAGCCGACCCCGGGCTGCTGCCGTCCGCCACCGAGGAGATCCTGCGCTGGACCACCCCGATCATGCAGTTCCGGCGCACCCTCACCCGGGACGCGACGCTGGACGGGACCCTGATGCGCGAAGGCGACAAGGCGGTCCTCTACTACATCGCCGCCAACCAGGACGACACCGTCTTCACCGCTCCCGAACGCTTCGACATCACCCGCGACCCCAACCCCCACCTGGCCTTCGGCACCGGACCGCACTTCTGCCTCGGCGCTGCCCTCGCCCGAGAGGAGATCGCGGTACTGCTCGGTGCCCTTCACCCCCACCTGCGGCGCCTGCGCCGTGCCGGAGAGCCCGTACGCCTGGAGTCGAACTTCATGAACGGCCTCAAGTACTTCCCGGTGCGCTTCGATGACTGACCGGACTGCACCACGAACAGAACGGATACGTGTCGGCGCTCTGTTGCCCCTGCACCACTCGGGCCGCCGCGCCGTCGAGGAGATCGCGGAGCTGGAACGCGCGGGACTGGACACCGCCTGGGTCCCCGAGGCGTACGGCCACGACGCGGTCAGTCTGCTCGGCGCTCTGGCGCTGCGCACCGAACGCATCACCCTGGGCTCCGCTGTGCTCTCCGTCCACTCCCGCACCCCGGCGCTGCTCGCCATGACCGCCGCCGGCCTCGATGCACTCTCCGAGGGCCGCTTCGTCCTCGGTGTGGGCGCCTCCAGCAGAGGCGTCGTCGAGGGCTGGCACGGTGTTCCCTTCGGCCGTCCCCTCGCTCGTACCCGGGAGATCATCGCGATCTGCCGCGCGGTCTGGCGGGGAGAGCGCGTCACCCATGACGGCGCAGAGTTCCGGCTGCCGTCGCCGCCCGCGGCGGGGCAGGAACCGGTGCCACCGCTGCGGATGCCGGGCACAGCGCGGGAGATACCGATCGCCGTGGGCGCCCTGGGCCCGGCCAACGTCGCCCTCGCCGCGGAACTCGCCGACGAGTGGCTGCCGGCGATGTTCTGGCCGGAGCGTGCCGAGAAGGTCTGGGGCGACGCGCTGCGCACCGGCCTCGCCGCCCGCGCCCCCGAACGCGGCCCGCTCGGCATCACCGCCACCGTCGCGTACGGAACCGGGCCCGACCACTCCCTGCTGCTCGACCGCAGCCGGCCCGGCACAGCCCGGTACCTGGGCGCCATGGGAACTCGTGACCGGAACTTCTACACCCGGCTCGCCGGACGCTATGGATACGGCGCTGAGGCCGCCGAGGTGCAGCGCTTGTACATCGAGGGACAGCCCGACCGCGCCGCCGCGGCCATACCCGAAGAGCTCCTGGACGGTATCGGGCTGGTGGGGGACCGACACCGGATCAAGGACCGCCTGCAGGCCTACCGTGCCGCCGGTGTCACCACACTGAACGTCCTGTCGCTCGCCCGCGGCCGGGAGCGGCGGGCGAGTGATATCGCCCTGCTGCGCGAATTGCTGGAGGAGATCGGATGAGCCCCGAGTCCTGCGCCGACACCCTCGGCCTCACTCGCGAGCACCGCGAACTCGCCGCCGCCACTCGCGCCTTCCTCGGGCACCTGCTGCCCAAGGAGGAACTCCGCAGGCACCTCGAACCCGCCGGGCTCCCCGCCTACTGGGCGAAGCTTGCCGGGCAAGGGCTGCTCGGGCTCCATCTGCCGCATGACTGCGGGGGCGCCGGTGGCGGGCCGCTGGACCTCGCGGTGGCCCTGGAGGAGTCCGGCCGCGCCCTGCTGCCCGGCCCCTACCTCCCCACGGTGCTCGCCGCCGATCTTCTGCACAGGGCGGGGCGGACAGCGCTGGTACGCGACCTGGCCGCCGGCCACCGCAGCGCCGCTGTGGCCTTGCCCGCCGACGGGCCGACGCTTTCCCTCACCGAGCACGGCACGGATGCCCTGCGGTTGGCGGGACGAGTTGCCGCGGTGCCCGGCGGGCACCTTGCCAACCTGCTCCTCCTCCCCGCCGGCGACCGTTGGGTGGTGATTGACGCATCGGCGCTCACCGTCCGGCCGCTGCCCGGGACGGGGCTGCTGCTGCCCGCTGCGGAGATCGTGGCCGAGGACGTCATCCTCCCCGCCGCGCGGGTGCTGCCCGGGGTGGACACGGCGCTGGTACGCGACCTGGCACTGGTCTACTCGGCCGCGCAGGCGTGCGGGGTGGCGGCGTGGTCCGTGGCCACCGCTGCCGAACATGCCCGCACCCGGCAACAGTTCGGCCGGCCCATCGGCCAGTTCCAGGGCGTCAAGCACCTGTGTGCCGAGATGCTCGTACGGCTGGCGCGTTCGCGTGTCCTCACCTGGGACGCGGCCCGCGCCGTCGCCGAAGGCGCCCCCACGAAGGAGCGCGGCTACACCGCGGCCCTCGCCGCGACCGCACTGGAGACCGCCGTCAGCAACGCCGAGGACTGTGTCCAAATACTGGGTGGGACGGGCTTCACCTGGGAGCACGACGCGCACCTCGCTCTCCGGCACGCCGCTGTTCTCCGCCATCACCTGGGCGCCGGCCACTCAGGCCGCGCTGCGCGGGCCGCGCTGTCCGGGGTCCGCCGAGAGTTGTCCGTGCCACTCCCCGAGGCCGCCCCGGTACGCGCCAGGGCACGTGAGGCACTTGCGGCCGCGCGGGGGTTGAACCCCCGGGACGCACGGCGTGCCCTCGCCCCGACCGGCTACGCCGCGCCCCATCTGCCACATCCGTACGGGCTCGGTGCCGACGCCCTTGAGCAGCTGGTGATCGAGGAGGAGTTGCGGGCGGCGGGCGTCACGCTGAGCGAACTCGGCATCGGCACCTGGGTTCTGCCGACAGTGATCAACCACGGCAGCGAAGCGCAGCGCACTCGGCTGATTCCCCCGACGTTGAGCGGCGAACTGACTTGGTGTCAGCTATTTTCCGAGCCCGATGCCGGCTCAGACCTGGCGGCGCTACGCACCCGCGCCACCCCCGCTCCCAGCGGGCAGGGCTGGCGGGTCAGCGGCCAGAAGGTATGGACCTCAGCCGCCCGCCAGGCCGACTGGGGGCTGTTGCTGGCCCGCACCGGACCGCAGGAGTCCAGGCACCGGGACCTGACCTGTTTCGTTATCGCCATGGACAGTACTGGCATCTCCGTACGGCCGCTCACCGACCTCACCGGGGGAGCCGTCTTCACCGAGGTCTTCCTCGATGAGGTGCACCTCCCGCCCGACGCAGTCCTCGGCGAACCAGGCCAGGGCTGGGCGGTAATCCGCCAGACCCTCGGCGACGAACGCGTGCACATGACCGGCCAGGTCACACCCGGCACCGGACTGGAGACCCTCCTCACCCACACCCCCGCGGACCCCGACCAACTCGGCGGCCTCCTGGCCGACGCCCACGCGCTCACCTGCATCGCCTACCGCGGACTTCTCCAGCGCCTGCACGCTGACCGTCCCGGCGCGGACGCCGCCGTACGCAAACTCCTGCACACCCGCCACGAGCAGGCGGTCGCCGCACTTGCCCTCCGGCACGAGGGCCCGTACGGCGAGGCGCTCCGCGACTACCTTTTCTCCCGCAGCCTCACCATCGCCGGAGGCACCACCCAGATCCAGCGCAACCTCGTTGCCGAACAGCAGCTCGGCTTGCCCCGCGACCCCCGCCCTTGAACCGCGGCGGACGGCGTTGCCACGGGTCGGCTCCTGGTGCTCGGTGGCTCCGGAATCGGGACTTCCTACCGCGCTCGGAATGGAGCCATGACTGTGTCGGATGAGGTTGTCACGGAGGTTCCAACCGGGCTGCGAGAGTCTCGGGAAGGATGTCCCGGTTCGCTCGGGTGACCTGGACGAGTTCGATGCCGGTACGCCGCTTGAGGACGTCGGTGAACGGGTCGCTTTTCGCGTGGATCGTGGCGACGATGTCGATCTCGGACTCGAACAGGCACCGGACCGTGTCCTGGAACGCGGCGCTCGCCAGCTCCATGCGCCCGAGCTCGTCGATCAGTACGAGGGTCCCAGGAACCGGTTCCGTCGCCGCTGACCTGAGCGGCGGCAGCGCAAGCCGCTCCATGACGCCCAGGTCGACGCCGTACCGGCCCACCCGCGGCGGTCCCGGGAAGTCGACATGGGCGAACACGGCCCGCAGACCGCCTGCCAGCGTCTCCAGCGTGAATCCGACCCGGGTGGCGCCTTGCCGGATCTCCTCCGTCGTGAAGCCGACCGCCTTACGGGTGTGCAGCAGTGCGGCCAGTCGGCGGACAACCGTTGTCTTGCCCACACCGGGTCGTCCCTCAAGCAGGATTCTCGTCGGCATCGTGCGCTCCGTGTCAGGTCCGTTTTACGAGGTTCCCGGCGGGCCCGTCGACGTAGGCGGCCGATCAGGTGTTGTGCCCGTCTGGACCGGTGCCGACCGGTCTGGTTCGGGTAGGGCCGCGCGCATGACTGGTATGGAACTCAAAAGCGCAGCGTTCACCGATCACGGGGCGATCCCTCAACGCCACAGCGGGGGGAGTGATGACGTGTCGCCGCCGCTGATCTGGTCTGGGGTGCCGGAGGGCACGTTGGAGTTGGTCCTGCTGTGCGAGGATCCTGATGCGCCGGGCGGGTCGTTCTTGCACTGGCTGGTCACCGGTATCGATCCGCGGAGTTCCGGTGTGGCGGAGGGGGAGCGGCCTCCCGGTGGCCAGGAGTGGCCCAACGGATTCGGCCGGCTGGGCTGGGGCCGTCCCATGCCTCCGCCGGGGCACGGGGCGCACCGCTACGTCTTCCGTCTGTGGGCCGTGTCGGAGTCGCTTCCCTTGCGCGGCAGACCAACAGTCGACGCTGTGCATCACGCGGTGCAAGGCAGAGAGTTGGCGAGCGGCCTGCTGGTGGGCACTTACGAACGCTGACCATGGGTGTGGACATCGGCGGAGCCGTCCACGGACGCCGGTGATCACGCGTTTGGTGGCACCCTGCCCCAACTTTCCGTTTGGGCGAACTTCGAGGTCGCCTCTTGTGGTCGTGGTGGTAGTGGCCGTTACGGCGCAGGCTTCCTTGTATCGGCTGCGAACCGCCCACAGCAGGTCTGGCGCGACACCTACGGCAATAGGAATTCGCCCCGCATCACCGGCATGTGCGTAAAGTTCTCGGACACACCTATCGCACACGGTGCCCGCTTCGCGGGCAGGCGGAACTGGCACCCGTCTCGGGCTTCGGCTCGGGAGCGGGTGCTTGTTGCTTCAGGCTTCTCCTGACTCTTCTCCCTTCGGGGGCCGTCGGCATTGGTCGCGGTCAGTCGATAGTGATCTTGATCCTTTCTCCTTGCGGGTGGTCGGCGGTGAGGGTCTTGGCCACTGGGTCGAAGATCAGAGCGATGCCGTTGGCCCGGAGGTGGTCGAGGGCGTCGGCCTCGGTGAGCGGCTCGCCGTGGCCGGGTTCCGGGAGCCTTCCCTCGGAGTCGGGGGTGGTGAGTCGGATGAGCAGGGCGGGAAGGTGCGCCAGGATGCGGTCCTCGCGCACGTATGCGTTCGGCGGTCGGCTCCGGTCGGGTGGGGTGGCGCTGGAGTGGCCGTGCCGGCAGCGATAGGCCGGGCGGCGGGCCCAGCAGGAGTCTATCCGGCGCCCGCACAGGCTGCAGCGCAGCAGCCCCGCCAGCAGATAGGTGCGGCCCGGGACCGTCTCACGGGGTGCCCGGATGTTCTGAGCGGCGATGAAATCAGCTTCGCCGATCAGAGCGGGGTGGGCGGGCGTGGTGGAGACGGCCCAGTCATCTGGTGTGTTCCACCGCATGGTGTCGCGGGTGCCCAGCGTGGTCTGTGATGCGGCCGTATCCGGAGACGAGGGCCTGGGCTCGCAGTAGTTGCCAGGCGCGGGAGGTTTCGGGGTCTTGGTGGTCCTCGGTGGAGACGCGGCCGTAGAAGGCGAAGCGCAACCTGACGACTCGCGCTTCTTGCTGCTTGTCCCGGTCGTGGCCCTGTTGGTCGATCCATGCCGCGAGTGGGCTGCTGTCCATACTGGTGGATCGAGGTGGGCAGGGTGTCACCATGATTGACACCTCCTTGGGCTTAGTGCCGTGTCTACTCACCGCCCGTGGCCTGTCCTCTCGAGCGTGCCTGCTCGACCGGAGGAGAGACGGAGGGGCAGCGGGTGGCCACTCGAATGGGTGATGTCGACCTTGACGTAGCTGTCGCTGATGCTATGGAGCCTCTGTTACGAAGGCGCGATTTGGTCTCGGTCACACGTGCTGACCTGCGGGAGGAAGGCCCGCCACACAACGACGAGTCGTGCGTGCGATCCGCTACTGTCACGACCGCTGCGCCGTCGAGTAGTTCGTCCTGCGCGGCGGTACACGGTCCTGTGCAAATCCATCGCAGGGCAGGGCATCGCGGCCAGGCCGCCAACGAGCGAGATCCCGGAACCCGAACGCGTCGCGATATGAGTTTCAGGACTTCCTTGACGACCTGTCGTGAGGAGATCCTTGACGGACCTTCTGGGGGCCATGCCACAAACCCGTCGCGCGGGACCATTCGGTCGACCTCGACTGGTCCGCCGGCAGCGAGGATGGCCGTGTGCCGCTGCGGGCCCTGGGCAGGGCGGCGGGTGCGGGCTCGGGACCGGCCGGACGGGCGCCGTAGCGCGTGATCGGGTAGGCGAGATCCTCCGGCGGCAGCCGGGACGGGACCGTGGTGACCAGGTGCCCGTCGAGCGGGAAGTGGACGCTGCGGAGGTTCACCCAGACCGTCAGCGCCGGCGCTGGGGTTACTACGCCTGGATGGGGTGTGACCCGTTCAGCCCCGGCAGCGTGAGGACGTCGAGTTCACGGAGAAGATCCTCGGGTGCCACGAGTGGCCCCAGGGGACCTACGGAGCCCCGCCCATACATGCTGACCTGCACGAGATCGACGGCCTCTGCGTCGGGTGCAAGCGCCTCGCCCGCCTGATGCACAAGGTCGGGCTGGCCGGCGCGCATCGCAGCTCCGGCCTTGTGTCGCTGACCCGCCGCCTGGCATGCCGATTGGGCTATACATGGCATTCCATTGCCCTCTCATTGCTATCTCTTGGCGTAAGTCTGATGCCCCGTAGGCAGCGCGTTCTACCAAGGGGGATGTGAATGGCAGGGGGGATTCCGCATGGCGATTGAGCTGCCGGATGAGGTGGTGACGTTCCTTCAGTTCATCGGGGTGAACTGGCCGAGCGTCAACGAGGACAAGGTCCGTGAGTTCGCGTCCCATGTGCGGGACTTCGCGCAGAAGCTGGATGAGACCCACAAGGACTCGACTTCGACGGTTCACCAGCTGGCCGAGGTGTATCAGGGGGCGTCGTACGAGGCGTTGCTGGCCAAGTGGGGGCAGCTCTCGGACGGGCACATGACGGAGCTGGTCAATGCCTGCCACACGGTGGCCACCGCGCTGGATATCGCGGCGGAGACGATCGTGGCGATGAAGGTGGAGGCGATCGGTGAGCTGATCGTGCTGGCCATCACGTTCGTGGCCGATCAGGCTGCCGCGGTGGCCACGCTGGGGATCGCGGAGGCGGCCGAGGCGCTGGTGATCGCGGCGGGCAAGAAGCTCGTGAACTTCCTTGAGCAGCAGTTGGAGCAGTACATCATTGGCCAGGTCATCGAGGCCGCGATCAACCCCTTGGTGGAGGTGGTCGGCAAGGCGGTGAGCGGCATGGTCTTCCAGGCCGCCGAGTCCGCGCTCGGCGTCTCCGGCGGCGGTGGGGGTGGCGCGGGCGAGAGTTTCTCGATCCATCCGGAGGAGTTGCACAAGCGCGCCGAGGTGTTGCGGGGGCATGCGCGGACGGTGGCTTCGCATGCCGCTGATTTCGAGTCGAAGGCTGCGGGGGTGAGCTTCGAGTGAGCAACCGGATCGTCAAGGCGCTGGAGCACGGCGCGGAGAAGCTGGGCAAGACCCTGGCCAAGGACGCGAGCAAGGCCGTCCAGGACCTGTACCACGATGCCGGGGGCCGGCTGAAGAAGGTCGCCACCAACCACGCCGAGAACGATAAGGGGCTTGCAGACCACTTCCATGGCCTCGGTAAGGGTGACACGAAAGCCCCCAAGGGGCCGGGAAGTGGCGTCGGCGGAGCCGGTAGAAGCGCTGGCGGAAAGAAGGCGGGGAGGGACGCGTCAGGATCGCGTCTGCGCGACGGAGCAGCAGAGCCGCACAAGACCAGTGTTCCGGCGGCCAGTCGGAATTGCCGAAGCGACCCGATCGACATCGCCACTGGTGAGATGATCCTTGCGCAAGAGGACGTCAGCCTGCCGGCCGTGTTGCCTCTGGTGCTTTCACGGACCCATGTGTCCTCGTACCGCTGTGGAGGTTGGTTCGGTCCGTCGTGGTCCTCGACCCTCGACCAGCGGCTCGAACTCGACGATAACGGCGTCGTCTTCGCCACCGAAGACGGCATGCTCCTTGTCTACCCGATCCCCACGCATGACGGGCCCGTCCTTCCCGTCGAAGGCCCTCGATGGCCTCTCAGCTGGGACCCGGAGACTGCCGGTGGACTGCGCATCAGCGATCCGCAAGAGGGACGCTCGTGGCACTTCGACAATCCGGCGAACGTCACGGGTATGTCGGAGCGGGGGATCGACGACTCACAGTTCCCGCTGACGGCAATTACCGATCGGCATGGAAACGAGATCGCCATCGACTATTCCGAGGACGGAGCCCCGCGCGAAGTTTGGCACAGCAGCGGATATCGGATCTCCATCGAGACCACGGGGCGTCGGATAACCGGCCTGCGTCTGCTGGGCGCGCGGAGCTCGGACGCGGTTGCGCTGGCGGCTGAAGCAACCGGCGATGTGGGGTATGAGGGCGACGCCGAGGCGGGCCTCCTGCTGACCGCATTCGCCTACGGCACCGACGGGAACCTCACCGAGGTCACCAACTCCTCCGGCGTGCCGATGCGCTTCACCTATGACCAAGACGGTCGGATCACCTCCTGGACCGATCGCAATCTCCATCGGTACGACTACCTCTACGACGGGGCCGGGCGCTGCGTCGAGACCCGAGGGGAGGGCGGGTTTCTTGACGCTCTCTTCGCCTACGACGACGAGGAGCGGCGCACTCGGGTGACCGACGCGCTGGGACACGTCACCGTCTACCAGCTCAACGAGCGCGGCCAGACCATCCGGGAAACCGATGCCTCGGGAGCGGTCACCCGCTTCGAATGGGACCGATACCACCGTCTGCTGTGGCGCACCGACCCGTTGGGCCGGACGATAGCCATGGAGTACGACGCCGCGGGCAACGCCACAGCCGTCACCCGACCTGACGGCTTGCGGATGACCGCTGAATACAACGGCTTCCACCAACCGTTGCTCCTGATGGGTGCGGACGGCGCCGGCTGGCGGTATGCGTACGACGATCGCGGCAACCTGCTGCAGCTCACCGATCCGGCCGGGGCGATTACCCGCTACGAGTACACCGCCTTCGGTCATCTCACCGCCGTCACCGACGCAATGGGGCAGACGACTCGTATCACTACCAACGCCGCAGGCCTGCCCGTAGCGATTACCGATCCTTTGGGGGCCGTGAGCACGTGCGAGCGGGACGCCTTCGGCCGGCCACGGCTGGTGACCGATCCGCTGGGCGCGGTCACGGCCTATGGCTGGACGGTGGAGGGACAACCCGCCTGGTGCACCCGGCCTGACGGCAGCTCCGAGCGGTGGAACTACGACGCCGAGGAGAACCTCCTCGAGCACATCGACGCCGCCGGAGGAACCACTTCCTTCGAATACACCTGCTTCGACCGAGTCTCCGCCCGTACGGGGCCTGATGGGGCCCGGTTCACCTTCGACTACAACGCCGAACTGCAACTCCTGGCCGTCACCAACCCGCACGGACTGCAGTGGCGCTACGACTACGACTCGCTGGGCAGGGTTCGGCAGGAGTCCGATTTCAACGGACGGACCGTCAGCTACACCTACGATGCCGCTGGCCAGCTGATATCGCGGACCAACGGCGCTGGCCAGACCGTTCGCTATACCCGCGACGCGCTCGACCGCGTGGTCCGAGAGGACTCGCAAGCCGGATCAACGCGCTTTCACTACGACGCTGAAGGCCGTCTGCTGTACGCAGCCAACGGCGCTACAGACCTGACCTTCAGCTACGACCCCGTAGGCCGCTTGTTGGCCGAGCAACAGGGGTCGGCACGGATCGAGTTCGGCTACGACAGCCTCGGCCGACGCACCCTGCGCCGCACCCCCAGCGGCATAGAGAGCCGATGGACCTACGACGCCGCGGGCCGGCCGGCAACGCTGACCAGCGCTGGGCGACAACTCAGGTTCGGCCATGACCTTGCCGGCCGGGAGGTCCACCGCCTTCTCGGCACGGTGACCCTCTCTCAGACTTGGGACCCGGTCAACCGCATGACGGCCCAGACCCTCACCAGTACGGCGCCGGCCGACGCCGACGTACCCGAGGCAGCGCTGCGGCACCGCACCTTCGCCTACCGCCCGGACGATCAGCTGCTCGGCTTCACGGACACAGCTGTGGGGACACGATCCTTCGAGCTGGATCCGGTGGGGCGGGTCACCAGTGTGACGGGGCACAACTGGTCGGAGACCTACGCCTACGACACTGCGGGCAGCGTGACCAACGCCGGCTGGCAGACAACCGTGCGGGGGGTCGAGCACGACGCCGTGGGGGACAGGGCATACAACGGCACCCTGCTCCGCCAGGCAGGACGCACCAGCTATGAGTACGACGACCAGGGGCGGATCATCAAGCAGTCCCGCAAGCTGCTCTCCGGCGGTCTCCGCACCTGGCACTACTCCTGGGACGCGGACGACCGCCTCACCACAGTCACACTCCCGGACGGCACCGTCTGGTGCTATCACTACGATCCCCTCGGCCGACGCATCGCCAAGCAGCGGCTGGGTGCCGACACCACCACTGTGGTGGAGCAGACCACGTTCACATGGGACGGCACCGTACTCGCCGAGGAACTGCGCAGCGGGCAAGGCACCTCGGGTGTTCAAGTCACCAGCTGGGAGTGGGACCCGGACGGCTACCGGGTCCTGACTCAGGTCGAACGGACCCGCAGGAGCTCCGGCTGGTCGCAGGAGGAGTTCGACCAACGCTTCTATTCCATCATCACCGACCTGGTCGGTACACCCACCGAACTCGTCGACGAACGCGGTGGGATCGCCTGGCACTCCAGATCCACCCTGTGGGGAGTGCCGCTGCACGCTGATCCCCGCCAGGTCGTGGGGTGCAACCTCGGCTTCCCCGGCCAGTACTTCGACCGGGAGAGCGGCCTGCACTACAACCTGTTCCGCTACTACGACTCACACACCGGCCGGTATCTCAGCCCCGATCCCCTCGGGCTCGGCCCTGCACCGGACGCACACGCCTACGTCGACAATCCCTTCGCCGAGATTGATCCGCTCGGCCTGGCGAAGAAGAAATGCCCGGTCATCATCGAGCGCTACGGGAGTGAGGCGGAAGCCAACTCCAGCGCTGCGGTGAAGCCGAACGGCGGCCTTGTCCCAAGGCCCGGGCATGAACGGCAGCCAAAGTGGATCGCCCAGACCGGCAGGGTCAACCCCGGAACGCTGGGCAAAAGTAAGAACTACACCCACAAAATGGAGTTCCACTGCAAGCCGGAGGTGTTGGGCTGGCTGAAACAGTACGAGGTCAAGCCAACCAACGAACCAGGTCGCTACGCGGTGCCGGCTGACAAAATCGACGAGTTCAACAAGTACGTGGAGAAGACGAAGGTACAGCCGCTCGACTCCGGCGGCTCTCGTAGGAGGAGACGATGAATCCCCGAACGCCGCGCGGACGCCTGCGCGATGCCCTGCTGCGCGTCGGAGAGGGGCGGCAGGTTCCCGAGCCCGACCTTCGTACCGCGGTCGAAATCGCCCTGTCCGAACTGGCCCAGGCGATGCTGGGCGAGCGCTCCCGCGTCAGTCTCGTCACCCTCGGCAGTGAGGACCACACCTGGGGAAGGAACCTCGGCCTGCGACTCGCCGACTACGACGTGGGGCTCCCGGACCTGCTCTGGGCGGCGGACGAGAGCGATCTCCCGACACAGGTGCGGGAGAGTTGCCCGGCGCTGGGCCAGAACGAATGGGAAGCTGCGCTGCTTGTCTGCAAACTCATCTTCACCGCGCTTGAGTCGGAGCCCGAGCCTGTGCCCGACGAAGCCACACGGCATCCGCACCGCCTCCCGAGGCCGGCCCGAGCGGTGGTCAGAGAACGTTTTTGCCAGTCACTGATCGCGATCGCGGAACGCTCGGAGCTGCCGCAGGACGAACTCACAACACAGCTACGAACCACGCTTCTGGACTTCGCGTCGGAGACTCCCGACAACCAGGAGGCCGCACAGCACGTCGCCGTACTGCCCATCGAACAGCCACAGCCAGCGATGCGGATATGCCTCAGCCCCTCGGGCTCCTCACTCGCGCAAGTACTGCTGAGCGCCGATGGCTGTCCTGTACCTGACTGCGTACTTGATGAATTCCCTGACCTGAACCAGGACGAGTGGAACGCCGTCATCCAAGTCAGCGGGCTGGCTCTCTTGGCGTTCGAGGCCGAACCAGCCTGCACCACGGGGTAGCGTCGGCATTGCACTGATTGTCAAATCGTTGCAGCAGACAGCCCGAAATCCCAGCGCGGACCAGGCCCAGTGATCTTCGATCTCTGACACCTGACGCATCCTGGCAGCAACTACTCCAGGATGATGCATCGCGGAGTGCCGTGGATGAACAACTGGACAGGTGGGGGGCAAAGTCGAGAGCGGTGTGCTGTCCTTCGAGCAGCTGGTCGACCTCATGGCCGACGTGTACGAGCCCAAGATCCACCGGTCGATCGCGTGGGATGAGTTCAATACGCACATCCTTCCTTTCGTCGGCAGAGCTGAGGACGCGCAGACGAACGCCATGCGCACCGCCTATGTCCTGGCTCAAGTAGTCGAGAGACTGGAGGACGATCCGGCTCGCCACAAGCTGTTCGTCGCCACCGCACGGCTCCCGATGAAGGAGATGGACTGGCCGGACCTAGCGGAAGATCTCACGCTGGCCGAGCAACGGAAACTCCAGCCAGAGCAGTAGGTCATACGGCGGGTGAGCCAGCGAAGTCCCCGTTGACTCACCTTCATCATGTCGACATCCGGCCAACTTGGCGAAATCTGTGATGGATGTCAGCTCACGAACTTCATAGGACAACGGCGAGCGTTCGAGTGATACCCATGCTGGTTGTCTTCGGTGCTCCGGTGAGCGAAATGGAATGACGTTTCCGGGAGTCAATTTCGGCCTTCTGGTTCGCGATGGGTCTGCTCGAGCTCGGTGACGGTTGTGCGGAGCCGTTTCTCGGTCTTGAGCACCTCCGGGGTTTCGGCGCGGACCGTCGTCGGCGCCGTGACCTGCCGCGGGAACGGGCCGACATCTGGCGCTGGATTCCCTACAACACAAAACACCCGGGAGCCGGTCTCACCCCGCGCCAGCAGCACCTCGATGCCCAAGGCATACGCGACGCGGGAGCCGGGGCCACACTCGCGGCGCTCGCGCGTCGGGCCCTACTCTGCACCCGGGATGTCCAGATCGACACGCCCCCTGGGCGCCCCATGCAGACACAGGTCTGCCTCACCTCGGCCAGGCGCGCGGCCGTGCGGGCGAACGGACAGCAAGAGCATCCAGGAGAACATTTAGGTCTCCACGATTGGCTCTCCGAAGCCCTACGGGAGATCGTCGAGGCCGGAACCGACGGGCTGTCGCATTACAGATCGGCATGGCTGCGGTATGGCCACTCGGTCGCCGTGGACTCCGTCTCATGGAGGAGGCCCATCCGCGGTCCTACTGGCTCACACCCGCAGGGCATACAGCCCTGACTAACGGGCGCGTCATTGAGTGGGCCTTACGCAGCAGGCTGTTGCCAGCGGTCTACTTTTCATCCGACGTCGAGAGTCATCGACGTGGCTCCAGCTACAGAGCAACCGTTAGGGCTTTGAGGCCGCTGGCGTGACGACGGCCGCCGGCGACGACGGGCCGGTCAAGCCGGCGACCGGCGCGCAGCCCCGGTCCCGGCAACCGCCCGGCTCGGGACCAGGACGGCCACCGGTTGCCTGTCACGGCCCGGCGCCGCCGTCCGCGTCCCACCGCTCTGACACCACCTGCGCCACGTGCCAGCGGCCCCGCCCGCGACGAAGCCGAACGCCGCCCAATCCGCGAGCGCCTGAGCCCCCGCCCCGCCCGAACGGCGTCCCGCCTCGGAGCGCCGGATGCGGCGTGCGCGTATCGCTCGACGCCGGCACTCTGCGACCGAGGTCGCGGCAGGTGGAGCGGTGGCGGAGTGGATACTCCGACGCGAATGAGAGAGCCATCCACTGGCAAAGCATGGGTCATGTGAGGGTAATGTTGGCACGGCCATGCCGAGATACAGGGATCACCAGGGGGGCGCATGGGCGGCTATTTCAAGGTCGAGGCGGACGGTCTGGGACGTCTGCTGAAGGATCTGCACGACAGCCAGGACAACATGCGCAAGGCGCTGGACGCGCTGAAGGACACCGGTCCGAAGTCGATGGGGGCGGAGGCCCTGGACAACGCCTGCGACGAGTTCCACGACAGCTGGGACAACGCGATCAAGAAGATCGCCGACGGCACGCAAGCCATCGAGGACAAGCTCAAGTTGGTCAAGCAGAACTACGAATCGGTGGAGCACGCGCTGCGCGACGCCTTCGCGAAGAACGCCAAGTAGCGCCGCACGGCCTGCACTCACCCGAGCGATCCGTACCTTTGACCATCCGACAGGGGATTTCATGACCACGCGGGACTTCCCCGCCCTCGGCTTCAATCCGGCCCCCGGCGACCTGGGATCCGTCGACTCCCTCACCGGCAAGCTCGACACGGCCAAGCGCTCCTTGGAGTCCGCCCACGCCGTACTGTCCCGCATCGGCAAGAGCGGTGGCGAATGGCAGGGTGACGCGGCGAACGCGTTCGCCGAGAACGTCGGTGACCTGCCGAAATACGTGAGTGACAGCCGCGATGCCATGCGCGATGCGGTGACCCAGCTCCGCTCCTGGCACACCGCGCTCTCCTCGTACCAGAGCAAGGGCCGCCAGTACGAGTCGGAGGCCGCCGCGGCCAAGCAGACGGTGTCCACCAGGAAGACCGAGAACGAGCAGGCGGAGAGGGCTTACAACGAGGCCGCCGCCAACCCGGACCTCCGCCTGGCCGGCACCTTCTACACCGACCAGGCCGCCCTCGATGCCGCGCAGAAGAGGATGGACGCCGCAAGCGACCGCTTGGACCGGGCGGACCGGGCCCTCGACACTGCCCGCAGCCGGCTGGACTCCGCGACCGAGGAGTTGGAAGGCATCGTCAAGAAGGCCGAGGAACTCCTCGGCCATCACCAGGACGAGGCCCGAAGCATCGCCGACCGCATCCGGCGCGCCACGGAAAACGCACCGGACCCGGGGTTCTGGGAAGGTCTCGGCGACTTCTTCACCCGCATGGGACACAGCATCCAGGAGTGGTGTGCCAAGCACGCCGACCTGCTGAAGGAAATCGGCGACTGGCTCTCGATCGCCTCCAGCATCCTGGGGGTCGCCTCGTTGCTCACCATGTGGTGCCCGCCTCTCTCCGGCGCACTGGCTCTCGCCAGCGCCGGCGCTTCCCTCGGGGCCCTCGCCACACACGGAGCGGCGAAACTCGGCGGAGCCGATGTGGGGGTCATGGACCTCGTGGGTGACGGAATCGGGGTGATCCCGTTCGGGAAGTTCGGCTCCGTCGCGATGAAGGGGGCCAAGGTCCCCATGAAGCTGGTGCAGGTGGAAGGCCGCACCGTCGCCTCGATCGACAAGGTCAACAAGATCCGCGCCCTGCGTGACGCCGGGTTCACCGGCCGGGCCCTGGAAGGAAAGTCGCTCTTCGGGATGGGCAAGGAATACGTCGGCGGCAGCAAGGTCTTCACCGCAACCGGGGTCGGAAACCGCATGAAGCTGGCCTGGAACAGCCACGTCCAGGACGTGGTGGGCGCGAGCATCAAGGAGGCAGGTATCAGCAAGGGTCTGACCAAGGTCCTGGACAGCGGCCTCACCCCGGATGCGATCAAGACCTCCCTGCGCGGAGCCATGCGGGCCGACGGCTCCATCGACCCGCTCTCCTGGTGGTCGAAGGGCCCGCAGGTGGCTCAGCAACTGCCAGGCATCGCCATCGACACCCACACTCAGATCACCGATACCGGCACACCGGCTGCGGGGAGGCTGTGATGGCGCTGTCCCCGCAAAGCGTGTCGGTCGCGTTGGACACCCCCGAAGGTTTCCACGAACTACCACTGCACCTCCCCGCGGACGTCCTCGACGCCGCCCTGTGGGAGCTGGCGGAGAAGATCTGGCCAGGCGGTACCGAATTCCAGCGCGAGACCACCGCGATCCTCTACTCCGACCTCACCGCGTCTCTGACCGCCGACGAACTTCTGCACGCCTCCGTCGCCCTCTACGAGACGGAGGACGGCGCCGCAAGCACCGCTCATCTCCTGGTGCGTGCAGAGGCCGTGGCCCCGGAGGCGCCGGAAGTCATCGCCGCCTCGTTTCAGGAAACGCTGTCCCTCGACGAGCATCGCAGCGTCGCCCGCGTGGACCTGCCGTGTGGCCCGGCCGTGCTCTCGCTGCACGCCACCGAGACCGAGGGCGAGGCCGTCCTCCCGGCGTTGGAGTTCGCCCAGATCGAGTTGTACGTCCCCTCGCCGATTCAAGGCTGGCTGATCGTGCTCGCGCTGACCACGCCGTGCTTCGCCGATCTGCCGCGGTATACCGGCATCCTGCGGCAGATCGGTGAGTCGCTGGCCATCCGCCCGGCGGAACAATCCGACGAGACCTCCGCGAAGACGCCGGCCGCTGACGACGTCCGTGCGGTCTTCGGCTAGGGACGGAACCCCCATGACGCTTGTCTTCACCCGCCACCCCGACGCCGACCGATACGAACTGCGTCCCCGCGGCTCGGCTCCCGTCCACGTACTCCGCGGCGTCCCCGACGGCCATGCCCTCCGCCACGGGCACAAGCCACGCTTCACTCTCGCGGCCGGACCTGCCTGCGCCGCTCCGCTGGCCGTCGTCGTCCGCAAGGACGGCGGCCGCCTCGCCGTACTCACGCCGGATCACGAGGAGTTGGCCGAACTGCGCCTGCCACCGCGCAAGAAGCGGTGGCGCCCCGCATACGAGATCCACCTGCCCGACGGGACGGTGCTGCACGGACGGGAAGGGACGACGCCATCGCTGCTGCTGTGCCTGGTGCTGCTGCCCCTCGTCCTGCTGTACATGGCCGCCCTGGCCCTCTCCGACTCCCCCGCCGGCGCCACCACCGCGCCGCTGCGAACGGTTTGGAAGAGGCCAGGCAAACCCTTCGGCCGGGCGGCCCTCACCGAGTCCGCACGCGGCCGCTTCCGCGTCCACAGCGCAGAACTCGACCACCGAGTAGCCTACGCACAGGCCGTCGCCAAGTACTGGGAACGCTGACTCGGCCGGATACCGGATGTCGGAGCGGCTGCGGGCGGCACGGCGTCCGGTGTCCTGGCTGACGAAGCCCTGACCCTTGGTCGTGCCGAACCCGCCTCCGCGCTCGCCGAACGGTGATCGCACACCTGCTGGTGGCTCCCCTGGCCGACGGGGTGCGCTGTTCACGAACTGCCGGCGCCCACCTTCGCCGCCGCGGCCAAGTAGGCCAGCACCAGGGGTCGTTCGTCGTCCCGGCGGGCGGCTACCGCCAGGCAGGACGGGGAGATGCCGCGGACCGGCACCGCGATCACCTCGTCCCGGACTACCAGCGGGGGCGTTGACTACCCAGCGGGGCGTTGCCGGTGGCCAGAAGTGCAACGCCCTGGCCGTTGGCGACGGCCTCGTGGGTCTCCTCGGCGCTGCCCACCACCCCGCCTATCCGCGGCGCGCGACCGTCCTGGGCGTCCAGGGCCAGCCAGTAGTCCCGTAGGGGGCCGGCCTCGGAGGGGAGGGCGAGGAACGGCTCGTCCAGGAGATCGGTGAAGTCCACCGCCCCCTCGCTGTCGGCTGCCACCCGCGCCGACAGCGGGTGCCCCTGCGGCAGTGCCACCAGGCGTCGTTCCTGGGCCACCACCGCATACTGGCAGCGGTCGCCATTCGGCAGCGGCAGCCAGACGAAGGCGACACCGCTGGTCCCGTCCGCCAACCCGGCACTGGGGTCGGACCGGTTGACCTGCCGTAGGACGGGCCGCGCGTGCGGGTAGTGGGACACCAGCCTGGTTCGCAGGGCGGGCAGCAAACCGCGGCCCGGGCTGGTGGACATGCCGATCACCAACGTGTGCAGTGCAGCGTTCCTCGCCTCCTCCACCGCCGCCTCGGCGGCCTCCCATGCGGCCAGCATCCCGCGGGCGTGCGGCAGCAGGGCTTCCCCCACCGCGGTCAGTCGCACCGACCGCCGGTCCCGGTGGAACAGACCCGCGCCGAGCTGCTTCTTCAGCATCCGTATCTGCTTGCTGAGCGCGGGTTGGGAGACGAACAGCCGCTCGGCGGCCCGCGTGAAGTTCAACTCCTCGGCGAATGCGGCGAAGTAGCGCGGATCGCGCCCAATGGACATCCACAACTCATGGCTATCGCAACAGGTCTTGGACGTGCTCCCGGATGCTGGCGAAGGATGGGACCTGTCGGCGGGCAGGTCCCGAACGAAAATCGACCAAGGAGACGAAGAGATGACGGACAACGGCAAGGTCTGGTTGGTCACCGGCGCGAGCAGCGGTTTCGGGCGGGCCATCGCCGAGGCCGCGGTCGCCGCCGGTGACACGGTGATCGGCACGGCCCGACGGCCCGAGGGATTGGCCGACCTGGTCGCCGCGGATCCCGACCGGGTGGAGGCGATCGCTCTGGACGTCACCGACGGCGGGCGGATCGACGTGGTGGCCGCAGACGTGCTGGCTCGCTACGGCCGGGTGGACGTGCTGGTGAACAACGCCGGGCGCACGCAGATCGGGGCGTTCGAGGAGACCACCGACCAGGAGCTGCGCGACCTGTTTGAGCCGAGCGGGCCGAATCAGGAGTGGTGTCCTCGGAGTTGGCCGAGTTGGTTTCCATGACGGAAAGCGTTACAGGGCACTTGCCGTCTGCCGTCTGCCGTCTGCCGTCTGCCGTCTGCCGTCATGCAAGTGCCCTTGTCGCACTCCTGCAGCGGTCATAGAAGCGGAGGGTCGGAATCCGCACTGGGCGGGCCCGCCGTCAGGGGCCCGGCTCAGAGGTAAACCGCCTGGGCCGGAGCGCGGCATGCTCCGCAGTACGCGTGGGAAGGGAAGACGCATGTATGACCGTCTCGTTCTTCGGCCCGCACACGCCGACGAGGCGGACGTCATCGCCACGATGTGGAGCGAGGCAGCGGCGTGGCTCCGCTCCCGCAGCACCGACCAGTGGCAGTACCCAGCGAACGTCGGAGGGATCGCGGGTGACATCGCGCGCGGGAACGTCCATGTGCTGCTCGACGGCGCCGCCTACCTGGGGACGATCACCATCGACGGGTTCGCCGATCCCGAATTCTGGGTACCGGCCGATGCCCCCGACGAGGCGCTCTATGCGCACCGACTGATCACCCGTCCCAGCAGCAGAGGCGCTTCCCTGGGGAGCACGATGCTCGACTGGGCCTCGCGTGAAGCGGAAAGGATCGGCAAGCGCTGGCTCCGCGTCGATGTGTGGAAGACCAACGCCGACCTGGGCCGCTACTACGAGGCCCAGGGGTTCGAGAGGGTGCGGACCGTCGATCTGCCGCACCGTCGGTCAGGTGCGCTCTATCAACGGCGGGCCGGAGCAGAGGAGTCCAGCAGGCGGGTGCCCGCCAAGCACACGATGCCGTTGCCCGGCCACCGACCATACGGCGCTACGGACTCCACGGCGTCCTGCGTCCGTAGGCAACGGCATACCGCACCCCACCAGCCCTGACCGCCCGACAGCGCCCCGTCCATGACGCAACCCTGTCGGCGAGATCCGTAAGAAGCTCTGGTGACGGGATGCCCTGTGCCAGGCATCCAAGGACAGCTCACACCAGTCGGCCTTGCCTCCGCCCGGGGTGCGGCGTGATCCCCAAGACGAGGCAATCGTGGCGACGACCGAGATGCCGCGTCCGGTCTCGTCGGCCGGCCCGGCACCGCCGCCGACGCGGCAGGTGGTCCCCATCCGTCACCTCGACGATCAGCCGGCGGTCGGTGCGGCGCAGCCGGAGGCACGTGGGCGGGGTGCCGTGCTGAAGAGCATGCGCCACCAGCTCGCTGGTGGTCAGGACTCCGAAGTCGCATATCTCGGCCTGGAGATGCCAGGAGGCGAACACGCCCTGGGCGCAGGCCCTGGCGCGCGGGGCCGTCTCGAGGCCGCCGAGGAGGTCCAGCGCTGCGTCGTGGAAGAGCTCGGCGTCCGCACCGGTGCGGGTAGGACGCTGAAGGACCATCACGGCGATGTCGTCGCCGTGGTCGGCGTCAACGCCCGGGTCCGTATGAGCCGGTCGCAGGAGACGTCGGGAGTGCCCTGAGTATCAGCGAGAGCACGCTCCAGTACGGTCATGCCTTCGTCAAGGTTCTCGCCGCTGCGTTCGACCAGGTCGTCCGCGCAGAGGGTGCCGGTGGAGCCGGGTTGCCCTGGCGGGTTGTGTCGCTGCAGGACAAGACCTGCGGCACCGCCCACGGCCACGGCAAGATCCGTCGCCTCAGCGGACAGCGTTGTGCCCCACCTGGCTCTGGCCTCACCTGTCGGTGATCTCGGAGAGCCATGCCGTGTCCTCCGGGCCCGGTGCTTCGAGGCCGAGCGCGGGCAGCCAACGGACCTCGCCCGTGCGCAGGGCGACCGTGGCCCGTGCCCTCATCGGCCCGTCGCCTCTGCGTGAGAGCAGGACGAGTTCCCAGACCGTCGCCGTCATGGCGTCGAGCCGGGTGGCGCACTCGGCGGTGACTCGCCGCGGATCCCGGGTCCGGCCCAGGGACAGATGTGGGGTGAAGCTCTTGGCGGGCCCACGACAGCGCGGGAACCGTTGCTGCAGTGCGCGGTGCAGATCCACCCATGGTGCTTCGCCGGCCGCCGTCGGGTCGAGCCACACGGTGACGTACGCCCTCTGCCGGAAGGTGCGCACCCCGCCCAGCCGGGCGGTGAAGACCGGCGTCTCAGCCGTCGCTGCGGCGAGCAACGGGGCCGCCCGCTCGAAGTCGGACTCCGGGACGAAGCCGAAGAGCACGTTGACGTGCGGCGGCCAGCGGTGGATCTGTGGATCGTAATCCCGGCGGATGTCCTGGATCGGCGGCCACAGCTCCGCAGGCGGGATCCAGGCCACCGCCGTGCGGGCCGTCGGGGACACATCGAGGACGCCGGCGGGCTCGCTCCGGGCGAAGCTCGGGTCCGCTTGTGGGGCCCGCACCCGGCCGGCCCCCGACGAGTCGATGCGGTCCACACCGGTGGCCCGGTCCCAGACCACCTCACCGTCCGCCTCGATGAACATCACCCGGTGCCACGGGATGTCGCCTCCGGGCACAAAGGAAGGCAGCGGGATGCGTTTGACGGCATCCCTGCGCTGGCTGATCCCCAGCACGAACCGGGTGGGGTCGAACCGCGGGTCCCAGCGGACCCGGTGATAGATCTCGTCGCTGGTTCGCATCACGCCTCCTCTCCCGCCTTCACATCTTCTCTTCCTCCAGGGTGCCGCCTGCTCGGTCTTCGACCGTTGTTCCGCTCGCACCGTGACGTATCAGGTGCGGTGCGTGATGGCGCCGGCGCATGTCGAGACGAGTTCTCGGTCAACTCGGCGTCAATGACGCCGCCGCGTGTCGGCGTCGGGTGAACCCTGGTCCGGCCGTCGTCAAGAGGCACCAGTTCGAACGCTGAGCGTGGACACCGCGGACTACCTTCCGGCCTCACCGAATTCCATGTCGGGCGCTGTCTGCCCGTATCAGAGGGTGTTCTGCGAGCGTTCGGCTGTTCTCGTAGCTGTTGACAGCAGGTTGTCCGGTTCGGGGTCTTGCGGTTCGCTGCCGTTGCGGTGTGCTGGTGGGTGTGGGTGAGCGTCCTCCGTACCCAAGCGATCTGTCGGATGAGACCTGGGAGTTGATCCGGCCGGTCATCACCGCTTGGAAGGCACGGCATCCCTCGGTCAGCGGGCACGAGGGCCAGTACGCGATGCGGGGGACTTGTTCGGAAACAAGGTGTTGCTTCTGTCCGCGTGCCTCGTTGGTCTGGTATGGCGCTTCCGGGAGACGTTCACGCCCAACTCGACGCGAGATTGCAGGGGTTGTTGCCGCACCTGAACGAGCGACAGCGGCGGCTGATACTGGCGAACGAGGCGAGGATCTTGGGGCACGGAGGTATACGGACTGTCGCCCGGATAGCCAGGGTCAGCGAGTCCACTGTCCGCAAGGGCGTCTTCGAGCTGGAAGCGGGCGGAGAGCCACTGGCCGAAGGACGCGTCAGGAAGCCGGGTGGTGGCCGCCAGACTGCCGTCGAGCGGGACCCTGAGCTGCTGCCAGCGTTGCTGCGGCTCGTGGAACCGGACGAGCGGGGAGATCCGATGTCGCCGTTGCGCTGGACGACGAAGTCGTTGCGCAACCTGGCCGAGGAACTCACCCGGCACGGCCATGCGGTCTCGCCGGTCACCGTCGGCAGGCTACTGCGGGAGAACGGCTTCAGTCTGCAGGCTGCCTCCAAGCGGCTTGAGGGGAAGCAGCACCCCGATCGTGACGTCCAGTTCCGCTACATCAACGAGCAAGTGAAAGCACATCAGAGTGATGGCGAGCCGGTTATCAGCGTCGATACGAAGAAGAAGGAGATGCTCGGCCAACTGCTTAACCCGGGCCGTCAGTGGCGTCCCAAGGGGGACCCGGTCGAGGTTGAGGACCACAGCTTCTTCTTCGCGCCGAACGGCGAAGTCGCCATCCCCTACGGCATCTACGACATGACTGCCGGCACCGGCTGGGTCAACGTCGGCGTGGACCACGACACTTCCGTCTTCGCGGTCGAGTCGATCCGACGCTGGTGGCATTCACGCGGCAGCCTCGACTACCCCAAGGCCGCCCGGTTGCTGATTACCGCGGACGCGGGCGGGTCCAACGGCTATCGCTACCGGGTCTGGAAGAGCGAGCTGGCCGCCCTGGCCACCGAGACGGGCCTGAATATTACCGTGTGTCACTTTCCTCCGGGCACCTCGAAATGGAACAAGGTAGAGCACCGGCTCTTTTCCCACATCACGATGAACTGGCGCGGCAGGCCCCTGACCAGCCATGAAGTCGTTGTCCGGTCCATCGCCGCAACGCGCACGCGCACCGGGCTTCGTGTCGAGGCCGCACTCGATCCTCGGCCTTACCCTCTGGGCGTCACCGTCAGCAAAGCCCAACTGCAGCAGTTGCCCATCGAGTACCACCCCGAACGCGGCACCTGGAACTACAGCATCGGCCCGCGCGGCCACTCCACCTGTACGTCCTCTGTGAGGGCTGCCCCGGACACGGCCCGCCAAGAAGCTCTCGGGATCCTGTCCGATCCGCGCTTCACAGGGATGTCCCACGTGGAGCTGTCCGCCCTGGCTGAACGGATCGCTCCGGACCTGGGAGCCCTGCGTGAGGAGCGACTTCATCGGCAGCGCGGACGTGCTCGCCGCCAGGAGGCCGGGAACCATGGCCGACCGGCTCTCACCCCGGCCGACAAGGTCCTGCTGGCCGTGGTCTATCTCCGTCACGTGACCTCTCAGAATGTGATGGCGGAGATGCTCAGTTTGAACCAGCACGCCATTGGGCCGGCCATCAAGGATGTCCGCCGGGCCCTGACGGAACACGGCGTGGTCATCGCACCCACCACGCTGTGTTTCGCCAGCAGCCGGGACCTCATCGCTTTCGTCCGACACGGCACCCTGCCTCCGGGCCGATTCAGCCCTTCGCAAGCTCTGTCGGATCCTGTTTTGACCGGCATGAGCCGGGCCGACCTCGCCGCACTCATCGAGCGACTCTCCTTACGGCATGCAGCTCTGGTCGAGAAGCGTCGCCACCAGCGGCGCGGCGGTCCGCGTCAGCCGGGCACTCGAGGTGGAGTCTTCCGCCAGAAGATCACCGACGCCGAGCGGATCCTGGCCGCCGTGCTCTACGCACGCAAGGCCGGCACCCGCCCTGCCCTGGCCGAAGCCTTCGGCATCGGGCTCAGAACTCTCAACAGTGCCCTCACCGAGGTCCAGTCCATCCTCCAGGAGGAGGGCATCGAGTTGCCGCCAGCCGCGACGCGCTTCACCACCGCAGCCGACCTGCTCGCTGCTGGCCGCGTGCTTCAGGAACCACTCAGCAACAGCGACACGCCGATGAGTTGATTCTTTACGGCTCCGGGAGATCGTCAACGCCATCTTGTACCAGGCCCGCACCGGCTGCCAGTGGCGCTACCTTCCCCACGACCTGCCGCCGAAAAGCGCCGTGTACTACTACTTCGGCAAATGGCGCGACGATGGCACCGCCGAGACCATCCATGACCTGCTGCGCTGGCAGGTCCGCGAGAGCCGCAAGCGGCATGAGGATCCGACCGCGGTCGTGATGGACTCCCAGACCGTGCGCGCTTCGGTGAACGCGCCGAAGGCAACGACCGGGCTGGACCCGGGGAAGAAGAGCCCGGGCCGCAAGAGAGGCATCGCCACCGACGTTCTCGGCCTGGTCATCGCGGCCGTCGTGGTCGCGGCCAGCGCCCACGACAACGCGATCGGCATCACGCTGCTGGACAAGGTCGCCGCCTCCGCACCGACCGTGACGAAGGCATGGGTGGACGCCGGATTCAAGAACGCCGTCGTCGAGCACGGCGCCCGCCTCGGTATCGACGTGGAGATCGTCCAACGCGAGCCCGGCGCCAGAGGGTTCGTGCCGGAGCCGAAGCGGTGGGTGGTCGAGCAGACCCTGGGGAACCCTCATGCTCCACCGGCGTCTCGCCCGCGACTACGAAGCACGGCCGGCCAGCTCGGTGGCAATGATCCACTGGTCCATGACCGACATCATGCTCCGCCGCCTCACCCGCACCTCCACCCCGACCTGGCGCGATCCGCCGGCCTGGCAAGCATCCCCGACCAGCGGGAGCGTCGATGAGGGAACTCCTGAACAAGATCGAGACCCGGCAGCAGCTCGTCCGCGAGACAGCCAAACAACTGCGTGACCAGATCACCCGCCTCACCGAACAACTCGCCGCGGCCGAACAGACCTTAAAACGGCTGGAGACCACCCAGGAGACCATCCTGGAACTGGCCGCCGAGGACGGCACCCCGCCACCCGAACCGCTGTCTACCGGATATCACGAGATCCTGGCGCTCTTCGAGCAGACCGGAGCAGGACTCCGCGCCAGGGAGGTCTCCCGGGCGCTCGGCCTCGGCCCCGAGCCACGGCACACCGAAAACACCCGCGCCAAGCTGAAACGCCTGGTGACCCGCAACATCCTCACCGAACCTGAACCCGGCCTGTTCACCCTCGCCAAGGCGGCACCATCTGCCCCAGAGGCCAACCCAAGCTGAAAATCGGCGAACTCTCGCGGAACACCCACTGAGAAGGCACGCGCAGGGCAGCGGCATGGACGTCTTGATCGTCTGGCCGTCCGAACGCAGTGTCCCGCTCTACCGCCGATCCGGCTTCCAGTCTCCGACCGAGTTGTTGGAAGCACGGTGAACTGACCACAGGTCATTGCGGACGGTGACAGGTGTCGAGCCGCAGGACTCTTCTTCGCTGAGTGCATCGGTCACCCCAGCACCCTGCGCGAACCTCACGCCCCTGGGTCACCGGAGCCAGCCCGCCGCTGTCTGGCGAGCGGCTCCGACGTCACTCAATCAAGTTCAGTAACGTCCGGCTAATACGTGTCCGGCAATCGGCGTCCGGAACTGTGCGGGCCGTGAATTCACCACGTCCGTGCTGTTCGCCACTACCTGGCAGATATCGTACAAACCAGTCTTCGGCGTGTCCGGCTCTCCACGTCACGTGTTACGTTCACGGAACTCCTCCAGTCGGCAAATGGGCGCGTGCGTACGTGACTTACCGACTGGGCGAGTCGTTTTTTGAGCCGAAATGACGTGCTGGCTGTGTGATGGCGCGTTGTTTCCGTCGCGACCCGGTTCTTCCGGAATCATCGCAAGAAAGAAGACTATGAAGAAGCTCCTCAAGTCGGCGGCGATCGCCGCCACCACCACCATGGTGACGATCGGCTCCCTCGCCCTCACCGCCCCCACGGCCTCGGCGGCCGACGATGCGGCCTGCACGCGCAGCGAGCGCCACCGCACCGTTTTCGTTGACCACATAGGCGAGCCCATCCACGAGTACCCCAAGGGTTCCTCCAAGGTCGTGGGTGCCAGCGGGAATTCTTTCGAGATCATCTGCAGCAAGGACGGGCACGACGGCCACCGCTGGTGGTACGGAAACGGCGGCCCGAACTACGAGATAAATGGCTGGATCTGGGGCGCCTACCTGGTGGGCTGAGTCACCACGCCGTAGCGGTGGGAGAGGCGGGAAGGACGACTTCCTCCTGAGCCCGCGCGAGGGTGTCGCCCGCGGCGGGGTGGTGCTCTTGGGGGACTCCAAGGGCGCCACCCCGCCCCCACCCCCGCGCAGTCCTGTCAGGCCGGCCCCAGCCAGACCGTCGCCAGCGGGGGCAGCGTCACGCTCAGGGACGTGCGGCGGCCGTTCCAGGGGACCGGCTCGGTCTTCAGCGGGCCGGAGTTGGCGACGCCGCCGCCGCCGAAGCGCGGGGCGTCGGTGTTGAGGACCTCCCGCCAGACGGGCACCTCGCCGGGGACGCCCAGCCGGTAGCCGTGCCGGACGACCGGGGAGAAGTTGGTGACCGAGACCAGCGGAGATCCGTCGGCCCCGTAGCGGAGGAAGGAGAAGACGTTGTCGTCGGCGGCGCCCGAGTCGATCCAGGAGAAGCCGCCGGGGTCGGTGTCGCGCTCCCACAGCGCGGGCGTGGCCGCGTAGCGGCGGTTCAGCTCGCGCACCAGGTCGCGGACGCCCCGGTGGTCCGCCNCCGCCTCGTAGGACGGGTCCAGCAGCCACCAGTCCGGGCCGTGGCTCTCCGCCCACTCCGCGCCCTGGGCGAACTCCTGCCCCATGAAGAGCAGTTGCTTGCCCGGGTGGGCCCACATGAAGCCCAGGTACGCGCGGTGGTTGGCGCGCTGCTGCCACCAGTCGCCGGGCATCTTCGACACCAGCGCCCGCTTGCCGTGCACCACCTCGTCGTGCGAGATCGGCAGCACGTAGTTCTCGGAGTAGGCGTAGATCATCGAGAAGGTCATCTCGCC
>NZ_KB891900.1 GCF_000373585.1 Streptomyces sp. MspMP-M5
TGCTGGGGCCGTGGGGGCGCCGCCTTTTTCCTTGTTACGGCAACGGTTACGGAGCGTGATTTGTTTCTGTGGAGTGTCACTGGATCGGGGGGTTTGGTGTCGGGGGGATTCGGTGGGGGTGGTGGCGTTGGCCTGGGTCAGTAGGTGGGTGAACTCGGGGGTTACTCGGGCGGCGGCGCCGGGGCCGAGCACGATTTGGTAGGTGTCGTCGTCGACCACTCCCAGGACGGCGGGGAGTGCTTTGAGGGCGTCGTCCTGGATCAAAGAGCGGTCCTTGACGCCCAGGCGGAGGCGGGTCATGCAGTGGGCGACTGAGGTGATGTTGTCGGCGCCGCCGACGAGGGGGAGGAGGGCGGCGGCGGTGGCGCGGTTTTTGTCTTCGGTCATGTGTGGCGCCTTGCTGTGGGGGCGGGAGTGGTGTGAGCAATGGGGAGGGTGGAGGGGAGGGGTGGGAAGGGGTTGGGTTGATGTTGCGTCAGGTTTGGTGGATGTGGCGTCAGGTGGTTTGGGTGGGGGTGGATTGGAGGGCGGTGCGGAGGTGGCCCTTGGTGGTGTTGAGGAGGCGGGCGGCCTCGTGGGCGTCGACGCCGCCGAGCAGGACGAGGATGGCGTTCTTCACCTCGCCGTCGGTCTCGGTGAGGGCGGCCTCGATCTCGAGGTCGGTGGCACCGGTGGCGAGTGCGACGATGCGGCGTGAGCGGGCACGCAGTTTGTCGTTGGAGGCGCGGACGTCGACCATCAGATTCCCGTAGGTCTTGCCCAGGCGGATCATGGTGATCGTCGAGATCATGTTGAGGACGAGCTTCTGGGCGGTGCCGGCTTTGAGACGGGTGGAGCCGGTGATCAGTTCGGGCCCGACGACGATCTCGATGCCGTGCTCGGCGGCCGCGGCGAGGGCGGAATCGGCGTTGCAGGACAGGCCGATGGTGAGGGCGCCGATGGCGCGGGCGTGTTCGACGGCGCCGACGGCATAGGGGGTGCGGCCGGAGGCGGAGATGCCGACGACGGTGTCGCGGTCGGCGATGGCGAGGGCGGTGAGGTCGGCGGCGGCCAGCTCCTTGCTGTCTTCGGCGCCCTCGACGGCGGTGACCATTGCGGACGGGCCGCCGGCGATCAGGCCGAGGATCTCCGAGGGGTCGGTGTTGAAGGTGGGCGGGCATTCGCTGGCGTCCAGGACGCCGAGGCGGCCGGCCGTACCGGCGCCGGCGTAGATCAGGCGGCCGCCGCGGGCCATGCGGGCGGCGATGGCGTCGATGGCGGCGGCGATCTCGGGGAGGCGTTCGGCGACGGCGGCGGGGACGGTGGTGTCCTCGTCGTTCATCAGGCGGGCGATGTCGAGGGTGGGGCGGCGGTCGATGTCGGCGAGGTCGGGGCGGAATTCCTCTGTGGTGAGGGTTGCCAACTGGGTGCGGAGGGTTGAGTAGTTGGGGTCGGTGGGTGGCATGGGTGGGGCTCCTTGGTGGCGGGGCGGGGGCGTGGTGGGGTGGTGGGTGTCGGGTCTGGGTGGGGGTGGCGCGGGGTGGTCGGGTGTTTCGACGTGCCGTGGGGGTGCCGAGGGTTTGCGCTGGGGGGCTCGCCGGTGAGGGTGCCGTTTTGCCTGCCTGTGCCGTCCCAGCGGTATGGCTGCGCGTTGGCTGGGTGCAGGTGGCGGGTCAGTGGCGGGGGTTGTGGCGGTGGGCGAGGGCTTCGTAGGAGGCGGAGAGGGCGGGGGCGGCGGTTTCGTAGGTGCGTTGGGCGACGCCTATGAAGAGGCAGTCGACGACGAGGAGCTGGCTGGTGCGGGAGGACATGGCCGCGGGGCGCAGCTCGCTCTCGCGGGCCGTGGAGGTCGTCAGGATGTGGTCGGCGTAGGCGGCGATCTCGCCGTCGGGGCGGCCGGTGATGGCGATCGTCGTCGCGCCGTGGTCGAAAGCGACGCGCAGCGGCTCTATGACGTCCGTCGTGCGGCCGGAATGGGTGATCGCGATGGCCACGTCGCGTGCCCGCATCTGGACGGCGTTGGTGACGGCGAGGTGCGGGTCGGAGTGGGCATGGGCGATCAGGCCGATGCGGAGCAGCTTCTGGACCAGGTCCTGGGCGACGAGGTTGGAGGCCCCTATGCCGTAGACGTCGATGCGGCGGGCGGCGGCGAGGGCGGCGACGGAGGCTTCGAGCTGGGTGACGTCCAGCGCGGCGGCGGTGTCGGCGAGGCACTGCTGCTCTTCCTGCGCGAGCTTGGCGACCACGTCGATGAGGGAGTCGTCGACCGCTATGTCCGCCGTGACGGCGGGGGCGCTGCCGGCCTCCTGCTGTGCGGCGAGCGCGGCGAGGGCGAGGCGCAGGTCGCGGTAGCCGGGGTAGCCCAGGAGGCGGGAGGTGCGGACGACGGTGGCTTCGCTGGTGCCGGTGCGCTCGGCGAGGCCGGTGACGGTGAGGGCGGCGCAGCCGGCCGGGTCGCCGGCGACGGTCTCGGCGACCCGCTGCATGGAGCGGGTCATCGTCGGGGCGAGTGTGCGGACCTTGGCGGCCAGGGCCGCGGGTGGGGGCGGGGGGGCCGGTGGGGATGTGGGAGATGTTGGAGGAGGCGGGGTCTGTCCGGCGGTGGTGAAAGTTTCCTTCACTGCGTTATTCATGAGTGAAAGATATTTTCAGGGTCGGGGTGCGTCAATACCCTGCGTGAAGGCTGTGGATAGGTGGAGGGGGAAGGGCGAGTGCGGGCCGTGCGTCGGGCTGCCTGTGGATAAGTCGGCCGGTCGGCGGCTGCGCGCGAGAATGAGGTCATGGAGCTGGAACAGGCATTGCACGCCGCGCGAGCGCTGGTGCTCGCCGACCTGATGGCAGATGACGTAGCGGACGCCGAGATCGTCTCGCTCGTCGAGGATGCGGTCACGCATCGCCGATGGTGGGTGGAGCAGTGGCCTGAGGGTGCCTCGTTCGTCGCGGGGCTGATAGCGCAGGACGTCCAGGACGCGCTGCTGGAGCGGTACGGCCGTTGGCCGCTGTGCCCGGTGTGTACGGAGTCCGGTGATCCCCATGCGCTCGATGTGGAGCCGGAGTTGGGCCCGGATCCGCACTGGGTGTGTCCGAAGACGGCGGTCGCCGTCGCCCCGGTCGGGCGGCTGCGCGCGCCGACGGAGGGCTGAGGTGGCGATCTACATCGACCCGCCCACATGGCCGGGGCACGGTCGTATGTGGTCGCACCTGGTGAGTGACCGGTCGTTCGACGAACTGCACCGCTTCGCGGCCGCGCTCGGTGCGCCGCGACGGGCCTTCGAGCGCGACCACTACGACCTGCCGGCCGAGCGGTATGACGATGCCGTGCGGGCGGGAGCGGTGGCGGTCGGTTCCAAGGAGCTGGTCCGCCGGCTCACGGAGGCGGGGCTGCGGCGGCCGAAGGGGCGGTGAGGGCGGGGTGGGGGTGGGGCCCCCGGGGGGGAGGGGGAGGGAGGGGAAGGCCCCAGGGGCCATCGACTACCGGCCGCCCGATCGCCCCATCGCCAAGGTCACCCCCAGTGCCTCACCTGCTCCCCGCGCGTTTGAAGTTGTCCTCCAGCCTTCGGCCCGGTTCGGGGCCGCTGGGGTTCTCGGGGCGGAACGTCAGCAGGGATCCGTGGTCGAACACCCCGTACGTGGACGGGGGCGGCGCGTGGAGCCAGGACTCGTCTTCCGCGCTGCGGTCCTCGGAGCACTTCCGGTGGGTCGTCAGGGTCGGGGTGGAAAAGGTGACCTCGTCGCCGGTGAAGTGGGCGCGGGCGGTGAAGTCGTTGCAGGGGAGCTTGCCGGTCATCGTGCCGTCCTCGTGGAAGATCCAGGAGACCTTGGCGTCTTTCGGGCCCTCGTACTGGCCGCCGTCGTCGTACTGGGCGAAGTAGAAGTCCCACTGCGTGTCGAAGAAGCCCTGGGCGGGGCGGATCTCGCTGAGGGTGAGGTAGTCGCCGCGGTCGTTCGTCAGGTCCACGAGCCTTGCCGAGCCGTCATCGGGGGTGTGTTTCCGCTCGGACAGGGTGAGGTGCCCGGTGAAGAGCGCGCCGACCTGCTGCTCGAAGTTCGCGATGGCCTGCGGGCATCCGTCGGACTCGGCCTTCGGCCCGGTCTCCGTGAGCGTGAGGTCGGTGGCCCGGACGTCCGCCGTCAGCCGGAAGGGAGTGCAGCCGTAGGTCCCCGACACCGTGCCGTCGCGGTGGAACTCGACCCAGTTCCCGAGGTGCGCGGTCTCTTCGGTGGGGTCCGGCGACCTGAACTCCCGGCCGTCGAGCCGGCCGCGGTCGAAACCCAGGACCGCGCCCACCAACAGGTCGCCGGGGCCGCCCAGGAGTTTCCTGGCGGCGGTGCCCCCGCCGTCGGCCCGTTCGGGGGCGGCGCTGGACGTGGTGAGCGTCAGCAGCGCGGCCACCAGGGCGACGGCGGGGGCGAGGGCTCTTCGGAGTGGGCGCATGTGCGAACGACGTTCGTGGACGCCGGACGGTTGCATGCGCCGCCCTCAGGAGCGTTCGGCGGCCTCAGTGGCGGTCGGCGACCTCCGGGGAGCGGGCGGCGGACGCCGCGTCGGAGGCCGGTGCCGAGGTCGCGACGACGCGGGAGCGGGCCGAGGCGCGGTGGAGGCGGAAGGCGACGGCGGTGGTGAGCACGGCGACGGCGGCGAGGGCGGCACCGGTCCAGGCGACGGCGGGGTAGCCCCAGCCGGCGCTGATGGCCAGGCCGCCGAGCCAGGGGCCGAGGGTGTTGCCGATGTTGAAGGCGGCCGTGGTGGTGGCGCCGGCGAGGGTCGGGGCGGCGTTCGCCACGTTGAACATCCGGGCGTTGAGCGCCGGGGCCGTGGTGAAGGCGGTGACGCCGAGCATGAGGGAGAGGGCGACGGCGGCGACCGGGCTGTGCGCGGTGAGCGCCAGGACGGTGAGGACCGCGGTGGAGGCCGCGATGCCGCTGAAGAGGGTGCCGAAGAGGTGCGCGTCGGCGATCCGGCCGCCGATGAACGTGCCGATCAGCGCGCCGACGCCGAAGAGGGCGAGCACCGTCGGGACCCAGCTCTCGGCGAGGCCGGCGGTGTCGGTCAGCAGCGGGGAGAGGTAGGAGAAGAGGGCGAAGACCGCGGCGCCGTTCATGGCGGTGGCGATCAGTGCCAGCCAGACCTGCTTGTCCCGGTAGATGGTCAGTTCGCGGCGGAGCCGGGGGCGGTCCTCGCCGGTGGGCACTTCGGTGCGCGGGACGAGGGCGATGACGCCGACGAGGCCGATCACGGAGAGTCCGGCCACCGCCCAGAAGGCGGCGCGCCAGCCGGCGTGCTGGCCGAGCAGCGCACCGGCGGGGACGCCGGCGATGTTGGCGATGCTCAGTCCGCCGACCATGACGGCCATGGCGCGGGCCCGGGCGGTGACCGGGACGAGTGAGACGGCCACGGCCGCGCCCACCGCCCAGAAGCCGGCGCAGGCCAGGGCGCTGATCACCCGGGAGGCGAAGAGGACGGCGTAGGAGGGCGCCAGGGCGCCGGCGGCCTGGCCGAGGCCGAAGATCGCGAGCAGGGTGATCAGGGTGGTGCGGCGGGGGAGGCGGAGCGTCGCGGCGGCCAGTACGGGGGCGCCGACCACCATGCCGATGGCGAAGGCGGAGACCAGCAGACCCGCCTGCGGGATGGAGACCCCGAGGTCGCGGGCGAGCGGCTGGAGGATGCCGGAGAGCATGAACTCGCTGGTGCCCAGGGCGAATACGGAGAGGCCGAGGACGTAGACGGCGAGCGGGAGGCGGGCGCGGGGACGGGGGGTGGATGGTGCTGGCATGACAGGTACCAACCGTGGAATGGGTGCTGACATTCCCGGTCGGCGAGGTGTCGTTCGCCACGTGGAGTCCACGTGGATTCCGTCACGCGGAGTCCGCGCCGGGGCCCGGTGGGGCCGGTCGGACGCCGTCCTGGACCGGTCTGCCAGTGTGCCGGACCGGTCCGCCACTCTGCCGGTCCGTCGCTCTGCACCGGTCGGCCCGCGTCCCGATCAGCCGCTCTCCAGAAGGGCGAGCTCCGTCGCGACGTTGTGGCGCGCCGGTGCCTCCCACCGGTCGTGGCCCGTCGGGGTCCTGAACAGGCGGGGGAGTGCGAGGAGTTGGCGGAGGACGGCGGCGCGGCCGGCCCGGAAGTCCGGGTCGGGGACGAAGTCGTACTCGGCGCGGACCGCGGCGGCGTAGGCGGCGTAGGCGTCGGGGGAGCCGGCCAGTACGGCCAGGTCGGCGTCGCACAGGACGGCGCCGTCGCGGTCGTCGGGGGCCGGGTCGTGGGTGACGGTGAGGCGGACGAGGCGGGCGACCTCGGCGGTGCGCGCCTGGGTGATGCCCAGTTCGGGGAGGGCGCGTTCGGCGAGGGCGGCGCTGCGTTCCTCGTTCTCGGAGCGGTCGGGCCGGTAGACGGCGTCGTGGAACCACGCGGCCAGTTGGACGGCGGGCAGATCGTCGGCGTGTGCGGCGAGTTCGTCGATCCGGTCGAGGACGGCGGTGAGGTGGTCGGTGGTGTGGTAGCGGCGCTGCGGCTCGGCCCAGCGGCGCAGGAGGTTGTCCGCGTACGGGGCGGGGGCGGGGCCTTCCCGGGTGCCGCGGGCCCGGGCCACGGTGGCGGCCCAGCGGGCGGCCAGGTCGGGGCGGGAGTCGGTCATGGGCGTCATTGTGCCGGGTCAGGGGGACGGTGCGGGCCTGCGGGTCCAGGGGGATGTCGAAGGTGCCGCCGTCGTGGACGGAGTCCGGGTGAGGGCTGATCCACACGCGCGTTGTGAGGCGGTTTCGGGGTGGTGGCGGAGGGGGTGACGGGGGCGTCGGGGGTGGATTTCGGCCGCGTCGCGGGGCGGGTGCGGGTGCGGTGGTCGGGGAGCGCTTAGGGTGGGTATTGGACTAGACCTGTGTGGTGTGGGTGGGGCGGCGGGCCGTGGCGCGAGCGCTCGGTGCCGTTCCGGCCGCCCGCCCCGCGCGCCTGGGCCACGTCGTTCGTCAGCGGAAGGTTGGGTCGTATGAATCAGCGCGCGCTCCTGGAGGTGATCGCGCTCGGTCCCGAGGACGCGGTCGCCGCGCAGGCCGGCGGTGCCGACCGCCTGGAACTGGTCGCGGACATGGCGGCGGACGGGCTGACCCCGCCGCGCGCCACGTTCGCGGCGATCCGGGCGGCCGTCGACATCCCGCTGCGGGTGATGCTGCGCGCCGCCGACGGCTTCGCGGCGGGCGACGCGGGAGACGTGGCCGCGCTGTGCGCGGCGGCCGAGGCGCTGCGCGCGGAGGGCGCCGAGGAGTTCGTCCTGGGCTTCCTGACGCCCGAGGGGCGGCCGGACCTGGCGGCGGTCACGGCGCTGGCCGAGGTGCTCGACGGGTGCCGGTGGACGTTCCACCGGGCCATCGACCGGGCCGTCGACCGGGACGCGCTCCGCAGGGAACTGGCGGGCCTCGCCGGCCTCGACACGTATCTGACCGCCGGCGCCGCGGACGGGGTCGGCGCGGGCCTGGCGACGCTCGTCGCCGAGCAGGCGCGCACGGCCGCGGACGAGCCCGGGTACGCGCCGCGGATCCTGGTGGGCGGCGGGCTCACCCTCGCGCACCTGCCGGAGCTGCGGGCGGCCGGGCTGGACGCGTTCCACATCGGGGGCGCGGCTCGGCCCGGCGGGTGGAGCGCGCCGGTGGACGCGGCTGCGGTGCGGGAGTGGCGGGCGGCGCTGGATGTGCCTGTGGTGGCGCCGGTCTAGGTGCGGTCCCCCCCCCGGCTCGTGCCCGCGGCCGCGCGGACGTGCGGCGAACCCGAGATAGTGCCGCATACCCCGAGGTGATGCGGAAAAAGGGAAAGCGCGCCGGACCTACCCGTTGGTAGCATTTGCGCGAATCGGCATGGGGGGACCAATTCGCCGGCTCGGGGGAGGCGTTTTCCTCCGGCCGCCCTCCGGCCCGCACCACGCATCGCCAGGAGGGCAGATGACCCGATCCGCCATAGCTCGACGGCCTCGCACGCCGGAGCCGTCCGGCCGTTCGCGCCGGCTCCTGACCGGAGCCGTCGCACTGGCCCTGGCGGTCACCGCCGGTCCGCTCGTCGTGCCCGCCGTCGCCGCCGGCCCCGCCGCCGCGGCCACCGCGGCCCCCGCCCAGGTACTGAAGATCGCCGCCGGCTCCGAGATCGTCAGCGCCGGCCGGACCGGCTTCCTCTCCGTCGACCCCCGGCACCAGGTGCTGTGGACGCGCTACGCCGACGGCGTCACGACGAAGCTCGCCCAGGACGACCCCCGCACCTCCTACGAGACCACGCACGGCACCGCCTCCGACGTCGTGGCCCTCGGGGACGACCCGGTCATGGGCGCCTCCGGCAAGATCACCCTGCGGGACATGGCCGGCGGGACGTCCACCCTCATCGACCTCACCGCCTACGGCTACCACTATCTGGGCACCGTCGGCTCGCGAGTCCTCGCCTACCAGCGGGGCGACAAGGGCACCGTGCGGGCGCACGTCCTGGAGGCCGCGGGCGGCACGGTCACCGACCGGGAGATCACCGGCCTGCCCGACGGCACACGGGACGTCGACGTGGCGTCCGGCTCCGGCGACTCCGTCGTGCTGCGGTACTCGATCACCCCGGACGGCGTCGACGACCACGGCATGGAGGAGTACACCGTCGCCGACCTGGCCTCCGCCAAGGTCGTCACCGGCCGCGGCATGGTGGGCGGCTTCCCGACCGTCGCTGCGGTGTCGGGCCGTCATATGGCGCTCGCCGGCGGCCTGTTCATGGGCGACGCCACCACCTCGCTGCGCACCAAGGCACTCGGCGGCGACCAGCAGCGGTGGAGCACGGACCTCGCCGGCGTCGTCACCCCCCTCGTGGGCCTGGCCGGCGACTGGGCGCTGTACGGGAACGCCTGGCGGGTCAACGAGGGCAGCGGCAGCGGCCGGGCTTCCTTCCGGGCCGTGCCGATCGGCGGCGGCACCGCCCGCAAGGTGCTGGAACACGCCTCTTCCGTCACCCCCGCCCCCGACGGCGGCCTGCTGGTGATGGGCGGCACGGCGGAGAACGGGGAGGGGCTCTACCGCGTCGCCCCCGGGGCCGACGGCGCCCCCGTCGCCGAGCTGGTGGCGAGCACCGGTGAACGGACGGGGCTCGCCCTCGTCGGCAGCGAGGTCCCGGCCGTGGCCGAACCGGCCAAGGGCCACTGGCGGCCGCGCTGGCAGCTGTCGCACGGCAACGCCGAGGTGTCCGTCACCCTGCGCCACACCGCCTCCGGCGCCCGGCGCACGTTCGACCTCCGGATCGACCCCGCCAAGTGGGAGGAGCCGGGCCCCACTTGGGTGGACCTGGACTGGGACGGCCTGCTCGGCCCCTCCTACGCCCCCGACCTGGCCGCCCCCAACGGCGGCTACACCTGGACGCTGACCGCCAAGCCGCGCAACGGCATCGGCCCGGTCCTCACCGCCGACGGCGGCTTCACGGTCGCGCGCCCGCCCGCCCCGCACGACTACACCGACAACGGCACCCCGGACCTGCTGCTGCGCAACGGCTCGGGAGACCTGGAGCGCACGGACACCTACGTCGATCCCGACACGGCGCGGCTCAAGGGCCGGGACGCGGCCCGGATCGGCGGCGGCTGGGACATCTACGACCAGGTCACGGCGGTCGGGAACGTCGCGGGCGCGGTGCACGGCGATGTCGTCGCGCGGGACCGGTCCGGGGTGCTGTGGCTGTATCTCGGCAAGGGCGACGGCACCTTCGACGGCCGGATCAGGGTCGGCGCCGGCTGGGGCGGCTACACCCAGCTCACCGGTGGCGCGGACCTCGACGGCGACGGCCGCGGCGACCTGCTGGCCCGTGATGCCGCCGGAGTGCTCTGGCTCTACAAGGGAACGGGCAAGTGGAACGCGCCCTTCGCGCCCCGGGTGAAGATCGGTGGCGGCTGGAACGCCTACGACCGGATCGTCTCGGTCGGCGCCGTGGCCGGCGGGCCCGCGGGGGACGTGGTGGCCCGGGACAGGGACGGGGTGCTGTGGCTGTATCCCGGCAAGGGTGACGGCACCTTCGAGGGCCGGATCAGGGTCGGCGCCGGCTGGGGCGGCTACCCCCAGCTCGTCGGCATCGGGGACGCCGGCACCGACGGCCGGGCCGACCTCCTGGTCACCGCGTCGGACGGCACCGCGTACGTCTACCGCGGCACCGGCAACCGGCAGGCGCCGTTCGCCCCGCGTGAGCAGACCGACACCCAGGTGCTGCCGGGCCAAATCCTGTCCTGAGGACGGGAGTCGGGGCGAGGGGAGTCGGGGGCGGGGGCGGTGCCGGCACGGCGTGCGCCCCCGCGCTGCCTTCGCTCGCCCCCGCACCGCCCTCGTTCACCACCCCGCCCGCCGGCCCTCCGTCAGCCGCCGGCGAGCCGCTCCGGCAGCTCCGCCGCGTGCACGATCGTCAGGCCCGACACCGGCCGGGTCAGGCACACGTACAGGCGGCGCAGGCCGGTCCGCTCGTCCGGTTCGCCGTCCACGATCGCCGCCGGCTCGTCCAGCACCACGTAGTCGTACTCCAGACCCTTGGCCAGTGTGGCCGGCACCAGCGTCAGCCGGGCCTCGGCCGAGGTCTCCGCCCCCGGGGGCAGACAGGTGATGCCGGCCTCCTCAAGGGCCGTGCGCAGCACCGGAATACGGGCGTCCGCGGCGATCAGGCCGACCGAGCCCTCCTCGGCCAGCGCGTCGCGGCAGGCCGCGAGCACCGCCGCGGCCAGGTCGGCGGGCCGCACCGCCCGGATCTCGAAGTCGCCCGCCGACTCGCGGATGGACGTGGCCTCCGTCAGGTCGGGCGCGATCGCCGGCAGCAGACGGGACGCATAGGCGATGACCTCGCGCGGCACACGGAAGCCCTGGGTCAGCTCCTCCACGGCGGCACCGGGCTTGCCCAGATGGGCCAGCGCCTGCTCCCACGTGTCGGTCGCCCACGGGGTGGTGCCCTGGGCGATGTCGCCCAGGATCGTCGCCGAGCCCGTACTGCAGCGGCGGCCCACCGCGCGGTACTGCATGGGGGACAGGTCCTGCGCCTCGTCCAGGACCACATGGCCCAGCGAGTGCGTACGGGTCACCAGGTCCGTCGCCTCGTCGACCAGCACCGCGTCCGCCGACGACCACTTGGCGCTCCGTACACCGCGCGGCGCCCTCTTTCCCGATCCGGGCTGTGGCCACAGGATCGCCTTCTGTTCCTCGTCGGTGAGGATGCCCGCCGCGTGCTCGGCGAGGAAGTCGGCGTCGCTCAGCAGCCGCAGCACCAGCTTCGCCGGGTCGACCGGCGGCCAGATCGCCTTGACCGCGGTCTTCACCGCGGCATTGCGGGCGACCGCGTCCTGCACCCGGTCGTCGGGCGCCTCGCCCGCCTGCTCCATCCGCACCAGGACCGCGTGCGCGATCCGCTGCGGCAGCGCCTCGCGGGCCGCGCCGTAGCGGATGTCGCGGTCCAGCAACTCCTGGACGATCTCCTGGAGTTCGTAGGCCGGGACCCGCCAGCGGCGGGAGCCGCGGACCACCACACAGGGCTCCTGCGGCGGGGTGACGTGCGCGCGGACCGCCCGGCGCAGCACCTCGGCCATCCGCGCGTCGCCCTTGACCGTGGCCGTGGCCGCGTCGTCCGTGCCGCGCACCTCGACATGGCCGACCAGGTCGTCGATGGTGGCCTGCTTGACCTCCAACTCCCCCAGGGCGGGCAGCACCTGCTCGATGTACTGGAGGAAGGAGCGGTTCGGACCGATGACCAGGGTGCCGGAGCGGGCCAGCCGCTCCCGGTGGGCGTACAGCAGATACGCGACACGGTGCAGGCCCACCGCGGTCTTGCCCGTACCGGGCGCCCCCTGGACGCAGACCGTGCCGCCGATGCCGGCCCGGACGATCTCGTCCTGCTCGGGCTGGATGGTGGCGACGATGTCCCGCATCGGGCCGACGCGCGGGCGCTCGATCTCCGCCTGGAGGAGGGCGCTGGTGGTCTCGGCCTCGGCCGGGTCGGTGAGGTGCTCGTCCTCGTAGGCAGTCAGCTCGCCGCCGGTGTAGCCGAAGCGGCGCCGCAGCTTCAGGTCCATCGGGTCCTTCTTGGAGGCCCGGTAGAACGGCTGGGAGACGGGGGCGCGCCAGTCGATGACCATGGGGTCGCCGTCGGCGTCGTGGACGTGGCGGCGCCCGACGTAGAAGTTCTCGCCCGCCCGTCGCCCACCACCACCCTTGCCGGAGGCGCTTTGCGCCGCCCCTTTTGATGCCCCTTCGGCGAGGTCGATGCCGGGGGCGTGGAGGTAGTCGAGCCGGCCGAAGAAGAGCGGGGTGCCGGAGAGGTCCGCGAGGGCCTTGATGCGGGCGTCGATCTCGCCCTGGAGGACCTCGGCGTTGACCCAGTTCGCCGTGACGTCCTTGATGTTCAGGGCCTGGGCGTCCTCGCGCATCGCGCGCAGCGCCGCACGGGAGGCGGCGAGGTGGGCCCGCTCCCGCTGGAGGGGGTCGGCGGGGCCGGCTTGGTCGGGTGACGGGTGGGCGTGCGAGGGCACGGCTTGCCTCCGGTGACGGGTCTTTCGTCGGTACGTGGCGCGCGCGGCGTGCGACGAAGGGCGTGGACGGCGCTACGGCGTGCGACGGCGTGGTGCGAAGGGCCGACCGGTTTCCGACCGGACGGCGGCGCTCCCCTGACGGGAGGCAGGCAGGCGCGCGATTGTAGTCAGCAGCTATCCGGGGCGCCAACGGATTTCCGCGCGCCCGCCGCGGAGGAGCGTCGTACCCGGGGGACGGCCCCGGAGGCGCCTGTACCCGGGAGGGACGGCCCCGGAGTTCCGTAGGTCTCCCGTAGGGGTCGGTGTGGGCCCCGAGGTTGATGCCGGGGCGCGGGGAGATGGAACCGTGGGGCGATGTGCGTGGCCCGCCCGAAATCGATGATGGAGGCATGAGCAGCGCAACGATGTCCTCGGTCCCCGTCCACGCCGTCCCCCGCCGCCCGGCCAAGACCGCCGCGGCCCCCGACAGGGCGTCCACCGCCGGCCCGGCGGACGCCCAGGAGCACCGCCGCCCGCTGGGCGGCGCCTTCCGCGCGGTGAAGGTCTTCGCCGCCGCCGCGTTCAGCGTGGTGGTGATGGGCGAGTACGCCGAGGGATGATCCCGGACGTCCCCCCGCGCGACACCGCGGGCGCGGCGGAATCGCCCGCCCGGTACGGTCAGGCAGGATTCGTACCTTTCGTACGTGGACGGCCGATTCCGCATGGACATCCGGTTGACCGGAAAGCGTTACGGACGGGCGGTCTCGATCTACTAGCGTCGCCGCAAGGAGCGCGCTCAGGGCGACGAGGAGGGGTCAACGGTGTCTGCCGCCGAGGGGACGTGGACTGAGAGACGCACCTGGGCGCGGGGCATCGCCGGCCCCGGCCGGCTGGCGATAGGCGTGGCCCTGCTCGGGCTGTCCTTCGCCGGGCTCTATGCGCTCTCGCTGGCCGTGCAGCTCCCGATGTCCGACATAGAGGTGTACCGCGCCGAGGGCCAGGCCGCCGCGACCGGCGGTGACCTCTACGGCTTCACGGTCACCAAGTGGGCGCTCCCGGCGACGTATCCGCCGTTCGCCGCCCTGCTGTTCGTCCCCACCACCTGGATCTCGCTCACCACCCTCAAGATCACCTGCGTGCTGGTCAACGCGGCCCTCCTGGCGCTGCTGATCCACCTCTCCTGCAAGGCCGCCGGTCTGCGCCGGGCCGCGTACTCCGCCCCGCTGCTCCTCACCACCACCGCCCTCGGCCTCTGGCTCGAACCGGTCTTCCAGACCCTGGTCTTCGGGCAGATCAACCTCGCCCTGGCCTGCCTGGTCCTGTGGGACCTCGGGCGTCCGGACGGCGCCCGCCTCAAGGGCTTCGCCACCGGCCTCGCCGCGGGCATCAAGCTCACCCCGGCGATCTTCGCGGTGTATCTGCTGATCACCGGGCGGGTGAAGGCCGCGCTCACCGCCCTCGCCGGATTCGCGGTGTCGGTGCTGCTCGGCGCGCTGGTGCTGCCCGAGGCCACGGTGGATTTCTGGACGCGGCGGATGTTCGAGACGCAGCGGGTCGGCAAGGTGTGGATCGTCGACAACCAGTCGCTCCAGGGCCTGCTCGCCCGGCTGCTGCACACCACCGACCCGGGACTGTGGTGGCTGGCGGCGGCCGCGGTCACCGGCGCGGCCGGGCTGTGGATCGCCCGCCGGGTCTTCGTCCGCCGCGGCCTGGACCTCTGGGGCGTCCTGGCCACCGCCGTCACCGCGCTGCTGGTCTCGCCGATCAGCTGGTCGCACCACTGGGTCTGGTGCATACCCCTGCTGGCGGCGCTGATCGCGCACGCCCGGCGGGCCGCCTGGCGCTGGGCGCTGGTGGCCGCCGTCACGGTCGCCTTCACCGCCCGCTCGATGTGGGCCCTCTACCACCGGGGCACCCTGGCCCTGCACTTCGACTGGTGGCGGCAGCTGCTCGCCGCCCCCTACCCGGCGCTCGGCCTCGCCCTGCTGGCCGCGCTGGCCTGGTGGACGCGCCGGACGCCCGACCGCCCGGGCGCACGCGGCGGCCGGCCGGGGGTCCACGTCCCCTCGCCCCGCGCCGACGCCCACCGGCCCGCCCGGGCCACGACGGGCTGACGCGCACCGCCGCCCGCGCCCGCCGATCACGCCGGAGCGGGATCGTCCTCCCCAGCCGCGACGCCGTCGCCGCCCGCCGTCAGCAGGTCGCGGGCGTCCACGATCCGGTAGGCGTAGCCCTGTTCGGCCAGGAAGCGCTGGCGGTGCGCGGCGAAGTCCTGGTCGATGGTGTCGCGGGCGACGACCGAGTAGAAGCGGGCCTCGTGGCCGTCCGCCTTGGGCCGCAGGACCCGGCCCAGCCGCTGCGCCTCCTCCTGGCGCGAGCCGAAGGTGCCGGACACCTGGATCGCGACCGTGGCCTCCGGCAGGTCGATGGAGAAGTTCGCGACCTTGGACACCACCAGCACCGAGAGCTCGCCCTCCCGGAAGGCGTCGAAGAGCTTCTCGCGCTGCGCGTTGCTCGTCTCGCCCTTGATCACCGGCGCGTCCAGATGCTCACCCAACTCGTCCAGCTGGTCGATGTACTGGCCGATGACCAGCGTCTGCTCGCCCGCGTGCCGGCGCACCAGCGCCTCGGTCACCCGCTGCTTGCTGTCCGTGGTCGCGCAGAAGCGGTACTTCTCCTCCGCCTCGGCCGTGGCGTACGCCAGCCGCTCCGCGTCGGTGAGGTCCACCCGCACCTCGACGCAGTCCGCCGGCGCGATGTACCCCTGCGCCTCGATCTCCTTCCACGGGGCGTCGAACCGCTTGGGCCCGATCAGCGAGAAGACGTCCGACTCCCGCCCGTCCTCGCGCACCAGCGTCGCCGTCAGCCCCAGCCGCCGCCGGGCCTGGAGATCGGCGGTGAACTTGAACACCGGCGCGGGCAGCAGATGCACCTCGTCGTAGACGATCAGGCCCCAGTCCCGGGAGTCGAACAGCTCCAGATGCGGGTAGACGCCCTTCCGCTTCGTCGTCAGCACCTGGTACGTGGCGATGGTGACCGGCCGGATCTCCTTCTTCGTCCCGCTGTACTCGCCGATCTCGTCCTCGGTCAGCGACGTCCGCTTCACCAGCTCGTGCTTCCACTGCCGGGCCGAGACGGTGTTGGTGACCAGGATCAGGGTGGTGGCCTTGGCCCGCGCCATCGCGCCCGCGCCTACCAGCGTCTTGCCGGCGCCGCAGGGCAGCACCACGACGCCCGAGCCGCCGTGCCAGAAGCCCTCCACGGCCTGCGACTGATACGGGCGCAGCGCCCAGCCGTCCTCCGCCAGCTCGATCGGATGCGCCTCGCCGTCCACATAGCCGGCCAGGTCCTCGGCCGGCCAGCCCAGCTTCAGCAGCGTCTGCTTGATCTGCCCGCGCTCGGAGGGGTGCACCACGACGCTGTCCGGGTCGATCCGCGCGCCGACCAGCGGCTGCACCTTCTTCGAGCGGAGGATCTCCTCCAGAACGGGGCGGTCGGTGGTGGACAGCACCAGACCGTGCGCGGGGTGCTTGGTGAGCGTCAGCCGCCCGTAGCGCGACATGGTCTCGGCGACGTCGACGAGCAGGGCGTGCGGCACCGGATACCGCGAGTACTGCACCAGCGCGTCCACGACCTGCTCGGCGTCATGGCCGGCGGCCCGCGCGTTCCACAGCCCGAGCGGCGTCACCCGGTAGGTGTGGATGTGCTCCGGCGCCCGCTCCAGCTCCGCGAACGGCGCGATGGCCCGCCGGCACGCGTCCGCCAGCTCGTGGTCCACCTCCAGCAGCAGCGTCTTGTCGCTCTGGACGATCAAGCAGGACACACATACCTCCGTGGATAGGATCGCTCAGGCGACAGACACCGTTCCTGCTCAGGTGCGGGCCATGCCCCGTGCCCGACGCCGCAAGGGCATCTCGGCCGACGCGCCGGGAATGCGCGCCGCTCTCTATGTTCGCCTATCGCGCGAAACCGAGGAAAGCACTTCTCCAGAGCGCCAGCGCGCGGCCTGCGAGGCGCTGTGCGAGGCGCGCGGCTGGAAGGTCGTCGCAGTAGAGGAAGACATCGACGTGTCCGGCTATTCCCGCGCACCGGACCGTCCCGGCCTCCAGCGGATCCTGGCGCGCCTCTCCGAGTTCGATGTCCTGGTCTTCTTCAAGATCGACCGCCTCGCGCGCTCGACGGTCGACTTCGCCGAGATCATGAAGATCACGCAGAACGAGAGCGTCTCACTCGCGTCGGCCAGTGAACCGCTGGACCTCACGTCCTCCATGGGCCGTGCCATGGCGAAGGTGATCGCCGTCTTCGCCGGGGTGGAAGAAGCACCCACCGGCCAGACCTATGAGGCCCTGTGGAAGGCCGCGAGCGTGGAGGGTGAGCGGGACCTCCTCCTGGACGCCGGGGCGTACGTGGAGGTGGCCCCGGCGAAGCGGGGTGCACGCAAGCTGGACACCTCACGGCTCGCGGTCTTCTTCGCGGACGAGGGCAGAATCCGCCGCGCCGCAGCGGACGGCAAGGACGTGGAGGAGGCCGTCCGGGATGTCGCCGCCACGGACCTTGAGATGGCGTAAGTACGTCTGAGTGCTGGAACGGCCCGCTACCCCCTGTGGTGGCGGGCCGTTCTTCGTCTTCGGGCGCGCCCGACGGGTGTCCTGTCTTCGACCAACGTCACGGCCCCCAGTTCATGGAGTTACAGAAGGGCTTGTCTCCATGGCGCCGTCCACCCGGCGGCGACCGGGCGCGCTCCGCGCCACCAACCGGCCACCAAACCTCGCACTCCGGCATCCCCGGAGCACGGGGTTTTCGTATGCCCCCAACTCACCTTTGGAGACTCCTGTGATCCTTGACCGCATCAATATGCCCCCCAGGCGCGTGTCCGGGAAGATCCGGCGATGGACGTGATCCTGTACGCCGCGCTGGGCTGAGACGCACGCCACTTCATGAGGGAGTCGCCCCGCCAAGGGTGTGGCTCCCTCACTTCATGTTGCCGCTAGGCGGACGGAGGGTGACTGAATGGGTTCCCCCGCTAATGCTTATGCAGGCGGGTCCCGTGCCGCGAACTCCACTGTCCGACGTGGAGGCGTGAGCGCCGTGCTCGTCCGACTCCTTCCGCGCGCCCCGGTGTCTTCCGGGATGACGCGCGGGAGTTGAGCCCCTGACCCCGTAGCTCAGTGGGAGAGCGCCCGATTGTCGGTCGGGGGTTGCCGGTTCGATTCCGGCCGGGGTCGCTGGCTCGCGCGGGCCGCCGAGTCTGTTTCTGCCGTCTAGCGGCTGGTCCACCAGGCGGCCCCTGTTCCGGTAGCCGTGGTAGCCAAGGCGATCAGCCATGCCGGCAAGCGCTGGATGGTTAAGTGCAGCCCTCCCCAGCGGAGTTCGAACTGTGGGCGCTGTCTGGTGGCACTCGGTTTGGGGGTCATGCCCATTAGTGCACCACCGATAACAGGCGTCTCGTTATGCGCCGTGCACGTAAAACCACATCCCTAACTCGGCCCTTCTGTACACAAGGACGCCGGAGTGGAGTGAAACCACACATGTCAGCGTACGGATAAAGGAGTTGCACCCGAGACCATGAGCGGGGACTCCGGGTGGCAGATCGGCCTTCCCGCCAGCGAGGTGTGCTAACAGCACGGATCTCCGGCGACCACGGCAACCGTGCCGGCCAGAAGGCTTTGTCCCAGACGATGTGGGCGCTCCAAGAACTTGGGGCACGCACATCGTCTGGGACTGGAACAGCACCCTCGCTCTGTCCCGGCTGCCTCACGCTGGCACGGGCTGGCGGGCTCTGCGACTGGCACGAGCGCGAGACGGCCGCGCGCAGAAATGGAGACGTTTTGTCCTGGCGCACCAGCAACCGACGCTCCCGCCTCCCCGCGGACTGGCCGGTCCGCCGCCTGTCCGTGTTGGAGCGGGATGGCTTCCAGTGCGTGGGCCGTCCTGCGGGGCACAGGGGCGCGGTGTGCGGCGCCGGCCACGGACGTGGACCACGTTGTCCCGGGCGATGACCGCGACGCGGCGAACCTTCAAGTGCTGTGCGGTCGGCATCACGCGCGGAAGTCCAGTGCGGAGGGCGCGGCGGCCCGGCGGCGGGTGTCCAGGCGGAGGCCGCAGGGGCGGCATCCGGGAGATTTGGGCTGATGTGCTGCGTCAGCCGGTCGTCCCCCTATGGGGCTCCTGAGCGTTGCCGTCAGCACCCGTCGCGGTCGTAGCCCATGCGCGGGCCACGACAAGGCTGTCCTCGTAGAAGCGGTAGCGGGTGATCTCACCGTCCAGAACGGTCAGTTGGAGCACGAACCAGCTCTCTATCGCCGCCCCATTGCGTATGACTCGGCTCCGGAAGCGGCCCGAGACTGCCGCTTCCGGGCCGTCCACGAGGGTCCGTTCGACAACGAATTCCTCCTTGGTGAGGTATGTGGGGTGCGTGGTGAAGAAGTCGGCGACCTCGGCACGCGTCGCGCGGATGCCGAGCCAGGGGACCTCGACCGCGCCGGGTACGTCCCAGTCCACTCGCTCGGCGAAGAGTGCCGCGACGCCGTCAACGTCACCCGCAGCGAGTCGGGCCAGGAAGTTCTCGACGGTCTCTCGCGTGCTCCGCATCGTCGATTCCGCTCGCATCACTTCGTACCTCCACTGTCGATCGTGTTCACGAGTTTTGAACAGTACAGTCCAAAATTGGGGCGAGCAACTCGGCAAGTGCCCCTACAAGTGCCACTAGGTGGATCACCATTCCTCGCTGCCAGCCCACTTGCCCCTAGGAATGCCCCTACGGCGTGCCACTGGGCGGCGGGATGCTCCGTACACCGACACGCGAGGGGACGGCGAGAAGCCATGAGCAACCCGATTCGGTACAGCCAACCGCCTGTGGAACTCCCCCTGGATGCCTGGTTGTTGGACGGCTCCCCGGCGCCGGGCTGCAAGGTGTGCGCCGCTCTGGACTTCCAGCGAGACCAGGCCCGGCGGGCAGACGTGCCTGGCCTGAGTGGACGCGCTCCGGCTCCGGTCCGCTCCTTTACTGGGGTGCCGTCTTGGGCGGTGAGGGCAATCGCTTCGGCCCCAGGAGAGCCGAAGCACCCAGACGCCCGCCCGGCTGCCGGAAACCCTGGCAGGTCGGCAGCCGAGGCGGGCGATCGGTGAACCACAACAAGGAGGCGCGCACATGCGAGACGTACGCGCGTTACTCACCCCTGCCGCGTTCGTGGGTGTCGTTGCAACGGTTCGCGAAAACAACCCGGGCATGGACGAGGCTACGGCGGTCCGGATCAGCACGGAAGCGCTGAAGTTCGTCCACACGGCAGCCAAGTTCCCCACTATGAGGATCACGCCGTCCAACGTGGTGGACGAGGGTGGCACGCTCTGATCCTGCACACCGGGCCGTACGCCAAGCTGTGCGAAGGACTGGGGCGGTTCGTGCACCACTACCCGGAGCGGCCCGACGCGCAGCGGCACGACCCGCAGGCGCTTACGCGGACGGTGGCCCTGATCGAGGAAGCCGGGCACAAGGCGGACCATGAGCTGTGGACGGGCCGACCGAAGCCCTGGTCCCCGTGGAGGCGAACTGCTCCCACACACCCAAGCCGGGAGGCTGCGGGCCGATCAACCCGGGCAACTGCGCCACCCACGGCGGCGACGGTGACTAGGCTCCCGGAACGCACTGCGGAAGGGTGAGCACATGAACGCGGAAGAGGCCCGGCAGGTGGACGCCACGCTCCGCCGGCTCGGCATCCCGGGAGTTGTTGCCCCGGAGGATCCGGAGCAGGCGGCGGGCACGTGGCGGGTGTACGACAGTGCCGATCCCGCGACCCGGAAGGATGTCACCGCTGACGTCCTGGCAGCCTTCGTGGCGAAGTTCAGGGAGGCCAACCCGGAGCCTCCTGGGAAGTCGCAGTCCGGTCCTGTGCGGGGCTTCATCATCCCGTCCGACGAGGACTGACCGTCTCAACTGGCCCCGTCTGTTCGCTCCTTGCTGGTGCGCCGGGCGGGGCTCCTTGCTGTTCGCGCAAGGGGAGGGCGGCTACTGCTGGGGCGCGGCCGGACGTGTCGAACGTCCAGTGTGCCGCATCGTGTCGGTGGGCCGGCTCGGTGTCCGGTGGCCGCCAGCTGTCCTCGCCCGCCAGGTCCAGGGCGTCGGTCAGACCGCGTCGTCGGCCAGTTCTGAGACGCCGGTGATGCGGTGGAGGGGGTAGGTGCGGACCTCGTCGGAGGTGTGGTCGTAGGCGGTGACATAGCCGCCCTCGACGCGTACGGGGGCGATGACCCGCTGGCTGGCGGCGCCGTCCGCGTTGACGTAGCCGATCCAGACGGGGGAGCTGGTGAGGACCGCGGCCTGCATGGTGGCCAGGGTCTCGGCGGAGGTGGTGCGGGGCAGCGCGCCCGGGGTCGGGGCGGTGGTCGGCGCGGCGGCCGGTTTGCGTTCGGCGGTGGCGGCGAGGTCGCCGGCGCGGAGGGCGCGGACGGCCGCCTCCAGCAGGGTGCGGTCGGGCGGCGGCGGGCCGTCCGGCACCGGGGTGGGGGCCGTGCGGGGCGGGGTGCGGTAGGAGTCGGCGCGGCTCACCAGGACGTCGCCGGCGGCGGACTCGGCGGCCGGGGCGTAGCCCATCGCCCGCAGCCCGTCGAGGAGTTGGTCGGGGGAGGTCTGGGCGGCGAGCACCGTCGGGGCCAGCCGGCGCAGCCGCAGGGCGGCGGCGCGGCGGTCGGCGAGGATCTCGGAGAGCAGCGCGTCGTCGTCGCAGCGGACGTAGGCGGTGGCCGCGCCGATGCGCAGCCGGCCGTGTCTGCGGGCCACATCGTCGATGAGGTAGGCGAGGGGCTGGGGCACGGGGGTGCGGGAGTGGGTGGTGAGGAATGCCTGGAGTTCGGCGGCGGAGCGGCCGGCGTCCAGGGCGCGGCGCACCGAGCCGGGGGTGAAGCGGTAGACCGTGGCGCCGCCCTTGGACTCGACGTCGGCCAGCACGTCGAGCGCCTCGGCGAGCGGGCGGCGCAGCGGGCCGGGCGCGACGGCGGTCAGGTCGGCCTGGAGCAGGACGTGGTCGAGGGGTTCGGGCAGCAGCGGGGCGAGCAGGGCGGCGGCGCGGGCGGCGGAGGCGGTGGCCTCGGCCGGGGTGAGGGGTGGGGTGGCGCCTTCCGGGGCGGTGTCCGTGCTCGCTGCGGGGGCGTTCGCGTCCGCGCCGATCAGGGTGCGGCCGTGGGTGGCGAGGGCGGTGCGGCCGGTGATGCCCAGCAACTCGGCCTCGGTGAGGGCCCATTGGGCGAGCCGGGAGCGGAGGTCGTCGGTGGCCGTGGGGGCGGCCGGGGTGGTGGTGTCGGGTGCTGCCGGGGAAGGGGCGGGGGACGCGGACGTCGGGGGCCGGCCGGCCGGGGCGGCGGCGCGCAGGGGGCGTTCCCAGCGCAGGCGGGCGAGCAGGGCCTGCTCCGGGACGGCGGTGCCGGGCGGGAGCGTGGCGAGCAGGGTCAGGACGCGGTGGCGGACCTCGGGGGCCGGGGAGCGGTCCAGGTGCGGGCCGAGGGCGGCCAGCGCGCGGCCCTTGGGGTCGGCGGTGCCGACCACGCCGGGGGTGCGGGTGGCGGGCAGCCAGGCGGCGACCAGGGCCGCCCAGCGCTCGTGGTCGGGGAGTTGGAGCCAGTCCTCGGCGGCCGGGGTGGTGGCGTAGCGCTCGTCGGCCTCGCCGTCGGAGGCGATCAGCCCGGCGGCGTAGGCGAGTTCGAGCCAGAAGGCGGCGAGCGGTTCGGTGGTGTCCAGGGCGACCGCGGTCCGCTTGAGGTCGCGGACGCTGAGGCCGCCGGCGCGCAGAACGGGCGGGCCGCCGAGGTCCCACTCCTTGAGCAGCTCCTCGACGGTGGCCAGCGCGGTGAACGCCTGGCCCGCCGCGGCGTTGTCCACAAGCTGTGGATCACGGGTGGTGGCCGGGGCCAGGGCGGGCGGCGCCGGCTCGGGGGCGCGGTGCGCGCGGCCGGCGCGCAGGTGCAGCGCGGCCTCCCGGGGCAGTACGACGTTGCGGGCGCCCGCCGGGAGCAGCAGTCCGCGCTCCAGCAGCCAGCGCAGATGCGCGGCCGGACGGTCGGTGACCGCCCCGTACGGCGGGCCCCACAGCAGCCTGTCCAGGACGGCGGCGGCCTCGGCGGGCGCGGTCTCCAGCAGCGCGGCCATCCGGGCGCGGTCGGCGAACAGCGCGGTCAGGGCGGCGACCGCGGACACCGGGTCATGGGTGGCGGGCAGCCCGGCCGCGGCCAGGATCTCCTGGAGCCGGCCCGGCGACATCCCGGCGGTGGCCTCGGCGACGGTCGGGCCCAGACCGGTCGGCGAGGGGCGGGCGGCGCTCGGGGTGAGGAGTTCCCGGGCGGTGCGCACCAGCCGCAGCCGGTCGTCCGGGCCCCACACCAGCGCCTGAGCGCGCAGCACGGCGACCGCCCCGGGCAGCGCGGCGGCGACCGCCGCGTCCCCGGCGTCCCCGGTCATCAGCGCCGCCAGCGTCCCGTACGGGCAGGGGTCGGGGGCGACCGCGAGTGCCTCGGCGGTCTGCAGGGCGAAGGTGTCCAGCCGCTCCACCGCGCGGACCACCGACGCGCGGGTCCCGGCCCGGGTGGCCAGCTGCGTCAGGTCGCCCGGCACCGGGTTGAGCAGGTCGGGCCGGGCCCGCAGCAGGCCGGCGAGCCCGCGGTCGGAGCGGGTCCTGAGCTCCTCGGCGAGGGTGCGGGGGGTAGCGGTGGTCATTCGTCCTACGTTAGCCGGGCGGCGGAGGCGGCGGGAGGAGGTGACCGCGGCCTGGGGATGTCCGGCCGCGCCCCGTCGCGGGCGGTCGCGGTGGCGCGGTGGACCCGCGCGGTACGGTCGGGGCAGCAACCAGCGCACGCCGCAGGGGATTTCGTGGGGATCGAGAGCGAGCAGCTCGTCTTTGACTATCTGAGCCGGGTGGGCGACCTGGCCCAGCAGCGCGGGCTGCCGTCCGGCGCCCGGATGCGGCTGGTGGCCTCGCTGCGGGCCGAGATCGACGCGCGCAAGGCGGACCAGAAGGCCGATTCGGTGCCCGGGGTGAAGCGGATGCTGGCCCGGCTGGGGACGCCGGAGGCGGTGGTGCAGGCCGCGGCCGACGCGGAGGGGGGCGGCGGTGGTCCGGCGGCGGGTCCGGCCCGGCCGGTGGCTCCGCCCGTGGAGCCGGCCCGGCCGGCGCAGTGGTCCGGTGCGCGGGAGAAGTTCGGCGGGCTGATCGGGAAGGTGCCCCCGCCGCGGGACCGGGAGGGGGAGCGGGACGCGGCGGCGGAGGACGGCCGCCGGCCGGGCCTCCTCAAGAAGCGCGGCGGCCGTCCGCCCGTCCCGGAGGCGCCGACCGCCGGCGCACCGCCTCATCTGGCCGGCGCCGACGAACTGGGGGACGGGGAGGAACCGCCGGACTGGTGGCGGGTCCAGGCCGGGCCCCCGGGTGCGGAGGACGAGGTGCCCGGTTTCGTCGGCGGCATCGAGATCCCGGAGATCTGGCACCGCCCGGAGGAGGAAGCCGCGGACGGCGAGCAGGCTGGGGACGGCGAGCGGGCCGAGGGCGCCAGGAAGCCCGGGGCGGGGGCGGCGCCGTCGCGGAAGGGGCGGCGGGTGCTGCCGGCCCTGGTGCGGCGGGCGCTCGGCCGGCGGCCCGAGGAGGCGGCCGACGCCGGGCCCGCGGTCGAGGCGGCGGGCGCGGAGGAGGCCGCGGCCGCCCCGGCGGCGGTGCCGCTGCGGGCGTGGCTCAGCCCGGTGCCGACGCTCGCCGTGCTGCTGCTGGTGGCCGGTGCGGTGGTCGGCTCCTGGCTGGCGCTGGCCGGCGGCTGGGCGCTGGCCTACGTCTCGCGCCGGCTCAGCCGTAGGGAGGCCAAGTTCGCGGCGCTGGGCGTGCCCGGCATCGTCGTCGGCGGCCTGCTGGTCTGGGTCTGGGGCCGCAACGACGGCCGCTGGGGCGACCCGATCCCGCCGGGCCACCTCGGCACGGAACTGCTCGCCGGCCTCCCGGGCGTGGTGCGCGTGGCGGCGGTCGCCTCGGCGCTGTTCCTGCTGTGGCGGATGCGGCGGACGGCGGGGTGAGAAGAGGGGCGAGACGCGGCCGGGGCGGCGGGCGGCGCCAGCCGTAACCCCGCCCGCGAGGCCCCCGCTACTTCTTGGCCAACCGCTGCTGGATCTCGTCCAGGATCTTGTCGGCGGCGGTGTAGCCGATGCCCTGGATCCAGAGCTGGTCGTCGACGCGGAGGGACTTGCCGCCCTGGACGGCCTGGAGGTGCTTCCACAGGGGGCCGGTGGTGATCTGGGCCTCCTTGGACTTCTCGGGGCTGCCGTAGGTGGAGTAGAAGACGGCGTTGGCGTCGGCCTTGGTGATCTGCTCGGGGCTCACCTCGACCATCAGGCCGTCCTGCGCGCCGTCGACGACGGAGGTGGGGCCGGTGCCGATGTCGTCCAGGATGGTGCCGATATAGCTCTGGCAGCCGTAGATGCGGGTGTCGGCGCCCTCGACGAAGCGGACGACGTTGGTGCGCAGCGCGCGGGCCTTGGCGGGGCCGCCGAGGGACTGGGTGACGCGCTCGGCGTGTGCCTTGTAGGCGGCGACGACGCGCTCGGCCTCCGGGATCTTGTTCAGCGCGGCGGCGTGGACGGCGAAGTTCTGCTTCCACGGGTAGCCGGTGGTCTCGGTCATGACGGTCGGCGCGATCTTCTTCAGCGCGGCGTAGCGCCCGCCGTCGCGGACCTTGCTGGTGAGGATCAGATCGGGCTTGAGGGCGGCGATCGCCTCCAGGTTGGGGGCGCCGATCCGGCCGACGTCCTTGATGCCGGTGAGCCTGCTCTGCGGGAGGTAGTCGAGGAAGCCGGAGGCGACGTCGGAACGGGTCGCGCCGACGGGGGTGACGCCGAGGGTGAGCGCGGAGTCCAGCTCGGCGGTGTCCAACACCACGACCCGGTGCGGGGAGTTGGGGACCGTCACCTCGCCCGTCGCGGTGCGGACCGGGTGGCTGCCGCCGCCCTTGGGGGCCGGCCGGGGCCAGTTGGTGGTGGGCTGCGCGGGGCAGGTGGCCGCCTTGAAGGTGCCGTTCGGGCCGGCGGCGGAGGCGCCGGAGTCGCCGCTGCCGCAGGCGGTGAGCAGCAGCGCGCCGGCGGCGACGGCGGCCGCGGCGGTGGTACGGGCGGTGGCGCGGCGGCGCGGCCGCGCGGCGGCTGCGGAACGGGCTATCGCCGGGTGGGTCGGGTGGGTGGAGCGGGTCATCGCCGGGTGGGTGGAGCGGGTCATCACAGCCCTTTCGGCTCGGCGGCTGGGTGGTCGGCGGGGCCGGGGCCCCGGGGAGCGGTCGTCAGTGCCGAGGTTCCCTTTCCCAGGGACGGCCGGGCACCACCAGGGGCGAGCCGGTCACCGGGTCCGGGACGACCACCGCGTCCAGTCCGAAGACCTCCCGGACCAGGTCGGCGGTGACGACGTCCCCGGGGCTGCCCTGGGCGACGATCCGGCCGGCCTTCATGGCCACCAGGTGGTCGGCGTAGCGGGCGGCCTGGTTGAGGTCGTGCAGGACGGCGACGACGGTCCGGCCGCGCTCGTGGTTGAGCTGCCGCACCAGGTCCAGCACCTCCACCTGGTGGGCGATGTCCAGATAGGTGGTCGGCTCGTCCAGGAGCAGCAGATCGGTCTCCTGGGCCAGCGCCATGGCGATCCAGACCCGTTGGCGCTGGCCGCCGGAGAGCTCGTCGACCGCGCGGTCCGCCAGCGCCGCCACGTCCGTCCGCGCCATCGCCTCGGCGACCGCCCGTTCGTCCTGCGCCGACCACTGCTGCCACCAGCGCTGGTGCGGCTGGCGGCCGCGGGCCACCAGGTCGGCGACGGTGATCGCCTCCGGTGCGACCGGGGTCTGCGGCAGCAGGCCGAGCGACTGGGCGATCTTCCGGGTGGGGATGCGGGTGAGGTCCGTGCCGTCCAGCAGGACGGCGCCCCGGCGCGGCCGCAGCAGTCGCCCCAGGGCGCGCAGCAGCGTCGACTTGCCGCATGCGTTGGGGCCGACGACGACGGTGACGGCGCCGTCGGGCACGTCCAGGTCCAGGCCCTCGACGACCGTGCGCTCCTCGTAGGAGAGGGTCAGGTCGCGGGCCGCCAGACGGGCGGCGGTGTCCTGGGCGGCGGCGGGTTCCGTCGCGGCCGCCGGCCGCGGGGTGCCGGTCACGCGTGTCCTCCTGAGGCCCGGCCACCGGTCCGGTGGCCTCTGATGATCAGCCAGATCAGATACGGGGCGCCGACCGCGGCGGTCAGCACGCCCACCGGCAGCTCGGTCGGCGCGAGCAGCTTGCGGGCGAGCAGATCGCCGAGGACGACGATGACGGCGCCCAGCAGCGCCGAGCAGAACAGCGGGATCTGCGAGGTCCGGGTGAGCCGGCGGGCGATCTGCGGGGCGAGCAGCGCCACGAAGTCCACCGGCCCGGCCGCGCCGGTCGCCATCGACGCCAGCACCACGCCGACCGCCACCAGCCCGAGCCGGGTCCGGCCCAGCCGGATGCCCAGCGCGGTGGCGGTGTCGTCGTCCAGGGAGACGGTGCGCTGGGCGCGCGCCGCCCACAGGACGGCCGGCAGCAGCACCAGCAGCGCCCAGCCCAGAGGCGCCGCCTCCGCCCAGCCGCGCCCGTTGAGCGAGCCGGTCATCCAGACCTGCGCCTGCTGGGCCACCAGGTAGTCGCCCTTGGTGAGGAACAGCTGGGTGACCGAGCGCAGCGCCACCGCGAAGCCGATGCCGATCAGTACGAAGCGGGTGGCGTGCAGCCCGCCGCGCCAGGCGAAGGCATGGACCAGCAGCGCCGCCAGCACCCCGCCGGCCACCGAGACGTACGGCAGCACGGCGAACGAGGTGAGGCCGAAGGTCATCGCGCCGACCGTCACGGCCCCGGCGCCCTGGGTGACGCCGATGATGTCGGGGCTGGCCAGCGGGTTGCGGGCGACGGTCTGGATCAGTGCGCCGGCCGCCCCGAAGGCGGCGCCGGCCAGCAGCCCGACGACCATCCGGGGCAGCCGCAGCGTCCCGACGACCAGCTCCTGCGCGGACGGCTCGCCCGCCAGCACCTTGAGCACCTCGGAGGGCGCCACCCAGCTCTCGCCGGCACACAGGTACGCCACGCACACCGCGGCCAGCAGGACGGCCAGCGCCGCGGCGGCCACCGCCGCGCGGCGGTGCAGCAGGAAGGAGCCGCGGCCGGCCCGGATCAGTGCGTGGCCGGACGGACGCGCCGATGCCGTGGAGGCCGTGGAGGCCGTACCGGACGTCATGCCGCCACCGCCCGCCGCCGGACCAGGGCCACCAGGAACGGCACGCCGATCAGCGCGGTCAGCACGCCCGCCGGGACCTCCGACGGCGGGAAGAGGACCCGCCCGGCGGTGTCCGAGACCAGGACGACGACCGGGCCGAGCAGCGCGGCCATCGGCAGCGCCCAGCGGTGGTCGCCGCCCACCAGCGCGCGGGCCAGATGCGGGACGGCGAGGCCGACGAAGGCGATCGGGCCGGCCGCCGCCACGCCCGCGCCGGTCAGCACGGTCGCGCCGAGCCCGCCCACGATCCGCACCGCGGCGACCTTCTGGCCCAGCCCCCGGGCCAGGTCCTCGCCGAGCGCCAGGGCGTCCAGACCGCGCGCCACCGACAGCACCAGTACCGCGCCGACCAGCAGGAACGGCCAGATCTGGGCGGCCACCGTGGCGTCCCGGCCGGTGAGCGAGCCCACCTGCCAGAACCGGAACTCGTCCAGCGTCGCGGCCTTGGTGGTGAGGATCGCCATCGACACCGACACCAGCAGCGCGTTGATCGCGGCGCCGGAGAGCGCCAGCTTGACCGGGGTGGCGCCGCCCCGGCCGCGGGTGGCGATGCCGTAGACGACGACGGCGGCCGCCCCCGCGCCGGCGAACGCGAACCAGACGTAGCCGGTCAGGCTGTGCACCCCGGCGAAGGCGATGGCGGCGACCACGGCGGCCGAGGCGCCCTGGCTGATGCCGAGGATGCCGGGGTCGGCGATCGGATTGCGGGTGAGGCCCTGCATGACCGTGCCGGCCATCGCCAGCGCGGCGCCCACCATCAGCCCGATCAGCGTCCGCGGCAGCCGCAGGTACCGCACGACCTCCGCGGCGTCGCCGGTGCCGCCGCGGACGAGGGCGTCGAGCACCTCGGACGGCGCGAACGCGCGGCTGCCGACGGCGAGCGAGAGGACCACCGCGAGCAGCAGCGCCAGCACCGCCGCCGCGGTCAGGCCGAGCCGCCGGCTCCGCTTCCGGTGCGTCACGGACATGGCATCACGGGCGTCGGGTCCATTCGAAGAACGCTGTCTTGAACTGTCTTGAACTGCCTGGAGCTGTCGGCAGGCAGGAACCGCGGGCACCCGGTGGCGCCCGCGGTTAGGTAAGGCAAGGCTAACGGTACGTCCTGGCCGTCGCCGCCCGCAGGGCCGCGGGCACAATGGCAGGCATGGCTGCGCACTCCCTGACCGTCGGGTTCGACCTCGACATGACGCTGATCGACTCCCGTCCCGGCATCAAGGCCGCCTACGAGGCGCTCGCCGCCCGCACCGGGACGTACATCGACGCCGACGCCGCGGTGACCCGGCTCGGGCCGCCGCTGGAGGAGGAGATCCGCCGGTGGTTCCCCGCGGAGCGGGTGGCGGAGGTCAGCGACCTCTACCGGGAGCTGTACCCCACGCACGCCATCGCCGGCACCCTGGCGATGCCGGGGGCGGGGGAGGCGATCGAGGCGGTCCACGCGGCGGGCGGCCGCGCCGTCGTCGTCACCGCCAAGTTCGAGTCCAACGCCAAGCTGCACCTGGCCCACCTCGGCCTCGCCGCGGACGCGGTCATCGGCTCGCTGTGGGCGGAGGCCAAGGCCGTGGCGCTGCGCGAGCACGGCGCGCGGATCTACGTCGGCGACCACACCGGCGATGTGCGCGGCGCCCGGGCCGCGGGGGCGCTGTCCGTCGCGGTCGCCACCGGCCCGTGCGACGCCGGCGAACTGCGGGCCGCCGGCGCCCAGGTGGTGCTCGACGACCTGACCGCCTTCCCGGCGTGGCTGGATCGTTACGCAGCGGATCCGGATCGTTACCTGCCGGGCGGCCCCGACGGGGACGGTGCGGCGGCCGCCTCCGTCTGACGGCGCTGGGCGGCCACGGAACGCAGCACTCCGGCGCCCGCGATCAGGAAACCGGCGCCCATCAGCATGGACACCCAGTAGAACTCCCACGGCAGCGGCTTCGTGCCCAGGAACAGTGGGAGCACCGTGGCGAGAGTGGCCAGTGCGCCAACTAGGAACACGATCGCGCCGATTCGGACCAGCAGATCCCCGGCCTGGGGCGTTTCATCAGACACCTGACCAGGGTAAGTCGGGGCCGGAAGCGCAGAGGATCCCCCCGGCGACGTCTTGTCACCGGGCCCCGGACCATTAGCCTTGGGAGAGGCGGGCTCGGTGGCCCGCTGCACTGTTATCCAGACCCATTTTCTCCGAGTGCCGCGGCTCCCCACCGTGCCCGCGGCCGACCAGCCAGCATTTCCCGACGAGTACGAGGACGAGGACAGACGTGCCTACCGGCAAGGTCAAGTGGTTCAACAGCGAGAAGGGCTTCGGCTTTCTCTCCCGCGACGACGGCGGTGACGTCTTCGTACATTCGTCGGTACTGCCCGACGACGTGGACGCGCTCAAGCCCGGCCAGCGCGTCGAGTTCGGTGTCGTCGCGGGCCAGCGCGGTGACCAGGCACTGAGCGTCATCCTCCTCGATCCGGCTCCCTCGGTCGCCGCGGCCCAGCGCCGCAAGCCCGACGAACTCGCCTCGATCGTCCAGGACCTCACCACCCTGCTGGAGAACGTCACCCAGCAGCTGGAGCGCGGACGCTACCCCGACAAGGCGCACGGCGCCAAGATCGCCGGCATGCTGCGGGCGGTCGCCGACCAGCTCGACGTCTGAGCCGGCTCCCTCAGAGGAACGCCAGCGCATCGCGGCCGAGGGGCGGTACGAGCCCCTCGGCCGCGGCACGGGTGAGCAGCCCGCGCACCGCGGCGTAGCCGTCCTCGCCGAGGTCGGCGGTGAACTCCGTGACGTACAGCCCGATGTGCTGGTCGGTCACCTTCGGGTCCATCTCCTGGGCGTGCTCCAGGACGTACGGCCGGGAGGCTTCCGGGTCGTCCCAGGCCATCCGGACGGAGGTGCGGATCGACTCGGCGAGGCGCCGCAGCACCGGCTCGCCCAGCGACCGCTTGGCGATGATCGCCCCCAGCGGGATCGGCAGCCCGGTGGTCAGCTCCCAGTGCTCGCCCATGTCCGCCAGGCAGTGCAGCCCGTAGTCCTGGTACGTGAAGCGGGCCTCGTGGATGACCAGGCCGGCGTCGACCTTGCCGTCCCGCACGGCCGGCATGATCTCGTGGAACGGCAGCACCACGACCTCGCCGACGCCGCCCGGCACCTGGTCCGCCACCCACAGCCGGAACAGCAGGTACGCGGTGGACCGCTCGCTGGGCACCGCGACCGTCTTCCCCGCCAGGTCCGCCGCCGCGCCCGGCCCGCGGGTCAGCACCAGCGGGCCGCAGCCGCGCCCCAGCGCCCCGCCGCAGGGCAGCAGCGTGTACTCCTCCAGCACCCACGGCAGCACCGCGTACGACACCTTCAGCACGTCCAGTTCGCCGCGCTCGGCGAGGCCGTTGGTGACGTCGATGTCGGCGAGGGTGACCGCCAGCTCCGGCGCGTCCGGGACCCGGCCGTGCACCAGGGCGTCGAAGACGAAGGTGTCGTTTGGGCACGGGGAGTAGGCGATGGACAGCGGCCGGGTCACGGGGTCCTCCGGGGGGTGTCGGGCGGTGAGGTCGGAGCGCCGGGGAGCGTCGTCGCCGCGGGAAGGTCCGCCAGGGCTCCGGGGAACGCGCGGAAGGCGCCGGTCAGCGCGGCGAGGGCGGGGCCGATCCGCCAGGCGGCGCGGTCCCGGGGGCCGACCGCGTTGGAGATCGTGCGGATCTCCAGGACGGGCAGGCCGTGCGCAGCGGCCGCCTCGGCGACGCCGAAGCCCTCCATCGCCTCGGCCAGCACGCCGGGGTGACGGCGCGCCAGTTCGGCGGCGCGGGCCGCGCTGCCGGTGACCGTGGAGACCGTGACGACCGGCCCGGCCGCCCCGCCGGTGGCCCGCGCGACGGCCGCGACCAGCGCCGGGTCGGGGCGGTGCACGGTGGTCCCGAAGCCGAGTTCGGTGACCGGGACGAAACCGTCGGGGGTCTCGGCCCCCAGGTCGGCGGCGACGATCGCGTCCGCGACGACCACCGAGCCCAGCGGCGCGCCAGGGGAGAACCCGCCGCCGATGCCGGCCGAGACCACCAGGTCGTAGGGGGTGCCGGCCAGGGCAGCGGCGGTGAGTGCGGTGGCGGTGCCGGCGGCCGCGGCGGCCGGGCCGACGCCGGCGGCCAGCACGTCCGGGGCCGGCGACCCGTCGGGCGCGCGGTGCAGCGCGCAGCCGCCGGGCAGCGGCCGGGCGGTGTGGCCGCCGGCGGCCGCGCACACCGCGTCGCGCTCCGCGGCCACCGCGGTGACGACCAGCGTCCGCATCAGACGCCGCCCGCCGCGGGCCGCCGGTCCCGGGCTGCCGCGCTCAGCGCGCTCAGTCCTTCAGCTTGAGGTTGAAGTGCCACAGGGCCGTCGGGCCCGCGCCCTCGGAGCTGCCGGCCTCGGCGACCATCAGCGTGACGTCGCGCAGCGACTCGCTCTGCCCGGTCGCCGGGTTCACCGCCTTGAACAGCTCGTCCGTGCTGAAGGTGCGGTAGGTGTCGGTGCTGGGGGCGGCCATCACCGGGCCGCCGCCGACGGCGAACCAGCCGGCCTTGGCCACCTTCGGGTCGACGCCCACGCGGATCCGCTCGCCCGGGCGCACGGTGATCGTCTTGCCGCCCTTCTTGGAGATGCACTCCTGAACGGTCTTCTTGTCGAGGGACTTGCCGTTGCCGTCACATCCGGGGGTCACCTCCGCCGTCACCGTGTCCGAGCCGACGGTCACGGTCGCCAGCGAGGTCGGCTGCTGGCAGGCGGAGAGGGTGAGCAGGCCCAGGGTCACGGCACCGAGGGCAGCGGCGGCGCGGCGGCCCTTGCCCCGGGAGATCAACGCAGCGGTCATACGGGGCAGGCTATCGGGCGCCCCGGCGCACGCCACCCCCGGGTGCGGCGCGCCGCTCGCGGGCCCGCCGCGCGGGGGCCGCATCGGGGGCCGCGGAGGGAGCCGCGCCGGGGCCGCGTCACACCACCCGCGGCGCCGGCCGGCCGCCCTGCCGGGCCGCGCCGAGCAGCCCCCGCACGGCCAGCGCGACGCCCGCCGCCACCAGGCCGGCGGCCACCGCCATGCCCAGCGTGCCGATCAGCGGCAGCGCGATCCCGAGTGCCCCGCCCACCACCCACGACAGCTGGAGCACCGTCTCGGAGCGGGCGAACGCCGAGGTCCGCACCGCCTCCGGCACGTCCCGCTGGATCATCGCGTCCAGCGACAGCTTCCCCAGTGCCTGGCACAGCCCGGCGGTGGCCGCCGCCGCGGTCACCACCACGATCGCCAGCACCTCGTAGAACAGCGCCGCCAGCACCGTGGCGCCCAGCGCCAGCCCCAGCACCACCGCGACGATCTGCTCCGGGCCGCGCGCCTTCAGCCAGGCGCCGACCGCCGTGCCCAGCGCGTTCCCGGCCCCGGCCGCCACCGCGACCAGCCCCAGCGACACCGCCGCCCCCAGCCCGCCCAGCGGATGCTCGCGCAGCAGGAACGCCAGGAAGAAGGTGAGGAAGCCGGAGAGCGCGCGCAGCGCGGCGTTGGCCTGGAGGCCGTGCAGCACGGACGGGCCCACCGTCCGCAATCCGGGCCGCCGCCCGCGCACCGCGCCGTGCACGGTGCCGTCCCGGGACGCCAGCCGGGCCCGGGCCTCGCCCTTGCCCGAATCCACCGCGTGCGGCAGCGAGAACGACAGGAACGTCCCGGCCCCGAACACCGCGCACGCCCCGTACAGCGGCCAGGCCGGCCCGATCAGATGCAGCCCGGCGCCCAGCGGTGCCGCCGCCCCGGTCGCCAGCAGCCCCGCCAGCGTCACCCGGGAATTGGCCTTCACCAGCGAGATCCGCGGCGGCAGCAGCCGCGGTACCACCGCGCTGCGCACCACCCCGTACGCCTTCGACGACACCAGTACGCCGAGCGCGGCCGGATACAGCTCCAGCCCGCCGCCGGCCACCGCCCCCGACATCATCAGCGCCAGCACCGCGCGGGCCAGCATCGAGCCCGCCATCGCCGCCCGGCGGCCGTGCGGCAGCCGGTCCAGCAGCGGCCCCACCACCGGCGCCAGCAACGCGAACGGCGCCATGGTGACCGCCAGATACAGCGCCACCCGGCCCCGCGCCTCGTGCGTGGGCACCGAGAAGAACACCGTCGAGGCCAGCGCGACCGTGATCATCATGTCGCCCGCGGAGTTCACCGCGTGCAGCTCGATCAGCTGCGCCAGCCCCGATTCGCCCGCGCCCTCCGCGTGGGTGGCGCGCCGCAGCCCCCGGGCCGCGCCGGTCAGCGGCCGATGCAGCGCGCGCCCGGCCGCCCGGCCCGCCCGGCGGGCCTTCGACTTTCTCGACGCCCTGACGCCACCCACCCGGTCATACTGCCCCAACTCGCCCCGAAGGAGGTGTTTTCTCCCCTGGTCCGGGCGGGGCGCATCGGCCGCCCGGCGGGCACCGCGGCATGGCCACCCGGCCACCGTCGGAGAGATTTGCTGCTCCCGCCGAGGGGTCGTGCAGCGTTGAAGGGGTAGCGTGTCCAGAGCGCCACCGGCGGTCTGTTTCGGCCGCGTACCTCATTTCCCTGCGATCGCGCAGAATAGGACGTAAGAGGTGCGCTCGACCGAACGAACCAGCCGGGCGCGGACGTCGACGCGGTCCCCAGGTCCGCTCCGCCCGCCCCGGCCCCCGCCGGTCGTCCGGACAGGACCAGGACAGCCCCGGCTGGCGCGCTCGTGAGACGGCGTGGAAGAGAGAATCGATTCTTGTGAGTGCTGCGATGCGAAGCCGTACCCCCGACCGCCTGTGCGCCGAGGCCGTCGACCTCGCCCGCGCTGCGGCCGAAGAGGTCGCCACGCCCGGCATGGTCGGCGAGCACATCGACGCAGTCGCCGAGGCGGACCGCGTCGTCACCCATCTCTTCGACTGCACGGAACCCGGCTACCGCGGCTGGCGCTGGGCCGTCACCGTCGCCCGCGCCTCCCGCGCCAAGGTCGTCACCCTCGACGAGGCGGTCCTGCTGCCCGGCCCCGACGCGCTGCTGGCCCCCGAGTGGGTGCCCTGGAGCGAGCGGCTGCGCCCCGGCGACATGGGCCCCGGCGACCTGCTGCCCACCGAGGCCGACGACCTGCGGCTGGAGCCCGGCTTCAGCGGTGAGGACATCCCGCCGCCGAACTCCCCGGTAGCCGAGGGCATGGCCGCCGACGTCGCCGACACCGAGGAGGCGGTCGTCGTCCCGGGCTCGCCCGCGGTCCAGCCGTTGCCCGCCCGCGGCGGCCTCGCCGCGGTCGCCGAGGAACTGGGCATGGCCCGCGCCCGGGTCCTGTCCCGCTACGGCCTGCACGCCGCCGCCGACCGCTGGGAAGAAGCCTTCGGCCCCAAGACCCCGATGGCCCAGGCGGCCCCCGCCACCTGCGTGAGCTGCGGCTTCCTGACGCCGATCGCCGGCTCCCTGCGGCAGGCGTTCGGCGTCTGCGCCAACGAGTTCTCACCGGCCGACGGCCGCGTCGTCTCGCTCTCCTACGGCTGCGGGGCCCACTCGGAGGCCGCCGTCATGCCGAAGCCGCCGAAGCCGGCGGAGCCGGTGCTCGACGAGACCGTGGTCGAGGCGGTCTCGATCCGCCCCGCGGCGGACGGGGGGTCCGTCGAGGACGGCGGCCCGGCCGAGGAACTCGGCCACAGCTAGGCGCTGGCCGCTGGGCTGGCTGCCCACGTTGTCGGGTGCGCCGCGGTGGGGGTTCGCCGTTGGCGGGGTGTTTGTTGGGCGGGGCGCCCCTGTCTGTCTGTGGGTGGTGGGTGCGGGTGCCTGTGGGGCGGGCCTCCGGGGGTGGGTTGTCGGACTGCTTCGCTTTACGTCCGACAACCCACCCCCTCCGGCCCGCCCCACAGGCACCCTCCCGTACCTACGTGAGCGCCCCGCCCGGTGGGGAGGAGGGAGGCGGCCTCGTCGTGGTGCCCCCGAAACCAGAAGCGCGGGTCGGCCGTGGNCACCCNTGACCTCCCCTTTCCCACGAGGGGCGGGGATCGTCGCCGTCCGGCGGGAGGGTGCGGGGCCGGAGGGGTGGGTGTTCGGACGTAAAGCGAAGCAGTCCGCACACCCACCCCGGAGGCCCCGCACCCGCCACCCACCACCCACAGAGGGCGGCCCCCGCCCCACCAACCCCTCCGCCGAAGGCGGAAACGCGCACACCCCATTTTCCCGCCGGAGGCGGGAAGCCCCCGCACGGCGCCGCACCCGACGACGTGGGGCGATACCGTCGGGACAGAACCGTCTGACGAGGGAGACGAGAAACGTGGCAGGAATGCCGTGGGTGCGGGGCGCGGACGAGGGCGCCGACCCATTCGGTACGGCCCGGTTGCGGCGCGGCGTGCTCGACGCCTGGGCCGCCTCGCCGGCGCGGTTCCGGGAGGACGCCAACGCCGAGGAGGACCTCGCGCTCGGCGGCTACCGCGACCGGCTCGCCGTGGAACTGGCGCAGAACGCGGCGGACGCGGCGGCCCGCGCCGGCGTCCCCGGCCGGCTGCGACTGACCCTGCACGCCGCCGACGGCGACGCGCCCGCGGTGCTCGTCGCCTCCAACACCGGTGCCCCGGTGGACGCCACCGGCGTGGAGTCGCTGTCGACCCTCCGCGCCTCCGCCAAACGGGAGCCGAGCGTCGCGGCCGGCGCGGTGGGCCGGTTCGGTGTCGGGTTCGCCGCGGTGCTGGCGGTCAGCGACGAACCGGCGCTGGTGGGCCGCACCGGCGGCGTCCGCTGGTCGCTGGCCGAGGCCCGGGAGCTGACCGAGGCGGTGGCCGCGCACAGCCCCGGCCTGGGCGGTGAGCTGCGCCGCCGGGAGGGTCACGTCCCGCTGCTGCGGCTGCCGTTGCCCGCGGAGGGCACCGCGCCCGACGGCTACGACACCGCGGTGATACTGCCGTTGCGCGACGGCGCCGCCCAGGACCTCGCCGAGCGGCTGCTGGCCGGGATCGACGCGGCGCTGCTGCTGACCCTGCCGGGGCTGGCCGAGGTCGTGGTGGAGACGCCGGAGGGCCGCCGGGTCCTGACGCGACGTCAGGACGGCGCGTACGTCCTGATCGAGGACAGTGAGCGCGGGGCCGGCCGGTGGCGGGTGGTGACCGACGGCGGCCCGCTGGACCGGGCGCTGCTGGCGGACCGTCCGGTCGAGGAGAAGCTGCGGCCGTCCTGGTCGGTGACCTGGGCGGTGCCGGTGGACGAGACCGGGGCGCCGGCGCGGCCGGGCACCGCACCGGCGCTGCACGCGCCGACCCCGACCGACGAACCGCTGGGGCTGCCCGCGCTGCTGATCGCCTCGTTCCCGCTGGAGCCGACCCGGCGCCATGTCGCGCCCGGCCCGCTCGCGGACTTCCTGGTGGGCCGCGCGGCCGCCGCGTACGCGGGGCTGCTCGGCGCCTGGCAGCCGGTGGCGGCCGGCACCCTGGACCTCGTCCCGGGGCCGCTGGGCAAGGGCTGGCTGGACGGTGAACTCCGGCGCCAGGTACTGGAGTTGCTGCCCCGGGTGCGGTTCCTGCCGAGCGCGGCGCGCGGCGCGGCCGCCGACGACGGCGCGGAGGAAGGCGCGGACCGCGGCCGGGCGGCGGAGGCCGAAGTGTGGGACGAGGGCGAGGACCGTGAGCGGTACGTCCTGCGGCCGGTGGACGCCGAGTTGCTGGAGGGCGCCGGCGCGGCGACCGTCGGCGTACTGGCCGAACTGTTCCCCAGCCTGCTGCCGGCCGGTCTCGAACGGCGGGCGGAGCTGCGGGCGCTGGGCGTGGCGCGGGTGCCGCTCACCGAGGTGATCGACCGGCTGGCGGGCGTGGAGCGCGCGCCGGAGTGGTGGCGGCGGCTCTACGACGCGCTGGCCGGCACCGACCCGGACCGGCTCAGCGGCCTCCCGGTGCCGCTGGCGGACGGCGGGCGGACCGCTATCGGGCCGCGCCAGGTGCTGCTGCCGCTGCCCGGCGGCGCGGACGCCGACGGCGAGAGTGCCGACCGGCACCGCACCCTCACCCGGCTCGGGCTCAAGGTCGCCCACCCGGACGCGGTGCACCCGCTCCTGGAGAAGCTCGGCGCCACCCCCGCCGCGCCCCGCGCCGTACTGACGACCCCTCAGGTGCGGGCGGCGGTCGCCCACTCGCTGGATGCCGACGAGGACGCCTACGACGTCTTCGAGGACGAGCTGGCGCCGGGCGCCGGGGTGCCGCTGGGCGCGGAGGAGCTGGCCGAGGCGGTCCTCGGGCTGGTCCGCGACGCCGATCTGGCGCCCGGCGACGAGCCCTGGCTGGCCGCGCTGGCACTGCCCGACGAGGACGGCGAACTGGCGCCGGCGGGCGAACTGGTCTTCCCCGGCAGCGACTTCGAGCAGGTGATCCGGGAGGGTGAACTCGCCGCCTGTGACGCCGAGCTGGCGGAGCGGTGGGGCGAGCAGCCGCTCACCGCGGTCGGGGTGCTGGCCACCTTCGCCCTGGTCCGGGCCACCGACGTGGTGCTCGACCCGGACGAACTGGAGCCGCGGGACGGCGACTTCCCCGAGCCGGACGACGCCGGGCTGCTGGACGCCGTCGACGTGTGGTGCGAGGACCTCCTCGACACCCTCCCCGACACCCCGGTCCCCCCGGTCGTCACCGAACTCGTCGCCGTCCGCGACCTCGACCTGGTCGCCGACGGCGCCTGGCCGCGGGTGCTGGAGATGCTCTCCCGGCCGCCGCTGCGGGACGCCCTGACGGCGCCGGTGCGGGTGCTGCTGCCGGACGGCACCACCGAGTCGGTGCGGCCGTACACCGCGTGGTGGCTGCGCGGCCACCCGGTGCTGGACGGGCGCCGCCCCGCCGGGCTGCGTGCCGCGGGCGGCGACCCGCTGCTGGCCGGACTGTACGAGGCGGCGGACGCGGGCCGGGTCGACGCCCAGGTGCTGCGCGCCCTCGGTGTCCGCACCTCGGTGGACGCGCTGCTGGACGAGCCGGGCGGCGCGGCCGAGCTGCTGGCCCGCCTCGCCGACCCGGAGAACCGCGTCGGGATCTCCCAACTCCACGCGCTCTACGGCCTGTTGGCCGATCTCGACCCGGACCGGGTGACGCTGCCCGACGAGCTGCGGGCGGTCGTGCCGGGGCCCGAAGGGCTTCCCGCGGAGGGGGGCGGCCAACGGGGGGCCGAGATCCGGGTGGTGGACGCGGCGAACGCGCTGGTCGCGGACGCCCCGGACCTGATGCCGCTGGCGGCCGGCCGGGCGCTGCTGCCGGTGCGGCCGGCCCGCGCCGCGGAGCTGGCCGAGCTGTTCCAGGTGCGGCGGCTGAGCGAGGCGGTCGCCGCGGAGGTCCGCTCCGACGGCACGGCCCACGACGTCCCGGAGGCGGTCCGCGCCCTGCTCGGCCCGGACACCCCGGACACGTACGTCGAGCACGAGGAACTGCTGGTGGACGGCCCCGAGGGCACCGGGGGCGTCGAACTGGACTGGCGGTGGACGCCGGACGGCACCCTGCACGCCGCGACGCTGGAGGGCGTGGCGGCCGGCCTGGCCTGGGCGGCCGGCCAGTGGCCCCGCCGCTTCGAGGTCGCGGCCCTGCTGGAGGACCCGGAGCGCTGCGACGAACTGGCCCGGGCGCGCTGGTTCGACTGAGCCCGGGGCCCGTACGGGTGTGACGGGAGCGGCGCGGCGGCCGTCGGACGGTGGTGTCCGGCGGCCGCGGCCGTACGCGGGCGGCCCGCGCTCACGCCGGGAAGCGCCGCCCCACCCACCGCCAGGCGGTCTCCAGCAGCAGCGCCGCCACTGCGGCGATCGCCACCGCCGCCCACGGCATCGTCGTCCCCACCAGCCGCAGCTCGAAGAAGTGCTGGAGCCACGGCGTCACCAGCACGATCAGGAACCCCAGCCCCATCAGCAGCACCAGTCCGATCCGCCACCAGGTGTACGGGCGGGCGATGATCGCCAGCACGTACAGGGCGGTGAGGAAGAGCGTCAGGGTGGCCGCGCTGGTCTGGGCGGCGAGGGCGTCCGGGCCGGTGTAGTGGACGCGGGCCAGCAGGTAGGTGGCGAAGGCCGCGAGGCCGGTGATCAGGCCGGAGGGGACGGCGTAGCGCATCACCCGGCGGACGAAGTGCGGGCGGGCGCGCTCCTTGTTGGGCGCCAGCGCCAGGAAGAAGGCGGGCACGCCGATGGTCAGCGTCGACAGCAGCGTCAGATGCCGCGGCAGGTACGGGTACGGGATCTGGCAGCAGGCCACCAGGATCGCCAGCAGCACCGAGTAGACGGTCTTGGTGAGGAAGAGGGTGGCGACCCGGGTGATGTTGCCGATGACGCGGCGGCCCTCGGCGACCACCGACGGCAGGGTGGCGAAGCTGTTGTTCAGCAGCACGATCTGGGCCACCGCCCGGGTCGCCTCGGAGCCGGCGCCCATGGCGACGCCGATGTCGGCGTCCTTGAGGGCCAGCACGTCGTTGACGCCGTCGCCGGTCATCGCCACATGGTGGCCGCGAGCCTGCAGCGCGCCGACCATCTCCCGCTTCTGCTGCGGTGTGACCCGGCCGAAGACGGCGCCCTCCTCCAGGGCCTTCGCCATCGCCTCCGGGTCGTCGTGCGGCAGCTGCCGGGCGTCCACGGGCGCGTCGGCGCCGGGCAGCCCCAGCTTGCCGGCGACCGCCCCCACCGACACCGCGTTGTCACCGGAGATCACCTTGGCCTGGACGCCCTGCTCCGCGAAGTAGCGCAGGGTCTCGGGGGCGTCCGGGCGCAGCCGCTGCTCCAGGACGACCAGCGCGGTCGGCCGCCCCTCGCGGGCGACGTCGGGGTGGTCCAGCGGGCGGGCGGCGCGGGCCAGCAGCAGCACCCGCAGGCCCTGGGCGTTGCGCCGGTCGATCTCCGGCAGCAGCGGGTCGCCGTCGGGCAGCAGCACGTCCGGCGCGCCGAGCAGCCAGGAGGAGCGCTCCCCGCCGGGCTCCTCGAAGGCGGCGCCGCTGTACTTGCGGGCGGAGGAGAAGGGGAGGGTATCGGTGCACCGCCAGGAGTCGGGGGCCGGGCAGGCGTCGACGACGGCCTGGAGGGAGGCGTTGGGGCGCGGGTCGGACGCGCCGAAGGCACCGAGCACCTGCCGGACGCGGTCGGGGTCCTGGCCGTCCAGCGGCCGCACCTCGCCGACGTCCATGCCGCCCTCGGTGAGCGTGCCGGTCTTGTCCAGGCAGACCACGTCCACCCGGGCCAGGCCCTCGATGGCCGGGAGTTCCTGCACCAGGCACTGCCGGCGGCCGAGCCGGACCACGCCGATGGCGAAGGCGACCGAGGTCAGCAGCACCAGCCCCTCGGGGATCATCGGCACGATCCCGGCGACCATCCGGCGGACCGCGGCGTCGGCCGGCAGCCCCAGGGTCAGCAGGTGGCTGAGGATCAGGCCGAGCGCGGTCGGGACCATCATCCACGTCACGTACTTGAGGATCCGGCTGATGCCGGTGCGCAGTTCGGAGTGGACCAGGGTGAACCGGCTGGCCTCCTCGGCGAGCTGTGCCGCGTACGCCGCCCGGCCCACCTTGGTCGCGGCGAACGCGCCGCCGCCGGCGACGACGAAGCTGCCGGACATCACCGCGTCGCCCGGCTTCTTCACCACCGGGTCCGCCTCGCCGGTCAGCAGCGACTCGTCGACCTCCAGGCCGTCGCTCTCCAGCACCTCGCCGTCGACGATCACCTTGCCGCCCGGGCCGAGTTCGATGACGTCGTCGAGGACCACCTCGGAGGTGGGGAGCTCCACGGCGGTCCCGTCGCGGCGGACGGTCGGCCGGGCCTCGCCGATCAGCGCCAGGCTGTCCAGGGTTTTCTTGGCGCGCAGCTCCTGGAGGATGCCGATGCCGGTGTTGGCGATGATGACGAAGCCGAACAGGCCGTCCTGGAGGGGGCCGACGATCAGGATGATCACGAAGAGGACGCCGATGATGGCGTTGAAGCGGGTGAAGACGTTGCCGCGGATGATGTCCGCGGTCGAGCGGGAGGACCGCACCGGGACGTCGTTGACGTCGCCCCTGGCCACCCGTTCGGCGACCTCGGCGGTGGTCAGTCCGCGCCGCGCCGCCTCCCGGCCGCTCCGGTCGGCGGCCCGGCTGCCGCCGGGCTCCGGTTGCTCGACTTCGGTCTGCGCCGGGTCCGTCATGCCCTAGACGTTACGGGCGGATTGCCCGCTTCACCCGCCGGCGGTCGACAGAAGCGCTCTGCGGCTTCTGTCCGGTTACGCGGCAACCTCGGGCGCGCGGACGGCGTCCGGTCGCGGGTCGGCGGGCCGGCGGAGGTGCGTGGGTCAGGCGGCGTCCGGGGCGGCCGTGGCCGCGGCCCGCTTGATCGCGGCGTCCCGCCTGCGCACGTACCAGATGCCCACCAGGCCGAGCCCGCCGCCGGCCAGGCACGTCCACAGGAACCAGGTGTGGCCGTGGTCGGCGTACCAGCCGTAGAAGGGCAGCTGGGCGAGGAAGAGCACGAACCAGATGACGGTGCCGCCGGTGATCGTGCCGACGACGGGACCTTCGAGGGGCGCCGGGGCCGCGCGCAGTTCGGACTTCTTCCACATGGGGGTCAGCTTACGGGGCCCGGGACGGCGCCGTTCCGGGCCTGTCGGGGAGTGCGCGCACGGGCTCCGGGTGCCGGGTCTACGCGCGGAGATAGCGATCAACGAATTGTTTATTCATACTGAACCTTTCCGGAACTGACTGGTTCGGATCGTTGCTTCCTCCAATCCGATCCCTTCAGACTGTTCCGGTTCATTGGTTGCTCTCCCGCCGCCTGTGCGCGTTCCGGCCTCGGGGTGCGTCCGGTGGATCACGACCCGGTCCTGGTCCAGCGGACGGCCCCCGAGGCCCTCGCGCCTGCCCCGGCCCGTACGACTGAGGTCCCGCATGCCGCCCTCGACCCCCACGGTCGACGCCGTGAAGAGTCCCGGCCCCCAGCCGCCCAAGAGCGGCCTCGACCGCTTCTTCAAGATCTCCGAGCGGGGGTCGACGGTCGGCCGCGAACTGCGCGGCGGACTGGCCACGTTCTTCGCGATGGCCTACATCATCGTGCTGAACCCGATCATCCTCGGCGCCGGCGTCGACAAGTACGGCCACCACCTCGACAACGGTCAGCTGGTCACCGCCACCGCCCTGATGGCCGGTCTGGGCACCGTCCTGATGGGCGTGATGGGCAACGTCCCGATCGCCATCGCGGCCGGCCTCGGCATCAACGCCGTGGTCTCCCTCCAGCTCGCGCCCAAGATGAGCTGGCCGGACGCGATGGGCATGGTGGTGCTCGCCGGGCTGGTGCTGATGATCCTGGTCGCCTCCGGGCTCCGGCAGCGGGTGATGGACGCCATCCCCAACGGGCTGCGGCGGGCCATCGCGATCGGCATCGGCCTGTTCATCTCGCTGGTCGGCCTGGTGGACGCCGGCTTCGTCAGCCGCAACCCGGACGCCGCGCACACCACCGTCCCGCTGAGCCTGGGCCAGGGCGGTCAGCTCAAGGGCTGGCCGGTGCTGGTGTTCGTGCTCGGCCTGGCGCTGATGTTCGTGCTGACCGTGCGGAAGACCAAGGGCGCGATCCTGATCGGCATGGTCACCATGGCCGTCGTCGCGATCGTCATCAACGCGGTGGCGAAGATCCCGGACGCGTCCTGGGGGCTGGCCGTCCCCAACGTCCCGGACCGGATCGTCGGCGCGCCCGACTTCGGCCTCATCGGGCACATCAGCCTCTTCGGCGGCTTCAGGGAAGTCGGCGTGCTGACCGGCTGCCTGTTCGTCTTCACCGTCCTGCTGTCCGGCTTCTTCGACGCGATGGGCACCATCATCGGCGTCGGCGAGGAGGCCGGGCTGCTGGACAACGAGACCGGCAACCTGCCCAACATGGGCCGGATCCTGATGGTGGACGGCATCGCGGTGGCCGGCGGCGGCTTCGGCTCGGCCTCGGCCAACACCTGCTTCGTGGAGTCCACCGCCGGCGTCGGCGAGGGCGCCCGCACGGGTCTGGCGAACCTCGTCACCGGCGGGCTGTTCCTGCTCGCGCTGATCTTCACGCCGCTGGCCACCGTCGTCCCCTCGCAGGCCGCCACGCCCGCGCTGCTGGTCGTCGGCTTCCTGATCATGGCCTCGAACGTCCGGGACATCGACTGGAGCGACTTCACCATCGCCGTCCCGGCGTTCCTGACCATCGCCTCGATGCCGTTCACCTACAGCATCACCAACGGCATCGGCATCGGCGTGCTCGCCTTCATCCTGCTGCGGACGGCGACCGGCCGCTTCAAGGAGATCCCCTGGCTGCTGGACGCGGTCGGGGTCTGCTTCCTCGTCTACTTCCTGCTCAACCCGATCGAGCAGCTGCTCGGGGTCAGGTAGGCGGCAGGGGAGGCTCGGCGCCGGCGCGCGGCGCCGGTCCGGCGGGGCCCGTCACGAGGGCCTGGGCGCCGGGCCCCAGCCGTGCAGCCGCTCGGTGGCGTCGACCGCGCTCGACAGCCGTTCATCGAAATCCTCGCGGATGAGCGTCCGGACGACATAGTCCTGGACGCTCATTCCGCGTTTTGCGGCATGCTGCCGAAGGCGCTCCAGCAGCTCCCCGTCCATGCGCAGGCTGAGCACTCCCGATCCCATACCGACACGGTCCCCGCATTGCGTGGTCAGGTGTGTCGCTTTTCGCGACGTCCTCACTCGTACGGGTGATGCCTGGTTCCTCCTCGCGGGGGACCGGACCGGCGCTTTCCTTAGAGAGGCTAATGAGCTATGCTAAAGACCATGCCGGAACTGTCCAACGGCGCCGACGCTGACGCCGTGAATTCCCTGCGGTCCGCCGTGATGCGGCTCTCGCGCCGACTGAAGCACCAGCGGGTCGACGAGTCGCTCAGCCCCACCGAGATGTCGGTGCTCGGCACCCTCGCCCGCTGCGGCCGCGCCACGCCCGGCGAGCTGGCCCGCAAGGAGCATGTCCAGCCGCCGTCCATGACCCGGATCGTGGCGATGCTGGAGGCCAAGGGACTGGTCCGGCTGGAGGCGCACCCCGACGACCGCCGCCAGAAGGTGGTCACCCAGACCGAACAGGCCGAGGCGATGCTCGAGGAGAGCCGCCGCAAGCGCAACGCCTGGCTCGCCGAGCTGGCCTCCGGGCTGGACGCGGACGAGTGGGCCAAGGTGCGGGACGCCGCGCCTGTACTGGAGAAACTCGCACAGCTGTAGCCGCAGGACCTTGAAGGAGGCGAACCCACTTTGAGTACGGGATCCGGAGCACACTCCGCCCCCGCACCGAACCCCGACGACACCCCCGCCCCCGACACCGGAGCCGACGCCCCCGCCCGCACGGGCATGTTCAGCTCGCTCCGGATACGCAACTACCGCCTCTTCGCCACCGGCCAGGTGGTCTCCAACACGGGCACCTGGATGCAGCGCATCGCCCAGGACTGGCTGGTGCTCAGCCTCACCGGCTCGTCCGGCGCGGTCGGCATCACCACCGCGCTGCAGTTCCTGCCGATGCTCCTCTTCGGCCTCTACGGCGGCGTGCTCACCGACCGCTTCGCCAAGCGCAGGCTGCTGCTGTGCACCCAGTCCGCGATGGGCCTGACCGGCCTGGCGCTGGCCGGGCTCACCCTCAGCGGCCAGGTCCAGGTCTGGCACGTCTACGCCGGCGCCTTCCTGCTCGGCCTGGTCACCGTCGTCGACAACCCGGCCCGGCAGGCGTTCGTCTCCGAGATGGTCGGCCGGCGGGACCTGCGCAACGCCGTCAGCCTGAACTCCGCCAACTTCCAGTCCGCCCGGCTGATCGGCCCGGCCGTCGCCGGCGTGCTGATCACCGCCCTCGGCAGCGGCTGGGCGTTCCTCTTCAACGGCCTGTCGTTCCTCGCCCCGATCACCGGTCTGCTGATGATGCGCACCGCCGAGCTCCACAAGGCGGACCGCGTCCCGCGCAGCAAGGGACAGCTGCGGGAGGGCCTGGCCTACGTCCGCGACCACCCCGAGCTGATCTGGCCCATCGTCCTGGTCGGCTTCATCGGCACCTTCGGCTTCAACTTCCCGATCTGGCTGACCGCCTTCACCTACAAGGTCTTCCACGCCGGCGCCGGCACCTACGCGCTGTTCAACGGCCTGATGGCGGCCGGTTCGCTGATCGGTGCGCTGCTCGCGGCCCGCCGCTCCGGCTCCCGGCTGCGGATGCTGGTCGGTGCGGCGCTGGTCTTCGGCCTGCTGGAGTGCGTCGCGGCGCTGGCGCCCGGCTTCTGGGTCTTCGCGGCGCTGCTCGCCCCGATCGGCCTGGTGGGCCTGACGATCAACGTCACCGCCAACTCCAGCGTCCAGATGGCCACCGACCCGGCCATGCGCGGCCGGGTGCTGAGCCTGTTCATGATGGTCTTCATGGGCGGGACGCCGCTCGGCGCGCCGCTGGTCGGCTGGGTCACCGACGCCTACGGCCCGCGGTTCGGCTTCCTCGCCGGCGGTGTGGTCTCCATGGCGGCCGCGGCCCTGGTCGGCCTGGCCCTGGCCCGGTCCGGCGGACTCCGCCTCAAGATCGACCTGCGGCGCGGCCACCAGCATGTGGCGTTCGTGCCGCGCATGGGCGCCGCCGGGGTGGGCGACGAGGCCCCGGAGCAGAAGCTGGCGGCCGCAGCGTAGCCCGGCACGCCGTGCCGTTCACCGGGCACGGCGGCGAGGCGGGGGCAACACTGGCCCCATGAGACTCTTCGCCGCCGTGCTGCCACCGGACCACTCCCTCGGCCAACTCGCCTCGGTGGTGGGCCACTTGAAGCGGCTGCCGGATGCCGACCGGCTGCGCTGGACCGGCCACGACGGCTGGCACTTCACCCTCGCCTTCTACGGCGAGGTGCCCGACGCGGACCTGCCCGAACTCCAGGAGCGGCTGGCCCGCGCCGCCGGCCGGCACGCCCCGTACGAGCTGCGGATCGCCGGCGGCGGCCGGTTCGGCGACCGGGTGGTGTGGGCCGGCGCGGACGGCGACCGGCCCGCGATGCGGCACCTCGCGGACGCCGCCGAGGCGGCCGGCCGCCGGACGGGCCTGCGGATGGGCGAGCACCGCCCGTACACCCCGCACCTCACCCTCGCCCGGAGCCGCACCGGCCATCTCGACCTCGTCCCGTACGCGGCGGCCCTCGCCGACTTCGCCGGCAGCCCCTGGACGGTCCGGGAGATGGCGCTGATGCGCAGCCACCCGCCGGCGCCCGGCGTCCCGGGCGCCCAGCCGCACTACGCACCGGTCGCCCGGTGGCCGCTGGGCGGCTGAGCCGGGCCGGTGCGGCGCCCCGTCCGGCCCCGGTTACGCTCAAAGGGTGGATCCCAAGACCCGTAACCGGATCATGTCCGGGCTGCTCGCCGTGCTGCTGATCGTCGTCGTCGTGGCGGCGGCGCTGCGCTGACGCCGCGCACCCGGCCCACCCGCCTCACCCGCGCACCCGTCTCGCCCGGCTCACCAGGCGAACGCCTCCGGTGACGGCCCCGGTCCCGGGAAGACCTCGTCCAGGCCCGCCAGCAGCTCCGCCGGCAGTGCCAGCTCCACCGCGCGCACTGCGGAGGCGAGCTGGTCGGCGGTGCGCGGGCCCACGATCGGGCCGGTCACCCCGGGCCGGGTGAGCAGCCACGCCAGCGCCACCTCGCCCGGCTCCAGGCCGTGTTCGCCGACGAGGTCCTCGTAGGACCGGATCTGCGCCCGGACCGCCGGGTCGGCCAGGGCGGCCGCGGACCGGCCGGAGGTCGAGCGAGCCGATCCGGTGCCCTCCCGCTCCTTGCGGAGCGCCCCGCCCAGCAGCCCGCCGTGCAGCGGCGACCAGGGGATCACGCCGAGTCCGTAGCCCTGGGCGGCCGGGACGACCTCCATCTCGGCCCGCCGCTCGACGAGGTTGTAGAGGCACTGCTCGCTGACCAGACCGTACGAACCGCGGCGCGCGGCCGCCTCGTTGGCCTGCGCGAGGTGCCAGCCGGCGTGGTTCGACGACCCGGCGTAGAGGATCTTCCCCTGCTGGACGAGGACGTCGACGGCCTGCCAGATCTCGTCCCAGGGGGTGGCCCGGTCGACGTGGTGGAACTGGTAGAGGTCGATGTGGTCGGTGTCCAGGCGCCGGAGGCTGGCGTCCACCGCCCGGCGGATGCTGAGCGCGGAGAGCCGGTCGTGGTTGGGCCAGGACGGTGTGCCGTCCGGTGCCATGTTCCCGTACACCTTGGTGGCCAGCACGGTCTTCTCGCGCCGCCCGCCGCCCTGGGCGAACCACGAGCCGATGATCTCCTCGGTGCGGCCCTTGTGCTCGCCCCAGCCGTAGACGTTGGCGGTGTCGAAGAAGTTGATGCCCGCGTCCAGCGCGGCGTCCATGATGCGGTGGCTGCCGGCCTCGTCGGTCTGCAGTCCGAAGTTCATCGTCCCGAGGACGAGGCGGCTGACCTTGAGTCCGGTGCGTCCCAGCTGCGTGTACTCCATGGCCGTCCAGCCAAGCCCTTGGAGCGTGCCCGAGGCAAGGGGTCAGGGCGCGTACGGGCCGCCGACGTCCCACGCCTGGTGCAGTGCGTCGGCGAACGCCCCGGCCAGCAGGTGCTCGCCGTGCGGTGAGGGGTGGGTGCCGTCGTAGGTCGCCCGGTCGAGGTACCAGCCGGCCGGCTCGGAGGCCAGCAGCAGCGGCGAGGCGGGCGTGGAGAGGTCGGCCACCGCCTTGGCCAGCAGTTCGTTGAAGCGCGTGCACTGGGCGCCGAACTCCGGGTCGCCCAGGGCCCGTACGTTGGCTATCACGGGCATCAGCACCGCCCTGATGTGCGGGCGGGCGGCCCGTGCGCCGGCCACGAAGCGCCGGACGTTCTCCGCGGTCTGCTCGGGGTCGGTGTAGAAGCCGAGGTCGATCAGGCCCAGGGAGACCAGCAGGGTGTCGGGCCGGTGCGCGCGGACCGCGTCCTCGATCAGCGGCGCCATGTGCAGCCAGCCCTCGCCCCAGCCGGCCAGGTGGCGGCGGGCCTTCTCGGGGAAGGCCGCATCGGCGTAGGCGAAGGAGTCCGCGTCGCCGGTGGCCGGGTCGTGGAGGCCGGTGCGCGGGCCGACGAGGGCGCAGGGGCCTGGGTACGTGGCCGTGAGGTGCTGCCACATCCGGTAGCGCCACGTGAAGTCGCCGGAGCTGCCGATCGTCATCGAGTCCCCGACGCACATGATCCTCATCCGGCCATGATGTCCGAGAACGCTACCGTCGGGTACGTGACGCTGGCCACGCCGCCCTAAGCCGGGGGTGCGTCCTCGATCAGCCGCAGTTCGTAGTGGAGCGTCGGCTCCCGGCGCAGCCGGTGGACGAGCGGCGCCACCAGCCCGTGGATCAGCGGGTACTTGCGGGTCAACGACCGCTCGGCGCGCCGGTTTTCGCGGGTGTCCGGGGCAAGCAGCCGGGCCCGGGCCCGGACGGGCGGTCCGATCGGGCGCCCGCGCCAGGTCGAGGCGCAGAACTCCACCTCGGGGAAGTTCCGGATCCGTTTGACCTTGCCGGCGCCGCCGACGGTGCGGAAGTAGGCACGGTCGCCGTCCACCGCCACATTGACCGGGGTGCCGACCCCGGTGCCGTCCCTCTTGTACGTGGTCAGCAGGATCGTCGTCTGCTTCTCGAAGGGGGCGAGACCGGGGCTGGGGGAGGTCCTCATGCCTCCATGGAGGCACATTCCACCCGATTCGTCATGCGGGCGGGCCCCGGCGGGGGCGCCGTGCGCCGTGTCCGCCGGGGCCCGCCCGTGCCGGTGTGGTGGTGCCGTCAGATGCCGTCAGATGCCGTCAGAGGCGGTCGATGACGTAGTCGATGCAGGCCGTCAGCGCCTCGACGTCCGCCGGGTCGATGGCCGGGAACATCGCGATCCGCAGTTGGTTGCGGCCCAGCTTGCGGTACGGCTCGGTGTCGACGATGCCGTTGGCGCGCAGCGTCTTGGCGATCGCCGCCGCGTCGATGTCGTCGTTGAAGTCGATCGTGCCGATGACCTGCGAGCGCTTCGCCGGGTCGGTGACGAAGGGGGTGGCGTGCTTGGAGTCCTCGGCCCAGCCGTAGAGGGTGCGCGAGGAGGTGGCGGTGCGGCGGACCGACCAGTCCAGGCCGCCCTGGCCGTTGATCCACTCCAGCTGCTCGTTGAGCAGGAAGAGGGTGGCGAGGGAGGGGGTGTTGTACGTCTGGTTCTTCAGGGAGTTGTCGATCGCGGTGGGGAGCGAGAAGAACTCCGGGACGTGGCGGCCGGAGGCGTGGATCGCGCGGGCGCGCTCCAGGGCGGCCGGGGAGAAGACGCCGAGCCAGAGGCCGCCGTCCGAGGCGAAGGACTTCTGCGGCGCGAAGTAGTAGACATCGGTCTGGGTGATGTCCACCGGGAGGCCGCCGGCGCCGGAGGTGGCGTCGACCAGCACCAGCGCGCCCTCGTCGGCGCCGGCCACCCGCCGGATCGGGGCCGCGACACCGGTCGAGGTCTCGTTGTGGGTGAAGGCGTAGACGTCCACGCCCGCCTCGGCGGCCGGCTCCGGGTGGGTGCCCGGGTCGGCCGAGATGACGGTGGGCTCGGCGAGCCAGGGCGCCAGCTTGGCGGCCTTGGCGAACTTCGAGGAGAACTCGCCGAAGGAGAGGTGCTGCGACTTGTTCTCGATCAGGCCGTGCGTCGCGACGTCCCAGAACGCGGTGGAACCGCCGTTGCCCAGGACGACCTCGTAGCCCTCGGGGAGCTGGAAGAGGTCGCGCACGCCCTGCCGCACCTTGCCGACCAGGTTCTTGACCGGGGCCTGGCGGTGCGAGGTGCCGAGCAGCGAGGAACCGGTGGCGGCCAGCGCGTCGAGCGCCTCCGTACGCACCTTGGAGGGGCCCGCGCCGAAGCGTCCGTCGGCGGGCTTGAGGTCAGCGGGGATCTCGATATCAGCCACGGGGGCAGCCTAAGGGGTCGCGCGGGGGCCGGGTGGCGCGTCCAGCGGGTGAGATGACGGCCGGTCGGAGTGTGGACGCGGACAGCGGACAGCGGACACGGGGTGTCACGGGTGCGGCTGACCCATCGGGCACGCTGCCTCAAACCCATCGGGCACGCCTGCCTCAAGGGCGGTCCGCCGCGTAGAGGTCCGTGAGCGCGGCCGCGGCGTCGGCCAGGACGCGGCGCGCCTCGGGTGGGTCCAGGACCTCCAGGGAGTCGCCGAACTGGAGCAGTTGACGGACGGCGGCGAGTACTGGGTAGCCGAGTTCCAGGATGGCCCAGCCGTCGGCGGGGTCTTCGGCGGGGGCTCCGGCGGCGGTCGTCCCGTCGGCCCGGGGGTCCCCGCCGGCCTCCGTACGAGGTGGCGCGGTCAGCGTGGGGCCCAGGATGCGTACCGCCATGTCCAGGCGTTCCCGGCGGATCCGGGCGGTCACGCGTACCGGCGCCGGCCGCTCCTCCACCTGCTGCCGCAAGTGCGCCCAGACGTCCGCCAGTTCTGCGCCCGGCCGCCGCCGTACCGGGGCGTCGGTGACGGCCGCCGCGGCCACCCGGTCGGCCCGGAACAGCTGCGGCCGGCCGCGCCGGTCGGCGACCAGGTACCAGGTGCCGGCCTTGGCGACGAGCCCGTACGGGTCGACGGTGTAGGTGCGCGGCCGGGGCTCGCCGCTGTGCCGGTAGCGGATGCGCAGCCGCCGGTCGGTGAAGACGGCGGTCTGCAGCTCGTCCAGGTCCACGGCCGGGCGGGGCCCGCTCAGCCAGCGGTCGGGGTCCACCAGGACGCGGCGGCCGACGAGTTCGGCGGCCGGGCGGTGCGGGGCCGGCAGCGCCGCCATCACCTTGCGCAGCGCCGAGCCCAGCGCCTCGTCGAGGCCGAGTGCGTGGTGCGCGCCCTGCGCCGCCAGGACGAACAGCGCCCGGGCCTCGTCGGTGGTCAGACCGGTGACGTCGGTGCGGTAGCCGGGCAGCAGCGCGATCCCGCCGTGCCGGCCGCGCTCGGCGTAGACCGGTACCCCGGATGCCGAGAGTGCCTCGATGTCGCGGTAGACGGTGCGGGTGGAGACCTCCAGGCGGGCGGCCAGTTCGCTCGCCGGGACCCGGCCGCGGGTCTGCAGGAGCAGCAGGATCGAGAGCAGTCGGTCGGCCTTCACCCCTGGGTTATATCCCGCTCCCCGGCCGCGTTCTAAATATGACGGCGGGTGTCAGGTTATTGCCGGAGAGTGCGCTGCATGACGACGACCGACGCACTCGCCACCGCCCCGCACCGCCCGGCCACCGTGCCCGCCCGGCTCGCCCCGGACGCCCTCGCCGACCTCGTACGGCAGGTCCGCGGCCCCGTGTTCCGCCCCGGTGACGAGGGGTACGACGCCGAGCGCTCCGGATACCAGGCCGGGTACCGGCACCGCCCCGCCGTGATCGTCGGCGCGGTGGACGCCGCCGACGTGGCCGCCGCGGTCGGCTTCGCCCGTGCCCGGCGGCTGCCGGTCGCCGTCCAGGCCACCGGGCACGGGCTGTCCACCGCCACCGACGGCGGGCTGCTCATCAGCACCCGGCGGATGACCGAGGTCACCGTGGACCCGGCGGCCGGCACCGCACGGGTCGCCGCGGGTGTCGTCTGGGGCCAGGTCGTCGAGGCCGCCGCGCCGCACGGGCTCGCCCCGCTCAACGGCTCCTCGCCCGGCGTCGGCGTGGTCTCGTACACCCTCGGCGGCGGCGTCGGGGTGCTGGCCCGCACCTACGGTTTCGCCGCCGACCACGTCCGGTCGATCGACCTGGTCACCGCCGACGCGCGCCGGGTCCGGGTCACCGCCGAGACCGAACCCGACCTCTTCTGGGGCCTGCTCGGCGGCGGGCACGGCCTCGGGGTGGTCACCGGCATGGAGTTCGGGCTGATGCCGGTCGCGCGGCTCTACGGGGGTCAACTCGTCTTCGGCGCCGAGCAGATCGACGCCGCGCTCGCCGCCTACCTGCGCTGGACCGAGACCGTCCCGGACACCCTGACCTCCTCGCTCGGCCTGATCGTCTACCCCGACCTGCCGCAGCTGCCGGCCCCGCTGCGCGGCCGCCACCTCCTCCAGATCCGGATCGCCTTCACCGGCACCGCCGAGGACGGCGAGCGCCTGGTGGCGCCGCTGCGCGCGGTCGGCCCGGCGGTCTCCGACGACCTGCGCGAGATGCCCTACGAGGAGTCGCACACCATCCACCGCGACCCCAGCGACCCGCACGCGTACAACGGCGACAACGTGCTGCTCCGCGACCTGGACGCGGCGGCGCTGCACCGGGTGGCGAAGCTGGCCGGGCCGGCCGCCCCGGTGATGGTGGTGGCGCAGCTGAACCACCTGGGCGGCGCGCTGGCGACCGGCCCGGTGGGCGGCGGCGGGGCCGGTGCGGTGGGCCACCGGGAGGCCCGGTTCGCGCTGCGGGTGCTCTCCCCGCTGGGCGACGCCGACCCCGAGGGCGACCTGGCGACCGTGCGGGCCGTACACGCCGAGGTGTTGGCGGCCGTGGAGCCCTGGCGGCTCGGCCGCAGCGTCAACTTCCTCCTCGGCGAGCAGCGGGGGCGGGCGGACGCGGCCGAGGTGGCCCGCAGCACCCACGGCACGGCGGCCCGGTCCCGGCTGGCGGGCCTCAAGGCCGCCCACGACCCGGAGAACGTGTTCCGGTTCCATCCGTACGGGGTGTGAGCCTCGCGGGCACCCTCCCACGGCGTGCCCAGGTCCTAGCTGAAGACGGCCGCCAGGACGATCAGTGCGACGAGGAGGGCGAGGGTCTCCCACCGGGCCGCGCGGCGCAGCGTGTCCAGCGACGACAGGTGGCCGCCGGAGGAATGGTGCGGCTGCCAGGGCGAGGAGTCGTCGGACGAGTGGGAGTGGTGGTGCGTGTGATGGGTGTGGTGGTGTTGGGAGTGGTGGGATGTGTCGTGGGAGGCACCACCGGATGCGCTGTCGCTCATGCGGCCCATGCTAAGGGCGCGGATAGTGTCATGGGCATGTCCTGCGCGCGCCCTGGACGTCCCCTGGATATGTCGTGGGTGACCGCCACACCGTTGTCCACAGCCCTTGCCGTGCCCCCTCCCTCCAAGTGCAGTCTGGGGACATGGCTGATCGCACGGAGACGGACAAGCGGAACGGCGGCGGACCCGGCACGGGCGGGCGGGCGGCGGACGAGGCGGCGACCGCCCGCCGGGACCTGGCGCGCGAACTGGCCACGGCCATACGGGGCGAGGTCTCGGCCGCCGCCGCGGACCGCGCCCTGATGACGATGGACGCGTCCAACTACCGGCGGGTCCCGGAGGTGGTGGTGGCGCCCCGGGACGCCGAGGATGTCGCCGCGGCGCTGCGGATCTGCCGTGCCCGCGGCGTCCCGGTCGTGCCGCGCGGCGCCGGCACCAGCATCGCCGGGCAGGCCACCGGCTTCGGCGCCGTCCTGGACTTCACCCGCCATATGCGCCGGATCGTCGCACTGGACCCCGAGGTCCGCACCGCCGTCGTCCAGCCCGGCGTCATCCTCGACGACCTCCGGGCCGCGGCCGCCCCGCACGGCCTGACCTTCGGCCCCGACCCCTCCACCCACAGCCGCTGCACCCTCGGCGGCATGATCGGCAACAACTCCTGCGGCTCGCACTCCGTGGCCTGGGGCACCACCGCCGACAACGTCCGCACCCTGGAGGTGCTCACCTACGGCGGCGAGGCGGTCCGGGCCGGCCGCGGCACCGACCCCGAAGGCCGCCCCACCGGCCTCCCGCCCCGCCTGCGCGACGGCGTCAAGGCCCTGGTGGACGGGGAGTTGGCGCTGCTGCGCACCGGCTATCCGGCCGGCCTCCCGCGCCGCATCTCCGGTTACGCCCTGGACGCCCTGCTCCCCGAGGCCGGCACCGACCTGGCCCGCGCCCTCACCGGCAGCGAGGGCACCCTCGGCGTCGTCACCGAGGCCGCGGTCCGGCTCGTCGAGGCCCCCGCGGCCCGCGCGCTGGCCGTCCTCGCCTACCCCGACGAGAGCGCCGCCGCCGAGGCCGCGCACACCCTCCTCCCGTACAGCCCGCTGACCGTCGAGGGCATGGCCGCCGACCTCGTCGGCAAGGACGCCACCGGGCTCCCGGACGGCGGCGCCTGGCTGTTCGTCGAGACCGGCGGGGCGAGCCGCGCCGAGGCCGCCGCCCGGGCCGAGGCGCTGTGCCGCGCGGCGCGGGCCGACGGCGCCACCGGCCACACCCTCGTCACCGACCCGGCCGGCCAGCGCGCCCTGTGGCGGATTCGCGAGGACGCCTCCGGGACCGCGACCCGGATGCCCGATGGCAGCGAGGCATGGCCCGGCTGGGAGGACTGCGCCGTCCCGCCCGCCCGACTCGGCCCGTATCTGCGGGACTTCCGCGCCCTGCTCGCCCAGCACGGCCTGCGCGGCACCCCCTACGGCCACTTCGGCGACGGCTGCATCCACGTCCGGATCGACTTCGACCTGCTCACCCCGCCCGGCATCCGCCGCTTCCGGGAGTTCTCCACCGACCTCGCCGCCCTAGTGGTGGCGCACGGCGGCTCGCTCTCCGGCGAGCACGGCGACGGCCAGGCCCGCGCCGAACTCCTCCCGGCGATGTACGGCGAGGAACTGGTCGGCCTCTTCGGCCGGTTCAAGGACCTCTGGGACCCGGCCGCGGGCCTCAACCCCGGCATGCTGGTCCGCCCCGACCGCCTCGACGACAACCTCCGCTTCGCCCCGCTGCCCAAGCGCCCGGTCCCGGTGGAGTTCGGCTATCCGCACGACGACGGCGACTTCTCCGCCGCCGTCCGCCGCTGCGTCGGCGTCGCCAAGTGCCGTACGGAAAAGCTGGGTTCAGGATCGACGGACGTCATGTGCCCGTCCTTTCGGGCCACCGGCGAGGAGCAGCACTCCACCCGCGGCCGCGCCCGGCTGCTGCACGAGATGCTCGCCGGTGAGGTGGTCACCGACGGCTGGCGCTCCCCGGAGGTGCGCGACGCCCTCGACCTGTGCCTGTCCTGCAAGGGCTGCCGCAGCGACTGCCCCGTGGGCGTCGACATGGCCACCTACAAGGCGGAGTTCCTGCACCACCACTACGCGGGCCGGCTCCGCCCCGCCGCCCACTACGCCATGGGCCGCCTGCCCCAGTGGCTGCGCGCCGCCGCCCCCGCCGCACCGGTGCTCAACGCCCTCGCCCGCACCCCGCTGGCCGCGGCCGCCAAGCGGCTCGCCGGTATCGCCCCGGAGCGGGAGATTCCGGCGCTCGCGAGGGAGACCTTCCGCCGGTGGTGGTGGCGGCGCCGGCGCGCCACGGCGGGTGCGCCGGCGTCCGGCCGCAGGGTCGTCCTCTGGCCCGACACCTTCACCAACTACCTGTCGCCGGAGGTGGGGCGGGCCGCCGTCCGTGTCCTGGAAGCCGCCGGACTACGGCCCCTGCTCCCGCCCACGGCGCCCCTGGTGACGCGCCCGTCGCTCCCGCTGCCCCGCCTCCACCGCCGCGGCCTCTGCTGCGGCCTGACCTACGTCTCCACCGGCCAACTCACCCAGGCCCGGGCCGTCATGCGCCGGACGGTGGAGGTGCTCGGCCCCCTGGTGGGCCCAGGCCGCCCCCTGGTCGTCCTCGAACCGAGCTGCGCCGCGGCGCTCCGCACGGACCTGCCGGAGCTGCTCGCCGACGACCCCCGGGCCGCCCGGCTCGCCGCCGCCGTCCGCACCTTCGCCGAAGTGCTGGAGGAACTGGCCCCCGACTGGACCCCGCCCCGCATCGACCGCCCGGTCGCCGGCCAGACCCACTGCCACCAGCACGCCGTCCTCGGCGACGCCGCCGACCGCCGGCTGCGTGAACGCGCCGGCCTGACCGGGACGTTGAGCGGCGGCTGTTGCGGCCTGGCCGGCAACTTCGGCTTTGAACGGGGCCATTACGACGTCTCGGCGGCCTGCGCCGAGGACCAACTCCTCCCCGCCGTCCGCCAGGCCGCCCCGCACGCCGAAATCCTCGCCGACGGCTTCTCCTGCCGGACACAGCTCGCCCAGCTCGGGGAGCGCCCGGGCCGCCACCTCGCGGAGGTCCTGGCGGAGGCCCTGGACGCCGCGGAGACGGAGAAGGGCGGTGAGGCGGAGGAAGGGAGGTGAGACCGGGAGGCGGAGGCGGAGGCGGTGGGGGTGGGGGGGAGAGGGGAGGGGAGGGGAGGACTGACGGGCTGGATTGACGGACCGGGCAGAGGGGCCGGGCACAGGGGCCGCCCGCTACCCCTGTCCCATGACCTCGCGTGCCAGCGCCACCAGGTCGGGGATGCGGGGGTGGCCGGGGCCGTCGCGCCAGGCGATCACGACGGGTACGGGTGGCGCGTCGGTCAGCGGGACGTAGGCCATCGCCGGGTGCGGATGCATTCCGGCGGTGGCGGAGGTCGTGACACCCACCGCGCGGCCGCCCGTGATGGCGGCGATCCAGTCGTCGGTGTTGCCGATGGTGATCGTGGATGTGGGGCGGGCGTCGGCGGGCCAGAGGTCGAGGCCGGTGATGCCGGAGACGGTGTTGAGGGCGATGGTGCGCGAGGAGAGGTCGGTGAGGGAGAGGGCCGGGCGGCCGGCCAGCGGGTCGTCGGCGGGGAGGCCGGCCACCCGGGGCTCGGTCGTCAGCGCCTCGGTGATCAGACCGGGGGCGGTGACCTCACCGCGGAGCAGGGCCGCGTCCACGTCGCCGCGGACGAGGCCGGCCGTACGGTCGTCGATCCGCAGGAGTTCCAGGGGCGTCTCCGGGTGTTCCTCGTGCCAGCGGCGCAGCAGCGTGGTGGTCTCCGCGCCCGCCGCCGACCAGGCGTGGCCCAGCCGGAGCGGCCAGCCGGTGCGGCGGCCGTAGGCCAGGGCACGGTCGAAGGCGGAGACGGCGAGCGCCGCCCGGTCGCGGAAGGCGAGGCCGTCCGGGGTGAGCGCGAGATGGTGGGTGGTGCGCTCGACGAGGCAGACCCTCAACGTCTCCTCCAGCTGGCGGAGGGTGCGGGAGACGGCGGGCTGGGTGAGGTGGAGGCGTTCGGCGGCGCGGGTCACGCTGAGGGTGTCGGCGATGGCGAGAAAGCAGCGGAGATGACGCACCTCAAGGCTCATGCGTGCGGAGCATAACAACCGGCGAAATGGCATTTCACGTGCGCGAACGCGGGTCGTAGCGTGGGGATGTGAATGCTTCCTCCGCGCCGTTCGGGTCGTCCGCCCAGTCTGCTTCCGCTTCTTCCGTCGATCCTGCTTCCGCCGATTCCTCCTCCGCAGCGTCCCCTTCCGCAGTGTCCTCGTCCGCAGTCTCCTCTTCCGGTGCGTCCTCTGCCGGTGCGTGCGGCTCCGGGATACCGCAGCCCGTGCCGCCCTCGCCAGAGGTGCGGTCGGCTGAGGCGGAGGCCGCGGCCCATGGGGTGGGGCCCGGGACGGCGGGGGCGGCGGGGGCGCGGCCGCGTGGTCGGCTGGTGTCGGTGGGGCTGGTCATCGGCGGGATCGTCTCGCTGCAGTTCGGGGCGTCGGTGGCGGTGCTGCTGTTCCCGCGGGCCGGTGCGCTGGGCGTCGTCACCTTGCGGCTGGTCGTGGCGGCGCTGGTGTTGCTCGTCGCCTGCCGGCCGAGGGTGCGGGGCTACACGCGGGGAGACTGGGCCACGGTCGTCGCCTTCGGTGTCGCGCTGGTCGCGATGAATTCGCTTTTCTACCAGGCGCTGGACCGGATTCCGCTCGGCGCCGCGGTCACCCTGGAGTTCCTCGGCCCGCTGATCCTCTCCGTGGTGACGTCGCGGCGGCTGCTGAGCGTGGTGTGGGCAGTGCTGGCACTGGGCGGTGTGGTGCTGCTGGGGCGTGCAGGGCTCGACGGACTGAATCTCACCGGGGCCGGTTTCGCGCTGGCCGCCGGTGGGCTGTGGGCCGCGTACATCCTGCTGTCGGCGCGCACCGGACAGCGGTTCCCGCAGGCGGACGGGCTGGCGCTGGCGATGACGGTGGCGGCGGTGCTGAGTCTGCCGCTCGGGGTGGCGAGCGCCGGGGCGGCGCTGCTGGACCCGGTGACGCTGGGGCTGGGAGCCGCCGTGGCGCTGCTGTCGTCGGTCATGCCGTACACGCTGGAGCTGCTCGCGCTGCGCAAGCTGCCCGCGTCCGGGTTCGCGGTGATGATGAGCCTGGAGCCGGCCGCGGCGGCCACGGCCGGGTTCCTCGTGCTGGGGCAGGCGTTGGGGTGGCTCGAACTGGTGGCGATCGGCCTGGTGGTGGTGGCCAGCGCGGGGGCGGTACTGGGCGGAACGCGGCGCTGAGTTCCGCTGCGCTTGGCTGGCTTCCCACGTTGTCGGCTGTCCCGCCGTGGGGTTCGCCTTGTGCGCCTGCGGCGCGGTGTCCGCTGCGTTTGGCCCGGCTCTCACGTTTCGGCTTGCCCGCCGTGGGTTGCTTTTGCGCCTGCGGCGCGGTGCCGCTGCGCGGGGCTGTTCGGCCGCGGTGACGGGCCTCCGGGGCAGGGGTGTGCCGGACTGCTTCGCTTTACGTCCGGCACACCCCTGCCCCTCCGGCCCGTCCCCTCCCGTGAGTGGGTGGGAGACGGGTGGGCGGAGGCCGATGCCGGTGGGTCGGTGCGCGTGGTCGTCGCTGTCGACTCGCGCTCATGCATTACCGGCGATTGCTCGGGGTGTCCGGGGTCGAACTTCGGACGCACGGCACAACCCTCTACAACAGCCTCTACCGCAGCGACGATCAGATGTTGGTCAACGCGCACGTCTGGGGCGTAAACGCGTACGGCGCACCCGTATGGCACCTGCGGCGAGACAGCGGCGGCGGGATGTTCGACAGCTACGTGGAGAGCTTCAACGCCGTATGGGATCAGGCAACGCCTGTACAGGAAGGCTAGAAAGTGGCACGCACCGAGTACTACGACGATGCCGACGCGCCGAAGCCGAACAGCCTCGTCGTCGCTGCTTCAGCGGTCGTGACCGACGACAAAGGGCGAATCCTGCTGCAGCGCCGCCGAGACAATGACTTCTGGGCGCTGCCGGGCGGCGGAATGGACATCACCGACTCGCTACCGGGAACGGCCGTGCGGGAGGTCAAGGAAGAGACCGGCTACGACGTGGAGATCACGGGACTGATCGGCACGTACACCGACCCGCGCCACATCATCGCGTACAGCGACGGGGAGGTGAGGCGGCAGTTCAATGTGTGCTTTCGGGCGCGTATCGTCGGCGGCTCGCTGACCGTCTCCGACGAGAGCACGGAGGTCCGCTTCGTGGAGCCCGGCGAACTCCACGCGCTTCCCATGCATCACACCCAGCGGCTACGGCTCCAACACTTTCTGGAGGATCGGCCGATGCCTTATCTGGGATAGTGCAAAGCCCCCGCACTCGTCGCCCGGACGCAGGGAGACGAACAAGGGGGCTCCGCTGTCGGTCATTCCCAGAAGCCCGACTCGTCATCGTCATCTCTGAGGCTGCTGCCGGCTGATGACAGTGTGCCGCCCAGGGGCTACCGGCCGGCGTGGACGGCTCGTTTGCCGTTCTGGGTGAGGGGGACCGGGAGGGATCGGGGGGCGCTGCGCTTGGTGCGGCCGTCGAGGTCCTTTTGGACGACGTTGACGTTGACGGCCACGCCCTGGCCGCCGGCGAACTTTCCGCCGGCGAAGGCGTCCACGCCGCCGGCGGTGATCTCGTAGCCGGTGGTGTCGGCGATGCCGTGGGCGCGGCAGTCGCGGAACACCTCCTCGATGGGGACGAACCACAGCCAGTGGTAGTCGCCGTCGTGGTTGAGATCGACCTTGTCGTTGAACCAGATCGCCACGGCTCCCGACATGCCGACCGTGGCCGTCCAGTCGATGTCGTACTTCTGGGTGCCGATGACCAGGGACGCCTCGATGGCCGACTTGGCCGGGATCTTGAGCGGGAGGTCGACGCCCCAGTTCTGGGTCTCCTTGTGGGTGTACTCCTGGGTCGAGGAGAGGTTCGTCTCGATCGACGTGGTCTCGGACACCTTGGCCACGGCCGGGATCTCCGCCGAGACCTCCATGGAGACGCCGATCTTCAGCGACTCGGTCACGGAGATCCGCAGATCCTGCTCGGTCGTCTTGCTCTGCTTGTAGATGACCTGCTGCTCGACGGCGGAGCCGTTGCGGTAGTTGGTGGTGACGGAGCTGACCTGGCCCGGTATGGGCGAGGGGGCCTTGGGGTCGTAGGTGATGCCGCGGTACTCCGTGCTCACCTGGTACTTGTGGTAGGCGCCCAGCTCGCCGCGCTGTCCGTAGTCCGTGGAGGCGGTGAAGCGGCAGCCGTGGGAGCCGGGGAAGCGTTCCCGGGCCATCCAGGTGCCCCACTTGTCGGTGATCTCCTGGAGGGAGAGGGCGGCCGCCTTGCGGGGCGGGGTGGCCGGGGCGGCGTTCGGCCGGCCGGATGCCGCGGCGGCGGTGCCCGCGGTCGCGAGGGATACCGGGACGGCCGCCGCGAGGCCGGCGGCGGGGACGGCGGCGAGGAGGCGGCGGCGGGAGACATGGGTCATGAGAGGGTCCCAATCCGAGGGGGCGGAACAGGGGAACTGTCTTGGGAAGCAATGCAATCGGCGATCTTCGGTCGCACATAGGGACTTTGGTCCCGAAATCGTGGATGTGGCGCGCAACCGGGGCACATGCGCGGGCGGGGGCGGCCCGTTCGCCGTGGCGCGCCATGGCAAGAAATCATGCAGGCGTGCTTGATTGTTTCTGGGGGTGCTGCCACCCTCGGTGCGCGCATCACCGCAACAGCTGTCAACGTGACGGTGTGTCAACATGCCCTGTCCGTAAGGGATATGGGCGTCGGGCGTGGGTGAGGAGAGCGTGCGATGGCCGATCCGCGGGAGGTTCGGGAGGTCCTGGCGGACCTGCTGGCCGAGGGTGAGGAAGTGGACGGGCTGGTGGCGGGGCTGCCGGAAGCGGAGTGGGGGCGGGCGACCCCGGCCGCCGGATGGAGCATCGCGCATCAGATCGCGCACCTGTTGTGGACGGACGAGCGGGCCGTGCAGTCGGCGGTCGATCCCGAGGGGTTCGGGCGGGAGGTGGAGGCGGCGCTCGCCGCGCCGGAGACGTTCGTGGACGAGGGGGCCGAGCGGGGCGCGCGGTCGGCGCCCGCCGAGCTGCTGGCGCGGTGGCGGGCGAGCCGGGCCGAGCTGCTGGAGGTACTGGCGGTACAGCCCCAGGGCGGGAAACTGCCGTGGTACGGGCCGCCGATGAGCGTGGCGTCGATGGCCACCGGGCGGCTGATGGAGACCTGGGCGCACGGGCAGGACGTGGCGGACGCGCTGGGGGTGCGGCGGGTGCCGACGGCCCGGTTGCGGCATGTGGCCCGGATCGGGGTGCGGGCCAGGGACTACGCGTATGCGGTGCACGGGCTGACGCCGCCGGGGGAGGAGTTCCGGGTCGAGTTGACGGGGCCCGGCGGCGAGGCGTGGGCGTTCGGGCCGGAGGGCGCGGCGCAGCGGGTGAGCGGGCCGGCGCTGGACTTCTGCCTGCTGGTGACGCAGCGGGCGCACCGGGACGAGGTCTCCCTGGTGGCGGTGGGGGCGGACGCCGAGCGGTGGTTGGGCATCGCGCAGTCCTTCGCGGGGCCGGCGGGGGCGGGGCGGCGGCCGGGCGAGGTGCGGCGATGAGGGGGCCCGGGCCGGAGGCGGTCGCGGAGCCGTTGCGGATCGGGAATGCGTCGGGGTTCTACGGCGACCGGTTCGAGGCGGTGCGGGAGATGCTGACCGGCGGGCCGCTGGACGTGCTGACCGGGGACTATCTGGCCGAGCTGACGATGCTGATCCTCGGGCGGGACCGGCTGAAGGACCCGCGGCTCGGCTACGCCAGGACGTTTCTGCGGCAGCTGGAGGAGGGGCTGGGGCTCGCCGTCGAGCGGGGCGTGAAGATCGTGACGAATGCGGGTGGGCTGAATCCGGCCGGACTGGCCGACGCGGTACGGGAGTTGAGTGCGCGGGTCGGGGTGCCGGTGCGGGTCGCGCACGTCGAGGGGGACGAGCTGCTGGGGCGGGGGTGGGGCGAGGGTGTGCTCACCGCCAACGCCTATCTGGGGGGTGCGGGGATCGCGGCGTGTCTGCGGGCCGGGGCGGATGTCGTGGTCACCGGGCGGGTGGCGGACGCGGCGCTGGTCAGCGGGCCGGCCGCGGCGCACTTCGGCTGGGCGGCGGACGATCACGACCGGCTGGCGGGGGCGGTGGTCGCGGGGCATGTGCTGGAGTGCGGGGCGCAGGCGACGGGCGGGAACTACGCGTTCTTCGAGGAGTTGGGGGACGTGCGGCGGCCGGGGTTTCCGCTGGCGGAGGTCCGTGCGGACGGCAGTGCCGTGATCACCAAGCACCCGGGGACCGGGGGAGCGGTGACGGTGGGCACGGTGACCGCCCAGCTGCTCTACGAGACGGCCGGCGCCCGCTATCCGGGGCCGGACGTCACGGCGCGGCTGGACACCGTACGGCTCGCGGCGGACGGGCCGGACCGGGTACGGATCGACGGGGTGCGGGGCGAGGCGCCGCCGGCGACGCTGAAGGTCGGGCTGACCCGGATGGGCGGCTGGCGCAACGAGGTGGTGTTCGTGCTCACCGGCCTCGGGATCGAGGCCAAGGCCGAGCTGGTGCGCGGGCAGTTGGACGAGGCGTTGGAGCGGGCCGGGGGCCGTCCGCGGGAGGTGACCTGGACGCTGGCGCGGACCGATCACGCCGATGCGGGGGTGCAGGAGGAAGCGAGTGCGCTGCTGCGGCTGGTGGTGCGGGACCCGGATGCCGAGGCCGTCGGGCGGGCCGTCAGCGGCGCCGCGGTCGAGCTGGCGCTGGCCAGTTACCCGGGCTTCCATGTGACGGCGCCGCCGGGGAAGGGCGCCCCGTACGGGGTGTTCGAGGCGGCGTATGTGCCGGCGGAGGATGTCCAGCAGGTGGCGGTGCTGCCGGACGGGGAGCGGGTGGCGATCGCGCCCGGGCCCGCGTCGGCGGACGAGCCGGAGGCCGTGGTGGGGGAGCTTCCGGAGCCGCTGCCGGACGGGCCGGTCCGGCGGGCGCCCCTGGGGCTCGTCGCCGGGGCGCGCAGCGGCGACAAGGGCGGCTCGGCCAACGTCGGGGTGTGGGCCCGGACGGACGACGGATGGCGGTGGCTGGCGCACGCCCTCACCGTCGAGCGGCTGCGTGAACTCCTGCCGGAGACCGCCGGGTTGGCGGTGCGACGGGAGGTGCTGCCCCGTTTGCGGGCGCTGAACTTCACGGTGGACGGGCTGCTGGGCGAGGGCGTCGCCTCGCAGGCCCGGTTCGATCCGCAGGCCAAGGCGCTGGGGGAGTGGCTGCGCTCCCGTCATGTGGAGATACCGGAGGTTTTGCTGTGACCGTCCTGCGGAGCGCGCTGGATCCGGCCGGGGCCGAGTACGCCGAGCGGCGGGCGGCGATGCTGGAGAAGCTCGGGGAGGTGGCGGCCGAGCATGCCAGGGCGCTGGCCGGCGGGGGCGAGAAGTACGTGGCCCGGCACCGCGGGCGGGGCAAGCTGCCGGCCCGGGAGCGGATCGAGCTGCTGCTGGACCCCGACACGCCGTTCCTGGAACTGTCGCCGCTGGCCGGCTGGGGCAGCGACTACGCGGTGGGGGCGTCGCTGGTCACCGGCATCGGGGTGATCGAGGGCGTGGAGTGCCTGATCACCGCCAACGACCCGACGGTACGCGGCGGGGCGAGCAATCCGTGGACGCTGAAGAAGGCGCTGCGGGCCGACGAGATCGCGTTCGCCAACCGGCTTCCGGTGGTCAGCCTGGTGGAGTCCGGTGGCGCCGACCTGCCGAGCCAGAAGGAGATCTTCATCCCCGGCGGGGCGCTCTTCAAGGACCTGACGCGGCTGTCGGCGGCCGGGATTCCGACGGTCGCGGTGGTCTTCGGCAACTCGACGGCCGGCGGCGCGTACGTCCCCGGGATGTCGGACCACGTGATCATGGTGAAGGAGCGGGCCAAGGTCTTCCTCGGCGGGCCGCCGCTGGTGAAGATGGCGACCGGCGAGGAGAGCGACGACGAGTCGCTGGGCGGCGCCGGGATGCACGCCCGGACGTCGGGGCTCGCGGACTACTTCGCCATCGACGAACCGGACGCGCTGCGGCAGGCGCGCCGGGTGGTGGCGCGCCTCAACTGGCGCAAGGCGCACGCCGATCCGGGCCCGGCCGTGCCGCCCGAGTACGACGAGGAAGAGCTGCTGGGCATCGTCCCCGGCGACCTCAGGGCCCCCTTCGACCCGCGCGAGGTGATCGCCCGGATCGTCGACGGCTCCGACTTCGACGAGTTCAAGCCGCTGTACGGGGCGAGCCTGGCAACCGGGTGGGCGGAACTGCACGGCTATCCGGTCGGGATTCTCGCCAACGCCCGGGGCGTGCTGTTCAGCGCGGAGTCCCAGAAGGCCGCACAGTTCATCCAGTTGGCCAACCAGCGGGACATCCCGTTGATCTTCCTGCACAACACCACCGGCTACATGGTCGGCAGGGAGTACGAGCAGGGCGGCATCATCAAGCACGGCGCGATGATGATCAACGCGGTGTCGAACTCGCGGGTGCCGCACCTCTCCGTCCTGATGGGCGCCTCGTACGGGGCCGGGCACTACGGGATGTGCGGGCGGGCCTACGACCCGCGGTTCCTGTTCGCCTGGCCGAGCGCCAAGTCGGCGGTGATGGGGCCGCAGCAGCTCGCCGGGGTGCTCTCCCTCGTGGCCCGCGCCTCCGCCGAAGCGAAGGGGCAGCCGTACGACGAGGAGGGCGACGCGGCGCTGCGCGCCATGGTGGAGCAGCAGATCGAGGCCGAGTCGCTGCCGATGTTCCTGTCCGGGCGGCTGTACGACGACGGCGTCATCGACCCGCGCGACACCCGCACCGTCCTCGGCCTGTGCCTGTCCGCCGTGCACACCGCGCCGGTCGAGGGCGTGCGGGGCGGCTTCGGCGTCTTCCGGATGTGAGGGAGGGGATTCCTGTGACAACCAGCGATTCCGAGGCCGTGGCCGCGGCCGCGTCCGGGGCGGAGGGCGGCGTGGAGATCCGTTCGGTGCTCGTCGCCAACCGCGGCGAGATCGCCCGCCGCATCTTCCGCACCTGCCGCGAACTGGGCATCGCCACCGTCGCGGTGTACTCCGACGCGGACGCGGACGCCGCACACGTACGGGAGGCGGACCTGGCGGTGCGGCTGCCGGGCCGGGCGCCCGCGGACACCTATCTGCGCGGTGCGCTGCTGGTGCAGGCGGCGCTGGCGGCCGGGGCGGACGCGGTCCACCCGGGGTACGGGTTCCTCTCCGAGAGCGCGGCGTTCGCCGCGGCGGTGGCGGACGCCGGGCTGGTGTGGATCGGGCCGCCGCCGGCCGCCATCGAGGCGATGGCCTCCAAGACCCGCGCCAAGGAGCTGATGGCGGCGGCCGGGGTGCCGCTGCTGGCCCCGGTCGACCCGGCCGCGGCCGCCGCCGGGGACCTGCCGCTGCTGGTGAAGGCGGCGGCCGGCGGCGGCGGGCGGGGCATGCGGATCGTCCGCGAACTCGCCGAGCTGGAAGGGGAGTTGAGGGCGGCGCGGGCGGAGGCGGCGGCCGCTTTCGGGGACGGCGAGGTGTTCGCCGAGCCCTATGTGGAGGGCGGGCGCCATGTCGAGGTGCAGGTCCTCGCCGACGCGCAGGGCGACGTCTGGACGCTCGGCACCCGCGACTGCTCGCTCCAGCGCCGCCACCAGAAGGTCGTCGAGGAGGCCCCGGCCCCCGGGCTGCCCGACGCGCTCCGGGACATCCTGCTCCGGGCCGCCGCCCAGGCCGCACGGGCCATCGGCTACCGGGGCGCGGGCACCGTCGAGTTCCTGGTCTCGCCCGACGGCCGCGGGTACTTCCTGGAGATGAACACCCGCCTCCAGGTCGAGCACCCGGTCACCGAGGAGATCTACCGGCTGGACCTGGTGGCCCTCCAGATCGCGGTCGCCGAGGGCCGTCCGCTGCCCGCCGTACTGCCCGAACCGCACGGCCACGCCGTCGAGGCCCGGCTCTACGCGGAGGACCCGGCGGCCGGCTGGCAGCCGCAGACCGGCACCGTGCACCGCATCGCCGTACCGGACGGCGTCCGGCTGGACTCCGGGGTGAGTGACGGCGACACCGTCACCGTCCACTACGACCCGATGCTGGCCAAGGTGATCGCCTGGGCTCCGACCCGCGCCGAGGCCGTCCGCAAACTGGCGGGCGCCCTGCAACGGGCCCGTATCCACGGCCCGGTCACCAACCGCGAACTGCTGGTCCGCTCCCTGCGGCACCCCGAGTTCGCCACCGCCACCGGGCTCGACACCGGCTTCTACGACCGCAACCTCGCCGCCCTCACCGCACCGGAGACCGCCGGCGACGCCCTCTGCGCGCTGGCCGCCGCGCTCGCCGACGCGCACGGCCGCTCCCGCTTCGGGGGCTACCGCAACCTCCCGGCCGGCCCGCAGGTCAAGCGCTACGCCCGCGCGGACACCACCCACGAGATCCGCTACCGGCTCGGCCGGGAGGGGCTGACCGCCGAGGACTTCCCCGGCGTCCGGCTGGTCGCCCTGGCCGCGGACGAGGTGGTGCTGGACGTCGACGGACTGCGGCGGACCTTCACGGTCGCCCGCTACGGCGACGACCGGGTCCACGTCGACTCGCCCCTGGGCGCCCGCACGTTCACCGCGCTGCCCCGTTTTCCCGACCCCGCGGCCCGTACGGAGCCCGGTTCGCTGCTCGCCCCGATGCCCGGCACCGTCGTCCGGATCGCGGACGGGCTGGCCGAGGGCGACCGCGTGGAGGCCGGCCAGCCGCTGCTGTGGCTGGAGGCCATGAAGATGGAGCACAGGATCACCGCACCGGCGGCCGGCACCCTGACCGCCCTCCCCGTCCGGGCCGGCAGACAGGTCGAGGTGGGCACCCTGCTCGCCGTCGTCGCCGACTGACCCCGGCCGCACCACGGGCCCCCGCGCCGCCCCTCACCCGCGATCCGCAGGCACTCACTCACCGCCCCAGGAGCCGTCATGAGCAACGCCCTGAGCAACCCCGTGATCGAGTCCGAGGAACACCGCGCCCTGCGCGCGGCCGTCGCCGCGCTCGGCAGGCGCTACGGCCGGGAGTACTTCACCGCCGTCGTCGCCGAGGGCGCCCACACCGACGCACTGTGGCAGGAGGCCGCCAAGGCCGGCTACCTCGGCGTCAACCTCCCCGAGGAGTACGGCGGCGGAGGCGCCGGCATCACCGAACTCTCCCTCGTCCTCGAGGAGTTGGGCGCGGCCGGCTGCCCGCTCCTCATGCTGGTGGTCTCGCCGGCGATCTGCGGCACGGTCCTCGCCCGCTTCGGCACCGAGGAGCAGAAGCGCGCCTGGCTGCCCGGACTGGCCGACGGCAGCCGCAAGATGGCCTTCGGCATCACCGAACCGGACGCCGGCTCCAACTCCCACCGGATCACCACCACCGCCCGCAAGGACGGCGGGGACTGGATCCTCAACGGGCGGAAGATCTTCGTCTCCGGGGTGGACATCGCCGACGCGACACTGATCGTCGGCCGCACCGAGGACGCCCGTACCGGAAAGCTCAAGCCCTGCCTGTTCATCGTCCCGCGCGAGGCCCCCGGCTTCGGCCGCAGCCCCGTCCCGATGGAACTGGCCGCCCCGGAGAAGCAGTTCGAGCTGACCCTGGACGAGGTGCGGCTGCCCGCCGACGCCCTCGTGGGCGACCAGGACGCCGGACTGCTCCAGCTCTTCGCCGGCCTCAACCCCGAACGCATCATGACCGCCGCGTTCGCCCTCGGCATGGGCCGCTACGCGCTGGCCCGGGCCGTCGACTACGCCCGCACCCGCCAGGTCTGGAAGGAGCCGATCGGCGCCCACCAGGCCCTCGCCCACCCGCTCGCCCAGTGCCACATCGAACTGGAGCTGGCCGCACTGATGATGCGCAAGGCGGCGCTGCTCTACGACGCCGGCGACGACACGGCCGCCGGCGAGGCCGCCAACATGGCCAAGTACGCGGCGGCCGAGGCCGCGGTGCACACCGTCGACCAGGCCGTGCACACCCTGGGCGGCAACGGCCTCACCCGGGAATACGGGCTGGCGTCGCTGATCACCGCCGCCCGGGTGGCGCGGATCGCCCCCGTCAGCCGGGAGATGATCCTCAACTACGTCTCCCACCAGTCCCTGGGGCTGCCCAAGTCGTACTGAGCGAACGGGCGGTGCGCCGGGCCGGCTTCCACCGGGCGTGCGTACCGGGGCCCGGCACACGGGAAGGAACGTCCACGGCGGCCCGCCCGCCGCCCCACCCACCGCACCCAGGGAGGAACCCATGGCGTCCACCACACCCCGCCACTCCCACCACCACTCCCACGTCTTCCGCAGCGCGTACCCCGACATCGCCCCCGTGGAGCTGCCCCTCCACGAGGCCGTCCTCGGGCGGGCCGCCGCCCACGCCACCCGGCCGGCCCTCGTCGACGCCCTCACCGGCACCACCCTCGACTACGCCCGGCTCGACCACCTCAGCCGCCGGCTGGCCGCCGCACTCGCCGCGTCCGGGCTCCGCAAGGGCGACGTACTGGCCCTGCACAGCCCCAACTCGGTGCTCTTCCCCGTGGTCTGCTACGCCGCGTCGCGCTGCGGGGCGGCGGTCACCACCGTCCACCCGCTCGCCACCGGCGCCGAGTTCGCCCGGCAGCTGGCCGACTCCCGGGCGTCCCGGATCGTCACCGTGGCGGCACTGCTGGACACCGCACGGGACGCCGCCCGACAGGCCGGCGGCATCGCCGAGATCCTCGTGTGCGACCGCGCCGACGGCCACCGCTCGATCCTCGACCTGGCCGCCGAGGACCACCACCCGGCCCCCGCCCCGGAGATCGCCCCCGCCACCGACCTGGCCGTGCTCCCGTATTCCTCCGGCACCACCGGCGCACCCAAGGGCGTGATGCTCACCCACCGCAGCATCGCCACCAACCTCGCCCAACTGGCCCCGGTGCTGGCCAACGGCCCCGGGGACCGCGTCCTCGCCGTCCTCCCCTTCTTCCACATCTACGGGCTCACCGCCCTGATGAACGCCCCGCTGCGCAACGGCGCCACCGTCGTCGTGCTGCCCCGCTTCGACCTCCGCCAGTTCCTCACCGCGATCCAGCAGCACCGCATCACCGAGGTCTACGCCGCGCCCCCGATCGTGCTGGCGCTGGCCAAGCACCCGATGGTCGACGCGTTCGACCTGTCCTCCCTCCGGCGCCTGCTCTGCTCCGCCGCACCCCTGGACGCCGGGCTCGCCGCCGCCTGCGCCCGCCGCCTGGGCCTGCCCACCGTCCTCCAGGCGTACGGCATGACCGAACTCTCCCCGGCCACCCACGTCGTACCGCCCAGTTCTGGAGCCACGCCACCGGGCACGGTCGGCACCCTCCTCCCCAGTACGGAACTGCGGATCGTCTCCCTGGAGACGGGCCGGGACCTCGGACCGGGGGACAGCGGCGAAATCCTCATCCGCGGGCCGCAGGTGATGAAGGGCTACCTGGGACGTCCCGCCGAGACCGACGCGATGATCGACGCGGACGGCTGGCTGCACACCGGCGACATCGGTCGGACCGACGCCGACGGCTGGCTCCATGTCGTCGACCGCGTCAAGGAGTTGATCAAATACAAGGGCTACCAGGTGGCCCCCGCCGACCTGGAGGCGCTGCTGCTCGCCCACGAGGACATCGCGGACGCCGCCGTCATCGGCGTCACCGACGAGGACGGCAACGAGATCCCCAAGGCGTTCGTGGTGCGCCGCCCGGGGGCCGCGCTCACCGCCGACGAGGTCATCGCCTACGTTGCAGAGCGCGTCGCCCCCTACAAGAAGGTGCGCCGGGTGGAGTTCCTGGCCGACGTGCCGCGCGCCACCACCGGAAAGATCCTCCGGCGCGAACTCCGCGCCGGCGAAAGGAGTTCGACGGCCCCATGACGGACGTGGAGCGCTCCCACGAGCGCGGAATCACCACCCTCACCCTCAACTCCCCCCGCAACCGCAACGCCCTCTCCACCCGCCTGGTCGCCGAACTGCACCAGGCCCTCGCGGACGCGGCCGCCGACGACGCCGTCCGGGCCGTGGTGCTCGCCCACACCGGCACCACGTTCTGCGCCGGCGCGGACCTCTCCGAGGCCACCACGGGCGACGCCAAGGACGGCCCCCTGGGGCTCGCCCGGCTGCTGCGCGCCCTCGTGGAGCTGCCCAAACCGGTGCTCGCCCGGGTCACCGGCCACGTCCGGGCCGGCGGCCTCGGCCTGCTCGGCGCCTGCGACCTCTCCGTCGCGGGCCCGGAGGCCACCTTCGCCTTCACCGAGGCACGGCTCGGCCTCGCCCCCGCGGTGATCTCGCTGCCCCTGCTGCCCCGGCTGGACGCCCGGGCCGCCGCCCGCTACTACCTCACCGGCGAGCGGTTCGGCCCGGCCGAGGCGGCCCGGATCGGCCTCGTCACCCTCGCCGCCGACGACGTCGACACCGGCCTCGCGCCGCTGCTCGACGGCGTCCGCAGGGGCTCCCCGCAGGGCCTCGCCGCGTCCAAGAAACTGGTCACCGCCGACGTGCTGGCCGCCTTCGACCGCGACACCGACGCGCTCGCCGAACAGTCCGCACGGCTCTTCGCCTCCCCCGAGGCCCGCGAAGGCATGACCGCCTTCCTGGAACGACGGGACCCGGCATGGGTGCGCTGACCCCGGCCCGCGGCACCAAGGAGCCCCAGCAGGAACGCAGCCGCGCCACCCGCCTCAAACTCCTCGAAGCCGCCGTCGCCTGCCTCGCCGAACGCGGCTGGACCGGCAGCACGGTCTCCGTCGTCGCCGAGCGGGCGGGCGTCTCCCGGGGCGCCGCCCAGCACCACTTCCGCACCCGCGAGGACCTGTTCACCGCGGCCGTCGAGCACGTCGCGGAGAAGCGGCAGGGCGCGCTGCGGGCCGCCCTGGCACACGATCTGCCGCCGGCCGGCTCCCTGGCCCGCACCCGGCGGATCGTCGAGGAACTGGTGGGCCTCTACACCGGCCCCCTCTTCCGCGCCGCGCTCCACCTGTGGGTGGCGGCCTCCGACGAGGAGCAGCTCCGCGAACGCGTCACCGCCCTGGAGGCCCGGGTGGGCCGTGAGGCGCACCGCACGGCCGTCGCGCTGCTCGCCGCCGACGAGTCCGTCCCGGGCGTCCGGGAGACGGTCCAGGGCCTCCTGGACATGGCCCGTGGCCTGGGCCTGGCGAATCTCCTGACGGATGATTCGGCCCGCCGGGTCGGGGTTGTCACGCAGTGGGCTTCGCTCCTCGACGAGGCGTTGTCGGCGCCAGTGGGGTGCCCGCCCACGTTGTCGGCGCCCCCGCCGTAGGGGTTCGCCTTGTTGCGCCTGGCGGCGCCGATCCGCTGCGCGGGATTCTTGTCCGCTGCGCGGGGCTGTCGGGTGCGGTGACGGGTCTGCGGGGCAGGGGGTGTGTCCGGACTGCTTCGCTTTACGTCCGGACACACCCCCTGCCCCTCCGACCCGTCCCCTCCCGTGGGTGGTCATGGAAGACGGTGGGTGGGGGCCGGCCTGAGTGGTCCGGTGCGGGTCGCTCATCAGTGCCGGTCACCNATCAATCCAGAGCCGGCACNGGCCCACAGACNGANGGTGCAACNGGCCTGNAATCCGACCCCCAACGGGAGGGGACGGGCCGGAGGGGGTGGTGTGCCGGACGTAAAGCGAAGCAGTCCGGCACACCACCCCCGCAGGCCCGTCACCGCACCCGAAAGCCCCGCGCAGCGGACAATGCCCGCCGCCAGGCGACACGGCGCCGCACCCGGCAACGTGGGAAGCCAGCCAAGCGCAGCGGCACCGCGCCGCCGGGCGCAAGAAAGGCGAACCCCCACGGCGGGGACGCCGGCTCCGTAGGGGCGAACCTACAGATGAAAGATGCCGTCGTAGCCGGCAACAGCCCGCGGGCTACGCGCCCCGGGCCCCACATACCGCGCAGACGGCCGCACCAGGCGCCCGGTCCGCTTCTGTTCGAGGATGTGCGCGCTCCACCCCGCCGTGCGGGCGCACGTGAACATGGACGTGAACATGTGCGCCGGGACCTCCGCGAAGTCCAGGACGATCGCCGCCCAGAACTCGACGTTGGTGGCCAGTACGCGGTCCGGGCGGCGGTTGTGGAGCTCCTCCAGGGCCGCCTTCTCCAGGGCCTCGGCGACCTCGAAGCGCGGGGCGTCCAGCTCCTTGGCGGTGCGCCGCAGGACCCGCGCCCGCGGGTCCTCCGCGCGGTAGACGCGGTGGCCGAAGCCCATCAGCCGCTCGCCGTTGTCCAGCGTCCGGCGGACGTAGGCGGCCGCGTCGCCGGTCCGCTCGATCTCCTCGATCATGCCGAGGACGCGGGACGGCGCGCCGCCGTGCAGCGGGCCGGACATGGCGCCGACCGCGCCGGACAGCGCCGCGGCGACGTCCGCGCCGGTCGAGGCGACGACCCGGGCGGTGAACGTGGAGGCGTTCATGCCGTGCTCGGCGGCCGAGGTCCAGTAGGCGTCGACGGCCTTGACGTGCTTGGGGTCGGGCTCCCCGCGCCAGCGCTTCATGAAGCGCTCCACGACCGTCTCCGCCTTGTCGATCTCCTTCTGCGGCACCATCGGCAGGCCCTGCCCGCGCGCCGACTGGGCGACGTAGGACAGCGCCATCACCGCGGCCCGGGCGAGGTTGTCGCGGGCGGTCCGCTCGTCGATGTCGAGCAGCGGTTTCAGGCCCCATACGGGTGCGAGCATGGCCAGCGCGGACTGCACGTCGACGCGGATGTCACCCGAGTGCACGGGGATCGGGAAGGGCTCGGCGGGCGGCAGCCCCGGCTTGAACGCCCCGTCGACCAGCAGCCCCCAGACGTTCTCGAACGAGACGTGCCCGACGAGATCCTCGATGTCCACCCCGCGGTAGCGGAGCGCGCCGCCCTCCTTGTCGGGTTCGGCGATCTCCGTCTCGAACGCGACGACTCCCTCAAGCCCGGGAACGAAGTCGGACATCAGGCGGCTCCTCAAGATGGGGACGGCGGCCGGCCGGTGACCGGCTGCCGTGCGGTCGAGTCAGTTGCGGCGCCGGTGCGGCTACGCGGCTGCGCCGGGCAGCTCGCGGTCCGTACCGGTCACCCCGGTGATGCCCCGCCGGGGCAGGGGCCACGCGGCGGTTCCGCCCGCGGGTGGTCGGTCCACGGGCGCGGGCCGCCACGTGTGCTGCCCGCGGCGGCCTGAAGACGGACACGATAGCTTCCGGTGTCCGAGGCCCACAGTGGGCCGGGCCATGATTTTGGCGGGTTCATCAGCAGCGGGGAAGCGTGACGTCCGGCACACTGGGCGATTTGCCGACGGGAGGGTTACGGCCCGGCGACGGGGGGCAGACTTCCGGCCCACCGGGCTGCCCGGCGCGGGCCCGATGCTGCAAGATGAGGCCGTGCATCCCGCCGACATGCCCTCCGCCGACACCCCCGACCCCTCGTCCATGCGCGCGCACTACCGCGCCGAGGGAATCGCCGAGCACGATCTCGCCGCGAGCCCCTACGACCAGTTCTCGCGCTGGTTCAAGGACGCGGCGGCCGCCGGTCTGCACGAACCGAACGCCATGGTCGTCTCGACGGCGGACGCCGCCGGCCGGCCCAGTTCAAGAACCGTGCTCCTGAAGGCGTTCGACGAGCGCGGCTTTGTCTTCTTCACCAACTACACCAGCCGCAAGGGCCGCGAACTGGCCGAGAACCCGCACCTCTCGCTGCTGTTCCCCTGGCACCCGCTCGCCCGGCAGGTCATCGTGACCGGCACCGCCGAACGCATCGGCCGGGACGAGACCGCCGCCTACTTCCGCACCCGCCCGCACGGCTCCCAACTCGGCGCCTGGGCCAGCGAGCAGTCCGCGCCGATCGCCTCCCGGGACGAACTGGAGCGTGCCTACGAGGAGTTGGCGGCCCGCTACCCCGAGGGCGAGCAGGTGCCGGCGCCGCCGCACTGGGGCGGCTACCGCGTCACCCCCGACGCGATCGAGTTCTGGCAGGGGCGCCTGAACCGCCTCCACGACCGGCTGCGGTACGTCCGCGAGGGCGCCCCCGAGGCCGGCCAGTGGCGGGTGGAGCGCCTCGCGCCGTAGCCGGGTGCAGACGCAGACGACCCGCGGGCTGGTTCCTCCGCGCCGGTGGCGCGAAGGGCCGGTCGGACGAACCGGCAGCCCGCGGGTCGGGTGACTGCTTGGGATTGGGCCGGCTGCGCATCTGCAGTATGCGCGGATCCGGCGCTGCACTTCGGTGAAGCGTCGGGCTGCTAGCCCGCAGCCACCTCACGCGTCCGGTGCGAAATCATCTGCCGAACCACCTCCCTTCTCGTGTACCCCACACGTTAGAAACTGTCCCGGCGCCGCACAACCAGTTTTTTCGGGACCGGATTCCCTGGCGGCGATTTCCGCGAATGGGGTGTGTCCCAGGTCACGTTCCAGTTGAATGACCCCACGTGGAGCATGTGCGGCCGCGTTCGTAAGGGGTGCCAGTGACTGCCTCGTCAGCTTCTTCTGCCTCGTCTGCCTCGTCGGCTTCGTCGTCGCAACGGCCTTCCGTCCCCGGGGCCCCGCCGTCCGGCACCGGCCGCGAGCCCGGCCGACCCCCGGACGCCGACGACTCCGGACTGCTCGCCGCCCTGCTGGACGGCATGGACGCCGCCCTGATGGCCTTCGCCGCGGACGGCACGGTCACCCACTGGAACCACGAGGCCGCGCGCATCCTCGGGTGGTCCACCGCGGAGGCGGTCGGCCGCCCCGGCCTGAAGGGGTGGGCGGTCCGCGCGGAGGACGCCGACGGCGTGCAGTCCGCGCTGTCGGCCGCCATGCGCGCCCCGGGCCGCCAGGTGCACGACTTCGCCCTGCTGGCCAAGGACGGCCACCGCGTCCTGGTGCGCACCCAGTCCTCCGCCGTGCACGCCCCGGACGGGCGGGTCGCCGGGGTGTACTGCGCCTTCGGCGAGTCGCACACCCAGCTCGACCTGGAGCGGGCCGTGGCACTGAGCGAGGCGCTCTTCGAGGAGGCCACCTGGGGCGTGGTGCTGATCGACGCCGACCTGCGCCCCGCGGTCGTCAACGCGCACGCCGCCCGCGCCATCGGCAAGGGCCGTACGGCGCTGCTGGGCCGGCCGCTGGGCGAGGTGCTGGCCCAGGGCGTCGAGGAGCTGGAGAACGCCTTCCAGCACGTCCTGGCCGAGGGCACGCCGCCGGCCGTCGCGGAGGTGTGGGTGACGCTGCGGGACGGCGAGGCCGAACTCCCGCGCCGGTGCTGGCGCAGCGGTTTCATCCGGCTGGCCTCGCCGCTGGCGGAGGAGCCCGTTCCGCTCGGTGTGGCCTGGCTCTTCCAGGACGTCACCGACCTCAAACGGGCCGAACAGGACGGCTCCCTGCTGCGCTTCCGCGCCCACCAGCTGCACCGCGCGGGCCGGGCCGCCGCCGAGTGCCCCGACCCGGCCGAGGCCGCCGCCGTCCACCTCGACTTCGCCCTGGCGGGCTTCGCCGACCACGCCCTGGTCGACCTCGCCCGCACCCCGGCCCCGGCCCCGTACGGCGCGGTGGACGCGGACGCCGCCTGGGACGCGGACCCGCCGTCCGCCGAGGACGGCCGGCCCGGTGCCGCGGTGCCGCGGCTGGTGCGGGCGCTGGCCTCCCCGGCGGGCGCGCCCGGCCCCTCGGAGGCCGTTCCGCCGACCGGCATCCCGGTGGCCTACGTCCCGGGCCATCCGGCACTCCAGGCGTACGCGCGGTGCGGCTCGGTACGGGCCACCGCCGGCCCGGCCCCGGCCGAGGGCTGGGCGGCCGCCCGCAACTGGCCGGACGGCACGGTCCACGGGCTGTGCGTGGTGCTCCGCAGCCGGGGCCGCACCCTCGGGGTCGCCACCTTCCTGCGGGCGCCCGCCCGCCGCCCCTTCGACCGCGCGGACGCCGACTACGCCGAGGAGGTCGCCGCCCGGGTCGCGGCCGCCCTCGACCTCGCGGGGGCGGCGGAGGCGTGAGCGGGTCGGAGCGGCGGCGTCCGGCCCGCCCGCCCCGGGGGCCGCCCGGTGTGCTCAGTGCCGGTAGAAGATCCGGTCCGCGTACTCCCGCATCACCCGGCCGTTCCACTCGTGGCCGCCGTCCACGTTGCCCGAGCGCAGCAGCGGCGGCTGCACCCCGCGCTCGGCGAGCGCACCGGCCGCGGTCGCCACCACGGCCTGCATGATCGCGCTGGTGACGACCGTGGAGGCGGGGGCGAACGGCGCCTCGATGCCGGGCAGCGTCAGCTCCGCGTCGCCGACCGGGATCCGGCTGTCCAGGACGATGTCGCAGTGGTCCTTCAGATGGCTGCCCGAGGAGTGCCGGGACTTGGTGGCGGCCGCGTAGGCCACCGACGTCAGGCCGATGACCTTGATGCCGAGGGCCCGTGCGTTGATCGCCATCTCGACCGGCAGGGCGTTCCGTCCCGAGAGCGAGATGATCACCAGGACGTCGCCGCGCTCCAGCGGACTGGTGTCCAGCACCGCCCCGGCCAGCCCGTCGACCCGCTCCAGCGCACTGCCCAGCGTCGCCGGGCGGACGTCCACACCGACGACCCCGGGGACGGCGAGGAGGTTCATGACCGCCAGTCCACCGGCGCGGTAGACGGTGTCCTGGGCGGGCAGCGAGGAGTGCCCGGCCCCGAAGGAGAAGACCCGGCCGCCCGCCTCCACGGTGTCCGCGATCATCCGCCCGGCCGCCGCGATCCGGTCCGCCTCCGCGTCGCGGACCTGGCGCAGCAGGTCGATCGCGGCGTCGAAGTACCGCCCGGCCAGCCCCTCGCTCCGGTCGCTCTCAGCCATTGCCGCGGGCCCCTCTCGTCGCGTCTGGATGGGATCTGTGGCGGGCGGCACCGGCGCGCCGGCGCCCCGTCGTCGCCTCGTGGATCAGTGGCCCGGATCACGTTGCGGTCTGGACCAGTGCGCTGTCAATACGCCGGGCAACGCACCGTTGCACCGGTCGCGGGGCTTCCGCTGTGCGGACGAGGAGGCACCGTTGTCAGTGGGATGCGTCAGAATTGAATCCAGGGCCACCGCACGACATATCGAGGGGCACGCATGTCCGGATTGATCGACACCACGGAGATGTATCTCCGCACCATCCTCGAACTGGAAGAGGAGGGTGTGGTCCCCATGCGCGCCCGCATCGCGGAGCGGCTGGAACAGAGCGGCCCGACGGTCAGCCAGACCGTGGCCCGCATGGAGCGGGACGGTCTGCTCACGGTCGCGGGCGACCGGCACCTGGAGCTGACGGAGGAGGGCCGCCGGCTGGCGACGCGGGTGATGCGCAAGCACCGCCTCGCCGAGTGCCTGCTGGTCGACGTCATCGGCCTGGAGTGGGAGCAGGTGCACGCCGAGGCGTGCCGCTGGGAGCACGTGATGAGCGAGGCGGTGGAGCGCCGCGTCGTGGAGCTGCTGCGGCACCCCACCGAGTCCCCGTACGGCAACCCCATCCCGGGCCTGGAGGAGCTGGGCGAGAAGGCCGAGGCCGACCCGTTCCTGGACGCCGGCATGGTGAGCCTGATGGATCTGGACCCCGGCGCCGACGGCAAGACGGCCGTGGTGCGCCGGATCGGCGAGCCCATCCAGGCCGACGCCCAGCTGATGTACACGCTGCGGCGGGCCGGGGTGCAGCCGGGCGCGGTGGTCAGCGTGACGGAATCCCCGGCCGGGGTACTGGTCGGCAGCAGCGGCGAGGCCGCCGAGCTGGACGCCGAGATCGCCAGCCACGTCTTCGTCGCCAAGCGCTGAGCCCGCCGCCATGAGCCCGCTGAGCTGCGCCGATGTGCGCGCCGGCGGGCTCGTCAACTATCGGTGCGATGAACGGTCTTGTGCGAGTCCGTGCGGATCGGCCGCGCTCGTGTCACTCTGGCGCTGACGCATGGCCATGCGTCGTCACTCCGGCATGCTGCGCTGACGGCCGAGGGGGCCCGGATGCGTCCACTGAGTGTGGTTGAGGACGGTCAGGGCCCCGGCGCTGCGAGCTGCCGGGGCCCTGCCTCCCCATGTCCCCCCACCGTGACCCGGAGCCCCGAGCTCTCAGGGTCGTTCCCCACGGGCCCCCTTCCCGGTAGGGCCCGCCTCCCGGCAGATGTCTCCCCGTGGTGGGCGTGGCCAATCCCGCAGCAAGGTCACTCAAAAGTGGGGTGTTGGGCGCGGCAGCGATCCGTTCGAATGCAGGTTCGATAGTCTGGGGCGTGCGGGGCTGGTCAGGGGGCGATTGGGGGTGCCAGGGCACATGGTGCGGCGTATCGATGTGACGGGATCCGGCGGCGTGCGGCTCGCGGCCTGGGAATTCACCGACCCGCCCAAGAGCGGCGGCGGCCTGGGGGAGAGCGGGCGGCGGCCCGGCGTGCTGCTGCTCCACGGCCTGATGGGCCGCGCCTCCCACTGGGCGGACACCGCCCGCCGGTTGAGCGCCGCACACCGCGCGGTCGCCCTCGACCAGCGCGGCCACGGCCGCAGCGAGAAGCCCGCCGACGGCTCGCTCGACCGCACCGCCTACGTCGAGGACGCCATCGCCGCCGTCGAGCAGCTGGAGCTGGCCCCGGTGGCCCTGGTCGGCCATGCCATGGGCGCCCTGACGGCCTGGCAGGTGGCGGCCCGTCGCCCGGATCTGGTCAGTGCGCTGGTGATCTGCGACATGCGCGCCTCGGCGCTGGGCGCGGCCTCGCAGCGCGAGTGGGCGGAGTGGTTCCGCTCCTGGCCGGTGCCGTTCGCCACCCTCGCCGACGTCCGCAAGTGGTTCGGCGAGGACGATCCGACGCTGGAGCGCCCCCGGCCGGCCCGCGGCGAGTTCTTCGCCGAGGTGATGGCCGAGCGCGCCGACGGCTGGCGCCCGGTCTTCTCCCGCCGCCAGATGCTCAGCGCCCGCGAGACGTGGGTGCACGACGCCCACTGGGAGGAGCTCGCCCAGGTCACCTGCCCCACCCTCGTCGTCCGCGGCCTCGACGCCCAACTCGGCCGCGCCGAGGCCCAGGAGATGGTCCGCGTCCTGCCCCGCGGCACCTACGCCGAGATCCCCGACGCCGGCCATCTCCTGCCCTGGGAGCAGCCCGACGCCTGGTGCCGCGCCATCGAGCCCTTCCTCGGCGCGGTGACGGCGCGCTCTTGAGGGGCGGGGCGGTGGCCTGGGCGGTGGGGGGCTCCCGGGCGACCGCACCGTACGTGCTACCGCAACCTCCTGACACCGGAGGGGAGTTGACGCCTGCTCACCCAGCCCCGTCGAACTTCCAGACCAGCGGCTTGGCGGTGCCCGTGGTGTCGCCCCAGTGGATCTCCAGGGAGCGGGCGCCCTTGGGGATCATGTACGTCTGGCAGATGACATGGCTCTCGCCGACCTGCCAGTTGTCGATGTCGACCGGGTCCTCGCAGCCGGGGAGGTCCTGCGGGGCGCCGGTGAGCAGGCCGCCGCGCTGGCCGTCGGCGTAGATCCCGGTGCCGTTGACCACCTTCGACAGGCCCTTGACGACGACGGGACCCTTGTTCGTGAACTTCACATAGGCGGTCGCCGCGACCAGGCCGTTGGCGTCCTTGGGGTCCTGGACCATCTTCTGCGCGTCGGCCTCGGTTCCCACATGGACCTGCTGCGCGACGACCTCGTAGGTGATTTTCCCGGAGTCCTCCTTGTACTGCACGGTGCCGCTCTGGCCGGACTTCAGTACACCGTCGCCGGCCGCATCGGCCGGCTTTCCGCCGACCGGCGCCCCGGTACGCGCGGAGTTCTCCCCGACGTCCACCCGGGAGCCGGCGGCGGAAGCCGGCGCGGCCTTACCGTCACAGGCGGTCAGCGCCAGTGCCAGGACGGCGACCGGCGCGGCGGCGCGCAGCCATGCGGCCTTGGTGTGCAGCAAAACGTTCTCCTGGTCCTTGCTCTCCCCCGTTGCACGGCACCGTTGCCCAGTGCGCGCGAACGGCCGTGAGAGCGGAGCATAAGAGCGTGCTTTCCACCGTGTCGAAACGTGGCATGCGGGCGCCCGTCACCTGCCGTTGGGCCGGTCCGGGAGCGTCCCGACCGATTCGCCGCAATTCCCGCGAAATGGTCTGCGGATTCCACCGCCGACGGCGCCCAATTGCGGGTGAATTCAGGGGCATTGCGATCCGGCCGGCCGTCGAGGGTAATCCCCGAACAAAACTTGTGCCCGGGTTTCGCATAAGTGGGGTGGACCGGTCGGGGCGCCGTGCCTGCGGCGCCGCAGCCCGCCGTACCGCTCCGCCCTCCCCGTTACGGACCTACGCCAACGTGCGGGTGAAATCCCCGCGTTGGACCCGGGCGGTGAGCGAGTCGCCCGCCAGCAGGGAGCCGTAACCGGTGGCGGCCCAGAGGCTCCGCTCCGCCGGCACCTCGAAGTACGGGACCGGGCGGCCCTCCGGACGGTCGGTGAGCACTTCGGGCGCGCGGCGGCTGCGGACGGCGCGGAGGCAGGCGTCGCAGGCGGCGACCCGGAGCTGCTCCCGGCGGCCCAGCGGCCGCCAGGGTATGCGGCGGACGGCCGGGCCGTGCAGCGGGTGGAAGAAGCACAGCGGCAGCGTGACGGGGGCAGTGGAGAGCGCCGCGCGGCCCTCGGCCACCAGCGCGAACACGCCCGCCAGGTCCGGTATGCCGCGGGCGCGGTCCAGCACCGTGCCGGCCGCGGCATAGGCGTCCAGGGCGCGCTCGATCGCCGCCGGGTCGCCGCCGGCGGCGCGGGCCTCCTCGCCGAGCCGCACCACCGCCTCGCCGGCCCGCTCGCGCAGCCCCTCCTCGTCGGCCCGGTGCGCGGCGGCGAAGACGGACCGGGGCATGGCGAACGGCGTCCCGAAGTCGCGCAACCTGGACCGGCGCCGCAACAGCAGCCAGGCCGCGGCGAGCACCAGCACCGGCCCGGCGGCCAGCGCCACGACCCGGAGGGCCGGGGTCGTCCCCGCCGCGGGCTTCCCGGGGGCGCTGCCGCCCGATGTGTGGAGGTGGGTGGTGAGCCGCTCGTAGACCTGGTCGCCGTCGCCGGCCTTGATGATGTCGATCGCCCGGGATATGCGCTTGGTCAGCCCGGCGCCCTTCAGGGAGTCGTCGAAGTACACCGAGGCGGCGGCGTGTTCCGCCTGGTGGGCGCCGGCGGGCCACTCCTTGGCCTCGATGTCGCCGGCGAGGTCCCCGGGCGTGATGAGGATGGCCGGGCCGCCGCCCATCCGCTCGTGCACCACCTCCGCGAGCTGGTCCGGCTTGCCGCCCCAGTCGTCGCCCTCGACCAGCGGGACCAGCACCACCCGGATCGGCAGCCGCGTCTGCCCGATCTGCCGCACCAGGGCGCGCCGTGCGTCCGCGTCGACCGCCGAGGAGAGGGACGGATCGACGTACACCGGCGAGGTGCGCAGGGCGTCCGCGATCTTCTGCCCCGGGCTCTCGGCCGCCGCGGCGGGCCCTGCGACGGCGCAGAGCAGTGCGGCGCAGGCCGCGCCGACGGCGAGGGCGGACCGCAGCGGACGGCGATGGCGAAGGTCAGTTGACACCGAAGGACTCCCGTACCTGGCGGGTGAGTTGATCTATATCGGAGCCGTTGGCGAGCGCCGCCAGGGGGCCAGGGTGCAGCGGGTAGGGGTGGTGGCCCAGGCGCCCGGAAGCGTCCGCGCCGTACAGCCGCAGCACCTCGCCGGGCTTCTCCCGGCAGGCCGCGCACACCGGGCGTATGGGCACCTTGCGGCGGCCGGCGGGCGGCTTCGACCGCTGCTCGACGGCCGTGCCGTGCAGCGGATTGCGGTGGCAGACATACGCCGCGGCGGACGGCTCCCGGACCGTGGCCCGGCCGGCCCGGGCCAGCACGATCGCGCAGGCCAGGCCGGCGGGGGTGGCGTCGCCGTCGATGCGGCCGTCGCTGTCGCCGTCGGCCAGCAGCGCGGCGGCGTCCAGGCACTCCCACGCCCGGCGCCGGGCCTCCTCCGGCAGCTCGGTCACCGACTCCAACTCGGCCGTGAGGGCGTCCACTTCCGCCCACGCCGTGCGCCGCAGCCACGCCCGGCGGGGCTCCACGGGCGCCGCCGCCGCGGCCACGGCCCGGGCGCGCCCCCGGCCCAGCCACCGGACGAGTGCCCAGACCGCCACCACCAGCCCGAAGAGCAGTACGGCGGCCAGCCCGCCGACGAACAGCCCGGCCCGGAAGTCCCCGGCGAACAGGCCGGGAAGCTTCTGCTGCGCGACCGGGTCCGGCGCGGGCGGCGGATCGTACGGCTGGCCGGGACGCGCGGCCCTGGGGGCCTTGGAGAGATAGGTGAGCAGCCTGTCCAGACGGGAGCCGAGCGGGGCCGTCGCGGGATCCGCGGAGGAGAGGTCACGGGGACGGTCGTAGAGATACGAGGCGTCCACATGGATGCCGTAGTTGACGATCTCGATGCGGCCGCTCGCCGGGTTGGCGAGCACGAACAGGGCGTCCCGGCGCAGCCGGTCGTGCAGGTGCTTCGCCAGGAGATCCTCGTCGCCCTGCGACTCGTCAGCCGTCGACATGGGGACGGCGGCGATCAGCACCGGGACGGGCAGGCCGCCGATCCGCTCGCGCAACGCGGCGTGCTGGGCGGCGTCCAGCGGGGGCACGATCTCCGGATCGACGTAGAGCGGGTCGTGCCGGAGCCCCTCGGCGACCCGGTCGACCCGGGCCCGCATGTCGGCGGCCGTCGGCATCGAGCCGTCTCCGGTGGTGGTGTCGTCGAAGACCCGCGACGCGGTGAAGGCGAGCAGCGCCGCGAGCGCCAGCGCGCCGAGCTCCAGCAGCGGCCACTGCCGCGGCCGAGCGGGGGCGGCCCCGCCGCCGGGCTTCGCCCCGCTGCCCACCGTGTCCACGGCGCTCGGGTCGCGTCGGGAACGGCGCCTGGCTCCCGCGTACTTCGTGATCAGCAGCGCCGTCAGCGGCACTCCGACGACCGCGACGCCGGTCAGAAAGCTCTGGTCCTCCCGGTCCGTCTGGGTGGTGTGCAGAGCGGGCGGCTCATGGGAGTTGTACGCACCGCCGTAACGAGCGCGGGCCTGATCGGCGCGCTGAGGGGCCTGCCCCGAGAGGAGCACGTCGGCGAAGTGCCGGAACGCTTCGCGGGGCGTGGCGTCCATGGGCATCTCGTACATCGTCGCGGTCTTCGCGTCCTGTGCGCCCGGCACGCTCACGCCGAATGCCTGGACGTCCGACAGGCCCATCTCGGACAGCGCGACATACAGTCCCTTGCGCCCCAGGTGGTCGTGGATTCCCGCGAGCAGCCCGGAATCCAGGCTCCCGGAGGTGGCGAACGGCAGCACGACGACATACGTCGGAACGTGCAGCCGCCGGGCCTGCGCGGCGAAGAAGGGGGCCGTGGAACGCGGTACGGCGCGCGGCAGTTCGTCGCTGATGTACACCGGGCCGCGCCGGAGCTGTGCGGCGAGGTAGGCGAACTGGCCCTGGGCGGTTGGCCCCGTCGGTGCCGGTACCTGGGGCTGTGCCTGTGCCGGTGCGGCGTGTGCCGCGCCGGCGGTGAGCAGCACCGTGCCTGCGGTGAGGAGGGCCGCGACGGTGGCGAACAGCGCTGCCAGGCATTTCCTTGCCGGCGACGGTCCGGTGCGTTGCATGGCCTTCACCGCCCTCCTCGTTCGTGTCGTCGCGCTGACGCTACAGCGGTCGGGTGTGCGGCGGGGGAGGGTGTGGATAACTTGGGCGGCGCCCCTGTCTGTGGGTGGTGGGTGCGGGTGCCTGTGGGGCGGGCCTCCGGGGGTGGGTTGTCGGACTGC
>NZ_KB891901.1 GCF_000373585.1 Streptomyces sp. MspMP-M5
CCATCGGTCTGGGGCTGCGGGTCACCCATCAGTCCGGGGCCTGTACTGGCCCACCGGGCATAAGCCCCAACCGGCCTGTAATCCGACCCTCAACGGGAGGGGACGGGGCTGGGGGGCTGGGGGTGTGTCCGGACGTAAAGCGAAGCAGTCCGGACACACCCCCAGCCCCCCAGNCCCGGCACCGCACCCGACAGCCCCGCGCAGCGGACCGGCAATGCCCCCGCGCAGCGGACCCGCCCCGCGCAGCGGACAACGCCCGCCGCCAGGCGCCACGGCGGGGAACCCGACAACGTACGACGAGGCCCGCGCCGCCAGGCGCAAGAAGGCGAACCCCTACGGCGGGGAAGCCGACAACGTGGGGGGAGCCCCAAAGAAGCGGGGCACGCACCCATACGGCATCGTGTGCATGACCGGTCGGCAGGAGGCGTAGGACAGGAGGAGTGGGGACACGTGTCGTCGGATCCATCCCGCGGAAGCGGAAACGGTCTCGCCGAGGAACGCAAACCGTCGGACGAGGCGCACAGCGCCTTCACGCCCCCGCTGGGCGTGCCCTTGCCCCCGCCTCCTGAGGAGGAGCACCCCACCTCCGAGTTCGCGCTGCCGGACGGGCTGCAGGCGGAGGCGCCGGCGGAGCCCGAGGGGTCGGCGTTCGCCCCGCCGGGGGGCACCACCGGGCAGACACCGCTGCCGGCGTTCACGCCGCCGCACGGCATACCCGTGCTCAGCCTGACCAAGGAAGCGCCGTGGCAGGACCGGATGCGCACCATGCTGCGGATGCCGATCCACGAGCGGCCGGTGCCCGAACGCGCGGAGCGCGCCGAGGAGGAGGGCGGCGGCCCCGCCGTGCCCCGCGTCCTGGACCTGACGCTGCGTATCGGCGAGATCCTGCTGGCCGGCGGTGAGGGCGCCGAGGACGTCGAGGCGGCGATGTTCGGCGTCGCGCACGCCTACGGGCTGGAGCGGGTCGAGCCGACCGTCACCTTCACCCTGCTGTCGATCTCGTACCAGCCGTCGCTGGTGGACGACCCGCTCACCGCCAGCCGGACGGTCCGGCGGCGCGGTGTGGACTACAACCGGCTGTCCGCGGTCTTCCGGCTGGTGGACGAGATCACGTCGGAGGGCATCAGTCTCGAGGAGGCGTACCGCGGGCTGGCGGAGATCCGCCGCAACCGGCACCCGTACCCCAGCTGGGCGCTGACGGTGGCCTCCGGGCTGCTCTCCGGCGCGGCGAGCATGCTCGTCGGCGGCGGGACGCTGGTGTTCATCGCGGCGGCCCTCGGCTCGATGCTGGGCGACCGGATCGCCTGGCTGGCGTCGGCGCGCGGACTGCCGGAGTTCTACCAGTTCGTGGTCGCGGCGATGCCGCCCGCCGCGATAGGAGTCGTCTTCGCCCTGGCGCACTCCAACGTGCAGTCCTCCGCGGTGATCACCGGTGGACTGTTCGCCCTGATCCCCGGGCGGGCACTGGTCGCCGCCGTGCAGGACGGGCTGACCGGCTACTACATCACCGCCTCCGCGCGGCTGCTGGAGGTCGGCTACCTCATCGTCGGCATCGTCGTCGGCGTGCTGTCCGTGCTCTACATCGGACTCCAGGCCGACCCCGGCCTCCAGCGGCTCAACCCGGAGCAGGCGCTGCGGCTCTACAACGAGCCGCTGGTGCAGACCGTGGCCTCGATGCTGCTGGCGCTGGCGTTCTGCGTCCTGCTCCAACAGGAGCGCCACACCGTGGCGTTCGCGACCATAAACGGCGGCGTCGCATGGGTGGTGTACGGGGCGCTGACCGCCACCGCCCACTTCAACGCGGTGCCCTCCACGGCCATCGCCGCCGGCCTCGTCGGCCTCTTCGGCCAGCTGCTCTCCCGGTACCGCTACGCTTCCGCGCTGCCCTACGTGACGGCGGCCATCGGCCCGCTGCTCCCCGGTAGCGCGACCTACTTCGGGCTGCTCAACTTCGCCCAGGGGAACCTGCTGGAGGGCTTCTCGTCGCTGATCAAGGCCGCCTCGCTGGCGCTGGCGATCGCCGTCGGGGTCAACCTCGGAGGCGAGGTGGCGCGGCTGTTCCTGCGGGCGCCCGGGCTCACCGAGGCCGGTGCCGGGCGCCGCGCGGCCAAGCGGACCCGCGGCTTCTGAGGACCCCGGGCACCGCACCCGCGACACGGACGACGGGCGGCCCCCAGATGGGTGCCGCCCGTTCGCGTACGAAAATCAGAGCGCGCCGGCGGGCGTGCGGAGCCCCGGAGAACCCCGTCGCCGCCGGACCCGCTCCGTCGGTCGGGTCAGTGCCCGCCCTGCGCCTCGTAGCGCTTGTAGGAGCGCTCGATCTCGGCCTCGGCGTCGGCGCGGCCGACCCAGTCGGCGCCCTCGACGGACTTGCCCGGCTCCAGGTCCTTGTAGACCTCGAAGAAGTGCTGGATCTCCAGGCGGTCGAACTCCGAGACGTGGTGGATGTCGCGGAGGTGCTCCACGCGCGGGTCGGAGGCCGGGACGCACAGCAGCTTGTCGTCGCCGCCGGCCTCGTCGGTCATCCGGAACATGCCGATGGCGCGGCACGTGATCAGGCAGCCGGGGAAGGTCGGCTCGTCCAGGATGACCAGCGCGTCCAGCGGGTCGCCGTCCTCGCCGAGGGTGTTCTCGACGAAGCCGTAGTCGGCCGGGTAGCTGGTCGAGGTGAAGAGTCGACGGTCCAGGCGGATCCGACCGGTCTCGTGGTCCACCTCGTACTTGTTCCGCGAACCCTTCGGGATCTCGATGGTGACGTCGAACTCCACGGGTGGCTCCTCCATGATCAACACATACGTCTGGTGATTAAGTGTCCCCCACGCAGGTGTGTGGTGGCGAAAGGGGCTGGTCCGAGGTGCCCGAGACCCGAATGTGGCAGGTCAGATGGCAGTCGGCGCAGCGTTCCGCGCGGGTGGCGGCACGCCGGGCCGGGCGTTCCGCACGCACCGCGGCACGGGCCGCACGGCGCGCTGCGCATTCGGCATCGGGTGCCGCACAGCAGACGTGGCAGGCCGCACCGCGGCAGACGCGGCAGACCTGGCAGCTGACGGCGGTGTCCGCTGCCACCGGTCTGGCGGTCGCGGTCGCCGCGGTGACGGCGGCCGGGCCGTGGGACTCCGGTCAGCGTACGGCCGAGCGGGCGGCGGCGGTCCCCGCTCCGGCGACAGGTGGCGAGCATCACGATGACGGCCGGGAGCCCGGCCCGGCGCCCAGCGCACCGGCCGTGCTGACCGCGCTCGGCGGGCCCGTACGGGGCGCGGTGGGCCGCGGCGGGGCCGCCCCCGCGCCCACCGACGCCGGACTGGCCGACGCGCTCGCCCCGCTCCTGGCGGACCCGGCGCTGGGCCCGCTGCGGACCGCGTCCGTCGTGGACGTCGCGGCCGGCCGGCAGGTCTTCGGCGAGCAGCCCGACCAGGTGGCCACCCCCGCCTCCACCGTCAAGCTGGCCACCGCCGTGGCCGCGCTCTCCCGGCTCGGCGCCGACCACCGCATCGACACCCGGGTGGTGCTGGCCGGCAAGGACCGGATCGTCCTGGTCGGCGGCGGCGACCCGACCCTGACCGCCCACCCGGCCGCCCCGGGGCCCGGCGAACAGCCGGCCAGTCTGCGCGCCCTCGCCGACGCCACCGCCCGCGCCCTCCACCAGCGCAAGCTCACCACCGTGAGCCTCGGTTACGACGCCTCCGCCTTCACCGGCCCCGCCGAGCACCCCATCGGCCCCAACGAGAACATCGCCCCGGTCAGCGCCCTGATGACCGACGAGGGCCGCCTCGACGACAGCGACCACGGCACCGCACCGCGCTCCACCGACCCCGCGGGCGACACCGCCCGCACCTTCGCGGGTCTCCTCAAGGAACGCGACATCACCGTCACCGGCGACCCCGACGAGGCCCGCGCCCCCGCCGCCCCGGAGCGGATCGCCGTCGTCCACTCCCTGCCGCTCTCCGCCCTCGTCGAGCGGATGCTGACCTACAGCGACAACGACATCGCCGAGGCACTGGCTCGCCAGACCGCCCTCGCCGCCCATCAGCCCGCCGGCTTCGAGGGCGCCGCCAAGGCCGTGCGGGACGCGCTGGCCGCCCAGCACCTCCCGCTGGCCGGTGCCGTCTTCGAGGACGGCAGCGGTCTGGACCGGGACGACAAGGTCTCCGCGAACCTCCTCTCCCACCTCCTGCTGGCCGCCGCCGCACCCGGAAATCCGGAACTCCGCCCGGTCGTCACCGGGCTCCCGGTCGCCGCCTTCACCGGCACCCTCAGCGGCCGCTACGTCGGCGACACCGCCGGCGCCGGCACCGTACGCGCCAAGACCGGCACCCTCACCGGCATCAACACCCTCGCCGGCACCGTCGTCGACGCCGACGGCCGCCTCCTGGCCTTCGCCTTCATGACCACCGGCACCACCGACCCCCAAGCCGCCCAGAAGGCCCTGGACCGCATGGCCTCCACAGTCGCCAACTGCGGCTGCCGCTAACCCAACCACTCACACCAGCCCCCACCTACCGGATCTCCACCCACCCACGGGAGGTGACGGGTCGGAGGGGCAGGGGGTGTCCGGACGTAAAGCGAAGCAGTCCGGACACCCCCTGCCCCGGAGGCCCGGCACCGCGGCCGATAAGCCCCGCGCAGCGGCCCGGCGCCGCCAGGCGCAAAAAGGCGAACCCCTACGGCGGGAAAGCCGACAACGTGGGAAGCCAGCCGAGCGCAGCGCCCCCTTCGGCTACCCCATAGCGGAGCGACCCCCGTACCGTGAACCCATGACGAGCATCGGTGGTGTCGAGATGGTCGACTGGAAGCTCGCGGTCGCGACCGCGACCCGGTTCGTACGGCCCGGTCCGGAGGTGAGCCGGGACGAGGCGCGGGCGATCGTCGCCGAGCTGCGCCGGCACGCCAAGTCCTCAGAGGAGCACGTCCGGGCGTTCACCCGGATGGCGCCGCCCGGCGTGACGGGCGAGGCAGCGCCGCACGACACGCCGGTCCTGGTGGTGGACCGGCCCGGCTGGATCCGGGCCAACGTCGCCGGGTTCCGGGCGGTGCTGAAGCCGCTGCTCGCCAAGATGGAGGACCGGCGGTCGGCGACGCCCGGCGGCGCGGTGCTGGGCGCGGTCGGCGGCAAGGTGACCGGCGTGGAGCTGGGCATGCTGCTGTCGTTCCTGGCCTCGCGGGTGCTGGGCCAGTACGAGACGTTCGCCCCGGCCTCGCGCGACCTGCCGGCCGGGTCGCAGGGCGGCCGCCTGCTGCTGGTGGCGCCGAACATCGTCCACGTGGAGCGCGAACTCGACGTGGCGCCGCACGACTTCCGGCTGTGGGTGTGCCTGCACGAGGAGACCCACCGGACCCAGTTCAGCGCCGTGCCCTGGCTGCGGGACCACATCAAGGGGGAGGTCCAGTCCTTCCTCGCGGAGACCGACATCGACCCGGGGACGCTGCTGGAGCGGCTGCGGGAGGCCGCCCAGTCGCTGGCCGGCGCCAAGCCGGAGGGCGAGGAGGGCGAGGAGAGCCGGTCGCTGGTGGACCTGGTGCAGACGCCGGTGCAGCGGGAGATCCTCGGCCGGCTGACCGCGGTGATGTCGCTGCTGGAGGGGCATGCCGACTTCGTCATGGACGGAGTGGGACCCGAGGTCGTGCCCTCGGTGGCGGAGATCCGGGAGAAGTTCCAGAAGCGGCGGGCCAGCGGCGCGGGCCGGCTGGACCAGGCGCTGCGGAAGCTGCTGGGGCTGGACGCCAAGCTGCGGCAGTACCGTGACGGTGAGCGGTTCGTGCGGTCCGTCGTCGAGGAGGTCGGCATGGACGGTTTCAACCGCGTCTGGACGTCGCCGAACACGCTCCCGACCAAGCAGGAGATCGCCAAACCGGCGGACTGGGTCGCGCGGGTGCACCGGAAGGCCGACGGGGCACCGTAAGCACAAGACGCGAGCCGGGCACGTCACGCGGCAGAAGAGCGCCCCTTCAATCACCCGTCTGAGGGACCGTGACCGGTGGATAGGCGTGCAATGCTCGGGGAACTGCTCGCCTCTGTCACCATCTAGGCACTCTGTGTGACGAAGTGCCGACCTCGGCCCGAGGCTCGTCCCCCAGCTGAACGATTGGAAACGGACATGGGTCCCCATCCAGCGGTCGCCGCGATACGCCTGGCGGTCCGCCGCGTACTCCACGACGTGCTCACCCACCACAGCGCGCAGGACCGGCCCGAGCCACCCCTCGTGCTCGTCGCCTGCTCCGGCGGCGCCGACTCGATGGCGCTCGCCTCCGCCCTCGCCTTCGAAGCCCCCAAACTGGGCGTCCGTGCCGGGGGCGTGACCATCGACCACGGCCTCCAGGAGGGCTCCGACCTGCGCGCCGCCGAGGTGGCCCTGCGGCTGCGGGCCCTCAAGCTCGACCCCGTCGAGATCGTCGGCGTCGAGGTGGGCCGGACCGGCGGCCCCGAGGCGGCCGCACGGGACGCCCGCTACGCCGCTCTGGACGCCACCGCCGACCGCCACGGCGCCAGCGCGGTCCTCCTCGGCCACACCCGCGACGACCAGGCGGAGACCGTCCTCCTGGGGCTGGCCCGCGGCTCCGGGATCCGCTCGCTCTCCGGCATGGCCGCCGCCACCGGGACCAACGGCCGCTACCGCCGCCCCTTCCTGGACCTGGACCGGCAGACCGCCCGTACGGCATGCCTCATCCAGGCGCTGCCCGTCTGGGACGATCCGCACAACACCGATCCCGCCTACACCCGTTCACGACTGCGGCACGAGGGGCTGCCGGCCCTGGAGAAGTGCCTGGGCAAGGGCGTCGTCGAGGCCCTGGCCCGGACCGCCCAGCTCTCCCGCGACGACGCCGACGCACTGGACGCCTGGGCCGCCGACGCCGAGACGGCGATCGTCGACGAGGCCGGCACGCTGGACGTCGCCGGGCTCTTCGCGCTGCCGCCCGCGGTGCGCCGCCGGGTGCTGCGCCGGGCCGTCATCGCGGCCGGTTCGCCGGCCGGTTCGCTCTTCGCCCGCCACATCGAGGAAGTGGACCGGCTGATCACGGCCTGGAGGGGGCAGGGGGCCATCAACCTCCCCGGGCGCGTGGGTGTGCGACGGCAGGGTGGCAGACTGGTCATTCGGCAGGGCTGAGCCGCAGGAGATCACGCCCTGTCTCGTGATCTCACGGCCGGTTCCCGCTTCGTGAGCTCCACGACCGATCTGCACACCGAACCGAACGAGAGTGGCACGGGTGGACGACAAGGACATGGGCGCCGACCTTCAGTCGGTGCTCATCACGAAGGAAGAGATCGACGCCAAGCTGGCCGAGCTGGCTGCGAAGATCGACGCGGAGTACGCGGGCAAGGACCTGCTCATCGTCGGTGTCCTCAAGGGCGCGGTGATGGTGATGGCGGACCTGGCGCGTGCCCTGTCCACTCCCGTCACGATGGACTGGATGGCCGTGTCCTCCTACGGCGCGGGCACCCAGTCCTCCGGTGTGGTCCGCATCCTCAAGGACCTGGACACCGACATCAAGGGCAAGCACGTCCTGATCGTCGAGGACATCATCGACTCGGGTCTGACGCTGTCGTGGCTGCTGTCGAACCTCGGTTCGCGCGAGCCCGCCTCGCTGGAGGTGTGCACGCTGCTGCGCAAGCCGGACGCGGCCAAGGTCGCCATCGACGTGAAGTGGATCGGCTTCGACATTCCCAACGAGTTCGTCGTGGGTTATGGCCTGGACTTTGCGGAGAAGTACCGCAATCTGCCGTTCGTCGGTACCCTCTCGCCCCACGTCTACGGCGGCTGAGAGCCCACCCCGCGCTCGTCCGGCCGCGGCCGGGCGAGTACGGCAGACTCGACGGCCCGTGTCGCAGGCGGGAACCCTACGGGGTTTCCCGCCGTTGGAGCAGGGAGAAGGGGAATCCCGGGCTTCATTGTTCCCCGCCGGCACGGGCGCCGGGTGACAATGCTGGGGTACCGTCCGAAGGCAGTCAGTTTTCGGGCCAGTAATACACACCGTACGCACGACCAGCCCTCCCGGGGGCGTTGTGCCTCACTGTGGCAGGAGGGACGGGGCCTTAGGCGGCTCCGTGTGGATGGACGTGAAGCGATACTTCCGTGGGCCAGTCATGTGGATCGTGCTGGCCGTCCTCGCCGTGGTCGTGTTGATGCAGGTCGTCGGCTCGTCCGGCGGCTATAAGACGGTGGACACCGGTCAGGTCGTCAAGGCGATCGCTGACAACAAGGTGAAGTCCGCCGAGCTCACCACCGGCGACGAGAACAAGATCAAGATCGAGCTGTCCGGCGACAACAAGATCTCCGGCTCCAACAAGATCCAGGCCAGCTACATCGGTGACCAGGGCGTCGACCTGGCGAAGAACCTGCAGGCCAAGTACCAGACCGGCGAGATCAAGGACGGCTACACCGTCTCGCCCTCGAAGCAGAACCCGTTCGTCGGCGTGCTGCTCTCGCTGCTGCCGTTCGTCCTCATCGTGGTCGTCTTCCTGTTTCTGATGAACCAGATGCAGGGCGGCGGCTCCCGGGTGATGAACTTCGGCAAGTCGAAGGCGAAGCTGATCACCAAGGACACCCCCAAGACGACCTTCTCGGACGTCGCCGGCGCCGACGAGGCCGTCGAGGAGCTCCACGAGATCAAGGAGTTCCTGCAGGAGCCGGCGAAGTTCCAGGCCGTCGGCGCCAAGATCCCCAAGGGTGTGCTGCTCTACGGCCCGCCCGGTACGGGCAAGACGCTGCTCGCCCGCGCGGTCGCGGGTGAGGCGGGCGTCCCGTTCTACTCGATCTCCGGCTCCGACTTCGTCGAGATGTTCGTCGGTGTCGGTGCCTCCCGGGTACGCGACCTCTTCGAGCAGGCCAAGGCGAACGCCCCGGCGATCGTCTTCGTCGACGAGATCGACGCCGTCGGCCGGCACCGCGGTGCGGGTCTCGGCGGCGGCCACGACGAGCGCGAGCAGACCCTCAACCAGCTGCTCGTCGAGATGGACGGCTTCGACGTGAAGGGCGGCGTGATCCTGATCGCCGCCACCAACCGCCCGGACATCCTCGACCCGGCGCTGCTGCGCCCCGGCCGCTTCGACCGGCAGATCGCCGTCGACCGCCCGGACCTGCAGGGCCGGCTGGAGATCCTCAAGGTCCACCAGAAGGGCAAGCCGGTCGCGCCGGACGTCGACCTTTCGGCCGTCGCCAAGCGCACCCCCGGCTTCACCGGTGCCGATCTGTCCAACGTCCTGAACGAGGCCGCCCTGCTGACGGCCCGCAGCGACGAGAAGCTGATCGACAACCACTTCCTGGACGAGGCGATCGACCGCGTGGTGGCGGGCCCGCAGAAGCGGACCCGGATCATGTCCGAGAAGGAGAAGAAGATCACCGCGTACCACGAGGGCGGGCACGCCCTGGTCGCGGCGGCTTCGCCGAACTCCGACCCGGTCCACAAGATCACGATCCTGTCCCGCGGCCGGGCCCTGGGCTACACCATGGTCCTGCCCGACGAGGACAAGTACTCCACCACCCGCAACGAGATGCTCGACCAGCTGGCGTACATGCTGGGCGGCCGCGCGGCGGAGGAGCTGGTCTTCCACGACCCGACCACCGGCGCCGCCAACGACATCGAGAAGGCGACCGCCACCGCCCGCGCGATGGTCACGCAGTACGGCATGACCGAGCGGCTCGGCGCGATCAAGTTCGGCACGGACAACTCCGAGCCGTTCCTGGGCCGTGAGATGGCCCACCAGCGCGACTACTCCGAAGAGGTCGCCGCGCTGGTGGACGAGGAGGTCAAGAAGCTCATCGAGACCGCGCACAACGAAGCGTGGGAGATCCTCGTCGAGAACCGCGACGTCCTCGACAACCTCGTGCTGGAGCTTCTGGAGAAGGAGACGCTCAACAAGGAGCAGATCGCCGAGATCTTCAAGCACGTGGTCAAGCGCCCGGCCCGCCCGGCGTGGACCGGCTCCTCGCGCCGTACGCCCTCGACCCGCCCGCCGGTGCTGTCGCCCAAGGAGCTGGCCCCGGCCAACGGCTCCGCGGCGCAGCCGGTCTCCATGGAGAAGGCGGACGCGCCCGAGGAACCGCGTTCGGAGAGCTGAGCCGACGCCCCGCCAGGGCACCCGGAATACCCGCCGCGCCTCCCGAGGTTCTAGCCTTGGGGGCGCGGCTTTCCGCGTTTCGAGCGGGCCCAGGAGGAACGAGGCACCAATGACGGACCCTGTGACGCTGGACGTCGAGGGCGTGATCGGCACGTTTGACGAGAAGCGTGCCGAGAACGCCGTGCGCGAGCTGCTCATCGCGGTGGGCGAGGACCCGGACCGCGAGGGCCTGCTGCAGACGCCGGCGCGGGTGGCCCGCGCGTACAGGGAGCTGTTCGCCGGGCTCTGGCAGAAGCCGGAGGACGTGCTCACCACCACCTTCGACCTCGGTCACGACGAGATGGTGCTGGTCAAGGACATCGAGGTGGTCTCGAACTGCGAGCACCACCTGGTGCCGTTCGTCGGCGTGGCCCACGTCGGCTACATCCCTTCCACCGACGGCAAGATCACCGGGCTGTCCAAGCTGGCCCGGCTGGTCGACGTGTTCGCCCGGCGCCCGCAGGTCCAGGAGCGGCTGACCACCCAGATCGCCGACTCGCTGATGAAGATCCTGGAGCCGCGCGGCGTGATCGTGGTCGTCGAATGCGAGCACATGTGCATGACCATGCGCGGGGTCCGCAAGCCGGGGGCGAAGACGACGACGTCCGCGGTGCGCGGGCAGCTGCGCGATCCCGCGACGCGGGCCGAGGCGATGAGCCTGATACTGGCCCGCTGAGGCCGGGGAGAGACGGAGAGCGGCCCGGGGCCCGCGGCGGAGACCGCCGGGGCCCCGGGCCGCTGCGCCGGGTCGTGCGGGGGGTCACGCCTTGAGGCGGCCGCCCATCCACTCCAGGGCGGCCGGGATCTCCCGGCGCCAGGTGTTGAAGTTGTGGCCGCCGCTGTCGAGGATGATCGACGCGACCTTCGACGGCGACTTGGTGTTCTCGATGAACTTCAGGGTGGGCTTGTAGTTGCCCTCGCCGTGCTTGCTGCTGGTGACCAGCAGGTTCACCGGGGGAGCGGGCAGGTGCTCCTGCCGCCAGTGCAGGTCGTGCTCCCGCTGCAGCTGCTTGTCGCCGCCGAAGAGGGGGCCGGTGGTGGCGTCGATCGGCGCCTTGTAGTCACCGGAGAGGGACACGGCCGTGGAGTAGGCGTGCGGGTTGCGCATGGTCATCATCAGCGCGCAGTAGCCGCCGGTGGAGTCGCCCATGATGCCCCAGCTCTTGGCGTCCTTGCCGACGCGGTACTCGCCGCTGATGTCATGGCGCAGATCGTGGGTGAAGAACGTCTGGGTCTGGGGGCCGTTGGGTATGTCCACGCACTCCGTGTCGCGCGGCGGGGCCACGGTCGGGCGCATCATCACCAGGACGGTCGGCTGGACCCGGTTGGCCTTGAGCAGGTCGTACTGGGTCTGCGGGTAGTGCAGCTTCTTGTAGAGCGCCTCGGCGGTGCCCGGGTAGCCGGTGAGGATCACCGCGGCCGGGAACTTCTTGTGCGCGTACTTCTTCTGGAAGTACTGCGGCGGCAGGTAGACGTACGCCGGGCTGGCGATCTTGGACTTCTGGCCGCGGATCAGGACCTTGTCCAGGCGGCCGGCGGTCGCCGGGACCGAGGCGCCCTGGATGCTCAGGCGCTCGGTGCCCAGCATCTTGAGGCTGGTGCCGTTCGGGCCGGACTTGTAGTTGGTGACCACCCCCGGCTCCTGCTCCTGGCCGAAGAGGTCGGCCCAGGAGGCGTAGAAGCCGAAGGTGTTGTTCGCGAACAGGCCGATGGCCGCGAAGAGCGAGAGCTGCGTGGCGAAGAGCAGGCCGATACGGCCGAGCACCGCGCGCCAGTTGCCCTTCGACAGCCGCGGCCAGAGCCAGATCGTGAGAACGAACAGCGCCACCGCTACGAGTACGGCGAGAAGCAGCACTTTCTTGCTGGTGAGACCCATGTCGTGCTTTCTTCCGGGCGGCCGGGCCATCCGGACCGCAAGTGGAACCCCGAGCCCTGCGACGCCGTCATACAGGGCGCAAAAGTCCAGATGCTGCGACCAAGGCTCGCACGTTCTCTCGACCGGGGCGACGGGAAAGTGATGTCTGACAGGCTAGATGGCGAAAAGTCGGAGAAGGTTGCGTGGTCTGCGCCACGCTGGCTCCGCGGCCCGCGGCCCGCGGCGGTCCCCGGCCTGGTGGGCTCGGCCGGCGTCGTGGTCGGTCTGCTGAATCTGTTCTCCGGAATCTTCCCGCGTTTCCGGCACAGCCGGGTGCACGCGGTGGCCGAGGTGCTGCCGGGCGCGGTGAGCCCGCTGGCGGCCTCCGCCTCGCTCGTCGTCGGCATCCTGCTGCTGCTCCTGGCCCACGGGCTCAAGCGGCGCAAGCGGCGGGCCTGGGTGGCGGCGGTGGCGCTGCTGCCGGTGGGGATCGCCGCCCAGCTGGTCCACCGGCACTCGGTCTTCGGGGCCACGCTGTCGCTGGTGCTGCTGGGGTTCCTGGTGTGGCACCGGAGAGAGTTCGCGGCGCTGCCCGATCCGCGCAGCCGTTGGCGGGCGGTGGCCAACTTCGTCGTCCTCGGAGGGGTGAGTTTCGGCCTCGGGATGGTGATCGTCAGCTCCCATCCGCACAAGACCGTCGGCTCGCCGTCGTTCGGGGCGCGCGCCGAGCACGTCCTGTGGGGGCTCTTCGGCTTCGAGGGACCGGTCGCCTACACCAACGGCGTCGACTACACCGTGGGCTACTCGCTCGGGGCGCTGGGTCTGCTGACCGTGGCCACCACCGCGTACCTCGCCTTCCGCCCGGAGCACCCGGCGGCCCGGCTGACGGACGAGGACGAGCAGCGGCTGCGGGAGCTGCTGGCCCGGCACGGCGCCCGGGACTCGCTGGGCTACTTCGCGCTGCGCCGGGACAAGGGCGCGGTGTTCTCGCCGTCCGGCAAGGCCGCGGTCTGCTACCGCGTGATCTCCGGTGTGATGCTCGCCAGCGGCGACCCGATCGGGGACGTCGAGGCGTGGCCGGGCGCCATCGAGCGCTTCATGGAGGAGGCGCGGGCGCACTCCTGGACCCCGGCGGTGCACGGCTGCAGCGAGACCGGTGGCCAGGTGTGGACGCGGGAGACCGGCATGGACGCGCTGGAGCTGGGTGACGAGGCGATCGTCGACGTCGCCGACTTCTCGCTGTCCGGCCGGGCCATGCGCAACGTACGGCAGATGGTCAAGCGCATCGAGCGCAACGGCTACACCACCCAGGTGCGCCGGGTGCGGGACCTGGAGCCGGCGGAGCTGGAGCGGGTCCAGAAGGCCGTGGACGCCTGGCGCGACACCGACGACGAGCGCGGCTTCTCCATGGCGCTGGGCCGGATCGACGCCGCGGCCGACGGCGACGCGGTGATCGCCACCGCGCATCTGCCGGTCGCCGAGGGGACGGAGCCGGGCCCGTTCGGCGACCTGAAGGCGATGCAGTACTTCGTCCCGTGGGGCCGCGACGGGGTGTCCCTGGACGTGATGCGGCGGGACCGCAGCGCCGACCCGGGGATGAACGAGCTGCTGATCGTCGCCGCGCTGCAGGCCGCGCCGGACCTGAAGATCAAGCAGCTCTCGCTGAACTTCGCGGTCTTCCGCTCCTATCTGCAGCGCGGCGAGCGGCTGGGCGCCGGGCCGGTGATGCGGGTGACGCGCGGAACGCTGCTGTTCCTGTCCCGCTGGTACCAGATCGAGTCGCTGTACAAGTTCAACGACAAGTTCCGGCCACGCTGGGAGCCGCGGTTCGTGGTGTTCCGCACCAGCCGGGACATCCCGCGGATCGGCCTGGCCACGCTCCAGGCCGAGGGGTACCTGGAACTGCCCCGGATGCTGCGCCGCCGCAAGGCCGCCGAACCGCGGCCCTGCGAGCACCAGGAGGAGTCGGTGCTGGCGGCCGGGTCGCTGGAGCGGGTCGCCTAGGGCGGCTGTCCGCGGGTCGGTCCGGTGCCCTTCAACGGGGGTGCGGGCGGCCCGTCGGGAGGTGGGTCCGCGCAGTCGGCGGGGGCAATCCGGCCGGTCGGCACACGGCCTACGCTGGTGCCATGAGTACCTTGCGCGGCCGGGTGGCCGGACTGCCGGACTGGGACCGCTGCGCGGTGATGGGCGTCGTGAACGTGACGCCCGATTCGTTCTCCGACGGCGGCGAGTGGTTCGACACCGAGCTCGCTGTCAAACACGGTCTGGACCTGGTGGCCCAGGGCGCCGACATGGTCGACGTCGGCGGGGAGTCGACGCGGCCCGGTGCGCCCCGGGTGGACGAGGCCGAGGAGCTGCGCCGGGTCGTCCCGGTGGTGCGCGAGCTGGCCTCGGCGGGGGTGGTGGTCTCCGTCGACACCATGCGCGCCGCGGTGGCGGCGCGGGCCGTGGAGGCCGGCGCCCGGCTGGTCAACGACGTCAGCGGGGGTCTGGCCGACCCGGCGATGGTGCCCACCGTCGCCGCCCACCACGTGCCGTTCGTGGTGATGCACTGGCGCGGCCAGTCGATCGACATGAACAACCGGGCGGTCTACGCCGATGTCGTCGGCGAGGTGGTCGACGAGCTGACGGTGAGCCTGGAGCGCGCGGTCGCCGGCGGGGTGGACCCGGAGCGGATCATCGTCGACCCGGGACTGGGCTTCGCCAAGGAGGCACCGCACGACCTGGCACTGATCGCCCAGCTGAACCGGCTGCGGGCGCTTGGCCGACCGCTGCTGGTCGCCGCTTCGAGGAAACGGTTCCTGGGCAGGGTGCTGGCAGGCGGCGAGGGTGCCGCTCCACCGCCGGCCCGGGAGCGGGATGCCGCGACGGCGGCGGTGTCGGCGATCGTGGCGCGAGAGGGGGCCTGGGCGGTGCGGGTGCACGAGGTCAGGGCGAGCGCGGACGCGGTGCGGGTGGCCCGTGCCGTCGAGGACGCGGCGGGGGCGGCCGGGGACGCCGGGACGTTCGGCGTGGACCGGGTGGGCGGTACGGCGACGACGACGGGGACGAAGTGAGCGGCTTGGGCCCACGGACGGACATCGAGCTGGTCGAGCAGGCGAACACCACGCTGTACGAGACCATCGAGCGCGGCGACCACGAGGCGCTGTCCGAGCTGTGGTTGGACGGTCAGGTGAGTGTGGTCCATCCCGGGTGGCCGGTGCTGCGCGGGCGCGGCGAGGTGCTGCGCTCGTACGCCCTGATCATGGCGAACACCGAGTACATCCAGTTCTTCCTGACCGATGTGGAGATCGACGTCATCGGCGACACCGCCCTGGTGACGTGCACCGAGAACATCCTCAGCGGCGGTCCGGCCGAGGACGACGGCTCGGTGGGGCCGCTGATCGGCCAGCTGGTCGTGGCCACCAACGTCTTCAAGCGGACCGAGGACGGCTGGCGGGTCTGGTCGCACCACGGCTCGCCGGTGCTCGCGGACCGTGAGGACGAGGACGGGGACGACGCCGACGAGGACGAGGAGAACGGGCCCGCCGGGCGGCTGTGAGTGCCGGCCCGGCGGGGCGTCCCATTCCGCGGACATGTGAGTGGCTTCACAAGCATCACCCGCCGGGGGTGTGCGCCGGCGCGCCGGGCGTCAGCGCCCTGGGCGGGGCGCACCCGTTCGAGCCAAGTGCGGCATGGGTAGGGGTGGGACGGGTGGACGCGGGTAAGAGGCCGCGCGGATGATCTCCCGCGCTCTGCCCGGCTGCCCGTGCGCCCCGGCCTAGCAGCAGAACGGGGCCTTGTCCATAGCCCCCATGGGCGAGCGCTGTCGGTGCTCGCAGGTAGATTCGAGTGGGGCAGCGTCGCCGGACGGCTCTGGCTGCTGCCCGAATCCGACGAACAGTGGCGCCAGAGGTGCCGCCGGACCAGTGGGAGTGATTCGCGTGGATCGTGTCGCGCTGCGTGGGCTGAAGGCCAGAGGACACCACGGGGTGTTCCCCCGGGAACGCGAGGAAGGCCAGACCTTCATCGTCGACCTGGTCCTCGGCCTGGACACCCGCCCGGCGGCGGCCTCCGACGACCTCGCGAAGACCGTCCACTACGGCGTCGTCGCCGAGGAGGTGGTGGCCGTCGTCGAGGGCGAGCCCGTCGACCTCATCGAGACCCTGGCGGAGCGCATCGCCGATCAGTGCCTGAAGCACGAGGGGGTGCAGGAGGTGGAAGTGGTGGTCCACAAGCCGGACGCACCGATCACCGTCCCCTTCGATGACGTGACCATCACCATCACTCGGAGCCGAGTATGAAAACCACCCACCAGCCGGCCCCCGCCACCTCCCGCGCCTCCCACACCGACCCCGTCAACGACCCGACCGTCCAGCCCGTGCCCGCCTCGGTGGTGGAGCAGGTGGACGCCGCGGACGTCACGCTCTCCAACCCCAAGCGCGCGGTGATCTCGCTGGGCAGCAACCTCGGCAACCGCCTGGAGACCCTCCAGGGCGCGGTCGACGCGCTGGAGGACACCCCGGGCGTCCGCGTCAAGGCGGTCTCCCCGGTGTACGAGACCGAGCCGTGGGGCGTCGACCCCGGCTCCCAGCCCTCGTACTTCAACGCCGTGGTGCTGATCAAGACGACGCTGCCGCCGGAGTCCCTCCTGGAGCGCGGGCACGCCATCGAGGAAGCCTTCGAGCGGGTGCGGGACGAGCGCTGGGGCCCGCGCACCATCGACGTCGACATCCTCGCCTATCAGGACGTGCGGTCCGACGATCCGCGGCTGACGCTGCCGCACCCGCGCGCCCACGAGCGGGCGTTCGTCCTGGTGCCGTGGCACGACATCGACCCGGAGGCGGAGGTTCCGGGCCGTGGTGCGGTGGCCGCGCTGCTGGCCGCGGTCGGCAGCGAGGGTGTGAACCTCCGGGCGGACCTGGAACTGCGGCTGCCGGAGTAGTCGTTAGGGTTGCGGGCCGGCTGCGTACGGCGGCGATGCGTCCGGGACGCCGGAAGCGCTGATGTACTGGCGCGAGGACGTCGGCGGCGGCGCGGGCACGCGTGCGCGGGCGGCCGGACGGACACGACGGATACGGCGGCCGCACCGGTGCGTGCGGCCATGAGAGCAGACTCGGTCATCGCGGCACGGATGACCGGGACGGTGCGAGGGGCGATCGCTCGGTGAAGCAACTACGGATCAAGATCCTGGTCGGGCTGTTCGTGGTGGCCGGGATCCTGGCCTGGGCGGGCGCCCGGTTGTGGGACTCCTTCGGGACGCTGCCCGGCGTGCCGGTGGCGGCGCCCATCGTGCTGGCGCTGATCGCCGCGGTGCTGGCCGCCACCGCCCTGTCGCTGCGGGGCCGGCTGCGGGCGCAGCGCGAGCGGCGGCCCGGTGCGAAGGGCGTCGATCCGCTGGTGGCCGCCCGGGCGGTGGTCTTCGGCCAGGCGAGCGCCCTGGTGGCCGCGCTGGTCGCGGGCCTGTACGGCGGCGTCGGGGTCTTCCTGGTGACGTCGGGGGTGGACGGCGCGCGGCGCACCCAGGCGGTGTACGCCGGCTTCTCGGTGCTGGCCGGGGCGGCCGTGGTCGCCGCGGCGATCTTCCTGGAGCGGGTCTGCAAGCTGCCGGAGGGCGACGACGACGGCGAGGGCCCCGGGGCGGCGCGGACGTGACGGGTGCCCCGGCCGGGCCGTGCGGGCCCGGCCGGGGCCCGGGCGCGGTTCTTCAGGTCCGCTTTCAGGTTCGCGGGACGGTGTCCAGGGCGACCTCGTCGCGGGCGAGGTCGGCGGCGTCCGCGGTGGTGGCGCGGCGCAGCGCGCCGTGCAGTGCGGCCGGCGTGAGGACGCCGCGGTAGCGGTCGCCGTCGAGGACCGCGAGCCAGCCCGCGTCGTGCTGGAGCAGCGTGCTCAGCGCCTGCCGGAGCGGGGTGCCGAGCTGCACCGCCTCGGCCATCGGGCGGGCCCGGCCGCGGACGGTGGCGGGGCCGTTCCCGGCTTCGGTGAGCGCCTCGGCCGCCACCCAGCCGTAGGGCGTTCCGTCGGCGTCCAGGACGACGGCCCAGGGGGCGCCGGCGGCGGCGAGCGCCTCGGCGGCCCGCGCGGCCGGGTCGTCCAGGCGGACCACCGGCGGCTCTTCGAGGTCGGCGGCCTCGACGGGGGTGACCGCGAGCCGCTTCAGACCGCGGTCGGCGCCCACGAACTCCGCGGTGTACGGGGTCGCCGGGGCGCCCAGGACCGTCGCCGGGGTGTCCAACTGCTCGATCCGGCCGGAGCCGTAGACGGCGATGCGGTCGCCGAGCCGGACCGCCTCCTCGATGTCGTGGGTGACGAAGAGCACCGTCTTGTGGAGCGTGGACTGCAGGCGCAGGAACTCGTTCTGGAGGTGCTCGCGGACGACCGGGTCGACCGCGCCGAACGGCTCGTCCATCAGCAGCACGGGCGGGTCGGCGGCCAGTGCGCGGGCGACGCCGACGCGCTGCCGCTGGCCACCGGAGAGCTGGTCGGGGTAGCGGTCGCCGTAGACGGACGGGTCCAGGCCGACCAGGTCGAGGAGTTCGGCGGCGCGGGCCCGGGCGGCCTTGCGCGGGCGGCCGAGGAGGTGCGGGACGGTGGCGGTGTTGTCCAGCACGGTCTTGTGGGGGAATAGGCCGACCTGCTGGATGACATAGCCGATGCGGCGGCGGAGTTCGACGGGGTCGGCGTCGGCGACGGCCTCGCCGTCGAGGAGGATCCGGCCTTCGGTGGGCTCGATGAGCCGGTTCACCATCTTCATCGTGGTCGTCTTGCCGCAGCCCGACGGGCCGACGAGGGTGATGAGTTCGCCCTTGGCGACCTCGAAGGAGAGGTCGTCGACGGCGGTGGTGCCGTCGGCGTAGCGCTTGGTGACGTGCTCGAAGCGGATCATGCTTTCCCCCTGTGTGGACGGGCCCATTGTGTACGTGTCGTGCGCACGTGCCGTGAACGCGGTGTTGCGAGTGGAGACCGGGCCGCGGCGATTGTCAGTGGTGGGGGTTAGGGTCGCAGACAGTCACCACGGTATCGGCGAGCGGGGGAGGTGACGGCGGTGGAGGCACCGGTGCGTGCGGCCGAAGTGCTGACGGGCCATCAGGTCTTGGCGCAGGGCGGTCCGGGCTGCCTGGAGCGGAACGACTGGATCTGCGGCGACTATCTCCGTACCCGGAGCCAGGAATTGATCGACGCCACCCTTCAGCACGTCGGCATCACGGTGGTGTCGGTGCTGCTCGGGCTGCTGGTCGCCTTTCCGCTGGCACTGCTGGCGCGGCACCGGCGGGGCGTCGCGGGGCCGGTCCTGGGGCTGACGACGGTGCTGTACACCGTGCCGTCGCTGGCGATGTTCGCGCTGCTGACGCCCGTCTTCGGGGTGTCACCGTCGGTCGTCGTCACGGGCCTGGTGCTGTATTCGCTGACGATCCTGGTACGCAACGTCCTCGCCGGCCTGGACGCGGTCCCCACCGAGGTGCGGGAGGCCGCCCGCGGGATGGGATACGGGCCGGCCCGGCTGCTGTTCGAGGTGGAACTCCCCCTGGCGCTCCCGGCGTTGGTGGCCGGTGTGCGGATCGCCACGGTGTCGACGGTGGCGATGACGACCATCGGCTCGGTGGTGGGCTACGGCGGCCTGGGCAATCTCATAGCCAGCGGCCTGGAGGGCTTCTTCAAGGCCGAGGTGCTGACCGCTTCGGTGCTGTGCGTGCTGCTGGCCCTGGTGGCGGATCTGCTCCTGCTCGGCGTGCAGCGGCTGCTGACGCCGTGGACGCGGGCGCGGTCCGGGGGCCGCCGGGTGCGGCGCGGTGCGGCCGTGGCGAAGGCGGTGGGGTGAGCGTGGACGCGATCACGGGTGCCTGGCAGTGGCTGGCCACGGTCGCCAACTGGTCCGGGGAGAAGGGCGTATGGCACCGCCTGGGCGAGCACCTCTGGCTGAGCGGGTTCTGCCTGCTGCTGTCCTGCCTGATGGCCCTGCCGGTGGCGCTGTGGCTCGGGCACATCGGCAAGGGCGGTGCGCTGGCGGTCAACCTCTCCAATGTGGGGCGCGCGGTGCCGACCTTCGCGGTCCTGGTGCTGCTGACGCTCAGTCCGCTGGGGACGCACGGCGACTGGCCGACGATCATCGCGCTGGTGCTGTTCGCGGTGCCGCCGCTACTGACCAACGTCCATCTGGGCATACGAGAGGCGGACCGCGATGTGGTCGAGGCCGCCCGGGGGATGGGCATGTCCGGGCCGCAGCTGCTGCTGCGGGTCGAGATACCGCTCGCCTACCCGCTGATCATGACGGGACTGCGTTCGGCGGCGGTCCAGGTGGTGGCCACGGCGACGCTGGCCGCACTGGCCGGCGGCGGGGGCCTGGGCCGCATCATCACCGCCGGCTTCGGCAACTACGACACCGCGCAGGTGGTGGCCGGCGCGGTCCTGGTGGCGCTGCTGGCACTGCTGGTGGAGGGCGTGCTGGTGCTGGTGGACCGGGCCTTCGACCCGATGCGGGGGCGGCGGCGCGCGCAGCGCGGAGGCGCGCCGGCGTCGGGCCCGGGCCTGGCCTCGGCTGTCGGCGCTGCGGCCGCGGCCGAGGGCCCGGTCGTCAATTCCCAGGCGGTGTCCGGCACTTCCCCGGCCGAGGCCGGGCGGCACCCCCGGGCGGGCACGCTCGCCGCGGCGGGCGACGATGCCGGTACGGCCGGTACGGCGGATAGCGCCAGTACGGCGGGTAAGGCCAGTACGGGCGCGGCCGTCCGGCCCGCCGAGGGTGCGCACCGGACGCCGCCCGGCCCGCCTCCTGGCCTGCCCCCTGGCTCGCCTTCCGGGCGGACGACGGAAGTGTGACGACAGAGCTCGCCCGGCCGCGACCCGAGACGTCTCGACCGACCTGACCCCGAACGGACGGAGTGGATTTCCATGAGCAGCACAGCACGTACGGCCCGCACGGCGCGTACCGCGCTCGCCGCGGGGACGGTGGCGGCGCTGGCCGCAGGTCTGGCCGCGTGCGGCGGACAGAGCCTGGAGCAGAAGGGCGGCAAGGACGGAGGGAAGGGCGAGATCGTCATAGGCTCGGCGGGCTTCACCGAGTCGAAGGTGCTCGCCGAGATCTATTCACGGGTCCTGGCCGATGCCGGTTACCACCCACGGGTTCAGACGCTGGCCAATCGGGAGCTGTATGAACCGGCCCTGGAGAAGGGCCAGATCGATGTAGTTCCGGAATACGCCTCCACCCTCGCGGAATTCCTCAACGCGAAGAAGAACGGCGCCAAGGCGAAGCCCGTGGCCTCCAGCGACATCGACAAGACGGTCGCGGAGCTGAAGAAGCTGGCCGAGCCGCGCGGACTGAAGGTGCTCCCGGCAGGCGCGGCCACCGACCAGAACGCCTTCGCGGTGACCAAGGAATTCGCTGCCAAGAACAAGCTCCGGACACTCTCCGACCTGGGCCGTTCTCGACAGAAGGTCAAACTCGCCGCGGGGGAGGAGTGCGAGACGCGGGTGTTCTGCAAGCCGGGTCTGCAGAAGACCTACGGCATCGCCGTCGCGGGCATCGACCCCAAGGGCGTGGGGACCCCGCAGGCCAAGCAGGCGGTCAAGGACGGCACCGACCAGCTCGTGCTGACCACGACCACGGACGCCACTCTCGACAACTTCGGTCTGGTGCTTCTCCAGGACGACAAGAAGCTGCAGAACGCCGACAATGTGCTGCCGGTGCTGAATGCCAAGAGCGCCGGCGACAAGGAGGTCGAGGCCGCACTCAACAAGATCACGAAGGTGCTCACCACCGAGGACTTGATCAACTTGAACCGCAAGGTCGATGCCGAGCGCTTGAAGCCCGCCGATGTGGCGCAGGCATATTTGGAGTCCAAGGGGTTGGTCAAGAAGTAACCAGCGGGGAACGGATCCGTAGGCGAGGCCCCATAGGTCTCGCACGCACGGTAAGTTTCTGGCCATGCCACGAGGACGCCACCGCCATTCCCCACCCCTCCACCGGCTGCTTCCTCCATCGACGGTCGCCGGTGCGTCAATTGCCTGTGCCACGGGCGCGTGGTTCGTCGGCGACGACCTCGTGCAACGGGTGCTCGCCGCCGGTGCCGCGGCCGCCGCGGTCACCGGCGCCGTCCTGCTGCGGACCTGGGACCGCAAGGCCGGCAAACGCGTCGCCGAGCTGACCCGGGCCCGGGCGCGCGACGAGTGGCGCACCGAGGAGCGGATCGCCGAACTGGAGACGGACGTCGAGGAGTCGCGCGAGATCCGCGCCGCCCTGGACACCAAGCTCCGCGCCAAGCGCGCCGAACTCGCCCGGCTGCGCAGCGAGCACGCCGCTCTGCTGCGCCGCTACGCCAACGCCGAGACCGAGCGGGCCAGCGCCCTGGAGGGCCGCCGGCTGCTCGCCATCGAGGCCGGGCAGCCGGGCGCCGACGGCGGGCTCGTACCGGCCCGCCGCGAGCCGGCACCCGGCGGCGGGCGCCCGGTGCCGGATGCCGGGAAGGCGGACGCCAGGACGACGGACGGCGCGGCCGGGGCCCGTCCCACCGCCACGTTCGCGGAGGCGGACCGCGCGCTGCGCGAGCTGGCCCGCAACGCCGCCCGGCAGCGCGCCGCCGCACAGGCCGCCGGCCGGCCCGACACCGGCGCTCAGGAGGAACCCGGGGCGACCGGCCCGGGGAAGCCCGGGGCGGCCGCCGCGCAGGGGGTGGGCGGATCCGCGCTCCGCCCGGTGCCGGCCGCCGCAGCGATCGCCCCGGCCCGCCCGTCCGTGCCCCGCACGCTGGGCGGCTTCGACTTCTTCGGCAACGCCACCGTCCCCCGCAACGAGCTGCCCGCCCCGATGGAGGAGGACCTGGCGGACGTCGTCGGTGACGAGGCGGTCGCCGAGCAGTCGGCGCGCGCCAAGGCCCGTACGGAGGCCCGCATCGAGGCTCGTACGGACGCCCGCGCGGCGCGTACGGAGAGCGCGGGCGCTGAGGGCTCCGACTCCCGGGACTCCGGGGGCTCCGGGGGCTCCGAGGACGCCGAGCACGGCGGCATACACGGGCGCGAGGCATCCGGTGAGGAGACCTCCGGCGATGACGAGGCGCCCGGCGGCGCGGTCGTCGCCGACGGGGAGACGACGCACGGCGCCGGCGAGGTCATCGACCTGACCGCGCACGACGAGACCGAGCAGCTCGACCTCGCCGAACTGCGCAGCGCCATCTCCTGAACGCCGGGAGGCGGCAGAACGTAGCGAGCGGCGGGGAGGCGCCCGTCCGTCCACAGCCTGTGGACGGACGGGCGCCTCCCCGCCTACTTGTCGATGTCGCCGACCACGAAGAACATCGAGCCCAGGATGGCGACCATGTCGGCGACCAGGGTCCCCGGCAGCAGCTCCGTCAGCACCTGGATGTTGTTGTACGACGCGGAGCGCAACTTCAGGCGGTACGGGGTCTTCTCGCCCTTGGAGACCAGGTAGTAGCCGTTGATGCCGAGCGGGTTCTCGGTCCAGGCGTAGGTCGTGCCCTCGGGGGCCTTGAGGACCTTCGGCAGCCGCTGGTTGATCGGGCCGGGCGGCAGCTCCGCGATCCGGTCCAGGCAGGCGTCCGCGAGGTCGAGGGAGTTGTGCGTCTGCTCCAGCAGGCACTCGAAGCGGGCCAGGCAGTCGCCCTCCTCCCTGGTGACGACCTTGAGCGTGGACTCCAGCTCGCCGTACGCGAGATACGGCTCGTCGCGCCGCAGGTCGAAGTCGACGCCGGACGCGCGGGCGATCGGCCCGGAGACGCCGTAGGCGTGCACCGCTTCACGGGTCAGCACACCGACGCCCCGGGTGCGGCCGCGGAAGATCTCGTTCCCCAGGACGAGATTGTCGAAGACGTCCATACGGGAGCGGACGTCGGCGACGGCCTGCCGGGCCCGGCCGAGCCAGCCGGCGGGCAGGTCCTCCTTGAGGCCGCCGACCCGGTTGAACATGTAGTGCATCCGGCCGCCGGAGATCTCCTCCATGACGGTCTGGAGCTCCTCGCGCTCCCGGAACGCGTGGAAGACCGGGGTGATCCCGCCGAGCTCCAGCGGGTACGAGCCGAGGAACATCAGGTGGTTCAGGACGCGGTTCAGCTCGGCGAGCAGCGTGCGCATCCACACCGCGCGCTCGGGCACCTCCATGCCCAGCATCCGCTCGACGCCGATCACCACACCCAGCTCGTTGGAGAACGCCGACAGCCAGTCGTGGCGGTTGGCGAGCATGATGATCTGGCGGTAGTCGCGGGCCTCGAAGAGCTTCTCCGCGCCGCGGTGCATATAGCCGATCACCGGCTCGGCCTGCCGGATGCGCTCGCCGTCCAGGACGAGGCGCAGCCGCAGCACGCCGTGCGTGGAGGGATGCTGCGGGCCGATGTTCAGCACCATGTCGGTGCTCTCCGCCGCGCCGCCGATGCCGACCGTCGTCTCCGTCATGGGGACAGTGTCGCAGGACGGGACGCTACGGAGCGGTGCGGTCCGTGGTGTGGAACGGGGGCGGCCGTGGTGTGAAACGGGGGCCGGGCCCGAGGGGCGGGCCGTGCCGGTGGGCTGTGGTGGCGGTCCCAGCGTGGGCCGGGCCACCGGGCCACCGGGGCGTGGTGGCGTCGCGTTCGGGGGCGTCAGTCGGCGGCGCTGCCGGAGCTGCTGCCGGTGGCGCTCTCGGCGCCGGCGGCGAGCAGTTCGGCGCAGGCGGTGCCGCCGACCGGCTCCAGCAGCCAGCCGAAGGCGCCCAGGCCCGCCGGATCGGTCAGTTCCGCCGCGTCACCGGCCGCGCCGAGCGCGCGTACGTAGCCGGCCGGGTCGGTCGTGGCCAGGGAGAGCGGCGGGCGGCGGCCGGTCACCCCGAGGGCGTGCAGCGCGGCGCGCTGGGTCAGCTGCTCGGCGCCCGGACCGGCACAGGCGTCCAGCGCGACGTGCGCGGTGAGGTCGCAGCTGCCGTCCGGGACGGGCGGGACCTCGCGGCCCGCGCGGAAGCCGGTGAGGGTGCCGAAGGGCGGCCGGTCGGCGCGCCGGTGGGCGTAGTCGACGGCGACCGCGAGCCCGGCGCGCAGGGTGCGGCGGGCACGCGCCCAGGCGGCGTCCCGGGGGCGGCCGATCTCGGCGCGCAGCCCGGGTACGGGGTCGCCGGCGGCGTCCGGCGCGGCGCGCGGCCACCAGCGGGCGAGCCACGCCGCGTCCGGGCCGTCGACCGGCGGACCGAGCCGTTCCGTGCCGTCGGCCCGCACTAGGACCCGGCGCGGTACCCCGTCGGCGTCCGTCTCGACGATGTCCAGCGGGACGTTGTCGAGCCATTCGTTGGCGAAGAGCAGGCCGGTGAGCGAGCCCGGCGCGGGCAGATCGGCGCGCCAGGCGATGCGGGGGTCGAGTCCCTCGGGGCGCTCGGCGCGTTCGACGGCATACGGGCGCAGGCGTCCGGCAACCTCCTCGGGGAGGGCCGCCAGCACTCCGGTCAACAGCTCGCCGCGGCCCGCGCCGACGTCCACCAGGGCCAGCTCGTCCGGGTGCCCGAGGGCGGCGTCGACCCGGCGGAGGAGGGTGGCGACGGCGCCGGCGTACAGCGGGGAGACGTGGACGGAGGTGCGGAAGTGGCCGGCGGGGCCGGGGCCGCCGGGGCGGGTGTAGAAGCCGTCCGGGCCGTAGAGCGCCTGCTCGGCCGCCTCCTGCCAGCCGCGCCAGGGGGAGTGGCGGGCGGCGGGGGTGGAGGCGCTGGGGGGAGCCGGTTGGGCGGGTGTGGTGGGCGCGGTGGGCTTGGCGGGCGTGGTGCCGGCGGCTGGGTCGGCCGGGCGGTGGGCGTCGGCCGGCTCGCGTCGGGCCTGCTGGTGCTCGTTCGCCGCTGAACCGCGTCCCTGCCCCTGTCCCGGCCCCTGTCCCTCTGTCGTCACGGGCACCACGGTACGGGGGCCGGCGCGGAGCGTATGCGGACGCAGGCACCTCCCGTACGGGGCGGCCGGCGGCTCCGGGCGTCGACCCGTGGTGCGGCGGTCGGCCTGCGGTATGAGCCGAGTCAGGGAGGAAACCCCTGGTCGGGGGCGTATCCCGGCGGGACGGCACGGGCCCGCCGGGGCCGCGTGACCACGGATCGACCCCAGGGTCGACACAATCGGCGCAGACCGCCTCCACCTAGCGGAGTAGGCCCTGTTGAAGAGGATCGCCCCTCCGGTTGACTCTTCTGCCTCCTCGCGCTCCCTACGCTGGGTTACGTGCAGCGCCTCTATGACTTCCTCCGCCGGCACCCGACGGGAGTGGACAGCTTCTGGGCTTTCCTCCTCTTCGGGATCACCGGGTTGTGGGTCATCTCCCGGCCGGGCCTCGAGGGCAAGGTCGTCGGCCTGCTCTTCGGCATCGGCCTGTGCCTGGTCATCGCCCTGCGCCGGAAGTACCCGGTCAAGATGCTGCTGCTGACCATCGCCCTCGGCGTGGGCCAGCTGATCATGAACGTCCCGCCCAACCCCGGCGACTTCTCGATGATGGTGATCGTCTACACCGTCGCCTCCGAGACCTCGGCCCGCCGCTGGGCCTCACGCCTCGCGCTGGCCAGCGCGCTGATCGGCCCCGGTCTGTCCCAACTCCGCTTCCGGGACAGCCCCGTCCACATGCCGCTCTGGGCCGTGATCTTCTTCATGGTGCTGCTCACCGTGCCGTTCGTACTGGCCTGGGTGCTCGGCGACTCGATCCGCACCCGCCGGGCCTACTGGGCACAGCTGGAGGAGAAGGCCACCCGCCTGGAGAAGGAGCGCGAGGCCCAGTCCCGGATCGCGGTCGCGGCCGAGCGCGCCCGGATCGCCCGCGAGCTGCACGACGTCGTCGCGCACAACGTCTCGGTGATGGTCGTCCAGGCCGACGGCGCCGCGTATGTCCTCGACGCCGCGCCCGACCAGGCCCGGCAGGCGCTGGAGACGATCTCCGGCACGGGCCGGCAGGCGCTCGCCGAGATGCGCCGGCTGCTGGGCGTGCTGCGCACCGGCGAGCAGGCCGAGGGCGAGGATTACGTGCCCCAGCCCGGCGTCGAGCAGCTCGCCGACCTCATAGACCAGGTCCGGGGCGCGGGACTGCCGGTCGACTTCCGGGTCGTCGGCGAGCCGCGCCCGCTGCCCAGCAGCGTCGAGCTGACCGCGTACCGCATCGTCCAGGAGGCGCTGACCAACACCCGCAAGCACGGCGGCCCCGGCGTCAGCGCCACCGTCCGCCTGACCTACCGGGACGACGACCTCGATCTGCTCGTCGAGGACGACGGCCGGGGCGCGCAGCACGAGCTCTACGAGGCGGGCGGCGCCGACGGGCTCGGCCACGGCCTGATCGGCATGCGCGAGCGGGTGGGCATGGTCGGCGGAATCCTCGACGCCGGCCCCCGCCCGGGCGGCGGATTCCGGGTCAACGCCGTACTGCCGCTCAAGGCGGAGCGGTGAGCGGCCGGCCCTCGCCGAGGGCCGGTGGCGTCGGGTGCACGGAGTCTCGGGCGGGCGGGGCCGGGGCCAGGGTGGTGCCTGGGGCGGGGGCCGGCTGTTCTGGCCGTGTCGCGTCTCGGTTCGCTCGGGGCACGGGCCGTCGCGGCCGGCCGCCCCGGACCCGCCCGCTCTGGCATTGTTCGCCCCAGACGCGTTCGCCCCAACCGCTCCAACGGCTCCAACCGGTCCAACTGTCCCAATGGCGCCAGCTGCCTCTACGGCACCAGCTGCTCCAACTGTTCCCACCGTCCCAGCCGACCCCGTCGGCCCCGCCGTCCCCGCCGACCCGTGAAGGGATCCCCCTGCCATGACCATCCGCGTGATGCTCGTCGACGACCAGGTGCTGCTGCGCACCGGCTTCCGGATGGTGCTGGCCGCACAACCCGACATGGAGGTCGTCGCCGAGGCCGGTAACGGAGCGGAGGCCCTGGAGGTGCTGCGTTCCACCGAGGTGGACGTGATCCTCATGGACGTCCGGATGCCACAGCTCGACGGCGTCGAGGCGACCCGCCGGATCTGCGGGGGCGGTCAACCGGAGGGCGCCCCGAAGGTGCTCATCCTGACCACCTTCGACCTGGACGAGTACGCCTTCTCCGCGCTCAAGGCCGGGGCCAGCGGCTTCATGCTCAAGGACGTCCCGCCGAACGAACTCCTCGCCGCGATCCGGGCGGTGCACAGCGGGGACGCGGTGGTCGCCCCGTCCACCACCCGCCGCCTCCTGGACCGCTTCACGCCCATGCTGCCCACCACCGGCGGCGAGCCCGGGCGGCCCGAGCTGGAGCGGCTGACCGAGCGCGAGCGCGAGGTGCTGCTGCTCGTCGCGCAGGGGCTGTCGAACGGTGAGATCGCGGCGCGGCTGGTGCTGTCCGAGGCCACGGTCAAGACCCATGTGGGCCGGATCCTCACGAAGTTGAGCCTGCGGGACCGGGTCCAGGCGGTGGTGCTCGCCTATGAGACGGGGCTGGTCCGGGCCGGGGGCGCCGGGGCGTAGCGCGTCGCATCAGGCCGGGGGAGGCAGTCGACGGGTGGGCGCGGCGGCCGCGGCGGCCAGCGGCAGGCCGTCCAGCGGTGACAGGCCGCCGGACGGCCGTCCGGTGCGCCCGCTCTTCCTGTGCTCCTACAGGCTCCGCCTTGCGCCGCTTACGCTCCTGCGGCCTCTACGGCTCCCGCTAGGTCTCCCGGCCTGTTGGCCTGTTGGCCTGTTGGCCTGACGGGCTGCCGGTCTGTCCGCCCGGCCCCACCCCTCAGCGCAGCACGCCCTCCAGGAAGTCGCTGCCCAGCCGGGCCACCACCTGGAGATCCAGCTGGTGGAGGACGTAACGCCCGCGCCGCCGGGTCTGCAGCAGTCCCGCCTTCTTCAGCACCGCGATATGCCGCGACACCTCCGGTGCCGTGATGCCGAACGTGGTCGCCAACTCGCCCGTCGTGTGCGGCCCGCGCGAGAGAGTGCGGCACAGCCGCATCCGCATCGGGTGGCCGAGCGCCTCCAGCCGCTGCTGGACGAGTTCCAGCGTGGCGTGCGCGGGCAACTCCGGGCTGGCGACCGGGTATTGGAACACCGGACGCCAGCCGGGGGCGTGGCTGAACAGCAGGTGCGGCCAGCCGAACGACGTCGGCAGGAAGGTGACCCCGGGGTCGGCGGGGTCGGCGAAGGCCGTCGTGCGCCCGCCGGCCAGCTTGTCGACCAGGATCCGGGTGGTGCCGCTGCCGTCCTGCGCCTCGTCCAGCGTCAACGCCCGCGAGGTCGCGGTCAGCGTCTCGGCCAGGCCCTTGCGGCGCAGCAGTTCGGTCTTGTGACGGGCGTCGGCGGCCAGTTGGATGCCCACCCGCCGCCAGATGTCCCCGAAGAAGGCGTCCTCGCAGTCCTGGAACAGACGGCGCAGCCACACCCGCAGGCCGTCGGGGTCGGTCAACATCCGGTCCGTGAAGGCTGCTTGGCGCGGGCCGCGGGCCGCCGCCATCTCCCGTACGCGCGCCCGTTCACCGGCGTCGACGAGGGGCGACGGCGTGGGGCGGGTGTACCGGGGCGAGCAGCTGATCTCGAAGAAGGCGGCCACGAACCGCTCGTCGTCGATCTGGTCCAGCTGGTCCAGCTCCTCTGCCAGCGACGCCCCGGGGCGGGCGGGCAGCAGGATGTCGGAGCGGGCGGACCGCCACAGGAAGTCCGCCTCGCACAGCCGGTCGGCGAGGTCGGTCTTCAGTCCGGAGTTGGTCGCGGTGACCCAGCCGTGCAGGCCCGGGTGGTGGCCCGGCTCGGACAGCGCGTGCAGCGCCGCACTCAGCTCGGCCAGCGGCGAGGGCGCGAAGACGAGGCGCTCCGGCGGCAGCCCGGTGATGTCGATGACGTTGGCCATGTCCCCATCATGCGCGAGGCCGTGACCTGCGGTGTCGTCGATTGACGGCTCTCGTCAATCGACGCGCCAGAGGCGGCCCGGCCGCCCCAGAGTGAGAGCCATGAACGCCATGCAGCAGCACCTCCTCGACAGCTACCGCGCCGCCCAGCGAGGCGAGGTCGCTCCGCCCATCCCGGACGCGGCCATCGTCCGCACCGCCCGCGAGATCCGGCAGTGGCGCCGCTTCCAGGCGGTGGTCACCGACCCCGCGGAACGCTGGTGGGGACGTAAGGGACGGCTCGCCCGCAGGGGGGCGGCATGGTTCGGCCGCGGCTTCGGAATCTCGAACGCCGGCCCTGCCGCCCCCTCCCGCCCCGCCCCCGCCCCCTCCCACCCCGCCCCTGCCCACCCCACCCCCGAAACGCCCCACGTCGCGCCCAAGAACAAGCACCACGCAGGAACGCCCTGCACCTGAGCCCCGCCCGCCCCAGACACCGGCCGCACTCGAACGCCCCACAGCGCATCTCCGGCAGGGCCCCGCTACGCCGGGCCCGTCCGGCTGGACGGATGGCGGCGGCGCGTGCCGGCACGGGCAGGCGCCCTCACCCCTCGATTCACCTCACCCCTCGATTCAGATCACTCCTCGATGCGCCGGACGAAGTCGCCCACTGCCGTGCGTATGTCCTCCGCGGTCCATTCGAGTGCCAGGGAGGTGATCGTCACCTCCGTCATCGCCACACTCGGCGGGCCGCCCGGGGTCGGCTCGTACCACTTGCGGAAGAGCGTCGTCCGGGTCTCTTCGGCCTGACGGGTGCCGGCCTCGTTCAGAACCTCCGGCGGGTGGGGCAGCCATACCTGGAACTCGTGGGTGTGCGGCTCCTCGGGGTGCACGCGGAACCACGGCACGCCCGCCTGCGCCAGTCCCTCCCGCAATGCCCGGGCGACGACCTTGGCGTGGGCCGCATACGCCGGCAACCGGGGCAGCTCGCGGTCCAGCCCGACCAGGGCGGCGAGCGCGATCGGCCACTGCTGGAACAGCTGGCCGCCGTAGCGGTGGCGCCAGGCCCGGGCCTCCGCGACGAACTCCTCGGTGCCCGCCAGCGCGGCGCCCGCCATGCCGTTCAGCGATTTGTAGAAGGAGACATAGACGCTGTCCGCGAGGGCGGCGATCTCCGGGAGCGACCTGCCGAAGTGCGGGCCGGTTTCCCAGAGTCGGGCGCCGTCGAAGTGCACCACCGCGTCCAGTTCCCGCGCCGCGGCCACCGTCGACTCCAGCTCCTCCCAGCTGGGGAGGACGTATCCGGCGTCGCGCAGCGGGAGTTCGAGGGCGAGGGTGCCGAACGGCTCCTGGAGGTCGTAGATCTCGGCGGCCGTCGGCAGACGCGGGGCGCTCGTCGGATGCACCATGCGCAATCCGCTGACGACCGCGTAGGCGTCGCGCTCGTGCACCTCCAGATGGGACAGCGGATGGCCGGCGACCGTCGCGTTGCCCGTGCGGCCCGCCCAGCAGCGCAGGGCCACCTGCTGCGCCATCGTGCCCGTCGGGAAGAACACCGCGGCGGCGGTGCCCAGGGCCTCGGCCGTCCGGCGCTCCAGTTCGCCGACGATGCCGTTGTCGTTGCCGTAGAAGTCCGTCCAGTCGTCGAGGTCGTACACGCCGGGGGCGTCGGCGGTCAGACGGGACAGTTGCTCGGCGATGGTCTCCGGTGGGCGGCCGCACAGCGTCCGCAGCGACCCCCGGTAGGCGGCGAACCGCCGCGCCCGGTCGTCCGTCCCGTCCGCCTCGTCCTTCTTGTCCGCCTGGTCGCCGTCCGTCGTGTCGGCGGCGTCGGCGGTGTCCGCGGTGTTCGCGGCGTCGGCCCTTTCCTCGGACCCCGACCCCGACCCCGACCCCGCCCGGGCCCCGGCTCTGGCTCCGGCCACGGTCCCGACCCCGTTGCCGCCCCCGGACCCCGTCCGCTCGCTGCCCGCGCCCGGCAGCTTCCCGTCCTCGGCCAGCTGCTTTCCGGCCTCTGCTGTGTGCTTCCCGGCCTCGGTCATGATCCCCCGCCTCAGCGTCGCCCCGCGCCGTCCGCGCGGGCTGTGGCATCGATCATCACCCCGCCGCGGCCGCCGCCGCGAGCCCTGTGGATAACTCTCCGAATCGAGCCGGAGCGGGGTGTTCCGGCGTTCCGGTTCGGCTCCGAGACCCTCGTCTCACCCTCCGCACAGCTCTCAGGGCGGCGGGGCCTCCTCGCGTAGCATGGCGACGAATCGTCCGGTACCCCTCGCGGACTGGAACGGAAGGCCGTCGCCGCGTGAACCAACATTCCTCCATCGAGGCCCAGGACCGGCCCGCCCGGCTCACCGTCGGAGTCGTCGGGGCAGGCCGCGTCGGCCCCGCGCTCGCCGCGTCGCTGCAGCTCGCCGGCCACCGCCCGGTGGCCGTCTCGGGGGTCTCCGACGCCTCCCGCCGGCGGGCAGGCGAGCTGCTGCCCGGTGTCCCGCTGGTCCCCCCGGCCGAGGTGCTCGCCCGTGCGGACCTCGTGCTGCTGACCGTCCCCGACGACGCCCTGGCCGACCTGGTGAGCGGACTCGCCGAGACCGGTGCCGTACGGCCGGGCCAGCTGCTGGTGCACACCTCCGGCCGTTTCGGGACGGCGGTGCTGGAGCCGGCCACCCGGGCCGGTGCGCTGCCGCTGGCCCTGCACCCGGCGATGACGTTCACCGGTACGTCCGTGGACGTGCAGCGGCTGGCTGGCTGCCCGTTCGGGGTGACCGCGCCCGAGGAGCTGCGGATGGCCGCGGAGGCACTGGTCATCGAGATGGGCGGGGAGCCCGAGTGGATCGCGGAATCCGATCGTCCGCTGTATCACGCGGCGCTCGCGATCGGCGCGAACTACCTGGTCACCCTGGTGGCGCAGGCCAAGGAACTGCTGGCGAAGGCCGGTGTGCGGGCCCCGGACCGGATGCTCGGCCCGCTGCTCGGCGCGGCCCTGGACAACGCGCTGCGGTCCGGTGACGCCGCCCTGACGGGCCCGGTCGCCCGGGGCGACGCGGGCACCGTCGCGGTCCACGTGGCGGAGCTGCGCAAGCACGCCCCTCAGGCCGTCGCCGGCTATCTCGCCATGGCTCGTATGACGGCCGACCGGGCACTGTCACACGGCCTCCTGAAGCCGGAGCCGGCCGCGGAGTTGCTGGACGTGCTCGCCGGGCCGGCTCCCGACGGCGCCGACGCCGGACGATCCGCTGCCGGCCAGGCCACGACCGCCGGAGAGCGGCCGTCCTCCGCCACGTCCTCCGCCACGCCCTCCACCGAGGACGAGCGTGAGCACGACGCCCCCCACGACGTCGACACCCCCGACGACATCGATGCCCCTGACACACCGGCCACCCCAGGCACCGAAGACACCCCGGGCACCGAAGACACCTCAGGCACGCCCAACCCCCCAACATCCCCGGACACTCCGGACAACGACCCCGGCACCCCCGGCCCCTCCGGCTCCCCCAACCCCGGCCCCCACGGAGGCGACTCATGACCTCCTCCCCCGTCAATCCGGCCCCGGACGCCTCCCGAGCCGCGTCCGGGCCCCGGCTCGTGCGCACCGCCACCGACCTGCGGGCGCTGCCGCGCGGCGGCGGTGCACGGGCCGTCGTCATGACCATGGGTGCGTTGCACGAGGGGCACGCCGCCCTGGTCAGGGCCGCCCGGGAGCGGGTGGGGCCGCAGGGCCAGGTCGTGGTCACGGTGTTCGTCAACCCGCTGCAGTTCGGGGCGGGCGAGGATCTCGACCGGTACCCGCGGACCCTGGACGAGGACGTGGTGCTGGCCGACCGAGCGGGCGCGGACGCCGTCTTCGCGCCGTCGGCCGACGAGGTCTATCCGGGCGGGGAGCCGCAGGTCCGTATTTCCGCGGGCCCCATGGGCACCGTCCTGGAAGGCGCCAGCCGCCCCGGCCACTTCGACGGGGTGCTCACCGTCGTCGCCAAGCTGCTCCATCTGACGGCGCCGGACCTGGCGTTCTTCGGGGAGAAGGACGCCCAGCAGCTCGCCGTGATCAGGCGGATGGCCGCCGACCTGAATTTCCCGGTCGAGATCGTCGGCGTCCCCACGGTCCGGGAGGCCGACGGACTGGCCCTCTCCAGCCGCAACCGCTATCTGTCCGGCCCGGAGCGGCGCACCGCGCTCGCCCTGTCCGCGGCGCTCTTCGCGGCCCGCGACCGGCTCACCGCCGAAGAGGCGCTGCGCGCCCGCGCCGCCTCCACCGGGCACCCCGTACAGGACCGCTCCGCGGCGCTGGCCGCCCTCGGGGAGGACCGGGCGGCCGCCGACGCGCACGCCGTCGCCTACGCCGCCGCGGGCCCGCCGCACGGCCCGTCCGTGGCCAGAGCCGCGGCCGGCGCCGTCCTGGAGGACGCCGCCCACCTGGAACCACCGCTGCACCTGGACTACCTGGCCCTGATCGACCCCCGGGACTTCACCGAGGTCCCGGACGGGTTCGAGGGCGAGGCGATCCTCGCGGTGGCCGCCAAGGTCGGCACCACCCGGCTCATCGACAACATCCGGCTCGTGTTCACCGCGAGCCCGGCCCCGCACCCGGACACCGCCCAGGGACGGCACACCGGTCCGCAGGGCCGGCCCGCCACCGGGCCCGCCTCCGGCGCCACACGGAAGACCAGGAAGTCCACCCCACCCCCAGGCCCCCTCGGAGCGACCCGATGACCGCTACCGGAACCGCCGCCGGCCCCGCCGGCATACGTCTCAGCGCCCCCGCCCCCGGATGGTCCATCACGGCCGACGTCGTCGTGGTGGGCTCCGGCGTCGCCGGGCTGACCGCCGCGCTGCGCTGCGCCGCCGCCGGCCGCCGGACCGTCGTCGTCACCAAGGCCCGGCTCGACGACGGCTCCACCCGTTGGGCACAGGGGGGGATAGCCGCGGCCCTGGGGGACGGCGACAGCCCCGAGCAGCACCTGGCCGACACCCTCGTCGCGGGCGCCGGACTGTGCGACGAGGAGGCCGTGCGGACCCTGGTCACCGAGGGCCCGGCCGCCGTCCATCGGCTGATCGCGGCCGGCGCCCGCTTCGACACCGCCCCCGGGGGCGAGGAGATTGCACTCACTAGGGAGGGCGGCCACCACCGCCGCCGGATCGCGCACGCCGGCGGCGACGCCACCGGGGCGGAGATCTCCCGTGCACTGGTCGCCGCGGTCCGCGCCGCCGGACTCCGCACCATCGAGAACGCCCTGGTCCTCGACCTCCTCACGGACGCCGAGGGCCGCACCGCCGGCGTCACCCTGCACGTCATGGGGGAGGGCCAGCACGACGGCGTCGGTGCCGTCCACGCACCGGCGGTGGTGCTCGCCACCGGGGGCATGGGCCAGGTGTTCTCCGCGACCACCAACCCGGCCGTCTCCACCGGCGACGGGGTGGCCCTGGCGCTGCGCGCCGGCGCCGAGATCTCGGACCTTGAATTCGTCCAGTTCCACCCGACGGTGCTCTACCTGGGGCCGGACGCCGAGGGCCAACAGCCGCTGATCTCCGAGGCGGTGCGCGGCGAGGGCGCCCACCTGGTCGACGCGGACGGCACCCGTTTCATGGTCGGACAGCACGAACTCGCCGAGCTGGCCCCGCGCGACATCGTGGCCAAGGCGATCATGCGCCGCGCCCAGGAGCAGGGCACCGAGCACATGTACCTGGACGCCCGCCACTTCGGCGCCGAGATGTGGGAGCACCGCTTCCCGACCATCCTGGCCGCCTGCCGGGCGCACGGCATCGACCCGGTCACCGAGCCGATCCCGGTCGCCCCGGCGGCCCACTACGCCTCCGGCGGCGTCCGCACCGACCTGTACGGGCGGACCACCGTCCCCGGCCTGTACGCGTGCGGCGAGGTGGCCTGCACCGGTGTGCACGGCGCCAACCGGCTGGCCTCCAACTCCCTGCTGGAGGGCCTGGTGTTCGCGGAGCGGATCGCCGAGGACATCGCCTCCACCGGGGCGCCGGCCCCGGCCGCCGCCCCGGTGGAGGCCCGCGCCCCGCTGCCCCTCCTGGTGCCCGAGGCCCGCACCGCCGTCCAGCGGATCATGACCGCCGGCGCCGGTGTGCTGCGCAGCGCGGCCAGCCTCGCCCGGGCCGCCGACGACCTCGACCGGCTCCACCGGGAGGCCGTCGAGGCCGCCTCGGACCCCGCTCCCGCATCTGTCAAGGCCCCCGAGCCGGGTGTGGAAGCCTGGGAGGCCACCAACCTGCTGTGCGTCGCCCGGGTCCTGGTCGCCGCCGCGCGGCGCCGCGAGGAGACCCGCGGCTGCCATTGGCGCGAGGACCACCCCGACCGCGACGATGCCTCCTGGCGACGGCACTTCCGCATCACCCTCGGTGCCGACCGCACCCTGGGTGTCCGCACCACCGAGACCGCCGGCTTCCCGCCGACCGCCGGCCCCGCCCCTCAGTCCGCCCCCCTTCCCGATACGGAGCGCACCCCGTGAGCAGCACCCCCGACCTCCCCCTCCTCCAGATCGGCCGGCCCGGCGCTCTCTCCGAAGGCGGCGGCTGCGGCGACGCCTGCGGGTGCGCCGCCGGCGACGGCGACGCCTACGAGCTGGACCCGATGACCTGCGGCCTCGACCCGGACCTGGCCGCGCTCCTGGTGGCCGCCGGCCTGGACCCCGTCCAGGTGGAGGACATCGCGCACATGGCCATCGAGGAGGACCTCGATCAGGGCGTGGACGTCACCACCGTGGCGACCGTCCCCGAAGACGCCGTCGCCACCGGGGACTTCACCGCCCGTGAGGACGGCACGATCGCCGGGCTGCGGATCGCCGAGGCGGTGCTGTCGGTGGTGTGCACCGACGAGTTCGCGGTCGAGCGGCACGTGGAGGACGGCGAGCGGGTCGTGGCCGGCCAGAAGCTGCTGTCCGTCACCACCCGGACCCGTGACCTGCTCACCGCCGAGCGCAGTGCGCTGAACCTCCTGGGCCGGCTGTCCGGGATCGCCACTCTGACCCGCGCCTGGGCCGACGTCCTCGAAGGCACCAAGGCCAACGTCCGCGACACCCGTAAGACGACGCCGGGCCTGCGCGCCCTGGAGAAGTACGCGGTGCGCTGCGGCGGCGGCGTCAACCACCGGATGTCGCTGTGCGACGCGGCGCTCATCAAGGACAACCACGTCGTGGCGGCGGGCGGCGTCGCCGAGGCGTTCACGGCCGTACGCGACGAGTTCCCCGGCGTGCCCATCGAGGTGGAGGTCGACCGGCTCGACCAGATCCCGCCGATCCTCGCCGAGGGCGCCGACCTGATCCTGCTGGACAACTTCACGCCCGAGCAGACCCGGGAGGCCGTGGAACTGGTCGCCGGCCGCGCGATGCTGGAGTCCTCGGGCCGGCTCACCCTCGACAACGCCCGCGCGTACGCGGAGACCGGCATCGACTACCTCGCGGTGGGCGCGCTCACCCACTCCGCCCGGGTCCTCGACATCGGCCTGGACCTGCGCGAGAGCGACGAGCCGGCCGGCCCCCGGGCCGCCGCCCACGACGACGAGAGCCGCTGACCCCCATGCTGCCGACCATCCTCGGAGGCCCACCCGTCTCCCCGCCCACCACCCCGGGCGAGCCCTTCGTGCGCGACGTGAACCGGAGGCGGCGCGGACCATGCTGCTGACCATCGACGTAGGCAACACCCATACCGTCCTCGGCCTGTTCGACGGCGAGGAGATCGTCGAGCACTGGCGGATCTCCACCGACGCCCGGCGCACCGCCGACGAACTGGCGGTGCTCCTCCAGGGCCTGATGGGCATGCACCCGCTGCTCGGGGAGGACCTGGGCGACAACATCGAGGGCATCTCCATCTGCTCCACCGTCCCCTCGGTGCTCCACGAGCTGCGCGAGGTCACCCGCCGCTACTACGGGGACGTGCCGGCCGTCCTGGTGGAACCGGGCGTCAAGACGGGCGTGCCGATCCTCATGGACAACCCCAAGGAGGTCGGCGCCGACCGGATCATCAACGCCCTGGCGGCCGTCGAGCTGTACGGCGGCCCGGCCGTCGTCGTCGACTTCGGCACAGCGACCACGTTCGACGCGGTCAGCGCCCGCGGCGAGTACGTGGGCGGGGTGATCGCCCCCGGTATCGAGATCTCCGTCGACGCCCTGGGGGTCAAGGGCGCCCAGCTCCGCAAGATCGAGCTGGCCCGGCCGCGCAGCGTCATCGGGAAGAACACCGTCGAGGCGATGCAGTCCGGCATCCTCTACGGCTTCGCCGGCCAGGTGGACGGCGTGGTGCAGCGGATGGCCCGGGAACTGGCCGACGACCCGGACGACGTGACGGTGATCGCCACGGGCGGGCTGGCCCCGATGGTGCTCGGCGAGTCCTCGGTGATCGACGAGCACGAGCCCTGGCTGACCCTGATCGGCCTGCGGCTGGTGTACGAGCGGAACGTCGGGCGCCTGTGACGGGGCGGCGGTGGACGGGCGCGGCGGTTGCGTACTGGCGCGCCCGTGTGACAGGCGGCCCGCTGCCGCGCCATTGCGTGGCGAATTAAGCGGCTTTTGTCCGAATAGGTCGTAAAGTCGCCCCATGCCAATGCCATACGGATCCCGCGGCGGCATGGCCTTCGGCGCCGATGAGTTGCGTGTGCTCCGTCGCGCCCTCGCCCATGCCCTCCAGACGACCTCCTCCGCCGCGCCCCAGGGCGACTCCGGCGCGGACGCGTCGCAGGACGTCCAGGAATACCTCCGGCTGGCCGAGGCGGTGGACGAGGCGGTCCGCGAAGGCGCCCGCCTGCGCGCCTTCCTGCTCGCCGACCTCGCCCGCTACCGCGACGCCCTGCCCGGTGCCGCCGCCGGCTATCTCACCCGGCTCAAGGAGGCGCTGGCGGCCGGCCACGTCCCCGCCCCCGACGACCTCGCCGCACTGCGCTCGCTGCTCGCCCGGCCCGCCGCCGAGACCGAGCGCAAACGCCGCAGCGCCCTGCTGCGGCACTGCGAGCGAGTGGCCGACAAGTCCGTACGGGCCCGCCTGCGCGCGCTGCCAGGCGGCCGCTCAGGCGCCTCCCCGGACGCCCCGGCGGGCGGCCGCACCGGCAGCCGGCCGCGGCCGTCCGCCACCGCCTCGCGCGGCGGGGTGGACTCCGGGGCGGAGTCGGGCGCGGAACCCGGCGCGGAACCCAAGCGCGATCCCCGGAGGGAGCCCCGCCGGGAGCCGCCCAAGCCCGCGCCGCGCCCCAAGGCGCCACGGCCCGACCGCCCCATCCCTACGCCCGGTGAGGTCTTCCCGCCCCGCCGGAAGCCCGCCCCGCCCCCGGAGACCCGGACCGCCTGAGCGCTGCGTACTCTGGCTGGGTATCGTCGCGGGCACACGCCTTGAAGGAGGCCCATGCCATGGATTACGTCGCCGCGCTGCTCCCGCCCGTAGTGATGGCCGTTGCCTTCACCTGCCTGATCGTCACGATGGTCAAGAGCCAGGGCGGCCAGAACAAGTCGAAGGAGGACGCGGCCGTCGACGAGGCGTTCGCCCGCGCCGAGGCCGCCGGACGGGACCCCAAGCCCTTCGGCGCCTGAACCTCCGCCATTTCCGGCGGACCACCCGCACAGTACGGCCCGGGATTGCCCGTCCCGGGCCGTACTTCCTTTTTCCGGACCAAACGCAACGAGATCAACCGGCATTCGCGACATCTCCCACTATTCTTCTTGTGTGCCGAGACGCTTGGGTGATCTGGAAGACGCGGTGATGACGCGGGTGTGGGAGTGGAACCGCCCGGTCACCGTTCGAGAAGTTCTGGAGGATCTCCAGAAGGAACGGTCGATCGCCTACACCACCGTCATGACCGTATTGGACAACCTCCATCAGAAGGGCTGGGTGCGCCGCGAAGCCGAAGGCCGCGCCTATCGATATGAGGCGGTCTCCACTCGCGCCGCCTACTCGGCCGCACTGATGAACGAAGCGTGGTCCGCCAGTGACAACCCCGCGGCCGCGCTGGTGGCCTTCTTCGGCATGATGTCGCCGGAACAGCGGCATGCGCTCCGCGATGCCGTGCGGATGGTGCAGGTCGACGATCCCGCCGACGCAGAGGAAGAACAGCCGGCGGCCCGGGAAGGCGCCCGGGAAGAACAGCCGGAAGCCGCCGAGGAAGCGCCGGCCGGCGAAGGAGATGAACCCGGAGCGGGGGCCGGCGGCAAGGGGCGATAGCGTCCGGGCATGCCAGCGCATTCAAAAGGGCTCACCGTCCGCCGGGCCCGGACCAGCGATGTACCGGCCGTACGTCGCCTCATCGACGCCTACGTGCGCGACGGGATCCTGCTCGACAAAGCGACCGTCACGCTTTACGAGGACATCCAGGAGTTCTGGGTGGCCGAGCGGGACGCCGACGCCGAGGTCGTCGGCTGCGGAGCACTGCACGTCATGTGGGAGGACCTGGCCGAGGTCCGTACCCTGGCGGTGGACCGGAGGGTGCTGGGCACCGGGGTCGGCCACCAGGTCCTGGACAAGCTGGTCGCCACCGCGCGGTGGCTGGGAGTGCGGCGAATTTTCTGCCTCACCTTCGAAGTCGACTTCTTCGCCAAGCACGGCTTCGTGGAGATCGGCGAGACTCCCGTAGACGGGGATGTCTACAGCGAACTGCTGCGTTCCTATGACGAGGGCGTTGCGGAGTTCCTGGGCCTCGAACGAGTGAAGCCCAACACCCTGGGCAACAGCCGCATGCTTCTGCACCTGTGATCAGCGTTCTATGTCCGAATCGCTCCCCTATCTCATGGCTGCGGAAGCATGCGTTCCCCGCTCTGTGGGCAAGTGAACCCTACCCAAGGGTTTGTGTTTTTCCCGGAAAAGCGGTTTGCTTTCCGTCGTAATCCACATTCGATGAAAGGGAATCCTGGTGGCACAGAAGGTTCAGGTTCTTCTTGTCGACGACCTCGACGGTGGCGAGGCCCACGAGACCGTCACGTTCGCTCTCGACGGTAAGTCCTACGAGATCGACCTCTCCGACGCCAACGCGGACAAGCTGCGCGAGTCGCTGGCCGACTTCGTGAAGGCCGGCCGCAAGACCGGTGGCCGTTCCGCCGGCCGCGGCAAGGCCCGTGCGGCGTCCGCCGGCTCCCCGGACACCGCGAAGATCCGTGCCTGGGCGAAGGAGAACGGCTACAACGTGAATGACCGTGGCCGCGTCCCCGCCGACATTCGCGAGGCATTCGAGAAGGCCAACGGCTGATCGCCGTACGCGCGATCCGATTGGCGATTACGAGCACGCACCAACCGGGCCCGGAGGCACTCAGTGGCCGCCGCGCTCACGAGCCGTACGAGGTCGGGGGCGCCCCCACCGTCCCCGATTCCTGTCCCGAACCCCGTGGTGGGCAGGCGATTTTCCGCCTCGTACCCAGGCCGGGGAGGCCGCACCCATCCCGCGGCCTCCCGCGCGCCGCAGCCGCCGGCCGCCGGGCCCCCTGAGGGCGGCGCCGGTGCAGGCATCCGGCCCCCGGCCCCGCGGGCCGTGAGATCCCCCGCGAGCGTGCCCCACTCCAGCCATTCCAGGATTTCCGGCAGCTCCTCCGCGCCACCGGCCGCGATCAGCAGGAGCAGTTTCGGCCGATCCGCCGCCCGTTTCCCGCCCGGTGCGGACCGCAGCAGCGCGACCGGGCCGGTGCACGGCATCCGCCGCAGCACCGCACGCCCCGCGTCCGCGGGCATCTCCAGGACGTCGAAGCGCAGCCCCGTGAGCAGCTCCACCGGCTCCGTGCCGGTGGTCGGCCAGCCGAGCTCGTCCTCGTACCACCGGCGGACGGCGGAGAAGGGGGAGCGGGGTCGCGGGAGTGCGCGGGCCATGTCCGGTGCAACTGCCGCCCCCATGGAAGGTTACGGAGGGTGGGCAGAGAGTTGCGTTCCGTATATAGCGGAGGGTGTGTGGAGGCATTCCGCGAGGTGCGGGTGTTCGCCCGTAGCGGAGGGAAAAGGGCCGCGCCGCATGGAGTGTCAGTGGCGGCGGGTAAGACAGTCTCAGTGGGAAGAGACGCTGTGACCGGCGCCCTCGGCAGTTCGCCGCCGCCTTCGGCCGGCGGCGGGCGGTGTGTCGGCAAGGCTCGCGTTCGCCACGGGCGTAGTGGCGGCATGCGTATATGCCTGGCCTGCGGGAACATCGTCTCGCACCATCGAGTTGGAGCAGATGTCAGCTGTTCGGCAGTAAATTTCCCCGTCGGAGCGGGGTGATCCGGACGGGTGTCGGCAGTTGGAATGAGCTGTCCCGCCCTGCGGGACTAGCATGCGGAAGGACAGGGAGGGGACCGACCCCTTACTGCCTGACCGCTCTGAGGAGCGATTAACGATGTTCGAGAGGTTCACCGACCGTGCGCGGCGGGTTGTCGTCCTGGCTCAGGAAGAAGCCCGGATGCTCAACCACAACTACATCGGCACCGAACACATCCTCCTGGGTCTGATCCACGAGGGTGAGGGTGTCGCCGCTAAGGCCCTGGAGAGCCTCGGCATTTCGCTCGAGGCGGTCCGCCAGCAGGTGGAGGAGATCATCGGCCAGGGCCAGCAGGCCCCGTCCGGCCACATCCCCTTCACGCCCCGTGCCAAGAAGGTCCTGGAGCTGTCGCTCCGCGAGGCCCTCCAGCTCGGCCACAACTACATCGGCACCGAGCACATCCTGCTCGGCCTGATCCGCGAGGGCGAGGGCGTCGCCGCCCAGGTCCTCGTGAAGCTGGGCGCCGATCTGAACCGAGTGCGGCAGCAGGTCATCCAGCTGCTCTCCGGCTACCAGGGCAAGGAGGCCGCCACCGCCGGCGGCCCCGCCGAGGGCACGCCCTCGACCTCCCTCGTCCTGGACCAGTTCGGCCGCAACCTCACGCAGGCCGCCCGGGAGACCAAGCTCGACCCGGTCATCGGGCGCGAGAAGGAAATCGAGCGGGTCATGCAGGTGCTGTCCCGCCGCACCAAGAACAACCCGGTCCTCATCGGCGAGCCCGGCGTCGGCAAGACGGCGGTCGTCGAGGGCCTGGCCCAGGCCATCGTCAAGGGCGAGGTGCCCGAGACCCTCAAGGACAAGCACCTCTACACCCTCGACCTGGGTGCGCTGGTCGCCGGCTCCCGCTACCGCGGTGACTTCGAGGAGCGCCTGAAGAAGGTCCTCAAGGAGATCCGCACCCGCGGCGACATCATCCTGTTCATCGACGAGCTGCACACCCTGGTCGGCGCGGGCGCCGCCGAGGGCGCCATCGACGCGGCCAGCATCCTCAAGCCCATGCTGGCCCGCGGCGAGCTGCAGACCATCGGTGCCACGACGCTCGACGAGTACCGCAAGCACCTGGAGAAGGACGCGGCCCTGGAGCGCCGCTTCCAGCCGATCCAGGTCGCCGAGCCGTCGCTGCCGCACACCATCGAGATCCTCAAGGGCCTGCGGGACCGCTACGAGGCGCACCACCGGGTGTCCATCACGGACGCCGCGCTGGTCGCCGCGGCCACCCTGGCCGACCGCTACATCTCCGACCGCTTCCTGCCGGACAAGGCGATCGACCTGATCGACGAGGCCGGTTCCCGGATGCGGATCCGCCGGATGACCGCGCCGCCGGACCTGCGCGAGTTCGACGAGAAGATCGCCGACGTCCGCCGCGAGAAGGAGTCCGCGATCGACTCGCAGGACTTCGAGATGGCCGCCGGCCTGCGCGACAAGGAGAAGCAGCTCCTGGCCGCGAAGGCGAAGCGGGAGAAGGAGTGGAAGGCCGGCGACATGGACGTCGTCGCCGAGGTCGACGAGGAGCTGATCGCCGAGGTCCTGGCCACGGCCACCGGCATCCCGGTCTTCAAGCTCACCGAGGAGGAGTCCAGCCGGCTCCTGCGGATGGAAGACGAGCTGCACAAGCGCGTCATCGGCCAGAAGGACGCCATCAAGGCGCTCTCGCAGGCCATCCGCCGCACCCGCGCGGGTCTGAAGGACCCCAAGCGTCCCGGTGGCTCGTTCATCTTCGCCGGCCCGTCCGGTGTCGGTAAGACCGAGCTGTCCAAGACCCTCGCCGAGTTCCTCTTCGGCGACGAGGACGCGCTGATCTCCCTCGACATGTCGGAGTTCAGCGAGAAGCACACGGTGTCGCGGCTCTTCGGTTCGCCCCCTGGCTACGTGGGCTACGAAGAGGGCGGCCAGCTGACCGAGAAGGTCCGCCGCAAGCCGTTCTCCGTCGTCCTCTTCGACGAGGTCGAGAAGGCCCACCCGGACATCTTCAACTCGCTGCTGCAGATCCTGGAGGACGGTCGCCTGACCGATTCCCAGGGCCGGGTCGTGGACTTCAAGAACACGGTCATCATCATGACCACCAACCTCGGCACCCGGGACATCTCCAAGGGCTTCAACCTGGGCTTCGCCGCCCAGGGCGACGTCAAGACCGGCTACGAGCGGATGAAGGCCAAGGTCAACGAAGAGCTCAAGCAGCACTTCCGGCCCGAGTTCCTCAACCGTGTCGACGACACCGTGGTCTTCCACCAGCTGTCGGAGGAAGACATCATCCAGATCGTCGACCTGATGATCGCCAAGGTGGACGAGCGGCTCAAGGACCGCGACATGGGCATCGAGCTCAGCAGCGAGGCCAAGTCGCTGCTGGCCAAGCGCGGGTACGACCCGGTGCTCGGCGCCCGTCCGCTGCGCCGCACGATCCAGCGCGAGATCGAGGACGCCCTCTCGGAGAAGATCCTCTTCAACGAGCTGCGTCCGGGCCACATCGTCGTCGTCGACGTGGAGGGCGAGGGCGAGTCCGCCAAGTTCACCTTCCGCGGCGAGGAGAAGTCGGCGGTGCCGAGCGCCCCGCCGGTGGAGTCCGCGACGGGCGGGTCGGGTCCCAACCTGAGCAAGGACGCGTAGTCCGTATCTGAGACACGCAGCCGCCCCGGAACCGTTCGATCGACGGTTCCGGGGCGGTTTTGTGTGCGTCCTGCGCCCTCTTATGCGCGGGGGCGGGGGAAGAGGGTGGTGTTGAGGTGGGGCGGGAGGGGGTGGTCGGGGGACGGGGCCAGGTTGGAGAGAAAGAGGCTCTGGAGGGCAGGGAGGGTCTCCACGGGGGAGAGGTCGATCTGGCCGCCGATCAGGCCGTAGAGCTGGAGCTTGCGGATGCTGGGGAAAGCCGGGAGAGCGGTGCGCAGCAGTGCGCCGAATTCCGTGGCGGGGCGGCGTCCCGTGTTGACGAGACTAAGGGTTTCCACCTGGGGAAGCTCCTGGCCAGGGGCAATGCGCAGGGCGGCCTCCCCCTCTGCCAGGCCGAAGGAGAAGAACTTCAGGCCGGGGAGGCCGGCGAGGGTGCGCCATTTCTCCTCGGCGGATTCGTTCGTGAGGCGTTGTAGTTGCAGGCTGCGCAGTGGCCAGGACGCGAGGCGAGCGAAGTCCGGGCGAATGCGTTGCCCCAGGGTGAGGAGCTGCAGCGGGGCATGCAGGGGGAAAGCGTCCAAGCCCTCCGGTGGGAGCGGCGCGAGGAGGGACAGGGAATGCAGGTGAGTGAGGCCGTCGAGTCCGCGTGGGGTGCGTACGACGTTGACGTCCCCGCTGATGCCCAGCGAGTCCAGGCGTAGGTCCCTGAGCGGGGCGAGGCTTTCTACGGCAGGGCAGTCTTGGAGGGTGAGTGATTTCAGCGCGGGGAAGTCCTTGAGGAACGCGAGATCGCTGATCTCCGGGTTGTTGGTGAGCGCAAGATGGGTGAGCTGTGCCGGGTGCAGGCCGTCGCGAAGTTCCCGGGCAGTGAAAGAGCCGTTCATGGTCGTGCGGGGACGGCCACCGAGGGCCTTCAGGGCACGTAGTTCGGCAGTGCTGTTGACGGTGACGATCACGTCGGTACCGATGTGCTGGATGATCTCCTCGGCATAGCGGCTGGCTTCGAATGCCGACCAGTGAGTGCCCAGACGATTCCGGACATTGAAGTCGGGGTGGCTGCGAAAGCGCTTGATGCATTCCAGTGCCGCGTCGGAACCGATGGCGGCGGCGGTGGCCACCACTTCTTGTGCCTCGTCGTTCTCCAGGCCGTCCGGGCCGGGGAGGAGTTCCAGGACGATCGGCCCCACCTGTGCGAGCAGTGTCGACTCGCCACGGGTGCGAGGCGGCAAGACCTCTCGTACGCGGACGTTGACCTCCTCACGCACGCCGGGGTCCAGCTCCGTCGCATGCTCCAGGCACGCCATGGCGAGCACGTGGACGCGGAGGCGCACACCTGGTTCTTTGATTCCGTCACCCTTAGCAACCAACTCCCGTAGGAATTCCGCCCGTTCACGCGGCCTGGCATGGGCCACGGCCATGCGGATCACGTCCTCCCACTGGGACTCGCCGGCGTGCTGGACCAGCAGGCCGAAGTCGCCCTCCTCCACGGCGGCCTTGGCGCCCAGGTAGTCCTGGAAGGTGCGGTGGATGAAGTCCACGGTGCCGGGGGCCGGTTCGCGCAGGAGGCCGCTGCGGTGGAGGAGGTGGCGGAAGACGGCCGGGGCGGGGCCCTGGGAGGCCGCGGCGGGGACGGCCGGGAGGATGTCGGCCAGGATGCGTTCGGCGCGGTCGCGGTCGAGTTCGGTGCGGCCGTTGCGGATCAGCCAGTAGGCGAGGCGCTGCAGGAGCTGGATCTGCGGTTCGTCGGCCAGCTCGATGCCGTCCGGGCCGCGCATGTCGCGTTCCCGGTCGCGGCGGGAGAGCAGCATGCTCAGGGCGGCGTCGTAGAGCTCCTTGCGGCCGTGCGGGAGGTAGCCGCGGCGGTCGCGGTGCAGGGCGCAGATCAGGCCGCACATCAGGGGGTTGGTGGCGAGGCGGCCGAGGTCGGGCTTGGTGCGGACGGCGGTCAGCAGGGACTGCTCGTAGGCGTCCAGACGGTCGGGGTCGTCGGCGTCGTGGCGGGCGGCGCGGTGCCAGCGGGCGATGAACGCGGCGACCTCGTCGCGGCTCATGGGGGAGAGGGTCAGTTCGTCGAAGCCTTCGGGGGCGAGCCAGTCGTCGCGGACCGCGGAGGGGCGGGTGGTGGCCAGCCAGAGGTTGCCGGGGAAGGCGTCGAGGAGGTCGCGCAGCCAGCGGCGGGTGGCCTCGCGCTCGCGTTCCGGGATCTCGTCCAGGCCGTCGACGAGGAGGAGCGCGCGGCCGGCGGTCAGGACGCGGTCGGCCCAGCCGGTGGGCTGGGTGCCGGAGACCGGGCAGCCGGTGGCCGCGAGGAAGCGGTCCGGGGTGGGCAGGGCGGCGCCGGCGCGGGTGAGGGTGCGCAGCGGGAGGACGAAGGGGATGCGGCCGTAGAGGTGGGGGAGGGCGGTGGTGCCGAGGGGTTTGGTGCAGGAGACGGCGAGCCACTGGACGAGGGTGCTCTTGCCGGAGCCGGCGACGCCGCGGAGCAGGACGTGGTCGCGTCCGGCGAGGGCCTGGTCGGCCGGGACGGGCGCACGCGGCGGCAGGTCCTCGAACGGGTCCTCGGCGCGGCCCGGGCCGGCCGCCTGGAGGCTCATGTAGGCGGCGTCGAGGGGCCAGCGGTCCGGGGAGTTGTGCAGGTCGATGCCGTAGATCGTCAACCGGCCGTGCTTGCGGGCGAGATGGGCGAGATAGGTGTGCTCGAAGGCGAGGTCGGCGGCGCGGGGGGAGGGGTGGTCCGCGAGGAAGGTGTCGATCTTCGTGACCAGGGTGTCCAGGGTGCGGCTCTGCTGGACGAGGGTGCGCGCGACGAAGGTGGAGCGCTGGGTGAAGAAGTGGATGACGTGCAGGCAGGCGGTGGTGAGAAGGGTGTGGTGGAGGAGTTCGGCGTCCCGGGAGAGCTCGCGGGTCGACTGAGGGGCGGCCGCGCGGAGTTGGTCGGCGAGGGCGGCGGGGCCCAGGTGGACGGCCTGGATGTCCGCCATCGCGAGGGTGCCGAGGGCGGCGAGGGTGGTGGCCAGGGCGGCGGCCACCGCGGGCTCCTCGTCCTCGGAGACCGGGCGCTCGCCGGGCGCCGCCGCCCGCACGGCCCGGCGGACCAGCTCGGCGGCGAGCTTGTGGAGATCCTGCTCGCTGAGGGTGCGCCGCTCGCCTCTGAAGGAGACGAGGGCGGAGATCCGGACCGGGGCGTCGACGAGGCCGGCGCCCGGGCCCTCCTGCACGAAGAGTTTCCTGACGAGCGGTGCGACGACGCTGGACGCGAGCCGCGCACCCAGTGCTGACGGGTCCATCTGCGGTCCGTTCCCCCCTGGCCCCGGCAACCCTGGCGGGGGCTGCCTGCGCTCTGCTGTCTGTGGTGCGGTCCGGATCAGGCTAGAGGGATGGGCGGGGCCCGGTCAGGCGTTTTCGGAATTCGCGTCCGTCCGGCCATTTCGAATTACGTAACGCAGGTCACAGCTTTTCTCGTAACGCGGGTCACATCGCCCTGCGGGAATTGTGTAACACGGGTCACTTGAGGGGCTTGAATAATGGTGACATGGCGCACAGGTATTTGCGTCCTACTAGCGGGAGTAGGGGAATTCCCTCGGGTGGCCGGAAGTGCCCCGGAGAGGCTGAACCAGCAGGTCAGAGCCTTCATGGCGGGCCCTAGCGAGCGACGCGACGAGCACGTGCACCCCTGCTCTCCTTACGCGCCCCGGTAGTAGAAAGCGGCCCTTGGCGGCGCGGCGGAGGCGGGTTACCAAGGAATGGCTCTCCCGGACCGCAGCCGGGAAACCCCTTTCACTTCTCTCCGGAGGAAAAGCCCGCATGTCGAAGTTCGCCGCGATACGCAATTCCAAGAATTCCGCGAAGTCCGCCAAGGCCGGTAAGTACGCGCTGCGTCATCGGGTGGCCGTCGTGGCCGCCGGTGCGGGTGTCACCGCCGCGCTGGGCGCCGGTGTCGCCACCGCCGCCGACGGCGGGCTGCTGCACCTGACCGCGGGTGCGAGCAAGGCCGTGGCCGCGCAGGCCGACGCGCAGGCCAAGGCCGCCGCCGATGCCAAGGCGGCCGCGGCGAAGGCCAAGGCCGACGCGGCGAAGAAGGCCGACGCCTGGGTGAAGCCGGTCGAGAAGTACGTCCTCGGCGAGCCCTTCGGCATCGCCGGCAGCCACTGGGCGCACAAGCACAGCGGCCAGGACTTCGTCGTGCCGACCGGCACCCAGGTCCACGCCGTCCACGAGGGCACCGTCGTCAAGGCCGGTCCGAACGGCGGCGGCGACGGTCCGGCCTACGGCAACGCGATCGTGATCAAGCACGCGAACGGGATCTACACCCAGTACGCGCACCTGTCACAGATACAGGTCCAGGTGGGTCAGCAGGTCTCCACCGGCCAGCAGATCGGCCTGTCCGGCAGCACTGGCAACTCCACCGGCCCGCACCTGCACTTCGAGGTCCGCACCGGCCCCGACTACGGGTCGGGCATCGAGCCGACCGGATTCCTGCGGGCTCACGACGACGCCGTCTGAGTCGAATCCGGCCGCGCTGGCCGGCGGCCCGGCGGGTTGGCCGCCGTGACCAGCTCTGTGGCGACCCTGAGGATGGCCTCGCGCTTCTCCTCGGGGTCGCCCTCCATGTCCTGCATCGCGAACATCCCCGCGTGCATGGAGAACAGCGCCGTGAGGCAGCGCACCTGGTCCACCAGCTCCGCGTCGTTCTCCTTGAGCAGGCCGTAGAGGGTCAGCATCCGCTCCTTGAAGCGCAGGCCGATGGTCAGCTCCCGTACGGTGGCCTGGTTTTCCTGCATGAAGCGGAAAAGGGGCTCGGCGGACCGCAGCGACTCGTGGTACCGCCGGATGATCTCCTGCTTGGTCTCCAGGGTGCGCGGCTGCTCCTGCGCCCAGGCGATCAGCTCGTCGATGGGTCGTCCCAGGTCCTCGAAGAGGCTGATGACGATGTCTTCTTTGGTCTTGAAGTGGTAGTAGAGCGCGGCCTTGGTGACGTCGAGCCGCTCGGCGATCTCGCGGAGCGAGGTCTTCTCATAGCCGTGTTCGGAGAACAGTTCCAGGGCGACGTCCTGGATGCGCTGGCGGGTGTTCCCCCGGCGCGGCTGTGGTGCGCTGCTCATGCTGTTCTCCTGCGTGACGACGGCGTCGGTGCGGGGCGCGGTGTGAGGTCGGCCGGCCCGTTTCCCCGGCAATCATCTGCTGCCCCGCTGGTCACGGACCTATCCACCCCCGGCCAAGAAACTTACTTGACGCCCGGCTAGTAGCTAGCTTACCTTCTGCACTGTACAGAACTAGCCGGGCGGCAAGTAAGTAAGAAACGATGGGGAAGTGATAGGGGATGTCGCGGAAAGCGGCCCCGACGGGGGACATAACGGAGCCGGCGCAGAGCGCGGGCAGAGGCTCCGCCAGCGTGCGGATGGTGGTCTTCGCGCTCATGATCGCGATGCTCCTCGCGATGCTGGACAACATGATCGTCGGCACCGCGATGCCGACGATCGTCGGTGAACTGGGCGGGCTGGAGCACCTGTCCTGGGTCGTCACCGCCTACACGCTCGCCACCGCGGCATCCACGCCGATCTGGGGCAAGCTCGGCGACATGTACGGCCGCAAGGGCGTCTTCCTGACGTCCATCGTGCTCTTCCTGATCGGCTCCGCACTGTCCGGAATGGCCCAGGACATGGGCCAGTTGATCGGCTTCCGCGCCGTGCAGGGCCTGGGCGCGGGCGGTCTGATGGTGGGCGTCATGGCCATCATCGGCGACCTCGTCCCGCCGCGGGAGCGCGGCAAGTACCAGGGCATGATGGCCGGCGTCATGGCCATTGCGATGATCGGCGGACCGCTGGTCGGCGGCACCATCACCGACCACCTCGGCTGGCGCTGGAGCTTCTACATCAACCTCCCGCTCGGCGCGATCGCCCTGGTCATGGTCACCGCCGTGCTGCACCTGCCGAAGAAGCGGTCCCAGACCCGGATCGACTACGCCGGCGCGGCCCTGCTGACCATCGGCATCACCTCGCTGGTGCTGCTCACCACCTGGGGCGGCACCGAGTACGACTGGCTGTCGAAGCAGATCGTGGGCCTGGGCGTGCTCGCCCTCGTCGCGCTGGTCGCCTTCGTCCTCGTCGAGCGCAAGGTCAGCGACCCGGTCCTGCCGCTGCGGATCTTCCGGAACGGCAACTTCTCGCTCGTCACGGTGATCGGCTTCCTGGTCGGCTTCGTGATGTTCGGCTCGATGACCTTCCTGCCGCTGTTCCAGCAGACCGTCCAGGGCGCCTCGGCCACCAACTCCGGCCTGCTGCTCCTGCCGATGCTGCTGTCGATGATGGCGGTGTCGCTGGTCGCCGGCCGGGTCACCACCCAGTCCGGCAAGTACAAGATCTTCGTCACCGGCGGCGGCGCGCTGATCACCCTCGGCCTGGCCCTGCTGTCCCTGATGGACGTCGGCACCACGCGCCTCACCTCCGGCCTCTACATGGCCGTACTCGGCGCCGGTATGGGCTTCCTGATGCAGACCACGATGCTGATCGCGCAGAACAGCGTCGAGATGAAGGACATGGGCGTCGGCTCCTCTTCGGCGACCCTGTTCCGGACGATCGGCGGCTCGTTCGGCGTCGCGATCCTGGGTGCGCTCTTCACCAACGAGGTGACGTCGACGATGACCGCCCGCCTGGGCGCCGCCGCCGGCAAGATGAGCGCCGGCGCGCAGATGGACCCGAAGAAGCTGCCGTCCCTCCCGCCGGTCGTGAAGGACGCGTACGCCCACGCGGTGGCGTCCGGCGCGCACCAGGTGTTCCTGTGGGGCGCGATCATCAGCGTCGTCGGCTTCGTCGCGGCGTGGTTCCTCAAGGAGGTCCCGCTGCGGGGGAGCGGCCCGGCGGCCGCCAAGCCGGGTGAGGCCGACGCCTCGGCCGAGCGGCCGATGGTCGTGGAGGCCGTCTGACGGCCTGCTGGCCCGCGACGGCGAACGGCCCCTGGTGCACGTGCGATACGTGCACCAGGGGCCGTTTCCCGTTCAGGCGCTGGGCAGTTGGCCGTTCTTGACGGCGCTCACGAACGCCGACCAGTTGGTGGCGGGGAATACGAGCGCCGGCCCGTGGGGGGCCTTGCTGTCGCGGACCGGGACGACGTCGGGGAGGGAGTCCACGACCTCGATGCAGTTCGCGCCGTCACCGTTGCTGTAGCTGCTCTTGCGCCAAGTGGCAGTGCTCAGGTCAATCCTGTTGCTGCGCGTCATCTCTGTAGCCCCTTGCCGCTTCCTCGATCATGGCCAGGGACGCCTCAGGCGGCAGTGCGGCGGCCCTGAGCAGATCGTACGACCTCCGATAGTCCGTCACGAGCGGTGGAAAGTCGATGGATTGACCGCTGAACTCGCTCTCGACCCAGACGAAAGGCGGTGCATCGGCGAAGTTCATGATGCTGGCCATGCCGCCGTGCATGAGAGGGTGAGCGGCAGTCGACGCGGGGATGATCTGCAGAACGCTCTGTGTCGAGCGGATCAGGTCGAGGATGTGGTCCAACTGCTCGGCCATCTCCGAGGGTGGGAGCACCAGACTGCGGATCAGGTCTTCGCGGAGGATCGCCCAGCAGTAGGGGCGTTCCTTGTGCTTCCAGATTTCTGCGCGCTTCACTCGTGCGCGGACCTTTTCCTCGACTTCTTGGGGGTCGCCCCAAGGTTTGGCCGTCGTGAAGAGCTTCTTCATGTACGCCTTGGTCTGGAGCAGACCGGGGATGACGAACGGTGACCACTCCTCGATCGTCGTCGCCTGCTTCTCCAGATCAGGGATGTCCGCGAAGTACGAGGGATGGCCGCACCGCCGGGCCTTGGCCGCGTCTTCACAACGGCGTTGGAAGAAACCGTCCGTGTTGAGCTTCTTGTCGACGTGGATGGCCAGATCCATCGGCATGCCGCGCTCGCCGCGTTCGATCTGGCTGAGCAGGGAGATGCCGCGGAAGGCGCCTTCCGCCAGCTGCTCCAGAGTGAGACCGGCTTTCTCTCTGCGGTAGCGCAACTCAGCACCGTAGAAGCTCTGAACGCTCGCCGAGGGGTCAGGGTCCTTACGAGGGGGCATAACTCACCGCCACTACTTGCTGGTTGCCCTAGTGCAACGCGATTCCCTTCCGAAGGTACGCCGGATCACGTCACGCTGTGAGCGTTTCGTCACGATGCGCCACTGGAAGGTGAAGGACCATGAACGACGTGCACGAATGCGCCGAGGAACTCAGGGACGCGCTGAAGGTCCACGGCATCACGCTCCCTTCCCTCGGCATCGAACTCCCTTCGTTCGCAGGGGTGTATCCACCACCCCTCGTCGCGCTCGGCAACTGCAACATGGCCACCGCCCGCAAGCTGGCCGAGGTGCTGTGGAAGGCGGCGGCGCGGTGATGACCGTACGGCTGCTCGCCGTACCGAAGGAGGTCCCGCTGCTGCGGCGGGCCCTGCGCGCGCATCTCGGCACCGCGGCGACCTGCGAGGTCGAACTGTGCGTCAGCGAACTCGTCGGCAACGTGATCCGGCACGTGGGCGAGGGCACGCCCGTCACCGTCCACGTCGGCCGGACCGGGGACGGGCGGATGCGGATCGAGGTCATCGACCCCGACCCGCGGGCCATGCCCGTACTGCTCAGGGCCGCCGCGGACGACGAGGGCGGGCGCGGGATAGCGCTGTTGGACGCCGTCGCGCTGAGGTGGGGCGTACGGCAGGAGGAGGCCAGCAAGACGGTCTGGTGCGAAGTGGCGGGAGAGTCGGCGACGGCGCAGGCCACGCCCGCCCCCACCGGACGGAACCCGTGACGAGGCCCGTCAGCAGCCCTCAGCAGCCTCAGCGATCCGGCAGCTGAATGACCGGAAAGCTCCCGGTCGACGTCGGCGCGTTCTCCGGGAGCCACAGCACGGAGACCGCGCCCGTCGACCCGTCCGTCAGCTCGTCGGCGTTGCGGAACGTCAACCGTGCGCCCAGCACCCGCGCCTGGCCGACGGCGATCGTCAGCCCCAGGCCGTGCCCGACGCCGGCCCGGTCGCTGCTGCCGGTGCGGAAGCGGCTCGGGCCCTCGCGCAGCAGGGCCTCAGGGAAGCCGGTGCCGTGGTCGCGGACCCGGATGACGCGGCCCTCCACCGTGACCTCGATGGGCGGCTTGCCGTGCCGGGAGGCGTTCGCGATGAGGTTGCCGAGGATGCGTTCCAGGCGGCGCGGATCGGTGGAGACCTCGGCGTCCCGGATGACCTCGACGGTGACGCCGGCATCGAGGGCGCGGACCCGGCGCGTGACGAACTCGCCGAGGGCAACGTCCTGGAGCTCGGCGCGCTCGGCGTGGCCGTCCAGCCGCGCCACCTCCAGCACGTCCTCGACGAGGGTCCGCATCGCCTGGGCCCGGTCGCGGACCAGCTCGGACGGCCGGCCGGGGGGCAGGAGTTCGGCGGCCGTCAGCAGCCCGGTCACGGGCGTACGCAACTCGTGCGCGATGTCCGCCGTGACCCGCCGCTCGGCCTCGATGCGCTGCTGGAGGGCGTCGGACATGGCGTCCACCGCCCACGCCAGATCGTCCGTCTCGTCATGGACCCGGCCGCCGCCGACCTCGTCGCGGATCCGGACGGAGGTGTCGCCGTCGGCCAGCTTCCCGGCCGCCGCGGCCGCCTTCCGCAGCCGCTTGGAGAGCCGCCCGCCCACCAGGACGCCCAGCGCGCAGCCGCCGACGACCACGGCCGTCGAGCCGATCAGCAGCGCCTGGTCGAGGTCGTCGAGGACGGCGAAACGGTCCGGGAAGCGGTCGTGGAGGGACAGCACCCGGCCGTTGCCGAGCGGCGAAGCGGCCCACACGTCGGGTGCGGTCTGCCCGGTGTCCTCCAGGTACGTGGCCTTCTCGCCCTCGGCGACCTCCTTGCGGAGATCCTTCGGCAGCCTCGGATCGTCGATCTTCGCGCCGAACTGGAGGCGGTTGGTCGACTCGAAGATCTTCTGCGTGAAGTTGAGCCGCTCTATCTGGACGTCGCGGCTGTTGTCGAGCATGGAGACCCGCGCGGCGTTGTGCACGACAAGGCTCAACGCCACCGCGACCAGCGCCCCGACGAGCGCGATCGCGGCGCTGAGTTTCCATCTCAGGCCCGTTCGCAGGGCCAGTCTGACCACCGGAGGTGTCAGCCTCTCAGCTTGTAACCGAAGCCGCGGACCGTCTCGATCCGGTCCTGGCCGATCTTGCCGCGCAGCCGCTGGACGTGGACGTCCACGACCCGGGTGTCACCGCCCCAGCCGTAGTCCCAGACCCGCTCCAGCAGCCGGTCGCGGGAGAGGACGGTGTTCGGCGCGGTGGAGAACTCCAGCAGCAGCCGCATCTCGGTCGGCGTCAGCGCGACGTTCTCGCCGCCCTTGCGGACCTCCATGCCCTCGGTGTCGACCTCCAGGTCGCCGAAGCGCAGCACGGCCTCCGCCAGGTCGTCGGCGTCCGCCGCACCGGCGCCGGCGCGGTCCGGGCCGCTGGCGTGGCCGAAGCGGCGCAGCACGGCGCGGATCCGGGCGACCAGCACCGCACCGTCGAACGGCTTGGTGACGTAGTCGTCGGCGCCGGCCTCCAGCCCGAGCACCACGTCGATCGAGTCGGCGCGGGCGGAGAGCATGATCACGGGGACGGTGGACTCGTCGCGGATGCGGCGGCAGAGGCTGACGCCGTCCAGCCCGGGGACCATCACGTCGAGCAGCGCGATGTCGGGGCGGTTGGCGCGGAACGCCTCCAGGCCCGCGAGTCCGTCGGGCATGGCGGTGACCACGAAGCCGTCCCGCTCCAGTGCGAGCTGGGTGGCCTCGCGGATGACGTCGTCGTCCTCGACGAAGAGCACGTGGGTGTCGGCCATGTGGTTCTCTCAGCCCTCCGGTGCCGTGGTTCCGTCGGCGGTCTCGGTGGTCGGGTCGGCGGGGGTGCCGGTGGTCGTGTCCGGGTCGGCGCCGGTCGTGGCGTCGGCGTCCGGCGTGCCGCCGACGGCGGTCCTGCTGTAGTCGGTGTGGTAGCGGTCGTACTCGGTGAAGTGGTCGTTCGCCCAGTGGTACGTCATGACATCTTCCCCCGAGGGGCAGCACACCTTGTCGCCCGCCGCGTAGGTCTGCTTGGAGACCTCCAGCTCGCCCTTGCTCACTCCGGCGTAGACCGACGGCTGCTCGTTCGCATACACGTTGTCATACCCGCTCCCGGAGCCGGGCCGCTCGCGGTAGACGTACGCGCCGAGACCGACGGAATCCGCGCAGGTCATGACGTTGACGATCACGTCGGGGGCCTTGCTGCCGGTCAGTGAGGCGTAGGTCACCTCGATCGGGTACTGGTCGGCCGCGCACGGCTTGGCGATGGCCCGCTTCACGTCCGCGCCCACCTTCGGGTCGGAGGAGAGCAGCTTGACCGCGTCGACCTTCTTGTAGTGCGCGCTGGGCGCGGGCGCCGGCGCGGACGTCACCGCGCCCCGGGGCGCGGGGGTGTGGCTCGCGGAGCCCTCCTTGCGTATGCCCTCGCCACCGGGATTGCAGCCGGCAAGCAAAAGGCCGACGGCGGCCACACCCGCGGTGGCCGCGCCGCCCCTGCTCAACCCGCTTCTGGCCAGGCTTCTGGTCAGCCTGTATCTGGACAATCCGCTCCCGCTCACCGTGCCGCTCGCACAGCCGCCGTTCCCGCTGCCGCCGTGGGCCCGGGCGCTGCTCCTGAGGAGATTGTCGCGCGCCGAGCTGTGAGCCGGGCTGTGGGCTTGGTTACGTCGCCGGCCGTGCCGGCGGAAGTGCTCCGTGTCGCGCCGCCGGTCAGGCCGCGCACCGCTCCCGCTCCTGCTCCCCGCGCTCCAGGATGCGGGCGTCTATGTCGCGGTTCTCCAGCTCCTGGCGGAGGCGGGCGAGGGCCCGGTGCAGGGTGCTTTTGACGGTGCCGGTGGACATGCCGAGCGCGGCCGCGGTCTCCTCGGTGCTCATCTGCTCCCAGTGGCGCAGCACGACGACGCTGCGCTGCTTGGGGGCGAGCACGCCGAGGATGTCCATCAGCAGGGCCCGGTCGGCGCGCTGCTCGGTGCCGTCGTCGACGCTGGCGTCCGGGAGCTGCTCGGTGGGCACCTCCTCCAGCTTGCGGGCGCGCCACCACTCGGTGCGGGTGTTGATCATGACGCGGCGGAGGTAGGCGTCGGCCAGCGACTTGTCCGCGATGCCGTCCCAGCGGCCGTAGGTGCGGACGAGGGCCGTCTGCAGCAGGTCCTGGGCGTCGACCGGGTCCGGCACCAGGCGCCGCGCGCTGCGCAGCAGGGCATCCTGCCGGGTCCGCACGTACTCTTCAAAGTCCAGTACCTTGCCGCCGCTGGTCGCCATCCCGACGCCTCCGATCCGCTTTCGTTTCCCCGCGTTGTCCGTGCCGGCAGTCATCTCCAGCACGGGAATGACGCTACGGAGGGGGTGTTGCGGCGTAATGTGCGTCGGCCCCTCAACGAGTGCACGGAAAACCGTCGGTTGTGTAACAGCCCGCCGGGCGTCATACCTCGGACGGACAGGGGCCGGAGCGGCGTCATACTCGCGGCGGACGAGCGGCCCCGGCGAGAGGGACGAAGGTCCCCCGGGAACCGGGTGGGGCTCCCGCGGCCGCCGAAGTGGCGCGGAACGCGCCGTATGGGGGCGCTTTCCGGCCATCTCTGCGGGCGCTCGGTTTGGGGCGGCGCGGCAGTTCCGGGCGGTCCCGACGGCCGTCCTGGTGCGTACCCGGGGGCGTCCGGTGGGTGTCCGGTGGGCTTTCGTGGGCCGAAGCCGACGGGCGCGGCCCCCGGGGGAGGGGGTCGCGCCCGTGAAGACGTACGGAACGGCGAGGTCGTTACATGACGGGACCGTGACATAGATGACGGTCGGACGACGGTCGACGGGACGGACCGCGGCCGTGCCGCGCGGGACGGCGGCTACGGCGTCGGCGGGGCGGCGGGGCGTCCCCGGTGCGGCCGGAACGTTCCGGGTGCGGCCGGGGCCTGGCGCCGCGGCGTCGTGGTGCCGCGGCGGCGGTCAGGAGTGCGGCAGGCGGTAGCGGCCGCCGCCCAGCGGCTCCACCAGGCCGTCCGACACCAGCCCGTCGAGCGCGCGGGCCCGCTGCACCGGCTCGTCCCACACCGCGTCCAGCGCGCCCTGCGGAACCGGCGTGATCGCGTCCCGCAGGACCGCCAGCAGCTTGCCGCGCACCTGGCGGTCGGTCCCCGCGTACGCCTGGGTGCGGCGCGGCGGACCGTCGTGGGCCGGCGCCCCGGCCAGCCGCCAGGCGCACTGCGAGGCGATCGGGCAGCGGTGGCACTCCGGGGTGCGCGCGGTGCAGAGCAGCGCGCCCAGCTCCATCGTGGCCGCCGCCCAACGGGCCGCGAGGCCCTCGTCCTCGGGGAGCAGGGCACGGGCGAGCTTGCGTTCGGCGGCGGTGGTGGCGTTCGGCGGGTACTGCCGGCCGGTGACGGCGCGGGCGAAGACCCGCCGGACGTTGGTGTCCAGCACCGCGTGCCGCTGCCCGTAGGCGAACGAGGCGACGGCCGCCGCGGTGTACTCGCCGACGCCGGGCAGCGCCAGCAGCTGGGCGTGTTCACGGGGGACGTCGCCGCCGTGACGCTCCTGTATGGCGGAGGCCGCGGCGTGCAGGCGCAGCGCGCGCCGCGGATAGCCGAGCCGGCCCCAGGCGCGCACCGCCTCGCCCGGCGGCTCCGCGGCGAGGTCGGCGGGCCGCGGCCAGCGGGCCAGCCACTGCTCGTACACCGGCAGCACACGGCTCACCGGGGTCTGCTGGAGCATGAACTCGCTCACCATCACACCCCAGGCGCCCGCCTCTGGGCGGCGCCAGGGCAGGTCGCGAGCGTGCTCGGCGAACCAGTCGGTGACCGGGCCGTGCAGCCCGGTCCCGTCCGTGGCCTCCGCGGCCGAAGCGGCGGCGGAGGCGTTCTCGGCGACGGCGGTCATGGCACTGGGAATGGCAGGCGTCGAAGTCATGGCACTGCCGATCCTGGCACGCCCGCCCGCCCCCGGGAAACGCACCCGGCCCGCCCCGCCGCACGCCCACCCACACGCAGGAAGGCCAGGCGGCGGCGGGCGGGGGCTACCGGCGGTCGCACCCGCCGGCGGCCCCGGGCCGGTGCGCGCGGGGCGGCGGGGGCGTACGAGGATGCAGGTATGGAGGAGACGAGCGGTTCACAGGGTGCCGGGGGCCGGGCGGACGCGGGCGGGGAAGCGGCCGCGGACGCGGTGGGGGGCGCGGTCCGGGACGGGGGCGGGGGCGTGGCCGGAGACGGGGGTATGGCGGGCGGGGAGACCGGAGCGGCCCGGGAGGCGATGGTGGGCGCGGCCCGTGGGGCGAGCGGCGCGGGGTCCTGTCCGGCCGGTATCCGGCGGGCGCTGGACGCGCACACCACGGTGACGCTGGCGTACGTGGACGATGACGGGCCGCAGGCGTGCGCGGTGCTCTACGCCGCCGCGGCGGCCGCCGACGGGGCGCCGGTCCTGTACTTCGTCACCGCGGCGAGCACCCGGCACGGCCAGGCCCTGGGGAAACCGGGCGCGCGGGTGGCGTTCACGGTGCAGCGGGACGGCCAGGACTGGAGCGGGCTGACCGGAATTCAGGGGCGCGGCACCTGCCGCCCGTTGAGCGGGGGCGAGCGGGCCGCCGGGTGGCGCGCCTACACCGCGCGCTTCCCGTTCGTCGAGGCCGACGACCGGCTGCGCGCGGCCCTGGAACGCACCGCGCTGTGGGAACTGCGCCCGGACTGGCTGCGGCTGATCGACAACGCGCAGGGGTTCGGGCACAAGGAGGAGTGGCGGGGGTAGGGCGGTACGGGGGCGCGGGGGAGCGCCAACTGATGACGGGTCAGGCCGATGGGCGTCGAGTGGGAGGCCGGGGGCCGGGGGTCGAGGGGCGGTGGGGTGTGGTGGGCGGGGCGCGGGGCGCGGGGTGCTGTGGCCGGTGTCCGGGGTGGGAGCGCCGGTGCGGGCAGCTGTGGACGGGCCGACGGGCGACGGGCCGACGGGCCGTCGCCGAGCCGATGATGTGAAAAGTTGCAGCCCGATGCGGCGGGTACTGGCCGGTGCCGGTGCGGATCTCTCGTAGAGTTTTCGCGTGGGATCACTGCGCAATCCGATCGGGCCGCTTCCGTCCTCCATCTACTGGCGGCGGAGGGCCGTTGCGCTGGCCGTCCTCGTCCTCCTGATCGCCCTGGTGGTGTGGGTGCTCACCATGGGCGGGGACGACGAGAAGACGGCCAACGAGGGCAAGGGCGCGCACGGATCCGGGCCCGCCGCCTCCATCACGCCGGGGCCCGCGCCCACGGGCCCGGTGAACGGCCAAAAGCCCGGCGGGCGCGACGAGTCGGGCGCGGGAGGCGCGTCCGGGTCGGACGGCGGTTCGGGATCCGGTTCGGACTCCGGATCGGCGGGCGGTGAGGGATCGGACAACGGGAGCGGTAGCGGGGGCTCCGGCGGCGGTTCCGGAACGGGCGGTGCCGGTTCCGGTGGCGCGGCGATCGGTCTGCCCGCGGGCGAAGTCGTAGCGGCCGGCCCGTCGCTCCCCAACTGTGGCTCCGAAACGGTCAAGTTGACGCTGAAGAGCGCCAAGGACAGCTACTCGCCCGACGAAAAGCCGAAGTTCCGGCTGACGGTGGAGAACTCCGGTGGCGCGGCCTGCAAGGTGGACCTCGGGCGCAAGGCGGCGGTGCTCACCATCAACGACACCGCCGGCGACGACCCGGTGTGGGCCTCCGACGACTGCCCGACCGGTGCCGCCCCGGCGCTGCTTCAGGTGCCCGCCAAGGGCGCGGTGACCCGCACCGTAGAGTGGGACCGCCGGGCCAGCGGGCCCCAGTGCGCGACGCCGAGCACGGCGGTGGTGCCGGCCGGCGAGTACCTGATCCAGGCGAAGGTGCCGGGGCTGGCGCCGGTCCACACGACGTTCGAACTGACCAAGGACTGAGGCGGGGCGGGGGCCTGAGGCCGGGGGCCAAGAGCCGGGGCCCTGAGGCTGGCGCCGATAAGGCCGGGGGCCCTAAGGGGGGTGCGAACGGATCCCGTAAGGGTCGTGAGCGCCCCCTGCGGGGCCCAACGCGGCGGTGGCGGGCGGGTATTCCCGTGGTGGCCGGGAATTGCCGTGGGGTGGGTATCCCCGCGGGACGGGTACCCCCGCGGGCGAGACCCTCGCGGGGCGAGCACAGTCACCGCCCCACGGGCGCCTCCCGCCCGTACTGCACGTGACTAAACGTACCGTTCCAAGATCGACGACTCCGCCAGGCGGGAGAGGCCCTCGCGGACGGAGCGGGCGCGGGTCTCGCCGACGCCCTCGACGGCCTGGAGGTCGTCGACGCTGGCCGCGAGGAGCTTCTGGAGGCCGCCGAAGTGGTCGACCAGGCGGTCGATGACGGCGCCGGGGAGACGGGGGACCTTCGCCAGCAGCCGGAAGCCGCGCGGCGAGACCGCCGAGTCCAGCGTCTCGGGAGAGCCGCTGTAGCCCAACGCGCGGGCCACAATGGGGAGTTCGAGCAGCTCGGCGTGGCTGAGGGCGTCCAGCTCGGCCAGTGCCTCGGCGACCGTGCGGGAGCGCTTGGCGGTGGGCTCGGGGACGTAGTCGCGGGCGACCAGTTCGCGCTCCGGCTCCACCCCGGCGATCAGCTCCTCCAGCTGGAGGGCCAGCAGGCGGCCGTCGGTGCCCAGTTCGACGACGTACTCGGCGATCTCCGTGGCGATCCGGCGGACCATCTCCAGGCGCTGGGCGACCGCGGAGACGTCGCGGACGGTGACCAGGTCCTCGATCTCCAGGGCGGAGAGGGTGCCGGCGACCTCGTCGAGGCGGAGTTTGTAGCGCTCCAAGGTGGCCAGCGCCTGGTTGGCACGGGAGAGGATCGCCGCGGACTCCTCCAGGACGCGGCGCTCGCCGTCCACATAGAGCGCGATCAGGCGCATGGACTGGCTGACCGAGACCACCGGGAAGTTGGTCTGGATGGAGACCCGCTGCGCGGTGCGGTGGCGGGTGCCGGTCTCCTCGGTGGGGATGGAGGCGTCCGGCACCAGCTGGACCCCGGCCCGGAGGATCTTGGTGATGTCCTTGTCCAGCACCAGCGCACCGTCGAGCTTGCACAGCTCGCGCAGCCGGGTCGCGGTGAACTCGACGTCGAGGACGAAGCCGCCCGTGCACATCGACTCGACGGTCTTGTCGAAGCCGAGGACGATCAGGCCGCCCGTATTGCCGCGGAGGATGCGCTCCAGGCCGTCCCGCAGGGCCGTACCGGGCGCGACGGCGCTCAGCGAGGCGCGCATCAGGCTCTCGGTGCCGGTCCCTGCGGACCTGCCGGGAGACGACGCCCGGTCGTTCGCTGCCACTGCACTCCTCCGTCGCATGGTCTGTCGGTCCGGGCCGCCCGGCCGGTGCCGCGGTGCGTACCACTCGGAGCGTACGTGGCCGGCGGCGGGACGGCGGTGCGGGGCTGCGCCCTAGGGCACGACCCGTCGGACAGGCCCTAGACCGGGGCAAAGTCTACCGGCGCGCTTCCTCCTCCCGCGGGGCCTCCCGGCGGACCCGCTTGGGCAGCACGGACAGTGCCTGGCCGACGTCGGCGACCTCCAGGACCCGCATCCCGTCGGGGATCTTGCCGGGGTCGGTGGGAACCAGGGCGTGCGTGAAGCCGAGCCGGGCGGCCTCCGACAGGCGGCGCTGGACGCCGGTGACCCGCCGGACCTCGCCGGCCAGGCCGACCTCGCCGATCGCGACGAGGTTCTTCGGCAGCGGGGTGTCGCTGGCGGCGCTGGCCAGGGCGAGGGCGACCGCGAGGTCGGCGGCCGGCTCGCTGAGCTTCACCCCGCCGACCGTGGCGCTGTAGATGTCGCGCTTGCCGAGGGCGCTGATCCGGCCGCGCTGCTCCAGGACGGCGAGCATCATCGAGACCCGGGAGGTCTCCAGGCCGGAGGTGGTGCGCCGGGGGGAGGGGATCTGGGAGTCGACGGTCAGTGCCTGGACCTCGGCGACCAGCGGGCGGCGGCCCTCCAGGGTGACCGTCAGGCAGGTGCCGGGCACCGGCTCGTCGCGGCGGGTCAAAAAGAGGCCGGAGGGGTCGGCGAGGCCGATGATGCCCTCGTCGTGCAGCTCGAAGCAGCCGACCTCGTCGGTGGTGCCGTAGCGGTTCTTCACGCCGCGGACGAGGCGGAGCCGGGCGTGCCGGTCGCCCTCGAAGTGCAGGACGACGTCGACCAGGTGCTCCAGGAGGCGAGGGCCCGCGATCGCGCCGTCCTTGGTGACATGGCCGACGAGGAGGGTGGACATGCCGCGCTCCTTGGAGGCCCGGATCAGGGCGCCGGCGACCTCGCGGACCTGCGCCATGCCGCCGGGGGCGCCGTCGATCTCCGGGGAGGCGACGGTCTGCACGGAGTCCAGGATCAGCAGCGAGGGCTTGACGCTGTCCAGATGGCCGAGGACGGCGGAGAGGTCGGTCTCGGCGGCCAGATAGAGATCCTCGTCGAGGGCGCCGATGCGGTCGGCGCGCAGCCGGACCTGGCTCGCGGACTCCTCGCCCGTCACATAGAGCGTGCGGTGCTCGGCGGAGGCGGCCTTGGCGGCGACGTCCAGGAGGAGGGTGGACTTGCCGACGCCGGGCTCACCGGCCAGCAGCACCACCGCGCCGGGGACCAGCCCGCCGCCCAGGACGCGGTCCAGCTCGGGCACGCCGGTCGAGCGGGCCGTGGCCTGCTTGCCGTCGACCTGGCCGATGGGCAGGGCGGCGGTGGTGACCCGGCCGGGCGCGGTGGTGCGCACCGCGGGGGCGCCGCCGAACTCCTCGACCGTGCCCCACGCCTGGCACTCCGGGCAGCGGCCGAGCCACTTGGCGGTGGTCCAGCCGCACTCGGTGCAGCGGTACGAGGGGCGCTCCTTGGCCGACGATTTACGAGTTGCCATGACGCCACCGTAGCGGCGGGGTATGACAGCGGACGTTCCCGAGGTCTCCTGCCGGGCGAAGTGGACGCCGCGGCGGCAGATTGCGCCGTCCGGGTGGCGTGCGCCGTGCGCGTGCGACCGGCATTTAGCAGATGTGTGTCCCCTTTTGAGGGAGATGGTCACCCGTACGGGTTAAAAGTGAGCCCGGTGCACAGGAGCGGCTGCATCATCCGCCTACCGTCGCCGGGGTGATGAGCAGCAGGCCCGAGCACCCTACGCACACCACCGGCGCACACCGGTCGCGCACCGCCGCGCCGCGCCGGCACCGGACGCAGACCGACGGGCGGGCTGGCCGCCCCGAGCACCAGGACCGCTACGAGCCCCATCTGGACGGGTTGTTCACCTACTGCCTGTCCGTGCTCTGCGAGCACGACGCGGCCGCCGTGGTCCTCGGCGAGACCCTCGCACTCGCCGCGCGCCAGCACGGCCGCCGGCCCGGCGACCCGGCCCTCTTCCGCCCCTGGCTCTACGCCCTGGCCCGCTGGGCGTGCCTGCGGCGGCTCGCCGAGCAGGCCGCCCCGGACGCCGTCGGCCCGCCCGACGCGGACCGGACGCCGGCGCGCCAGCACGAACTGGCCGTGCTGGCCTGGCCGGAGGCCGCCGGTACCACCCCCGAGCAGCGCGAGGTGCTGGAGCTGTCGGTGCGGCACCGGCTGGCACCCGAGGAGATCGCCGCGGTGACGGGCGCCGACCCGGCCGCCACCCGGACGTTGCTGGGCGCGGCGTCCTGCGAGGTGGAGCGGACCCGGGCGGCGCTGGCGGTGGTCGAGTTCGGGCGATGTCCGGACGTGGCCCGGCTGGCCGGGGACAGTCAGATGCTGCTGGGCGCGGCGCTCCGCCGGGAGCTGGTGCGCCATGTCGACGACTGCACGGAGTGCCGCCGGACCGCCGAGCGGGCCACCGCCGCCGGGCCGTGGCCGGGCACCGCGCCCGCCGGCCAGGGCGCGCTGCCGCTGGTCCCCGCGGACCGTTCGGCGGTGTGCGCGGCGCTGGTGGCGGCGTCGGAGTCCCGGTCGGGGCGGGCCGAGGGCGTGCCGGGGGCCGCGCCCGCGAAGGGCGGCCGGAGCGGCGGAGCAAACGGTTCTCCACGCTACGACCGCAGGGGCTTCCCGGTCGCTCCCACGGACCGCTCGGCCCGCCGCCGACGGCGCCGCAACCGCGTGCTGACCAGCGCCGTCGTGGCGACGGTGCTGGCCGCGCCGGTGCTCGCGCTGTGGGCGGCGTACCGCGGTGCCCCGGAGACGGGCGAGGCGGACGTCCTGCCGGCGGTGGCGGCCAACGAGGTCGCGGAGCCGGGGCCGGGTGACGGCAAGCCGGGCAGACACCCGTACGAGAACGCCGGCAACGCCCGGCCGTCGGCGCCGCATCGCCCCGGACTGCCGTTCGGCGACGGGCTGTCGGACGTCTCGGTCGCGGTGCTGGGCGCGGGCGCCGGCCCGACGCCGCCGGCCGGGCGGGAGGAGAAGGGGCCGGGCCGGCTGACGGTCGACGCGCAGCCGGCCGAGGGCACCACCGTCATCACGATCCGTGCCTCCGGCGGCACCCCGGTGCGCTGGCAGGCGTCGACCGGTGCGCCCTGGCTCCAACTCAGCCGCACCGCCGGGCAGTTGGAGCCCGGCCAGACCACGAAGGTCACGGTCTACGTGGACCACGACCGGGAGCCGGACGGGGACTGGCGGTCCGCGATCGCCATCGAGCCCGGCGGCACCGTCGTCAACCTCAAGGGGCACGGGGCGACCGAGCCCGCGCAGGGGCGGGGGCGGCCCTCGTCCGGCGGCCCGCACCCGGCGCATCCGCGTCCGCAGCCGTCGCAGCAGTCGCCGCGGCCCGGGACGACCCGGCCCGCGCCGACGCCGTCCCCGGCGCACCCGACCCACCCGGCGCCGTCTCCGTCGCCGACGCGTTCCGGGCCGACCGGGGCCCCGGCGCCGACGTCGGCGCCGACCACGGGGGCGACCCCGCCGTCGGAGCCGCCGGAGCAGCCGCACCCGCCGAAGCCGTCGCAGACCGCCCGGCCGCCGCGATGAGGGGCGGGGCGGCTACCGGGCGTCGGCCGGCCGCGGCCCGGGGTCGGCCGGGTGGGGGGCCAGCGGGAGTTCGGACGCCAACCGCTGCTCGCACAGCTCGGCGAGCTTGGCGTAGCCGGCCTTGCCCATCAGCTCGGTCAGCTCCGGCCGGTACGTGACGTAGACCGGTTCGCCGGCGCCGTGCGCGGAGGTCGCGGAGGTGCACCACCAGTGCAGGTCGTGGCCGCCCGGCCCCCAGCCGCGGCGGTCGTACTCGCCGATGGTGACCTGAAGGACCTGGGTGTCGTCCGGCCGGTCGATCCAGTCGTAGGTGCGCCGCACCGGCAGCTGCCAGCAGACGTCCGGCTTGGTCTCCAGCGGCTCGCGGCCCTCGCGCAGCGCGAGGATGTGCAGCGAGCAGCCGGCGCCGCCCTTGAAGCCGGGGCGGTTCTGGAAGATGCAGGAGCCCTGCCAGCGGCGGGTCTGCCGCTCGCCGTCCTCGTCCTCCTCGGTCCAGCCGGTCCCGGTGCCGACGTCGTGGAACTGCCACAGGTCGGGCGTGAGCCGCGCCACGTGCTGGGCGACCCGCTCCTCGTCCTCCTCGTCGGAGAAGTGCGCGCCGAGCGTGCAGCAGCCGTCGTCCGCGCGGCCGGCCTGGATGCCCTGGCAGCCGCTGCCGAAGATGCAGGTCCAGCGGGACGTCAGCCACGTCAGGTCGCAGCGGAAGAGCTGCTCGTCGTCGCCCGGGTCGGGGAAGGTGACCCAGGCGCGGGCGAAGTCGAGGCCGACCTCGTCGGCGGTGGCCCCGTCGCCGGACTGCGCGGCGGATTCCGCGGCGGAATCGGAGGCGGAATCCGCCGCCGCGGCGGCCTTGGCGCGCCGCTTTTCTTCCTTCTTCAGGGCTTTTTCGTGCTTCGCCTGTTTCGTCTTTGCCACGGGTCCAGCGTACGGCCGACGCCGATTGTCCCCCGTCGCGGCAGTAGGTTTCCCCGTATGAGACTCGGTGTCCTCGATGTGGGTTCGAACACGGTCCACCTCCTGGTGGTGGACGCACACCCCGGCGCGCGCCCACTGCCCGCCTACTCGCACAAGGCGGAACTGCGCCTGGCCGAACTCCTCGACGAGGACGGCGCGATAAGCGAGGCCGGCGTCCACCGCCTGGTGGCCACCATCCTGGAGGCGATGCAGGTCGCGGAGGACAAGGGCGTCGAGGACGTGCTCCCGTTCGCCACCTCCGCGATCCGCGAGGCCACCAACGGCGAGGAGGTGCTGCGCCACCTCACCGACGAGACGGGCGTCACCCTCCAGGTCCTCTCCGGCGAGGACGAGGCGCGGCTGACCTTCCTGGCCGCCCGCCGCTGGCTCGGCTGGTCGGCCGGCCGGCTGCTCGTCCTGGACATCGGCGGCGGCTCGCTGGAGATCGCCTACGGGCTGGACGAGGACCCCGACGTGGCCGTCTCGCTGCCGTACGGCGCGGGGCGACTGACCGGGACGGACCTGCGGGACGATCCGCCGGACGCGGAGGACGTACGGGCGCTGCGGCGCCGGGTGCGGGCCGGGATCGCCCGGGTGGTCAGCGACTTCTCCCGGCACGGCACGCCCGACCAGGTCGTCGGGACGTCCAAGACGTTCAAGCAGCTGGCCCGGATCGCGGGGGCGGCGCGGTCCGCGGAGGGGCTGTACGTCCAGCGTGACCTGTCCCGCAAGAAGCTGGAGGAGTGGGTGCCGCGGCTGGCCCAGATGAGCGCCCGGGAGCGGGCCGGGCTGCCCGGGGTGTCCGAGGGGCGGTCGCGGCAGCTGCTGGCGGGGGCGTTGGTGGCCGAGGCGGCGATGGATCTGTTCGGGGTGGAGAGTCTGGGGATCTGTCCTTGGGCGTTGCGGGAGGGGGTTATTTTGCGGCGGTTGGATCACCTTCCGTAGGGGCTTCCCACGTTGGGGTTTCGGTGGGTTTCTTATTTCCGCCGGGCCCGGGCGGATTTGGGTTGCTCGCCGTGGCGGCGGGGGGTGTGTTTGTGGCCGTCCCACGTCGTCGGCTGCGCGCGCCGTGTCGGCTGGGGTGCTCTCGCCTACGGCCTGTGGGTGGGGTCGGAGGGGCTGCCCCGGAGCCCGTCCTCGGTGCGGGCGCATCTGGTCCGTAGATGAGGAATGCCCCGGCGTTCGCTCCAGATCCTGCGGGCGGGCTCCGGGACATCCCCTCCGACCTGGCGCCGTTGGCGACTGTCCCGCCGTGTCGGTGCCGGTCGGCTACGTGGGGTGTCCTCGGAGGGACGGGTGGCCGGGTGCGGCCCGGTGGGGGTGTGCGTGCCTGGTTCTGGAGGTTGTGACCGGGTGGGGATGTGTGGGCTTTCCCTGTGGATGCGGCGCAGATCACATGGGGGCCATGGGACGGGGCGTCACAGGCGTCGCAGGGGTTCTCGGGGGTCACAGGGGTTGCGTCAGGGAGTCGTGGCGGTGCTCACGTCCTGGCCCTGTGCCGGATTTCGGCCCGTACGCTGTCCCTCGTGACAGAGCCAGTGGTGCGCATCCCTGACGCGAAGGTCGCGCTGTCCACGGCTTCGGTCTATCCGGAGTCGACGGCGACGGCCTTCGAGATCGCCGCGCGCCTGGGCTACGACGGCGTCGAGGTCATGGTGTGGACCGACCCGGTCAGCCAGGACATAGAGGCGCTGCGCCGGCTCTCGGACTACCACGGCGTGCCGGTCCTGGCCGTCCACGCGCCGTGTCTGCTGATCACCCAGCGGGTCTGGTCCACCGACCCGTGGGTCAAGCTCCAGCGCGCCCGCACCGCGGCGGAGAAGCTCGGCGCCTCCACGGTCGTGGTGCACCCGCCCTTCCGGTGGCAGCGCAGCTACGCGCGGGAGTTCGTCCGCGGCATCTGGCGGATGGAGGGCGAGACGGACGTCCGGTTCGCGGTGGAGAACATGTACCCCTGGCGCTACCGCGACCGCGAGATGCTCGCCTACGCGCCCGACTGGGACCCCACCAACGACGACTACCGGCACTTCACCGTCGACCTCTCGCACACCGCCACCGCCCGCCACGACGCGATGGCGATGGTCGAGCGGATGGGCGACCGCCTGGCGCACGTCCACCTCGCCGACGGCAACGGCTCCGCCAAGGACGAGCACCTGGTGCCGGGACGTGGCAGCCAGCCCTGCGCTGAGCTGCTGGAACGGCTGGCCACCACCGGCTTCGACGGACATGTGGTCGTCGAGGTCAACACCCGCCGGGCGATGTCCGCCGCCGAACGCGAGGCCGACCTGTCCGAGGCGCTGGCCTTCACCCGCCTCCATCTGGCGTCCCCGAACTGGGTTCCCGGCAAGTAGCCGGCTCAACCGGTGGCGGTGGCGGTGGCGCGCCGGGCAACGGCTGTCCGCACTGCGGGCGGGCATCTCACATACCGGAGACGGTGTCCGGATCTTGGATCAAGAGCGTAATCTCGGGACCAGCTGCTGTATGGCCTCGCCGTCTGTCGCAGGACGGCGCGCCGTACGTCCGTTTCCCGAGGGAGTGACCATCGTGCCCGAGCTGAGGTCCCGCACCGTTACCCATGGCCGCAACATGGCGGGCGCCCGCGCCCTTATGCGGGCCTCCGGCGTAGCGAGCGAGGACATCGGCAAGCCGATCGTCGCGGTCGCCAACTCCTTCACCGAGTTCGTGCCCGGCCACACCCACCTCGCCCCGGTCGGCCGGATCGTCTCCGATGCCATCCGGGCCGCCGGTGCCGTCCCCCGCGAGTTCAACACCATCGCCGTCGACGACGGCATCGCGATGGGCCACGGCGGCATGCTGTACTCGTTGCCCTCCCGCGACCTGATCGCGGACTCGGTCGAGTACATGGTCGAGGCGCACTGCGCCGACGCGCTGATCTGCATCTCCAACTGCGACAAGATCACCCCCGGCATGCTGATGGCCGCGATGCGCCTGAACATCCCGGTCGTCTTCGTCTCCGGCGGCCCGATGGAGGCCGGCCAGGCCACGCTGGTGGACGGCACGGTCCGCAAGCTCGACCTGATCGACGCGATGGTGGACGCCTCCAACGACAGCGTCTCCGACGAGGACGTGCTGCGCATCGAGGAGAACGCCTGCCCGACCTGCGGCTCCTGTTCCGGCATGTTCACCGCCAACTCCATGAACTGCCTGACGGAGGCCATCGGCCTCTCCCTGCCCGGCAACGGCTCGGTGCTCGCCACCCACACCGCCCGCCGCGCCCTCTACGAGAACGCCGGCCGCACGGTCGTGGAGATCACCAAGCGCTACTACGAGGACGGCGACGAGTCCGTCCTGCCGCGCAACATCGCCACCCGCGCCGCCTTCGAGAACGCCATGGCCCTGGACATCGCCATGGGCGGCTCCACCAACACGATCCTCCACCTGCTGGCCGCCGCCCAGGAAGGCGGACTGGACTACGACCTCAGGGACATCGACGCGGTCTCCCGCCGCGTCCCGTGCCTGGCCAAGGTCGCCCCGAACGTCGCCCCCGGCGGCACGTACTACATGGAGGACGTGCACCGCGCCGGCGGCATCCCCGCCATCCTCGGCGAGCTGTACCGCGGCGGGATGCTCAACGAGGACGTCCACTCCGTCCACTCCGCCACACTCGCCGAGTGGCTCAAGACCTGGGACGTGCGCGGGGGTTCGCCGTCCGCCGAGGCCGTCGAGCTGTGGCACGCCGGGCCCGGCTGCAAGCGCTCGGCCACCGCGTTCTCGCAGTCCGAGCGCTGGGAGACCCTGGACGTGGACGCCGCGGGCGGCTGCATCCGCTCCGTCGAGCACGCCTACTCCAAGGACGGCGGGCTGGCCGTCCTCAAGGGCAACATCGCCCTCGACGGGGGCGTGGTGAAGACCGCCGGTGTCGACGAGTCCATCTGGACCTTCGAGGGCCCGGCCGTCGTCTGCGAATCCCAGGACGAGGCCGTCGAGAAGATCCTGAACAAGCAGGTCAAGGAGGGCGACGTCGTCGTCATCCGCTACGAGGGCCCCAAGGGCGGCCCCGGCATGCAGGAGATGCTCTACCCGACGTCGTTCCTCAAGGGCCGCGGCCTGGGCAAGACGTGCGCCCTGGTCACCGACGGCCGCTTCTCCGGCGGCACCTCCGGCCTCTCCATCGGCCACGCCTCCCCCGAGGCGGCCTCCGGCGGCACCATCGCCCTCGTAGAGGACGGCGACCGCATCCGCATCGACATCCCCAACCGCTCCATCGAACTCCTCGTGGCGGACGAGGAGTTGGCCGCGCGCCGGGAGGCCCTGGGCGGCGTCTACGCACCGAAGAACCGCGACCGCAAGGTCTCCGCGGCCCTGCGCGCGTACGCGGCCATGGCCACCAGCGCCGACAAGGGCGCGGTCCGGGACGTGAGCAAGTTGGGCTGACATCTGACGCCGATACGGCACGGCCCCGGCGTGGACGCCGGGGCCGGTGTGGTGTCACTACGTTCGCTCGGGCACCGGTGTGGGTTCCGTCAGGCGCCGGTGTGGCCGATGTGTTCGATGTGAAGGGTGCGGGCATCCAGGTCGACGCGGTAGAGAATGCGCCAGGGCCCGTGGCGGAGGCGGCGGTGCTCGGTGCCCCACGGCCGGGACTCTTTGGGCCGAGGATTCTCGGCCAGCTGGTCGGTGGCCTGAAGGAGGGTGTCAACTCCGCGAGGGTCGTCCTTGAGGTGACCGGCAGCGGCGTTGAGAGCTGCCGCTTCCCACAGAACCTGCCAAGGTCATTCACCCCTCCCGGCGGCCTCAAGAAGGGCACGCCGCGCCTCGCTGTGGGGTACGGGGGCCTCGGCACGGTCAAGGGCGCGGTCCCGCTCCAGGCGGGCGAGAGCCAAGGCGTCCTCAAGGTCTTCGAGTTCGGCGGGAGAGATGAGGACCGCCGTCGGGACTCCGCGATCGGTCAGAGTGATGTGCTCGTGCTGGGCGGCCCGGCGAGCAAGATCGCCGAGCCTGCCTCGCGCTTCCGCGATGGGATACGTAGAGGACATGAATCCAGTGTGCACCTGCATGCACATACGTAAGCGAGGTTGAGTCTCCGGGTATCGCGCCACCGAGGCCCGACTCCACCGATTACATCGGTCTTTCATGGTGGTCGTTCAGGATGGTGCCGAGCCATCGCCAGTAGGGGAGGAACGACACGTGATCGGTAAGACCACGAAGGCCGGGACGATCGGGACGGCCGGAACGGCCGGGAAGAACAGGGGGATTCGTGCGGTGCCAGGGCTCGTCGCGGCCCTGGCGCTCGCCGGCTCCCTCGGCGCCGTCGCGGCCACCGCGCACGCGGACGCGCCCTCCGCTCGCCACGCCAAGCAGTCCGCGCGGTCCGCGCAGTCCGATGCGAAGCGCGTCTACAACGGCATGCAGATCGCGTTCCCCCCGAACTCGACCGACCTCTTCTGCACCATCGGGGCCGTGGGGACCGACGACCACCAGCGCAAGATAGCCATCTCGGCCGGCCACTGCATCCGCGACACGTCCGGGAAGTACGCCGACCACGAGATCCCGGACAACATCATCCCGGTCGTCGACCGCAACGACCCGAAGTACGGCCCGATCGGCTATGTCCGTTACTTCAAGGACCCCGAGGGCTCACAGACGGGCCACGCCACCAAGGACTACATGGTCATCGAGCTGCTTCCCAAGGTGACGCTCTCCTCGCAGGGGCCGCACCTGAAGCAGACCGGCGTGCTGAAGTACCCCAAGGGCCCGGTCAGTCCGAACGCCACGAACCCCGCGCGCGACGAGGAGCGCCTGCTGACGACCGGCAACAACGAGATCATCACGTCCGGGCAGACGGGCACCTGGTACGGCACCGTCATGAACAACGACAACGGCATCTACCGGGCGCCGGCCGTGAACAAGGCCGGCGACTCGGGCGGCCCGGTCATCTGGCACGTGCCGGGGACCGATCTCCCGTCCCAGGCCAACAAGTTCCAGGCGGCCGGCCCCTGGGCGGGGATCACCAAGGCGATCACCCTCCAGCTGCCGCCCTTCAACTACACCAGCTCGGCGAACATCCTCGCCGACCTGCGCGCCCGCGAGGCCGCCGCCCCCGACCACGACATCTACGGCGCGGGCTTCGACGTGACCCCCAACCCGTAACGCCCCAACGAGCCCCACGAGCCCCCACGCCCCTACGAGAGTGGGAGCGCCTTGACGCTGGCGACGAAGGACCCCCAGGCCCCCGCTCCGAAGACGAGCGCGGGGCCCTGGGGGTCCTTACTGTCCCGGACGGGGACGAGGGGCGCGGGGGCGGTGACGTTGTCGGCGACCTCGATGCACTGGCCGCCGTCCTGGTTGCTGTAGCTGGACTTGCGCCAGGTGGCGTTGGCCAGGAGGTCGTCGGAGACCTCAAGGCACGCTCCCCCGTCCTGGTTGCTGTACGAGCTCTTGCGCCACGTGATGGTGCTCAGGCCGATGGATCGCACGGCGTTGCCTCCAACTTTGGTCGGTTCAGCTCCAGCTGTCCGTCTTGGCGGCGGTGACGAACGAGGCCCAGGCCCCTGCCTCGAAGACCAGCACGGGCCCGTCGGACCTCTTGCTGTCCCGGACGGGGACGAGGGGGGCGTGGGCGGTGACGTTGTCGGCTACCTCGATGCATGCGCCGCCGTCGGAGTTGCTGTACGAGCTCTTGCGCCACGTGACGGTGCTCAGGTCGATGGTTCGCACGGCACTTCCTCCAACATCCGCATGACGAACTTCCGCGACTCGTCCGGGACCAACGCCCGGTCTCGCACCGCATCGTACGCGCGTTGCAAACGCTCAACCGAGGCGGATTCCTCGATGAGTTCGCCACGGTGAGCGTTCTCCGTGTAGGCCACAGGGAAGCCGCTCGGCAGTCGCAGAAAGATCACTGCGGTGCTGTCCAAGCCGTTCAGCCCGGCACTGAACGGCAGCACCTGCAGGGTGATGTTCGAGCGCGCGGACGCCTCGATCAGATACTCAAGCTGCTTCCGCCACTCCGAGGCGTCCGCCAACGGTGTGCGCAGCACAGCTTCGGACAAGATGGTGCGGAACTGCGGTGGTTCATCGCCCTCCAGCGACTGGCGGCGGCCCATGCGCGCTTCCACCTGCCGCGTCAGTTCTTCGCCTTCGATCCCACCTGCCTTGAGCAAGTCTCTTGCGTAGCCTTCCGTCTGAAGAAGCCCGTGAATGGTGCTGTGTCCGAAATGCCATAGGCTCACCGCCTCCGACTCCAGCGTCATGTATCGCCGGTACTGCTCCTTGAACTGTGTCGGGTCTCCGACCGCCAACTCCCAGAGCGCCAGCAGCAGGTCCCCCGTCCCATAGTGCTGGGCCAGTGCCTCTACGACCTCCGGGCTTCCCAGCGTCCTCCCGTTCTCCATCTTTCCGAACAGGGATGCGTCCCAGCCGAGAACCTCGCTGAGTTGCCGCAGGCTGTCGCCCTTCTCTGCGCGCAGTAAGCGCAACTCCTCCGCGAACCGCCTGCGCGGTTCCGGGCTCCGCCCGGTAACGACCCTTCTCGGCGGCATAGTGACCCCCTTTATGGAAGGCATGGAACTAACGGTTCAGGGCGCAGAAGTACGGCCTGTACGCGGCCTCTGCACCGCATCCCCAGGCCATTCTTGTAGCGGCCGGAACACCCACCGTAGTCAGTTCCGGTGCGTCAGGCAGGCAAACGTAGAAGGAGCACCGCCATGACGAGGGAGAAGGTCGCCGACGCCGAAGCGGCGCTCGACGTGTTGGCCGCCGCGCTGGAGCGGTGCGGCATCGTGCTGCCGTCGCTCGGGATCGACCTGGTGACGTACTGCGGCCAACCGCCGCGTCCGCTCATCGAGTTGGGGCGCTGCAATCCGGAGACCGCACGGCGGTTGGCGGTCGTCCTCGGGGACGGGGGCGGGGCGTCGTGAGCGGTTACGACCCGGGGAAGGGGGAGATCGTGCGGGATCGGCTGCGGGATCGGGTCGGGCGGGTCATGGATCGCGAGGGGGCGTGTTTCCAACTTCGGCCGCTGGGGGGCGGGGTGGAGTGGGACGCGGCTCCGGAGGACATCGAGCCGGTCGCGGTGTCCGCCGCGCTGAGTGGCCATGTCGCGGAACTCAACCGGCACAGCGCGTGGCCCGTTTGAACGGGAATCGGCGGCGAGAGGAAAAGCCCCGGTACGGCAAAGCGGGCCGGTACCGGGGCGGAGTCCATCAGCTGACAAGGAACTGACGAACATGGCTTACTTTACCGCCTACTTGGAGCGGTTTTTCGCGCTCCTTCTTCCTGCTCGGGGTAGGCATCGGGCAGGCCAGGCCGAGCCGTACCGGACGTGGCCGGAGGAGTCGGAACGGCCGCGGGTCGTTTCCCTGCCGCGGCATCGGAGCCGTTATGCCTGTGACGCGGTCAGTGGGCCCCGGTTCCCGGAGCGGTCGCTACGGACCCGGCCGTATGTGCTGGCGCAGCTTTCGGCCCGGGGAGAGGGGTTGGAGGTTCCGGACGGAGGGCCGGAGGTTCCGGAGCGGTGGTTGCAGGCGTATCGGCGGTGGGTGTTGGACATGGCCGTGCGGGGATATGACGTCGGGCCGGAGGTGATTCACGGGGTGCGGGTGGGGACCCGGCGGTCTCACCAGCGGGCCGGGTCGGCCGTTGCCACGCCGAAAACCGTGCCGTCGGGGGAGGCGGCGTAGATGTGGCCTTGGGCCGCGTCCAGGGTGGGCGCGGGGACGGCCTGGAGGAAGCCGTTGTGGCGGGTGGCGGTCAGGCGCGGCGGGGTCTGGCCGAGGACGGCGCCGGAGGTGGTGTCGACCGCGAGCAGGCGGCCGTCGGCGGCGGTGAAGTAGAGGCGGTCGCCGCTGATGACAGGGGCCGAGCCGCGGCTGACGGAGGTCTCGGTGTCCCAGGTGCGGGCGCCGACGGCCTGGAGGGCGCCGCCCTCGGCGAGGAGGTAGGCGGTGTCGCCCTGGACGGCGGCAAAGACGCCGTGCAGGGGCGCCGCGAGCGGGAGCTTCCGGGTGCGGCGGGTGGCCGGGTCGAAGCGGAGCACGCCGGAGACCGTGCCGTCGTAGGTGGGGTCGCCGATGGTGAGGAAGAGAGCGCCGGTGGTGGTGGGGCCGGCGAGGGTGAGGGTGCCGGGGAGCCGGTGGGACCAGCGGACCGCGCCGTCGGAGGGGTTGATGGCGGTGAGTTGGGTGGTGGGGGTGGGGCCGGTGGTGAGGGTTTCGGCGGCGTAGGCGGTGTGCGGGTCGCCGTAGGTGGTGAAGTGGGGGAGGCGGTGGCCGGGGAAGCGCTTGCGCCACCGCTGGGTGTGCGTGGTGGTGTCCAGGGCGGTGAGCGTGCCGTCGGCGGCGATGAGGAGGATGCGGTCGCCGACCACCGCGGCGCCACCCTCGTAGGGGGAGACGTCCAGGCTCCAGCGGAGGGCGCCGTTGCCGTGCGGTGACGGGTCGAGGGCCAGCAGGCGCTTGCCGTCGGCGGTGAAGACGTAGAGGAAGCCGCCGGAGAGGACCGGGGCGGTCGGCGAGACGGCCTCCGGGCCTGCGGGGGCGCCCTTGTGACGCCATGCCACCTCACCGGTGCCGGGGGAGAGTCGGGCCGCCGGCATGCCGGACTGGCCGCAGAAGACGGCGTCGGCGCCGGCGGTGCAGTAGGGCATCTCGGCGTTGTGGCCGGCGGGCCGTTCGACGATCGTGGTGCGCCAGGGGTGGAAGGCGGTGCGCGGGACGCGTGGGGCGTGGGTCTGGAGGGCCGGGTCGTTGGCGGAGGATCCGGCGAGGGAGGTGTACGCCCAGGTGGCGGCGACCGCGACGGCGGCGGTGGCGGCGAGAGCCGTGGCGGCCCAGCGGAGGCGGCGGGCCTTACGGGGGCTCTTCCTGCGGCCGTTCCCGGAGGCTGGTCCGGGGGCACGCCCGGCATCCCGTCCGGAGTCTCGTTCGGAATCTCGCTCGGGGGCACGTTCGGGATTTCGGCCGGCGGCTTCCCAGGCGGCTTTCCCGGGAGCGGCCTGGGGAGTGGGGGGAGCGGACGGCCGGGCCGACGGGGCGGCGGGCGCGCGGGACAGGTCCGGGACAGGGGACGGGTGCGGGACGCGGGACGGATTCGCCGTACGGGACGGGTCCGCGATACGGGGGACGTCCGGGTTTCGGGAGACGTCCGGCGTACGGGCGCGGACGTGCGTGGTCTCGGCGCGCGGCGGGGTGGACTCGGCGCGGACCGGCTGCCGTGGGGCGGGTATCCGGGTGCCGGTGACCGTCTCCGGCAGCGCCTCGCCGGGGGACGCGACATCGGCCGGCAGCGTCATCGGCGCGTCCGTGCGCAGCAGTTGCATCAGCCGGTCCGGCGTCGGGCGGTCCGCCGGGTCCTTGGCCAGGCAGCTCTCGACCAGCGGGACGAGTGCGTCCGGCACGCCGGACAGCTCCGCCTCGTCGTGCACCACCTGGTACGCGACGAGATACGGGCTCTCGGAGTCGAACGGGCCGCGGCCGGTGGCGGCGTGCACCAGTACCGAGCCGAGTGCGAAGACGTCCGCGGCGGGGCCGACCTCGCGCGGCCGCTGGAACTGCTCGGGCGCCATGAACGGCGGGGTCCCGATCAACTTCCCGGTCTCGGTGCGCATCTCGCTGTCGTTGGGGCGCGAGATGCCGAAGTCGATGACCTTGGGGCCGTCGGCGGCGAGCAGCACGTTGCCGGGCTTGAGGTCGCGGTGCACCACGCCCGCGCGGTGGATGTCGCGCAGCGCCTCGGCGAGCCCGGCGCCCAGCTGACGCACCTCGGCGGGGGCCAGCGGGCCGTTCCGCTTCACATGGGCGGAGAGGGTCGGGCCGGCGATGTGGAGGGTCGCCATCCAGGGGCGTTCGGCGTCCGGGTCGGCGTCGACGACGGGGGCCGTGAAGGCGCCGCTGACCCGCCGGGCGGCGGCCACCTCCTGGCGGAACCGCCCCCGGAACTCCGGGTCTTGGGCGAACTCGGCGTGGACGACCTTGACCGCGAGCAGCAGTCCGGAGGAGGACCGGGCCAGGTGGACCACGCCCATTCCCCCGGAGCCGAGCCGCGCCTCCAGACGGTATTGCCCGGCGTATTCCGGACGCTCCGCTTCCGGGCCGGACCCGGAATCGCGCAGCGGCGGCATCGTTCCACCCCCGTGTCTTCCCCGTGCGAAGCGCTGTGCTTTTCGGTCGCAAGTGCGACGCGCGGAGCCTAGTCCATGGCACGTCCGGGACGGGTGAGGCTTGCTAGCGTGCGCGTCGCGGGCGTCGAACGGATGCCCGGCTACGCACTGCCCGGCAACGGCGGGCAGCCATCCGTAAACGGGGGGAAGCAGCATGACCACGCAGGATTTCCAAGGGAGCGCCGGGCCGGACGCGGGGACGGACGGTACGGGGACGGGCGCGGTGGGCGACGCGGTGGCCGAGGCCGCCCCGCTCGGTGCGGCGGTCGCCGGCGCGGCGCTCGCCGACGGGGGGAGCTACCCCGTCGCGCCCGGCTACCGCGTCAACGTCCGCCAGGGCGCCGGCACCAACACCGCGCTGGTCCGGCAGCTGCCGGCGGGCGCCCGTGTCCAGATCCGCTGCCAGATGCGCGGGCAGTGGGTCGTCGGCCCGTATGGCACGTCCAACCTCTGGGACAACATCGGGCCCGGCGAGTACGTCTCCGACACCTACGTCCACACCGGCAGCAGCGGGATGGTCGCGCCCAGCTGCATGAGCTGACGGCGGACCGGTGCCCGACGCCCGGTGCCCGACGCCCGGTGGCCGTCCGGCCGGGTACCGGGCGTCCGGGGATAATCGAGGGCATGAGCGACACGCAGCGGACCGCGGCCCCGGGCGAGCCGGAACCGGAGGAGATCCGTTTCTTCGGCACCACCTGGGTCGAGCACGACGGCGGCTACGGGCTGCGCCGGGCCGGTGTCGCGGTGGGGTCGCTGGTGCTCGCCGGGTTCGGCGGGCTGGTGCTGCGGTTCGCCTTCCAGGGGCTGGCGCAGGCCGCCGTCGGCACGTTCGTGAACGGGCTGGTGGTGGTCGGCGTCGCGGTGTGCAGCGCGCTGGCGTTCCGCCGCACCTGGGACGGGTTCGCGCGCCGCTCGGACCTGCCGGCCGACAGCCCCTCCGAGCGCTCCATGCAGAGCCTGATGCTCATCGGCTTCATCGGCGCGCTGCTCGCCTACTTCTGCCGCAGTCTGACCGAGGCGCCCGGTGAGAAGCTCCGCCGCGCCGAGTACGAGGCGGCGCGGGAGCGGCACGCGCGCCGCCGGGAAACCCGCGCGGGCAACCCGGCGGCGCGCGCGTCGAAGGGCAAGGGGACGGGGAAGAAGCGCCGTTAGGGGCTGGCAGCCACGGGCAGGATGCCGGCCATGACGCCACCGCAGCCGCCACCGGCACCGCAGTCTCCGGGGACACCACAGTCACGGCCGCAGCCGTCACCACAGCCTCAGCAGCCGGCGCAGCAGGAGCCCGGCCCGCCCGACCACGTCACCCTCTCCCGCGCCTTCGACTCCGTCGCCGCGCAGTACGCGGCCGCCCGGCCCGGCTATCCGCCGGCCCTGTTCGACGCCGTCGAGGAGCTGGCCGGGCGGCCGCTCGCCGGGGCCCGGGTGCTGGACGTCGGCGCCGGGACCGGGATCGCGAGCGGGTTGCTCCGGGCGCGCGGCGCACGGGTCACGGCCGTGGAGCCGGGCGCGGCGATGGCCGCCGAACTGCGCGCCGGGCACCCCGGTATCCCGCTGGTGCGGGCCGGCGGCGACGCACTGCCGTTCGCCGACGACGCCGGCTTCGACCTCGTCGGCTATGCGCAGGCGTGGCACTGGACCGACCCGGCCCGTTCGGTCCCGGAGGCGCTGAGAGTGCTGCGGCCGGGCGGCGCCCTGGCGCTGTGGTGGAACGTGCCCGACCCGGACGTCCCGTGGGCCGCCGCCCAGGAGGCCCGGCTCGCTCGCCGGCTGCCCGGCTACCACGCCCACGGCGTCGCGCCCGAGGCCGCCGGTCTGATCCGTGGCCTGGGGCTGGGCCTGTGCCCGGAGACCCGGGTGCTGCACTGGACCCGCACCGTCCCGCTCGCCACCCATCTCGCGATGCTCGGCAGCCGCTCGTACTTCGCCGCACTCGGGCCGGAGGCCGCCGCGCCCGTTCTGGCGGACGAACGGGCGGCGCTCCTGGAGGTCTTCCCGGACGGCCAGATCGAGGAGGCGTACGCCCTCGACCTCACCGTCGTCCGGCGACCCGGCTCCTGAGCCCCGCCCCCGAGCCCCCGCCCCTGAGCCCCCATCAGGTCGCACCCGCGCCCCGCCCCGTCACACTCCACCCCGTAGCGTCGTCCCCATCCCGGAGGCCGCCGGTGAACGGGCCGCGGCCGAGGGCCAGGGAGGCGGGAGCAGACGATGGCGGAGCGGGGACGCGGGGCGGCGGACGAACGGAACGAGCGGGTCCGGGCGGAGCGGCTGGCGCAGTTCGAGGAGCACCGGGGCCGGCTGTGGGCCGTGGCGTACCGGATCATGGGGACGGTCAGCGACGCCGACGACGCGGTCCAGGAGACCTGGCTGCGCTGGCAGGCGCTGCCCGCCGAACCGCCGGTGGAGAGCCCGCGCGCCTTCCTCACCACCGTGGTCAGCCGGATCTGCTACGACCTGCTGGGCTCGGCCCGGGCCCGCCGCGAGCTGTATGTCGGGCCGTGGCTGCCGGAGCCGGTGTTCGAGGGCGCCGCCGGCGGGTCCGCGGGGGCGGGCCGCGCCGGCGTGCCGGACGGCCCCGAGGACCGGGTGACCCTCGACGAGTCCGTGGGCATGGCGCTGCTGACCGTCCTGGAGCGGCTCACCCCGGCCGAGCGGACCGCGTTCGTCCTGCACGACGTCTTCGCGGTGCCGTTCCCGGAGATCGCCGAGGCGGTCGGCCGCACCCCGGACTCGGTGCGGCAGCTGGCCTCCCGCGCCCGCCGCCGGGTGCGGGCCGAGGCGCCGCGCCGCACCGTCGACGCGGCCGAGCACCGGCGCACCGTCGAGGCGTTCCTGTCGGCCGTCATGGGCGGGGACTTCGAGGCGCTGCTGAACGTCCTCGACCCGGAGGTGGTGTGGCGCTCGGACGGCGGCGGCAAGGTGACCGCGGCCCGCCGGCCGGTGCTGGGCCGGGAGAAGGTCGCCCGTTACGTCTGGGGCCTGGTCACCCGCGGCTTCGATCCGGCGGCCATGCGGCTGGACGTCCGGGAGGTCAACGGGGCGCTCGGGATGGTCTTCACCGACGGGACGGGGACGTACTCGGCCGGGGTGCTGTCCTTCACGGTGCACGGCGGGCTGATCACCGAGGTGGACGCCGTGCTCAACCCGGACAAGCTCGGGCACCTGGACCTCGGGGGCCGCTGAGCGCGGCCGACGCCGGCGGGGCGACGGCCGTGACCACGGGGCCGCCCCGCCTCGCCCTCAGGCCGCCTCGTACTCCCAGTCCGGCTGGCCCTCCCCGTAGAGCCAGTCGTCGAACAGGTCGGTCAGGTCCACATCCGTGCGCTGCTTGCAGAAGGAGACAAAGTCGCCGCTGTCGGCGTTGGTGTGCCGGTACTTCTCCGGCCACTCCTTGAGGATCGAGAAGAACGTCTTGTCGCCGACGGCGTTCCGCAGCTGCTGGAGCACCATCGCGCCGCGCTCGTAGACCGGTGTCTCGGTGACGTCCGCCGGCGACGGCACCAGGCCCGGCGGGAAGTCCCAGCGGTCGTCGTCCTCGTCGGAGTCGTAGAGCGCGTCGAACTGCTGCTGCGGGGTGCGGCCGCCCTCGTGCTCCTCCCACAGCCACTCGGTATAGGTGGCGAAGCCCTCGTTGAGCCAGGTGTCCCGCCAGGTCTTCGGCGTCACCGAGTCGCCGAACCACTGGTGGGCGGTCTCGTGCACCACCGTCGAGGTGTCCGGCGCCCCGGCGTAGACCGGCTTGGTCTGGTTCTCCAGCGCCCCCCAGTCGATCCGCTCCGGTGTGTGGTCGACTATCGCGCCGGCCGACGAGAACGGATACGGGCCGAAGAGCTTGCTCTCCCACGCGATGATCTCCGGCAGCCGGGACAGCGGCTCCTTGCTGGCCTTGGCCTCCTGCGGGTCCACCGCGAGGTAGACGGGCAGTCCCTGCGGCGTGCGGGACTCCTGGACGTCGAACTTGCCGATGGTCGCGGTGGCGAGGTAGCTGGCCATCGGCTCGGCGTTGTGCCACTCGTAGGTGGTGCGCCCGCCGGCGGTCCGCTTGGACCGCAGCTCGCCGTTGGCGACCGCGGTGTAGCGCTCCGGCACGGTGATCCGGAAGTCGTAGGCGGCCTTGTCGCTGGGGTGGTTGTTGCCGGGGAACCACGTCATCGTCCCGGCCGGCTCCCCGGTGACGAACGCGCCGTCGGCGGTCTTGACCCAGCCCTCCGAGCCGCCGCCCACGTCCTGCATCTCCTCCGGCGTCCCCCGGTAGCTGACGGTCGTCCGGAACTCGTCGCCCTTGCCTATCCCGGCGGACGGGCGGACCACCAGCTTGTGTCCCTTACGGCTGAAGTCGGCGTCCCGGCCGTCCACCCGGACGCCGGTCACCGTCATCCCCTGGAGGTCGAGCTGGAAGGAGCGCAGGTCCTCGCTCGCCTTGGCGGTGATCGCCGCGGTCCCGTCCAGGTGCTGTTCGGCCACGTCGTAACTGAGGTCGAGCCCGTAGTGGCGGACGTCGTAGCCACCGTTGCCGAGCGCCGGGAAGACCGGGTCGCCCACTCCGCCGCTGCCCGCCTTCCCCTTGACGGCCGTGCTGCCGGACGTACAGGAGGGCAGCAGCAGGGCGGCGGACAGTACGGCTACGGCACCGCAGACACGGAAGGGACGACGCTTCAAGGGGCTCCTCGGGCCGGGGACAGCAGGGAAGGACAAGTTCACCGACCTTACGGTCAATTCCGGCGAAACCGTCCGCCACGCCTTTCGAATGCGACGCGAATCACGCCGCGCGCCGCCGTGCAGGGCCGCCGACGGCCGTCCAGGGCCACCGAGGACCGCGGCACCGACCGCTCCGTGGACGCCCCCGCACCCCTTCCCCTCCCGGTGCGAGGATGGCCCCGACAGATCACGCACCACCGGCGAGGTGAACGCATGGCCCAGAAGGTCGCCGTACTCGGCACCGGAAAAATCGGCGAAGCCCTGCTCAGCGGCATGATCCGCGGCGGCTGGGCACCCTCCGACCTGCTGGTCACCGCCCGCCGCCAGGAGCGCGCCGAGCAGCTCCGCACCCGCTACGGCGTCGAGGCGGTCAGCAACGCCGAGGCCGCCAAGGCCGCCGACACCCTGATCCTCACCGTCAAGCCCCAGGACATGGGCACCCTGCTGACGGAGCTGGCCCCGCACGTCCCCGCCGACCGCCTGGTCATCAGCGGCGCCGCCGGCATCCCCACCTCCTACTTCGAGGAGCGACTGGCCCCCGACACCCCGGTCGTCCGGGTCATGACGAACACCCCCGCCCTCGTCGACGAGGCGATGTCCGTCATCTCCGCCGGCACCCACGCCACCGGCGCGCACCTCACCCTCGCCGAGGAGATCTTCGCGACCGTCGGCAAGACGCTGCGCGTCCCGGAGTCCCAGCAGGACGCCGCCACCGCCCTCTCCGGCTCCGGCCCGGCGTACTTCTACTTCCTCGTCGAGGCGATGACCGACGCCGGCATCCTGCTCGGCCTGCCCCGCGACAAGGCCCACGACCTGATCGTCCAGGCCGCCATCGGCGCCGCGGTGATGCTCCGCGACAGCGGCGAGCACCCCGTCAAGCTCCGCGAGAACGTCACCTCCCCCGCGGGCACCACCATCAACGCCATCCGCGAACTGGAGAACCACGGCGTCCGCGCCGCCCTGATCGCCGCCCTGGAAGCCGCCCGCGACCGCAGCCGCGAACTCGCCACCGGCAACAACAACTAGCCCCGGCCGAGATACGCGAACGGCCGCCGAAGCGGCGGCCCAGCACCTGCGCGGTCATGCCCTCAACCGGCCCGGCACCCCTCCCCCACCGGGGTTTGAAGCACCTCATCCGCTCGTGTAGTGTTCTCCGAGTTGTCACGGAGCCGACGGCCCCGGACAGCCATCCCGCCGCTTCGCGGCAACCCACTACTGCACGGCCCCTCAACGGGACAGAATTCCGCATGCCGAAATTCGTTCCGGGCGTCTGATTAGGCGTCACCGAGGAATTCCGCTAAAGTAGTGAACACCCCGCCGACAGGGGAATCGGATCGAAATTCGAACCGCCCGCAACTCACCGAGAAGCGGACCGGAACGGAAAGAAGATCTGATAAAGTCGGAAAGGCCGAAAAGCGAAAGCGAAACGGCCGACCCCGCTCCAGCAGGGGGCCAGAGACGGAAACGGATCTGGTAAGGTTGGAACCGCGAGAAAGCCGAAAGGCCGGATCGCACCGGCGAAAATC
>NZ_KB891902.1 GCF_000373585.1 Streptomyces sp. MspMP-M5
CGAGACTCAGACGAAAGGTCACCACGCACATGACCTCCCACGATCCCGCACTGCCCGCGTCCGGCGACGACCCCGCCTCCGTCGAGCGGCTCGCCGCCGCCCTGCGCCGGGACGCCGCCGATCTGGAGGTCTACGCCCAGGTGCTCACCGTGACGCTGGCGGACGCGCTGCCGCCGGGTTCGGTGGCGGTCGAGCGCAAGCGCACCATGGCCGACCGGCTGGCCGGGCGGGAGGGCAAGGTGGCCCGGCTGGACCTCTCCCTCGGCGAGCAGCGCCTGCTGCTCAACCTCTCCGGCGGTCGGCCGAGCGGCGAGATCTGCAAGGAGGTACGGGGCGTGATCCTCTCCCGGCGCCCGGCGCCCCTGGACGAGTGGGTGCGGGAACTGGCCGAGGCGATCGCCGCCCGCGCGGAGTCCGACGCCCGGGCCCGGGCGGCGCTGGAGCGGCTGCTCCTCGGAGGCTGACCCGCGCGGCGAGATTCCGATCAGGACACACCGTTCAGCGCACTCTTCAGCACACACCGTTCAGCGCACCGTGAAGTGCGCGGTGGCGAGCACGCGGCCGTCGGCCGAGGCGAGACGGACGCCGGAGAACGTGGAGGGGGTCACCGGTGCCGGACCGCCCCAGTAGCCGTCCCCGTCGCGCACGGTGAAGGTGCCGAGGCGGACGGCTGTGCCGTCCGTACGCTCCAGTAGGCAGGTCACCTTGCCGCTGTACGGAATCCCGGCATCGGCAAGATCGACGGACATGAACACCCAGCCCTCCGCCCCGGTGTGGGCGTAGATCTCACCGGCCGGGCGGCCGTGTCCCGCTCCGGCCCCGGTGAGCGGCGCCTGCAGCATCCCCGTGGCCGTCTGAACGGGCCGTGCGGGCCCGGCCACCACCTCTTCGATGGCCGAACCGAGGGCCCAGCCGCCGAACCCGAACCCGAGCGCCAGTACTGCGGCGGCGGAGGCGATCCGTAGCCGTACGCCCCTGCGGATGCCGGCGCGCCGGGACCCGAAACCGCGTGCGGTCTCGCGTCCGTTGCGCGCAGCCCGGGCCTGGGTCAGCCGCCGTGCCACCCGGGCCTCGAAACCGGCCGGCGGCTCGCGACCGGGCAGGAGGCCCAGCAGCCCGTCGCCGACGAGGGCGAGCTGCCCGATGTTCTCCCGGCAGTCGGCACAGCTGTCCAGATGGGCGGTCGCCTCGGCCCGGGCCCGTCCCGAGAGCACGCCCAATGCCAGCTCGGCACCGATCTCGTGCAGCTGTTCGCAGGTCAGGTCCTTATTCATGGCCGCCTCGCTCCGGAGACGTGGGGTGCGGAGGTGCGGAATCGGGTGAGGTGAGTGCGGTCCGTAGCTTTCCCATCGCGGTTCTGATCCGTGTCTTGGCGGTGCCCAGTGGGATGTGCTCCCAGTCGGCGACCTGCTGGGCCGTCATCCCGTAGATCCCGGCCATCACCAGGGCGCGGCCCTGTTCACCCGGCAGTCGCGCGACCGCGGCCCGCAGCGCGGAGGACGCCTCGTCCGCGAGGGCCTGCTGCTCGGGGGTGCTCGTCACCGCGCCCAGGAGTGCGTCGAGGTCCTCGGGGGCCACCGGCTCCGGCCTGCGGGAGCGGACGGCGTCGATGGCGAGGTTGTGCGCGATGGTCGTCAACCAGGCCGTCACCGATCCGCGGCGGGAGTCGTAGACCTGCGCGTGCTGCCAGGCCCGCTCGAACGTCTGCTGCGCGATGTCCTCGGCGAGCTGCTGATCACGGGTGACCGCGAGGGCCACGCCGAAGACCGTGTGCTGGAATCGGCGTACGAACGTGACGGCGAGCTCGGGGTCGCCGGTGGCCAGGCCGGCCAGCAGCGCCTCGTCCGGGATGCGTCCGACCGGGAGCCGCAAACTCTGCATACTCCTACGTACGGTCCGCCCCGGCCAGGGGATTGCCTGGCGGTTACGGAAGACCACACCACCATTCTGGCCGAGTCCTGACTGTTGCCGGCGAATGTGTACCGACGGTGTGCAGCCGGTGACTGGCAGGTCGTTGGGCTTCAGGCGGCCGTCGCGGTGCTCCGGCGGCCGTGAAGCGTCAACTCGTCCAATGCTGCAGCGAGTTGGGGCAGACGCGGTCGATCGGCCGGGTCGGTGGCCAGGCAGCCGTCGATGACTGCGGCGAGGGCGTGCGGCAGGCGCCGGTGGGTGGTGACGGGCAGGACCGGCATGGGGGCGCGCCCGGTGGCCGCCTCGTACAGGGTGCTGCCGATCCCCCAGACATCCGTCGCGGGGCCGAGTATCCCGCCGCGCGCCTGCTCGGGAGCGAGGTAGCCGATGGTGCCGATGCCTGGCGGAGCGGGCCCCGGTGGGCGGGCGATGCTCAGGTCGAGCAGCTTTGCGCGCCGGCAGTCGATCACGATGTTGGAGGGCTTCAGGTCCAGGTGCAGCAGGCCCTTTCCGTGCAGATAGTGCACCGCCGAGCAGAGCTGCAGGCCGAGAAGGGCCAGGTCGTGGGCGGCCAGGCGGTGCCGGCGGCGGTCGATGAGGTGCGCCAGGGTCTCTCCGGTGAGCGTCTCCAACACTGCGAACGGTTGGGGGTGCTCACCCGTCTCGTAGCCTCGGACCAGGTGTGGGTGGGTGAACGACTGGAGCCAGCGGCCCTCGCACAGCAGTTGCGCGCGCAGGCACCGGTCGCCTCGCCGATCCGGGCGCAGTACCTTCACCACGCATCGGCACTCCCGCTCCTGGCTCCAGGCGTCGTAGAGGTCCAGCCAGCCGGTGCGGCACAGGTGCGCGAGAACCTCGTAGCGCGGGGCCACCGTCGCGCCGGCCGCCAGCGGTGCCGGCTCAGGGGCCTGGATCCGGCTCATGGCAGCACCTCGGCCATCGGTGCGTCGCCCGTTCCAGGCCACCGGCGTGTGCCGTGGACCGACCCGTGCGACCCGCGGGTGTCGTCGTCCGCGCCGTGCAGCCGGTAGAGCCGCGCATAGACCGCGCTGCGGCCGAGCAGTTCCTCGTGCGTGCCGTGGTCGGTGACCCGGCCGTGTTCGAGCAGCACGATCCGGGTGGCGTCGCGGACGGTGAGGAGGTTGTGGGAGATCAGGATCGTGGTGCGTCCGCGCATCAGCAGACGCAGTGGTTGCAGGATGTGCCGGCCGGATTCCGCGTCGAGGCCGGTGGTCGGCTCGTCGAGGATGAGGAGCGGCGCGTCGCGGATCATGGCGCGGGCGATGGCGAGGCGCTGCCGCTGCCCGCCGGAGAGCAGCCGGCCGCGCTGGCCCACCACCGTGTCGTAGCCCTGCGGAAGCCGGCTGATGAACTCGTGTGCGTCGGCGGCGACGGCCGCTGCGACGATGGCGTCGTCGCTCGCGTCCGGGCGGCCGTAGGCGATGTTGTCGCGGACCGTGCCGTGCAAGACCAGGGTCTCCTGGAGCAGGATCGCGATGGTGTTCCGGATGTCGTCCAGGCGCAGGTCGCGAAGATCATGCCCGTCCAGGCGGATGGTGCCGTGGTCCGGGTCGTAGAAGCGCAGCAGCAGCTTGGCGACGGTCGACTTGCCGGCGCCGCTCGCTCCCACCAGCGCCAGGGTCTCGCCGGGCGCCACACTGAACGAGACCCCGGAGAGGGCCGGTTGCGTCGTGGTCCCCGGGTATCGGAACGAGACGTCGTCGAAGTCGATCGCACCGCGGGCACGGACGGGCGCCCGCGGCGCCGTGGCCTGGACGACTTGCGGCCGTTGGTCGAGCAGCTCGATGATCCGCTCTGCGGACGCGGACGCCGAGTAGAAGGTGTTGCTGAGGCCGGAGATGCCGCGGATGGGGCCGTAGAGCCGGCTCAGCAGGGTCAGGAAGACCATCAGGCCGCCCAGGGTGAGACGGCCCTGGGCCAGCTCCCAGATGCCCAGGCCCATCACCAGCAGCGCGCCGACCAGTTCGATGACGTCGACGATCGTGGCGTATACAGCACCGATCCGCGCGGACGCCATGGCGGCCCGGAACCTGCCGAGGTTCTCCCGCTCGAATCTGTCCTGCTCCCATCGCTGCCGGTTGTACGCCTGCACCAGGGCGATATTGCCCAGGGCCTCTTCGGTGATCGCGCTGATCGAGCCGGTGCGGCGCCGCCGCTCCCGCGACGCGGCCTTCACCCGCCGGGAAAAGCGCCGGGCGATGTACCAGAACGGCGGAGCGATGACGAGGGCGAGGACCGTCAGGTCCCAGCGAAGATAGAACAGCACACCGAGGAAGACGCCCAGGCGCATGACCTGTGCGAGGGCGTTCACGATCCCGGAGAGCAGAAATGTCTCCACCGCGTCGACGTCCCCGGTCACGCGGGAGAGCAGATCGCCGAGCCGCCGCCGCTCGAAGAATCCGAGGGACAGCCCTTCGACGTGACGGAAGAGAGCCGACCGCAGCGCCAGCAGAAAGCGCTCGCTGACCCAGGTGGAGGTCACGTCGTCGGCGAAGGCGAGCATTCCGGCAAGGAAGGTGAAGCCGACATAGGCAAGCGCAATCGGCAGGAAAAGGTGCAGATTGCGCGGGATCAGCATGTCGTCGATGACGATTTTGAAGAGCCAGACCTCGGCGGCGTCGACGACCGGCCCCAGCACGACGAAGACCAGAATCACCGCCAACCAGCGACGACCGCCGCGCGTATAGGGCCAGAAGCGCCGGAAGATCTCGCGCAGTGGCACCGGCGGGGCGGCCTCGACGATTCCGGCCGCATCATCGGGATCCTCCGCGACGGACAGCAACCGCCGAACGGCCCACCTCAGACGGCTCATTTAGCCTCACCGACCGACCGATGCGGCCGGGCGGAAAGCCCGGCCGCTGAACAGAAACGGCGAAGGTTCAGTAACCCTCTCCACGGTCCCGGCCGTGGCCGTGGCGATCGTCGCGGTCGTGGTCCCGGTCGTGGCGTCGACGACGATCGTGGTCGCGTTCGTCGTGGTCCCTGCGCCGGCCTCGCGTCGTGTGGTCACGACGGTCACGGCCCAGCGCGGGAGCCAGGTTGTCCAAGACTCCCATGCTTGCCCCTTCCTCCTGGTCCCCGGTGAATCCATCCATCAATTGCGTATACGGAAGGAAACGCAAAAGGGATTGCAGGGATGCAGAAGATGGGGGATGCGGGCGCCACCCCGGCCGGCCGGATCGCCAGTCTCTCGGTCGCTGCCTCAGGTGCCGGGCGCGGCCACCAGTTTCCGTACGGTCATCGGTTCCGCGAGGACGAGGTCCAGGACCCGGCGGACGTGGTGGAAATGCGCGGTGGCGAAGTGGGCGTCAAGGGCCTGCGCATCGGTCCACTCCTCGACGATCACCATGCGGGCCGGTTCGTTGGGGTCCGCATAGGGGTGGTAGGCCAGGCAACCCGGCTCGTCCAACGACGGTTCGATCATGGCTTCCAGGGCGGTGCGGAGCCGGTCCTCGTGTCCGGGGGCGGCCAGGCATTCGGCGACGACGGTCAGTGACATGGCAGGCATTCCTCCAGTGGTGCGTGGGGATGGTGGGGATGTCAGGGGCGGGCCGGGCCGGTGCCGGCGCCGGAGGCGGTGATGGCGCCGGAGGTGGTGATGGCGCCGGCCACTTCGTCCATGTCGGCCGAGGTGAGCTGGAGGGTGCCGGCGTTGATCCATCCGTCGACCTGGGCCGGTTGGCGGGCGCCGACGATGGTGCCGGTGAGGCCGGGCCAGGCCAGCGCCCAGGCAATGGCGATCTCGGCGACGGTGGCGCCGTGGCGTGCCGCGATGGGGCGCAGGGCCTCGGCCAGCTGGAGGTTGGCGGCCAGGCCGGTGGTGAAGTCGGGGTGAACGGCGCGCCAGTCGTCGGCGGGCAGATGGGCCACGCGCTCGGCGGAGAAGGTGCCGGTGAGCAGGCCGGACTGGAGTGGTGAGTAGACGATGACGCCGGTGTCGTGGGCGTGGGCCCAGGCTATTTCGGGGGCGGCGGAGCGGTTGACGGCGGAGAACGGCGGTTGGATGACGTCCACGTGCGCGATCTCCTCGGCGGCCGCCAGCTGCTCGCGGGAGTGGTTGGACAGGCCGATCGCACGGACCTTGCCTTCGGCCTTGAGGTCGGCCATGACCTGCCAGTACACCGCCAGCGGCGTGGCGTCGGGAGAGACGGCGCCGGAGCCGTCGCCGACCTGCTCCTGCGATCCCCCGGTGTCCGGCCAGTGCACCTGGTAGAGGTCGAGGTGCTCGACGTTCAGCCGCCGCAGCGAGTCCTCGACCTCACGGCGGACACTGGCGGGCTTCATGGTGCGACGCGGCGGTGCCTGGGGGCGGTGGGGTCCCAGACCATGCCGACCTTGGTGAAGACGTAGGGGCGTTCGGACTGGGGCAGGTCGGCGATGGCCTTGCCGACCAGTGTCTCGGAGTGGCCCAGGCCGTAGACGGCGGCGGTGTCGATCCAGTTGACGCCGGAGGTGAGGGCGTGGCGGATGGCGGCGACGGATTCCTCGTCGTCGGTGGCGCCCCAGCCGAAGCGCCAGCCGGTACCGGAGACGGCCCAGGAGCCGAAGCCGACGGTGCTGATGTCCATGCCGGTGGTGCCCAGCGGGCGAGTGGGGAGGCTGGTCATAACAGGTCTTTCCTGTCCGGGAGTTGGTATGCGTGTTGGATATGCGCGTGGGGTGCGAGTCTTGGGTGTACGTGCGAGGGGTGCCGAGGGCGTCGTCGGTGGTCCGGGTCGGCTTCCGTCGGTGGACACCACTCTGCTCGACCGGTGGAGAGGAAGGGAGCGGCAGGCGGTGCCTGGGCACGGCATGACCAGGCTGAGCGGGCGACACCGAGCACCGACAGGGGCGATACTTCCGGCATGGCATTGGATCGACGTGCAGAACTGGGTGAGTTCCTCCGCTCCCGCCGGGCCCGCCTGCGGCCGGAGGAACTGGGATTGCCGGCATACGGCGGACGCCGCAGGGTTCCCGGACTGCGGCGGGAGGAACTGGCGCAACTGGCCGGAGTGAGCGTCGATCACTACGTACGGCTGGAGCAGGGCCGCACCCTGCACTTCTCGGAAGCGGTACTGGACGCCGTCGCCCGGGCGCTGCGCCTGGATGCCGTGGAGCGCGCGCACCTCTACCGCCTGGCACGGCCGTGGCCGGAGGCGGGCGGCGCGGACGGTGCGGCCGACCAGGAGCAGGGGCGGGTGCAGCGGGTACGGCCGGGTCTGCTCCGGCTGCTGGACTCGACGCCCGACGTCCCGGCGTACATCGTCGGCCGGGACACCGACGTGCTGGCCTGGAACCGCCTCGCCGCTGCGCTGATCACCGATTTCGGCGCCCTGCCGCCCCGCCAGCGCAACCTGGCCCGCCTGGTGTTCCTGGACGAGGGCATGCGCAGCCTGTACGCCGACTGGCGCGGCAAGGCATCCGATGTGGCGGCGTACCTCCGCCTGGACGCCGGCCGCCACCCGGACGACCCGCGGACTGCCGAGCTGCTGGACGAACTCACCGCCGCCAGCCCGGAGTTCCGCGAGGCATGGGCCGAACACCGGCTCAAGGACAAGACCCACGGGCGGTATGTCTACCGTCACCCCGTGGTGGGAGAACTGGACCTGGGATTCGAGACGTTGCGACTGCCCGACGACCCGGACCAGGCACTGATCGCCCACACCGTGGACGAAGGGACACCGTCGGAGACGGCCCTGCGACTGCTGTCGAACTGGGCACCCGAAGCACTGCCGGTGGGCTGAGCCGGTGGACTCCTGTATGCCTGCGGGGGTCGGCCTCCCCGCGCGGGCTTGCGTGTCTGTGGGCGCTCCGGGGCCGCAGGCCCGTTCGGTATCGCGGGCCGCCGCAGTAGGGCCCGGCCCATCGGACAGACCCGCCGAGAACGCATCCCTGGCTCCGCTGGCCCCCGACTCGGGTAATGAATCGCGCCGCGCGGATTGAAGGTGGAATCAGTCGGTAAAGAGTTCCCCCGCGTCCGGTGAGAAATTCCTTGCAAAGGCCGGCTGCGGCGTAAGAGGCCCCGAACGTGCCGAAGACTTCTGCGCATGGCTACGACAATCCTCGACAGAACTGCCCCGACCGGCGGCGCCGTCCGGCGCGCGTCCTGGCGATCTCCGGTGGGTCAGCCCGCGTACGCCTGTCCGGCGCTGCTGGTCATCGCCGTGCGCTCCGGCTCATCAGCCGACCATCGCCGCCAGACAACCGCCCCTGCCCGTTCTGTCACGTCGTCATGGTCGGAACTGGAAACGCCCCCTCGTCGGAGGGGGCGTTCCGCGCTACTTGGCAGCGCGCTTCTTGCGTGCCGGCTTCGCCGCAGGAGCCTCGGACTCACGCGCGATACCTACGAAGGACTTGACCGATTCCTGGAGCTTGACCAGATTCTCGGCGCCAAGGTCGGCCTCGTACCACTTGAGGTCGAGAACCTGACGGATGCCGATCTCCTTGGTGCCGTCTTCGTTCGTCTCCCCGGTCTCGTACTCCTCGTCGACCATCGCAGGCACGGCGAACTTGACCGTGGTGACGCCGTCCGTGACCTCGGGGTTGAGGTCATCCTGGAGAATCGAGCGCCAGTAAGTCGCCTTCTTGACGATCTGATTGCCGACCGGAATAGGAGTAATTACCTCCTGAACGCCCGGCTCGCCCTTCTGGGATTCGTCAACCTGGATGGTTTCCTTCACGGTCATTCTGCCGCCCCTTTCCTGTTTGGTGCGACACGAATTCTAGTGGAAATAGGGGAGTTGAAGCCAATCGGCCTTGGGGTGAACTTCTCTGGTTTCCGTGCCTCGGTGTATGTACCCGAGCTGTCGATGTGCGTGATGTCGACTGTTGAGAAACGTAGATTCGCGTCGAGAACCGAGCTGATCAGTGCCCGCTGCGGTGAGGAGAGTCCCGCTGACCCTGCTGTGTGATGGCGGTGCCGTCAAGGAGATCGGCGGATCGGGAACCCAGGTGGTTCACTGTCCCTTCGCGCCCGTACGGCCACTCTTCGGTCTCCGCCCGGCCGCTGTCAGGTCTCTCTATGAGGCCTCTATCCGTTCGTGGCTGTCGTCAGGCCGTCGACGACCAAGTCGGCGAGCACGCGGGGGAGTTCGTCGCTGAGAGGTTCCTGCGTCAGGAGTGCTCGGCTGTGCAAGGGGGGCGATCAGTGCTTCGAGTGCCAGGCGTGGGTCGGTGCCTGGACGGAGCTCGCCCCGGGCGATGCCGCGTTCGATCATCACCGTGGCCAGCTCGATCCGGGACCGCCAGAATCGTTCGCGCGCCTCGGCCAGTTCGGGATCGTCCACCGCCATCAACGTGACGCGGGCGAGCGCGGAGCCGAGTGGGTCGTTGAGGTAGTGCGCCACCAGGGTGGCGAAGGTCTGCAGATCCTCACGCACGGACCCGGTGTCCGGTACGGGGATGTGCTGGTCGCTGGCGGCGAGTGCGGCGTCGACCAGGAGGTTCTCGCGAGTGCGCCAACGGCGGTAGAGGGAGGTCTCGTTCACCCCGGCCCGTTTGGCGACGTCGGCGAAGCTGAACCGAGCCGTGCCGCCTTCCGTCAGAGCCTCCACCGCGGCGTCCAGCACCGCCTTCCGTACGCGTGCTGCCCGGCCACCTGGTCTGCGCCGGATCTCGCCGTCGCTCACTCGCCTCACCCTCTCCCCATAACCCTAACGTCGAAGAAGCCTTCACCCCCGGACGCTCCTTCGCCTTCGGCATGGAAGGCATCGTCGGCAACGCCCTCGGCCTCGACGAACTCCCCGCGCCTGAGCAGATGTCGGCCCACTTCTCCGGCTTCGACCTGCGGCCCCTGCTCGACCGGGACGCCAACGCCCCCATGCTCGTCATCAACGGGGCGGACGACGTCCATGTGCCGCAGCACGACACCCTGGCCTTCCAGGGCCGCCGCGACACCCGCGTCGAACTCCACCCCGACACCGGCCACTGCGCCGTCACCAGACTGTCCGAAGTGATGCCGATCATCTTCACCTGGCTCAAGGAGACCTTCAAGAGCTGAACGGTCTGCGGCAACGGCCGGTGGGGGAGGAGGGGGGTGGTGTGTTGTGGGTGGCAGGTGGCAGGTGGCAGGTGGCAGGTGGCAGGTGGCAGGGGCGGGCCAGGCTAGGTCATGGTGCAGGTCGGTACTCCATCAGAAGGGATGCGCCGGCATGTGACACGTGGTGGAAGCCGGCCTTCTGCCATGCGCGTATGGCCCGGGTGTTCGTCGCAAGTGGGTCGACCGTTATCCGCTGCCAACCGAGGGTGCCGCACAGATGGGAGATGAGGGCGCGGGTCGCGTCCGGTCCCAGTCCGCGGCCCTGTGCCCCGGTGGTCAGAGCCATGTCGATTCCTCCTTCGTCAGGGCCGCCATGCCAGTACTGTGCATAGCCCACCGGCACGCCGTGCGCGTGGATGAGGAAGGACTCGACCTGCGGTCGGCGTCGCCCCACGTACTTGGCTGCGACTTCGGCACGCGACAGCGGCACCCCGCCCCAGTGCTCGACGAAGTCCGGGTCCGCGAACCAGCTCGCGAGCAGGGTCAAGTCGCCCTCGGATGTGGGGACGAGGTCTGTCAGCTCTCCGCTGATGGTCGGACAGGTGGGCATGCGACTCCTCGTGTGCTGTTGCCGTCAGTCGTTCGACGTTACTCCGACAGTCCGAAGCTGCGGCCTGACGGTCCAGCAGTCACCAGGCCGGTGGTGGTGACAAGCTCGGTCGATAAGCGGACGGTGTCGCCTGGTGTCACGCGGCCGGGGCGGACGACCTGGGCGTAGACGCCGGCACACGGTTCGGGGCGGCGGCCGGGCATGGCGACGATTCGGTGGTGTTCGGCGAGGGTGCGCAGGGCGGCCTTGTCCTGGGGGAGTGGGCCGTGCGCAAGGGTTGGCACGGCACAGCGGGGCGTGGAGGCGACGATGCGGAGGACGAGGTGCTCGCCGATGCTCAGTTCTCCGCCCATCCAGGCATGTTCGGGGAAGCCGAGGCCGTCGGTGGTGATCACGATGTTGGGGCGATAGCGCACCGCCTCGATGCTTTTGCGGGGGCTGAGGGCGGCTACCTGGTTCAGGGTCGAGGTGCTGATCAGGTGTACGGGGGCGAAGTCGAAGAAGGTTCCGGCGGGTGCCAGTGCGCCGAGATCGACGATGTCCGCCTGTACTTCGGCGTCGAGGCCGTCGCGCAGCACCTGCTCGGGTACGGATCGGTCGAGCGTGCCCCTGGACGGAGCGGTGTCGGTCAGGGTGACGGTCCGGCCGAGGTAGGCGGAGAGCGCGTCGTCGATGTCGGGGTCGTCGCTCCGGAGCAAGGTGCCGTCGGGTAAGGCGATACGGGTGCGGTCCCGTTCGAGCATGGCGGTGCACTGCAGCAGGTTCCGCCACAGGCGTGGGCTCTTCGCGCTGGCGATCTTCCCGGAGTCCTGATCGACGATGGCCAGTGACCGGTCTCCTGCCAGGCCGCGTTCGGTCACCTCGGCTGAGGCTACTGCCTGGCCGAGCATCGACTTGACCGGGTAGCGCCACAGGCCGGCCACGGTGCCGAGTTCGTTCTGCATGATGGCGTCTCCTTGGTCTGCTTTGCGTGGTGTAGTGGTGAGAGGCGTGAAGTCACCGGCTTCTCAGGCGGTTTGTGTGAAGAGGGTCACGGCGACGGCCGGCACCGTCAAGGCGCCGTACACGGCGGCCGCCACGCGCAGGCCGAAGCGCAGCAGACCGTGCTCCACTACTCCGGCGGTCTTCGCGCGGTCGCCGGCCACTGCCAGGATCAGCATGATCATGGGCAGCGAGGTGAAGACGGTGTGCCCCGCCGCGCTGTTCTGCAACGCCGCGAACCACGTACCGAGCCCGTCGCCGTGCGGAGCCAGGCTCTGCTGGAGCGGCATCATCAGCGCATTGCCACCGACGTTCGAACCGGTCAGAAAGCCGCTGAGCATGCCGAGCGCGGGTGCGGCCAGTGCGATGACCAGCGGCGGCGCCCCGGCAACCGCCGTGCCCAGTTCGCGGATCATGCCGCTGTCCACCATCAGGCGCCCCAGCGCCACAAACCCGGCCAGCGCGAGCAGTGGTCGGCCGACTCGCGTCAACGCGGCGCGGACGTCCGGGCCGTGCAGCCGTCCGCGGTCAAGCAGCACCGCGGCAGCCAGCAGCGGCAGACACGGCGAGGACAGCAGCGCGAAACCGGTCCGCCCCACGTGTAGTTCAAGAGGAGGAACGCCCACCGTCGCCATGGCCCGGAGGACGACGATTCCGCCCAGGACGAGGCCGTAGGCCCGCACTACGGTGCCTGGCGGCAGCAGTCGGCCGCCGCTTTGCCGACCTTCCGTGTCGGCGCCGGTCCGTCGGACCGCGCACAGCACCAGTCCGACCGTGGTGGTGCACAACCCGGCCAGCACGCCCGCCGGTTGCACCAGACCCGCCTGGTTGAGCGCCAGCAGTCCCCACGCCAGTGCGCCACCCGCACCCGCGGCCACCAGTACCGCCCGCAGTCGGCGCCGCGGGCGCGCCAAGAGCGCCGCCCACACCGCGACCAGCGGGAAGACCAGGCTGCTGGTGATCGCGGTGGCGGAGCCGAGCGTGGTCGTATCCGTATCCGAGAGGGTGGCGGCCACGACGGTGGCAAGGCCGAGGGTGCCCCACGGCATGATGTTCATGCCGAGCATTGCCTGTCGCAGCGCGGTTGCGGCCGGCCCGAGGGCCAGCAACACCGGCACGGTGACCAGCAACGACACCCCGAAACCGGTGAGCGCTTCCACGGTGGGGGCGATGCCGACCACCACGAGTGCGGCCTTCGCAGGACCGGGCAGCGGAAGCTCGCGGACCCACTCCTGCATCGACCGGTGAATGCCGTGGCGGGTCAGCACCTGGCTGAGGTAGACGCCAGGCAGCATCACCGCCGCGGCGTTGAGCACCAGCAGAGCGGCGCCGCCGGCGCCTTCGGCCGCCGCCTTGCCCGACAGCGCAAAGTCCGGCAACCACCAGATCAGCAGCGCCGCCAACACGGCACCCGCCAGTGCCGCCCAGTGCGCGGGCTTACGGAGCCAGGTGATCACCCCCAACACCAGGACAAGTGGGGACACCGCTATCGTCCACATCGCTCCAGCCGCCTTTCGCTTCCTGCTATACGCGCTATACGCGCTATACGCGCCATACGGGCAAGGCACAGCATCGCCGAGCGGCCGACGGCGGTCTTGAACAAAAGTCGCGGGGGGAGGGGGAGATGAGAGACGGGGCATGGGAGCCGGATTCCGTCGGACGGGATCTGGTTCTAGGGACGGATGGCCCCGGGCGTCACTCCGAAATAGCGCTTGCACACCCGTGTCAGGTGTGCCTGATCGGCGAAGCCGGTGGCCGCCGCTACCTCGGCCGGGCGCTGTCCGGACAGCAGGAGACGGCGCGCGCGATTGGCCCGCAGCCGCAGCAGATAGGCATGCGGTGGCAGTCCGTACCTCTGGCGGAACGCCGTGATGAGTGAGGCCCTCGGCATGCCTGCGGCCGTGCTGAGTTCGGCCACGGTGATGGGTTCCGTCCATCGGTCGTGCAGGAGCTGCCTGGCCAGGTCAGGGCCGCTGCGCGCGCTCCCAGGAGCGTCGGAGGCGAACGTCCGGCCGGTGCGGGCATGTCGGCGGAGCACCGCACCCAGCCCTTCCAGGAGGAGCGACTCGGCGGTGAGAGGGTCTTCTGCCTGCTCCTGTACGCGGTGGACGCGACGCAGCCGGGCGAACAGCGCGGCGTCCTGCACGGCTGTCTGTGGAAACCAGACAGTTGCGCTGCCGGTGTGGGCGCGGGCCAGCTCTTCGACCAGGGCCGTGTCGAAATAGAACATGCGGTACCGCCAGCCCTCGCCCCCGGCGGCGTAACCCGTATGCACCTGCCCGGGATTGAGGATCACCAACTGCCCGGCCGGCACGACCACCTTGCCGCCTGGCATGTGCAGCCCCTCCGCGCCCTGTTCGATGACGCCGACCGACAGCTGCTCGTGACTGTGCCGGTCGAAGGCGAAGCGCTCGAAACGGGCGGCCAGCAACTCCACCCGTGGACTGCCGACCGCGGTCCACAGCCGCGCGTGCTCGGTGCCCGTTCCCATCGGTCCATGATCTCAGATGGGCCCGGAGAGCGCGGAGTTGCGTCGTCACGTAGTTGCGTACTGCGGGTGTCATGGTCAGCACTCTGGTGCCTGTGCGGTCGCCGCCGAGGGCGGGTGTGCTGGGCGGGGGCGGGCCGGTGCGCGGCGGTTCGCGGTCATGCGCGCTGTCCGATCATGTCCAGGTAGATGTCCTCCAATGTCAGGCGTGTGACGGTGAGTTCGGGGACTTCGCCGCGGAATTCGGTGGTCAGTTTGCGTACGAGTGCGGTGGGGGTGTGGGTGCGGACGGTGCGTGGTCCGTCGGGGGCGCGCCAGCGGACCTCGGCCGCGCTGGTCCGGCGGCCGCCCAGTCGCGCCGGGGTGTCGACGGCGACCATCCGACCCTTGTTGATCACCGCGACCCGATCGGCGAGGTGTTCGGCCTCGTCCAGGTGGTGCGTGGTCAGCAGGATTGTGGTGCCTTGATCGCGCAGGGTCCGGATCAGGGACCAGAAGCGGCGGCGCACTTCGGGGGCGAAGCCGGTGGTGGGCTCGTCGAGAAAGAGGAGTTGGGGGCGGCCGATGATGCCCAGGGCGATCTCCAGGCGGCGGCGCTTGCCACCGGAGAGCGTGTTCAGCCGATGGTCCGCCTCCTCCATGAGCTCGGCCAGGCCCAGGGCCTCCTCGACAGGCATGGGATCGGCGTAGTAGACGCCGAAGAGGTCGACGACCTGGCGCACGGTCAGGGTGCCGAAGTCGGCGGCTCCCTGGAGGACGATGCCGATGCGGTTGCGCCAGGCAGGAGTGGCGTGCCGGGGATCGACGCCCAGGACGCGGACCTCGCCGCTGTCCGGACGGCGGTGCCCCTCCAGGATCTCCATCGTGGTGGTCTTGCCGGCGCCGTTCGGGCCGAGGAGGGCGACGATCTCCCCGGAGTGGACGTCCAGGTCGATACCGTCCAGGGCGGTGACGGAGGGGTAGTGCTTGGTCAGTCCGCGAACGCGGATCGCGGGGTGTGCCCTGCCTCCTCGGGGGCGGTTGCGGGGACGGGGGCGTGCGGGCGCGGGCATGGGGCTGTCCTTCGGCGGTTCAGCGGGGCTGGGGAGGGGCGGGCATGCCTGGGCGGGAGCAGGGTGTGTCACCGGCGGTTGTGGTTGGGGTTGGGGCTGGGGTGGGGCCGGCGTCTCGACCGCCGTGTGCACGGGTTCATCGACGAGGGCCTCCCTCCCTCGGGGCCGGGACCAGCGCCCGGACCGAGGCCGCCGCCAGGGCCAGCAGCATCCGATGGCGACCGCCAGACACGCCCAGTCGGTTGCCCATCAGTGCTGTGTAGTCGTCGAGGAGTCGAAGTCGCCGCAGATGGACCTCCGAGACTGTGCAGGCCGGTGCCCGGGAGGCTCCGACCGCGCCGGCCAGCCTGGCCAGCAGGGGTTGGGTGGCGGTCATCCAGGCCCCCAGCGCCCAGAAGTCCTCCTCATGCGGCCCCGGCGCGCACGGCCCGCCCTGGTACGGGCCCAGCGTGGCCCCGTCCCACCCCTTCGGCAGCGTCCATATGCCCCGCAGCAGGGCGACGAAGTCCCGCCGCCCGGCCGCGAACTCCGCGGTCAACTCCGCCGAACTCAGCACCTCCTCCAGGCCGTCGGCGGCGACCAGGGCCTCGGACCGGGCGCGCAGCTCGGGCGGGCGGCGCAAGTCGCGGGTGCGGTTGGCGAGCAGGAACGAGAGCACCTCGGTGTCGCGGTCGGCCTCGTCCAGCCCTTGGAGCAGCATCCGCAGGGCCAGTTCGCTGGCGGCCGCCAGGTGCTCCTCCTGCCATCGCACGACCCAGGGCGTCCCGTCGAGCAGCACCGGCGGACGTCGCCGGTCGGGTGGCGGGGTGAGCCGCTCCTGTCCGCAGGCGGTCAGTCGGCGGTCCAGTTCGTACCGTACGGCTTCCTGCGCCCCGGGGTCGGCGAGGTGGAACCAGGCGCGCAGCCGGCCGCCGGACTTGACCGTCTGGAAGACGAAGCGGTACGTGGCGCCGGCCGTCGTCAGACGCTCCACGGCGGGGGCCAGTACGTCCTGCACGGCGGCCCCGAGCCCGGGCTCCGCGATCAGGTCGTGCGCCACCCAGGGAGCTGTCTCCGCCGTCACCTGATACCTCCCGAAATTCGCATGGTTGCCTCTCCTCCTCCGTGGACCGCTGGCCAGCGGCCGCTGCCACGGCGCGTCCCCGTCGCCGTCCCGCTTCCGGTCACCGCCCCGCCCCCGTCACCATCCCGCTGCGCGTCACCACCCGCCCCCGTCCCCGTCCGGCGCGTCCGTCGCCGGCGTCCGGACCGGCCAGATCCACACCGCGTCCGTCACCGCCAGGCCCTGGACCTGGAAGCGGCGCTCGGCCGAGTCGGTGAAGCAATCGATGAACTGGACCTGCGCGGCGTACCGTTCGGCCTCCTCGTCATCGAGGGTGTGCGGGGGATCGGAGCCGGTGTCGCGGGCGAGGTCGCGCTCCAGCAGTGTGCCGATCAACTGCCGTACTGAGGGCCGCTGGTGTGCCGGCACCTCGATCAGCAGATCCTCCGCCACCGCCACCGCGGCCGAACCCGGCCGTGGGCAGGGGCGACACCCACCGAATTCCGGCCAAAGTCGCCGTAGCCGCGGTAGTCGCCCGATTTCCGCCCCTCAGCGGCCGCATCCGTGTAGCCGGGTCGAGCGATGGTCCGCTGAGCGCATCGCGCCGTCGTTCACCAAGGCGGCCTCGGCGGCGAGTTGCCCAGGATGGTGGAAGGCGCCCAGGGCGCGGCCGATCACCAGCCCTAACCGCTCCGTGGCGCGGGCCGCGACCGCGCCGAGAAAGGACAGTAGGCTCGGACAGTGGCTCGGGCGGCAGGCGCCGCACTAGTCGATGGGACAGCGCACGCGCATCTTCACCGCTACACATCCGGCCGATTCCGCGAGCGGACACAGATCCGGTCGATTCCATGCGGGGACACTGAGCCCGCGCGTCGGAGAAGTATCCTGCCGCCGACTTCCACTTCTCGCGGCAGACGCCAGGAAGGTCGGGCACTCCTAACTGCATGGCTGCTCCTCGCTTGTCCCGGGCGGGGCGCCCGCGGACCGCCCCGTCTGTTCCGGTCCTTACGTTTCGTCAGTCTGTGCGAACGAGCGTTCCGCAGGCATCCGTCACCCGACCTGCCCCCGACTGGGCCGCCATCCGCAACGGCTGCCCGGAAAACTGCCGTGACCAGCGGCTGAATGCGATCGGCGGATGCAACCTGCCGCTATACACACCCGTCATACGCATGAGGAACACTCAAGGAGAAGGGACACCGCCGGATGCTGGTCGGGAGAGAGCCGGAGCGGGACGAGCTGGGCAGGCTCCTCGACGACGCACGCAACGGCAGCAGCAACACCTTGGTGCTGCGCGGGCCCGCCGGGATCGGCAAGAGCGCGCTCCTTGCGGACATGGTGCAGCGGGCCGAACCGGACGTGCGGGTGCTGCGGGCGGTCGGCGTGGAGGGCGAGGTGGAGCTCCCGTTCGCCGCACTGCATCAACTGCTGAGGCCCCTGATGCGGTATGTGGCACGCCTTCCCGAGCCTCAAGCCGCTGCCCTGCGCGGGGCGTTCGGGATGGCCACCGCCTTCGCCGACCCGTTCCTGGTGGCACTGGCCGTACTGACCCTGCTCTCCGACGCCTCCGAGGACATCCCGCTGCTGCTGATCGTCGACGACGCCCACTGGCTGGACTCCGCGACGGCGGACGCGCTGATGTTCGTGGCCCGGCGGATGGAGCGGGAGAGCGTGGCCCTGGTCTTCGCGGTCCGCGACCACTCACGGCCCTTCCCCGCACCTGGTCTGCAGCACCTGCGCGTCGGGCCGCTGTCGGCGTCCGCCGCGTCGGACCTGTTGGCCTGCCATCTGCCGCAGTCCGCACCGACCGTCCGCGAACGGCTGTTGCGCGAGGCCGGCGGCAACCCCCTGGCCCTGATGGAACTGCCCTCCACGCTGCGCCCCGAGCACCTGGACGGCACCGCTCCGCTGCCCGACCATCTGCCGCTCAGTGAACGGCTGCACCAGATCTTCCGGCACCGCGCGCTCCGTCTGCCGGCCGACCACCACCGCGTACTGCTGCTCGCCGCGGCGGAGGCCGAGGGGGACCTGGCCACCGTGCTCGGTGCCGCCGGCGACGCCGAGGCGGCCATGGACGTGCTGTCCGCGGCCTCGTCCCAGGGACTGCTCCACCTGGACCAGCAGCACGTCCGCTTCCGGCACCCCCTGGTCCGCTCCGCGCTCTACCAGGGCGCCTCCCTCAACGACCGGCGCGCCGCCCACCTGGCCCTGGCCGAGGCCGTCGGACGCCAGAACGACCGGTATGTCTGGCATGCGGCGGCGGCCGCGGTCGGCACCGACGACACCGTGGCCGAGCTGCTGGCCGCGCTCGCCGAACGCAGCCGCCGCACCGGCGGCGTGACCACCGCCGCCCAGGCGCTGTGCCGCGCCGCCGCGCTGGCCTCGGACTCCCGCCGACGGGCCCGGTGGCTGGTGGACGCGGCCGAGTGCGCATGGACGGCGGCCAAGACCGCCCACGCCGAAGCCCTCCTGGACCGCGCCGAGTCGCTGACCGACGACCCGGCGCTGCGGGCCCGCGCCGCCCGGGTGCGCGGCGCCATCACCCACGCCAGCAGCGACCCAGCCCTGGCCTGCCAGATGCTGCTGGACGGCGCCCGCCTGGTGGGGGAGACGGACGCGGAACTGGCAGGCGAACTACTGGTGATGGCCGCCCGCTCGGCCTGGGTGGCCGGCGCCCCCGCGCATCTGACGGAGATCGCCGACCTCCTCGCCCGCCTGCACTCCCGAGCGGCCGCCCAGGGCGACATCGCCACCACCGGCACCGCGGTCGGCCCCGCCCCCACCACCGACCGGGCGGCGGCCATCACCGACCAGTTCTCCCGCCACTTCCACTACCTGGGCAGCCTCGCCCCCGGCACCCACCCGACAGTCCACCCGACAGCGCCCCCGCGCCCCCCGGAAGTCCCGGTCGCCCGCATGGCTTGGCTCTCCCCCACGCACCCCAGGCCCTGGATCTGGCCGCCGGTGTTCCTGCCGTATCTGACCGGGACGACCGAGGAGATGCTGCACGCCCACCAGCGCGCCGTCGACGAGTTGCGCAAGGTCGGCGCCGTGGGTGCGCTCCCGATGTCCCTCGCCCCGCTGGTGGCGCTGCAACTCATCACTGGCCAGTGGCCCGCGGCGATCCCGCACGCCATCGAGGCCATCGCCCTCGCCGACGACACCGGCCAGCTCGGCGCCGCCAGTCACCTGCGGGCCATGCTCGCCTGGGCCGCCGCCGCCCAGGGCGAGGGTGACCGCTGCCGCGCCCTGGCCGAGGAGTCCCTGGCCCTGTCGGTACCGCGCCGCATCACCTCCGCCATCGGCCTGGCGCAGTGGGCCCTGGGACTGCACGCCCTGGCCGAGGGCCACCCGGACCGCGCCGCCCGGCTCCTGGGCGAGGTCACCTCCCCCGGCGGACCCGCCGAGCACTTCATGGTCGGCTGGCTCGTACTCCCGGACCTCGTCGAAGCGTTGGTACGCGCCGGCGAACAGACGCAGGCCCAGGCAGCCCTGCAACGCTTCGAGCACCAGGCCAACCCCGACCACCTCCCGCACCTGCGCCCCATGTGGCTCAGGTGCCGAGCCCTCCTCGCGCCCCGTCAGGACGCCGACGACCTGTACAACCAGGCCCTGGACGCCACCCACCCCTCGACCTTCGACACCGGCCGCACGCACCTCCTCTACGGCGAGTGGCTGCGCCGCAACCGCCGTATCAAGCAGGCGCGGGAACACCTCCACCAGGCCGAGACCTATCTCCGCACGCTCGGCGCCCGCCCCTGGACCGACCTGGCCCGCCACGAACTGCGCGCCGCCGGTGACCGCGCCCCCGATCAGCCGGACCCCGCAGCCACCGCCGAAACCGCCCGCCTCACCTCACGGGAACTCCAGATAGCCGGCCTGGCCGCCCAGGGCATGAGCAACCGCGACATCGCCGCCCGCCTCTTCCTCAGCCCCCGCACTGTCGGCTACCACCTCTACAAACTCTTCCCCAAACTCGGCATCTCCTCCCGCACCCAGCTCTACGGCAAGAACCTGGGCTGACGCCTGCTGTCGGGGCCTTTGCCAGGCACCGGCAACCTCCCGCCCACGTCGTTTCGGTGGACGGGGGCTGAGCCTCGGGGACGCAGTTCGTAGCACTTGGCGTCGGGTCGTAGCGCTTGGCCTCGGGGTGGCGGGTGAACGCAAGCGTCGTGTCAGCAGGCTGCGTCGCGCTTGAGCTTGTTCCAGACGGTTTGGAGGGCGGTGATGTCCTCGTCGTCGAGGAGATCGTCGAAGACCTCAGCCAGGGCGGCGCGGCGGGTGGCGTTGGCTTCGGCGAAGGCGGTGCGGCCGGCCGGGGTGAGGGTGATCTGCACGGAGCGGGCGTCGTGGGGGGAGGGGGTGCGCTCGACCAGTCCGCGCGCCTGGAGCGAGTCGATGACGCGGGAGACCTGGCTGCGGCTGAGCAGCGCCTTGGCCCCGAGGTCGGAGGCGGCCATCGGTTCGTCCTGGGTGTGGAGCCAGAGCATGACCTCGAACCACGTCAGCGGCAGGTCGTGCGTGCGGGTCAGGGCGGCGTCGGCCTGTGCGGTGAGGGTGGTGCAGGCCCAGATCAGCCCGTCCTGATCACCGGCACCTCCTCCGGCATCGGCCTGGCCACCGCCCTCGGCGCCGCCCGGGCCGGCTGGACGACCATCGCCACCATGCGCGACACCGCCAAGGCCGAGGCCCTGCTCAAGGCCGCCGCCGACCAGGGTGTCGCCGACCGCATCCAGGTCAATCGCCTGGACGTGGTCGACGCCGAGACCATCGCCACCTGCCTGGACGAGGTGATCGCCGAACACGGCCGCCTGGACGCACTGGTCAACAACGCCGGCGCCGGCCAGGTCGGCACCGCGGAACTCATCGAGCTCGACGACTTCCGCACCGCCATGGAGGTCAACTTCTTCGGCGTGGTGGCCCTCACCCGCGCCGCCCTGCCGCACCTGCGCGCCTCCCAGGGCCGGGTGATCACCGTCACCAGCGTCGGCGGCATCGTCGGCCAGCCCTTCAACGAGCCCTACTGCGCGGCCAAGTTCGCCGTCGAGGGCTTCATGGAGTCCCTCGCGCCCGTCGCCGCCGCCGTCGGCGTCGATGTCGCCGTGGTCGAACCCGCCGCCGTGGCCTGCGAGTTCGTCACCAGCATGAGCCTGGACCGCCCCGCCATGATCGCCGAGGCCGGGCCCTACGCCCCCGCCCTCGAGGCGTACTTCGACCGCATCCAGAACGTCTTCGTCACCGCCCAGTCCCAGGCAGCGGCCGCCGCCCCGATCGTCGAGGCCCTGACCGGCGACCGCCCGGCCTTCCGCATCCAGACCTCCGAACGCGCCCGCGAGGTGGTCAGCACCAAGCTCGCCGACCTCGACGGCTCGGCCGTCCAGAACCTCACCCGCCCCTGGCTGACCAACTGACCGGCGACTGCGGCGACGTGCATGCGGCGAGGAGAGGGGAGGGGCGATATCGAGTGCCGAGCCCGCACCGGCGATCGCCAGGCTGGCCGCTGTCGGTCTTCTGCGCCAGGCGACCGCACTGCTGCCACCTCGCGAGGCCGCCCCGCCCGCGTGCGGGGGCAGCGGTCTCGGCCAGGCTCTGGTGCGGCTGGGGAAGTATGCCGAGGCCCGCGCGGCGGTCGCGGAGGTGATCGAGACCGCGCGCGGGCTGGACCGGCAGGCGGAGCGCATGTGCCTGGACGTACTCGGCCGGGCGGCACTCGGCCTGGGTGACGTCCGGACCGCCTCTCCGGGTGGCCACCTATTGAGGAGTTCAGGCGCTGAGGCCCAGCGTGGACAGGCGGTCGGGATCGGTGAGGATGTCGAGTCCGGTGATGCGACCGTCCCGGATGGTGAACGACATGACCGACATCGGCCGTCCCTCGGCGAACGCGACCACACCGGGAGTGCCGTTGACCAGCACCGGACGCGCGTCCGCCGCGAAGCGGGCGAAGGTGATCGCCTGCGACGCCACATCGGCCGCACCACGCCGCAGGACGCTCGGGATGCGCGTACCGCCGTCGGACCGCGCGACCACCTCCGGGTCGAGAACGGCCAAGAGCGCCTCGAAGTCGCCGCCACGGGAGGCGGTCAGAAAGGCGTTCACGACGTCGCGCTTGCGGGCGTTGTCCGTGTCGGCCGCCGGGGCGGCGCCCTGGACCCGGCGGCGAGCGCGGCTGGCGAGCTGCCGGGTGGAGACCGTGGTACGGCCGAGGACGGGAGCGATGTCGTCGAAGGGCACATCGAACATGTCGTGCAGCACAAAGGCCAGCCGCTCAGCGGGGGAGAGGGTCTCCAGCACGACCATCAGCGCGATGCCCACCGCGTCCGCGACCAGGACCTCCTGCTCGGGATCGACGTGCCCGAGCTGGGTGACCACCGGGTCCGGCAGCCGGACCGCCTCCTCCTGCTCGGGCAGCGGATCCTCCCGCCGGGAGGTACGCGAACGCAGCATGTCCAGGCAAACCCGGCCGGCGACCGTGGTGAGCCAGGCACCCAGGTTCTTCACCTCGCTCACGTCGGTGCGGCCGAGCTTGAGCCAGGTCTCCTGGACGGCGTCCTCCGCCTCGGCCAGCGACCCCAGCATCCGGTACGCCACCGCCCGCAGTCCCGGCCGCTCCGCCTCGAAGCGTTCGGCCAGAGAAATGTCGTCGCTCACCTGTCACACCCCCGTGTCGGGATCCGTCGGTCCAGTGACAGACGCTAACCGATCACCAGCGGAGCATCGCATGACCGCCCGATCCCCCAGCCACCACCCCCCCCGTCAGTGCCCGTCAGGCACCCGCTTCCGCGGCCAAACCACCCAGGGCGCCACGAGCGGCGAGACGACCGGCTACTGCCCGCCGGTCCGGCACCAGTGACTGGGACAACACGTTTCGCACGCGTCCCGATCCGGTTCGTTCTGGATCGGGACGCGTGGGCGTCGCTTGGTGGCCAGCCAGCTCCACATCGGCGACGCCGCCCATGGCGTGGCATCGGCAACGCCGTTCCCTTCCATGGCGCGGCATGGCGTGGCGTCGAAGCGTGCCTACCGTGCAGTCATTCCGTTGGAGTGCTCCTTGATCAGCTCGTAGGAGCGAAGGCGGTCATGGAGGTCGTAGACCGGAGTGGTGAGCATCAGTTCGTCTGCTCCGGTGTCGTTGGCCAGCTGTGCCAGTCGGTCCGCGACTGCCTTGGGTGATCCGTGGGCCTGCTGTGCACGGAAACCGGCCAGTGCCGCTCGCTCCTGTGCCGTGAAGGGGTGGTTGGCCGCTTCCTCGGGCGTGGGGAAGGGGATATCGCTGACGCCCTTCAGCAGCCCGGCCTTGACGACGTTCATCGGTCCGGCGCGCCAGGCGGCTTCCTCGTCGGTCTCGGCGCACACCGTCTCCACGCAGACCAGCACCCGGGGCTGCTCGCACCACCGGGACGGGGTGAAGGCGGTCCGGTAGCGTTCCACTGCTGCCTGGGTGTTCTCCGGCCGGATGTGGTGGGCGAGGGCGATCGGGAGGCCGAGTTCCGCGGCGAGGGCGGCACCCGCGGTACTGGAGGACAGCAGCCAGGGCTCCGGCAGCGGGCCGAGTGAGACTTCGTCCACCAGGAAGGAGAGGATCGCGGCCACATCGGCGCGGTACTCGGCATCAGTCGTCGGGCCGGCTCCGCGGCGCAGCGCCCGTGCGATGGCCTCGTCGAACGTGCCTGGGCCACGACCGACACCTATGTCGATGCGGTCCGGGTGCAAGGCGGCCAGCGTTCCGAACTGTTCCGCCAGCATGATGGGTGCATGGTTGGGGGCCAGCACTCCGCCCGAACCGAGACGGATCACCGAGGAGGACGCGGCGGCGTGCGCGATCAACACCACGGGCGGAAACGCGCCGATGGCGGGGGAGTGGTGATGTTCGGCGTACCAGATCCGGTGGTAGCCCAGCCGTTCCAGCCCCTGTGCGAACGCGGCGGTGTCGCGCAGGGTCTTCACGGCCGGGGCACCGGACTGCACCATTGCGACTTCGAGTGCGGAAAGACGTACGTCAGTCATGCGGTCAGCCTAGGACGTCATCTCGTGTGGTACGGCACGTTGTGCGTCATGTCGGGAACTCGTGGGACGACTGTTGCCGGCTGAGCCATGGGAGTGTTCCAACGGGCCTGCTCCAGCGAAGGTGATCCAACGGGGCTGTTCCAACGGGTGGTTGCTGAGGCGCCGTCGCAACCGCGGGGCTCTTCTGCGTGGTGATCTCCGTTGGTAGGGTCCGGCCATGCCGCGCCGCTTGGTCGACGTCCCCGGGTACGTACGCTTCTGGATCGCCGACGCCGTCTCGGCGGTAGGTTCTCAGTTCACGACGCTCGCCCTGCAGATCCTCACCGCTGTCACCTTGAGCGCGTCGGCTACCGAGGTCGGTCTGGTCAACGCTGCCCGGTGGCTGCCGTACCTGCTCTTCGGCCTCGTGGCCGGGGTTCTGGTGGATCGCTGTCGCCGTAAGCCGCTGCTGGTAGCAACGGATCTGGCACGGGCGGCAGTTCTGGCGGTCATCCCCTTGCTGTATGCCGTCGATCGGCTGAGCATCGCCGCTCTTTGTGCGTGCCTCTTTGTCTTCGGGGTGCTGTGTCTTGTGTTCGAGGCCGCGAACCAGTCCTTCGTGCCGCGACTGGTGCCCAAGGACCTGCTGGGCGCCGGCTACGCCCGTCTGGAACAGGCAGGCGCGGTGTCCACCTCGGTCGGCCCTGTGCTCGCCAGTGTTCTGGTCAAAGCTGTCGGGGCGCCGCTCGCGGTGTTGGTTGACGCGCTCAGCTATCTGGCTTCCGGCCTGCTGCTCCTATCCGTCAAGGCCCATGACCCGGCACCTGACCGCGCCGAACGGCGCAGCCTCGCCGCCGAACTACGTGCCGGCGTGGCCTGGGTCTACCGGCACCGCACGCTGGCTCCCGTCGCGTTGACCTCGCATGCGATGTTGCTGTTCAACAGCATGGTCAGCACAGTGTTCGCGGTCTTCGCGCTGCGCGAGCTGAAGATCGGCAGCCTCGGCCTGGGCGTTGCCTACGCGTGCGGCGGCATCGGTGCAGTGATCGGCGGCGCGCTGTCCACACGAGTGGCCCGACGGCTCGAGGTCGGAACGACCCTGATCGCCTTTCGACTGCTGGCCGCCATCGGCTGGCTGCCGCTGGTGCTGGCCGTGCGCGGCCCGTGGGCCCTGCCCTTGAGCGTGCTGGCGTTCTTCACCCTGTGGGTGGCCATCGGCATCGAAAGCCCCGTAGAGGTGAGCTACCGGCAAGCGGTGACCCCCGACCGGCTGCGCGGGCGCATGAACGCCACCATCCGCTCCTGCAATTGGGGCATGGTGGCGGTGGGAGCGCCGATCGGTGGGGCGCTCGCCGATGCTGTCGGCTACCGCTTCGCCCTCTGGGCCGGGCTTTCCGGAGCGCTCATGCAGGCCCTCCTCCTCGCTGTCTCCCGCGCTCGAGAAGCCCACACTAGGGACGAACTCCAACCCGTCGCGGCGACTTGAGACAGCCGGCGAGACAGTCAGCAAGAGCAGCCGGTGAGACGGTTGTCTGTTCCTCCCGCCCCGCCCTGCCGGGCCGAGGCGGGAGGAACAGGCGTCGTTTCACCGATGGCCCAGGTGGAGCTGGAGTCGTGGCAGGGCAGGGCCGGTGCCAGTGGCTGCTGCGGGGGGCGTTCCTCCTGTGGTGGTCGAGGGCGGTGGCCGTCGGATGGTGGCGGCTTCATCCGTCAGCATCAAGGCCATGAGCAGGCCGGCGGAGCGTTCGCTGAGTGCCTGTGCCGCGGGTAGCAGCCGGTGACGCTGCTGGGCCGGCAGGGACAGGGCCACACAGGTGGCGTGTCCGGGGATGCCCAGGGGGAAGGCGGCGCAGACTTCGCGGTCGGAGTATTCCAACAGGTCGAACTGGGCGGCGTGGGGTCCATGGCCGTCGAGTGCCTCGAAGAGTGCGCGGGGGTTGGTGATGGTGCGGCTGGTGAGCTTGATGGGCCGGTGGCGGGCCAGATGGTTCATGCGGTCGTCGAAGTCGAGTTGGGCAAGCAGGCTCTTGCCGACGGCGCTGGCGTGGGCGGTGTCGCGGAAGGCGACCCACTCGGTGACCGGGGGCGCCTGGGGCCCGTACGCGGTGTGGAGCACGTTGACGTCGCCCTCGGCGTAGTCGCTGACGTAGACGGCGGCGCCGAGGTGGTCCCGCAGTCCGGTGAGGGTCTGCTGAAGCAGCTGTGCGCGTCGCTCGGGGCGTCGGGTCATCTCCATCAAGGGGCCGGGGAGGTGGACGCCGGCGACCGTGGAGATCAGCTGCTGGCCCCGCAACCAGTGCAGCAGCCAGGCAACCGGCCCCAACGCAAGCCCACTTCGGCGTGCCAGATCCCGGGTGGTGATCCCGTCGGCGCCATCCACGAGGTAGAGGACGTCCAGCGCTCGGGCGGCGGCCTTCCACTGCTGAGGGGTGTCGGTGTACACCACGGTCCGGCGGGCCATTTCGGTCAGAACCGCCGGGCGCAGCGCGTTCGCCGACCACCACGGATCGCGCCCGCGCGTCCCGTCCGCTGCTGCGTTGGAGGCGTGGGGAACGGGGCCGGGCTGGCGCGGGGGCAGCGGAAGCAGCAATCCCGCACCGCGCAGCGCGGTGTAGCTGGGAGCCGGAGTGGGGGCGGGAGCGGGAGCCGGAGTGGCGGCGGGGCCGACGCACTCGCCGTGGGGACGCGACAGCCACGCGGGCGAAGACTCCAGCTGTGACTGTGACTGTGACTGTGACTGTGCCTGTGACTGCGACTCCGGCTCCGGCTCTGGCTCCGGCTCCGGCTCTGGCAGCGAAGGGTGTCCGCCCCGGCACCAAGGGTCGTCCCGGCGACTGGGCCCAGAGTGGGGCACGTGGACGCGGCCCAGGCGGGGTGCGGGCACCGGAACGAGTCGGCCGGTGACTGCCGTCACCTGCCCGCTCGGCTCCGGGGTGTCGGAGGGCGCGGAGACGGGATCGGCATCGACGTCGTGCGGCGTGCCAGGCACCGCTGGCCTGCCCATGCCTTCCCGGACTTCGTCGATGAACTGCGGGTCCTCGATGGCCACGGATGGTGTGGAGGTGGCCGTAGGGCCGGTCATGGTCTCCATCAACGTACAGGCGTCACCGTGGCCGTGCCGTGCGGCTTCAGCGACCAGGAACCGCACGTTTTCCCGCTCACCTCGCCTGCTGCCTGCCCGGGCGGCGAGGGCGGCCAGCCGGAACAGCGCCCCGGGGTGACCGGCCTCCGCGGCCGTGCCCAGCCACTCGGCAGCCGAGGTCAGCTCGCCACGAGCCAGCGCCTTCGAGCCCAGCCGATAAAGGGAGTTGGCGTGCGCCCGCTCCTCGGCGGTCAGTGCGTAGGCGGCGGCCAGCGGACCGAAGTCCCCACACGGCCGGTCCCAGAAGTCGGGCGGACCGGCGAGCTGGGCCAGCAATGCTGCGAGCCCGGCCGGGACCACCGGCTCCGGGCGCCCCGCCCCGCCGCGGTGGCCGTCGTACCTGCTCACATCCCTCACCTGTCCCTCACCCCGTGCTGCTTCTGCTTGCGGTGCCCAGACCGAATATGCCCGGCGAGCATGCTCCTTAGTTGTGAAACGGCCTTGTTCCGCATTTTGTGGAGCTGGCGTGCGGAAATACCGAGCACGAGTGCGATCTCCACATCACTGAGCCCCTGGCTCTGCAGATCCACCACCTTCTGCTGCAGGCTCCTGGGCATCTCCTCGATCGCCGGCCGCACCAGCTCGTGCAGCACCCGGTCCGCCTCCTGCGCCACCCGCCGCTCCGGCACCGCGTCCAGACCGTCGCTGGCCAACAGCACCAACCGCTTCCTCTGCAACTCCGTACGGAAGCGGTCGAGGGCCAGGTTGCGGGTCGCCCGCTGCAGATACGCCATCACGTTCGTCTCCGGCGCCAGCCCGCCACCTGCCGCCTTCGACCCCACCCGCAAATACGCCTCCTGCGCGATGTCCTGACACGCAGCCAGCGAGAGCTCCTGGAACTCCCGCCGCAGCGCATAAGGCTGCCTGGCCATGAAGTCCGGGTAGCACTCCAACAGCCGCTGAGCCACCTCCCCACCCATAACCGCCGCCTCTGTGCGCAGGCCGTCGCCTACCACGGTCCCCACTCCTCACCCGCCATGCCACCGCCCGGGACGACCTCGACGGTCACCACCACCTGCAATGGCACGGATACCGGCGGCGGGGTCGCGACGCCCACCCGCACCACCAAGGGCCCGCCGTCGCACCGACATTTCTCACGCCATTTCGCATGTCGCTTCTCAAGCCCACCTCGCCCACCGGCAGTTCGTGACCCACCGGGGCCGCCTCCGCCAGGGACGCGCTCCCAGCAAAGACGCAGCACGACGCCCAGCGCGTGTACCGCGCTCACGACGGCCGGGAGGTATCCGGTCCATTCCAGCGAAGTCATGAGTGGTTCTCCCTCGATCGGGCCCGGACGCGGTGTGCGTCCTCGCTTTCCCGACGAACCCAGGGGCCCACTTCTCCCTCCAACCTCCCACCAATCAGCCGAACGGGTGACGAGATCCGCGCCGGACGCCCGTCGAGCCGGAGGCCGACTCGTCCGGCCCGCACCTCCCGCACCGTCCGCATGGCCCGCACTTCCGGCACGCCCCGAATCGCCCGTAGCAGACGAACGCCCCTATATATGCAACAGAAGCGCCCTGCTCGGTGCCGGCGCGCGTAACGACGCAACCGGCCCCGAACTGTCCGGTCCCAGGCACTCCGCTTCAGCTCCACCACGGTGCGCGGGCGGGCGCAGCTCATCCCGGCAGCACTGCAAGCGTCAACCGCCAGGCGCTTCGGTTCCCGCCATGCCCTCCAGGACGTTGTCACGGTCGTGAGCAGGCGTGGTCAGAGCGTGATCCGCAGGACGCGAGGGGAACGGACTGCCGGTTCGGGTAGCCGAAGGGGAGTGCGGCCCGGCGTGATGCTCCCCAGGAGAGTCGCATGGCGGGCGCCCGTGCTTGAGGGGATCGTGCCGGGCAGTCCGTGGAAGGTGAGGAATCCCAGGATGGCGAAGGCAAGGGCTTCCTTCGCGTCGGAGGGCAGTCCGAAGTCGTCGCTTGGACGCATCCGCACGTGGGGGAGTTCCTCGGCGATCATCCGCATGAGCGTCGGGTTGTGGGCACCGCCTCCGGAGACGACGAGGTCGGTGACGCGCTCGTTCCGGCAGGCGTCGGCCACGGTGATCGCGGTCAGGCGCGCCAGGGTGGCCAGCACATCGTCGGCGTCGAGCCCTGGCGTCGCGTGCAGCGCCTGCTGCAGGTAGGGCAGATGGAAGTGTTCCTTGCCGGTGCTCTTGGGTGCGGGCCGGCGGTAGTACGGGTCGGCCAGGAGGCGGCGGAGCAGGTCGGGACTGGTTCGGCCGGCGGCGGCTCTGCGTCCGTCCTGGTCGTAGCGTGCTGCCCCGTTGGTGAAGTGGCGGACGGCGGCGTCCAGGAGGGCATTGGCGGGGCCGGTGTCGAATGCCAGCGGCTCGGTGCCGGGGGCGACGATGGTGATGTTGGCGATGCCTCCGAGATTGAGGGCCGCCGGCGTACCGGGCAGCGCACCCAGCAGCAGGCTGTCGATCATGCTGACCAGCGGGGCGCCCTGTCCACCGGCGGCGACGTCTTTGCTGCGCAGGTCGGAGACGACGGGGAGCCCGGTTCGCTCGGCGATCCAGGCAGGTTGGCCGAGTTGGAGCGTGCCGCGGACGCTGTCGTTGGCAACCCAGTGGTAGAGGGTCTGGCCGTGCGAGACGACGAGGCCGGCGGCGTCGGCGCACAACTCGTGCAGGGCCCGTTCGGCAACGGCGGCGAAGGCCCGTCCGATGCCGGTATCCAGAGCGCAGATGGCCTGCACGGTCGTGGCGGCCGGGGGCAGGGTGTTGGCGATGAGGTTCCGCAGATCGTCGGGGTAGGGGGCGGAAAGATGTCCGAGCGGGCGCAGGTGCAGGGTGTCGCCGTCGAGGACGAGTTCAGCGGCGGCGGCGTCGATGGCGTCGTAGGAGGTCCCTGACATCAGCCCGATCACGCGCATGGCATCGTCGGGTAGGTCGGTTGCACGGTCGTGGTGGGAGGGAGGCACGGTTCCTTCCCGGGGCTGCTGGCGGGGGAGGGGGAGAGGCAAACTTTACCGGCGCGGCCTCCGTCCGGAGACGGCACACGTCGGAGTGCTGCTCGTGGACATCGAAGCCGGCCTGGTGATCCGGGACGGCGATCGCGTGGTCCGGCACTGCTCCGATCTGGTGGATGATCTCCACCATGGCGGAGATGATCACGGCTTTTCCACCAACCGGGGCTTATGCACGGGGCGTTCGCCCGTAAGGCAGTAGTCGTTCGCAAAGGAGTACTACGCAGGCTCCGACGGTCAGCAGGCTGCCGGTGAGGAAGGTGCTCCGCACGTCGGCCAGTGTAAGGATCAGTGCCCCGAGCGCGGCGCCCGCTGCGATGCCGGCGTTGTAGACACCGGAGTTGGCCGCCAGGGCGATGTCCGTGCGGCCCGGTGCACACTCCAGCATGGCGTTCTGGGTGGTCATGAACACCGGCCCGAGCGCGCCGCCCATCAGAGCCAGGAACGCCACCGCTGCCACCGGTTCGCTGCCTGCCGCGTACAGGCCGAACATGCCCACCGCCTGCGTGGCCACGGCGGCGACCAGTGCGGCGCGGGGAAAGCGGTCCAGCAGCGCTCCGGTGATGCTCACCCCGGCCAGGCACGCAACACCGAACACCACGAACAGGGCGCTGACGATGCTTGGCGAGAATCCGCTCACATCGCCCAGTAACGTCGAGATGTAGGTGTATCCCGTGAACGCCCCGGTGGCCGACAGGGCCCCACCTGTCAGCACTGTTGCGAACCGGCGGGTGTTGGGGCTCGTTCCGTAGGCGGCAGGTTCTTCTTCCGGGCGAGAGGTTGGCAGCAGTGCGGCGGTCGTCACCCAGGAGATGCACCCCGCGGCCGCGAGCATGGCGACGGGTACCCGCCAGTCGCTGTGCTGGCCGAGCCAGGTCCCGGCGGGAACACCGAGCACGAGAGCGAGCGAACCGGCGACGGACAGCGCCCCGACCACCCGCCCGCGGAGCCGCGGCGTGAACAGGCCCACCGCGACCGGCCCCAGCACGGCCCAGAAGAGCGCCTGGGCGAGCGCGGTCAGCAGCCGCGCGGCAAGGAACAACCAGTAGGAGTTCGCCGACGCCGCCACCAGACTGGACACGACGAGCGTGCCGAGGAGTCCGGTGAGCACATGACGTCGGGGCACCGCACGCACGACGTGGGCCAGCGGTACAGAGGCGAGGGCCACAGTCAGGCCGTAACCGGTGACCAGGAGACCCACCGCAGACTGGGACACCCGCAGGCTTCGGGAGATGAGCTCCAGGAGGCCGACCGGCAGGTTCTCCGCCGTGTTGAAGGTGAAGGCGGCCAGCATCAGGGCGACGAGTACCGCCGGACCGTGCCAGGCAGCCGGTGGCCGAGTGCGCACGCGGACTCTTCCTGCCCTCGCCGGTTGCGCCTCTTCCGCGGCCTCATCCATGGAGGTACCTCATCGGGCTCACCGGCCCTGCCGCAACCCAATTCCTCTGCCGGGTGGGGCTCAGGGGGCAAGTATGACTTGGCGGGTTGGCGGAAGTGCTCCGGCTCCGCTTGATCTGGCACGACGCTGACATCGCACGCCAGGCACTGGCTGATGTCGTCGTGGACGCGGAGAGTGGACTCAGCTGCTTCGACGACATCGTGCGGCTCCTCACGCGCACAGGTGCCACCGTGATCCTGCGGTAGCCGAGCCGAGCGCGGGCACGCCCGGGGCCGGCGGGCGGCCCCGGGCGGGCGAGTTGCGCATCAGGTGGTTACGGCGCCATCTCGTAGGCCCCGGCCAGCGCCTCGACGCGCTGCCAGACACGGGCGGAGCGGGCCTCGTCGGTGACCGGGCGGCGGACCGCGCCCAGTGCCCAGCGCTGCTGGTCCTCGGTGGCGGAGTCCTTGCCGTGCAGTTCGACGGCGTGCGCGGAGAAGTCGCGGACGAGCACGGCGAACAGCTCGTCCAGGACGTCGGTTTCCAGTCCGGTCAGCTGCGCCTGCTCCAGGATCAGCTGGCCGTGCACGACCAGTGCGAAGAGCTGGCCGACGGCGAGGAGCAGGTCGAGGTCGCGGCTCTGCTTCTCGTCGGGGGCGGCGGTGGTGACGAACTCGCAGAGCGCGTCGGCCTGTTCGCGGAAGCGGGCGACGTTGGGCACCTCGGCGTAGCGGTCGTAGGCGGTGCGCCAGTCATGGAATCGGATGGCGCCCAGTCCGCGCGCGGGCCCCTGCTGGAAGAGGAACGCGTCGTCGGTCGCGTCGAGGCGGGTGGGCACCGGCGCGTACTCGGCCGGGTTCAGCAGGTGGTTGCCCATGAACTTCAGGATCAGGGCGAGGTTGACGTGGACCGTTCCCTCCAGCTTCGGCAGACCCCGGATCTCGGTGGCCGCCTGGGCGAAGTAGGTGTCCTTCTCGAAGCCCTTGGCGGCGATCACGTCCCACATCAGGTCGATGACCTTCTCGCCCTCGGTGGTCACCTTCATCTTCGTCATGGGGTTGAAGAGCAGGTAGCGACGGTCCTCGGGGCCGGCGGAGCGGAAGTAGTCGACCGCGCGGTCGCTGAACAGCTTCATCCCCACGAGACGGACGTAGGCGTCGGTCAGCTCGCGGCGCACGTGCGGGAAGGCGGTGACCGGCCGGCCGTAGAGGATGCGGTTCTGCGCATGGGTGACAGCCTCGTACATCGCGTGCTCGCAGATGCCGATGGCGCCGGTGCAGAGGTTGAACTTGCCGACGTTGACGGTGTTGAGGGCGGCGTCGAAGGCGGCGCGGCCGGTGTGCAGGATGTCGTCGGGGCCGACCGGGTAGTCCTCCAGACGGAACTCGCTGACGTACTTGGATGAGTCGACGACGTTCTTCACCAGGTGGTACGCCGGGTGGCGGCTGTCCGCGGCGAAGAAGACATAGCCGTCCGGGCCCTCGATGTCGGTGCGCCGGCCGAAGACGGAGACGAGCCCGGCGGCGTTGCCGTTGCCGATGTAGTACTTGGAGCCGCTGGCGCGGAAACCGCCCTCGCCGTCGGGCTCCAGCAGCATGTCGGTGGAGTAGATGTCGGCGCCGTGCGCCTTCTCCGACAGACCGAACGCGAACACCTCGCCCTGGTCGAGGAGTTCGGCCGCGCGGGCCCGGACAGTGGCGTTGTCGCTCTGCCAGACCGGGCCGAGCCCGAGGATGGTGACCTGCCAGGCATACCAGTAGTCGAGCCCGTAGAAGCCGAAGATCTCGTTCAGTGCGGCGATCCGGGCGGTGTCCCACCGCTTGTCCGGCTGCCCGTCGGCGGCCGAGGCCGGGGTCAGGAAGGTCGCGAACAGCTTCTCCTTCGCGGCGAACGCGAGGAACTCCGCCAGCCAGGCACGGGAGCGGTAGTCCTCGATGAGCTTGCGCTTGCCGCGCTCCTCGAACCAGTCGACGGTGGCGCGCAGCAGCCGTCGGGTCTCGGCGTCGAAGTGCGCCGGGTCGTAGGTGCGCGGGTTGAACAGCAGGGAATCCGCCATGAGGGTCGCCTTTCCGGGCTGAGAGGTTCTTCGGTTGTGGGACTGCGGGACTGCGGGACTGCGGGACTGCGGGACCGTGACGTCCGCCTGAGGTTCAGGGCGTGGGGCGGAGCCGGTGCAGGGTGGCGAGGACGTCGTCGAGCCAGGCGATCGTCATCCGCTCATAGGCGATTCCGCCGCGCAGCACGACGTGCTGGAGTTCCTGTCCGTCGTCGAGCGGGGCGTCGGCGGCGGGGCCGGTGAAGTCGCGCCGCTCACCCGCGAGATAGTGGGCGAGCTGGTCGGCATGTGCCTGGCGGTGCCGCTCGACCTCGCGGATCAGGGCGGCCGGGTCGTCGAAGGCCGCGCCCCGGATCTTGACGGCGAGATCGTGCCGAACGCTCTCGGGCTCGACCGGTTCGTTGAGCCACTGGGAGAGGGCGGCCCGGCCGGGGGGCGCGACGGAATACTCCTTCTTGTCCGGCCGGCCCTGCTGCGGCACGTCCCGTACGTCGATCCAGCCGTCCTGCTCCATCCGCTTGAGCACGCGATAGATCTGCTGGTGGGTGGCGGTCCAGAAGTAGCCGATGGACCGCTCGAAGCGCCGGGACAGCTCATAGCCGGACCCCGGCTTCTCCAGCAGGGACACGAGGATCGCGTGTTCGAGCGCCATGCCCCGATCCTGCTATGCAACGAGTTGCATAGACAAGCGCTCCTGCCGGGGTGAGACGCGGGTCACTCTGGTGGGGCGGGGCGGGGCGGGGCGGGACCGGGATGGCGTGGCACCCCGCCGCCGCATCGTCCCGCGCCTTGCCGTCCAGCCCGGCGCCGTCCGGCCCCGCGCCGCCCCGCGCGAATGCGCATATGCCTGCGACGCGAGCGCTCGCATTGCTGGTCGATCGCTGCGCTATCTTGTCTCGTGATTCGCGATTCCCGCTTCTGGAGGCGGCATGAGCACTGAGCCGTGGACCATCGAGAGCATCGGTGACGCCCTCGGGAGCCCCGCCCTCGCCCAGCGTTTCCTCGGCGAGATCAGCCGTGCGCCGGCCCACCAACTCCTCGCGGTCTTCGCGAGGTGGGAGCGGATCGCCAAAGACCTCCGAGCAGCCGTCGACCGCGGCCATGTCCTCGCCGAGCACGACGTCCGAGGCGAGCACCTTCCCGGAGCGTGGGTCGAGCGGACCGACGCTGTTTCACGGAAGGCGGCACAGATTCGGGCGCGCGGCGCAGCCTGATCACCTGAGTGCTGGTCACTTACCCAGTGGATACGCCCAGTTGGCGATCCGCTACGCTCGCGCATGCGTGGGGGAGACGGGGCTGGTCCTGGAGGAACGCGTGTATCGCCTCAAGTACGACCCGGCTGCCGAAGCAGTTCACGAAGCGCTGCCTGCGGGTGCCAGCGAAGAACTCACCCTTGCTCTCGCCGATGCCTGTACCGACCCCTTGGCCGCCACGATCCCTTACGGCGAGGAGGACAAGTACGTGCGGATGGTCCTCGGCAGGCAGATCGCCGCCGTCATCCTGGTCGGCGAGACCTTGCAGACCGTCACGGTCCTACAGGTGACCTATCTCGGCTGACGCGAGTGACGCCCTGGTTCTCCAGCGTGTGGCTTGCAGACACGTCCTCGGCGGCGCCGGAGTCGGCGGCACACTGGCGGGCATCGCGCGGAAATAAGCGGAAGCATTCAGGGGCGGACCCTGGCGACTGCTTCTACGGTTGTGTCCGTGCCGACGATCGCCAAGTCCGCTTCCCCGTATCCCCCGTTGAACGTGCAGGTGCATACGCCCCGGCTGTCGCTGCTCGGGGCGACGGACGCGTTGCTGGCGCGACTGGTGCCTGTGATCCGCAAAGGGGTGGTCACGGGGCCACCATGGCCGTTCGACGATGCGATGTCGCTGTACAAGGACAACCCGGCCCGAGAATGGGCCTGGCTCCGCGGGATCTGGGCCGGCCGCGCGCATGGACTGGGACACCCGCCGAACTCGTCGGTGTGGCCGACTGCCTGCCGGTCCTCGGAATCCCGCGCCCACGTGATCACTGAGCACGCAGGGGAGGGACCTTCAGTCCGACGCGACCACCGTGAACGGCATCGCGATCGACGTCCCGTCCAAGAACTACGGTTGGGTCGACTTCGCCGTCGTCGGCAAGAGTGACGCCGACGGCAGCACGATGGCAACGGTGCAGCCCGGCACCGTTACGGACACGAACGGCAACGGTTCAGGCCGTCCAGTACGGGAGCCTCGATGGGTCCGGCGCGTTGTCCGTGACCTGCGAGGAACACCATGAGTACGAGAAGCACCATGACTATGCAGACATCATCCAACGCCATTGCGTAAAGCGGCATTTCATGACCTCTCCCAGGGGTCGTTACGGTCGGATTCATGGAGTGGAATCTTTCGACGGCCGAAGAACTCGCGGCTGCTTTGCGTGCCGGTGAAGTGACCTCGGCGGAACTGACCGACGAGGCGATCGCCCGTATCGAGCGGGACGACAAGGAAATCAACGCGATCTGTGTGCCGGACTTCGACCGTGCACGGTCCGCCGCGCGCGACGCCGACCAGGCGCGCGCCCGCGGTGAGGACCGGCCGCTGCTCGGCATTCCGGTGACGGTCAAAGAGTCCTACAACATCGCCGGGCTGCCCACGACCTGGGGCATGCCGCCGCACCGGAACTACATGCCGGCCGAGGACGCGGTGCAGGTGTCGCGGCTCAAGGCCGCAGGCGCGGTGGTGCTCGGCAAGACCAATGTGCCCGTGGGGCTGCAAGACGTGCAGAGCTTCAACGAGATCTACGGCACCACCAACAACCCGTGGGATCACGCGCGCACGTCGGGTGGGTCCTCCGGCGGATCGGCGGCGGCCCTGGCGTCCGGATTCGGCGCGCTGTCCATCGGCTCCGACCTCGCCGGTTCGTTGCGTACCCCGGCACATTTCTGCGGGATCTACGCGCACAAGCCGACGCTCGGGCTGGCGGCGATCCGCGGTATGGTCCCGCCGCCCGCGCCGGCCTTGCCGACTGGCTCTGACCTCGCAGTCGTCGGTCCGATGGCGCGCACTGCCCGCGACCTCATGCTCCTGCTCGATGTCATGGCCGGACCGGACCCGCTGACGCTCGGTGTGGCGCACGACTTGAGGCTGCCGCCCGCGCGCCACGAACGGCTCGGCGACTTCCGGGTCCTGGTCCTCGATGAGCATCCGCTCATTCCGACCGGGTCCGCCGTGCGGGCGGGCCTGAACCGGGTGGCCGACGGGCTTGTCGACGGCGGCGCCCGCGTCGAGCGGCACAGTCCGCTGCTGCCCGATCTGGCCAAAGCCGCGGTGCTCTCCATGGAGTTGCTGGTCTCGAGCACCGTTGCACGTTTTCCCGTCGAGTCGTACGAGGAGCTGCGGACCCGCGCCGCCGGGCTGAGCGCCGACGACCAGAGCCTCGATGCGGCGCGGCTGCGCGGCATGGTCTTCAGCCACCGCGACTGGATCGAGGCGAACAACCGCCGTGAGCTCCACCGCCACGGCTGGCGGCAGCTCTTCGCCGAGTTCGACGCCGTGGTGTGCCCCATCACACCCACTCCCGCGTTCCCGCACGACCACCACCCCGATCCGAGAGAACGCCGGCTCGCCATCGACGGCGTCGAGTACCCGTACTTCGACCAGCTCGTCTGGGCCGGTCTGGCCACCATGCCCGGTCTGCCCGCCACCGCCGTACCAACGGGCCGGTCTCCTGAAGGGCTGCCGGTGGGAGTGCAGCTCATCGGTCCGATGTTCGAGGACCGCACCCCGCTCCGGCTGGCCGAACTGCTGGAGCAGCAGATCGGCGGCTTCCAGGCACCGAAGCAGGGCGTACTGCCTGGGTGACCGTCGAAGGTGAGGCGCGGATCACGGCGGGTCCCCCGAAGCGCACAGGCGCAGACACCCCCCATCGGGCCAGCCCCCAGCTATCGGGCCAACCCCTGGCACAACGCGAGGATCTCGGGGTCGACCCGGCCTACCGCTGCCTGGCACAGCGGTCGCATCTCTCGCCCCGACACCCGCGACGGCACGGGCGGCGTCCACGACGGTTCCGGAGTCGGGGCGGGTGTGGGGCGTGCTGGGCGCCTGGCAACGGGTGGCCGCGGCGCAGCCGCCGACGGCCGTGCCACAGGCTGCGGGCGGGGATGCACTACCGCTCCATCCGCCTCCCACTCCGGCCCCCTGCCCTCGCGTACCGACTCCTGACTGCTTCCGCCGGACGACGTCGCCGGGGGAGTGGGTCGGGTGTGCTCATGCGCCGACGACGCACCGTCGGTAGGCATCGGCACCGGCACCGGCACGGTCAGCATCCGTTCGTGTCCTGGGCCTGCCGTCCAAGGTGACGCCGACCAGGACCGTGAAGGCATTGGCCCCGGCACCACGGACCGCCGCATCTCACCCGTCGGCCCTGGCACCACCGCCACACACCCACTCAACCCGGCAGCCACCACCCCGACCAGGCCCAGCCGGCCCACCACGCGCCCCATGCCCATGCACTGACCAACGCTGCACGGCTCCCCACGTCACCATCACAGAGCCCGCGGCGATTGCCCGGCCGAACGCACGCATGACTCAGACAGCGAGGCCCCATGAGATGTCCAGGCGCGGGGCACCATGAGCGTCGATGATCTTGGAGTTGTGGCCCTGGCGATGGCGAAGAGGGAGCTGGCCGGGGCCACTTATGCGTGGCGGGCGGGGCCGTCGCCGGCGCCGGAGGCGGTGACCGCGGTGGCGATCTCCTCGATGTCGGCAGGGGTCAGCTCCAGCGATCCCGCGCCGATCCAGCCGTCCACCTGGGCGGACTTGCGCGCGCCCACGATCGCCCCGGTGATGCCCGGCCAGGCGAGTACCCAGGCGATGGCCACCTCGGCCACGGTGCGCCCATGGCGTTGGGCGATCGGCCGCAGCGCCTCGGCGAGGTGGAGATTGGCGGTCAGGCCGGTGGTGAAGTCGTGGTGGGCGGTCCGCCAGTCCTCGGCGGGCAGGCCGGCCACCCGCTCGGCGGAGAAGGCCCCGGTGAGCAGGCCGGACTGCAGTGGCAAGTAGACGATGACGCCGGTCTGCTGTGCGTGTGCCCAGGCGATCTCGGCGGCGGCGGACCGGTTGATGGCCGAGAACGGCGGCTGGATGACGTCGACATGAGCGATCTGCTCGGCGGCCTGGAGCAGGTCGGTCGTGTGGTTGGACAGGCCGATGGCCCGGACCTTGCCTTCGGCCTTCAGGTCGGCCATGACCTGCCAGTACTCCTCCAGCGGGGTGGCGTTGGGCGACACGGCGCCAAAGCCGCAAGGGCAGCTCACTAAATGTCGAGATGGGCTGCCGATCGGGTGAGGGCCTGAGCGGCGACGGAGCAACGGTCGGCGAGTTGCTCGATCTGACGGTGGAAGGCGGTTGCCTCCGGGCCGGTCCAGGAGACGGCGGCGGCTCTGGTGCGCAGGCGCTCGGCGTGGGCCTGGAGAGCTGCGGCGTGGGCGCGTAGCCGGGAGGCGGCAGTAGGCCGGTCATCGGCGGCTGGCCGGGGGGCTGGGACCGTGGTCGAGGACAGGGGCGTCACAGGTTCCTCCACGGAGCGAAGGCGTTGGAGACACCGTCCAACGCGGGAGCTAGTTCGGGGTGATGGCGCAGGAGGACACGGATCATGCCGTTCCGGTCGATCCACTCCAGTCCTTCGGGCGTGTAGATCTCGGGCCGGTAGTCGGTGGTGAAGAAGCGGTCGCTCTTGAGGCGCCGGCTGGCCATGAGGATGAAGATGCGGAAGAGGGAGTCGCTGAAGCCGAAGCCGGCGGGGCGCGGCTCGGCGAGGTTGCCGACGAGGACGTCGACGCGGTCGAGGCGGCCCTCGTACAGCTCTTCCAGCAGCCGGGTGTCGGTGGGATGGCCGCCGGTGAGTTCTTCGAAGGAGGCGACGGGGCGCTTGTGGAGCATCTTCCGGTAGGCGTTGTAGCGGGGGATGCCGCGTTCGCGGTCCCGGAGGATGTCGACGGTGCCCAGGTCGATGTGCTCGCCGGTCAGCCGGGTCAGGCTGCGCAGTGCATCGGGATGGTTGTGCAGGACCAGGGCGCCGGGATGGGCGGTGCCGAAGCTGTAGAACAGGTCGCTCATGCCGTGTGCGTCGATCGCGGTGCGGGTGGTGGCGCCCTGCATGTCGTTGAAGCCGATCGTCTCGCCCCGGCGACCCGAGCGGTGGTCGCGGAGGGTCAGTTCGTCCGGGATGAGGGGGTGGAGCCGATAGGCGGAGACGAACTCCTCCGTCATGGAGAACGGTGCGGTGTGGTGGTCGGTCGGAGAGCCGAGGATGCCGCTGAGCATCTCGCCGCTGCCGACCCGGCCGTACTTCCGGCGCACCCAGCGGGGCAGGACGCCGTACCAGTTGGCGTTCATCGCCCGGTGCAGGACGGGAGTGTCGAGAATGCCCGGTGTCCATTCCACCGTGTGGATCTTTGCCATCAGAGCGGTGTTGACGAGCCGGGCGGTGTGGAAGAGCCGTTCGTCGTCCCAGGTGGGGTAGTGCGCGCGCAGGTGGTCGCAGATGGCGTTGTGTTCCTTGGCGAACAGGGTGTGCAGCAGCGACAGGCCGGTCCAGTAGTCGCTGTTCATTCCGGTGGCGTCGAGGCAGGACAGGCCCGGTGCGGGATCGGCCGGCAGTCGGCCGTCCCGGAGGATGAGCTGCCCCGATTCGCCGGTGCGCAGCGATCGGCAGCGTTCTTCGGTGGAGCCGTAGATCTGCGAGCCGTCCCACCAGTGCGTGACGGTGTTCTCGTAGGTGGGCGGGGCATGGGGGGTGGTGTGCGCGACCGGGTCGGGACGGGTGCGGTTGATGCGCATCGGGCACTCGCCCGCCCAGTCGTCGTCCTCGGTCAGCGGAACGGTGAAGGGGTCGGCCTGGTGGTTGTCGCCGTGATTGGCCCAGCCGTGGTTCTCGAACTGGATCCACGCGGCGGCCAGCAGGTTGAGGGTGGGCGCCGGGATGAAGCCGCGCCGGGCCAGGAGGTGGCGGCTGACCTCGCGCGGGCTGGGCGACATCAGCTCGGCTTCGGGGTCGGGGAAGGCGAGGTGGAGCGGGGCGTTGCGGTCCAGGCGGGTGCCGACCCGGCCCATGTCCTCGTCGTGGGGGTCGTAGGCCGATCCGTCGTAGGAGCGGTAAGGCGGAAGGTCGGCCGGGGCGCGACGGGTGCGCTCGCCGCCTGCGCCGTAGGTGTCGTGCAGGTTGTCGCGGCGTAGCTCGTCGCGGAGGACGCGGAGGTTCAACAGGGCGAGGGGCGCCGGGAGTTGATGCCATTCGCGGCTTTGGTTGAGGCGGGCGAACGCCGCGGAGCCGAGGCGTTCGAGGAGGCCGGGTTGCGGGCCGGTGGACGTGCCGGTGGCGCGGGGCGAGGTATCGGTCATCGGGAACCTCCGGACGGACGGTCGGCGACGGATCGAGCGGCTGGAGCGGATCGAGCGGGCAGAACGATCGGGCGGACCGCAGCGGGCGCGACAACGCGAACTCAACGGTCGTAGAGCGCGAAGAGCCGGTTGGCGGTCACCCGGCCGCGGTAGGGGGCGAGCGCCGCGTCGATGTCGGCGCTCGCCTTGGGGACGTCGAACTCAAGGTTGTGCGCGTAGCGTTCGGCCGCGTGGCACAGCGGGAAGGCGTGGGTGTCGTCGGTCCAGGTGTATTCGGTGAACTGGGCCGGGAGGGCGTACGGCGAAACCGTCGAGCGGCCCTCCAGGCTGGGGATCACGTCGTGTTGGTTGACCAGTGAGAACACCCGGGTGCCAGGGTCGGCGGGGCGCTTGCCGTCGACCGGCGAGCCGATCGCCACTCCGTGCGTGACGCGGTACAGCGCGCAGAAGTCGGGGTCGGCGGCGAGGTTCAGTGCGGTGATGCCGCCGAGGCTGTGCCCGATGAGGGCGATGTCGGTGCCGGAGGGCACCAGGGTGCGCAGGGCCCGTGTGACGGCGCGGGAGTAGGGAGTGGAGGTCCGGGCGACCGCGTGGATGGCGCCGAGCAGGTCCTGGGGGCTTTCCTTGGAGATCGCGTCGGTGGCCATGCCGGCGAGCTGGACGACGTACCGCGTCACCGAGTCGGGGCCGGTCACCCGTTGGACGAGCAGCGTTCCCTCGGTGCCGAGGGCTCCGATGTTGCGGACGTAGCCGACGAGGGTGCCGGAGCAGTCGAGCCGTTCCAGCAGGGACGGGTCGGGGGCGACGGGTTCGGCCCGGCCGGGGCCGCGGTCGAGGAGGGCCCAGATGCGGCTGCTGATGCCGAAGAGCGGCTCCGCGGTGGTGAGGGTGCGGCCGGTGGCGATGTCCCAGCCGGCGGAGTCGTTGAACGGGTTCTCGTCGGTGAGCGCGTTCCACGCGAGGATGTCGCCGAAGGACGGTGCGAGCAGGGCGAAGGCGCGTTCGGCGCCGCGGCTGCCGATGATGGAGCGGAAGGCGCGCAGTGCGTCGGTCTGCCGGTCGTCTTCGATGGCCCGCAGCACCCGGCCGGTGTCGGGGTCGGTGAGCAGGTCGGGATGGGTGACGGCGGCCGCCCGGATACGTGCCTTGAGCCCCGCCACGGCCAGGCTCACCGCCAGGCTTTCCCGGCTGGTGAGTACCCCGGCCAACCAGGCGATGCGGGCGGCCGGCCCTCGGCCGTCGAAGGCCCAGCCCAGTCCCGCCGGGTCGGTGAGGGTGCCCACCAGGCAGCGCAGTACCGCGCGGGCCCGGCCGCTGCCCAGGGCCTGCGTCGGCAGGCGGGTGTCCAGGGCGAGTTCGCTGGTGTACTGCGCGGCTCGGCGTACGGCCTCCGCGGCCTCACCCAGCTCGCGGCTCAGGTCGTGCAGCGCGGCCACGTCCGGTTCGCTGTCGGTCTCGGGCATGGGTGGTGTCCCTAAGAATGGTCGGCGGTCGCATGGGGCCGGCGGCGGGCCAGGGTGAGGTGGATACCGGAGGATTCCAGGGTGTCCGGCAGCGGCCGGTGGGGATCGAGCCGAGGGCGGCCCGCGGTGACGCGGTGCTCGCGGAGCAGCTGTGCGCAGACCTCGGTGGCGACCATGAGCCCGAGCCGATCGCCCGGGCAGCGGCCCTCGCCATGGCCGAACGGCGCCATCCGCGGGTCGTGTTCGGCCCCCTCGGCCAGCCAGCGGCTGGGGATGAACAGACTTCCGCCGGGGACCACGTCGCTGTCACGCTGCAGGAACCCGATGGGGACGAGGACGTGCGTCCCGGCCGGGCAGGGCATCCCGCGCCAGGTGGTGTCGGTGCGCAGGATCCGTAGCAGGTCGGGCACGATCGGGTAGAGCCGCAGGCTTTCCAGGGCGCAGGCCCCCAGCCGGGTGGTGTCGAGCGCATGCGGCGTTTCGTGCAGCGCGGCCTGTTCGGCGGGGTGGCAGGCGAGCAGCAGCAGCGTACGGGCGACGATGGCGGCGACCGAGTCGAGCGCCAGGAGCCAGTGGTGGGCCTGGCCCACGGCGTCGACGTCCGCGTCACAGGCAGTGGCCCTGACCCGCCCGAGCAGGGTGGCCGCCGGGGCGTGCGGGGCGTAGGCATGCAGCCGGGTGGCAGCGGCTTCGTACAGCCGCTGGTTGGCCGCAGTGGGGCCCCGTCGCACCGCTCCCCAGTTGCCCTCCTTGCGCAGGGTGAGCAGCCAGCGGTGCAACTCCTCGTCCCCGGCGGCCTGGTCGCCCAGCGTGATACGGCGTGAGATGCGTTGAACGGTGTGCCGCAGCCGGGCGAACGGGAGGGCGGGGCCGGTGGTGAGCCGGGTGCATTCCTCGGCGACGATGGTGCGGAACGCGTCCCAGGAGGGGTGTACCGGCTCGTGGCGCGCCAGCACCTGGTCGTTGAGGACGCGCCGCCTGTCGCGCAGTTCGCCGTGGGAGCAGATGACCCCCGTGGGTTCGAAGACCGTGAGCATCTTGGTCTTGTCCACCGCGTCCAGGGCCAGTTCGCGCACCGGGCGGGCGAAGAACTCCTGGACGTCGGCGGGGTCGAGCAGGACGAGCAGGTCACCGGAGGGCCCGCCGATCCACACCGGGGCCCCGTCGTGGCCGGCGCGCAGGGCCCGCAGGGTCGCGGCCGACCAGCGTGGCTGCCCCGCCGCGCCCAGCAGCCTGATGACCGCGGGGCGCGGGGACGGGACCCCTCGTACGAAGGCGGGCAGGGTGTGGGTGAGAGCGAAGCGGAGGGATGCGCCCCGGCTCGCGCGGCGCGGCCGTACGGCGGTGTGCCCGTCTGGCGTGGCGGGCAGGACGCCGGCTTCTGTGGAGCCGTCCGCGGGGCTGTGGGGACCGGCCGGGCCGGCGGCGGACACGGGCTGGGTCATGCTTCCACGACCTTTCCCGGGTTGAGGAGGTTGCGCGGGTCGAAGAGCCGCTTGATGTCCCGGTGCAACGCACGGCTCACGGCGTCGAGTTCGCGGCCGAGCCAGTCGCGCTTCAGGGTGCCGATGCCGTGTTCGCCCGTGGTGGTGCCGCCCAGTGCCAGTCCCGCCGCCATGATGTCGTCATAGGCGGTCCTGGCCCGGTGCACCTCGTCGGGATCGGACTCGTCGAAGACCACCGTGGGGTGCAGGTTGCCGTCCCCCGCGTGGCCGAGGGTGAAGATCCGCAGCCGGTGGCGCCGCGCGATCTCCTCGATCGTGCCGACGAACTTGGGCAGTTCGGACGGGGGCACGGCCACGTCCTCGATGAACGCCGTCGGCCGCCCGCCGAGGGACGCGGCGAACGCACCCAGCGCGGGGGACACCAGCCGCCGGGCCTCGATGATCTTCTGCGACTCCTCCGCGGTGCCGGCGGCCACCACCTGGTCGGCGCCGGCGTCCTCGCACAGCGCCTTCATCGCCGCGAGGTCCGGTGCCGGGTCGGGGGCGTCGCTCTCCACGATGAGGGTGGCGGCGCTGTCGGGCCGCAGCAGCGCGTGCCCGAACTCGGCGACGGCCTGGGAGGTCGCACGGTCCAGCAGTTCCACGGCCGAGGGGGCGTACCCGCCGCCGGTGATGGCCGCGACCGCGTGCCCGGCCGCGGCCAGGCTCGGGAACTGCGCGAGCAGCGCGAGCGCGGCGGACCGGGCGGGCCGCAGGGCGAGCGTGGCACCGACGATGACTCCGAGAGTGCCCTCCGAGCCGACGAAGAGCCGGGTCAGGTCGTACCCGGCCACGCCCTTGGCCGTGTCGCGCCCGGTGCGCATGCGCCGCCCGTCGGGGAGCACCACGTCCAGGCCGAGAACGTAGTCGGCCGTCACGCCGTACTTCACACAACAGATACCGCCGGCCCCGGTGGCGATGTTGCCGCCGATCGTGCAGGTCTCCCAGGACGCGGGGTCGGGCGGGTACGTCAGTCCGTGCTCGGCGACGGCGTCGTTGAGGCGCTTGGTGACGACGCCCGGCTCACACTTCACGAGCCGGTTGACGGGGTCGATCGTGCCGATCCGGTCCATGCGGGTGGTGGAGAGCACGACGCAGCCGTCGACCGCGTTCGCACCACCGGCCAGTCCGGTGCGCGCGCCCTGCGGGACGACGGGGACGCCGCACTCGTACGCGGTCCTCATCACCTCCTCGACCTGGGCGGCGGTACGTGGCAGGACGACGACGGCGGGAGAACCGGCCACCGAGAACGGCGCGGCGTCCCGGGCATGAGCAGCCAGCGCTCCGGGGTCGGTCAGCAGGGTGTCGGCGGGGAGCCGGTCCCGGAGTTCGCTCAACAGCCGTGCGGAGTCAGGGGACATACAGCCTTCCAGAGTCGTGCCGGCACGGGGTTCGCGCGGCCGCGGGCGGACGAGCGGACGGCGGGAAGCCCGCCGGCAATCACAGCGAGGGCAGTTCCGTCGTGACGGGCACATCGATCAATACGGGACCGTCACGCTGCGCCGTCGCTTCCCGTACGAGTTTCGTGAGGTCCCCGGCACTCTCGGCGCGCAGGGACCGCACCCCGTACCCGGCGGCGATCGCGAGGATGTCGATTCCGGGAATCTCCAGGCCGGGAGCACCTTGGGCGTGTTCGAGCTGCGCGAACCACTGCAGGATCGCGTAGCGCGCGTTGCTCAGCACCACGAAGGTCACCGGCACCCGGTAGGCCGCCGCGGTCCACAGAGCCTGTACGGCGTAGTGGACCGAGCCGTCGCCGAGGACGGCGACGACCGGCCGCTCGGGAGCGCCGAGTTGCGCACCTACGGCCGCGGCGGCCCCGAATCCGAGCCCACCGCCTGCGGAGAAGAGATAGGAGCCGGGGGTGCCGATCCGTGCCGCCTGGTGGAACTGCGGAACGTTGGACGGCGACTCGTTCACCCACAGCGTGTTTCCCGGCGCTCCCTCCGCAACGGCCGCCAGCGCGGCACCAGGCGACAGCAGCCCGTCTTCCGCCTGTGGCACGGGCGTTGGCCGATGCGGCGGCAATGCGGACTCGCCGTCCGGGAAGTGTTCGGCGAGTGCCTGGGCCGTCAGCGCGAGATCGGCGACGACCGCGTCACCGACGGGCGCCCTGGCGGCCTCGTCGGCGTCCCTGGTGAGCAGGACGAGTTCGGCACCGTCGGGCAGGTACGGGCCAGGTACGTAGGGGTAGTAGCGGAAGACCTGCGCCCCGATGACGACGATCAGGTCGTGGCCCTCCAGGGCGCGAGCGAGCGGACCGATGGCGGGCGGCAACTCACCCCGGTACAGCGGATGGTCGTGCGGAAAGGAGACACGGGCCGAGGCGGGCGCTCCCCACACCGGGATGCCGCCGCGCTCGGCCAGGCGGACGACCGCGTCCCAGGCACCGGCCGCGTCCACATCGTCCCCCACGACCAGGACGGCGGAACAGGCTGCCGCGATGCGGTCGGCGAGCGCACGAACGGTCTCCGCCCGCGGTGCGCCGGCGTGCTCGACTCTACGAGCTGCCGTCTTCAGCGCGGCCCGATCCTCCTCCCCCGTGACGGCCGCGTCGAAATCATCCATGGGCAGGGAGAGGAACACCGGCCCGTGCGGCGGGGTTTCGGCGACCTGCACGGCGCGGGCGAGTGCGGCCGGTACGTCGGCCGGACGTGGCGGCTCGTACGCCCACTTGACGGCCGGCTGCGGCAACAGCGTGGGCTGAGGGTTGGACAGCAGCGCTTCCATGGTCAGCATCGCCCGCACCTGCTGGCCCGCGGTGACCACCATGGGCGTGCGATTGGCGCGGGCGTTCAGTATGGCGCCCATCGCGTTCCCGGTGCCCGGACCCGTGTGCAGGTTGACGAGGGCGGTGGTCCCGGACGCGAGCGCGTACCCGTCCGCCATGCCGACGACGACGGCCTCCTGGAGACCGAGGACATAGCGGAAATCGTCGGGGAAGTGCTTGAGGAACGGAAGTTCGGTCGAGCCGGGGTTGCCGAAGACCGTGGTCATGCCACGTGCCCTCAAGACATCGAGGGCCGATTCCCGGACTGTGCGCATGGTGGTCCCTTCCCGCGAAGTCGACGGTGACGGCGGTCACAGCGCGCGAAGGTCAATACAGCACGAGGGATGCGGTCTGACAAAACGTCCGGATCTCTCCGTTTGGCCGCCTCCGAACCGCCGCACCAGGCTCTTCTCCGCAACAGCAACGGACTTCTGTCAACGACGCGTTCGGCAAACCCCACGTGCCGGCGTTCTTCCGACTTGCCGCGGAGTGGATGCGATGAGGCCAGGCAGGTCACAGGAGTGCTCGGGACAGCTTTACTCGGTCAGCATGGATCCGGCGGCCGTCGACCGCTCGTTAGCCGACGATGGCCCGTTAGCCGACGGCGGCCCGTTGACTACCCTTGCTTGCGCTCCAGGTGGATGTGCGCGCGCATGAGTTCGCCCGGGTTCGTCAGCGCCGCCAGGGTCGAGAGTTCGCCGCACAGCACCGTGGCGGCCGCGATGACGGCGAGCCGGCGCGCGTTCGCTCCCGGCTCGCGCTCGGTCCGGCAGCCGAGCCGCGTCAGATTGGCCTCGACGAAGTCCAGATCCTTGCCGTTGCCGACCGTACCCACGATCAGGTTCGGCAACGTGCACGAGAAATAGAGGTCGCCCTCCCGGTCTTCGGCCACGGTCACCCCCTGTGAGCCTTCGACGATGTTTGCCGCGTCCTGGCCGGTGGCCAGGTAGAAGGCGAGCAGCATGTTCGCGTAGTGCGCGTTGGCCGAGCGTATTCCGCCGGCGAGCAACGTGCCGATCAGGTTCTTGCGCACGTTCAGTTCGGCAATCTTGGCGGCCGTGGTGTGCAGCATGTCGGTAACCACGGAGCGCGGCACGAGCAGTTCGGTTACCACGTTCTTTCCACGGCCCAGGATTCCGTTGATGGCCGTCGCTTTCTTGTCGGTGCAGTAGTTCCCGGAAATCGACCCGTAGGAAACCCCTGGAACGATGCTCAGGATGTGCCCCAGGAGCGCGTCGGCCGCGAGCGTCGCCATGTTGTGTCCGGACGCGTCGCCGGTGGTGAACTCGAACCGGATGAACAACAAGTTGGCCGTGATCTCGTGCCGGATGCCTACCAGTTCGGCGAATCCGCTGCAGGCGCGCACGACCTTGCACAAGTCGTCGAACTGCGCGTCGAGCTGGCGCGCGGCCGCGTAAGCGGTCTGCGCGTCCTCGGCTTCGACGAGCACCGAGCGGGTCATCCGTTCGTCGACGAGGGTGGCGACGATACCGCGCTCGGTCTGCCGGGATATCTTTGCGCCGCGCCCCACGGAAGGCCACAGCGGTGACTCGTAGGTGGCGAGCGGGACTTCGGTCTCCGTCGTTGCGATATTTCCCGAAATCCTCAGTGGGCCCACCCACCGCATGGGGACCCCGGCGATTCCGTGAGCGTCGTTCATCGTGCATTTCCCGTCGTCTGGCAGATGGCACCAAGGCGCCGACGACGCGGGCCCATTCGCGCGCGTCTCGACTCCGCGGTCGGTCCGCAGCAGCGTAGAGCGCCGTGGATCATCCAGGCGCACCGGTCCCCGCACGGTGGGTGGTTGTCCGTCCGTCGTTCGAACTCGGCTCGGTGGCGCTGTTGGGGGTGCGGGTTGTTTCGGTTCTGGTGTAGAGGACTTCGCGTCCCTGGTCGGCGGCGCGGATGAGCGCTTCGCTGACGAAGTCGAGGAAGCGGGCGGCGTTTTCGAGGCGGGCGGCGGCAGGGGTGCCGTGGCCGAGGACGCCGACGCCTTGCCGTGCGGTTTCGATGAACTGGTCGTTGGCTCGGGCGCTGCGGATCATTGCCTGATACCAGAGGTCGTCGTCGACGGTGTAGCGCTCACGGCGGTGGTGTTCGTCGCGTTCCCGGCGGACGAGGTCCTGGCTCTCCAGGAAGGTGATGGCCTTGGAGATGGATGCGGGGCTGACCTGGAGGCGTTGGGCGAGTTGGGAGGCGGTGAGGCTGCCGGTGTCGGTGGTGTAGAGGCAGCCCAGGACCCGGGCCATCATCTTGGGCAGGCCCGAGTTCATATAGACGGTGGTGAGGGCCTCTTGGTAGTCGCGCACGGCCTCGGCGTCGCGTCCGTAGGGTTGCGGGGATGCCTGTGCTCCCGCCGGTGCGGCCTGTCGGCGCCGGTGAGTGCGTTGCTGGGTGGCGCGGTGGGCGAGGTCGGCGCGGTAGGCGGTGGGGCCGCCGTTCCGTGTCACCTCACGCGTGATGGTGGAGGTTGGGCGATCCAGGCGGCGGGCGATCTCGGCGTAGGCCAAGCCGTCGGCCAACCCCGTCGCGATCTGCTGGCGTTCGGCCTGAGTGAGCCTGCCTCCCGGCATTACGGCCCTCCTTCGTGCCCCGCGGGCGCTCTCGTTGGTGCTGCTCGGTGTTCCTCGACGCCCCCACCATAGCGTTCACCGCCAGAGCATTGCAACGGCCAATGAATCTATCGTTGCGTTAAACAAGAGGTCGTTGCAATGATTCTCCCCATTCAACCTGCAGAGATGGCGTTTTGTGGCGAACTCATTGTTGTCCAATCATGGAAAGCAACGTAGCGTTTCTGTCGTTGGGAAACACCGAGTCGTGAGTGCAAGGGAGAGCATGATGCAGAAGTTCGACACCCCCGCCCCGATCGCCGTCGTTCTGGATGTCCCCGCCGGACGTGTCCAGTTCATCGCCGCCGACCGCGCCGACACCGTGGTCGAGGTCCTGCCTGTGAGCGCCTCGAAGAGCCGCGATGTGAAGGCAGTTGAGCAGACCACGGTTGAGTACGCCGACGGCGTCCTGCGGATCGTCTCTGCGGTCAAGGACCAGTACTTCGGCCCCTCCGGTTCGATCGAGGTGACGGTCAAGCTGCCCGCTGGTTCGCGGGTCGAGGCCAGGACCGCCAGCGCCGAACTGAGGACCCTCGGCCGCCTCGGCGACGTCACGTTCGAAGGTGCGTACCGTCAGATCAAGCTGGACGAGACCGCGAGCCTGCGCCTGACCGCGATCGACGGTGACGTCGAGGTCGGCCGACTGGGCGGCCCCGCGGAGATCAGCACCACACGGGGCGACATCCGCATCACGGAGGCCATGGCCGGCAAGGTCGTGCTCACCACCCAGTCCGGCGACATCACCATCGGCGCCGCCACCGGCGTCTCGGCCACCCTGGACGCTGGCACCAGCCACGGCCGCATCAGCAACGCCCTCAAGAACAACGGCGCCGCCGAACTCGACATCCGTGCCACCACCTCCAACGGCGACATCACCGCCCGCAGCCTCTGAGCGAGCAGGGCCAGGACAGGACTGGCCGGCCGGGCCCACCGCCAGGGCGATCGGGCCCACCGCCAGGGCGGTCGGGATCACCAACTGGACTCCTCGGCCGGACAGTTCGCCCGGATCTGCGCGACCGTCCGCGCCGCATGCTCACACCGTGCGCGCCGCGCGCTCACGGAGCTCAGCAGGGGAGGGGACAAACATGCCAGGACTCGATCGTCTCAGGGAATCGAGCGTCCACCAGACCCGGAGCGGTTCAGAGCGGACGGACGGATAATCTGGGCCTGCCAGCAAAGATCGCGGAAGGGCGGAGCACATGGCAGACATCGTGGAGACGGCGGCGCGGAAGGTCTTCGACCGCTACGACATCGACGGGAACGGTCAGGTCACCGCAGCGGAATACCGGCAGGTCGTTGCGGAGTTGGAGGGCTCGGAGATCACCGAGTCGCAGGCTCAGGAGCTGATCGACTCCCTCGACACCAACGGCGACCGCCAGATGTCCTTCGAGGAGTTCTGGGCGGCCATGAATGGCTGACACGGTCGGGTCCGGCACGTGAACGTGCCGGACCCGGTTCGCCACCCTGCCGATGCTGGAACAAGACCACCGCATGGCTCCGTCATGACTGCCGTCAGCGCAACGATCCCGGCGGGAACGGAAGGGGCTGCCCATGGGATGGCGTGAGGTCGGGAAAACTGCTGCTGTGGCCATGCAACCGGCACGCGTCTAGGGTGCTCCCGCAATCTGTCAGGCATGCTCAGGCGTGCGGGGGAAGGTGAAGGTTTCACGGTGTCTGATCTGGGACGGCTCATAGCCGACCGATATCGGTTGGTGGAGCGTGTGGGCCGTGGCGGGATGGGCACTGTGTGGCGGGCCGAGGACGAGGTGCTCGGCCGGTACGTCGCAGTGAAGAAACTGCACGTTCCGCCGCACCTGCACGACGATGAGGTGCGGCGGCTCCACGAGCGCACCCGACGGGAGGCCCGCAGCGCCGCTCGGATCACCCATCCCAACGTGATCGTGGTGCACGATGTCGTCGATGACGAGGGGCTGCCGTGCATCGTCATGGAGTACATCCCCGCGGTGACACTGAGCGACGTTGTGAAGCGGCAGGGTACGGTGCCACCCGGCGAGGCGGCCCGGATCGGCCGCGCCATGGCCGCGGCGTTGCGCGCCGCGCACGACGCCGGAGTGCTGCACCGGGACGTCAAGCCCGCCAACGTTCTCCTGGGGAGCGACGGACGGATCGTCCTCACCGACTTCGGGATCGCCGTGGAGCCCGGAACGCCGTCACTGACCAAGACCGGCGAGTTGGTCGGCTCGGTCCAGTACCTGGCGCCGGAACGCCTCCGGCCCGGCATCGCCGAACCCGGCCCCGCCTGCGACCTCTGGGCCCTCGGAGCGACGCTGTACCAAGCAGTCCAAGGGCACCCCCCGTTCCAGCGGGACACCGCGATCGAGACGGCGTACGCCATCGCCACCGAGGAGTGCCCGCCTCCGGCCAACGCCGGGCACCTCGCGCCGGTGATCGAGGGCCTGCTGGCGAAGGAACCTGACCAGCGCATGGACGCCCAGGAGGCCGAACGCCGCCTGGACCTTGCGACCGGAACGGGAACCGTCCCCCTCGACTCGCCCACGCGATCGGAGGCCCATGCGGACAGTCCGGTGGCTTCTCCGGCGCCGGGTGGCAAGCGCGGCCGCCGCATGGCGCTGTGGATGGTCTCGACCGTAGTGGCGGCCGCTGCCGCGACGGGCGGTGTGCTGCTCTGGCCCGGGGGCGGGGAAGCTTCGCCGAACGCTCACCCCTCGGGGGCCGCCACCTCCAGCCACTCACCGGCCCCCAGTCCTTCGTCGTCGCCATCACCGCCACCACTGCCCAACGGGTACCACCTTGAGCAGGCGGGCCAGGGCTTCTCCGTCCCCGTGCAGGATGGCTGGACTTTGAAGAACATGCCTGGCGGCGAGGTCGCCTACCTCTCCGGGCTGGCCAGTCTGCGGATCGACGTCGTCGAGTTCGCGGGCGGTGATCCTCTTCGGCACTGGCGGGAGACCGAAGAGGCCCAGACACGTCGCGACAACCCGGGCTATGAACGGGTCAGGATGGGCCCCACGACGTTCCGGGGACGGCCCGCGGGATACTGGGAGTTCACGTTCCAGGGCAGAGCACGGGAGTACCGGGCGGTGGAACTGGCCTTCAGCGGCGCCGACGGCACTCAGTACGTGATCTACCTCTCCGCGCCGAACGAGCAATGGGGCCGGTACCGGCCGGTCTTCGACACCACCGTCAAGGGAATCCACCTCCGCGAGTAGAGGGCGCCCATCGGGCCTGAGCGCCACCTCGCCGCACGCCACCTCCGTGCAGCAGCCATCTGGATCAGCTGGCTCAGCAGCTGCTGGAAAGCCCATTGATCACAACCGAAGCGGTCCCCGTCAGAAGCGCCCTAGTCCGCCGAGTCGGCAGTCGACGACGGTAGCTCGACGACGAAGAAGAGGAAGCCGGTTTTGGTCGAAAGGGCTTGGAAGTCGTCGGGGAACAACTCACGGGCGGCCGGGTCGGGCCGCGGCTCGCTGATGACGGAAAGGCGGAAGCCGGCGGTGGTGAAGGCATCGGTCATCGCGTGCAATGGCTTGCGCAGAACCTCATCGGGAAGAGTTGCCCGTTGAACGACCAGTCGAAGGTATAGCTGGTGGTCGCAAAGTAGTCGGGCCGAGGATCCTGGATCGTGTAGGCCACGAAAGGGTGGTCCACCGACGCGATCAGCCGGCCGCCGGGCTTGAGCACTCGCCGTATCTCGGCCAGCGTCGGCCCCCAGTCCTCCAGGTAGTGCAGCACCAGCGACGCGACCACGTCGTCGAACGCACCGTCGGCGAACGGCAGGGGGCCGCTCAGGTCGACCACGTGCAGGTCCGCTTCGTCGCCGAGCCGCCGCCTGGCTAACGCCAACATCCCGGTGCTGGCGTCGATGCCGGTGACGTCGGCACCGCGGTCGCGCAGCGCAGCGGACAGGCAACCTGAGCCGCAGCCGGCGTCCAGCATCCGGCGGCCGGCCACGTCTCCGGCGAGGGCGATCATCGCGGGCCGCTCGTAGTACGCGTTCATCAGGCTGTTCTCGTTGTCCGCCGCGTACGCCTCGGCGAAGCTGTCGTAGTCGTTCTCCTGGGCCGGGTCCGCAGACTGGGAGAGGTTCTCGGGCACGTCGGTAACGCCTTTTATCGTGGCAGCCTATGGGCACATGACGCGCCGCACAGTACCCGCTCGCTGACCATCCGTCCGGTGAACTGCAGCCTGCCCGCGGCCTGTTCTGACACTCCACCCCAGGCACCACCCCCCGAACACGACATCTGGATCCACCACGGTTTCAGCGGCGCCAGGGGCTCCGGAGCAGGCCAGCCATTGATCAGGGCGAGCAGGGCGGGGTGGGTGCCTGGATCGACGGGTTGGTAGCCGTACGGGGGGCGGCACCACCCGGCACCCGGCGCTGGGATCCACAGACGGGGGCACCATCGTCGTCGAAGAGTGCGGCCATGACGGTGAATTGGTTGCCGTAGCAGGCGCGTTCGCAGGAGCCGATGACGAGGGTTGATGAGGGTGTCGAAGTCCCGGTCGGGGGCGGCGAGCGAAGCCAGGCAGGGGTGTGGGGCCACCCGGGTGTCCGACCGAACAGCACCGGGGCGGGTTCCGCCGATCACGATAGGTTGGTGAGCTGGGGACCCTGCCGATGAGCTCTCAGGAGAAGGGATCAACCCATGACCGATCTGCCGCCTGAACTGCGCGATCTGATCGCCTCCGGCCCCATGGCCCACCTGAGCACCATCAATGCCGACGGGAGCCCGCAGGTCACCGTCATCTGGATCGGTTTGGAAGGCGATGATCTCGTCAGCGGCCACATGTCGCGGCATGTGAAGCTGCGCAACATCGAGCGGGACCCGCGGGTGGTGATCTCCTTCGACGCCCCACGAAAACCCGGCGTCTTCTTGAACCCCTACGCCGTGTTGCGGGCGAGAGCCACCGTTCAGCCGAGCGACACCGCATGGGACCTGCTCAACCGCTTGGCGAAGACCTACATCTCTCCCGATGCCGAGTTCCCGGGGGAGAAGAAGCCCGGCTACATCGTGCGCTACTCCGTCGAACGCATCGGCGGCGTCGGCCCGTGGGCGCCGACCGCGCACTGAGCTGCGAGAACTGACGGGGAGCAGCGGGAGCAGCCTTCTCGGAGTCGGATGGCGCTGGAGACTTCCGTAGCCGACCCGGCTCCCGGCTCCCGGCCCCCGGCTGCCCTCCGTACGCACCATGGCCTTGGCCTTGGCCTTGCCGTGATCTTGGTGGTCGGCATCGTCTTCGTCCTGCCGCTCTCCATGACCTCCTTGATCATTGAAGTTCGGGTCCCGCATGCGGTTGCCCGTTCAGTATGGCCGGGCGGCCTGCCGGTGGGCCGGGGCGAGGCGGGCCGCCTCGGACCTGGGGAAGCTGATCTTCTTCGGGTCTCCGTCCGAGGTGTACCGCTTGACGGTGCCGTCGCGGAGCTTGTCCAGCCAGGCGGTCGAGGTGAACTGGGCGTCGGGACCGGTCGCCGCCTGGGAGCGGATCCGTGGGATCGCCCCCGGGTCGAAGGCGGTCGAGAAGGGGGAGGGGGCGGGGTTGGCTCCCACCAGATAGACGCCCTGGTGCTGGTAGCGCACGCCGTCGGCGGCTCCTTTCAGCACCAGTTGCCGGGAGCGGGACATCGAACCGTTGGGAAGTGCCAGCGACACCACCGGCAAGCCGGGCACGGCTTGGTTGATCGCCCTTTGGTTGTCGGCGATGGCCTGCTGGGCGGTGGTGTCGTCCACCGTCCCCAGTGCGGTGTGCCGCAGGGTGTGGTTGCCGACCTCGAATCCGTGGGTGACGAGCCAGTCCAACGACTTTCGGCCGCCCGGCTCGCGGAACGGGTCGGCGTTGACGAAGAAGGTGGCCACGGGGCGGAACCCGGGGTGCTTCCGGGCGACGTCCAGCAGGATGCCCACCGCGGTGTCGGACGCGGGCCGGCCGTCCGTGCTCAGGCGGAACTGGCTGGCGGTCGAGTCGTCGAAGGTCAGCACCACAGGGTGGGTACCGGCGGGGATGTCGATCTTCCCGCTGCTGAACTCCCGCGCGGTGACCGGTACGTATCTCTCCCGTGCCAGCCGTTCCAGCTCGGCACGGAAGTCCTGCGGTGTGCGGTCGTACACACTCCGGGGCTCGGCCACCAGCTGGTGGTACATCAGCACCGGGACCGCACCGAGCTCGTCGGCCTGCACTGTCGCCGGGTCGGCGACCGCTGCCTGCCCGCCGGCCTTGTGCGCCCGTCCCGACAGTGCGCCCTGGCCCCCCTCCGGCGGGGACTGGGCTGCCGAGCAGGCGGTGAGCAGCAGGATGGCCGATGCGACGAAGACCGCGCCGCCGCTTCGGTGGGATGGACGCATGATGCCTCCGGATATCAACGAGATGCTTCCCCTCGCCTCCCAGCCTCGGGCAAAAGCGTGACGCACACCCCGGCGCGATGGGCCGAATGCATGATTACCCGCTCGAAACCTCTTGGGCGGACGGCGTGGCGGCTATGTCATGACGCAAGGAAACCTCTTTCGAGAACGGCAGAGTGGACATGCGCGCAAAACGACCCCGAACGCGATTCGCCGTCATAGCCATATCCCTGGTGGTCCCGGCCTGCACGGCGCTCGGGGCCTTCGCGATACAGTCCTTCTCCCGCCAGCTGCGGGTCGAAGGGATCGGCAGCGAGGGCGTGTTGGGCCGATCCGACGTCAGCAACCCGCGCCTTGCGATCACAGCCAAGGAAGGGACCGACCTGGCCGAGCTGGAGGTGCGGCTCGACGGGAAGCGGGTGCACACCCACCGGGCCGACGGCCGCCTGATACTCGACGCCCCCGCGCTCGCCGAGGGCAGCCACGAACTCACGGCCACATCCCACAGTGGCCTGCCCTTCCTGCACGACATATCCCGGACGTTCACTGTGGACACCACCGCACCGAAGCTGCGGCTGTCCCCCGCCCGGGCCGCCAGGCCCGGCGCACCGGTGACGGTAAGCGGCCGGGTCGAGGACGCCGGGCAGGTGAAGGTCTCCATAGCCGGTGCGCCCGTGCCCGTCGGCGACGACGGCACCTTCTCCCGGCGGCTCGCACAGCCCCCCGCCCGTATCGAGGTGGCGGCCACGGACGCGGGCGGCAACGTCACCCGCACCGACGTGAACGCGGTCGCGTCCTATCCCCTCACCCGGGCCGCGCACCTGACCGCCATCGGCTGGGCGTCGTCCGAGGTCCGCGAGCCGGTTCTCCAGCTCATCAAGGACAAGAAGCTCAACGCCGTCGAGCTGGACATCAAGGACGAAAACGGCGAGGTCGGCTACGACTCCTCCGTGCCGCTGGCCCGGCAGATCGGCGCCGTGAAGAACCGCTATGACGCACGCAAGGTGATCGACACCCTGCACGGCATGGGAGCCCGCGTCGTCGGCCGCATCGTCGCCTTCCGCGACCCCATCCTTGCCCAGGCATCCCACAGCCAGGGCAAGGACCACCGCCTGGTCCAGGCTCCTGACGGCAGCCCGTACAACGGCGGCCACTACGGCAAGCTGGCCTTCACCAACTTCGCCGATCCCGAGGTCCGCCAGTACAACATCGCCCTGGCCACCGAAGCGGCCAAGCTGGGCTTCGACGACATCCTGTACGACTACGTGCGCCGCCCCGACGGGAAGCTCTCCACCATGCGCTTCCCCGGCCTGGGCAACCAGACCCCCGAAAAGTCCATCGCCGAGTTCGTCGCCGACACCCGCCGCCGCGTCCGGCCCGAAGGCGCCTACCTCGGGGCCTCGGTCTTCGGCATCGCCGCCACCCGGCCCACCGAAATCGCCCAGGACATCCCCGCGATAGCCCAACAGGCCGACTACATCGCCCCCATGGTCTACCCCTCGCACTGGGCCGCCGGTGAGTACCGGGTCGCCAGCCCGAACGCCAGCCCGTACGACATCGTCAACCGGTCGTTGGCCGACTTCGCCAAGCAGGTCAAGGGCACCGGAGCCACGATCGTCCCCTGGCTCCAGGACTTCTCCCTGGGCGTCCACTACGGCCCCGGCGAAGTCGCCGCCCAGATCAGAGCGGCGTCCGTGGACGGTATGAACTCCTTCCTGCTCTGGAACGCCGGAGCCACGTATCAAGCGGCGGCACTGACCACCCTGCGGTGACAAGAACCCGGCGCCGTCGGCCGCACTCCCGCTGGTCGTCGAGAGGGTGCAGTGGATCGACCCACCGTCAATTGACCCGGTCTGGATACGATGGGGTGTGCTTTCGGTGGTTGTGGCGCCTTGGCGGTGTGCTCCGGTGGTGCTGCGGAATGCGGAGGTCCCACACGATGCGGCCAGCACCATGAAGGTGGCTGTGCTGGCGGCCTTGTACCGCAGCGGTGTGGATCTGGAGATGGCCGTGCCCGTGGTCAACCGCTTCAGGTCGGTCACCGGCGGGGTGTACGGAAACAGCCGCGAGGCGGACAGCGATCCGCTGCCGTGGGGCCGGCTGGGCGGCGCGGCGTCGCTGCGCTGGCTCGCCGAGCGGATGGTCACCCACTCGTCAAACCTGGCCACCAACCTGTGCCTTGCGCAGGTGGGGCACGAGCGCGTTGCCCGTGTGTGGCAGCAGGCTCACAGCACGGGCAGCGCCAGCCCACGTGGCATCGAGGACTACGCCGGGCGCGCGGTGGGCGTGCACAACCGGGTGACCGCCCTCGACCTGGTGCGGCTGCTGGAATCGCTGGAGCCGGAGCTGCTCACGCTGCTGGAGGGAAACGTCCACCGAGTGGACCTCGCCGCCGGGGTGCCGACCGGTACCCGACTGGCAGGCAAGAACGGATGGTTCCCCGGGATACGGCACAGCGCCGCCGTGATCCACCCGCCCGACGCCGCCTCGTACACGCTCGCCGTCTGCTACAGCGGGCCGCTCGCCTCCGGGCATGATGTCGACGATCCCGCTGCCAGGCTGCTGGCCCGTATCTCGGCCGGTGTCTGGCGCCGCCGCCATACGCTCACCGGCTGACGTCCGCCGCAGGCTCTGGCACCGCGGCGGTGGCCATCAGTGCTTGGATGGCCGGGCCGTTGAGCAGGTTGATGCGGATGTAGCCGGGATAGCCGTCGAGTTCAAAGTGTTTCGCGTCGAGCGCCAGGAACCACCGGTGCGGCACCCGTGGTTGGGCGAAGAGGAAGAATCCGGTTTCGATCGGTGCCTGAGCGGCCAGAGCGCCGCTGGCCGAGAGCATCGAGTGGTTGTCCCGCACATGCTGGACCAGCGCGCCGTTGCTGCTGCCGAGCATGAGGTCGGCCGCTCGGTGGGCGAAGAGCCGGTCGGAGACCGCGACATCGCCGTGGAAATTGATGTGCAGTTCAGCCAGCTCCGCACGCAACTTCGCGGGAACGAGCAGGTGAGCGCACCGATAGCCGTGGATCGACAGGTACTTCGTAGGACAGATCATGCGCAGCGTCTGCTCGATCGGGAGATGCGCGCTCGCCTCACCCGGCGCTCCGTCCCACGGCATGTACTGGAACGTCCCGTCGACGAACACCAACGAGCCCGTCGCCCGCTGCCAGGCGCCGATGGTCTCCAGCACATCCAAGGGCACCCGCCGTCCGGCGTACCAGACCGGGTCGGTCAGCAGCAGAACGGTCCGTTCGTCGGGCAGGCGGAGGTCGAAGTCGGGCTGGAAGGCGTGGCGCCGGGCGACCGGCACGGGCTCGATTCCCAGCCGCTGAAAGAGGTAGGCCAGCTTGTAGTAGACCGGCGGAACGTAGTGGACGCGCCTGCGGCCCGTCAGGGCCAGCCAGGTGGCGAACGTGCCGAGGAGGGCGCTGGACCCACCGCCTGGGATGACGTTGCGCAGTGTGTAGGGCGCGCCGTCGTACTGCCGGTGCATCGCCGCGACCTTGGACCGCAGGGCGGTGTCCTCGTCCAGACCGGAGTAGCGGGTGACATCCGCGAGGCGGTGCGGAGCGGCGTCGGCGAGTTCCCCGAGGTACTCCGCGACGAACGGGTGCCCACCGTTGTAGTCGGAGACGAAGACCCGGGCTCCGGGCTGCTGCCGTTCGGCCTCGATGCGTTCGTGCCACTCCAGCATGCGAAACAGCGACGGCCTCATGCGCTCTCCTACGCTCCTCGACGGCTACGCCCCACGCCGCCGTCACTGCCTGCGGTGACACCGGTCCGGGCGGGCGGCTGCGGCGCGCTCGCGCGGGCGTCTCATGGGTGTTGGCGTTGGCTTTCGGCGCGTGCGTAGACATATGCCCTGGTGGCGACTGGCTTCCGGACCGACGCAGCAACTGTCACGGCAGGAACGCGGTGATCGCCAGGAGTCCCGCCGTGTCCGCAGCGGAATCGGCCGCCAGGCACCCGACCGGAAAACGGTGTCCACGGCACCGCACGACTCACCGGTACAACGACGGGTCGCCGGCCCCTTCCGTACAGTGCCGACCTGTCCGTTCACCTCCCTGCGCACGTCTGCCGGCGGGAGCCGCCGTCGGTTCGTACTTGGCCGCGTCAGGTGCCCCGCAAGTCCGCCATACGAGCCGATCCGGTCGCCGACAGCCGACGCGATGATGGCCGGAAACCGGGGGAGGGTCGATTTCATGGCGACTTCAGCCTTATGCCCGTGTCTGCGACCGCTTTCCGCCGACCCCTGTCCGTGGCTGCCGTGTGGGAGCGGCCAACGCAATCAGTCGTGCCCCGGACCGCCTCCGTGGCACTGCCCGACGGTCCGGGACGTCCGATGCCCCACAGGCGATCGAGGCTCCCCGTCCGACGGAGATCCCCGTTCCGGCGAAGGGGCGACCACGCCGACCGAGAGCGCAGAGCTTCGTTTTCCCTTCCCCTGGCGCGGACTCCCCTGGAGCCGGCCGAGGAGTACCCACGACCGGGGGCGTACCAACCAGTCATGAGGGTCGCCCTGCCCACCGGCGACCGTGCCTGGCTGGTGACCCGCTACGCCGACGTGCGGCAGATCTCCTCGGACCCACGATTCAGCCGGGCCGCCGCCGTGCGCTCCGGAGCACCCCGGGCCAATACCGTCGGCCCCGACCCGGAATCCAGTCGGTGCCCCCGGCCGCAGGCAGGCCGAATGACGGCGCAACCGTCGCCCCCGGCTCGTGCCCGTGGAACCTCGCCGTCGAACTACCTGCCACCGTCCCCCGCCAGGTGCGGGTGCGCAGCTTTTGGCCCTCGACGTCGAGGCCGGCACGCTGCGGATCGAGCTCGTTAATGCGTGCGAAGAGAGGTCGCCCGCCCTGGTTCCACGGTCCGGTGAGGTCGCGGTCGTGGGCCTGCCGCTGGTGGAAGTGCTCGGCGGCCCCTGTGGTGTCATGCCTGGTCCCGCGGGCAGCAAGACGGTACGGGCGCAGGTGCTGCCGGCCCCAAGCGCCGATCGGGGCGCCTGCCGTTGGCGGTCTCTTCCGTTCTCGGCAGGTCTTCACCCTTCGCTGACTTGCGGCAGACAGGGCAGGGATTTCAGCCTTCTTGGCCGCACGCTCACCCCAACACCATGACTACATCTAGCTCTTGATCGAGCACTCATCGTGACGGAATCGTTGGGCCCTGCTCAGCGCTGACCGTCGGCCAGGCAAATCACCGCCCCTGTGCCGACGGTGCGTCAGATGAGCATGTCCCCTTCCGAGAAGAGAACGGAGAGGTAATGAAGCTCAGGAACAGTGTCGCGGCCGTCATCGTCGCGTGTGGACTCGCAGTGACCGGCGTAGCGGGAACTGGTGCGGCACAGGCGGCCGCGCCGGCCTCCGCGTCGGTCGCCCACGGGGTGAAGGCGGCGGACCAGCTGTCCCTGCAGCAACTCCTCGATGCAGCCGCGGACGAGGTCCACATGACGTTCCCGAACGCCACACTCATGGTGGCCGACGGCAGCTCGCCCAGCGGCAAGACCCAGGACATGTCCGACGTGACCGACTGGCGGCTCGTCTACAACACCAACGACAGCACCTCCCGCATCAAGTCGATCGAACTCCACGCCACGCTCGAGGGCGAGATCGACCAGCCGATCTACCACACGTCGTCCTGGGCAGGCGTCATGCCCATCACCGACCAGGCCGGCCTGACACCCGACGAGGCGTACAGCGTCCTCCAGGACGCCGGACACGGAGGCGCGTACCAGTACGTCTCGCTGGTCAAGCCCCTCGTGGCCCGGCCGCACCTGCAGTACCACTTCTCCAACATCCGCGGCGGCTGCGACGGGTACGCGGTGAACGTCTCCGACCTCGCCGTCAACCCCATCTGCGGCTGACCGCACACCTCACCTGGCGGGGACGACGTGACCGCGCCTGTCCCCGCCGCCTCCAGGCATCGAGAGCATCCGCCCAAGGCACCGAGGGCGTCAACGTCCCCTCAGGCGGCAGGAGACAGAAGGCAGGAGAAAGTGATGCAGGGCGACGAACGGTACTCAGAGAACCTCGACGAGTTCATCAAGAAAATCACCCTGTGGTACGAAAACGACCACGAGGGTTTCAAGACCATGTACGACGCCGCCGTCAAGAACGTGGTCCCGTACCCGGAAGACACACCTGTCGAGGTCCAATACGACTGGAAGGACCGGGATTTCGACTGCCTGTGTGAGTTCTTCAGGGAATGGTACGAGTGGCATCCCGGCGTTAACGACGGGCTGGACTACATCGAGAAGTTCAGCTGGCTCACCTACGAGAACGACTACGGCATGGTCTTCGCGACCTCCGGCCCGGGGTACAAGATGACCGCCGACTTCACGCACCTGCAGGGCCTGCAGATGGACGCGGACACGCCGGAGTCCCAGGAACTCATCGCGGAGTGGGTCAAGGAACTCGGGAAGAAGCGAATGGCCGACTACCGGCCCGGCCCCTGGAAAAGCTTCAACGATTTCTTCATCCGGCAGCTCAAGGAGGGTAAGCGGCCGATCGACGCCAAGGACGACGACAGCGTGGTGGTCGCTCCGGCCGACTGCGTCATCAACATGATCGTCGACGACCTGACCGAGACCACGCCGATCCCGGTCAAGACGGTGACCATGAACGTCAGGCAGCTGCTGGAGAACTCCGAGCACGCCCACCGCTTCCTCGGCGGGACAGCGGTGTCCTGCATCCTGATGCCCGACAGCTACCACTGGTATCACTCCCCGGTCAGGGGCGAGGTGGTGGAGGCCCGCGATGACATCGGCGGTGTCTACTACGGGATGCGGGACTTCCCCGAGCTCCTCAACAAGGGAAACGTCGGCTACGGCTACGACTACGCGATGTTCGACAACTTCCGCCGGGGATACGTCGTCATCAAGACGCAGTACCTGGACGTGGAAGGGAAACCAGACGGCGAAGGATACGTCGGGGTGGTGCCCGTCGGCCTCAACTCGATCGCCTCCGTGAATTTCCTGGAGAAGTTCAAGGGGCCGATCAAGACGCCCGTCCTGGTGGAAAAGGGAGAGCAGATCGGTAACTTCAAGTACGGTGGATCGCTGAACATTCTGCTGTTCGAACCCGGACGGTTCCCCGCACTGCAACTGCTCCAGGGCCAGCGCATCGGGGTCCTGGAACAACTGAAGCGCACGGCCGGGCTGTTCACCGGCTCCTATCACACACAGTCCCGGCGTCGCCGCCCGCTGGCTCCGTGATCCCGCTGCCGAACGGAAGGTGAACCGTGTCCTTCGACGACCTCGTCGTCCATGCCGCATGTATGAGCCTGCGTGGCTGCCCTGGGTTGCCCTCTCATCGGTCGGCGAGCCGGTAGAGCTGGATGCCGGATCGCTCCATGACCAGTCGGTAGCCGAGTGAAGGAATATCCGGCAGGCGGGGCAGCTCCCAGGGGAAGTCAGGCATGCCACCCCGGGCGGGGTCGCTGATCAGCAGCCACTGCGGCTTGGTGCCGTTGTCCAGGACCTGCGGGAACCGGTAGACGTGGGCCCGCGAAGTGAGTTGCGGGGCGAGGTAGTTGACGGCTCCGATCTCGGCGCCGTCGGGTACGGCGGCCATGACCTCGCGGGCCGGGCCGGCCCAGGGGCTGGGCCGCCACGCGGGACCGGCCAGATCCCGCAGTGGCAGAAACGGAAGGGCCAGCAGGCTTGCCGCGACGCTGACCGCCACGGCCCGCGTGACCAGCCCGGATCGGTTCAGCCTGCCCAGCGCGTCGGCGAAGGCGAGGAACACGATGGGCATCAAGACGGCGCTGTAGTGGTAGTCGAGCCCCCAGTACGCCGGATTCGTCGACCAGAAGCGCCAGGCGAGGGTAGGCAGCGCGAGGAGGACCAGCGGTGAGCGCAGTGCGAGGAATGCGGTCGGGGCGAGCAGCGCGAGCAGGGTGCCGAGTTTCTGCGGTGGCAGGAGCAGCCGGGTGAGCGGATCACCGGCGGCCTGCGTAGCGGTGTGGAGGTAGTCGTAGTGGCCGTCGGGGTTGAAGGCCGGGATGACGACCAGCACGATCAGCAGGCCGGACAGCACACCGTAGGTCAGTACGGCGGTACCCAGGCGGCGACGGCCGCACAGCAGGATGTACAGACCGATCGCGGCGACGGTCAGCGGCAGGTCTTCCTTGACCAGGACCAGTGGCAGTGCCCAGGCTGCCGCGGAGCGCCAGCGACGCAGGGCCAGGCGTTCCAGGCAGCAGGCGACCAGGGGAACCGCGAAGGCTATCTCGTGGAAGTCGAAGGCGACGGTCTTCTGCAGGCCCCAGGACAGGCCGTAGGCGATGCCGATCGCGGTGCCGAGCCGTGGGGTGGTGGTGCGGATCGCCAGCCGGGTGACCGGGATGACGGACAGCGCGAGCAGTGCGGCCTGGGCGGTGAGCAGGGTCAGCGGGGTCGGGAAGAGCCGGTAGAGCGGGGCGAGGGTGGCCAGGATCGGGTGGAAATGGTCACCGAGGAGGTTGTAGCCGGCGCCCTTGAGCTCGGAGACGGGGACGCGCAGGTGCGCGTAGGCGCGGCTGGCCTGCTCGAAGATGCCCAGGTCGTAGCCGGTGGAACGGAGCTGGAGGTGCTTGGAGACCGACAGGGCGGCATAGGCGGCGAAGAACAACACAGCCAGCAGGTGCGGGCGGCCTGCGCGTCGCCGGTGGGTGTCCCCGCCGCGGGGCGGCACCGGGTCAGTGAACGGGCGGGGACGGGGGCGGGACAGGGCGGTGGACGACACCGGGCACTCCTGCGGGACGCGGACACGGGCGTCCACCGTCGGCCAGTCCGCATGAAGCAGCGATGAAGCCACATGAAGCGATCTTCATGTGGAGATTCGTGAGCATGGCACGATTGCGGCATGCGCGTGCTGGTGGTGGAGGACGAGGAGCGGCTGGCTTCCGTGCTCCGCCGCGGCCTGGAGAGCGAGGGCTACGCCGTCGACGTGTGCCATGACGGCCGCCACGGCCTCTGGATGGCCCGGCAGCAGCCCTACCAGGCGATCATCCTGGACATCATGCTCCCCGGCCTGGACGGGTACCGGGTCTGTGACCGGCTGCGACGCGAGGACGTCCGCACCCCGATCCTGATGCTCACCGCCAAGAACGGCGAGTACGACGAGGCGGAGGCCCTGGACACCGGGGCCGACGACTACCTGACCAAGCCGTTCTCCTATGTGGTGCTGCTGGCCCGGCTACGGGCCTTGATCCGCCGCGGCGGCCCCGTGCGCCAGCCCGCCGTGCAGATCGGTGACCTGCACCTCGACCCCGCCACCCGCCGATGCCGCCGCGGGGGGACCGAGATCGAGCTCACCGCCAAGGAGTTCGCCGTCCTGGCCTGTCTCGGGCTGCGGGCGGGAGAAGTGGTGAGCCGCGCCGACCTGCTGGAACAGGTCTGGGACGCTCATCACCAGACCGCCAGCAACATCATCGACGTCCACATCAGGGCACTGCGCCGCAAGATCGACATCCCGTTCGGCCGCTCCACCATTCATACGGTGCGCGGCGTCGGCTACCGGCTGGTCGACGATGCTCGGTAAGCGCCTGCCGATCCGACTCCGCGCCGCCCTGGCCGCGGCCCTCACCGCCGCCCTCGCCTTCACCGCCGGGGCGTTGTGGCTGCGCAATGAGGTCTACGCCTCGAAAATGGCCGACACCCGCAACCGGGCCCGAGCCAGCCTGGACGTCATCGAGCAGCGCTACAAGAGCGGTAACGGCAGCGCCCAGGCCCTCTTCCAGAGCCCCGACACATGGGTGATCGTCGACCCCAAGGGCCGGTTCGTCGAAGGCGACCCCGACCTGAAGCCTTTCGTACCCGCCCCGCTGTACGGGCTCCCTGACCGCACGGGACCGACCGTCCCCATCGAGCAGGACCTGCACCTGGGCGCCGTCGGTCGCGATGCCGGGCCCGGCAGCAGACAACTCGACGGCCGCGAACTCAGGGTGGTGACCTCGGCCTTCCACGCCCCCGGCCTGCTCGACGGCCGGCCGACCGCCCCCGTCGAGAACCTCACCCTGCACATCCTCGTCACCCCCCAGGACGCCGAAGAGGCCGTCGCCACCGTCGACCATGTGCTCTACGCCGGCCTTCCCGCGGCCGTCCTCCTGGTGGCGCTGATCGTCTGGGCCACCACCTCACGGGCCCTGCGCCCCGTCGAGGACATCCAACAGCGCCTGCGCGCCATCACCAGCCGTGATCTGAGTCTGCGCGTCCCCGTCCCACCCCGCCACGACGAGATCGCCCGCCTGGCCGCCACCACCAACGACACCCTCGACCGGTTGGAACAAGCCGCCGAGCAACAACGACGTTTCACCGCCGACGCCTCCCACGAACTGCGCACCCCCCTCGCCGCACTGCGAGCAGACCTCGAAGTGGCCCTGCACTACCCCGACACCACAAACTGGCCCGACGTCATCCGCGACACCCTCGGCGACGCCGAACGCCTTGAACAGCTCACCGAAGACCTCCTCCTGCTCGCCGACCTCGACAACCACACACTGCCCACCGTCCACCCCGTAGAACTGGGCGCCCTGGCCCAAAAGGCAGTCGCACAGGCACGCCGGCACGCCCCCACCTCCCTCCAGATCGACTGCCCGACAAGCGACCACATCACCCTCCACGGCGATGCGCGCCAGCTGGAAAGACTCCTGCGCAACCTCCTCGACAACGCCGTGCGGCACGCCCGCAGTCACGTCCTGGTCACCGTCTCCGCTCACGCCGCCACCGCCCTGATCGAAGTCCGTGACGACGGCCCCGGCATCCCCGCCGAGCACCGCGAAAGGATCTTCGAACGCTTCACCCGCCTCGACGCCTCCCGCAACCGCACCAGCGGAGGCACCGGCCTCGGTCTGGCCATCGCCCGCGAAATCGTCCACCACCACCGCGGCGCCCTCACCCTCAGCGACCCCCAGCCCACTACCGGAGCCCACTTCGTCGCCACACTCCCGCTCACCCCCGACACCGCAACCACGCCCGAGACGGCAGCCGGAACGCCCGGACAGCGCTCTTCCACCGGGTGACCTTTCCGGGACCGCAGCGGAACAACGGGGCGTTGGCCGTGTGCCTCGGGCGGTTCGCTCGGGTCACCGGGACGAGTGCGATGCCGGCTCGCCGCTTGAGGGCGTCGGTGAACGGGTCACTCTTCGCGTGGACCGTGGCGACGATGTCGATGTCGGACTCGAACGGGCACCGGACAGCGTCTTGGAACGCGGTGCACACCAGTTCCATACGCCCGAGTTCGTCGATCAGCACCAGTGTCTCGGGAACCGGTTCGGTCGCCGCTGACGGGCCGGCCGCCCACCGTCGAGCAACTCCTGCGCCGGGCCGCCCATCAGGCACACACCGGGGAGCCGACTTACGGGTGGGGCGCTGGGGATGTGCTGAGCTGACAGGCGCCTGATTCAATCCGCTGGGTCGAGCCGGCTGGTGACTGGCTGCGCTTCCCCTGGTGTCGTCATGCTCGGCGAGCCGGCCACTCCGCCGTCGTGTCCCGGCCGCCGCCTGGTGGTGAGCAGTGCGACGGCGGTGACGGCGAGGCCATCGAGAGTGAGGAAGGCCCACGGCAGGCGCACGCCGTCGCCGAGGAGGTGCGGGCTTGTTGATGACTTGAGCTCGACCGCCAGCAGCCCTCCCAGGACGGCAACGCCCAGGGCATTGCCGAACTGACGCGTGGTGGCACCCACCGCCGAGGCGACCCCGGCCTGGTTGGCCGGCATACCGCTGACGACGATGCTGGTGATCGGCGGGTTGACCAGGCCGAACCCGGCGCCCAGCAGCACATAGGCGAGTGCGACCTGCGCGTAGGGGGTGGCGGGGCTCAACCCGAGAAGCACCGCGCTGCCCGCCGTCATGAACAGGCCGGCGGCAGTCAACGGCAGGCGGGGCCCGTAACGGGCCACCAACCAGCCGCCCAACGGCCCTCCGGCAGCGATCGCCACCGTGGCCGGCAGCAGAGCCACCCCGGCGCTTCGCGCGGACAGCCCCCGCTCCTGCTGCAGGTACAGCGTGCTGACGAGCAGGAAGCCGGCCAGCGCGATGAACGCCAGCAGAGCGATCACATTCGCACCGGTGAACGGAGGGCTCCGGAAGTACCGCAGGTCCAACATCGGTTCGCGCTGCCCGAGTTCGACCGCGACGAACGCGATGAGCGCGACGGCAGCGAGCACAAGACCAGTCACCGTCAGTGGGCTGGCCCAGCCATCCCTGGGCCCCTGGACCAGCGTGTAGGTCAACGTGGCGAGAAACACCATCATCAAGCCCTGTCCGAGCGGGTCCGCCCGACGAGGTCGGGCTGCCCGGGACTCGGGCACGAACCGGGGCGTGAGCACCAGTGCGGCCAGGCCGAGCGGGACGTTGACCCAGAACACCGCGCGCCAGCCCGCGGCACTCACGAGCAGCCCGCCGGCCAGTGGCCCACAGGCGGTGGCCACGCCGAAGATCCCGCTCCACACCCCCAGTGCCTTGTCCCGCTCACCAGGGTCACGGAAGACATCGCGCACGATCGACAGCGAAGTCGGAGTCAGCGCAGCCCCGCCGATGGCCTGAACCACCCGCGCGGCGACCAGCGTTTCCAGGTTCATCGCCACGCTGCACAGCGCCGAGCCCACGGTGAAAACCAGCAGCCCGAACAGGAACAGTCGACGTCGCCCCAACCGATCGCCGAGGGAGCCGGCCAGCAGGAGCAGGCTGCCCAGCACCAGCAGGTAGGCATCCATCACCCACTGCAGTGCGGTCAGATCGCAGGCCAGACTGGTCTGGATCGTGGGCAACGCGACGTTGAGGATGGTGTTGTCCAGATAGGTCATGAACAGCGAGAGACCACAGATCCCCAGCACCGCCAGTCGGCGGCGCCGCCCCGAAGGCCCCCTCAAGGCATCCCGGATCGCAGCAGTCGATGGTAAGTGCGGATGTGCAGACATGAACCACAATCTCACCGATGCGGTGCCTTGCGGGCTACCGATAAGCTGCCACGTCATGCTCGTAGCCCGCCATCTGCCCAGAGCAGGTTGGATCTCCCACGACCTGACCCATGGCGATATCAGCCCCCCTCACCAGCATGAGCGCGGACACCTCGTCTATGCCGCCAGCGGCATCCTGTCAGTCACCACTCAGCGGGGCAGATGGATCTGCCCCGCCAACCGAGCGGCCTGGACCCCGGCCCGGACCGAGCACCAGCACCAAGCCCACGGCCGCACCGACATGCGCATCGTGTTCATTGCGCCCTCTCTGGCCCGAGCCCTTCCCGACCGGCCCGCCGTACTCGCCATTTCCGGACTGGCCCGCGAAGTCCTGCTGGCGCTCACCGGCAGCCGTACCTACCGCCCGGCCACCCGCACCCGATTACGTACCATCCTCGTCGACGAAGTCAGCACGTCTTCAGAGCAACCTCTCCACCTGCCCGAACCCCAAGACGACCGGCTACGGGCCCTGGCCCGCCTGCTCCATGACAACCCCGCCAACACCGCTCCACTCGTGGCGCTCGGCCAGGCCGTCGGGGCCAGCGAACGCACCCTCAGCCGGCTGTTCCACGACGAACTGGGCATGAGCTTTCATCAATGGCGCACCCAACTGCGCCTTCACCACGCCCTGGTCCTGCTCTCGGAGGGGCACACCGTCACCACCACCGCTCACGCCTGCGGATGGTCCAACCCCAGCACCTTCATCCACGCCTTCACCGTAGCCATCGGCCAAACTCCCGGCCGCTACCAACGCCTCCTCGAAGAGACCGGACCGCGTCAGGAAAGGCGCAGCCGGTCGGTGGAGTACGGCTAGGGTATGCGCCATGTCAGAGGTGAGCGGGGCGTTAATAGGCGGCCGGTACCGGCTTCTGGAGCTGATCGGCCGGGGCGGTATGGGCCGTGTATGGAGGGGCCGCGACGAGACGCTGGGCCGGGAAGTCGCAGTCAAGCAGGTCACGCTTCCACAGGGCGTGAGCGACGAGGACCGGGACGTCCTGCTCCGGCGCGTGATGCGCGAGGCGCGGGCTGCCGCGCGGCTCAACCACCCGGGGATCATCACCGTGCATGACGTGGTCGAGCACGAGGGGGCACCCGTGATCGTCATGGAGTACGCAACGGGCATGTCCCTTGCCGCCGCCGTGGAGCACGACGGACACCTGCGGATTCGGCGGGTCGCGGCGATCGGCGCCCTGATGCTGAAGGCGCTCGGACAGGCACACGCTGCGGGCATCGTCCACCGTGACCTCAAGCCCGACAACGTTCTGCTGATGGACGACCGGGTGATCATCACGGACTTCGGCATCGCGCACATGTCGGACGCCACGATGGCACTCACCCACTCCGGAACCCTCATCGGCACCCCTGCCTATATGGCCCCCGAACAATTGGAGGGCCGTCCGCCGACGCCCGCCACCGATCTCTGGTCGCTGGGCGCCACCCTGTACACCGCCGTCGAGGGTCAACCGCCGTTCGCCGCCGAGACGTTCACCGCCTTGTGTATCGCCATCGTCACGCAGGAGCTGCGGACGCCGGAGCGGGCCGGGCCGTTGGCGCCGGTGTTGACAGCCCTGTTGGCCAAGGATCCGTCCCAACGGGCCACCGCCGAACAGGCGTTGGCCGCGCTGGATGCCGTCGCGAGGGGTGCCGAGGCGACCCGGGTTTCCTTGCCGCAGACTCCGGTGCCGACGGCAGTCGTGCCGCCGGGGCAAGGACCGGTGCCACCGGGTTTCGGTGCGCCACCGGTGCCGTTCGCCCCACCACAGCCTCTCGTCGCGCCATCGCCCGGTGCCGTTGCCGGGGCTCCGGCACCCGTCCGCGGGCCGCAGCTGTCCACGGCCCTTCTGGTGCGAGCCGTGGGCTGCTTTGCCCTGGTCTGGGTCGGTGCCCTCGTCCTGTGGGATCACGAGATCAGGCCGTTCTGGCACGGCATTCCACGGGAGTTGCTCATCACCGGGGTAGCTGCGGTGGCGGCCCTGGTCAACACGGCGATTCGCCCCAAACGGCCGGCCGCTCCCGTGTGGCTGCTGTTCGTCGCGGCGAATTTCGTTCTCCTCTTCGGGGTGAACGTCATCTTCCCGGTCTGGGCATGGATGGGAATCATCGTCAACGCGCTGCTCCTGGGCTCCTGTTGCTGGGGCCTGTGGTGGTTGATGCAGGGCAGGCTGCGGGTGCAGGGCAGGCGGAATCGATGACCCACGTGGACGACGGTCCCGTCTCCGCCGACTCTGGGGTGTGGTCACGGGCTACGGGGCCGGCCCGGGCTACGGGGTGCGCTGCCGGCGCGTGACGAGCACGAGCGCGCGGTGCCTGGGCGGCGCCCTGGCTTTTTTGTGACCGACCTCGACGGGGCCATGGTCGGCATGATCACGCTCGATCGGCGCGATGCGGAGCGTCCGGGTCATGTCCGTCCGGGGGCAGGGGAGGCCGAGCTCGGCTCCCAGGGCAATGCGCCTAGTGCGCCGCCAGCCTCTCCACCAGCCCGATCGCGCGCGCCAGCAGCTCCCGCTCGTCCCCGGTCAATTCCGCCTCAATCGCGCGCGCAAGCCAATCCGCCCTGCGCCCCCGCTCCTCCTCCAGTAGGGCCTGTCCCGCAGAGGAGAGCTCGACCAGGCTCTTGCGGCCGTCGGTCGGATGCGCCCGGCGCGTGATCAGGCCCTGCTCCATGAGCAGCCCAACGGCTCGGGCCATGGACTGCGGGCGCACGCGCTGATCGGCCGCCAGTTCGCTGGTCGTCATCGCGCCGCTGCGGTCCAGCGCGCCGAGGACGGCCACCTGGCCGTGCGGCATCTGGTCCTCGAGCTTCACGCGCCGCGTGAGCTTTCCCATCGAGGTGCGCAGTTCGGCCGCCACAGCGGCGGATTCCGGAAGGGGCATACCGAATTTTAACGCAGCGTAGCTGCACAGCAGAACTGCACAACAGAACTGCACAGCAGGACTGAGCAGCAGAACTGAACAGCACATCTGTGCAGCATTGCTGTAGAGTTTTCTGCGCCGGGTTCAGCGCCACCGTCGCCGCAGCCGGACCCCGGCACGCATGCGACAACGGGAAGGGCTCCCATGACCGCCATCACCTCCGTCACCGGCCGCCGCGTCCTCGACAGCAGGGGCAACCCCACCGTCGAAGTGGACGTGGAACTGGCGGACGGATCCATCGGCCGGGCCGCAGTCCCCTCCGGCGCTTCGACCGGCGCCCGCGAGGCCGTCGAACTCCGCGACGGCGACCCGGCCCGCTGGCACGGCAAGGGCGTCGACCAGGCGGTACGCCACGTCAACACGGAGCTCGCAGCCGCCGTCCTCGGCCGCGAGGCCGAGGACCAGGCCGGCCTCGACGCCGCCCTCGTCGCCACGGACGGCACCCCCACCAAGTCCAGGCTCGGCGCCAACGCGATCCTCGGGGTCTCCCTGGCCACCGCCAAGGCCGCAGCCGCCGCCCACCGCCTGCCGCTCTACCGCTACCTCGGCGGCTCCGACGCCCGACTGCTGCCCGTACCGATGATGAACATCGTCAACGGGGGCGCGCACGCCGACAATCCGCTGGACTTCCAGGAGTTCATGATCGCCCCGATCGGCGCGGAGAGCTTCGCCGAGGCCGTGCGGATGGGGTCCGAGATCTTCCACACCCTGCGCCGCGACCTCCTCGCCGCCGGGCACTCCACAGGCGTGGGCGACGAGGGCGGCTTCGCACCCGCCCTGCGCACCGCCGAAGAGGCCCTGGACTTCGTCGTCGCCGCCGTCGAGCGCACGGGCTACCGGCCGGGCACGGACATCGGCCTGGTCATGGACCCGGCGTCGTCCGAGTTCTTCCGCGAAGGCGTCTATGACTACACCGGGGAAGGAGTGCGGCGCACACCCGCCGAACACGCCGACTACCTGGTCAAGTTGATCGACTCCTACCCCATCGTGTCGATCGAGGACCCGATGGCCGAGGACGACCTGCCGGGATGGCGGGACCTGACCGCACGGGTCGGTGCGCGCTGCCAGCTCACCGGTGACGACGTGTTCTGCACCAATGAGACCCTCCTGCGCGAGGGCATCGACTCCGGCGTCGCCAACTCGGTCCTGGTGAAGGTCAATCAGATCGGCACCCTGACGGAGTCCCTGGCCACCGTCAACGCCGCCCACCGGGCGGGCTACACCGTCGTCATGTCGCACCGCTCGGGAGAGACGGAGGACACCACGATCGCGGACCTGGCGGTGGCCACGGGCTGCGGCCAGATCAAGACCGGATCACTGTCCCGCTCCGACCGCACCGCCAAGTACAACCAACTTATCCGTATCGAGGAGCAGTTGGGTGACGGCGCCCAGTACGCGGGCGCGGAAGCGCTCCGCCGTTAGGGCCGTACGGCGGATCATGCCGACGTGACTTGAGTCCGGTCCGGTCCGGTCCGGTCCGGTGCGGTGCAGGGCGGAGAAGCCGCAAGCCGGGCGCACGCGCTTCGCGCGCCCCCGTGCGCTTCGGGTAGCCCTTGTGGGCCTCCGCGCGCCGGGTCGGCAAGGGCGACTGGGGCTGTTGCTCAATAGTTGAATGAAGCCGTGGTGGAAGATGCGCGCAGTGCGGGAAGGCCGGATCACCAGCTCAGTCGGCGGCGGTTGGCCGCCGCCTCGGCCATAGCGCTGGCGGGTGCGGGCGGGTTGCTGCTGTGCCTGGCCCATGGCGTGTTGGCGGTGTCCGTGGCGGGCTCGGGCAGTGCGTTCAAGGTGTCCGGTGAGCAACTGGAGGGCGACGGGGTCACGGAGGTGACCGATTCCGTGGCGGAGCAGGACGGAACCCGGCACGCGGTGGCGGTGGTCAGCGCCGAACGGGCGTCGGTGCGGGGGCTGTGCGCCAGCCTGCTGGTGCCCACACCGTTCGGTTCCTTCACCCTGCGGGGTGCTGCGGGACGCACCGTCCCGGTTGAGGCCAGGGGGTTGATGGTCAATACCGACCGGGTCAGCGGCACCGACGCCACCTTCACCGGATTGCGGGTGGGGCTCCTTTCGAAGGGCGGCATGGGTGTCCGGGCCGGCCATGTGGCGGTGACCCGGAACCGGTTCACCTCCTCGCTCGCCACGGCGGGAAGCTTCCGGGTGCGCGATGTGGAGGTCACCGTCAAGCCCGGCCGGGCGGAATGCTACTGATGCGGCCGTGTGACCGGGCGTGGCGGCGTGGCCGCCCGTGGGGCGCTGCCGTGCTCGCCGCGCTGGGGTCGGCGGAGATGCTGCTGTTGCCGTTCTCCGGTGGTCCGGCGACGGTGACGGTGGCCGGGATTGTCGGCGGCGCGGGGTTCTCCACCAGCGTGCCGCTGCTGGCGGCCTCCCTGATGCTGCTCACGCATCCGCAGCTCCACACGCCGGTGGGGCTGGTGGTGCTGGCGCTCGCGCTGGTCGCCCTGGTGACCTGCAATGTGGGAGGTCTGCTGGTGGGCAGCGTGCTGGCCGGCGCCGGCGGCGTGTGGGGGTTTGCCTGGCTTCCGCCCACTGCCCCCGGCCCGGACCCGGACCCGGCCCCGGACCCGGACCGGGAGTGTGCGTGAAGGGGGTCGGGTGGGCGGTCGCGGTCCTGATCAGCGGTGCAGTCGTGTCGGGGTCGGGGTCGGGGCCGGCGTTGAGGTCGGGGCCGGCCCCGGCGGTCGGCCAGTCCCTGGCGTCCGCGCCGCTGACGGTACGAGCCCGGAGCGTCAGTGCCAGGTCCACCCAGTGCGTCCGGCGTTCGGACGGCCGGCGCGCGCTGCTGCACTGCCGGTTCGACCGCCTGGCGCTGACCGGGGTGCAGGTCACCGTGCGTACCTCGGACGGGAAGGAGCGCGTGGAGTGCGCCCAGGCCGAACTCCCGGGGGCCGCCGAGGTGGATCTGGCGGCCGTCAGCGGTCGGCTCTTCGGCGTGCTGCCGGTGCGGTGGGACGCCGCGCTCCCGGTGCCGGCCGCCGTCGCTCCGCCGCTCACGCTGACCGACGTGACGGCCACCGCCGATGGCTTCTCCCTACCGGGCGGACGGCTCCGGGATGTCGTAGAGCACCGGTGAGACCGTCACTGTGCCTCGGGCACCGCGCCGAACCGCCGCTTGCGGGCGGCGAACGCCTGGATGAGGAGGCGGAGTTGGTCGCCGGTGAAGTCGGGCCAGAGGGTTTCCACGAAGAAGATCTCCGCATAGGCCGACTGCCACAGCAGGAAGTTGGAGATCCGTTGCTCTCCCGAAGTACGAACGAGCATGTCCACGTCGGGCAGGTCGGGCAGCAGCAGGTACCGGGCGAAAACCTGCTCGTCGATGGCATCCGGTTCCAGCCGTCCGGCCAGTGTGGCGCGGGACAGTGCCGCAGCCGCCTTCGCGATTTCGGCCCGGCCGCCGTAGTTGAGGCAGAAGACGACGGTCATGGACCGGCCGTGCCGGGTCCGCAGCTCCGCCTCTCCCAGCGCCTCGACCACGTGGGGTGCCAGCCCTTCCTGTGCACCGCACCATCTCAAGCGAAGGCCGCGTTCGGTGTAGTCGGCGAAGGAGCGGATGCTGTCGGCAGCCAGTTGCATCAAAGCCACCACTTCGCTCTGGGGCCGGCGCCAGTTCTCGGTGGAGAAGACGAAGAGCGACAGATGGCCGATGCTCTCCTCAAGTGCCGCGTCCAGCACCGACCGCACCGCGCGCACTCCCGCCTCGTGACCTTTGATCCGGGGCAGCCCGCGGGCGGTGGCCCACCGTCCGTTGCCGTCCATGATGATGGCGATATGCCGGGGGCGACCGTCCCGGGCCGGGGGGCACGAGGCGATCCCCCGACCGCCCTCGGCCCGCGCGTCGACACCGCGAAGCAGCCATGCCGCGGCGGATATCCGCCAGTTCGAGAGCCTGGACATCGGCTACCCCCTGACCGCGCAACTGTGTGGAGCGTTACCTGGAGGGTGGAACGCGCATGCCCCAAACCATCCGGTTGGGCGAATCGGTGGTGAGGTGTGGCAGAGCAGCGCATGCGCACTGGTAATGCGCCCGATCGGCTGGCCCGTTGGACGGGCAGGCTGTTCGCGCCCCCTGTGCTGCCGGTGGCAGCCGGTTGCGCACTCAGCTGGCGGGCGGCCTCGCCCGGGTGGGGAATCACCGCCGCCGGATGCGCGGCGCTGGCAGCGATGGCCATCGGCCTGGGGGTGCGCCGGGGCTGGTGGTCGGACTGGGAGCTGAGCCGCCGGGCCGAACGTCCGTTGCCGCTCGCCTTGGCCACGGCCGGTGCCCTGGTGGTGTGGCTGGCCAGTTGGTGGCTCGGTGCCCCGCGTGAACTGCTCGTGCCGGCGGCGCTCGCCCCGCTGGGCGGCGCGGCGTTCATGCTGTGCACCCGCCGGGGCAAGGTTTCGCTGCACACCAGCGCCGCGGCGGGCGGGGTCGCCCTGCTCTCGATCGAGGTGAGCGGGTGGTGTGCGGTTGTCGGGGTCCCCCTGTTGGCGCTCGTCGCCTGGTCGCGGGTGCGGATCGGAGCGCATACCGGGCGTCAGGTGTGGGCGGGCGGGGCGTTGGGCGCCGGGCTCACTGCCGTGGTGCTGTGGCTGGCCAGGTGAATCAGCAGTTGGGCGCCCGCATCCACGCCCGCACCACCGTCACCTCGCTCCACCCGCGGCCGGGCGGCAGATGGCGCACCATACGGTGCGGTCGGCCGCGTTGATCCCCCGTCGGGGCGAGAAGCTCGACGCCGACCAGGTCGTACTGGCCGCCGGCGCCTGGGGCACGGTGGAGCTCCTCCTCCATCGTCGGCAGCCAGGCCACCGCCGCGTCCACCTCCGCGTCCACTTCCGCGACGAAGTACCGGTGCTCCCGCAGCACCACCCGCTGCACCAACTCGTCCTTGTTGCCGACGCGTCGGTAGACCGTGACCCGCCGGGCCACTCCATACGGCCACTGCAGCCACTGGCTCATCGACCTGAACTCCTGAACTCCCCATGGTTGCTGGGCCACACGCTGACTGACGGCGCGCTGCCGAACGCGACATGGCCTGATGCGAAGTCCCCACGACGAGGCGTGTATCGAGGTGGAACAGGCCGCCGCCGGTCGGCCTCGTAACGCTGCCATCGGATGCGGATGCGGATGCGGATGCGGATGCGGATGCGGCCCTCTGTCTCCCGGCCCTCGGCGCGCCCATCTCCGCATGGTCAGGCAGTGCTGCAGAAATACCCCCAGCGGTACCCTGTCGAAGGGGGGTAACCCACGAAGAGCAAAGGAAAATCCCTGTGGCACCCACTACCGCTCTCACCGCCGCCCAGGCCCACGCCCGCCTGCACGAGCTGACCGTCATCGACGTCCGCACCCCCGGCGAATACGCCTCCGGCCATCTGCCCGGCGCACACAACGTCCCCTTGGACCACCTCGACGTAGCCCTTCCGGCCCTGAAGGCCGCCGCCGGCCGTGGCGACCTCCTCCTCGTATGCTCTTCCGGCGTCCGCTCCGGCCAGGCCCGTGAGCGCCTGGCCGAGCACGGCATCGCCGCCGCCGGCCTGACCGGCGGCACCACCGCCTGGACGCAGCTCGGCCACGATGTCCAGCGCGCCGCCGGCTCTCGTGCCGTGTGGGCGATGGAGCGACAGGTCCGCCTCGCCGCCGGCTCCCTCGTGCTGACCGGACTGCTGGCCGGTCGGTGCTGGCCCAAGGCCCGCCTGCTGTCCGCGGGCATCGCCGGCGGCCTGGTCTTCTCCGCCCTCACCGACACCTGCGGCATGGCCAAGATCCTCGCCAAGCTCCCCCACAACCAGCCCAAGGCCACGGACGACCTCGACGCCACTCTCGCCGCTCTGACCAATCCAGCAGGCGGTCACACGGGTGGCCCGGCCGGATCAGAGCACCGCGGAGGTGCCCCGGATTTGCCTTCGAGCGGACTCCAGCATTCACACTGACCACGACGGGTCTGCCTCATCCCGACGGGTCCGTTTGATCACGAAGGGTCCGCCTGATCACGACGGATCCGTGCCATGGACGGAAGGCGACAGCAGATGGAGACGACGAACAGGTCGGGGCACCCTCTGCCCTACGACACCTATCAGCAGGCGATCGAGCAGGAGACGCTGCGCTTCGCCGAGGTGGTCAAAGGTGTGGATCCCCAGACCGCCGTGCCCTCCTGTCCCGGTTGGACGCTGACCGAGCTCACCCATCACGTGGGAGCGTTGCAGCGCTGGTTCTGCACGTTGCTGAGCCGCCTGGTGCAGGAGCCGCCCCGCAGCCGTGAGGTGGAGCTGGGGCTGCCGGAACGTGTCGAGGAGTACGCCGACTGGGTGGCGCAGGGTGTCCCTGCGGTGAGCGCCGTGCTGCGGGCGACGGATCCCCTGGCTCCCATGTGGGCCTGGGGAGACGACCAGCACGCGCGGTTCTGGGCCCGTCGGATGCTGTTCGAAACCCTTGTGCACCGGGCGGACGCGGAGCGTGCGGTCGGCCGGGAATCGGAGATCGATCCCACACTGGCAGCGGACGGGGTGGACGAGTTCCTCGTCAACCTGCCCTACGCGGGCCTCTTCGCCCCGGCCGTGACGAAGCTGCGCGGCAACGGCGAGGTGATCGCTTTCCAGTGCTTGGACGGTACCGGCGACATCGGCGAGGAGTGGCGGGTGCGGTTGGACCCGGACGGCTTCCGTCTGCTGCCAGGCCGATCGACTGGCACTGACGCCGAGCTGTCCGGCGCGGAGACGGCGGCGGTCCGGGGCCAGGCAACGGACCTTCTGATGGTGCTCTACGGGCGACGGTCGTACCAGGAAACCGCCTTCCACGTCTCGGGCGAGACCGCGGCACTCGACCGTTGGTTCGCCCACACCGCTTTCTGACCCGCGTCGAGGAGTCCACTGCCACGGCCGGCCGCCTGGCCGTCCCTTCACAGGGCCGTCGAGGGAGACGTTGAGCAGGGACCAGGCGCAACGGGTGGGTGTCGTGGCCACCGCGGACGATGTTCTTGGCGCCGGTCCCACAGATGACGTGAGGTGCGCTCGGACGGATGCCGGAACGCACCTCATGTGACGGAACCGGAGCTTCAGTAACGGACCGGCAGGGGCCTGGAGTCCGTGGTCCCGTGCGGAGCGGTCACAGTGGCCGCGCCATGGGTGGTGGAGGCATGGCTGCCGCCGGTGACGGTCAGGGGGCCAGCAGTTGGCCGTCAGGAGAGGTAGTAGTAGAGCCCGATCTTGGCCGTGCTGCCGGAGGTGGCATGGTCGACGCCGCTGGTGGTGGCGTCGACCGGGACCCGGGTCACCGACACCGGGGCCGACCAGGTGGCGCCGCCGTCGGTCGAACGGCTCATGACGATCCGGTTGCCGGACGACGTGACGTCGACCTCGATGTAGCAGGTGCCGTAGTGGGGGCTGGAAGCCGTGTTCGCAGGCGATCCATTCCTTGTCGTAGCCCTGGCCGTCGTTGCCGATCGCCATGACGGGGTTCTGCCAGCTCGTTCCGTTCGTCGAGCGGCTGACCGTCACACCCGCACCGTTGGCGTTGGAGTCGAGGACCAGGCCGGCGACCATCCAGGTGCGGTGCCTGGCGTCGTAGGCCACTGCGGGGTCGGAGACGCGCGCCCAACTGCCGCCCTGGTAGGTGGTGATGCCGGGGAGGTTGCCGTGCTGCCAGGTGGTGCCGCCGTCGGTGAACCGGCTGACCTGGGAGGAGGCGACGATCGTGTTGCCCCAGGCGTAGGTGTCGGGTTCGAGCTCGGTAGCGTGCTGGCTGGAGGCGTTGGTGAACGGGTCCGTGCTGATCTGGGTGGGTGTCGAGCGAGGCGCTGCGGAGGCGGCGGGGATGGCGTGGGCCGCGGGGGCGGAGAGTCATAGGGCGGGAAGCGCGGGGAGGGCCGCGGCGAGGGCGAGTGCGCCCGTGCCGGCGATGAGGAGCGGGATCTGGCCGTCGGTGCCCCAGGCGAGTCCGGCCCAGAGGCCGGCGATCAGGACGGCGGCGCCGGTGGCACCCTGGTACAGGCCCTGTGCAGTGCCCTGTTGACTGTCGGGGACGAGGGTGGAGATCCAGGCTTTGCCGACTCCGTCGGTGCAGGCGTTGAAGCCGCCGTACAGCGGCAGTACGACGAAGACGAGCCAGGGCGTGTGGATGAGGCCGAGGCCGAGGTAGCCGGTGGCGAAGAAGGCCAGTCCGGCGGCGAACACCAGGGGGCGCGGCAGCCGGTCGGACAGGGCGCCGGCGGGGTAGGACAGGGCGGCGTAGGCGAGGTTGTAGACGGCGTAGGCGCCGATCACTCCGGCTGTCGTCAGACCGAGGTCGTGTGCGCGCAACAGGAGTAGCGCGTCGGGGAAGTTGAGCAGGTTGAAGGCTGCCAGCAGCGCGAGGGTCCGCCAGAAGCGGCCGGGCAGTGCGCGCCATGGAGTGCGTGGGGGACCCGCCGGTGCGGAGGTGTCGGCGGCCGTGGCGGTCTTGACGGTCTTGGTGCGGGGGTCGTGGACGGCGGTGACCAGGGCCACGGAGGCGACGGCGGGGACGAGGGCGACCCAGAACAGCGAACGCAGGTGATGGTCGAGCGCCTCGTACAGAGCCAGCCCGAGCAGCGGGCCGACGACGGCGCCGGCGGTGTCGGCGGCGCGATGGAGTCCGAAGACCTTGCCGCGCTGCCCGTTGGGGATGACGTTGATGAGGAGGGCGTCGCGGGGTGCGGAGCGTATGCCCTTGCCGAGCCGGTCGGTCAGGCGGGCGATCATCACCAGCGGCCATGCGGTGGCGAGGGCGAGCAACAGTTTGCCGAGGGCGGCCAGGCCGTAGCCGGTGCCGATCAGCGGGCGGCGGGCGATGCGGTCGGCCAGGCGTCCGGCGGCGACCTTGGTGACGGAGGCGGCGCCTTCGGCCAGGCCCTCGATCGCACCGACGGCGGCGGGCGGAGCGCCGAGCACTATCGTGAGGAAGATCGGCAGGATCGGGTAGAGCAGTTCGCTGGCGGTGTCCTGGAGGAAGGAGATCCCGCACAGCGTCTTGACGTTGCGGGTCAGCCACACCGGGCCTCGCCCGGCGGGGGGCGGTTCGGAGGCGAGTCCGGTCATGGGCGCAGTACTTCCAGGAACCGTCCGAGCGCCGCGGTGACATCGGCCAGGGCGGTGACGGTGGCGAGGGCGGCGGCCGGTACCGCGATGCGGTAGCGGCTTTGCGGCGGGACGCCTTGGAGGGCCTGGATGCGGGCGGTCACCTTGTGGCGCAGGTAGGCCAGTGCCGTGGTCGGACCGCCATGCTTGGCGGCGGTGGCGACGGCGGCGCGGGCCTGGGGACGAGCGGCCAGTGGCCGACTGGCGACAGCCATTGCGGCCTCCTCGTCCGCCCAGCTTTCCAAGGTGAAGGAGAGACGGCCGCGCAGGCTGCGTAGCAGCGGGTTCAGCGCGCAGGCGGCCCGGGCCAGGGCGGTGTGGCGGTGGTGGCGGTGGGTGAGATGGGCGCGTTCGTGGGCCAGCAGTACGGCGCGTTCGTCGGCGGGCAGGGCACGCAGGCTGGTCAGGGCACGGTGAAGGGTCAGGCGCGGGCCGGTGGCGGCCAGCAGGGCGGGTGCGAGCAGCGGCAGGTAGACGGTCAGGTACACGCGGTGGGGTCCTTTGTCCCGTCCTGCGGGCTCGGCATATCGGCTCCTCCTCCCGCCAAGTCCCCTCATCAGGGGCTGTGGCACTCCCTTTGTCGCACATCCTGTAGGACTCAGGCCAGACTCACCGCCCGTAAGACTTCGCGGCCGGCCGGCCTGCCCCTGCCGAAAGCTGCCCTGCCGCGCCCAGCGCCACCGTGCAAGGAGAAACCCGTAGCCGCTGCATGGTGCAATGCTGGCCGTCGACGACGGGCTCAGCCCCGCCAAAGCTGTCAGTGCCTTGTTCCGATACCGTTGAGTAAGAAGGCCCTCAAGTACCGGCGAAATCCCCATAGGCGATTTCGGCAAGGAATCGGGATTTACTCAGCGAAATCCAGGCAACCTGCAACGTGGTTCAACTACCAGAGAAGAAGGGGTAATTTATGTGTCGCATCGCCACCGCTATTCTCGGGTCCACCGCGCTTCTAGGTTCCATTGCCACTCCAGCGCAGGCTGCCCCTGCTATGCAGTCATCAAGCAGGAGTTCGCGGTAAGGGCAGGTACTGGGGAGCGTACGGAGAGGGCACCGCACGCTGCCCCGAGGGCTCTGCGGTCCTTGGCGGCGGATGCGACTCCGGGCGCTTGAGAATGTTCGCCTGGACCAACCACCCGACGGATGAGGGTAAGGGCTGGACCGTGCGAGTTGCAGCTGGTGGCGTGTGGAAATTCTCAGCGGGGACGGCCACGGTCTATGTCGTGTGCGAGTTCGAGTAACAGTAGCCTCTGAGTGCCGATGCCGCCCCACGCCGTGGCCTGTCAGGCCCGGGCCGGTGTGCTTCACGTTTCGCGGGTGTCTGATCGCTGTGGCGATCAGGGTAATGGCGTCCGGCCGTTGGAGTGGATTTTCGGCGCGCCTGTGTGACATCGGGCGTGGGGAGGTATCCATTCGGCGTCCGATTGCCTGTCGATGTAGGAGAAGCGATGCGTACGTTCATAGGCCGTTCGCTTGCCGTCGTGGTGGCGAGTGCGGCGACCGTTGTCCCGATCGCCGAAATATCCCAGGCCGTTTCTCAGAGTCGGTCCTTGGGGGTAAGTGGTGAACACGGCCGCATGCAGCATCACGACGGATGTGACGCGTGCGCGTGCGGCGACTCCGGCTCAGGCGACGGTGGTGCCGGTGACGGTGGTACCGGTGGCGGCGGTGCGGTAGGTACCGGCCCTGGTGGTGGTGAGCCGACTGGTACGGGTCCGGGTGGTGGTGAGCCTACTGGTACGGGTCCGGGTGGTGGGGAGCCTACTGGTACGGG
>NZ_KB891903.1 GCF_000373585.1 Streptomyces sp. MspMP-M5
CTGCTTCGCTTTACGTCCGACAACCCACCCCCTCCGGCCCGCCCCACAGGCACCCTCCCGTACATACGTGAGCGCCCCCGCCCGGTGGGGAGGAGGGAAGCGGCCTCGTCGTGGTGCCCCCGAAGCCAGAAGCGCGGGTCGGCCGTGAGCACCCTTGACCTCCCCTTTCCCACAAGGGGCGGGGATCGTCGCCGTCCGGCGGGAGGGTGCGGGGCCGGAGGGGTGGGTGTTCGGACGTAAAGCGAAGCAGTCCGAACACCCACCCCGGAGGCCCCGCACCCGCCACCCACCACGTACCGGCGGGCCCCGCCCCACAAGCCCCCGCCGCAGGCGAACCCTACGGCGGGTCAGTCGACAACGTGGGCGGCGATCCGCTCCGCACACGCGGACGTAGAGATCCGCCCCGTATCGACCGTCAGGTCGTAGTGGACGCCGACCCAGACCGCGGTGCGCGGGGATTTTCCCGGCCGCCCGGCCCGGTCAGTGGGCCGAGGTGCGGTGGAGGACGACGAGGTCCGCGGCGGTGCCGAGCAGGACGTAGGTGGAGTGGGGGTGGCGGGCGGTGGCGTCGGCCAGGGCCTGTTGCGGGGTGTGGTCGTCGTGCAGCTGTGCGGCGACGTAGTCGGGGGCCAGCCCGCCCGTGTCGCCGGTCCAGTAGACGCGGGTGCGGCCGGTGAGGCGGCTGAGCGGGCGGATGTCGGACTCCACCGTCGCGCCGTCGGGTATCCGGTCCAGCAGCCGCTGGGCGGCGGGTACTTCCGGGGGCGTGCGGTAGGTGTCGGCCTCGGTCAGCCGCGCCAGCGGCAGCGTGGTGGTCAGGGCGAGCGCGGCGGCCAGCACGGCGGCGGGCAGGTGGTGGGCGTAGGAGCGCATCCAGGGCCGGGCGGAGGCGAGGGCCCGGGGCAGGGCGTCGACCAGGGCGAGGAAGACGACGGGCATCAGGACGGCGCTGTAGTGCCAGTCGGTGCCCCAGTAGTGGGGTTCGTGGGAGAGGAAGCGCCAGCCGAGGGTGGGCACGGCCACGAGGAGGAGCGGGGAACGCAGCGCGAGCAGGCCGGTGGTGGGCAGCAGCGTCCACAGCAGGGTGCGCAGGGCGACGTCGACGGGTATGGCGGGGGCGTCGGTGCCGTGGCCGCCGAGTTTGCTCCAGTAGTCGTAGGAGCCGCCGCCGTTGAAGGCGGGGATGACCAGGGCGAGGGTGACGGCGGTGGCGGTGATGCCGAGGACGACGAGGGCGAGCGGCAGGGGGCCGGGGCGGCGGGTGCGGAGCAGGGAGAGCGCGCCGATGGCGGCGGCGGTGACGCCGAGGTCCTCCTTGACCAGGAGGAGGGGGGCGGCCCAGCAGGCGGCGGTGTTCCAGCGGCCGCGCAGTGCGGCTTCGAGGGCGAAGGCGATCAGCGGGACCGCGAAGGCTATTTCGTGGAAGTCGAAGTCGACGGCCCGTTGTATGCCCCAGGACAGGCCGTAGGCGAGGCCGAGGGCCAGCCCGCGCCGGCGGCCGAGGTGGCGGGCGGCGGCGCGGGTGACGGGTATCGCGGAGAGTGCGAACAGCGCGGCCTGCGCGGTGAGCAGGGTCAGGGGGGAGGGGAACAGCCGGTAGAAGGGGGCGAGTAGCACCAGGATGGGGCTGAAGTGGTCGCCGAGGATGTTGGTGCCGGGTCCCTTGAGGTCGACGAGGGGCGCCCGGAGGTGGGCGTAGCCGCGGACCGCCTGCTCGAAGATGCCCAGGTCCCAGGAGATGGTGGACATCGTGCGGTAGCGCCCGTACGAGAGCACGGCGAACGCGACGAAGAAGAACCCGGCGGTCCAGTACGGGTCGAGGCGCGGGGCGCGGAGCGCGGCGCGGAGTGCGGCGGGCCGGGACGGTGCCGGCGCGGTGGTGGCGGGCGCGGCCGACGGGTCGGCGGCGGTGCCGGAGGAGGGCCCGGTGCGGCCGTCCGCCGCCGTTGCTGCGGCCGTGTCCATGGGCGTCCTCACTCTCGATTTCCGAAAAGATATCCGAACCCGGGGTACGGGTCGGTCCGGCGTCCGCCGGCCGGCCCGTCCCCCGGTTCACCTGTCCCGCAACGCCGTTGCCACGCTTTTTCGGATTGGACGCCCCACGTGATTCGGATCTCCACCTCCGCCCGCCGCCCGGCCCCGAGCGCCGTCGGTGCCGCCGCCCTGGCCGTGCTGCTGGCCGTCGCCGGCTGTTCCGGCCCCGGCGGCCGGGGTGGTGGTCACTCGGACGCGGGGCCGGGCGCGTCCGTTCCCGCGGACGGCGGCGGGCGGATGGGGGCGCCGGGCAGTGCCCGGAGCGCGCTGGGCTCGCTGGCCGTCAAGCGGCCGGGGACGAAGGACGGTTACGCCCGGGACCGCTTCGGCTCGGCCTGGGCGGACACCGACGGCAACGGCTGCGGCACCCGTGACGACATCCTCAAACGGGATCTGCGCGGGACCGCGTTCCGGGACGCGAAGAAGTGCGTGGTGGTCTCCGGAACCCTGCCGAAGGACCCGTACACCGGGAAGTCGCTGCGCTACCAGCGGGGCCGCAGCGCCGTCGACATCGACCACGTGGTGGCGCTGTCGGACGCCTGGCAGACGGGCGCGCGGCAGTGGCCGGCCCGCAAGCGGGTGGCGCTGGCCAACGACCCGCTGAACCTGATCGCGGTGGAGGCGTCGGCCAACCGCAGCAAGAGCGACGGGGACGCGGCGGACTGGCTGCCCTCGTACGCCGGTTACCGCTGTACGTATGTCGCGCGGCAGGTGGCGGTGAAGCAGAAGTACGGGCTGTGGGTGACCCGGGCCGAGCAGGCGGCGATGGCGAAGGTGCTCGACTCCTGCCCGCGCCAGGCGCTGCCGGGCGGGGGGACGCCGACGGAGGCGCCGGCGCGGTTCACGGCGAAGTAGGAGCAGCCGCGCGCCCGGCGGGAACGGCCCCGGGCCCGGGCCGCGGTGGTCGCGGTCCAGGCCCGGGGCCGTTGCGCCGGAGGGGGTCGGGGTGGCGCCCGTCGGGGGCGCCGCGCGGGGTCAGCCGGTCGGCAGCTTCCAGAAGACGCCCTGCATGTCGATGTCCGGGGCGACCTCGACGTCGAGTTCCTTGGCGGTGGGCGGGGCGTCGAAGGCGACGTCCACGGTGGCGGTGGCGCCCGGGGCGATGGAGCCGTCGAAGCCGATGCCAATCTTGCCGTCGATGATCTGCTCCGCCTTGCGGCCGTCGGCGCCGGTCTTGGCCTTGATCTGGGTCAGGGCCGGGTTGAAGGCGGCCTTGCCCTTGTTCTTGATCTGCACGGTGACCTTGTACGCCTTGTTGCCCGCGGTGTGGCCGGAGGCGATGTCGCCGACGGTGTACGGGGTGAGCTTGGCGACGCTCACCTCCAGGCCCTTGTCCGGGTAGGTCGCCACGGCGCCCGGCCCGTAGGACTTGTTGCCCTTGCTGCCGTCCTTGGGCTGCGCCTGGGAGCCGTTGACCTGCTTGTTGATCTCGTCGACGGCCTTGTTGACGGCGAGCACGGTGACGATGATCCCGACGATCGCGAGGATCATCGCGAGGCCGCCGAGGACGGTGCCGGTCACCGCCACGCCCTTGTTGGTGGCCTGGCCCTTCTTGACCCGGCTCAGGCCCACGAAGCCGAAGATCAGCGCCAGCAGACCGAGCGGGCCGGCCAGCCAGAACAGGACCATCGGGATGCCGCTGAGCGTGCCGATGATGCCGAGGATCAGGGCGGTGATGCCGAGGCCGTTGCGGGCCGCCTGGTGGTGACCGGGGGCCGGCATGCCGGGCGCCCCCTCCGGGACGGGCTGGTACTGCATCTGCTGGGACATGCGAAGGGGCCCCTTCCGGGCGCTGGAGTCGTTCCGTGAATCGGTGGGTCAATAAGAGCAGAGGCTGTGAACCGAGTCAACACGAGTTCACGAAATGCCGAGGTTCACGCCGTGAAGCGGTTCGTGCGCAGTGCATGGGTATGCTCGTCGGCACAGAGGTCACCCAACGGTCACGGGGTCATCGGGACAGGAGCCACACAGGTGCCGGAGAAGGCGACGGACGACAGCGCGGACCGCGGCGTTACGGAAACCCGCGCGGCCGGCGGGCGACGGGCGGACGCCCGCCCGACCGAGGTGACCGCCGCCGGCATCGCCCGGCTCGCCGGCGTCGGCCGGGCCGCGGTCAGCAACTGGCGGCGCCGCCACGCCGACTTCCCCAAACCCGTCGGCGGCACCGAGACCAGCCCCGCCTTCGCCCTCCGCGACGTCGAACAATGGCTCCGCGACCAGGGCAAACTCGCCGAGGTCCCGGCCCGTGAACGGGTCTGGCAGCAACTCGTCGGCCACCCCGCCGGCGCCGCCGCCGCGCTCCGCCAGGCCGGCGCCGTCCTGCTGCTCGTCCAGGAGCGCCCCGCCGCCTGGCGCCAGCTCCGCGCCGCCGCCGACGACACCGAACTGACCGGCGTCCTGCCCGCCATGCTGGAATCCGTCCTCACCGGCCGGCTCGGCCCCGGGCACCCGGTGCGCGGCCTGACCCGCACGGCCCTCGCGCACTCCGCCGCCCTCGTCCGCGCCACCGGCGACCTCGCCACCACCGACGGCGCCGCCGAGGCGTACGGCTTCCTGCTCGGCCGCCACCTGGACGCCAACCCCCGCCAGTACACCCCCACCCCGTCGGGACCGGCCGCCCTGATGGCCGAACTCGCCGCCACCACGGGCTCGTTGGCCACCGTCCTGGACCCGGCCTGCGGCTCCGGCGCACTCCTCGCCGCCGTCCACGAGACGTCCGGCCAGGGACCCGCCGGCCACGACCAGGCCCCCGCCCTCCACGGCCAGGACGCCGACCCCGACCTCGCCGCCCTCACCGCGCTCCGGCTCGCCCTCCAGGCCCCCGGCGCCGACGTCCGCGTCCGGGCCGCCGACACCCTGCGCGCCGACGCCTTCCCCCAGCTCGCCGCCGACGCCGTCCTCGCGCACCCGCCGTTCAACGAACGCAACTGGGGCCACGACGAACTCGCCTACGACCCCCGCTGGGAATACGGCTTCCCGGCCCGCACCGAATCCGAACTGGCCTGGGTCCAGCACGCGTTGGCCCGGCTGCGGCCCGGCGGCACCGCCGTCCTCCTCATGCCGCCCGCCGCCGCCTCCCGCCGCTCCGGCCGCCGGATCCGCGCCGACCTGCTGCGCCGCGGCGCCCTGCGCGCGGTCATCGCCCTGCCCGCCGGCGCCGCCCCGCCCAACAACATCCCGCTGCACCTGTGGGTGCTGCGCAAGCCCGGCGGCACCACCCCGCCCGTCCCCCAGCTCCTGGTCGTCGACACCGCCGCCCCCGCCGGGCCGGGCCGCGACAAACTCGACTGGCAGACCGTACGGGCCACCGCCCTGGACGCCTGGCGGGACTTCGACCGCGACGGCGGGATCGAGGAGGTGCCCGGCGTCCGCCGCTCGCTGGCCGCCATCGACCTCCTCGGCGACGACGTCGACCTCGCCCCCGCCCGCCACCTGCCGCCGCCCGCCGCCGCCGGCGGCCCCGCCGAACTCGCCCGCGTCCACGACCGCCTCACCGCGACCCTGGCCCGCACCACCGAACTCACCCCGCTCCCCGGCACCGACACCACCGCCCCCGAGGCGGCCGCCGCCCGCTGGCCCCAGACCACCGTCGGCGAACTCGCCCGCTCCGGCGCCCTCGTCCTGCGCACCGGCGGCGCCGGCACCGCCGGGCCCGAGCCGGCCCCCGCCGTCCTCACCGACCACGACGTCCTCGGCGGCCTCGCCCCCTCCGGCACGCTCCCCGAAACCCCCGCCGGCACGCCCCCCGAGGAGCCCGTCCTCGTCCAGGAGGGCGACGTGGTCGTCCCGGTCCTCGGCGGCGGCGCCACCGCCCGGGTCGTCGACGAGGCCACCGCCGGCGCCGCCCTCGGCCGCAACCTCACCCTGCTGCGCCCCGACACCGCCGCCCTCGACCCCTGGTTCCTGGCCGGCTTCCTGCGCGGCACCGCCAACAACCGCCAGGCCAGCAGCTACGCCTCCACCGCCACCCGGCTCGACGTCCGCCGCCTCCAGCTGCCCCGCCTCCCGCTCGCCGAACAGCGCCGCTACGGCCGCCGCTTCGCCGACCTCGCCGCGTTCGAAAGCGCCCTGCGACTGGCCTCCCGGCTCGGCGAGCAGTTCGTCCAAGGGCTCCACGACGGCCTGACGGACGGCACGGTCGCTCCCGGCTGAGCCCCGGAGGCCCGCGTGCAGGGTTGTACGGATCGCCGACCCAATCCGTACAACCCTGCACGCGGGCGCGGCGTCGTATATACGCTCGCAGGCACGTGCGCGCACCGGCGGCCCGGCTGCCGTGGCGCGCGCACGGCCGCCGAAGGGGCCCGCCCTGCTCGGGCAAGGCCGAGCACTCGGGAGCCCCCGGCCCGGCCCCCGGCCCCGGCCTCCGGTCACGAACGAACCATCAGGAGCAGTGATGCACGGCCCAGTTCCGGCCCCGCCGGTGCACCGTCCCCCGGCGCGCGGGACGGTCCTCGCCCTGAGGTTGGTCTTCGTGGCCGCCACGGTGCTCAGCCTGGGCTTCCTGTCCTGGGCCGCGATGCTGCGGGCCGCGATCGTGCAGCGCCGGCCGCTGGGCTGGTGGCTCTTCGCCGCCGACCTGGTGCTGTTCGTCGGCACCTGCGTACTGATCGTCAGCTTCCCGGAGGACGACTGGCGCACCAACGTGGGCGTCGCCCTCCTGCTGCTCCAGATAGCCGCCGTCGTGGCGTACTACCTCGTCGTCGACCTCCGGGCCGAACGGGCCCACACCGCAGGACCGGTCCCGCCGGCCTACCCTGCCGGGGCCTTCTACCACCCCTACGCCCCGCCGCCCGTGCACCACCCCCACACCCCCCTGCACAACCAGGAGACCCAGCCCTACGCCGTCCCGGGCGCCGGCCCTCTGGGCGCGCCCCCCATGGCGGCACCACCGGTCAACCAGCAGCCCCCACAGCCCCCGCCGTACGCGCCCGAGCACCGCCCGCCGCCCCAGCGCATCGACCAGGTCCGCGCCGAACTCGACGAACTGAGCGACTACCTCCGCAAGGAGGGCCGGTGAACGGGCGGGTCATCGCCGATCGCTACGAACTCTCCGTCCTCCTCGGCCAGGGCGGCATGGGCCAGGTCTGGATCGGCTACGACCGCCGCCTGGACCGCCGGGTCGGCGTCAAACTGCTCCGCCCCGACCGGGTCGCCGGCACCCCCGACGGCGAGGAGATGCGCCGCCGCTTCGTCCGCGAGTGCCGGGTCACCGCACAGGTCGACCACCCCGGACTCGTCACCGTCCACGACGCCGGCAGCGACGACGAGGACCTCTACCTCGTCATGCAGTACGTCGAGGGCGCCGACCTCTCCGACCACCTCGCCGAGCACGACCCCTACCCCTGGCCGTGGGCGGTCTCCGTCGCCGCCCAGCTGTGTGCCGTACTGGCCGCGGTGCACGCGGTGCCGATCGTCCACCGGGACCTCAAGCCCCGCAACGTCATGATCCGGCCGGACGGCTCCCTCATCGTCCTGGACCTGGGCATCGCCTCAGCCCTGGACACCGACACCACCCGCCTCACCCACACCGGCTCGCCCATCGGCAGCCCCGCCTACATGGCGCCCGAACAGGCCATGGGCGGCGCCGTCGGCCCGTACACCGACCTCTACGCCCTCGGGGTACTCCTGCACGAACTCCTCAGCGGCCAGGTCCCGTTCGCCGGCTCCACCGCCCTGGGCGTCCTCCACCGGCACCTCCACGAGGAGCCGGTCCCGGTCCGCCGGCTCCGCCCCGACGTCCCCGAGCCCCTCGAAGCGCTCGTCCTGCACCTGCTCCGCAAGGACCCCCGGGCCCGCCCCGCCGACGCCCAGGAGGTCTACGCGGCCCTCGCCCCCCTCCTGCCCACGTCTTCCGCGGGCCCGCACCCCCCGCTGTCCCCCATGGACCCCACGCGCCCCTTCCGTCAGCCGCACGCCCCCTGGCCGGCCCGTTCCGCCGGCGCCCCGGCGCCCGCGCCCACCCCGACGGTGCCGGCCACCCCGCGCGTCCCCGAGCAGCGGGCCGCCGCGCCCGCCCGGCCCGTCCAGGACCCCCGCACCTCCCTCGCCGGCAACGCCTCCTGGACCGCCCCGCCGTCCGCCCACCGGCCCCCGCCCCAGCAGAGCCCCGCCCCCTCCGCCGCCACGTCCTCCCCTTCCTCCTCTTCCCCCTCTCCCTCCTCCGGCCCGGACGTCGCCGCCGCCGTCGACGAGGTCAAACTCCTCCTCGACCAGGGCCGCATCACCCGCGCCGTGGACATCCTCGGCGGCATCCTCCCGGCCGCCGCCGAACGCCACGGCCCGCACTCCCCGGTCGTCCGCACCCTCCGCAAGCAGTACGCGGCGACCCTCATGGACGACGGCCAGTACCGCCGCGCGCTGCCCGAACTCCGCATCCTGGCCGAGCAGTACGCCAAGGAGTCCGGGGCCGGCGCCACCCGCCAGGCCCTCCAGTTCCACCACGACGCCGCCCAGTGCCTGGAACAGCTCGGCGAGGTCGCCCAGGCCCTGGAGGAGTACCGCGCCCTGCTCCCGTACTTCGAGCACTACGCCGACGACCCCGTCCGCCCCCTCGAAATCCGCCGCTCCATCGGCCACCTGCTGCTGGCCCAGGGCGAACACGGCGCCGCCAAGGAGACCCTCGCCCGCCTCCTCCACGACGCCGAGCGCCTGCACGGCCCGCACCACGCCTTCCCCACGGAGATCCGCCGGACCCTGTACTGGCTGGCGCAGATGCAGGGTTGACGGGAGCGCAGGATTGACGGGTGCGCGGCCCGGCGGTGCGCCACCCGGGCGGGCCGGTCGTCGTCCGCCGGAACCGACCCCCGCGCGGCTCGTTGCCCGAAGCAGTGGCCCGCGCCACGCCGACTCCCTAGCATCGATCACCGAAGGTCGTACCTAGGTCATCACTCCGTCGCACGATCTGCATCCCCTCGGGAGGCCAAGTGTTCCGCCGAAGGACCGCGCTCTCCGTTTCCGCCGCCGCGCTGCTGGCCGCGGCCCCGCTGCTCACCGCCTGCGGCACCGACGCCCACCCCGGCGCCGCCGCCATCGTGGACGGCAAGCGGATCACCGTCGCCGAGCTCCAGGGCCGGGTCAAGGACATCCGCGCCGCCCAGGCCGCGTCGCCACAGGGCAAGGAGATGATCACGAACACCGGCCGGCTCGGCCTCTCCACCCTCAACGGCATGATCTTCGACGAGGTGCTGGCCCGCGCCGCCCGCGACGCCGGGGTCAGCGTCACCCGCGCCGACATCCAGAACGCCCGGGCGGAGGCGGAAGAACAGGCCGGCGGCGCCGCCCGCCTCAAGACGATGTGGCTCCAGCAGGGCACCGCCCCCGACCAGATCGACCAGGTGGTCCGCAACCAGCTCCTCATCGACGGCCTCGCCAAGCACCTGCACGCGGACCGCGGCCGCCCCGAAGGCCAGCGCGCCCTCGTCGAGGCCCTGTCCAGGACCTCCCGCGCCATGGGCGTCGACGTCAATCCCCGCTACGGCGCCTGGGACGACCAGCAGGTGATCCTCGGCGAGACCAGGACGCCGTGGCTGGTGCCGGCGGCGCCGCCACGGCAGGAGGCGTAGCCGCGCGGGCGCCGTCGGGGGGACCGAGCCGGTGTCGAGCCGGAGCCGGGCTGGTGCGAGCCGGTGTCGAGCCCGGGCCGAGCCGGGCTGGCCCGGTGCCCGCGGAGCACTGTCAGTGCCGTGCGTTACGTTCGTTACGTGAACGCTGACGCCGCTGACGCCACCCCTGCTGCCGCCGCCGGTCCGGACGCCGCCGCCCGCCCTGAGCACTCCGGTACCGGCACGGACACCGGTACGGGCACCGGCACCCGTGCCGACACCGGCACCGGCCGCCTGGTCCTGCTCACGACCAGCCACCGGGTCGCCCCCGGCCTGCTCTCCTGGCCCGCCTGGCAGGCCCTGCGCACCGCCGACCGCGTCCTCAGCGCCGACCCCGACCACCCCCAGCTGCCCTACCTCCGCGAGGCCGGCATCACGGTCGAGACCGCCGCCCCCACCGCCCGCGAACTGGTCGACGACGTCGTCCCCGGGGACCGCACCGCCGTCGTCCTCACCTCCGCCGACGGCGAGAGCGCCCTCACCGACGGCCTGGCCCGGCTCGCCGGCTCCGGCCGCGAGACCATGCCCGACCTGGAACTGCTGCCCGGCTCCTACGACCTCCCCGGCGCCCGCCTGCTCGACCTCGTCCAGGTCATGGACCAGATCCGCGCCGAGTGCCCGTGGAGCAGCATCCGCACCCACCGCGACCTCGCCAAGTACGGCATCGAGGAGGCGTACGAACTGGTCGAGGCCATCGAGGAGGGCGACCGCGAGGCGCTCCGCGAGGAGCTCGGCGACGTCCTCCTCCAGGTCGTCTTCCACGCCCGCATTGCCCAGGACGACCCCGACGCCCCGTTCTCCGTCGACGACGTGGCCGGCACCCTCGTCGAAAAGCTGCTCCACCGCCACCCCCACGTCTTCGGCGACGAGCCCGCCGAGACCCCCGAGGACGTCAAGACCCACTGGCTCCGCACCAAGGCCGAGGAAAAACAGCGCACCTCCCTCACGGAAGGCGTCCCGCTGGCCCAACCTGCCCTCGCCCTCACCGCCAAACTCGCCTCCCGCGTGCGGTCGGCGGGCCTGGCCGTCCCCCTCCCGTCGGGCGCCGGCATCGGCTACGAACTGTTGGCCCTCGCCGTCCGCGCCGAGTCGGAGGGCATCGACCCGGAGGCAGCCCTCCGCGCCGCGGCCCGCGCCTACCGGGACGCGGTGGTGGCGGCCGAGGAGAGCAGCACTTAGTACCGTTGGGGGACTGGGAGTTGTGGGGGAGGGGCTTGGGTGGACGAGGAGTTGGTGACGCGGGCGGCCGCACTGTTCGCGAACTCGGACTATGGGCCGAGTCCGCTTAAGACAGCCGCCTTTGTGGGCCTCGTTGACGGACCTCCGCCCGAGGAACCGTCAGAGGCAAACGCCTGGTGGCTCGCCGTCCTGCGTAGCTTGCTGGAGCGGGACCCCTCGGCCGCCGCTGAACTCCGCTCCCTCGTGGGTGAGTTTCCCTCGCCCGCCTCTGCCGAGCCGCACGGCCCCGGTGAGTTCGACGGACCTGCCGGGACCCCCGTCGTCCGCAACGTCGTGTCCGGGGGCACCACCTACGGCCCCGTGATCCAGGCGGAAACCATCAGTGCCCTCGCCTTTCACACGAACCCCGTCCCGGGCGCTCTCCCCGACCCCCAGGGCTGGCCTACGGCCGACGACATGGACCCGATCGCCTTCGGTGTCCGGCCCACCCACCGTGTCCCCGGTCACCCGCCCCTCCCGCCCTACGTCCTCCGCGACCGTGATCACGACCTTGATACAGCCTTGGGAGAGGCGCGCGCGGGCGGCGGTCTGGTGCTGCTGCTCGGTGAGCCGTTCACCGGAAAGTCGCGCACGGCATTGGAGGCGATGGCCAGAGGGCCGGCCGGCCGTAGGGTGTTCGCGCCGGCCCGTGGCACGGACCTGCGCGGCCTGCCCGCCCTGCTGCAAGGCCGCCCGGAGCGTTACCTCATCTGGCTCGACGACCTTGACGAGCACCTCGGGGACGGCGGACTGGAACCGCGCCTGCTCGCCCAGTTGGCGGCCCTCCGGGTCGTCGTGGTCGCCACCATGAGTGAGGACGCCTACGACGCCTGCCGTGTCCAGCCCGGCGGCCGGGTCCTCGACTTGGCCCACATCGTCGAACTGGCCCGGGAGTGGAGCCCGACGGAACGGCAGCGGCTCGCAGCGGACGCCGCGCGCACCGGTGATCCGCGCCTGATGGGCGTCGTCTCGGCAAGCGGCCCGGACGGCGCCGCCACCTGCCTCGCCCTGGGTCCCCTCCTCTGGGACGAATGGTGGCGCGCCCGTCGCGCCGACCGCCACCCGCGTGGTCACGCTCTGGTCCGCGCCGCCTTGGACCTCGCCCGCTGCGGCCTGACCGGCCCGCTCCCCATGGACCTCCTCCTCAAGGTCCACGAGGGATACGCGGACGTGACCGGCATGGAGCGGGAGTCGGCCGAGGACGCCCGCGCCTGGGCGACCGAGCGGCGGTACGGGCTGCTGCGGCTGCTGGACCGGGTGACGGGGGACACCTGGCGGGCCGCGCCGATCCTCGTCGAGGCGGCGGCCCGGCATGAGGAACTGCCGGACGTCCCCGGCCCGGTGTGGGGCTGCGCCCTGGGGGTGGCCCGCACGGACGGGGCGTACGACTACGCCGAGGTCGCGGCGGATGCACGCATCGCCTTCCAGCGCGCCGCCGACGCCGGGGACACCGCGGCCCTGCACAACCTCGGCCTGCTCGCCGATTCGCTGGGGGAGCGGGACGAAGCCGAGCGCTGGTTCCGTCGGGCGGCCGAGGCCGGGGAGCCGCAGTCGGCGGGCAGGTTGGGGCGGACGCTCGCCGAGCGGGGTGAGGGGAAGGCGGCCGAGCCGTTCCTGGAGACTGCCGCGGAAGCGGGGGACGCCGGGGCGGCCGCGTTGCTCGGGAAGCTGTTGCGTGCCCGGGCCGAGCACTGGTTCGCCGCAGGGGCGAAGGCCGGGAGTCCGGAGGCGGCGCATCTGCTTGGCGATCTGCGGCTCGGCAGGGGGGACGTCGACGGAGCCTTTACCAGCTACCTGGAGGCAGCCGCCGCCCGCTACGAGCCCGTGGCTCGGGGCATGGGCGTCATCCACCTGCTATGGCAGGAAGGCAAGGTCGCCGACGCCTGGATGCGCCGAGCGGCGGCGTCGGGTGATGCGTGCGCCGCCGGCTTCCTCGACCCCCTCAGCATCGACTCCGTAGAGCGCGCTGTGGCGTTCTTCCAGGACGACGCCCAGCGGGGCCGCGGCCTCGACGCGGCCAACCTCGGCACGCTCCTCGAAGAACACGGTCGCCCCGACGAAGCGCGCACCTGGTACCTCAAGGGCTACAAGGACGGCGACGCCTACGGTGCCTTCCGCCTCGCCGAGCTGTACAAGAAGTGCGGCGACGAGGCCGAGGCCACAGCCTGGTACCGCAAGGCGGCGGCCCTGGGCCACCCCGGGGCCAGGCGCGTCCTCGGGGAGGCCCCGGCCTCGGAGCCGGGCGGGTCTGGTGATCAGAGCAGGTGATCCGCCTTGCCCGCTTTGATATCCCGGACGAGCGTGCGTAGGGCTTCTATGGAGTCGGTGAGGTAGTGGTCTTCGTTGCCTTTGACGGCGATGTAGGCGTTGCCTTCGGGGTCCGTACCGAGGCGGAAGCAGGAGTTGCCTTCGGCGCAGAAGGGCTCTTCCCAGGTGATCTTGGGTGTCATGGTCGTCTCCTCATAGGTGGTGCGCGATCTCGCTGATGAAGTCTCTCGATTGGTCCGGCGGCAGAGCCAACTCTTCCAACCAGTCGAGTTGAGTCCGGTATTTCGCCAACTGCCCTTCGGCGTGGAGGAAATCGGGGCCATGCGTGCTGTCCACCTGGACGGTGTCGAGCTGTGGCACGGGCCCTTCGGCGTACACGGCGTTCTGTCCGGCACCAGGGAAGGCGCCGTGAGAGAACGGGATGACGAGGAGAAGGATGTTCTGCCGTTCCGACATGGCGAGCAAGTGCTCAAGTTGCTTGCGTGCGACAGTGCGGCCACCGAACTGCATCCTCAGCGCCGCCTCGTGGATGATGGCAACGAAGGAGGCCGGGGCGTCGCGGGTGATCACTTGTTGGCGCTCGGCACGGTGAGCGAGGCGAAGCGCGACTTCGTGCTCAGGCAGGGCGGGTACTGCGACGCGGAATACGGCCAGCGCATGGTCGGGAGTCTGCAGCAGCCCTGGGATGTGCACCGTGTTGGCCACGCGCATGCGCACTGCCTGGTCTTCCAACTCGGCGATGTCGAGTAGCCCTTGCGGCAAGCTGCCCCGGTAACGCTCCCACCAGCCGTCGCCGTCGGGCTGCGCCATCGCGACCAGCGCTTCGATGTATTTCTCATCGGTGCAGCCACAGTTGCACGCGAGTGTGCGCAGGCGCTCGGCGCTGATACCGCGCACGCCCGACTCCATGTTGGAGATCTTGCCGCGGTCCACACCTAGCAAGCCGGCTGCGTGTTCGGCGGACATGCCCGCTGACGTGCGGAGTCTCCTCAGCTCGCTCCCCAAACGCCTCTGTCGCTCCGTCGGGATGGTCCTGGGCGGCATGCCGTCCCCCTCCATGCAACGTCGCCTCAGTCTGGTCTCCAGGGAGGCGAGTTCACCAATCCGTGGCTCATTTGCCGAAGTGTGTGGCAAATTTACCATCAGCTGTTCTACGGTCAGTGTTGCGCAAGATACACACCGCAACCGCCGGAAGCGCACCGCGCGAGTACGCCCGCCTGTCCTGGGGTGAGTGCGTACGCGCCTAACTAACCGACGCAACCGAGGGGTTCCACCATGCCCGTCATCCCGTTCCCGTCGCAGTCCGCAGCGTCTACGCCGACCTTGACCAAGCCCCGGGTCCCCGCCGTCCCCTCCCGCTGGACGTTTCCCGCCACTGCCGCCTCCGTGCGACGCGCCCGGTGGGCCGTAGCCGGGGCGCTGCCCGCCGACTGTGCCCCGCAACTGGCAGCCGATCTCGTCCTGTTGGCCTCGGAACTCGTCACCAACGCGGTGCGGCACGGGACCCTGCACGGTGATGACCGGGAAGGCCAACGAGTCGAGCTGTTCCTCTGGCCTGCCGACGGGCACTACTGGCTGGCGGTGTCCGACGCCGGAGACGGGCACCCCGTCGTCAGGGCGTCCGACCCGGACATCGGTTGCGGCGGCCGCGGGCTGGTCCTCGTGGACGCCGTCTCCGCCGCCTGGGCGGTGATGCCGCGGCGCCCCTGCGGGAAGTCCGTCGTCGCGGGGATGCCACTGCGCGAGAAAGAGGAGGAAGGACCCCAGAGGGAGGAAGGACTTTAGAGAGGGGGAAAGGAGGAGGTGAGGTGCGCACGGCGCTCAGCCGCCCACGCCGGAGGAGCCCGCCGCCGCCCGCGCGGCCCGCACCCGTTGCGCCCACTCCGCCGCCCACACCACCACAACCGCCCCCGCCATGCCCGCCCCCAGCGCGCACACGCCGCCCCAGCCGCCCAGGCCCCAGACCGCCGACGTGAGGGCGGAGCCCGCCGCGCCTCCCGTGAAGTAGTTGGTCATGTAGGCGGAGTTGAGGCGGTTGCGGGCTTCGGGGCGGACGGCGTAGATGAGGTTCTGGTTGGTGACGTGGACGGCGTGGGCGGCGAGGTCCAGGACGATCACCCCGGCCAGCAGGGCCACCAGTGACCAGGCGCCGCCCGTGCCGCCGGCTGCCAACAGGCCCCAGGAGGCGAGGAGCAGGCACGCGCCGACGCCGGTGACGCGGTGGGCCAGTCCGCGGTCCGCCAGTCGCCCGGCCGCCGTGGCGGCGAGCGAACCGGCCGCGCCGACCAGTCCGAGCAGCCCGATCGTCGATTCCTGCCAGCCGTAGGCGGGGCCGGAGAGCAGGAAGACCACCGCCGTCCACAGGGTGCTGAAGCCGGCGAAGGTCAGGGCGCCGAGCAACGCCCGCCGGCGCAGCACGGGTTCCTGGGCGAACAGCGCCAGAGTGGAGCGGAGGAGGGCGGGGTAGCGCAGTCCGGCGTCGGTACGCAGGGCCGGGAGGCGGAGCCGCAGGAGCACCGCCATCAGCAGCATCAGGGCCGCGTTGACCCAGTAGACCGTGCGCCAGCCGCCGAGTTCGGCCAGGAGGCCGGCGGCGGTGCGGGCGAGGAGGATGCCCAGCAGGAGGCCGGTCATCACCGTGCCGACGGTCCGGCCGCGTTCGGCGGGTGCGGACAGCGTCGCCGCGAACGGCATGACGACCTGGGCGGCGACGGACGTCAGGCCGGTCAGGGCGGTGCCGACGAGCAGCAGCGCGCCGTTCGGGGCGCTCGCCGTCACGGTCAGGAAGGCGGCGGTCAGCGCGCAGAGGACGACCGCGAGCCGGCGGCGCTCCAGGAGGTCGCCGAGCGGGACGAGGAGCAGCAGCCCGAGTCCGTAGCCGGTCTGGGCGACGGTGACGACCAGTGCGGCGGTGCCGGCGGAGAGGTGGAGGTCGCGGCCTATGACGTCCAGCAGCGGCTGGGCGAAGTAGTTGCCGGCGACCGAGAGGCCGGTGGCGACGGACATCAGGAGCAGGGTGCCGCGGCCGAGTCGAGGTGTCGGCGCCTCCGCTCCGGTGGCGGCGAGGTCCCCTTCGGTGCTCGTCTCCGGGCCGGTCGGTTCTTCCGCGCTCGTGCTCGTGCTCATGCTCGTGCTCGTTCTCATGGGCACAAGGGTCCGGCCCGTGGCATCCATCGGTCCAACGCATGGTTTTCATCGCATCGATCGTGATGTGAGATGGGACGGATGGGAGCTGCGGAGGCGGACGCTCCTACGATCGCGGGCATGGAGCTGCAGCAGATGCGGTACGTCGTCGCGGTCGCCGAGACCGGTGGGTTCACCCGGGCCGCGGAGCGCTGCCATGTGGTGCAGTCCGCGCTCAGCCATCAGATCGCGCGGCTGGAGAAGGAGTTGGGGGCGCGGCTCTTCGACCGGACGAGCCGCCGCGTGCGGCTGACCGCCGCCGGGGAAGCGTTCCTTCCGGTCGCCCGGCAGACGCTCCAGGCCGCCGAACGGGCCCGCGCCGAGGTGGAGGCGGTGACCGGCGAGGTGCGCGGGCGGCTGGCGGTGGGGGCGATCTCCACCGTCGGCGCCGTCGACCTCGCCCGCGAGCTGGGGGCGTTCCGTACGAAGTATCCGAAAGTGCGGATCGGCCTGCAGATGGACATGAGCGATCCGCTCATCGAGCGGGTGCGGGAGGGCGTGCTGGACGTGGCGTTCGTCGGGCTGGTGCCCACGGCGCGGACGGCCGGTGTACGGGAGAAGGTGCTGGCGCACGGGGAACTGGTGGCGGTGGTGCCGCCGGAGCATCCGCTGGCCGGGCGGGAGTGGACGACGCTGGCGCGGGTGGCCCGGGAGACCTTCGTCGACTACGCCGAGGGCTCGGCGGCCCGCCGCCAGCGCGAGGAGGCGTTCCGGGCCGCGGGGCTGACCTCCGAGGTGGCGTTCGAGGTGACCACGGTGGACTTCCTGGTGCAGCTGGTCGGGGCCGGGCTCGGCATCGGCATGGTGCCGGAGTCGTTCGCCCGCCGGCTGACCGGGCTGCGGGTGGTGCGGGTGCGGCCGGCGCCGGAGCGGACCGAGCGGGTGGTGTGGAGCGGGCTGGGCCCGTCCCCGGCCGCGGCCGCCTTCCTGGCGGAGCTGGGGGTGGAGACGGGGTGACGTTCCGGACGCCCTCGGCGGGGACGGCGACGGGGACGGCGACGGGGTCGGGGACGGCAATGGGGTCGGGGTGAGACCTGCGGGCCCGGCGGGGCGGGTGCGTCACCGGTTACGGTCGATACGTGCAGCACCACAAGCCCGACGCCCGCCCGGAGACCAGGCCCGGCCCCCACCCGGAGGGCACCCCCGCCCCGCCCGCCGGCTGCCCGATGGCCGCCCCGGCCCCGGCCGCCCCCACCCCCGCCCTCTTCTCCTGGCAGTTCGCCGCCGATCCGTACCCGGCGTACGCCTGGCTGCGCGAGCACGCGCCGGTGCACCGGACCCGGCTTCCCAGCGGTGTCGAGGCATGGCTGGTCACCCGTTACGTCGACGCCCGGCAGGCGCTCGCGGACGCGCGGCTGTCGAAGAACCCGGTGCACCACTCCGAGAACGCCCATGGAAAGGGCAAGACCGGCATTCCGGGCGAACGCGGCGCCAACCTCATGACGCACCTGCTCAACATCGACCCGCCGGACCACACCCGGCTGCGCCGCCTGGTCTCCAAGGCGTTCACCCCGCGCCGGGTCGCCGCGTTCGCGCCGCGCATACAGGAGCTGACCGACCAACTCATCGACGCCATGATCGAAAAGCAGCACGGCGCGGAGCGGGGGAGCGCAGATCTGATCCACGAGTTCGCGTTCCCGCTGCCGATCTACGCGATCTGCGACCTGCTCGGCGTCCCGCCCGAGGACCAGGACGACTTCCGCGACTGGGCGGGGATGATGATCCGCCACGGTGGCGGGCCGCGCGGCGGAGTCGCCCGTTCCGTGAAGAAGATGCGGGCGTATCTGGCCGAGCTGATCCACCGCAAGCGCGCCGCCCTCCAGGACGGCGCCCCCGGCGACGACCTGATCTCCGGCCTGATCCGGGCCTCCGACCACGGCGAGCACCTCACCGAGAACGAGGCGGCCGCTATGTGTTTTGTGTTGCTGTTTGCCGGATTTGAGACCACGGTCAATCTGATCGGCAACGGCACCTACGCACTGCTCCGCCACCCCGCCCAGCGCGAACTGCTCCAGAAGTCCATCGCGGCCGGCGACGAGGAGCTGCTCGCCACCGCCGTCGAGGAGCTGCTCCGCTACGACGGTCCCGTGGAACTGGCCACCTGGCGGTACGCGACCCGGGAGCTGACGCTGGGCGGACAGCGGATCGCCGAGGGGGACCCGGTCCTGGTGGTGCTGGCGGCCGCCGACCGCGACCCGGCGCGGTTCGACGAGCCGGACGTGCTCGACCTCACGCGGCGTGACAACCCGCATCTGGGATACGGGCACGGCATCCACTACTGCCTCGGCGCACCCCTGGCCCGCCTCGAAGGACAGACCGCGCTCGCGACGCTGCTGACCCGCCTGCCGGACCTCCGACTTGCGGCGGAACCTGAAGATTTGCGCTGGCGCGGTGGGCTCATCATGCGCGGACTGCGCACCCTGCCGGTCGAGTTCACGCCCGAGTCCGCGCCCGACTCGTCCCGACCGGGGTCCTGACCAGCAGCGGTACCAGAATTGACGCCCCGTCAGTTACGTGACCATTGCGTGATCTCCGCTACACCGGCTTGTGACTGCCCGTGACCCCGGCTACCTTTCCTCCGACGATCGGGGGCGGCCCCGGGCTGCCGCACGGCACCCCTCGCAACCGCCGATCCGACAACTCAACCGCCGCGCGAAAGGCAACCGCATGCGTTCCGGGAACGGTCGGCACCGTCGCCCCCGACAGGCACCGGCCATCTTTGTCACGGCCGGCGTGACCGGCGCGGGCCTGGCCCTGCCGCTGTTCACCGCGGGCGGTGCGCACGCCGCCGACGCGACGACCTGGGACCGCGTCGCACAGTGCGAGAGCGGCGGGGTCTGGAGCGCCGCCACCGGCAACGGCTTCTACGGCGGCCTCCAGCTGACCCAGGAGATGTGGGACGACTACGGCGGCTCCGCCTACGCCTCCCGTCCCGACCTCGCCAGCCGCGCCCAGCAGATAGCCGTGGCCCAGGCGATAGTCGACGACCGCGGCCCGGACGCCTTCCCCAGCTGCGCGCTGCACGCCGGACTGACCAAGGGCGGCCCCGCGCCCAGCGTGGACCCGGGCGCCACCAGCCGCCCGTCGCCGCGCCCGACGCACGGCGGCCCCGACGGCCGCCACTCCGGCACGACGGGAGGCGCGGACGGCGCCGGCCCGGGTACCCCGACCCCGGCACCGTCCGACGACGGCTCCGGCTCCCACACCCCGGGCTCCCCGTCGGCCACACCCGACCCGTCCGACCCGTCCGGCTCGTCCTCGGCCACCCCCTCGCCGTCCGACTCGGCATCGGGCTCGCCGTCCGGCTCGCCGTCCCCCTCCGGCTCAGGGGCCCCCTCCGACTCGGCCTCCCCGTCCGACCCGGCGTCCGGCACGCCGTCGGCCTCCCCGTCCGACGACGACCCGTCGGGCTCGCCCGCCCCGTCCGACCCGTCGGGCTCGTCCGCCCCGTCCGACCCCACGGACCCGGCGCAGCAGCCGACGCACCCGGCGCACCCCACGGGTCCCACCGACCCCGCAGACCCCGCCTCCCCGGCCCCCTCTGACTCCACCGGCCCCACCGACCCCGACGCCCCCTCCACGCCCCCCGCCACCGGCAAGCACCGTGGTGCGCCGGGCGACGGTGCGGACTCCGGGGACGGCCGGGACGGCGGCAGCGGCCGGCACGCCTCGCGTGGCGGGAAGGACTCCCGGACGCCCCCGGCGGACGACGGCCGCTACCGCGTTCGCCCGGGTGACAACCTGTCAGCGATCGCCGAGAGCCATGACCTGCCGGGCGGCTGGCCCGCGCTCTACGACCGCAACCAGGGCGTCATCGGCTCCGACGCGGATCTGATCCACCCTGGTCAGCTGCTCGATCTCGGGCGGAAGCAGGGGTAGTTACCGGCAGTTCGCCGGATTTCCCGCCGTTTCGTAAAAGTGAGATATGGCTCTCGTTGCGGGGGGCGGGGTGCGCCCCGCCCCCCGTTCCCATACCGGGGTCTACCTGCGGAAATGGCCTGTGCATTGATCAAAAACGGTCAACTTGGTTCAGAAGATGGGGTTTGAACACCAACAGGGTTACTGCTTACGGTCAGGACCGCTCGCCAAAGCGGGCCCTTCGATCGCACGCCGAATCCTGCCGGCGGTCGGAGTCGACGACGCGCAAGCGCCGAAGGCAGGAGCGGGGGACCCAAGGTAAGTGCCGGCCCCGCCCGTGAAAACGGGTCAGCCGGCTTGGGGTGAAGCCGTGTGTGCAGCACACGCGGCCGGGCAGCTCACACGGCCCGAACCCGACAGCTCACCTCGCAGGCGTCGGTGAGGAAACGAACGCACGATGCTGATCAACAAGGGCAAGCACCGCCGCAGCTCCAAGGCCGTCCGCGTCGCCACCCTGGCCGGTGTCGCCGGCGCCGCCGTCGCCGTCCCGCTGATGGGCGCCACCTCTGCTTCCGCCGCCTCGGTCGCCACCTGGGAGAAGGTCGCCCAGTGCGAGTCCAGCGGCAACTGGTCGATCAACACCGGTAACGGCTACTACGGTGGCCTGCAGTTCTCGAACTCCAGCTGGGCCGCCGCCGGTGGCACCAAGTACGCGCCCCGCGCCGACCTGGCCACCAAGTCCCAGCAGATCGCCGTCGCCGAGAAGCTGCTCGCCATGCAGGGCCCGGGTGCCTGGGGCTGCGCCGGCGCCGGTGGCCTGACCTCCGGTGGTCCCGCCGCGAACGTCGACCCCTCCGGCTCCACCGCCAAGAAGAGCCAGGGCACCGAGACCACCAAGAAGAGCCAGGGCACCACCAAGAAGTCCGCCCCGGCCCGCGAGAAGGTCGAGAAGGCCCAGCCGGCCCCCGAGCGCTCGCACCGCTCCGGCGACACCTACGTCGTCAAGGCGGGCGACACCCTCGCCAAGATCGCCAAGGCGCACGGCACCAACTGGAAGGCGCTCTACGCCGCCAACAAGTCCGTCGTCGGCGGCAACCCCAACCTGATCTTCCCGGGTCAGAAGCTCAGCGTCTGAGCCGTACCGGCCGCCTGAGAGACCCGCGAGAGCTGCCCCGCCGCGGCGCGTACCCCCGAGCGCGCCACGGCGGGGCTTCTCCGTTCCCGGACCCGGCCGGCGGCCCGGCGCAGCGTTCCCCGCATAGCGAACATTGCGCGGAAACCTCCTGTGAACTGGGCTTTTGACTCTCTTGTTGGGGTTTTCCGTCCCAGGGAGCGGGCCACGGGCGAGCGGATCGCGCCAGGGCCGTTAGGCTCATGCCGAGAACTCCAGACACCCATGAAGGAGACAACGTGCCGTCCATCGACGTCGTCGTAGCCCGCGAAATTCTCGACTCGCGAGGTAATCCCACGGTCGAGGTCGAGGTCGGCCTCGACGACGGCAGCACCGGCCGTGCCGCCGTGCCGTCCGGTGCCTCCACCGGCGCCTTCGAGGCCATCGAGCTGCGGGACGGCGACCCCAACCGCTACCTCGGCAAGGGCGTGGAGAAGGCCGTCCTCGCCGTCATCGAGCAGATCGGCCCGGAGCTGGTCGGCTACGACGCGACCGAGCAGCGGCTGATCGACCAGGCGATGTTCGACCTGGACGCCACCGACAACAAGGGTTCGCTGGGCGCCAACGCCATCCTCGGCGTCTCGCTCGCCGTCGCGCACGCCGCCTCCGAGGCCAGCGACCTGCCGCTGTTCCGCTACCTCGGCGGCCCGAACGCGCACGTCCTGCCCGTCCCGATGATGAACATCCTGAACGGCGGCTCGCACGCCGACTCCAACGTGGACATCCAGGAGTTCATGATCGCCCCGATCGGCGCGGAGTCCTTCTCCGAGGCGCTGCGCTGGGGCGCCGAGGTCTACCACACCCTCAAGAAGGTCCTGAAGAACAAGGGCCTGGCCACCGGCCTGGGCGACGAGGGCGGCTTCGCCCCGAACCTCGGCTCCAACCGCGAGGCCCTGGACCTCATCCTGGAGGCCATCAAGGAGGCCGGCTACACCCCTGGCCAGGACATCGCGCTCGCGCTGGACGTCGCCGCCTCCGAGTTCTACAAGGACGGCAAGTACCAGTTCGAGGGCAAGGAGCGCTCGGCCGCCGAGATGACCGAGTACTACGAGGAGCTGGTGGCGGCCTACCCGCTGGTCTCCATCGAGGACCCGCTGTTCGAGGACGACTGGGCCGGCTGGAAGGTCATCACCGACAAGCTCGGCACCAAGGTGCAGCTGGTCGGCGACGACCTCTTCGTCACCAACCCCGAGCGCCTGGCCCGCGGCATCGAGGAGGGCTCCGCCAACGCCCTCCTGGTGAAGGTCAACCAGATCGGTTCGCTGACCGAGACCCTGGACGCCGTCGAGCTGGCCCAGCGCAACGGCTTCAAGTGCATGATGTCGCACCGCTCGGGCGAGACCGAGGACGTCACCATCGCCGACCTCGCCGTCGCCACCAACTGCGGCCAGATCAAGACCGGCGCCCCGGCCCGCTCCGAGCGCGTCGCCAAGTACAACCAGCTGCTGCGCATCGAGGAGATCCTCGACGACGCCGCGGTGTACGCCGGCCGCAGCGCCTTCCCGCGCTTCCGCTCTGCGGAGTAACAAGCACAGTCGCTCTGCGGAGTAACAAGCACAGCCGTTCCGCGGAGTAACGAGCACAGCCGTTCCGCGCACCAGTAAGCACCGCGGGGGCCGACGCCACAGGCCCCTCAAGTGCCGCGTCCCCGGCGCCGGTCCCGTACCGTTGCCGGGGACGTACGTCATGATGCCCGCCGTGACGACGTCAGGACGGAAGCTGAAGGGGAGGCGAGACGACGTGCCCGCGGACCGGTTCTCCACCGCGACCCGGCTCAAGGCGCTCGGCGAACAGGCCGCCGCCCGCGTCCACCGCGCCCGGCGGCGGCCCCGCCGCAACCGCCTCACCGGCCGCGCCGCGCTGCTGGCGCTGGTGATGTGCTCGCTGGTGGTCGCCCTGGCCTACCCCATAAGGCAGTACATCACCCAGCGCTCGGACATCGCCGACCAGCGCCGCAAGGCCCAGGAGGCGGCGGCCGCGCTGGACCGGCTGCGCGACGAGAAGGCCCGCTGGCAGGACCCGGCCTACGTCCGGCAGCAGGCCCGCCGCCACCTTCACTACGTCATGCCGGACGAGACCGGGTACATCGTCCAGGACGGCTCCGGCGTCCGCGCCGCGCCCAAGGGGGCGGAGACGACCCAGCGCCCCTGGTACGACAAGCTCTGGGACGACGTCGACCGCACGGACCGGGCCGCCGCCGTCCGCACCACCCCGGCCGCCGCCGGCAAGCGGTAGCTCGCACCGGCCGGCACCGGCGAGACTGTACGGGCGGGGCCGCACCCGGCGGTACGGGACGCCACCGGTCCGCCGTCCGCCCGGCCCCGTCCGCCATCCATCACCGGCCTTCACGAAAGCGCACATGGACACGCCTCCGCCCCAGACCGAGCCCACCGAGCCCACCGCCGCGGACATCGCCGCCTTCAAGGAGCAGCTCGGCCGCCCGCCGCGCGGCCTGCGCACCATCGCGCACCGCTGCCCCTGCGGACAGCCGGACGTCGTCGAGACCGCTCCGCGCCTGGAGGACGGCACGCCCTTCCCCACGCTCTACTACCTGACCTGCCCGCGCGCCGCCTCCGCGATCGGCACGCTGGAGGCCAACGGCGTGATGAAGGAGATGACCGAGCGACTGGCGAACGACCCGGAGCTGGCCGCCGCCTACCGAGCGGCCCACGAGGACTACATCCGCCGGCGGGACGCCATCGAGGTGCTGCAGGGCTTCCCGAGCGCCGGCGGCATGCCCGACCGGGTCAAGTGCCTGCATGTGCTCGTCGGCCACTCGCTGGCCGCCGGCCCGGGCGTCAACCCGCTCGGCGACGAGGCGCTCGCGATGCTGCCGGAGTGGTGGCGCAAGGGCCCGTGCGTGACCCCGTGCGCCGAGGACGCCGGCCGGAGTGACGAAGGAGAGTCCGAGTGAAGCGTGTCGCCGCCGTCGACTGCGGTACGAACTCCATCCGCCTGCTGGTCGCGGACGTCACGCTGCCCGACAGCGCCTCCGGCGCGGGTTCGACCGGCGAGCTGAAGGAGCTGGACCGCCGGATGCAGATCGTCCGGCTGGGCCAGGGCGTGGACCGCACCGGGCGGCTGGCGCCCGAGGCGCTGGAGCGCACCTTCGCGGCCTGCCGGGAGTACGCCGCGGTGATCAAGGGCCTGGGCGCGGAGCACGTCCGCTTCGTGGCCACCTCGGCCTCCCGGGACGCGGAGAACCGCGCCGACTTCGTCCGCGGTGTGGTGGACATCCTGGGCGTCGAGCCCGAGGTGATCACCGGCGACCAGGAGGCGGAGTTCTCCTTCACCGGCGCCACCAAGGAGCTGACCGGCCACCCGCACATCGAACTCCCCTACCTCGTCGTGGACATCGGCGGCGGCTCCACGGAGTTCGTGCTCGGCGGTGAGACGGTCCGGGCGGCCCGTTCCGTCGACGTCGGCTGCGTCCGGATGACGGAGCGCCACCTCGCGCACGGCGACCTCGCCGACCCGCCCACAGCCGGCCAGATCGCCGCCATGAAGGCCGACATCGCCGCGGCCCTGGACCGCGCCGAGGAGACCGTCCCGCTGACCGAGGCCGCCACCCTCGTCGGCCTGGCCGGCTCGGTCACCACCGTCGCCGCCATTGCGCAGGGCCTGGACCACTACGACTCCGCAGCCATCCACCACTCGCGGATCTCCCGGGCCGAGGTCCGCGGGATCACCGAGCGGCTGCTGGCCTCCACCCACGCCGAGCGGGCCGCGATCCCGGTCATCCACCCCGGCCGGGTCGACGTCATTGCCGCCGGCGCCCTCGTCCTGCTGTCGATCATGGAGCGGGTCGACGCCGAGGAGGTCGTGGTCAGCGAACACGACATTCTGGACGGAATCGCCTGGAGCCTCGCCTGACGGCAAGCCTCGTGCGCCACTCGGGACGGTGCCGCAACCGCCGCTCAAAACGGGCTTTTTGAGCGGGCGCGGCGCCGTCCGAGCGGGTTTCGGGGGCGCCGGAGGGGCCGCCGGAAAAAAGGTTCGTGAAATCCTTCACATGAAAAACCCGCCTCCCGGGCGAACTAAGGGGCCGACCGACCCTCATTCGAAGGTCCTAGGACTCATCTGCCCGGGGTTTGCGGGGTCTACGGTGGGTTTCCGCTGTGTGACGAGAGTGTCCGCGCGGGGTGCGGTACGGCGGCTCATGAGCGGACAAGCCCTGATCAACAGGGGTCTTCAACGTGTCGCGTTATACCGTGGTTCCCGGAACGCGCTATGGCGTCGGTCACGGAGCCGGCGGAGTGTAGCAGATGCCTTCGTCATTCTTGTGAAGGGGCTCACGAGCAACCCCCCATGTGGGGGTGGATACTCGATTGCATGAGCACCACGGAGCGTCCCAGGATCCTCGTTGTAGGCGGTGGGTACGTAGGCCTGTACGCGGCACGCCGCATCCTGAAGAAGATGCGGTACGGCGAGGCGACCGTCACGGTCGTCGACCCGCGCTCGTACATGACGTACCAGCCCTTCCTCCCTGAAGCTGCGGCCGGCAGCATCTCCCCCCGTCATGTTGTGGTCCCGCTGCGGCGCGTGCTGCCCAAGGCGGAGGTCCTCACCGGCCGGGTGACCACCATCGACCAGGACCGGAAGGTCGCCACGGTCGCCCCGCTGGTGGGCGACGCGTACGAGCTGCCCTTCGACTACCTGGTCGTCGCCATGGGCGCGGTCTCCCGCACCTTCCCGATCCCCGGCCTGGCCGAGAACGGCATCGGCATGAAGGGCATCGAGGAGGCCATCGGCCTGCGCAACCACGTCCTGGAGCAGCTGGACAAGGCCGACTCCACGACCGACGAGGAGGTCCGCCGCAAGGCGCTGACCTTCGTCTTCATCGGCGGCGGCTTCGCCGGTGCGGAGACCGTCGGCGAGGTCGAGGACATGGCCCGCGACGCCGCGAAGTACTACAAGAATGTCAAGCGCGAGGACATGCGCTTCCTGCTGGTCGACGTCGCGGACAAGATCCTTCCCGAGGTCGGTCCCAAGCTCGGTGCCTACGGCAAGGAGCACCTGGAGTCCCGCGGCGTCGAGGTCTACCTCAAGACCGGCATGAAGTCCTGCGTGGACGGTCACGTCGTCCTCGACAACGGCCTCGAGGTGCTCTCCAACACCATCGTGTGGACCGCCGGCGTCAAGCCGAACCCGGCGCTGTCCCGCTTCGGCCTGCCGCTGGGCCCGCGCGGTCACATCGACGCCGAGCCCACCCTCCAGGTCAAGGGCACCGACTACATCTGGGCGGCCGGCGACAACGCCCAGGTCCCCGACATGGTCGGCCGCCGGAACGGCAACGAGAACGCCTGGTGCCCGCCGAACGCGCAGCACGCGCTGCGGCAGGCCAAGGTCCTCGGCGACAACGTGGTCTCCGGTATGCGGGGCTTCCCGCAGAAGGAGTACAGCCACGCCAACAAGGGTGCGGTCGCCGGTCTCGGCCTGCACAAGGGCGTCGCGATGATCGTCATGGGCAAGATGAAGATCAAGCTCAAGGGCCGTCTCGCCTGGTACATGCACCGCGCGTACCACGGCATGGCGATGCCGACGTTCAACCGCAAGATCCGGGTCTTCGCCGACTGGACGCTGGCCACCTTCCTCAAGCGCGAGGTGGTCTCGCTCGGCGCCATGGAGAACCCCCGCGAGGAGTTCTACGAGGCCGCCAAGCCCGCGCCCGCCCCGGCCGCCGCGGCCGACGGGGGCAAGCCGAAGGCCAAGGCTTCCTGAGTCACCGGTCGGGTACTCCGACCAGCCCGAAGGGCGTCCGCCATCCGTGGGGCGGGCGCCCTTCGGCGTGCCCGGGGTGTGGCCGAAACCCGGTGCCATGTTGTTCTCTTGCAGACGAACGGGACTATCCACGCACCGACTTGGCGTTTAGGTGGTGGGTGAAACTTCTTTACCCGACTCGTCATGACGGAGGTGTGCGACATGGCCGGTGCCGCTGGACGGCTCACCAAGCTCGCCGAGGAGGTGCTGGGGGTCCCGCTCCCGGTGCGGATCCGCGCTTGGGACCGCAGTGAGTCCGGCCCCCCGGGGGCCCCTGTGCTCGTCATCCGCAACCGCCGCGCGCTGCGCCGACTCCTGTTCAAACCAGGCGAGTTGGGCCTGGCCCGGGCCTGGGTGGCCGGCGACATCGACGTGGACGGCGACCTCTACGCGGCACTGGACCTGCTCGCCGACCTGATCTGGGAGCGCGGCGACGCCGCCCCGAAGGCGTCGCGCATCGCCGCGCTGCGCTCCCTGGCCCGCCCCGAGATCCGGACCGCCGCCAAGGAACTGCTGTCCCTGGCCGGCCTTCCCGTCCCGCCCGCGCCGCCCGCCGAGGAGGCCCGCCCGCGCCGCGGGGCGCTGCACTCCCTGCTCCGCGACCGGCAGGCGATCAGCCATCACTACGACGTCGGCAACGACTTCTACGAGCTGGTGCTCGGCCCGTCCATGGTCTACTCCTGCGCCTACTGGCGGCCCGACGAGGAGGCGCCCGGTGGCGTCGCCACCCTGGAGGACGCCCAGCGCGCCAAGCTCGACCTGATCTGCCGCAAGCTCGGCCTGGGGGAGGGGCAGCGGCTGCTGGACGTGGGCTGCGGCTGGGGTTCGATGGTGCTGCACGCGGCCCGCGAGTACGGCGTCCGGGCGGTCGGCATCACCCTCTCCGAGGAGCAGGCCACCTACGCCCGCAAGCGGATCGCCGACGCCGGACTCGCCGACCGGATCGAGATCCGGGTGCAGGACTACCGCGAGATCACCGACGGGCCGTTCGATGCGATCTCCTCGATCGGGATGGCCGAGCACGTCGGCCGGGCCCGGTACGCGGAGTACGCGGGCCTGCTGCACGGCCTGCTGAAGCCCGGCGGGCGGCTGCTGAACCACCAGATCGCCCGGCGGCCGCTGGCCGACGAGGACGCCTACCACGTCGACGAGTTCATCGACCGCTATGTCTTCCCCGACGGCGAGCTGGCGCCGGTGGGGCGGACGGTCGGCCAGCTGGAGGAGGCCGGCTTCGAGGTGCGGGACGTGGAGGCGATCCGGGAGCACTACGCGCTGACGCTGCGTCAGTGGGTGGCCAACCTGGAGGCCCACTGGGCCGAGGCGGTGCGGCTCACGTCCCCGGGCCGGGCCCGGATCTGGCGGCTCTACATGGCCGCCTCGGCGCTGTCGTTCGAGCGCAACCGCATAGGAGTCAACCAGGTGCTGGCGGTCCGCACGCCGGACTCCGGCGCCTCCGGGCTGCCGCTGCGGGCTCGCGACTGGCGGGGCTGAGCACGGCCGAGGGCCCCGGTCCGAGGCGCGGCTGCGCGGGACCGGGGCCCTCGGGCCGTCCGGGGCCGCCGCCTGGCGACGGCCCCGGTGCGGGCTACTCCGCCTTGATGGCCTGGAGCATGTTGAGCTTCGCCGCGCGGCGCGCCGGCCACAGCGCGGCCAGCACGCCCACCAGCGCGGCCAGGGCGAGGAAGATGCCCATCCGGCCCCAGGGCAGCACCAGTTCGTACGTCGGCAGCTGGCCCGTGCCCTTGATCAGCTCACCGGTCGCCCAGCCGAAGAAGACTCCCAGGCCGATGCCCAGCACCCCGCCGAAGAGCGAGATCACCAGCGACTCCAGCCGCACCATCCGCTTGATGCCCCGGCGGTCCAGGCCGATGGCACGCAGCATGCCGATCTCCTGGGAGCGCTCGAAGACCGACATCGCCAGGGTGTTGACGACACCGAGCACCGCGACGATCACCGCCATGGCCAGCAGGCCGTAGAGCATGTTCAGCATCAGGGTGATCGTCTTGGAGATGGAGTCGGAGACGTCCTTCTTGTCCGCGACGGCGATGGCAGGGTTCTCGCCGAGCGCCTTGACCAGGGAGTCCTTGGCCTCGGGGGTGGCGCCGTGCGCCGTCTTCACCATCACCTGCATGTCGGTGGCGTGCTTCTGGTGCGGGGCGAGCGTGCCGTTGTCGAGGATGATGCCCCGGATCACCTCGTTGCCCTCGTAGATCCCGCCGATGGTCAGCGTGCCCTTCTTGCCGTCCTCGAAGGTCACCGGGAGACGGGAGCCGGTGTGCCAGCCCTTCTCCTTGGCGAGGGAGCCGTCCACCACGGCGCGGTCGCCGCCGAGCGTGCCGAGGGCGCCCTCGGTGAAGTCGAGCCGGGTGAGCTTGCCGAAGTCCTTGCCGTTGACGCCGGTGAGGTACTCGATGTCGGAGCCGACGCGGGACGGGGAGTTGCGCAGCGGGCTGGACGCGGTGACCCCGTCCGCGGACGCGAGCTTCTTCGCCACGTCCGGGGAGAGCGGGGACCGGCTCGCCATGGAGACCACGTAGTCGGCCTTGAGGGAGGAGGTGGCCATCTTGTCGACGGCCTGCTGGACGCTGCCCGCGACCACCGTCATACCGGTGATCAGCAGCAGTCCGATCGTCAGCGCCGAGGCCGTGGCGGCCGTCCGGCGCGGGTTGCGGACCGCGTTCTGCCGGGCCAGTGCGCCGGAGATCCCGAAGAGCCGCAGCGCCGGGGCGGCCAGTGCGATCAGCGGGCGGGACAGCAGCGGCGTCAGGACGAGCACGCCGGTCACCAGCAGAGCCGTGCCGAGGCCCATGGTGGCCTTGCCGTCGGACATGCCGGTGGCGACCAGCACCGCGGCCGTGCCGGCACCGGCGAGGAGCGCGCCGATGGTGTTGCGGACCACCAGGGACTTGGTGGTGGCGGTGGCGTGCACGCTGTTCATCGCGGCGACCGGCGGGATCTTCGCGGCCCGGCGACCGGGCAGCCAGGCGGCCAGGACCGTGACGACGACGCCGACCAGCAGGGATATCAGGATCGTGGACGGCGAGACCACCAGCGGACCGTCGGGCATCTTGCCGCCGGTGACGCCCAACAGGGCGCGCAGCCCGGCGCCGATGCCGATACCGGCCAGCAGGCCCGTCACCCCGGCCACCGTGCCGACCACCAGTGCCTCGGCCAGTACTGAGCGGGTGACCTGGCGGCGGCTGGCGCCGACCGCGCGCAGCAGGGCCAGCTCCTTGGTGCGCTGGGCGACCAGCATGGTGAAGGTGTTGGCGATGATGAACACGCCGACGAAGAGGGCGACACCGGCGAAGGCCAGCAGGGCGTTCTTCATGCCGTCCATGCTCTGGGCGATGAACTTGGCCTGCTCGTCGGCGAGTTCACGACCCGTGGTGGCCTCGGCGCCCTTGGGCAGCACCTTCTCCACCGCGTCCTTCAGCGCCGTCTGGGAGGTGCCCGGCGCGGCCTTGACGTCGATCTCGCTGAACTCGCCGGGCGTCGCGAACAGCTTCTGGGCGGTGGCGGTGTCGAACAGTGCGAGGCTGCCGCCGGCGCCGACCCGGCCGTCGTCGGTGGTGAAGACGCCGGTGAGCTTCTGCTCCCGGACCGGGCCGTCGACGGATATCCGGACGGTGTCACCGACCTTGTAGCCGCCGCGGTCGGCGGTGCGGGCGTCCAGGGCGAACTCGTGCGGGCCCTTGGGGGCGGTGCCGGCGCGCATCGGGTAGCGGGCGTCGGTGCCGTCGGGGCCGGGGAAGTAGTTGGCGCCGCTGGTCGAGAAGCCGTCGCCGATCAGCTTGCCGTGCTTGTCGGCGACGGCGGTGAAGCCGGAGACGCTGCCGGTGGCGGAGGCGGCGCCGGGCAGATGGGCGGCCTTGTCCAGCAGCTTCTGGTCGAGCGCGGAGCGGGCGCCGGGGGCGCCGTCGGCGCGGTCGGTGCCGCCCCGCTGGATGGCCACGTCGACGTTGTCGAAGCCCTTGCGGGAGCTGGCCTGGAGGGCGTCGGAAATGGTGGAGGTGAAGACCAGGGTGCCGGAGACGAAGGCCACGCCGAGCATCACGGCGAGCACGGTCATCAGCAGCCGGGCCTTGTGCGCGAGCACATTGCGCAAGGCGGTACGGAACATGGGTGGGTCAGTCCTGGAGGAGTGGTCCGGGGCCCGGGGGTCCGGGGATCCGGGGGCCGGGTGGGGAGGTGGCTGCTGACGGTCAGCTGATGCGGCCCTTGGCGTCGAAGCTGGGGGTCTGGGGGCGCCCCCCAGGAAAACGCCGCATTCGCTCCAGCACCATGTCGGCCGTGGGGTCGGGCATGTCGTCGACGATCCGGCCGTCGGCGAGGAATATGACGCGGTCCGCGTACGACGCCGCGACCGGGTCGTGGGTCACCATCACCACCGTCTGGCCCAGCTCGCGCACGGAGTTGCGCAGGAAGCCCAGGACCTCGGCGCCGGAGCGGGAGTCGAGGTTGCCGGTGGGCTCGTCGGCGAAGATGATCTCGGGCCGGGAGGCCAGGGCGCGGGCCACCGCGACGCGCTGCTGCTGACCGCCGGAGAGCTGGCTCGGGCGGTGCTTGAGCCGGCCGGACAGGCCGACGGTCTCCACCACCTGCTCCAGCCAGGCGCGGTCCGGCTTACGGCCGGCGATGTCCATGGGAAGGGTGATGTTCTCCAGCGCGGTGAGCGTCGGGAGGAGGTTGAACGCCTGGAAGATGAAGCCGATCTTGTCGCGCCGGAGCTGGGTGAGCTTCTTGTCCTTCAGCCCGGTCAGCTCGATGTCGCCGAGCCGCGCGGAGCCGCCGGAGATGGCGTCCAGGCCGGCCATGCAGTGCATCAGCGTGGACTTGCCGGACCCGGAGGGGCCCATGATCGCGGTGAACTGGGCCTGGCGGAAGTCGACGGAGACCGCGTCCAGGGCGACCACCTGGGTCTCGCCGGTCCCGTAGACCTTGGTGAGGTCCGTGGCGCGGGCGGCCACCGCGGTGCTGTGGCCGGCGACGGTGACGCCGGAGTGGGTGGTGGTCACGGGAAGGGTTCTCCTGTCGGACGAGGAACGGGCCGCCTCGGCCGCCGGCTCGGCGACCGCGAGGGGCGGTGGAACATCGGTTTCCATCGTCGGGCAGCGCACCGTCACGGACGTCAACCCGTGTGACCGTCCTCGGACCACCCCCAGGGATTAGCCCTCCCCCCTCCCTCATCCCTGGGTATGACGGCGTCCCTGAGGCCGACGCGGCTGCCGGAAGGGCCGGGCGGGCGCCTGCGGAGGCGCCGGGAAGGGCGCGGCGGGGCCGTCGCGGAGGCGTCGAGTTTTCGTCAATTCAGGGTCGAATTCCGTCCCCGCGGACACCGGCGAACATGGGCTCCAGGCATGTGCCGGGGGCCCTGGCAGCCGCTGATGCCCCCTCAGTTGCCAATAAAATAAGACAACCTCGAGATGAGCGGCCGATCTGCTACGTGCCCTGCGGGCTACGCTCGTGCTGCCTTCTAGGAGGCGGCATGGGGGACCCCAAGCCCGGATGGTGGAATGCAGACACGGCGAGCTTAAACCTCGCTGGCCTTCGGGCCGTGCCGGTTCAAGTCCGGCTCCGGGCACTTCCCGCGGGCAGCGGGACAAGGACCCGTAAGTGACTGAATATTGAACATCCTTGTCGAGGCGCTTGTCGAGCCCGACGAGGAGGGGCCGCCGGGAAAACCCGGCGGCCCCTCCTCTGTATTGCGCGGTGCCGGCTCAGCGCTCCACGAGCGCGAACAGCGCCTCCCAGCGGCCGACGATCTCGTCGGTGGAGAACCGCTGGATGTTCTCCCGGGCCGTCTCGCCCATCCGGTTCCGCAGTTCCTCGTCCGACATCAGGGTGTCGAGGTGGCGGGCGAATTCGGTGACGTTGCCGGGCGGGGCCAGGAAGCCGTCGGTGCCGTCCGTGATGATCTCGCGGACGCCCGGGGCCACATCGAAGGCCACACACGGCACCGCGGTGGCCATCGCCTCCATGGGCGCGAGCGGGAAGCCCTCGCCGCGCGAGCTCAGCGCGAAGACCGCGCTCTCCCGCAGCGCTCCGGCGACGTCGCTGGTCCGGCCCATCCACTCGACCGAATTCGTCACCCCCAGCTCGGCCGCCTGCTTGCGCAGCGCCTCGGCCTCCTCACCGGAGCCGTAGATCCGCAGCGTCCAGTCCGGGTGCTGCGGCGCGACCTTCGCCCACGCCTCCAGGAGCAGGTCGACGCCCTTCTCCTCGTGCAGCCGGCCGATGCTCGCCACGACCTTGCGGGAGCGGTCCGAGGGGACGTCGGGGAAGAACGGCAGCGGGTTCGGCATGAAGCCGACGTTGTCCATCCGCTGCCGGATCCACTTGTCCGCGTCCTCCCGGGTGAGCGGCAGCATCCGGTCGACGTCCTGGTAAAACCGCTTGACACGGGCGAACCGGGACGACCTTCGGCAGGTCTCGAACGATTCGTGGCTCATTCCGATGACCGCCAGCCCGGCGGTGTCGGCCAGCGCCACCCACTCCATCGCCCACACCTGGGTGACGATCACCACGCCGCCCGGACGGGCCGCCCGGAACAGCGCGCTCATCTTGGCGGCCTGCTCGTGCATCCCGGCCTCGCGCGCGGCCCGGCGCCGCTGCTCGACGACGTTCAGGCGGTCCTTCAGGCCGCGCACCGGGCGGACGCTCGGCGGGTGCACGTCGTAGAGCGTGGTGGTCTCGTACGGCAGGTCGGGGCCGAGCTCGTGGACCCGGCCCTCGGGGGGCGGCACGATGCCGACGACGTGCACCCGGTGGCCCCGCTCGGCGAACAGGCGCGCCATCTGGTGCGACCAACTGGTGATGCCGCCCAGCTCGTTGACGCTGTTGGAGACGAAGAAGATGTCCCGCGGCTCGGCTGCGTTCGACTTGGTCATCAACGGCTCCACTGCGCAAAGAACTGGTCGACGATGCTCTGAGCGGCGTCGCCCTGGTCGTATTCCCCGAACTTGGCGACGAATTCCTTGCGGTCCTTGGCGTATTCCAGCTGCTGGGACTCGAAAGACTGCATGGCCTCGAAGAAATCGTCCTCGGTGCGTACCACCGGCCCCGGGGCGTGTTCCAGCAGATCGAAGTACGTGCCGCGCCCCTCGTGCACATATTCGTCGTAGTCGTAGGTGAAGAACATCAGCGGCCGGTCGAGCAGCGCGTAGTCGAACATCACCGACGAATAATCCGTGACCAGGCCGTCGGCCAGCTCCAGGATCGGGGTGATGTCGTGCCGCGCCGAGACGTCGATCACCCGGCCCTGCACGGTCGGCGGCAGCACCACGTGGTTGAGGTAGTGCGAGCGGACCAGCAGGACGTAGCGGTCGCCGAACTCGTCGGCGAAGCGCTCCACGTCGAAGGGGAGCGCGAACCGGCCGTGCCGGCCGCCCGCCTTGCGGAACGTCGGCGCGTACAGCAGCACCTTCTTGTCCGCGGGGATGCCCAGCTCCGCCGCGAGCGGACCGCGCTCCCGGTGGCCCAGCTCGGTCTCCCGCAGCCGGGCCCGCACCAGCGCGTCGTTGCGCGGGTAGCCCACCCGCAGCAGGGTCTTCTCCTTCAGCCGGAACGCCTTGGCCAGCGTCCGCGCATCGTGCTCGGTGCGGCACAGGAAGCGGTCGAAGCGGTCCAGCGAGCGCTGCTGCTCGGCCTGCTCCTGGCGGGTCTGCGCCTTGAGCGAGGGCTGGTCGAAGCCCATGTTCTTCAGCGCCGAGCCGTGCCAGGTCTGGAGGTAGGTGGTCTCGGGGCGCTTGGTCAGCTTCAGCGGGTAGCTCTGGTTGTCCACCCAGTACTCGGCCTGCGCCAGCGCCTTGAGGTACTGCAGCGACCAGCGCTTGACCAGGGTGGCGTCCTTGGGGAAGTCCTTCGGGGACCCGGCGTACGACCAGATCGCCTCGAACTCCAGGCCCTGCCGGCGCATCTCCTCGTAGATCGCGCGCGGGCTGTCGCTGTACTGCTTGCCGAGGTGGCTCTCGAAGACCACCGTGCGCTTCTTGATCGGCAGCCGGCTGAACACCTCGTGGTACGCCCGCAGCTTGGTGTCCCCGGAGGTGAGCGTGTTGCGCAGCGCCTTGGCCTTGCGGTAGCCGGACTTGGCCAGCGCCCCCGGCTTGCCGTGCATGCCCTTGGTGATCAGGCCCTGGACGCGCTCGGCGTTGGCGCTCTCGCTGATCAGCCGGAACGCCAGGTGTCCCTTGGAGGAGACGTGCGGCTCGATGTGGTCGGCGACCATCCGGGTCAGCCGCGGCCGGATCGGCAGCGGGCCGCCGGCCAGCTCGGTGTCGGCGACCGTCAGCCGGGAGGTGGTGGGCACCCCGTCGACCTCCAGGCGCAGCCGGACGTCCCAGATGGTGTCGACGATGCCCAGCGGGCGCAGCCGCGCGGTGAGGTCGGCGGCGGTCTCCCACACCACGGCGTCGCCCTCGTGGCGCACCGTCTGCACCGGGAAGGTGAAGGACTGCAGGCTGCGGCGGCGGGCGCTGAACTCCAGCTCGCCGCGGAGCGTGGCGCCCTCGGGGATCACGCCGAGCGGGTTGGTGACCCGGCCGGCCAGCGAGACGGTGCTGCCGGCCTCGGAGAACCGGGTGAGCTGGTTGCGCAGGAACAGCTGGTTGACCGGCTTCTCGTGGTAGCCGAGTTCGGTGACGTCCAGCACCTGGCGGCCGAACGCGTCGTCGAAGTGGCCGTCGCACCAGTAGATCCGGCCGTCGTGCTGGGCGAGCGGCGAGGAGAGCTTGGCGCGGTTGATGAGGCTGTCGACGGCCGGGATGAGGTTGTCCCAGTCGCCCTTCTGCAGCAGGTAGGCGCAGATGGCCTGGATCGGCTGGACCCGCTCGTACGCCTCGGGCGCGAGGCCGGCGAGGTACTCCCGGGAGAGCTCGGCGAACTCCTGGCGGTACGCCTCGTCGCGGAACGGCAGGTCCCGCAGGTGGAGCACCAGGTCGTGCTTGAGGAACTTGACGTCCTTGGCGAGCTTCATCTCGGTCAGCCCGCGCTCGGCCAGGAGGGCGTCGATCCGCCGGTGGATCTCCAGCCGGTGGGTGTAGTTGGTCATTTCGTGCCGCCGGTTCGTCACCGACTTCACGGCGGCCTTCTCGAAGACGTTCCAGAAGTAGACCTGATTGGGAATCAGGGTGATGCGGTTCGCCGCGAGATATGCGTCGGCGATAAACATCAGGTCCTCGTAGAACATCCCCTTGGGGAAGCGGAGGTCGTTCTCGATGAGGAATTCGCGGCGGTAGCACTTGTTGGTGGAGAGGGTGTCCCACACAAAAAGGTCCGGCAATTCCGTGACCGATTCGAAAGTGCGGGTCGTGGAATAGAGCCAGGCGTACCACTCGTCCCGCTTCTGGTTCCGGGTGTCCCTGTGGATTCGGACACACAGACCCGAGACGATGTCCGCTTCGGTTTCCTCGGCGGCCTCCAGCAAATTGCGGCAGGCGTTGTGTTCCAGGACGTCGTCGCTGTCCAGGAACATGACGTACTGTCCGCGGGTGTGCTGAATGCCGAGGTTCCGGGGCTCGCCGCCGGCGCCGCTGTTCTCCGGCAGCTGGAAGGCTCTGACCCGCTCCGGGTGGGCGGCCGCGAGCGCCTGCGCGACCTCGAAAGAACGGTCGGTGCTGCAATCGTCGACGATCACCACCTCGACGTCCCGGAGTGTCTGATCCAGTACGGACTGGACCGCGGTCGGCAACCGGTCGGCGTCGTTGTAGACAATGACGACTACTGAGACGTCAGGCACAGGCACCTCAACCCTCTTTCGCTGCTGTTTCCGGCCAGAATAGCCCCATCTGCACAGGGGGTTTACGACCACCCGCACCGGGACCGCTACACCTGGTGACGGGGCACTGTCCGCGGAAGGGCAGGTACCGGCTAGCCAGTATGACGACGGCTCCGGTCAATCGGTTGCGGGGGTGTGGCTCGATCAGACATTTATCGGATTCGGATCATGCCGGTGACCCCGGGGTGCCGGAGTTGACGGGGTGGGGAAATGCCCGTTCGACGGCGGCGGGAAAAGATCGATTACCCGGATTTTGTCCGGACTAACTGGCGGCCCGCACCGCCCGCGGGCCGGCCCGCGGAGTGGCACATGACACAGCGGCAGATGTGACGAACTCGGCGCGATCCGGCTCCCGGGTCGTCCACCGGGCACCTCCGCACTCCCCCGAACGTCCTCCTTCCAGAGGACGTGTCCGCCCCGGAGCGGGGGAAGATCCTGCCCAAGGACGAGAGACGCGTCTTTGCCAAGCCATTACGCTTGCCGTCAAGGCCGCGCAGGGCGGCCATGGAGGAGTGAGATGAGGAGCAGCAACCCGGTCTTCTCGCGACGGGGGTTCAGCCGCGGTGCCGGCTATGCGGACTTCAATGCGCCGCCGCAGGCCGGGGGCCCCGCAGCCGCCTACGCCGGAGCGAACCCGTACGCCGGAACCAACCCGTACGCCACCGAGACGCCGCAGTACGCACCGCAGTACACCCCGCAGACCCGGCCCATGACGATGGACGACGTCGTCACGCGCACGGGCCTGACGCTCGGTACGGTCATCGCCGGCGCCACCGTCGGCTGGCTGTTCCTGACCGGCCACCTCGCCTTCGCCCTCGGCGCCGGCCTGGCCGCGACGGTGCTCGGCTTCGTCCAGTCCTTCAAGCGTAAGCCGGTCCCGGCGCTGATCCTGGGCTACGCCGCGCTGGAGGGCGTCTTCCTCGGCGCGCTCAGCGGCTTCATCAACGACCTGCCGAAGATGAACGGCGCCCCCATGCAGGCGGTGCTGGGCACGATGGCGGTGTTCGTCGCCATGCTCGTCGCCTACAAGACCCGGATCGTGCGGGTCACCGAACGCTTCACCCGCTTCGTGATGATCGCGGCGCTGGGCTTCGTCCTGCTGTCGCTGGTGAACCTGCTGTTCATGGTGTTCGGCGGCGGTGACGGCCTCGGCTTCCGCAGCGGCGGGCTGGGCATCGTCTTCGGCATCGTGGGCGTGGTGCTCGGCGCGCTCTTCCTCGCCATGGACTTCAAGCAGGTCGAGGACGGCGTGGCCTACGGCGCGCCGCGCGAGGAGTCCTGGCTGGCCGCCTTCGGCCTGACCACGACCCTGGTGTGGATCTACTGGGAGATGCTGCGGCTGATCTCGATCCTGCGCGACTGACGCACGAGCGACACCCCGCACAGCTGACGAGGGGCCCGTGGGCGACCGCCCGCGGGCCCCTCGCGCGTGCGCGGGACTCCTTCGGGGTCCGGGTCAGAACTTGCGGGCGGCGCGCCGGAGACCGTGTTCGTGCACGATCGCCTTGGCGTGGCCGTAGGAGAGGTTGTGCGCGCCGCGCAGCCAGCTGACCTTTTCGTCGAAGCGGACGAGGGCGGGGCCCTCGTCGACGGTGCGGAGCCAGTCGGAGATGTCCCGGCCGGTGCAGTGCGGGATGCGGGAGAGAAGGTTCCGGTGGGTTTCTTCCGAGAAGGACAAGGACATCGGCGCCTCCGGACGCGGTCGATGCTGGTTCTTCCGTTCTTCCGCTCACCGTGCCTGAGGCTTCCGCCGTTGGCAACCACCCGAGTGTTGCGCTTAGGCTCACGCCGTGCTTGACGTGACGCCTTTGCAGACCGCCGTGGACGCGCTCGCCGACCGCCTCAGGGCCCTGCCGCAGAGCGCCCTGCGCCGCGGTGCCGCGGCCGAAGGGCTGGCACTGGCACGGGAGTTGGCGGCCCGCGCACAGCTGATCGAACGGCCCGGGGAGCCGCCCCGGGAACTCCCGAACGCCGGCATCTTCGCGGTCGGCGACCAGCTCGCGGTGGCCGGCCACGATCTCGTCGAGGCGCTGCGGTCCGCCGCCGCGGGCGGGACGGCGGGCGGTGCGGCCGGCGCGGAAGCTGACGCGAATGCGGCCCCCGCCGGGCAACTGGCGGAGGCCGTGCGCCGGGTCCGGGAGGCGGCTCAGAGCGAGGCGATGACCCGGTCGGCGAGGATGTAGACGCTCTCGTCGCGGGCCTCGCCCCAGGAGAACGTCAACGAGTAGGCGCCGGAGATGCCCGAGCCGCCCAGCAGCACCGGCGCGTACCCGTCGCGCAGTGCGCCGGCCAGGCTCTTGGCGGTCTCCCGGTGCCCCGGCGTCAGGCAGAGCGTGGTGCCGTCGGCGAAGACGTACACGTCGAGGGTGCCCAGCGGGCCCGGGCGGACGTCGGACAGCGGGGTGGCCTCGCGGGCCAGCTCCGCCAGGCGCGCCACGGTGCGCTCGTGGTCGGCGACGGCCGGGGCGGGGGAGAAGTCCGGGTGCGAGGGGTGGCGCCGGCGGGCGGCGGCCAGCTCGGCGGACTCGGCGGGCTCGTTGGGCTCCGCCGGCTCGAACTCCGGCGCGTCCAGTGCCTCCAGTGCCTCGACGGACTCCAGTGCCTCCACCGACTCCAGCGCGGGCAGCGGCTCCAGGGCCTCCGGCCCCAGGAGCGACTCCAGCCCGGCCAGGTCCGCCTGGCGCGGCACGAACGGCTGGCTGTCGAACCGGTCGAACCGGTCCAGCTCCAGCCGCTCGGCGGGCTCCCGCCGCCCCTCGCGGCCGTCGAGCGGGCCGTCGTCGCCCAGGCCGGCCAGCGGGCCGGAGAGCGACGGGGCGTCCGCGCCGTTCAGGGAGTCCCGGGCCTCCTGCGCGGCCCAGAAGGCGCGCGCCTCGGCCAGCTCCCGCTCCCGCTCCTCCGCGAGTGCTTCCGCGACGGCGGCGCGTATGTCCGCGAGCGGGGTCGCCTCGGCGGCCGGGACCCCGCGGGCGGCGGGGACCGTCGCGGCGGCCGCCTGCGTGGCCTCGGCGCGGGCCGTGGCGTCGGCGCGGGCGGCGACGAGCTCGTCGTGCAGTGCGGTGATCTGGCGGCGCAGCGCACGGGCGGTGCACAGGGCGACGGCGCCCAGCACCACGGCGACCGCCGCGGTCAGCAGCAGGACGAGGGTGGTGACAGTCATGCCGAAACCTCGCTTCGCTCGGCCTCGCGGACGCGAGGCGCGCACCTCTCGGTGGTTCGCTCACTTCCGGGCATACGCACACCCTGTCGCGGACCGATCACCGGCGTACTCCCGTTAGCAGATTGTTCTCCGACTTCCTACAACAGCGTGACCGACGTCGGCGACCGTTCGCAGGGGGGTATGTCCTGAAATGGGGTGCACCCGGGGCCTCCTGGGGTGGGGTGGCCCCGCGTTGAGCTGCAAGAACGCTGCTTCCCCGGGATGTTGGTCACAATCCTGGGAGCGATTGGGTCGCGATCTTGTCACCGAGTGGCCCAGGTCACGCGCCGTCGCGTTCGGTGCCCGGACGGCAGCGAAGGGTGCGCGGGGAACGGGAGTTGCCCCGTTTTGTCCCCCACGCACCCTCCGGGCGCGCCTGCGAGCCGCCGGCCCGGGGGCGGCCGCAGAGACGCGCGGCCGCCCTCACCCTCCGCTACAGCTCAGCTCAGCCGCTCGTGCCTGTGGTCGCGCTGAGCTTCGCTTCCGCTGCGGGCGGGTGCCGGGCCCTCGTTCCTCGCGCCCGGCCCCCACCCTCCGCTACAGCTCAGCTCAGCCGCTCGATGACCATCGCCATGCCCTGGCCGCCGCCCACGCACATGGTCTCCAGGCCGAACTGCTTGTCGTGCCACTGGAGGGAGTTGATCAGGGTGGTGGTGATCCGGGCGCCGGTCATGCCGAAGGGGTGGCCGACGGCGATCGCGCCGCCGTTGACGTTCAGCCGGTCCAGGTCGATGCCCAGGTCGCGGTAGGAGGGGATCACCTGGGCGGCGAACGCCTCGTTGATCTCGACCAGGTCGATGTCGGAGACCGACAGCCCCGCGCGCTTGAGGGCCTGCTTGCTGGCCTCCACCGGGCCGTACCCCATGATCTCGGGGGAGAGGCCGGAGACGCCGGTGGCGACGATCCGGGCCAGCGGGGTCAGGCCCAGCTCGCGGGCCTTGGTGTCGGACATGATCACGAGCGCCGCGGCGCCGTCGTTGAGCGGGCAGCAGTTGCCCGCGGTGACCAGGCCGTCGGGGCGGAACACCGGCTTCAGCCCCTGCACGCCCTCCAGGGTGACGCCGGCGCGCGGACCGTCGTCCTTGGCGACGACCGTGCCGTCGGGCAGCGTGACCGGGGTGATCTCCCGCTCCCAGAAGCCGTTCTTGATCGCCTGCTCGGCGAGGTTCTGGGACCGGACGCCGAACTCGTCCATGTCCTGGCGGGTGATGCCCTTGAGGCGGGCGAGGTTCTCCGCGGTCTGGCCCATCGCGATGTACGCGTCCGGCAGCAGGCCGTCCTCGCGCGGGTCGTGCCAGTCGGCGCCCGCCTGCTCGGCGCGGGCCGCGGTGCGCGCCTCGGCGTCCGCGAAGAGCGGATTGTGGGTCTCCGGCAGGCCGTCGGAGGTGCCCTTGACGCTGCGCGAGACCGTCTCGACGCCGGCCGAGATGAAGACGTCGCCCTCGCCGGCCTTGATGGCGTGCAGCGCCATCCGGCTCGTCTGGAGAGAGGAGGAGCAGTAGCGGGTGACGGTGCAACCCGGGAGGTGGTCCATCCCCATCTGGACGGCCACGATGCGGCCGAGGTTGTGGCCCTGCTCGCCGCCGGGCAGACCGCAGCCGAGCATCAGGTCGTCGATCTCGGCCGGGTCCAGCTCGGGAACCTTGGCCAGGGCGGCCTGGATGATCGTCGCGGTGAGGTCGTCGGGGCGCAGGTCCTTGAGGGAGCCCTTGAAGGCGCGGCCGATCGGGGAGCGGGCGGCTGAGACGATCACGGCTTCGGGCATCACGGCTCCAAGAGGTGTGTGGGTGCTGCGTCCCGGCGGTCCGTCGCGCGGCGGTGGCCGGGCGGTGGGCGGCGGAACAGGGCGGACCGTCTGGGAAGTTACCTGCACGTAGTGCGAAGGTCACGGGGTGCGCGCTGTGATGCGGGCCTCTTTTCTAAGCGAGCGCTTATGGCGGCAACGGAAGGGGCGGGGCGGGTATTCCCGCAGGGGCATGCGGGAGGCGTCCGCGCGCCCCTGGAGTACGCGGCCGGGCTGCGTCGGCGGCGCGTCCCTGGAGTGCGTCCTAGCCCGTGACCGACGGCCGGTTCGCCGGGGTCTCCTCCGGGGCCGGCAGCTGGCGCCGGCGGCGGTGCTTGAGCAGAGCCCACGGGGCGCGGGAGGCGGCGACCTCCGTGCCGCCCTCGGAGGCGGCCCGGGCCGCGGCCTGCTCGACGGGGAGCAGCCCCTCGCGCCGGGCCGGCTCCGGCCGCTCCTCCTCGGGCCACAGCCCCAGCGCCGCGCACAGCGTCGGGAACACCGCCATCGCGGCGGTGGCGTACCCCTCCGCCGACGGGTGGTAGTTGTCCGGACCGAACAGCTCCCGCGGCCGTGCCTCGAACTCCGGGCCGAGCAGCGCGCCCAGCGACACCGTCCGGCCGCCGTTCTCCACCACGCCGATGGTCTGCGCGGCCGCCAGCTGCCGGGAGAGCCGGCGGGCCACCCAGCGCAGCGGCTGGTAGACGGGCTCGATGGTGCCCAGGTCGGGGCAGGTGCCGACGATCACCTCGCAGCCCGCCGCGCGCAGCACCCGTACCGCCTCGGACAGGTGCCGCACCGATTCCGCGGGCGGCAGCCGGCGGGTGACGTCATTGGCGCCGATCATGATGACGCACAGGTCGGGGGTCTCGCCCTCCCCCAGCAGCAGTTCGACCTGACGCGGCAGGTCGTCGGAGCGGGCGCCGGGCAGCGCCACGTTGCGCAGGTCGACGGGGAGTTCGGCGAGCGCGGCCAGGCCGGAGGCGAGCAGCGCGCCGGGCGTCTGGGAGGGGCGGTGGACGCCCTGGCCGGCGGCGGTGGAGTCGCCGAGGAAGCCCAGCCGCAGCGGGGGCCGGTCGGTGCGGTGGCCGAAGGCGGCGCCGTAGCGGCCGTCGGCGCAGGGCGGGATGTCGCTGGAGCCGCCGACCGTGCGGCGGGCCAGCCGGACCTCGGTCAGCAGCAGCCCCACCCCGGCCACGCCCAGCAGCCCGATCCCGCCGCCGCCGAACGCGGCCGCGGTCGCGATCCGCCGTGCCACGCGCGCCCTGGACCCCGTCGTCACCGTCGTCGCCATCGGCCGGCACCTCCCCGTGCAGCGCGGGCGCGCCGCGGCCCGGGGGCCGGACGCGCTCGTGCGGGTCAAGAACTCCTTCACCGGGTAGGTGCCCGTTCCGGGCCGTCGCGCAACGCACCGGCCTCCCGACGGAGTCCTGCGAACGCACGCGCGGGTGCCCGGTCCGGCAGGGCAATAGGCTGGCTGCACGGGCGCAGGAGAGCGTGCCCCCGACCGCGGAGACCACCGTGCAGTTTTACGAATCGATGATTGAGCTCGTCGGCAACACCCCGCTCGTGCGGCTCAACAACGTCACTCAAGGGATCCAGGCGACCGTCCTGGTGAAGGTCGAGTACTTCAACCCCGGCGGATCGGTCAAGGACCGGATCGCGGTGCGGATGATCGAGGCCGCCGAGGAGTCGGGCGAGTTGCAGCCGGGCGGCACCATCGTGGAGCCCACCTCCGGCAACACCGGCGTGGGGCTGGCGATCGTGGCCCAGCAGAAGGGCTACAAGTGCATCTTCGTCTGCCCCGACAAGGTGTCGACGGACAAGATCAATGTGCTGCGGGCGTACGGCGCGGAGGTGGTGGTCTGCCCGACCGCGGTGGACCCCGAGCACCCCGACTCGTACTACAACGTCTCCGACCGGCTGGTGCGCGAGACGCCCGGTGCCTGGAAGCCCGACCAGTACAGCAACCCCAACAACCCGCGCTCGCACTACGAGACCACCGGGCCGGAGCTGTGGGCGCAGACCGACGGGCGGATCACCCACTTCGTGGCCGGCGTCGGCACCGGCGGCACCATCAGCGGCACCGGCCGCTATCTGAAGGACGCCAGTGAGGGCCGGGTCAAGGTCGTCGGCGCCGACCCGGAGGGCTCCGTCTACAGCGGCGGCTCCGGCCGGCCGTACCTCATCGAGGGCGTCGGCGAGGACTTCTGGCCGACCGCCTACGACCGCACGGTCGCCGACGAGATCGTGGCGGTCTCCGACAAGGACGCCTTCCAGATGACCCGGCGGCTGGCCAAGGAGGAGGGGCTGCTGGTCGGCGGCTCCTGCGGGATGGCCGTGGTGGCCGGTCTGCGGGTCGCCGAGCGGCTCGGGCCGGACGACGTGATGGTCATCCTGCTCCCGGACAGCGGCCGCGGCTACCTCTCGAAGATCTTCAACGACGAGTGGATGGCCGACTACGGCTTCCTGGAGGAGGGCGGCACCGCCGCCCGGGTCGGCGAGGTCCTCCAGTACAAGGAGGGCGGCGCGCTGCCCTCGCTCGTCCACATGCACCCGGAGGAGACCGTCGGCGAGGCGATCGAGGTGCTGCGCGAGTACGGCGTCTCGCAGATGCCGATCGTCAAGCCGGGCGCCGGGCACCCCGACGTGATGGCCGCCGAGGTCGTCGGCTCGGTCGTCGAACGGGAGCTGCTGGACGCGCTGTTCACCCAGCGCGCCTCGCTGTCCGACCCGCTGGAGAAGCACATGTGCCCGCCGCTGCCGCAGGTCGGCTCGGGCGAGCCGGTCGCCGACCTGATGGCGGTGCTGGAGGGCGCGGACGCGGCGATCGTGCTCGTCGAGGGCAAGCCCAAGGGCGTGGTGAGCCGTCAGGACCTGCTGGCGTACCTGGCGCACGGGGCCGGGAAGTAGCCGGCGCCGCGTCGGGCGCCGCGCCCGCGGCGGGGGCCGGGAAACGGCCGTCGTCGTCCGGGTGCGGCGCCCGGCGCGGTGTCAGCGGTGCCAGCGGTGCCAGCGGTGTCAAGTGTCCGTCAGGAAACGGCTCGTCGCCGCAAGATGTACGTATGTGTCACGTGCGCGCAGCACGGGCTTAACACTTTCCCGGCACATTGGTGTGCAGGCGATACGGACCTCCGGAGCGGCTCCCGGACCTCCATGATCGCCAGGATGCGACACCGGCCCTGACCCGGCGCGCGTCTCGTGCGGGGACCGCCGTCGTCCCGCCCCCGGCTCCGGCCGGGGTGCGGCGGTCCCCGCGATCATCTTTTTCCGGTCCTTCCGGCGGGCTTCGGGACCGTGGCCGTGGGCGGCGCCCTGACCTGTCGGAAGTCGGAAGCGCCCTAGTCCCAGTCCTCCGCGGGCCGCGACGCGGACCGGTTCGTCAGCAGCCGCTGGAGCCCCAGGCTGTGCATGGCGTTGACCCCGACGACGCCGCCCCAACACACCACCAGGCCGACCAGCCCGGCGTTGGCCACGGCGATCGCGGACAGCGGGACGGCCAGCACCAGCGAGACCACGGCGATCGCGAACCGCTGCCAGAACTCGGTGCCGCCGCCCGCCCGGCGCGGCGGCAGCGTGCCGCGTGCCACCTGCATCTGCTGCTCGGCCAGTTGTCGGCGCACCCGCCGGTCGACGTCCTTGTCGAGCTTCTCCAGGAAGGACTCCACCAACTCCGACTCGTACTCCGGCCCCAGCTCCCTGCGGGTCTGGAGGGTGGCATCGAGTTCCTTCTTCAGCTCAGGGTCGTATGTCGCCATGGCGCCGAGCGTACGGCGGGGCCGGCGCCGGCGCGGTAGGGCTAGCCCCCCGATCCGGCCGGTGCCCGGCCCTCCCCGGACCGCGGTGCCGGTTCCGCCGGGTCTGCCGGGTCTGCCGATTCCGCCGGGTCTGCGGGATCGCGGCGGGCAGTGAGCCAGTAGAGGACGGCGGGCACCGCCAGCCCGATCAGCCAGGAGACGTCGGCGCCGCCGAGCGGGGCGACCAGCGGTCCGGTGTAGAACGCCGTGGCCAGGAACGGGATCTGGGCGAGCACGCCGACGGCGTAGACGGTCAGCGTACGGACGTTCCAGGCGCCGTACCGGCCGGCCGGGTCGCTGAGCGCCGGCAGGTCGTAGCGCTCCTTGGAGACCAGGTAGTAGTCGACGAGGTTGATCGCCGACCAGGGCGTGAAGAACGTCAGCAGGAAGAGCAGGAAGTCCTTGAAGGAGGTGAGGAAGGAGTCCTTGCCCAGCAGGGCGACGGCGGTGCCGGCCACCATGATCCCGGCGATGTACGCGGACCGGCCGCGCGCGGAGAGGGTCCGTCCCCCGCCTTCGGCCGGACGCGTCCCCGCCCCGCGGAAGCCGCTGACGCTGGTGACCAGCGACATGAAGCCGCCGTAGGTGTTGAGGATGTTGATGGTGAGCTTGCCGAGGGCGATGACGAAGTAGAGGAACGAGGCGATCAGCCCGGTGCCGCCCAGTCCGACGACATAGCCCACCTCGTGGCCGACGAACGCGCCCGGCGCCGCGGCGGCCGCCAGCGCCCCGAAGGTCATCGACCACTGCGCACCCAGCACCGAGCCGCCCAGCGTCCACCAGAAGGTCGCCCGGGTCGAGGTGTGCCGCGGCAGATAGCGGGAGTAGTCCGCCACGTACGGGCCGAACGCCAGCTGCCAGGAGGCCGAGAGCGAGACCGCGAGCAGGAAGACCGGCAGTCCGAAGCCGCGGTCGTGCAGCAGCGCGGCGAGGTCGGCGCGCTGCAGCAGCCGGATGCCGAGGTAGACGAAGGCCAGCGCGCAGACCAGGCCGGCGACCTTGCCGAGCAGATGGATGAGGCGGTAGCCGACGGCCGCGGCGAGCGCGGTGACCGCGGCGAACAGCACGATCCCGGCCGTGCCGCCCAGGTGCGTCAGCTCGCCCACCGCCTGCCCGGCCAGCACGCTGCCGCTGGCGAAGAAGCCGATGTACATCACGACGACCAGCGCCAGCGGCACCACCGCCCCGCGCACCCCGAACTGCGCCCGCGAGGTGATCATCTGCGGCAGTCCGAGCCGCGGCCCCTGTGCGGAGTGCAGGGCCATCACCGCCCCGCCCGCAAGGTTGCCCAGCAGCAGGCCGATCGCGGCCCAGAAGGCGTGGGCGCCGAAGACCACGGCCAGTGCGCCGGTGACGACGGCGGTGATCTGGAGGTTGGCGCCGAGCCAGAGGGTGAACTGGCTGACCGGACTGCCGTGCCGTGCGTCGTCGGGGACGACATCGATCGAGTGCTGCTCGATCATGCCTGCCATGCCTGCCATGGGCGCCGCCTCTTCCGCCGTACTGTGTGCATGAATCCGTATGCATGAATCCATGCAGAATCAGGGCCGATGAATGGAAGGTCAATAGGTGGGTGGGGATTCGCCTGGTCGCGGGGGCGGGGCGGGGCGGTCTCCACGGCGCGGTCCGGAACCGCCGCCACCGAGGAATTCCGTACAGTCGGTGCACCGACGTCAAGGCCCCGTACCGGGCCGGGAAGAAGAGGCGATGAGCGGGGACGGGGACAACGGCGTCCGCAGCGACGAGGGCAGCGGCGCGATCGCGGCGGGGCGTGCGGGGGTGGGCGGCGCCGGTGTCGGCGGTGGCGGTGGCGGTGGTGGAACCGGCGGTGGGGCCACGGCCACCGGAGCCATGGGTACCGGGGCCGGTACGGGGTCCGGGGCCGGGACCGCGGCCCGTCTTCAGCGGCTGTTCGAAGGGCACCGGCTGACGCCCACTCAGCGCCGGATCGCCCACTGCATGGTGCGGCGGGCCGCCGACGCGCCGTTCCTCTCCAGCGTCGAACTGGCCGAACTGGCCGGTGTCAGCCAGCCGTCCGTCACCCGCTTCGCCGTCGCGCTCGGCTTCGACGGCTACCCGGCGCTCCGCCGCCACCTGCGGGACGTCGCGCCCGCAGGGAAGCCCGGCGGCCCCGGCGCGCACAACGAGTACCAGCAGGCCGTCCAGGCGGAGATCGACAACCTCCGGCACCTCGCGGAGGCCCTCGCCGACCCCGGGCCGGTCACCGAGGCCGGCCGGCTGCTCGCCGCCTCCCGCCCACTCCCGGTGCTCGGCCTGCGCGCCGCCACCGCCCAGGCCGCCGGTTTCGCGTACTTCGCCCGGAAGGTGCACCCCGACGTCCGGCTGCTCGACGAGGGCGGCACCATGCTCACCGACCGCATCGACGCCGCGGTCCGCGCCGGGGCTTCCGCCCTCCTCTGCTTCGCCCTGCCCCGCCACCCCCGCGAGGTCATCGACGCCCTCGCCTATGCCCGCACCGCCGGGCTCACCGTCGTCACCGTCGCCGACAGCGCCTTCGCCCCGGTCGCCCACCACACCGACCTGCTCCTCCCGGCGCCGGTCGGCACCGGCCTGGCCTTCGACACTGCCTGCGCCCCGATGCTCCTGGGTCGCGTCCTCCTGGAAGCGATGTGCGACGACCTCCCCGACGCCCAGTCCCGCCTGGAGGAATTCGACACCAAGGCAGCGGAACGGGGGCTGTTCGTGGAGTGAGGACGGGGCTCGGGGGCGGCGGCGCCTCGGGGTGGGGGCATCCGGGGCGGGGCGGTCTCGGGCCTGACGGGCGTCTCGGGGCCTGATCAGGCGCGCTTCCGGTCTCGTTCAGGCCGCTCGCGCTGGTCGCTTCGTACGGTTCCCTGACGGCGTCCTACAGTTGTCGGGCTGTCGGGCTGACGGCTCCGGTCCCGGGGCGGACCGGCCCCTCTCCGGTGTTGTTCGGGCCCGCTTTCGGGCTCGCTTCCAGGCCCGCTTTCGGCGGGGCCGGGAGGGCTGCGGCCCTCGGCGAGTGGTCGGCGGCGCACCGGCGGGGTGCGACGGCGGGGCGGGGCGTCGCCGGTCAGCCCAGGGCCAGCGTTCGCAGGGCGTTGGCGTGCTCGGCGCCGCTTTCCGCGGTGAGTTCCTCCAGGGTCTGCGGGGTGCGGACGGTCGCGAAGGCGAACGTGCCGTCGGGGCCCGGGGCGTAGCCGTAAACGCCGGGTCGGGGGAGGGAGTTGTAGGCGAAGTGGGTGGAGAAGTAGTACGCACCGGTGTCCAGGAGGGCGACGTGGTCGCCGGACTCCAGAAGGGGCAGCGGGCGGTTCTCGGCCACCAGGTCGCCGGCGAAGCAGCACGGGCCGGCGATGTCCTGCGGAACCGGCGCCCCGCTCTTCGGGCGGCCGACGGCGTCGTACGCCGCCACCCGGATCGGCCAGGACGCGGGCGCGAAGACCGTACGGGTGGCGACCTGTGCCCCGGCGTGGGTGAGGGCGATCGGCCGGCCGCCGGCCCACTTCGCGTACTCGACGCGGGCCAGGACCATGCCGTGCTTGGCCAGCAGTGACCGCCCGAACTCGGTGACCAGCCCGTACCGCCCGGAGAACAGCCCGGGGACCGCCGAGCGGAGCACCGCGGCGTACTCCCGGTAGGTGGGGGTGACGGTGTCCGAGGAGAAGTTGACGGGCAGGCCGCCGCCGATGTCGAGGGTGATGATCCGGCGGCCGCCGGCCTGCTCGTTGATCTCCTCGGCGAGGTCGTAGAGCGCCCGGACGCCCTCCGCCATCCGCTCCAGCGGCATGCCCTGGGAGCCGACGTGGGCGTGCAGCCGACTCAGCCACGGGCGGTCGAGGCAGGCCCGGACGACCCACTCGCGGGCGCCCGGGTCGCGCAGCGGGATCCCGAACTTGGAGGTGTCGGTGGCGGTGCTCATCGCGCCGATGCTGCCGCCGCCGATCTGCGGGTTGACCCGCAGTCCGATCGGCGCGGTGGACGGGGCCGAGGCCATCATCCGGTCGATACGGGAGAGTTCCTCGTGGTTGTCGACGTTGACGGCGATGCCCAGGGCCAGTGCCTCGCGGAGCTCGGGGAGGGTCTTGGCGGGGGAGTCCAGGACGGTGTGCCGGGCCGGGACGGCGGCGGCCCGGGCCAGTGCCAGCTCACCGGGGCTGGCGACCTCGCAGCCGATGCCCTCCTGTGCCAGCAGCCGCAGCACGGGCACCAGCGAGGCGGCCTTCACCGCGAACGCGTGCAGCACCTGGGTGCCCGGGGCGGTGAACTCCTCGAAGGCGGTGCGGAGTTCGGCTGCCGAGCGGCGGATGCCGGCGATGTCCAGCAGCCCGGCAACCGGCTGCCGGGAGCCGATCAGCCCCTGGGCGAGGGCGGCCTGAACGGCACGGTCTCGGTCCGTGAAGGTCATGGCTCAACTCCATCATCCGGCGGGGGCCTCGCGCCACGGACGAAGCGGGAGGTCAGCGGCTATCCAGTGCGCATGTTGTGCGGATTCTGTGCCGCCGCTCGCCGGGGGCCTCGCGGCGACCGGCTCGGCCTCGCGGCGACCGGCCCGGCTTCGCCGTGAACGGCCCTGGCCTCGTGGCGACCGGCCCCGGGTTCGCCGTGAAAGGCCCCGGCTCGCCGCGAACGCGTTCGGCCCGCTCACCGCTTCGGCCCGCTCACCGCTTCGGGGCAGCGAGGCGGATCGGGCTGGCCAGGACCGGCGTCAGCTCGGCAGGCGCCGGGGGCGGCGACAGGGCCGGCGCCCGCCGGACTACGCGGACCCCGGGCCGCCCAGGCCCCATACGGCGGGACCGCGCAACGCGCATGACCACGGCCCCGGGCGACGGCCCCGGGCCCCCGCAGGCGCCGAGCCGACCCGCACCCATCCCGGTCCCCGCCCGCGTCGCCCCTACGCCCCCGTCGCCCCGCTGAGTTGGGCCTTGTGCTGGCGGGCGGTCAGGCGGGAGCCGGACTCGCGGCGGGCGGCGCGGCGCAGGAGCGGGACGGCCAGGAGGAAGCCCAGGACGGCCCAGGCGACCAGGACGAGGGCGACCGTCGGCAGCTGCCAGGAGCCGCTCGGTTCCGCGGCGCGGGCGGCGTCCGGCAGCAGGGCCGCGCGCAGGCCCTGCGCCATCCACCGGAGCGGGAAGACCGAGGCGATGTTCTGGACCACCACCGGCATCTTGGATATCGGGAACATCGCACCCGACGTGATCAGCAGCGCCATCGAGGGCAGCATGATCATCGCCAGGGCCTCGCGCGGGTTGGGGAGCACCGCGCCGATCGCCGCGCCCAGCGGGACGACGGCGAGCAGACCGAGGGCGGTGACCCACAGCAGCGTCAGCCAGCCGGCCGGACTGTGCGGCAGCGGGCCGTTCACCAGTGCGGCGGCGGCGCCCAGCAGGACCACCAGGGTGGCCAGCGCCATGACCACGATCAGCAGCGACTTGGCGATCAGATATGCCGGTATGCCGCCGGGGGTGGCCCGCAGCCGCAGCAGAGTGCCCTCTTCCCGCTCGGTCACCAGGACCTGCGGGAGGTTGAGCAGGCCGATCTGGAACAGCAGATAGGCGGAGAAGCCGGCGAGGGTCAGCTGCGCCATCGGGATCTTGGTGCCGGGCACGTCGTCGCTGATGAAGCCGGCGAGCACCAGCGCCACCACGATGTTGGAGACATAGCCCATCAACTCCTTGCGGTTGCGCAGCAGATGGCGGATTTCTATGCCGCCGCGCCGCATCCCCGCCTGCCAGGGGCGGAGCCGCCCGGAGCGGGCCCCGCTCCGGCCGCCGCCCGCCGGGCCGTGGCCCCGTCCCGCCGTGCCGTGCTCCTGTGCCGCCGTGGTCGTGCCCGGACCGGTGTCGGTCGCCGTCGTCATGTCCGTCCCCCTCATGCTGCTGCCTCCCCCGTCGCGCTGCCGGCCGGGAAGTCGGTGTGCTGTTCGTCGTCGACCTGGCCCCGCTGGTGCACCATGTGCAGATAGGTGTCCTCCAGCGTCGGCCGGCGCACCTCCAGATCCGCGATCGGCCCGGCCGCCTCGCGGTGGAGCTCCCAGACCAGACCGGACGGGTCCGCGGTGTGCTCGCGGCGCGGGCTGCCGTCGGCCGTCGTCCAGCGGACCTCGGCCTGCGCGGCGGCCCGCCGGGCGAGCTCGGTCGGGGTGCCGCAGGCCCGGATCCGGCCGTCCACCAGCATCGCTATCCGGTCGGCCAGCCGCTCGGCCTCGGCCAGGTCGTGCGTGGTCAGCAGGATCGTGACGCCCTCCTCGCGGGCCAGGCGCTCGACCAGGTCGTGGAAGTCGCGGCGCGCCTCGGGGTCGAAGCCGGTGGTGGGCTCGTCCAGGAAGAGGAGTTCGGGGCGGCCGACGATGCCGAGTGCGACGTCCACCCGCCGGCGCTGGCCGCCGGAGAGCTGGTCGACCCGCTGCCGCGCCTGCTGGGTGAGGCCGACCAGCTCCAGCAGCTCGGCCGGGTCGCGCGGGTCGGCGTAGTACGTCGCGAAGTGCGTCAGCAGCTCGGCGACCTGCCAGCGGCGGTGGTCCCGCCAGGACTGCAGGACCAGTCCGACCCGGCCGCGCCAGGCGTCGTCGGCGCGCGCCGGGTCGGTCCCGAGGACGCGCACCTCGCCGGCGGAGCGCTCCCGGAAGCCCTCCAAGATCTCGACGGTGGTGGTCTTCCCGGCGCCGTTGGGCCCGAGCAGGGCGAAGATCTCGCCGCGCCGGATGTCGAGGTCGACGCCGCGCAGGACGTCGCGGCTGCCGTACGACATCCGCAGGCCGCGGGTCTCGACGACCGGCGGGGCGCCGGCCGGGGCGGTGGGTGTGGTGGTCATCGTGCTGGTCTCCGGACGTGCGGTGGTGGTCATCGGCCGGCCTCCACGTGCTGTTGGGGCGTCGCGTGGGCCGCGGCGGTGGGGCCCGCGCCCTCGACGATGGCGCGGAGCGCGGCGACATGGCCTTCGAAGGCGGTGCGGCCGCGGGCCGTCAGCCGCACCCTGGTGCGCCGCTTGCGGCCGCCGCCCTCCTTGCGGATCTCCAGATACCCGGCCTCCTCCAGCGTGTGGAGCTGCTTGGAGAGCGCGGAGTCGCTGAGCGAGAGGCTGTCGCGGATGAACGGGAAGTCGGCCCATTCCGTGGCGGCGAGCAGGGCCACGACGGACAGCCGCGTGGAGGGGTGGATCAGTTCGTCGAAGCCCGAGGGAGTGCTCATGGGCGGACCTCCTCATGGACGGTTCTCATGGGGCGTTCGCCCAGCCCGCGGCTCCGGAGCGGGCTGACCGCCCAGCGGTTGGCGGGCCCGACGAAGAGCACGAAGGCGCCGGCGGAGAGGGTGGCCTGGATCAGGCTGCCGTAGGGCAGCGCCAGCCATCTGGTCAGGAAGCCGGTCAGGAGGATCGTGCCGCCGCTGAGGACCGCGCCCGCGAGGAAGGTGGCGAAGCTGCGCCAGGTGTACCGCGAGCGGTGCAGCCGCACCCGGGCCCGTCGGCTGTAGACCACCGCCAGGGCGGTCAGGATGCCGATATAGGCGGCGAGGATCAGGATCTCGCCCCAGCGTGGGAGCTTGAGGCCGTAGCTGGCGAGGAAGAGCCACATGATGCCGGCCGTCAGATACGTCGACCGCCGGTCGCTCTGCGCGCAGCGCTCGACCTCGTCGTACACCCGCTCCTGCGGGACCCGGATGCGCTGGAGATCCTGCCAGGCCCGCTCGGCGTCCATCGTTGTCGTCATGTCCTTCGCCTCCCCGTTAGACGTGTCGGACTGTCCGTGTCGGACGGGAGGAACGGGTCCGCCGGCGGCGCCCGTTCAACTTTCCCACTCGGAAAGCTAGCACTCGACTTTCCTGCCCGGCAAGTCGAAAAATCCGGGCTGGGGAAAGCGTCCGCCGCGCCCTGTTGACTAGCGGTATTCAGGAGCGCCAGACTGTGAATAGGTCAATCCATTCACGAGTCAGGGAGGCACGGCCCATGTCGGGACCGCGACCCGTGCGGGCACCGCGCGGTACGGAGCTGAGTGCACGGGGATGGCAGCAGGAAGCCGCGCTGCGCATGCTGCAGAACAACCTCGACCCGGAGGTGGCCGAGCACCCGGACCAGCTCGTCGTCTACGGCGGCACCGGCAAGGCCGCCCGCGACTGGCGCTCCTTCGACGCGATGGTGCGCACCCTGACCACGCTCAAGCAGGATGAGACGATGCTCGTCCAGTCCGGCCGGCCGGTCGGCGTGATGCAGACCCACGAATGGGCCCCGCGCGTCCTGATCGCCAACTCCAACCTCGTCGGCGACTGGGCCAACTGGGAGGAGTTCCGCCGCCTGGAGGCCCTCGGCCTCACCATGTACGGCCAGATGACCGCCGGCTCGTGGATCTACATCGGCACCCAGGGCATCCTCCAGGGCACCTACGAGACCTTCGCTGCGGTCGCGGCCAAGAAGTTCGGCGGATCGCTGGCCGGCACCATCACCCTCACCGCCGGGCTCGGCGGCATGGGCGGCGCCCAGCCGCTCGCCGTCACCATGAACGACGGCGTCGCGATCTGCATCGACTGCGACCCGCGCGCCATCGAGCGCCGCATCGAGCACCGCTACCTGGACGTGAGGGCGGACAGCCTCCAGCACGCCCTCCAGCTCGCCGTCGAGGCCCGCGACCAGCGCAAACCGCTCTCCATCGGCCTCCTCGGCAACGCCGCGGAACTCCTGCCGCAGATGCTCGCCGACGGCGCCCCGATCGACATCGTCACCGACCAGACCAGCGCCCACGACCCGCTGTCCTACCTGCCCGTCGGCATCGACTTCGCCGACATGGCGGCCTACGCGGCCGAGAAGCCCGCCGACTTCACCCGGCGTGCCCGCGAGTCCATGGCCAGGCACGTCGAGGCCATGGTCGGCTTCCTGGACGCCGGTGCCGAGGTCTTCGACTACGGCAACTCCCTCCGCGGCGAGGCCCAACTGGCCGGATACCAGCGGGCGTTCGCCTTCCCCGGCTTCGTCCCCGCCTACATCCGGCCGCTCTTCGCCGAGGGCAAGGGTCCGTTCCGCTGGGCGGCGCTCTCCGGCGACCCGGCCGACATCGCGGCCACCGACCGCGCCATCCTCGACCTCTTCCCCGAGAACGAGTCGCTGGCCCGCTGGATCAAGCTGGCCGGCGAGCGCGTCCACTTCCAGGGCCTGCCCGCCCGGATCTGCTGGCTCGGCTACGGCGAACGCGACAAGGCCGGCGAGCGGTTCAACGAGATGGTCGCCGACGGCACCCTGAAGGCGCCGCTGGCCATCGGGCGCGACCACCTCGACTGCGGCTCCGTCGCCTCCCCCTACCGCGAGACCGAGGCCATGAAGGACGGCTCCGACGCGATCGCCGACTGGCCGCTGCTCAACGCCATGGTCAACGTCGCCTCCGGCGCCTCCTGGGTCTCCCTGCACCACGGCGGCGGCGTCGGCATGGGCCGCTCGATCCACGCCGGGCAGGTCACGGTCGCCGACGGCACCGCGCTGGCCGGCGAGAAGATCCGCCGGGTGCTCACCAACGACCCCGGCATGGGCGTCATCCGGCACGTCGACGCCGGCTACGAGCGCGCGGAGGAAGTGGCCGCCGAACGCGGCGTCCGCATCCCGATGCGCGAGGGCGAGGGCGAGCGCGCGTGACACCCCCTGTGCCGAGCTCCTTCCACGAGATGTGGGAGGAGCTGCGGCCGCTCGGCCGCGACTCCTCCTCCGGGGGCTACCGCCGCTTCGCCTGGACCGGCGCGGACACCGACTGCCGCGCGTGGTTCCGCGCCCAGGCCGAGGCCCGCGGCCTGTCCTACGAACTCGACCGCAACGGCAACCAGTGGGCCTGGCTCGGCGCCGCCACCTACCAGGACGTGGCCCCCGGCGAGGCCGTCGTCACCGGCTCGCACCTGGACTCCGTCCCGGACGGCGGCGCCTTCGACGGCCCGCTCGGCGTGGTCTCCTCCTTCGCCGCGCTCGACGAACTCCGCGGCCGCGGAGCGCAGTTCACCAAGCCGCTGGCCATCGTCAACTTCGGCGACGAGGAGGGTGCCCGCTTCGGACTCGCCTGCGTCGGCTCCCGGCTCTCCGCCGGCGCGCTGACCCCCGAGGCCGCGCACCGCCTCCGGGACGGCGACGGCGTCACCCTCCCGCAGGCCATGGAGCGCGCCGGCCACGACCCCGACGCGATCGGCCCCGACCCGCAACGGCTCGCCNCCATCGGCGCGTTCGTCGAACTCCACGTCGAGCAGGGCCGCGCCCTCGACCTGTCCGGGGACCCGGTCGGCATCGCCTCCGCGATCTGGCCGCACGGCCGCTGGCGGTTCGACTTCCGAGGCGAGGCCAACCACGCCGGCACCACCCGCCTGGAGGACCGCCGCGACCCGATGCTCTCCTACGCCGCGACCGTGCTCGCCGCCCGCGAGCAGGCCCGGCTGGCCGGCGCCCTGGCCACCTTCGGGAAGATCAGCGTCGAACCGAACGGCGTCAACGCCATCCCCTCGCTCGTCCGCGGCTGGCTGGACGCCCGCGCGGCCGGCCAGGACACCCTGGACACCGTGATCGCCGGGATCGAGCGGGCCGCCGCCGAGCGGGCCGCCCGCGACGGCGTCGACCTGGACGTCGTCCGCGAGTCCTTCACGCCCGTCGTGGAGTTCCAGCACGCCCTGCGGGACGAACTGGGCGCCCTCCTCGGCAAGAAGGGCGACCGGCCCGTACCGGTCCTGGGCACCGGCGCCGGACACGACGCGGGTATTTTGTCCGCAACCGTCCCCACGGCCATGCTGTTCGTCCGCAACCCCACCGGTGTCTCGCACTCGCCCGCCGAAGCGGCCACCGAGGACGACTGCGTCGCCGGGGTCACCGCACTCGCCGACGTACTGGAGGGGCTGGCGTGCCGCTGACGCCGCAGGCAACACCGACGACCTACTGGCTCGAACACGCCTGGCTCGGCGCGCACGTCGAGCCAGGCGTGGCCGTGGAGGTGGCGGACGGGCGGATCACGGCCGTCCGCACCGGGGTGCCCGCACCGCCGCCGGGCGCCGAGGCGCTGTACGGACTGACCCTCCCGGGCCTGGCCAACGCCCATTCGCATGCCTTCCACCGCGCGCTGCGCGGCACCGTCCAGGTCGGCAGCGGGACCTTCTGGACCTGGCGCGAGGTGATGTACGGCGTCGCCGAACGGCTCACCCCGGACAGCTACTACGCGCTCGCCCGCGCCGCCTACGCCGAGATGGCGCTCGCCGGCATCACCTGCGTCGGGGAGTTCCACTACCTCCACCACGCGCCCGGCGGCACCCGCTACGACGACCCCAACGCGATGGGCCGGGCGCTGCTCGCGGCCGCCGCCGACGCCGGCATCCGGATCACCCTCCTCGACACCGCCTACCTCTCCGCCGGCTTCGGCGACCCGCCCAACCGGCACCAGCTGCGCTTCTCCGACGGCACCGCGGACGCCTGGGCGGAGCGCGCCGACGCCCTCAAGGGCTCCGAGCACGCCCGGATCGGCGCCGCCGTCCACTCCGTACGCGCCGTCCCCGCCGGGGAGTTGGGCACCGTCGCCGACTGGGCCCGGCGGCGGGAGGCGCCGCTGCACGTCCACCTCTCCGAGCAGACCGCCGAGAACGACGCCTGCCGGGCCGCCCACGGCCGCACCCCCACCCAGCTGCTGGCCGAACACGGCGTGCTGGGCCCGCGCACCACGGCCGTGCACGCCACCCACCTCACCGACCAGGACATCGCCCTGCTCGGCGGCAGCACCACCGGCGTCTGCATGTGCCCGACCACCGAACGGGACCTCGCCGACGGCATCGGCCCGGCCGTGGCGCTCCAGGAGCAGGGCAGCCCGCTCTCCCTCGGCAGCGACAGCCACGCCGTCGTCGACCTGCTCGAAGAGGCCCGCGCCATGGAGCTGAACGAGCGGCTGCGCACCCGCACCCGGGGCCACTGGACGGCCGCCGCCCTGCTGCGCGCCGCCACCGCCGACGGGCACGCCGCCCTCGGCTGGGACGACGCCGGCACCCTCGCGCCGGGCGCCCTCGCCGACCTCACCACGATCCGGCTGGACTCCGTACGCACCGCCGGACCGCTGCCCCGGCTGGGCGCCGAGACGGCCGTATTCGCCGCCACCGCGGCGGATGTGCGGCACACCATCGTGGCCGGCCGGCAGATCGTCCGCGAAGGGACGCACACCGGCGTGCCCGACGTGCCCACCGCCCTCGCCGACGCCATCGCCGCAGTGCGCGGCTGACCACCCCCGCCCTCCCCACCCCCGGCCCGCGCCGCCCGCGGACGAAGGAGAACACCCCCGCGATGACGACGAACTCCGCGCCGACCACCGCCATCACCCACATCGCCCAGCTCGTCACCAACGACCCCTCCCTCGGTGCAGGCCCCCTCGGTCTGATCCAGGACGCGGCGGTCGTCGTCGACGGCGACCGCATCGCCTGGGTCGGTCCCTCAAGCAAAGCACCCGCCACCGACAACGCCGTCGACGCGGCCGGCCGGGCGGGCCTCCCCGGCTTCGTCGACTCCCACTCCCACCTGGTCTTCGCCGGCGACCGCACCGAGGAGTTCAACGCCCGGATGTCCGGCCGCCCTTACTCCGCGGGCGGCATCCGCACCACCGTCGCCGCCACCCGCGCGGCCGCCGACGACGCCCTGCACGCCAACGTCGCCCGCTACCTCGCCGAGGGCCTCCGCCAGGGCACCACCACCCAGGAGATCAAGTCCGGCTACGGCCTCAACGTCGAGGACGAGGCCCGCGCGGTGCGGATCGCCGCCGCCCACACCGACGAGGTCACCTTCCTCGGCGCCCACATCGTCCCGCCCGACTACGCCGACGACCCGGCCGGCTACGTCGAGCTGGTCACCGGCCCGATGCTGGACGCCTGCGCCCCGCACGCCCGTTGGGTCGACGTCTTCTGCGAGCGCGGCGCCTTCGACGGCGACCAGGCCCGCGCCGTCCTCACCGCCGGCAAGGCCCGGGGCCTGGTGCCGCGGGTGCACGCCAACCAGCTCGGCCACGGCCCCGGCGTCCAGCTCGCCGTCGAACTGGGCGCCGCCTCCGCCGACCACTGCACCCACCTGACCCACGCCGACATCGACGCGCTGGCCCAGTCCGACACCGTCGCCACGCTCCTCCCCGGTGCCGAGTTCTCCACCCGCGCCCAGTGGCCCGACGCCCGCCCGCTGCTCGACGCCGGTGCCACCGTCGCGCTCTCCACCGACTGCAACCCCGGCTCGTCCTTCACCAGTTCGATGCCGTTCTGCATCGCGCTGGCCGTCCGCGACATGGGGATGACGCCCGACGAGGCGGTGTGGGCGGCGACCGCGGGCGGCGCCCGGGCGCTGCGCCGGGACGACGTCGGCCGGATCGCCCCCGGCGCCCGCGCCGACCTGCTCCTGCTGGACGCCCCGTCCCACGTCCACCTCGCCTACCGGCCGGGTGTGCCGCTGGTAACGGACGTCTGGCACAAGGGCGTTCGCCTCTGAGGACGGCGCACTGCGCCGCGGGCACACAGAGGGCCCGTCCCGGACGATTCCGGGGCGGGCCCTCGTGTGCACGGGCGTCCGCCGGCCTCGGGGACCGGCCCCGACCGCGGAGGCTACTCCTCGATCATCAGCCCCTTGCGGAGCCGGACGAGGGTGCGGGAGAGCAGCCGGGAGACGTGCATCTGGGAAATGCCCAGTTCCTCGCCGATCTCGGACTGCGTCATATTGGCCACGAATCGCAGCGAGAGGATCTTCCGGTCGCGCGCGGGGAGTTCGGCGATCAGCGGCTTCAGCGATTCGACGTATTCGATGCCTTCGAGGCCGTTGTCCTCATAACCGATCCGGTCGGCCAGCGCGCCCTCGCTGTCGTCCTCCTCGGGCTGGGCGTCCAGCGAGCTCGCGGTGTAGGCGTTGCTCGCGGCCATCCCTTCGACGACCTCGTCCTTGGTGATGTCGAGGCGTTCGGCGAGTTCACCGACCGTGGGTGCCCGGTCCAGCTTCTGCGCCAGTTCGTCGCCCGCTTTGGCCAGGTCCAGACGGAGTTCCTGAAGGCGCCGGGGAACCCGCACGGACCAGCTGGTGTCGCGGAAGAAACGCTTGATCTCGCCGACGATGGTCGGCATCGCGAACGTCGGGAACTCCACGCCGCGGGTGAGCTCGAAGCGGTCGATGGCCTTGATCAGACCGATCGTGCCGACCTGGACGATGTCCTCCATGGGCTCGCTGCGGGAGCGGAACCGGGAGGCCGCGAACTTCACCAGCGCGAGGTTCAGCTCGACCAGGGTGTTGCGGACGTACGCGAATTCGTGGGTGCCTTCTTCCAGCGATTCCAGGCGCTCGAAGAGGGTTTTCGACAGGGCCCGCGCGTCCACCGGACCCACTTCGTCGAACGGTGGGATCTCGGGCAGTCCGTCGATGTCGGGCACGCCCACCGGCTCTGCGGCCGCGGCGTGCGACTGGGAAGGAATGTGTCCGGTCACATCGGACCGAGGTGTCGACGATGCGGGGCTCTGCTCGTCCTCGATGCGCAATTCGTCGAGCCGGGGTGACATGTGTCTCCTCCATCGTTCTCGGCATATGGCTGCCGAAGCCTCTGCGTGAAGCTGCGGTGTGCGGCGCCTCCAAAGCCGGCCGTTTCGAATGTGTCCTTCTACGCCTACCTGGCTTCGATGGAAGAAGGCAAGTGCGTCTTGTCCGCAATCCTTCGCTATGCCCGATCTACGGCTACCGACGCGCGTCAGGAAGGCGTAGGGTTCGACGCGCGCAGTCATGAGCAAGGTCGTCACCAAAAACAGTCGTCTAGCCAGCAAGAGGGGTGCGCTCGCATGGACCGCGGGACGGTCGGCAGTGCAAGCCGGGGTCGGCTTCACGTCGAGATCCGCCATCACGGCCCCAGCGCGGTCGTGACCGTCGCGGGTGAGTTGGATCACCACACCGCGGATCTGCTGCGGGAATCACTGGAAGGCTGTGTCGACGACGGATATGCACGCCTCGTGGTCGACTGCTCACCGCTCGAATTCATGGACTCCACCGGACTCAACGTCCTGCTCGGTGCCCGGCTGAAAGCAGAGGCCGCGGGGGGCGGCGTCCATCTGGCCGGGATGCAGCCGGTGGTGGCCCGGGTATTCGAGATCACCGGCGCGGAAGCGGTTTTCACCGTGCACGACTCGCTCGACGCGGCCCTGGCCGATTGACCGGCCGCGGCGTCCGGAAGGATACGTTCCGGGCGCGTAGTCGGAGTCACAACTTCCGTACCCAAGAAGTGGGTGTTCTCACGGTCCGGTCGGGCAGGAGACACCTGAATCCGTTGAATCAGTCAGTTATCTGTTGTCCGTGAACAGGCGAATCGGTGAGGTGAAGCGCTGATGAGCACCACCCGGCCGTACCCGCCGGGCGATCTCGGCCCGGAGCCGGGCGGCGCCGGCGCTTCCGCCGCCGGCCCCTCCGCCACCGTCCCGTCGGGTCAGATCCGCCGGCTGCGCCTGGCGGGCACCCGAGGCGCCGTGGCACGGGCCCGCGACTTCGCCCGGGAGGCGCTGCACGACTGGGGCTGGCTGCCGGCCGCGACCGCCGACCAGCGGGCCGCGGCCGAGGACGTCCTGCTCGTCGTCTCCGAGCTCGTCACCAATGCCTGCCTGCACGCCGAGGGCCCCGAGGAGCTGCGGCTGCGCTGCGCGGCCAAGGTGCTCCGCCTGGAGGTCAGCGACCTGGGCGCGGGCTCCCCGGCGCCGCGCAGCCCGCACCGCCCCGGACGGCCCGGCGGCCACGGCATGTTCATCGTGCAGCGGCTGTGCCTGGACTGGGGCGTGGTGCGCAACGCCGACGGCGCGGGCAAGACCGTCTGGGCGGAGCTGGCCGCGCCCTCCTGAAGGGGCGGTGAACGGGGAGAGAGTGAGCGCGGGCCCGCGGGCCCGCGCTTCTGCGTGCACGGGGCCGTTCGGGGCAGGGGCGGGCCCCCTTCCGAACGGAACCGGCCGCGGCCCCGCATCAGGGCTGTGCGGTGCCTTCCCTCGACAACCTCCCGGGCGTACCTTGAGCGCCCAATCTGATGTGCCGTCAGTAATATCCGGCGGCGCGCCGAACCGGGAGAAGGGGAACTCGAGGTGGCCCGCTTCCACGCACAACACGGCAGGCGGCCGCGGCGGGCGGCCGGGCTGGCCCTGGCCGCGGCGACGGCGGCCGGATCCGCGGTGCTGTTCGCCGCACCCGCCGCACACGCCGCGGTCGTCGACGTCAACTACCAGTGCAAAACGCCGATCGGCAACAAGGGGGCGGTCTCGCCCATAGACATCAAGGGAACGCCCGCCGGCGGGGCGTACAAGCTCGTGATGTCGTTCCAGAAGGGCGTCTCCTCCAGCCCCGTCGAACTGGGCAAGGGCGCCATGAAGCCCAGCGCGCTGATCCAGCTGGGCGGCGCGGAGCACGGCACCGTGCAGGTCACCGGGCCGCCCAACGCCCAGGCGATCCCCGCCAACACGCCGATCAAGATAAGCGACCTGAGCGGTACGTACACCCCGAAGGCGAGCGGGAACGTCACCTTCACCGCCTCCACGCTCACCATCAAGGCACTGGGCACCACCACCACCTGCACCCCGAGCAACCACCCCAAGCCCTCGCTGACCCTGGACGTCAAGGGCGGCGGCGGTTCCGGCAGTTCCGGTGGTTCCGGAGGCAGCGGTGGCGCCGCGACGGCCGGCGGCTCGACCGGCGGTGGCCGGCTGCCGCAGACCGGACCGGCGGACTCCGCCCTCGCCCTGGGCACCCTCGGCGGCACCGTGCTGCTCGCCGGCGCGGCCGGAGTCCTCTGGCTGACCCGCCGTCACCAACGCGCCTGACCCGCACCGGGAGCCGCCGATGCCGTTCCGTCCCCGCACCGCGGCCACCGGCGCGGTCCTCGCGGCCGCCGTCGTCCTCGCGGCCCCCGCGGCGGCCGCGGCCGCACCGCCCGCCGCCGTCCGGGCCGGGCCGTCCGCCCCCGCCGCGCCGGGCTGGTCCGCCGCGCCCACCGGGACCGCCCGGACGTCCTTCTATCTGGAGGGCCCGCCGGGCGCCGCCCTCACCGACCGGCTGGCCGTCCGCAACCCGTCCGGTCGGCCGGTCACCGTGCGCCTGGCGGGCGACGGCGCGGACGGCGCCGGTGCATGGCTCGCCTTCGGCACCCCGGAGGTGACGGTTCCGCCGCGGACGCGGGCCAGTGTCCCGTTCACGGTGACCGTGCCGCGCACCGCCACTCCCGGCAGCCACCCCGGCACGCTCACCGTCACCGGGACCGCGCCCGGCGTACGGACCCGTATCCCGTTACGGCTGCGGGTGACCGGCCCCACGCTGTCCGCGCTCACCGTCGAGCAGGTGTCGGTGACCCGGCGGGGGAGCGCCGCGGTGATCCACTACACCCTCGTGAACCGCGGCAACACCGCCCTCCGGCCGCGGCTGGCGGTTCGCGCCGACGGCCTCTTCGGGCCCCTGCTGCGCCGCCCCGCCCGCACCCTGCCCGGCGTCCTGCCGCCCGGCGCCCGCGCCGACCGGACCGAGACCTGGCCCGATCCGCCCGCCCTGGACGCCGTCGACATCCGCCTCACCGCCACCGCCGCGGACGGCGCACACGACACCGCGACCGCCTCGTACACCGCCGCCCCCTGGGGCGCCGGGGCCGCACTCCTGGCCCTCCTGGCCGCCGGCGGGGGCGGCTGGGCGGTCGTACGACGGCGCAGACGCAACGGCCGCACGGGCGATACGGACGGTGCGGTCCGTATGGGCGGTGCGGTCGGTACGGGCGACGGCGGGGGAGCGCCGGACGAGGCGGCCGACGGCGCGGGACGGGCGGACGGGGCGTCCGGGGCCGCCGCACCGAGCCCGAGGGAGGAACCCCCGGCCCAGGGCCCCCGGACGACGGAAGCCGGGATGCCGAACGCCGGGATGCCGAAGCCCGGAATGCGGAAGCCCGGGGTGCCGGACGCCACGACGACGGGAAGTACGACGGCCACGAGGGCGGGATCAGGGGTGCGCAGGTGAACGGCGAGAAGCACGACCCGGGCGGGAGCGGCGAGAAGTACCAGGCGGGCGGGGTGGGTAGGACGGACGGGGCAGGCGCGGCGCGTACCAAGCGACCGGCGCCCGCCACATCTGCTGCCCCCGCCGCACCCATGGTCTCCAGCGCACCCGTCACCGCTCCCGCCCCCCGGCGCCGCGGCCGTGCCCCCGCCCTGCTCGCCTCCCTCGTCCTCGCGCTGCTCCCGGTCCTGCCGCCCGGTCCGCCCGCGTACGCCGCCGCGGCCGCCGACCCGCCGGCCGCGGCGGTCTCGCAGAGCCAGGCGGGCGCCGGCGGCAGCATCACCGTCACCGGGCGGGGCTGGCGCCCGCACACCCTGCTGACGCTGCTGATCTGCGGACAGAACATGATCGGCGGCACCAACTCCTGTGCCAACGGCGACGGCCGGACCGTCACCACCGACGACCGGGGCGCGTTCGCCACGCCGCTGCCGGTCGCCGAACCGCCCAAGCCCTGCCCTTGCGTGGTGCACGTGGCGGCCGTGACCGGCCCGGCGGCCGCCGCGGACGCCGCGTTCAAGGTGGCCGGGCACCCGGTCGCGCCGCTGCCCCAGGATGTCAGCGCCGCCCGCCTGGCCGTCCTGGCGCAGCCCCGGCTGACCGGCAGCAGCGGACTCCTCACCTGGTTCGGCGCCCCGCCGCAGCGCGAACTGGTCGTCACCGTCGGCAACTTGGGCTCGACGCCGGCCAAGGACCCGGTATTCCAGGTCGGCACCTCGCACGGCGTCTTCGCGCCCCAGTGGGACGACCAGCGGTGGCGGGGGAGCGTCCCCGCCGGGCGGAAGGCCGAGGTCCGGCTCCCGGTGGAACTGGCCGCCGGGGCGCACGGGGACTATCTCGTCTCCCTCAAGTACGGCGGCAGGCTGCTGGTCGAGCAGCCGTGGGAGGTCGGCCGGCCGTGGGGCGTGACGCTCTTCTGGCTGCTGCTGTGCATCGTCGTCCCGGCGGTGGTGTTCCGGATCGGGATGGCGGTCGTCGACCGCGTCCGCCCGCCCCGTCCGGGCGCCCCCGACCGTGCCCGGACCGCCCCGGACAGCACAAAGACCCCACGCACCCCACGCACCCATCGGCCCTCGCGCAGCCGGCGTGCCCACCCGGACCGTCAGCGGCGCCGGCGGCGGGACGCGTACGCGTACGACAACGCGTACGGCGACGCATACGACAAAGAACCCGGCACCAGCACCAGCACCAGCACCGACACCGCACCGGACGGCGCCGCCGTACTGCCGTGGTTCACCCCGGACACCGCACCGTCCAGCACCGCAACCGAACGACCCCCGTCGAAAGGTTCGTGATGACGTGATGACGTTGATGAGGCTGACCAGGCCCGCCGGGCCGACCGGGCAACACAGACGAGCGGCCACCGCCGCGGCGGCCGCGCTGATGCTCGCCGGGGCGGGTGTGGTGACCGTCGCCGGGCCCGCCCAGGCGGCCGAGGTGGCGTACCGGACGGAGTGTCAGCCGCCGCCGATATCGGGGCTGCCGCCCGTCGAGGGCACCACCAAGGTCGAGGTGAGCGCGCCCGCGACCGCCAAGGTCGGCGACGCGGTCGAGGTGGTCTGGACGACGGTCCAGGCGGCCTCGCAGAACCCCGGCATCCTCGATCTGGACAAGGACACCGTCCAGCCGACCGGCACGCTCAAGGTCGCCGGGGCGCAGACCGGGGACCTGGCGATGCAGGGCCCGCGGCAGAACCCGCCGATCCCGAAGAACAGCCCGATGAAACTGTCCGCCATGAAGGGCACGCTGAAACTCACCGCGCCAGGCGAGGTCACGCTGACGCCCGGTGCCTACAACATCAACGTCAGCAAGCCGATCTCCACGGACACCAAGTGCACGCCCAAGGAGGCGGTGCACCCGGCGGTCACCATCAAGGTCACGGACGACGGCGGCAGCTCCGGCGGCACGACCGGTGGGGGAACGGGCAGCGGCGGGACGAGCGCCGGTGGCACCACCTCCGGCGGCAGCAGCGGAGGTTCCGGTTCCACCGGCGGGACCGGCGGCAGCACAGGCGGCAGTTCCGGCACCTCGGGCGGCGACCCCGACGGCACCGCCTACAAGGGCAAGGAGGTGCCGGTCCCGTACGCCTGCAAGACGCCCATCGGCGACAAGAAGGCGACCTCGCCGGTCCAGATCGACGGCGTCAAGAAGGGCGGCGCCTACGACCTGACCGTGCACTTCGCCAAGTCCGTCATGGACAGCCCGGCGGACATCCCCAAGAACTCGGTCAAACCGTCCATGGACGTGAAGGTGGGCGGCGCCGACAAGGGCGCCGTCACGGTGGCGGGCCCCACCAACGCCCAGCCCATCAAGGCCGGTCAGCCCATCGAGATCCCCGACCTCAAGGGCAGCTACAAGCCCGGCGCCACCGGCCGGGCCACCCTCACCCCGGGCGTGCTGACCGTCAACGCCCTCGGGACGACCACCACCTGCACCCCGGAGAAGGACCCCGGCGCCTCGCTCACCCTGGACACCGCGGCGCAGCCCGGCGGCACCTCGGGCGGCTCGACCGGCGGCACCTCCGGCGGTGCGGCGGGCGGCGCGTCCTCCGGCGGCGGCTCGACCGGACCGGCCAGTGCCTCCGGCGGCAACGGCAGTGGCAGCACGGGCGGCCTGGCCCAGACCGGCGCGGCCGACCACGGTGCGCTGACCGCCCTCGGCGTGCTCGCCGGCACCGTCGTCCTGCTCGGCGCCGCGGCCCTCACCTTCACTCCGCGGCGACTGCGCCGCTGACCCGTAGGACCGCACCCGACAGGACAGGCCACAGGAAACCGGCATACGGAACCGGCATACGGAAGGGCCCGGCACGCACCAGCGCGCCGGGCCCTTCCTCCGTCACCGGGAACGGATCAGTGCACGTCCCCCATGAGCGGGGTGATCTTCTTGCGGTACATGAAGACCGCGAGTCCGGCCAGGACGGCCAGCGCGGCCTCGGTGACGAGCACCCCCACACCGCTGAGGTCCGCGCCCCCGATGGACACCAGGGAGATGACGCTGTCGCCCGCGGTGACGGCGAGGAACCAGACACCCATCATCTGGCTGGCGTACTTCTGCGGCGCCAGCTTCGTCGTCACCGACAGGCCGACCGGGGACAGGCACAGCTCGCCCATCGTCTGCAGGCCGTAGACGGTGATCAGCCACATCGGGCTGACCTTGCTGCCGTCCGAGGACATCGCGATCGGCACGAGGAAGAAGAAGTACGAGGCGCCGATCAGCACCATCGCCATGGCGAACTTCACCGGCGTGCTGGGCTCGCGGTTGCGGCGGGCCAGCGCCAGCCACGCCGAGGCGAAGACCGGGGCCAGGGCCAGCACCCACATCGGGTTGACCGACTGCAGGAACGAGGAGGGGTAGGCCCAGCCGAAGACCGAGTCCGCGGTGTTCTTCTCGGCGAAGACGTTCAGCGTCGAACCCGCCTGGTCGAAGATCATCCAGAAGACCGCGGCGGCGACGAAGAACCACACGTAGCTGCTGACCTTGGCCTGCTCGGTCGAGGTCAGCTCCTTGTCCCGCTTGATGCGCAGCAGCACGAAGCACGGCACGCAGATGCCGATGACGGCCAGCGGGATCAGCGCCCAGTTGAGCGTGAAGTGACCGGAGCCCGCGACGATGCCGTAGAAGACCGCGGCGACGGCGGCCCAGATCAGGCCCTTGCGCAGCCAGCTGGTGCGCTCCTGGGCGGACAGCGGGCTCGGGACCTGGCTGCTCCTCGGGTCGAGGTTCCGGGTGCCGATCAGGAACTGGACCAGACCCAGCGCCATGCCCAGCGCCGCGGTCGCGAAGCCCAAGTGCCAGTTGATGCCCTGGCCGATGCCGCCGACGACGAGCGGGGCGGCCATGGACCCGATGTTGATGCTCATGTAGAAGACGGTGAAACCGCCGTCCCGGCGCGGGTCCTGCGGGCCGTCGTAGAGATGGCCCACCATCGTGGAGATGTTGGACTTCAGCAGGCCGGAGCCGCACGCCACCATCGCCAGACCGGCGAAGAACGTCGGGCCGGGGACGGCCAGGACGATGTGGCCCGCGATGACCACGCACGCGCCGACGATCACCGTCTTGCGGGGACCCCAGACCCGGTCGCCGAACCAGCCGCCGGGCATGGCGAGCAGGTACACCAGGGCCATGTAGACGGCGTAGATCGCCGAGGCGGAGACCGCCGTCATGGCCAGACCGCCGCCCTGCGACCCCACCTTGGCGTCCGCACCACCGGAGATCAGGTACAGGACGAGCAGGGCACGCATGCCGTAGAAGCTGAAGCGCTCCCACATCTCGGTCATGAAGAGAGTGGCCAGGCCGCGGGGGTGGCCGAAGAAGGTCTTGCCGCCGTTCGCAGGGGTGCCCTGCTGGGCGGCGTCCTTCGTCAGGCTGGACGCCATGGTGGTTCCTTGCTTCTCGGGACGCCTCCGAGGACTCGGTGGGCGCCCGGGTGGGGGATGACCGGCACCGTCGCCGTCCTGCCGCCCTCACGTCCGGAGGGCCGGCGCTCCCGAAGAGGGCCGAGGCAGGGCGAACACCGGATCCACGCCCCCCGTGCCGCGGCGAGGCGGCCGGCGGACCCGGTCGACAGGTCTTGCACCGTGTGCGGAACCGGTGATGCCGGGCCCGCACACAACAAGGACCGACGGCGTCAGTTCGGCGCCTCGGATCCTGGGTAGTGCGTTGGACGTTCCGGACACCATACGTCCGCTCGGCGGCCCGTTGGGAGGGGTGAGACAACGCTCACACTCCGCGGGGGAACCCTTTACAGCCTCCTGTGCGACCCCGCCCGCGCTCGCGCGCCCGCGTCCCGGGCGCGCGAGCGGGGCGCGGATCGGGCCCCGCCGTCGCCCATCCGTGCTGGTCCGCCCCTCGCCCTCGGTACATCGGACTACCATCGGCCCATGACCCGTGTACTGCTCGCCGAGGATGACGCGTCCATCTCGGAGCCGCTCGCCCGCGCCCTGCGCCGCGAGGGTTACGACGTCGAGGTGCGTGAGGACGGCCCGACGGCGCTCGACGCCGGTCTCCAGGGCAATATCGACCTCGTGGTCCTGGATCTCGGGCTGCCCGGTATGGACGGCCTCGAAGTCTGCCGCCGACTGCGCAACGAAGGCCATTCCTTCCCCATCCTGGTACTGACCGCCCGCGCCGACGAGGTGGACACCGTCGTCGGCCTCGACGCCGGCGCCGACGACTACGTCACCAAGCCCTTCCGGCTCGCCGAGCTGCTCGCCCGGGTCCGGGCCCTGCTCCGGCGCGGCTCCACCGCCGAGCCCCAGCAGCCGCCCGCCACCCACGGCGTGCGGATCGACGTCGAGTCGCACCGCGCCTGGATGGGCGACGAGGAACTCCAGCTGACGGCCAAGGAGTTCGACCTACTGCGGGTGCTGGTGCGGGACGCCGGCCGGGTCGTCACCCGCGACCAGCTGATGCGCGAGGTCTGGGACACCACCTGGTGGTCGTCCACCAAGACCCTGGACATGCACATCTCCTGGCTCCGCAAGAAGCTCGGGGACGACGCCGCCAACCCCCGGTACATCGCCACCGTCCGCGGGGTCGGCTTCCGCTTCGAAAAGAGCTAGGGGCCCGTGCGCCGCCGACTGATCAACTCCACGCTCGCCGTGGTGCTCGTCGTCATCGCCGTCTTCGGCGTCTCCCTGGTGATCGTCGAGACCCGCACCATCCAGTCCGGCGCACAGGAGTCCGTGGCCTCCGAGGCGGTCCGGCTGGTCGGGATAGTGGAGAGCCGGCTCGGCAGCAACGAGAAGATCACCCCCGAGATCCTCTCGGAGCAGATCACCGCCCACCGCTACGCCGAGATCAAGGTGCCCGGCAAACCGAAGATCGAGATCGGCAGGCGGCCGGCCGGCGACGTGATCCGGTCCGAGGTGCGCGGCGACCGCGGCGAGTCCGTCATCGTCCAGGAGTCCCGCGCCACGGTCAGCGCGGAGATCGGCCGGACGCTGCTGGTGATCCTCGCCGTCGCCCTGCTGGCGATCCTGGCGGCCGTGGTGCTCGCCATCCGGCAGGCCCGCCGCCTCACCGCCCCCCTCACCGACCTCGCCGAGACCGCCGAGCGGCTGGGCTCCGGCGACCCCCGCCCCCGCCACCGCCGCTACGGCGTCCAGGAGCTGGACCGGGTCGCCGACGTCCTCGACGCCAGCGCCGAGCGGATCGCGCGGATGCTCACCGCCGAGCGGCGGCTGGCCGCCGACGCCTCCCACCAGCTGCGCACCCCGCTGACCGCGCTGTCCATGCGGCTGGAGGAGATCACCCTCACCGACGACCCGGACACCGTGAAGGAAGAGGCCACCATCGCGCTGGCCCAGGTGGAGCGGCTGACGGACGTCGTCCAGCGGCTGCTGACCAACTCCCGGGACCCGCGCACCGGCTCGGCCGTCGCCTTCGACCTCGACGAGGTCGTCAAGCAGCAGATCGAGGAGTGGCGCCCGGCCTACCGCAGCGCCGGACGGGCCATCGTCCGCTCCGGCAAGAAGGGCCTGCGGGCCGTCGGCACCCCGGGCGCGGTCGCCCAGGTGCTGGCCACCCTGATCGAGAACTCCCTGATGCACGGCGACGGCACGGTCGCCCTACGCACCCGCGTCACCGGCAACCAGGCCGTCGTCGAGGTCACCGACGCCGGCCCCGGCGTCCCGCCGGACCTCGGCTCCCGGGTCTTCGAACGGACCGTCTCCGGCCGCAACTCCACCGGCCTCGGGCTCGCCGTCGCCCGCGACCTGGCCGAGGCGGACGGCGGTCGTCTGGAACTCCTCCAGCAGCACCCGCCGGTCTTCGCGCTGTTCCTGGCCCGGGAGGGCGAGCTCACCGAGGAGTGAGCCGGGCGCTACTTCCGGGCGGCGCCGCTCGGCAGCCGGGAGTCGTCCGCCAGGAACGACTCCGCGGTCTCCACCGCCTCCCGGGCGGGCAGCGCCCGGAAGACCCAGGTGCGGTACGACCAGAAGCGGAAGAGCGTGGCGATGCCGATGCCCAGGAACTTGAAGACGTTGTTCTGCAGCGGGGCGTCCCAGCCGAAGCCGTAGGTCGCGGTGTAGAGGATGCCGTTCTCGATGATCAGGCCGACGACGCTGAACAGCAGGAACAGCGTCAGCTCGCGGGTCCGGCCGCGCTTGTCGCGGTCCCGGTAGGCGAAGTAGCGGTAGCCGACGTAGTTGGTGACGGTGGCCACCACGGTCGCCACGATGCTCGCCCGGACGACGGGCAGTTCGGTCAGGTGCCGGACGAGGTTGAAGACCGCGAAGTTCACCACGACCCCCGCGCCGCCGACGGCGCCGAACTTCACGACCTCCCGGACGAGCCCCTCCAACCGTGAGCGCAGCGCGCTCCGTTCACTCATGGTGATCGTTCAGCTCCCCGTCGTGGGCGGTAGGCGGGCCGGCGACCCGGTCGGGCCCCCTCATGCTAACCACGCCCGCCGGAGCGCGGGACCCGGACGGCCCCTCCCGTCCGCCCCCGTACGGATACGGCCATGACCGTCCGCGACCGGCCGTCAGCCCACCGTCACACGGAAGTTGAGGACCTCGGCGCCCGGCTCGTCCGCCGCCCCCGCCGCACACCGCAGACAGTGCAGGAGCCGCAGGTCGGTGCGGCCCGGGCGGACCGCCGCGAAGTCCAGCGCCCGGGAGCCGTGGTGGGCGGACGGCGGTCCGGCGCCGTCGTCCGGTGCGATCCGCCGCTGCCCGGCGGCCCGCAGAACGGCCGGATCCGGTCGCGGGGCGGCGACGATCCAGTGGTAGCCGTCGCCGGGGTCGTCGGGCACCTCGAGGGTGAAGCGGTCGCCGGCGGAGACCGAGATCTCGGTGTCGCCGGGGCCGAACACCTCGGGGCCGGACAGCTGGCTGATCACCGAGTGCAGAGCGACCAGCAGGGCGGTGACCGCGACGACGGCCACCAGCGCCCGGGAGTTCCTCGTTATGCCGCCGCTCTCCATGCGGCCTCCCTCTGTCGCCGGACCGGGGCCGTGGCCCGCCGCCGGTCACCGCCGGACGACGGCCCGGCCCCTCCGGAACCTCACCGTGCTCGTGATCTTTCCCGATCGCCCTCGAACGCGTCTCTCGGACGATCCTCCAAGTCCGGGTCGGGTGCACGACCACCGGGCGGCTACCCTGGGGGCGTGACGTTCCCGGTAGTCGGCATGGTCGGTGGCGGTCAGCTCGCCCGTATGACCCACGAGGCGGGTATCCCCCTCGGCATCAAGTTCAAGCTCCTCAGTGACACTCCGCAGGACTCGGCGGCGCAGGTGGTCGGCGATGTCGTCGTCGGCGACTATCGCGATCTGGACACCCTCCGCGCGTTCGCCCGCGGCTGCGATGTGATCACCTTCGACCACGAGCACGTGCCCACCGAGCACTTGCGGGCCCTGGAGGCCGACGGCATCCCCGTCCGCCCCGGCCCCGACGCGCTGGTGCACGCCCAGGACAAGGGCGTGATGCGGGCGAAGCTGGACGCCATCGGCGTGCCCTGCCCGCGCCACCGCATCGTCTCCGACCCGGCCGACGTCGAGCGCTTCGCGGCCGAGGGCGCCGGCTTCCCGGTGATCCTCAAGACCGTCCGCGGCGGCTACGACGGCAAGGGCGTCTGGCTGGTGCGATCCTCCAAGGAGGCGCAGGAACCGTTCCTCGCCGGAGTGCCCGTCCTGGCCGAGGAGAAGGTCCCCTTCGTCCGAGAACTGGCCGCCAACGTCGTCCGCTCCCCGCACGGCCAGGCCGTCGCCTACCCGGTCGTCGAGTCCGTCCAGGTCGACGGCGTCTGCGACACCGTGATCGCCCCGGCCCCCGGCCTCTCCGACGCGCTCTCCACCCACGCCCAGCAGCTCGCCCTGCGGATCGCCGACGAACTCGGCGTCGTCGGACACCTCGCGGTCGAGCTCTTCGAGGTCCGGGACGCCGACGGCGCCCCCGCCGTCCTCGTCAACGAGCTGGCCATGCGCCCGCACAACTCCGGCCACTGGACCCAGGACGGCGCGATCACCTCGCAGTTCGCCAACCACGTCCGCGCCGTCCTCGACCTCCCGCTCGGCGACCCGCGCCCGCGCGCCCGCTGGACGGTGATGGCCAACGTCCTCGGCGGCGACTACCCCGACATGTATGCGGCGTACCTCCATTGCATGGCACGCGATCCGCAGTTGAAGATTCACATGTACGGCAAGGACGTGAAGCCGGGCCGCAAGGTCGGGCACGTCAACACCTACGGCGACGACCTGGCGGATGTGCGTGAGCGCGCCGCGCACGCCGCCGGATACCTGCGAGGAACGATCACGGAATGACCGCCCAGCCGCCCCCCGCCGCCGCGACGCGCGCCGACGCCCGCCCCTACGACGGCGGGCCCGCCGTCGGCATCGTCATGGGCTCCGACTCCGACTGGCCCGTCATGGAGGCCGCCGCCCAGGCCCTGGAGGAGTTCGAGATCCGCTACGAGGTCGACGTCGTCTCGGCCCACCGCATGCCGCACGAGATGATCGCCTACGGCGAGCAGGCGGCCGCCCGCGGCCTGAAGACGATCATCGCCGGCGCCGGGGGAGCCGCCCACCTGCCGGGCATGCTCGCCTCCGTCACCCCCCTCCCGGTCATCGGCGTCCCCGTCCCCCTCAAGTACCTCGACGGCATGGACTCCCTCCTCTCCATCGTCCAGATGCCGGCCGGCGTCCCGGTCGCCACGGTCTCCGTCGGCGGCGCCCGCAACGCCGGACTGCTCGCCGCCCGGATGCTCGCCGCCCACGACCCCGAACTCCTCGCCCGTATGCGGGAGTTCCAGCAGGAGCTGAACGAGCAGGCCACCGAGAAGGGCCGGCGGCTGCGCAACAAGGTCGCCGGCGCGGCCGGCTTCGGCTTCGGGGGCGGCAAGTGACGGCCGCCCTGGACGCCGCCCGCGACCTGCTCGCCCGCTGGCCGGTCGTCGACGGCCACAACGACCTCCCCTGGGCACTGCGCGAACAGGTCACCTACGACCTCGACCGGCGCGACGTCGCCACCGACCAGAGCGCCCACCTGCACACCGACATCCCCCGGCTGCGCGCCGGCGGGGTCGGCGCACAGTTCTGGTCGGTGTACGTACGCTCCGACTACACCGGCGACCACGCCGTCAGCGCCACCCTGGAACAGATCGACGTCGTACGGCAGTTGACCACCCGTTACGCAGCCGACCTACGTCTCGCGGCCACCGCCGACGACATGGAGGCGGCCCGCGCCGAGGGCCGCATCGCCTCCCTCATGGGCGCCGAGGGCGGCCACTCGATCAACAACTCCCTGGCCACCCTGCGGGCCTTCCACACCCTGGGCGTCCGCTACATGACGCTCACCCACAACGACAACAACGACTGGGCGGACTCGGCGACCGACACCCCCCGCCACCACGGCCTGTCGGCCTTCGGCGAAGAGGTCGTCCGCGAGATGAACCGCTGCGGGATGCTCGTCGACCTCTCGCACGTCTCGCCCGACACCATGCGCGACGCCCTGCGCGTCACCACCGCGCCGGTGATCTTCTCGCACTCCTCGGCCCGCGCCGTCTGCGACCACCCGCGCAACATCCCCGACGACGTACTGGCCCAACTGCCCGCCAACGGCGGCGTCGCGATGGCCACCTTCGTCCCGAAGTTCGTCCTGCCCGCCGCGGTCGAGTGGACCCTGCGCGCCGACGCGAACATGCGCGCCCACGGCCTGCACCACCTCGACACCACCGAGCGCGGCATGGCCGTCCAGCGCGCCTTCGAGGCCGCGAACCCCCGCCCGGCGGCCACCGCGGCGACCGTCGCCGACCACCTCGACCACATGCGCGAGGTCGCCGGCATCGACCATGTCGGCATCGGCGGCGACTACGACGGCACGGCCTTCACGCCGTCGGACCTCGCGGACGTAGCCGGCTATCCGAACCTCGTCGCCGAGCTTCTCGACCGCAAGTGGTCGGAGTCCGACGTCGCGAAGCTGACGTGGCGCAACGCGGTTCGTGTCCTCCGCGAAGCGGAGGATGTCGCTCGCGACGAGCGGAGTCGACGGGGGCCGTCGAACGCCACGCTCCGCTAAGCGGTTCCCACGTCGTCGGCTTCCCCGCCGGTCCGCTGCGCTTGGCTGGCTTCCCACGTTGTCGGCTTCCCCGCCGTAGGGGTTCGCCGTGTTGCGCCTGGCGGCGCTCGCTTGTTGTCCGCTGCGCGGGGCTGTTGGGTGCGGGGACGGGCCTGCGGGGGTGGTGTGCCGGACTGCTTCGCTTTACGTCCGGCACACCACCCCCTCCGGCCCGTCCCCTCCCGTTGGGGGTCGGATTTCAGGCCGGTTGCACCATCCGTCTGTGGGCCGGTGCCGGCTCTGGATTGATGGGTGACCGGCACTGATGAGCGACCCGCACCGGACCACTCACGTCAGCCCCCACCCACCGTCTTCCATGACCACCCACGGGAGGGGACGGGTCGGAGGGGCAGGGGG
>NZ_KB891904.1 GCF_000373585.1 Streptomyces sp. MspMP-M5
GCGGACGTAGGAGGTGCCGGGGTGTTCGGGGTCCGGGTGGTAGAGGTTCTCCAGGTCCCAGCCGCGGTTGGTGGGGAAGTCGCCGATGGCGTCCCCGCCCTCCGCCACTAGTTGCCACAAATCGTCGGGCGAGGTGATGCCGCCGGGATAGCGGCAGGCCATACCGACGATGACAATCGGCTCGTCCACGCCGGCGACCGCCGCGGGGGCCGACGCCGTCCCGGCAGGGGCGCCCGCGATCTCGGCGGCCAGATGCCCGGCAAGGGCGACGGGCGTCGGATGATCGAAGACCAACGTGCTGGACAGCCGCAGACCCGTGGACTTCCTGAGCCGGTTGCGCAGCTCGACGCCCGCCAGGGAGTCGAAGCCGAGGCTCTTGAAGGCGCGGTCGGGGACGACGGCGTCGACGCCGGGGTGCCCCAGGACGTCAGCGACCGCGCCGCGCACGAACTCCAACACGGCCTCGGCCCGCTCGGACTCCGGCAGCCGTGCCATCCGCTGAGCCCACCCGCCGCCGTCCCCTTCCGCGCCGCCGCCCTGCCCCGGCGCCGTACGCCGCACGGCACGCCGTGCGCCGGCCGCTGCCAGACCGCGCAGGACCACGGGCAGCGAGCCGTCGTCGGGGCGCATCCGCGACGGCGCCAGCGCCGCGGGGACCACAAGGGGGGCACCTACGGCCAGCGCCGCGTCGAACAGGGCAGTACCCTGATCCTCCGTCAGCGGTGTGACGCCGATACGGTGCCACCGCGACAGGCCCGCCTCGTCGAGGCCACCCCCCATCCCGGTCGCCCCCTCCCACAGCCCCCACGCCAGTGAGAGGGCGGGCAGCCCCTCGGCGTGGCGGTGCTCGGCCAGGGCGTCCAAGAAGGTGTTCGCGGCGGCATAGTTGGCCTGCCCCGCCGTACCGGTAATGCCTGAGAGGGATGAGAAGAGGACGAACGCGGCGAGGCCGGTGTCGCGGGTCAGCTCGTGCAGATTCCACGCGGCATCCGCCTTGGGGCGCAGGACGGTATCCAGCTGCCGGGCGTCGAGGGATTCCACGGTGGCGTCGGCGAGCGTGCCGGCGGCGTGCAGCACCGCGGTGAGCGGATGCTCGACCGCAACGGCGTCGATCACCGCCGCCAAGGCGTCCCGGTCGGCGGCGTCACAGGCCACGATGGTGGCCTCGGCCCCCAAAGCTGCGAGATCCGCCCGGAGCCGGGCCGCACCCGGGGCCCGTTCGCCGCGCCGGCCCAGCAGCAGCAGATGGCGGACCGAGTGCCTGGCGGCCAGATGCCGGGCGAACAGGCTCCCCAGCGCGCCGGTACCACCAGTGATCAGGACGGTGCCCTCCGGGTCCAGCCGGGGGGCACGGACGGCCGGTCGGGGTGCGGCCCCGGACAGCCGGGGGACGTACAACGCTCCATCACGCACGGCAAGTTGGGGTTCGACGGCCGCCGCGGCAGCGGTAAGAGCTTCCTCGGCCGCCACGGCGCCGTCGCCGGCTTCGAGGTCGACGAGCAGCAGCCGGCCAGGGTGCTCGGCCTGCGCGGAGCGGACCAGGCCCCACAGCGCGGCGGCTGCCGGTGCGGCAACCCTGTCATCGGGCAGCGCCGCGACCGCACCACGAGTGACGAACATCAGCCGGACCGCGTCGAGCCGCTCGTCGGAGACAAAACGCTGCACCAGGCTCAGCGCACGGTGCGCCATGGCGTGTGCGGCGGCCGGCGGCTCGCCGTCCAGCGCCCAACGGTCGGCCCGTACGACGAGGACGTCAGCGCCGAGGCTGCCCCCCTCGCCCAGGTCTTCCCCGTCCGTCTCCACCAGATGTGTGCCACCGGCCTGGGCCGACGCGCTCACCGCGGACCACTCCAGTGCGAACAGCGCCCCGGGCCCGGAGACGCTCCCGGCGCTCGCCAACGCGCCGCGTTCCACCGGGCGCAGAGCCAGCGATTCCACCGAGGCGACCAGCGCGCCGGTGGTGTCTGCGACCGTCAGCGCGACGGCACCGCCGCCTGCCGGGGAGATCCGTGCCCGCACGGCGGTGGCCCCGGACGCGTGCAGGACCGTTCCGGACCAGGCGAACGGGAGCTGGATCAGCCCCGGTTCGGTGTCCTGGCCGAGCCGGAGCACCAGCGGGTGCAGTACGGCGTCCAGCAGCGCCGGATGGATGCCGAAGCGTGCCGCATGCTCATGCTGCTCCTGGGGGAGCCCTACCTCTGCGTACAGGTCCTCGCCCTTGCGCCACAGCGCGGTCAGGCCCTGGAAGGCAGGCCCGTAGGCGTAACCGAGGTCCGCCAGCCGGTCGTAGGCGTCGCCCGCCCCCTCCGAGGCGTCCACCGGCACGGGGACGGCGCCCGGCGGCGGCCACTGGCCAAGGGCGCCGTCGTCCGTCTCCGGTGGCTGGGGGGACCGCTCGCCGAGCGTCCCCGATGCGTGCCGCGTCCACAGCGCCTGGCCGGCCGCGCCGTCGGGGCGCGTGTGGATGAGGAACGGACGACCGCCGGTGCCGTCCGGGGCGCCGACGGCCACCTGTACCCGTAGGGCGCCGCGCTCGGGGAGGAGCAACGGGGACTCCAGGGTGAGGTCCTCGACCCGCGCGGCCCCGACGCGGTCCCCGGCTGCCACGGCCAGTTCCAGGAAGGCGGTGGCGGGCACCAGGGCGGCTCCGCCCACGGTGTGGTCCGCCAGCCACGGGTGGGTGGCCCGGGAGAGCCGTCCGGTGAGCACCAGGCCGTCGCGGTCGGCCAGTTGGACGGCCGCGGACAGCATCGGGTGCCCGGCCGGGTCCAGGCCCAAGGGCTGCGGGTCGGCGCCGGGTTCGGAGGCCGGCCAGTACCGCTCGCGCTGGAAGGCGTAGGTGGGCAGCTCGATGCGGCGGCCGTCGGGGAAGAAGGACACCGCGTCCAGGTCCGCGCCGTTGACCTGGGCCGTGGCCACGGCGGTGACCACGGACCGCGGCTCCGGGCGGCCGGCGCGCAGCAGGGCGACGGCGGTGCTCTCCGGGCCGCCGACCTCCTGGGCCGGCCCCGTCAGGACGGCGTCCGGGCCGACCTCGACGAAGACGGTGGTGCCCCGCTCGCGCAGCGTACGCAGCGCGGCCAGGAACCGCACGGTCCGGCGGATCTGGTCCGTCCAGTAGTCGGCGGAGGTCAGCTCGGCGGTGGTGGCCAGGGCGCCGGTCACGGTGGAGACGATCGGGATACGCGGCTCGTGGTAGCTCACCGACGCGGCCACCTCGTGGAACTCGGCGAGAATGCCGTCCATGTGCGGCGAGTGGAAGGCGTGGCTCACCTTCAGGGCACGCGTCTTGCGGCCCTGCTCGCGCCAAAGGGCCTCGACGGCCTCGACGGCGTCCCGGTCACCGGAGACGACCACGGAATCGGGGCCGTTGACGGCGGCGATCACCACCCGGTCCTCCCGGCCGCCGAGCGAGGCGGCGACCTCGTCCTGCGTCGCCTGGATCGCGGTCATCGCCCCGCCTTCGGGAGCCGACTGCATCAGACGCCCGCGGGCGGCGACGAGCCTTGCGGCGTCCCGCAGTTCCACAACCCCCGCGACGTGCGCGGCGGCCAGCTCCCCGACCGAGTGGCCCGCGAGCAGGCCGGGGACCAGCCCGTGCCGCTCCAGAAGCCGGAACAGCGCCACCTCGACGGCGAACAGGGCGGGCTGGGCATACTCGGTGCGGTGCAGTGCCGCTTCGGCCTCGGTGACCTCCCGCCCGAACACCACGTCCCGAAGCGGACGCGACAGATGCCGGTCCAGCTCGGCGCAGACCGCATCGAAGGACCGGGCGAAGACCGGGTGCGCCTCGTACAGTTCCCGCCCCATGCCGATGCGCTGTGCGCCCTGCCCGGTGAACAGGAAGGCGGTCAGCCCGCCCGCGGTGGCACTGCCCGCCACCGTGTGCGCGGCAGTAGCACCGTGGGCGAGTGCGTCGAGCCCCGTGAGCAGGTCCTCCCGCGTGGCGCCGACGACGACGGCCCGGTGCTCGAAGGCCGCACGGGCCGCCAGCGAGCGGCCGATGTCCGGCCCGGTGAGTTCGGGGCGCGCGGTCACGTAGGAGTGCAGCCGGGCGGTCTGGGCCCGCAGCGCCTGCGGAGTGCGGGCGGAGACCAGCCACGGGACGGGGGCCGCGGGCCGGTCGGCGGCCGGCTTCCCGGCCTGCTCGTCGCCGGACTCCTCGGCCTGTTCGATGATGACGTGTGCGTTGGTGCCGCTGATGCCGAAAGCGGAGACGGCGGCGCGGCGCGGATGGCCGGTCACCGGCCAGGCACGCTCCTGTGTGAGCAGTGCGAGGCCGCCTGAGTCCCAGTCCACGTGGGGGGACGGCTCGGTGGCATGCAGTGTCCTGGGCAGCAGTCCGTGCCGTATCGCCCCCACCATCTTGATCACGCCGCCCACCCCGGCCGCGGACTGGGCGTGGCCGATGTTGGACTTGAGGGAGCCGAGGTGGAGCGGCCGGTCCTTCGGGCGATCCCGTCCGTAGGTGGCCTGCAGTGCCTGTGCCTCGATCGGGTCGCCGAGCCGGGTGCCGGTGCCGTGGGCCTCGACGGCGTCCACGTCCCGGGCGTCCAGCCGGGCGTCGGCCAGCGCTTCGAGGATCACCCGCTGCTGGGCGGGGCCGCTGGGGGCGGTCAGGCCGTTGCTGGCACCGTCCTGGTTGACGGCCGTGCCGCGAATCACCGCGAGCACCCGGTGCCCGTTGCGTCGTGCGTCCGAGAGCCGTTCCAGGAGCAGCAGGCCCACACCCTCGGCCCAGCCGGTGCCGTCGGCCGAGGCCGCGAAGGACTTGCAGCGGCCATCGGGCGCCAGCCCGCGCTGCCGGGAGAACTCCACGAACATCCCCGGGCCGGACATCACGGTCGCCCCGCCCGCCAGCGCCAGTGTCGTCTCGCCCTGCCGCAGGGATCGCACCGCGAGGTGCAGCGCCACCAGCGAGGAGGAGCACGCGGTGTCGACGGTCACGGCGGGTCCCACCAGGCCCAGGTGGTAGGCGATGCGGCCGGACAGCACACTGGGGTGCCCGCCGGTCAGCACATGTCCCGCAAGGCCCTCGGGCGCCTGGTGCATCCGGGGCCCGTAGTCGAGCGCGGTCCCGCCCACGAAGACGCCCGCGCGGTTTCCGGCGAGCGCACGCGGGTCCAGCCCTGCGTGCTCCACCGCCTCCCACGCGGTTTCCAGGAGCAGCCGCTGTTGCGGGTCCATACTCAGCGCCTCGCGCGGGGAGATGTCGAAGAACGCGGCGTCGAACTCGCCCGCACCGTGCAGGAATCCGCCCCGTCTCACATAGCTCCTGCCGGCCTGCTCCGGGTCCGGGTCGTACAGCTCTTCGTCCCAGCCCCGGTCGGCCGGGAAGTCGGTGATGGCGTCCCGGCCATCGGCCACCAGCCGCCACAGCTCCTGCGGGGAGGCGACGTCCCCGGGATAACGGCAGGCCATACCGACGATGGCGATCGCCTCACCGGCGCGCTCGCGGCGCCGCAGCGGCCGCACCGGCGCCGCTGCCGCCTCCTCGACGTCGAGCAACGCGCCCTCCGCGTGGAGGAGCTCACCGGTCAGGTGCTCGGCCAGTGCCCGCGGCGTCGGGTGGTCGAAGAGCAAGGAGGAGGGCAGCGGCAGACCGGTCGCGGCCCGCAGCCGGTTGCGCAGCTCGACAGAGGTGAGTGAGTCGAAGCCCAGGTCCTTGAAGGCGCGCCGGTCCTCGACCTCGTCGGCCGCGTACTCCAGCACCGCCGCGATCTGCGCCCGCACCAACTCGGCCACCGCGCGCCGACGCTCGTGCCCGTCCGCGCTGGTCAACCGCGCCCGCAGCGCTGCCTCGTCCCCGGCGTCGGCCTGCGCACGGACGTCCTCGCCGACCCAGTAGCGACGGTGCCGGAAGGCGTAGGCGGGCAGCTCGGCGCGGCGGGCGCCGGTCCCCTCGAAGAGTCCCTGCCAGCTGACCGGGACACCATGGATCCAGGCATGGGCGAGCGAGGCGACGAAGCGGCGGGCTCCGCCCTCGCCGCGGCGCAGCGTGCCCTGGACGTGGGAGCCAAAAGCTCCGTGGGCCTCCACCGTCTGCTCGATGCCGACGGCCAAGACGGGGTGGGGCGAGACCTCGATGAACGTCGCGTCACCGTCGCAGAGGAAGGCGGCGACCGTCTCCTCGAAGCGAACGGTTCGACGGAGGTTCTCGTACCAGTAGCCCCCGTCGAGTTCCGTCCCCTGCAGCGCGCCGGCGGTCACGGTCGAGTAGAAAGGCACCTGCGCGGGCTGCGGGGCGACCCCGTCCAAAGCCGTGGCCAGTTCGTCCCGCAGCTCTTCGACCTGCGCCGAGTGGGAGGCGTAGTCGACCGGTATCCGGCGGGCCCGCAGATGCCTCTCGTCGCACAGGGCGAGCAGTTCCCCCACCGCCTGCTCCTCGCCCGCGACGACCACGGAGGCGGGGCCGTTGACGGTGGCCAGGGCGAGGCGGTCGCCCCACGGGGCGATGAGTTCGTCCGCCTGCCGGGGAGTTTGGCCGAGGGAGACCATGCCGCCGCGTCCGGCCAGGGCCAGGAGCGTCTGCGAGCGGCGGGCGACGATGCGGGCCGCGTCGCGCAGGGTCAGCACGCCCGCCACATGCGCGGCGGCGATCTCGCCCTGGGAGGCGCCGATGACCGCGTCGGGCGTGACGCCGTGCGCCTGCCAGAGACGGGCCAGAGCGACCATGACGGCGAAGAGCGCAGGCTGGACGACATCGACACGCTCCAGGGCGGGCGCGCCCGGTGCACCCCGGAGCACGTCCTCCAGCCCACAACCGTCCCAGTCGGTGAACTCTGCCAGCGCCTGGGCACATTGACGCATGTGGCGGGCGAAGAGCGGACTGGAGTCCCACAGCTCTACGGCCATTCCGGCCCACTGAGAGCCCTGGCCGGGGAAGACGAACACCACACGCTTCCCGGCCTGCCCCCCCTCGCCACCGCCGCCGGACTCGACGAGGTTCGGGTCGGCTTCGCCGGAGGCCAGCGCGTGCAGCCCGGCGATCAACTCCGCACGCTCACCGCCCACCACCACCGCACGGTCCTCGAAGGCCGTACGAGCCGTGGCCAGCGTCCAGCCGACGTCCTGCGGCCGCAGCGCGGGCCTGGCCTCGACGTACGCGGCCAGCCGCGCGGCCTGCGCCCGCAGCGCGGCGGTGCCCCGGCCGGACACGGTCCACGGCACCAGCGACGCCAGCCCCCTCTCACCGCCGTGCTCTTCGGACTCCGCATCCGCCGGTGTCACCGGCTCGGGCGCCTGCTCCACCACCACATGGCAGTTGGTGCCGCCCATGCCGAACGAACTCACCCCGCTCAGCAGCGGCCGGTCCGTACGCGGCCACGGTGAGCGCTCACACACCACCGAAAGCCCCAACTCCTCCAGCGGAGCGGCCGGATGGGGCGATGCGAAGTTGAGACTGGCCGGGATCTCCCGGTGCCAGAGACTGAGCAGCGTCTTGATCAGGCCGGCCAGCCCCGCCGCGCTCTCCAGATGGCCGATGTTGGTCTTGGCCGAACCGACCAGCAGCCGGTCGCCGGGAGCCCGTCCGGAACCCAGCGCCGCACCCAGCGCCCTGGCCTCGATCGGGTCGCCCACCGGCGTACCGCTGCCGTGCAGTTCCACGTACTGCACGGCAGCCGGGTCCACACCGGCCTGCGCGTACGCCCGGCGCAGCACCCGCTCCTGGGCGGCCGCGCTGGGCACGGTCAGCCCTGTGGTGGCACCGTCGTTGTTGACGGCGCTGCCGCGGATCACCCCGTAGATCCGGTCGCCGTCCGCGCGGGCCAGCTCAAGAGGCTTCAGGACAAGGACTCCGGCCCCCTCGCCGCGGACGAACCCGTTGGCGCGGGAGTCGAAGGCATAGGTGCACCCGTCGGGGGACAGGCCACCGAACCGCTCCTCGGTCAGTGCGGCCTCGCCGAGGATGTTGAGATTCACGCCGGCCGCGAGCGCCGTGGTGGACTCGCCCGTACGCAGCGACTCGCAGGCCAGGTGGACGGCGACGAGCGAGGAGGACTGGGCCGCGTCCACGGTCAGACTCGGACCGTTCAGCCCCAGGACGTACGAGACGCGGTTGGCGATGACACCGCGGTTGACACCGGTCATCGTGTGCTGGGTGACGGCGTCGGCACCGTACTGATGGACGAGCGAGGCGTAGTCGTCACGCAGCGATCCGACGAACACCGCCGTGCGGCTGCCACGCAGCGTGGCCGGAACGATCCCGGCATCCTCCAGCGCGGCCCAGGACAGCTCCAGCACGATCCGCTGCTGCGGGTCCATGGCGACCGCCTCGCGGGGCGAGATGCCGAAGAACGCGGCGTCGAACCCGCCGACGTCATCGAGGAATCCGCCGCGCAGCAGGCCGGGTGCCGCAGCCGAATCCGCCGTCAGAGCGTCCAGTTCCGACCGCCGGCCCTCCGGTACATCGGTGATCGCGCTGCGGCCCTCGCGCAACAGGTCCCAGAACGCCGCGAGAGTCGGCGCCTGGGGCAGACGGCACGCCATACCGACCACGGCGATCGGCGCACCGCGCCCGTCCGCCTCCTGATTCGCGTCAACAACACCGTGCTCGCTCGTCATCGCGCTCGGAATCCCTTCCCTGGGTGAGTCCCCTGGGCGCACATCCGTTGCGCCGCGGAACGCCGAAGGCGTCCCGGGCCGACGGCGCGGCCTGCCCGGACTGGAAAGACGTTGTGCTGCCGAAGGCACCTGGGTCCGCCGCTCGCAAACGCCGTACTCACATGTAAGCCGCACTTTAAGCGACCTGTGCCACGCCCTTCTCAGCCGCCGTCCACAAAGCGGTAATTGGCTTTCCCGAGCCATGATGAGTGCGCCGTTACCCGGGGGTTGATACCAGGTGTGGCGGCACCGGTTACCCTCGCACCGCGTTTTCCGCGTGATTTCCGCACTGCACAGAATCGGAGCAGATACGTCATGGCCACATTCGAGCCGACCCGCGATATCGACAAGCACGCCGAGCTGTACGCGCAGGTCCTCAACTCCGGCGACGCCGAAGCCCTCAACGCGCTGTACACCGACGACGCGATCGCCGTATGGGAGCCGGGGCAGCCGCTCACCGGCGCGGCGCGCAAGGCGGCACTGGCGGAGTTCCTCACCATGAACCCCGTGATGACGGCCAAGACCCGCGAGTCGTACATCACCGGCGACACCGCGCTGCTGTTCGTCGACTGGACCATGGAGATCGACACCCCCGACGGCCGCCGGTCCGACTCCGGCGTGGGCGTCGACGTCGTACGGCGCGGCGCGGACGGCAGATGGCGGCACGCCGTCGACAGCCCCTACAGCGGCACCAAGTAACGGCCGGCCACCTCCATTACTGCGCGGTCACGCAGAAATCGGACACCCGGAAACAACTCGATCGAGGAGACGTTATGACTGCCATCGGCACCGAGGCTGCGGCAATCCTGGAGGCGGTGGAGGGCATCCTCCCCGGCTTGCGGGAGAATTCCCTGGAGGCGGAGGAACGCCGCTGGATTCCGGACGAGAACATCGCCCTGCTGGAGAAGACGGGTATTTTCCGGATGGGGGTGCCGCGGCGTTTCGGCGGCCTCGACCTGCCGCTCGCCGAGCAGATCAAGATCCTGACCGAGCTGCCGCGCGGCTGCGGATCCACGGGCTGGGTCGCCATGGTCTGGGCCGCCTGCACCTGGCTGGCCACGCTGTACCCGGAGCAGGCCCAGCAGGAGGTCTTCGCCGACAGCCCGGCGCGGATATCCGGCGGATTCACCCCCTCCGGCAGCGTCGTCCCCGCCGACGGCGGCTTCGTCCTCAACGGCACCTGGCGCTTCAACACCGGCTGCCGCGGCGCGCACTGGGACATTCTGGCAGCCCTCCAGGAGCACCCCGACGGCCAGGTCGAGCAGGTCTTCGCACTGGTGCCGATGGCGGACCTGACCGTCGCCGACGACTGGGACGTCACCTCAGGCAGCGGCACCGGCAGCTGCAGCGTGTCCGCGAAGGACGTCTTCGTCCCCGCGCACCGGGTGGCCTCCGGCATGGAGGCCACGACGGGCGGTTCCCCCGAGCGATCCGCCGACATGACGCCGGGACGCAACTACTACCTCACCGGATTCGTCAACTCCTGTGCCATCGCCACCTACATCGGTATCGCCAAGGCCGTGCTGGAACTGTTCACCGCCACCGCACAGCGCCGCGGGATCTCGTACACGAGCTGGACCGAGCAGCACAAGCACCCGCTGACCCAGATCAAGGTCGCCACCGCCGCCAACCAGATCGCCGCCGCCGAAGCACTCTCCGACAGCTATATCGCGTTGATGCAGGAGCGGGCGGACGCAGGAGAGCTACCGACGGTGGAGGAAATGGCCGCCTTCCACGGCAAGTCCGGCTACGCGCTGCAGCTCGTACGGGACGCCGTGACCGAACTGCACTCCATCAGCGGCGCCTCGGTCATCGCGCGCAAGGACCCCTTCCAGCGCCACTTCCGCGACATGATGGGCTTCTCCTTGCACGGCATGATGGCCCCGCACGTCAACCTCGAACTGCACGGCAGGGTTCTGCTCGGCCTCGACCCGGGCACCGACGTGCTCTGATGCGCATACCCCGGACGGAAAGGAGCCCTCCGTCCGGGGTACGCGCGGCTGACCTCAGCAGCGGCGGGTGCGCCTCCTTCAAGAGCCGAAGAAGCGCGCCTCGTCCTGGTCGCGCAGGATCTCGCACAGCGCACGCAGCCCGGCCGCCAACTGGTCGATCTCGCCGTCGCTCACATACACCGACGGCTCGAACCGGAGCGTACTGACCGCGCTCGCCGTCGGGAACGTACGGACCCGGTGCCGCTTGAGCAGATAGCCCGCGAGCGCATAGCCGAGAATCCCGGCCCGAGCGAAACCCCGGAAGGTCTCGGAGGAGGCCGACGTCTGGTCCATGAACTCCAGCCCCAGCATCAGGCCGCGGCCGCGTACCTCCTTGACCACGCCGGGAAACTCCTCGTGCAGTGCCAGCAGCACACCCTTGAGCGTGTTCCCGCGCTCGGCGGCGAGCCGATAGACCTGCCCGCCGTCGGCCTCCAAGATCTCCAGAACCTTCTGTGCGATCAGGCTGGAGAACGCGTCCTTGGCGAAGGTCGAGCTGTGCACCATCTCGAACTCCCGCCGATAGCGGCTCTGCCGCACGAGCATGACGGAGTTCTTGGCGATACCCCCGCCCAGGCTCTTGGCCAGTGTGTAGTAGTCGCCGCGCAGCCCGAGACGGGAGGACGCGAGGAACGAGCCGGTGCGGCCCATGCCGCTCTGGATCTCGTCCACGATCACCGGGCAGCCGGCGGCCGTGCACTCGCGCCCGATCTCCTCGGCCAGCTCCCGGCTCACCTCCACGATGCCGCCCTCACCCTGGATCGGCTCCACAAGAAAGGCGCACACCACCGGGAAGTCCCGCTCGGCCACCCGCACTTCGCCGCCCTCGACCACGACGTCGAAGACGACGGCCCGCTCAGCGGCAAGAGCCTCCCCGACCGCGCCCGGGCACCCGAGGGGAACGAACCGGGACTGCGTGGCCAGCGCGGAGAAGGGGGCACGGAAGTCCGGGTTGTGGGTGAGCTGAACGCTGCCCATCAGCTTGCCGTGGAACCCGCCCTCCAGCGCGAGGAAGACCGGCGGCCGGGCCATCTGCTCGGCGTTGCGACGCTCGGCCTCGGCCAGCAGCTCGGCCACGCCGCCGGCCTCGAGGCCCAGTTGCGCCAGGGCATCGGCGGTGACCTTCGCCGCACCCGCGGACACCGCCGCACGGACCTGTTCGGCGTGCGCGGCGAGCTCGGCGGCGAGCACGCCGGCCCGCATGACCCGGTCCATCTCGGCGTGCTTGACCGCGGCCTCGATCGCCTCCGCACCGCTGTTGGCGAAGATGGCGAAGTAGGGTTCGTCGCTGCCGAGCTCGCGCTGGAGGATCTCGTTGAGACGGACAGCCACGGAGTTGGCGTGGGAACTCGGCGCGAACTGAGCGTGCACCGGCACCTGGCCGTCCAGGATCTCTCTGGCCCGGGCCACGATCTGCGGGTTGTTGTGCCCGAGCAGCAGCGACCCGTAGCCACCCGTGAAGTCGACCACGGGCACTTCCGCGCCGTTCTCGTCGTGGAAATACAGGGTGTTGCGTTCGGCCCGCACATATTCGACGTCGAGCCCGGCCATGGCGAGCGTCTCGCGCAGGTGGGGTTCGGTCAGTTCGACCGGCCCCGCTGGTCTGTGTCCGGTCACTGCAGCTTCCATGATTCCTCGGTGTCCTCATCCTTGATCACTTGTCGGTTCTCGATCGTTCAGGCGTCGAAGAGCTGGTGTTCGACACCGTGGGGAGCGGTCGGCCGCTCCCCCCGCACGGCCGACGACAGCGACGCCACCAGCCGGTCAGTGGTGTCCCGGGTCGACCGCCCCAAGGTGAGGGTGGTCGCCTGACTGCTGCCCCCGGCCCAGGAACGGCGCCGCAGCAGCAGCTCCGGGTCCGCGGCCGCGACGATGAACAGCGGCACCGGGCCCGCACACTGGGCCAACTCCTCCACGGCGTCCAGCACACTGCCGTCCGCATGATGCACATCGTCGAACCCGAGCACGACCGGCCGCCGCCGCGCCGCCGCCTGGAAGAACTCCCGCCAGGCCACCATCACTTCGCCCGGTGTGCCGCCGCACCGGGAGTCGGAGGTCGGATCGACCAGCGGCACGAGCCGGGCCAGCGTCCAGCCCGCGGACTGCGCGGACCCGAACAGCGACCGCACCGTCTCCGCAAGCCTGGCCCAGGCCGTCGCCGCCGCGTCATCAGGCCGCAGACCGCAGTACGCGGACAGGATCTGCGCCGGAGCGGTGAGCGGATCCCCGTGCGCAACGGCCGGGAACCGTCCGCTCAGGAACAGCGGCGACCCAGGCAAATCCGTTGCCTGGCCCCCGAATTCCCGCAGCAGACGACTCTTGCCCGCTCCCGGCTCGCCCACGACCGTCACCAGATGCGGCACGGACCGGTGCCTGGTGATACCGAACAGCCCCCGCAACGCCAGCAGTTCATACCCCAGCTCCGACGGCTGCCGTGCAGCGCCCTCGCCACGGCCCTCCGGCACGGGAGCCTCCCCCCGCCACCCGGCGGCGGCCTCTGCGGCAGGAACGCATCCGAAGGCGCCCTCGGCTGACCGCCGCACCTCCTGCCCGGCCCCCACCTCGGCCAGGGCCGCCCGGGACCCGTCCTCGCCTCTGCTTCCCTCTGCGCAGACCAGTGCCGATCGCGCCGACCGAATGACCTGCCGTGCAAGATTGCCGCGCGCCACCACGTCGAACGGGGCGTACGGTGACGCCGCCCCGCCCAGTGACAGCACGGGGTCCTGAGCGAGGATGGCCTGCTGGAGCCGCTTCAGCCCACGGCCCGGTTCCAGACCCAGGTTCTCCACAAGCCCGTCCCGCATCCGCCGGTAGACGCTGAGCGCGTCCGCCTGCCGGCCACACCGGTACAGCGCCAGCATCAACTGACCACACGAACGCTCCCGCAGCGGCTCGGCCTTGACCATCGCTTCCAACTCGGTGAGCACCCGGTGGTGCCGGCCGCAGCCCAGCTGTGCCTCGAAGTAGTCCTCCAGCACGTCCAGCCGGGCGTGCTGCACGGCCGCCAGCTCCGGCCAATCGACCCCGGCCTCCACGAGATCGGCCAGCACCGGGCCCCGCCACAGCGCGAGCGCCTCCCGCAGCAGCCGCGCGGCCTCCTCCAGCAAGCCCTGCGTCAGCTTCTCCCGGCCGACGCCGGCCCACTTCTCGAACAGATGCAGATCCACCAGTTCCGGATCGACCTGCATCACGTAACCCGGCGGCCGGGTCAACAGCGCCGCGCTCCGTGCAACGTGTGCGCCGTACCCACCGGAGAGCGCACCACGTATCCCGGACACGGCATTGTGCAAGATCTTGCGCGCGGTCGTCGGCGCGTCGTCCGCGGCCCACAGCGCCCCGAGCAACTGGCTCGTGGCCACGACATGGTTGGCCTGCAGCAGAAGAAACCCGAGCGTGGCACGCTGCTTGGTCCCGCCGAGCCCTATCGGCCGGTCATCGGCGAGGGCTTCCAAAGGCCCCAGAATTCGAAAGTGCATAGCTCCCCCACGGTCCGCAGGCATCCGGCCGGCGATCCGGCCGAGAAACGGCCCTACTCGGCGGCGATCCGGGCGCCCGTCACCGCGGTGGGCACGGACAGCGCCCGGCCGACGGTTTCGGCCACGCCGGCGATGTGGTGGTCGAGGTAGAAGTGCCCGCCCGGGAAGACCCGCACATCGGTGGGCGCCGACGTCAGCTCGCACCAGGCCGAGGCGCCGGACCGGCTCGCCACAGGGTCACGGTCACCGACGAGCACCGTGAAGGGAACGCTCAGTTTCGGGCACGGACTCCACCGGTACGACCCGATCGCGCGGTAGTCGGCTCGCAGCGCGGGAAGCACCATCGCCAGCAGCTCGGGGTCCTCCAGCACCGACGCGGTGGTCCCCCCGAGCACCCGTACCATCTTCAGCACATCGGCGTCGCCGTGCAGCTGGTCGTGCGTGCCCGGCACCCGCGTCGGGGCGTTCCGGCCGGAAAGGAACAGCCGTACGGGAACGGGCGCTCCTCGGGCTTCCAGCCGCCGTGCGACCTCGTACGCCAGGACCGCTCCCATACTGTGCCCGAAGAACGCGAAAGGCCCTTCGTGCGCCTCGTGCACCTCATCGGCGAGCAGGTCGGCCAGCCGGCCGATGTCCGCGACGGGCTGCTCCCGCAGGCGGTTCTGCCGACCGGGGTACTGCACCGCCAGCACCCGGACCGCCGGCGGGAGCGCACGCGAGAGCGGAACGTACGCGCTCGCCGCGCCACCCGCATGCGGGAAGCAGATCAGCCGGGTGCCGTCCCCGTCGCGTGACGCCCCGTTGCTCACCGGGCCGAATGTGTAGAACCACTGGCTGCGCATGCCGCCCCCCGATCGTCGTTCCCTGGAGCTCCCGCCCTGGACGGGATCCCACGGCCATGGTGCGGGCCCTCACTCAAAACCCGCACAAACCGTGGACAAAGTCCCCGCCCCCTGGCCAACGCCGCTGGTCAGGGAAGCTTGCCGTGTTCAACTGCCCAGCCACGAGGCGGGCCGACCGGCCCGGCCACGCCACCATGCGCGTGGGGAAGGGCCTTCGGCGCCACCGTGACCAGGGCGTCGGCGATCGTCGCCATCACGTCGGCCACCGCTGAGTGCAGGAAGAAGTGCTCGCCGGGAAGGACGACCAGCCGCGAGGCAGCGCTGGTCTGCCGCAGCCACCGGTGCAGCTTCTCGCTCGCCACCAGGGGATCGGCATCGCCCCCGAACACGGTCAAGGGCACCGCCAGCGGCGGTTGCGCGTGGTACCGGTAGGTCTCCAGCAGCGAGAAGTCCGCGCGCAGCGCGGGCAGTACCAGCTCCATCAGCCCGGCGTCGTTCAGGAGCTCGGTCGGCGTGCCGCCGAGGAAGCGCAGTTCCTCAAGCACATCGACGTCCGGCGCCGCATGGATCGGCTGCCGAGTGCGCGGCAGGTCGGGGGCGGCGGAGCCGGAGACGAAGAGGTGCACCGGCTGTGGCAGGCCCCGCCCGCGCAGGGTCCTGGTGAGCTCGAAGGCGATCAGAGCGCCCATGCTGTGGCCGAACAGCGCATAGGGCCGATCCAGGTGCCCCGTGAGGGCGTCGGCCAGCATCTCGGCCAACAACGGCATCCTGCTGACCGGGGTTTCGCCCCAACGGGCGCCGCGGCCGGGAAGCTCCAGCGGGTGCACGTGGACATCGTCGGGGGCCAGATCGCGCCAGCTCCGGTACGCCGACGCGCTGCCGCCCGCGTACGGGAGGCAGAAGAGGCGGACCCCGGCATCGTCCTGCGGCTCTGCCTGGTCAAACCATCGGTTGCGCATGGGGTGCTCTCCTTCGTCTCTGAAGCTTCTTCAGCCTGGCCATTGACCGGGTTACGGCAGGCGGCCCCGTGACAGGCTCCCGGACGGTCGAGCGATCGATCGATATCTCAACTCGCCTGCCCAGGAGCCTCGTTGGCCGCCCATCGAGCCGTATCCGACCTGCCGCACGCACGCGTGAAGTGGGTCACCGCGCCCATCTGGATCACCGCCGAAGAAGCTCACTGTGGTTCGCCCGGACGCGGACGCCGCCGGAGGCGGTCAGCCGGTCAGGGTCAGGGCACCCGACGGGCAGCGCTCCACCGCCGCTCGCGCGGCTTCGGCGGCCTCCTGCCCGCACACAGCGGCCCGCAGCAGCACGACGGTCCCGTCGTGATCGGACTGGTCGAAGAGATCGGGTGCGGTCAGCGCACACATGCCCGCGCCGAAGCAGCGTTCCGTATCAGCCTGGATCTGCAAGGTCGTATCCCCGTGCCGTGGTGTTTGCGGAGTCAGACGGTCACGCCGCCGTCGATCTGGAAGGCCGAGCCGGTGATGTACGCGGCCCGGTCCGAGAGCAGGAACGAGACCAGGTCGGCGACCTCGTGCGGCTCGCCGAACCGCCCCAGCGGGATGCGCTCCTTGAACCGCTCCCGCACCTCGGCCGGCAGGTCCATGACGGGATCGGTGGCGACGAAGCCGGGCACGACCACGTTCGCTCGTATCCCGTACCGGCCGACCTCGCGGGCCAGGGACTTGGTGAACCCGATGATCCCGGCCTTGGACGCAGCGTAGTTGGTCTGTCCGGAGTTGCCGTACAGACCGGCTATGGAGGACATCGTCACGATCGCACCGCGCCTGCGTTCGATCATGCCGTTGATGACGGTCCGGCAGACGTAGTACGTACCGTCGAGATTGACCCGCTGGACGTCGGTCCAGTCCTCGTCCTCCATCGCCGCCAGCGGACCGTCGCGCAGCACGGCGGCCGAGGTGACCACCGCCGCGATCGGACCGAGGGTGTCCTCGATCCCGTCGACGAGTTCCTCCACCGCGACGCTGTCGCCGACATCGGTCCGGCGCAGGTACATCCGCCGGCCCAGCGCGCCGATCTCCTTCTCCAGGCTCTGCGCGGCGGCCGTGTCGGAGGCGTAGCACACCGCCACGTCGAAGCCGTCCTGCGCCAGCCGCAGCGCGACGGCGCGGCCGATCCCGCGTGAGCCGCCCGCCACCAGCGCCACCGGGGCGTCCTGGTCCGCGCGGGTCGGGTCGATACCGCTCATGCCATGTCCTCTCGGTCCTCGTCCGCCGCGAGCAGGCGGCGCAGCTCTGCTTCCACTGCCTCGTCGGACAGACCCGCGAGCAGATCCGGGTCGGCCTCCGCCTCCGGTTCGTCGCGGCTGAGAACCTCGATGGTGTCCTCGGGGCCATCCGCTGCGGGGCGGGGGCCCGCGTCCAGCAAGGCCGCGGTGTGCGCGACGGTGGGGTGCTCGAAGAAGGCCCGCAGGTCGAGTTCCACCCCGAGGCGGTTCTTGAGGCGGGTGCCGATCTGAACCGCGGCCAGGGAGTGGCCGCCGAGGGCGAAGAAGTCGTCGTCGACGCCGACCCGGTCCAGGCCGAGGAGCTCCTGCCAGACTTCGGTGACCTCCCGCTCGCGGGGGGTGCGGGCAGCGACGTACGGCGTGTCCAGGTCCGGGCGGGGGTGGCTGCCGGGCGGCGCGAGCCGGCCCATCTCCCGTTCGAGCAGCGCGGGGGTCACCGAGCGGGCCAGCTCGCGTACGGCGGCGAAGTCGCGGTGGGAGACGAGGAGATGACCGGGGAGGGCGGGGGCGGCGAGAAGACGGGCGAAGACGTCCTTGCCCTGCTGCTCGGTGATGCCTTCGGCGAGGGTGCGCAGGACCCCGCCGGCCGCCTCGCCGGGACGGTCCGCGTCCGCCTCCGCGTCGTGCGCGGGCGGCTCGGCGGCGCGCGCTATCTGGTCGCGCAGGCCCCCCACGTCGTTGATCCGCTTGATGGTGAAGTCGCCGATCCGGGCCAGGAGCCGTCCGTCCGGGTCGAGGATCTCGATGTCGCAGGTGCTGGTCTCGCCCGCGGAGTCCGCCGCCCCCTTCATCTCGACATAGGCGTGGACGGTGCCGGTCAGGCCGTGGAAGACGCGCAGGCTGCGGTAGCTGAACGGCAGGTAGTACGTGTCGGGTGCGTGCACCCGGGCGGTGCCGCCGGCCGCGTCGAGCAGTGCCGGGTGCAGCAGGTAGTGGTCGAGGTCGCCGTGGTACTCCTCGTCGAGCCGCAGGGTCGCCAGCACCCGCTTCGGGCCGACCTGGATCTCCCGCATGCACCCCCAGCGCGGCCCGAAGGAGAACTCGATCGGGCCGCCCTTCTCGAACCGGTCCAGACGCAGCCCGAGCTTGATCGACTCGTCGGTGTCGAGGACCTCCGTCACCGCGCAGCCGGCACGGAGCTCATCCAGGTCGCGCACCGTGTCCGGCTCCGGCTCGAAGAAGGCGACGGTGCCGCGCGCGTGGTCGGTCCAGGCCACGCCCCCCGGCGCACCGGTGCGGCTCTGCACGGCGAAGTGCCACCGGCCGTCACGTTCCTCGATGGTGGTGAAGACCTCGCGCGACTGCCCGTCGGGGACGACCACGGGGATCATGTACTGCACGTCACCGATCTCGATGCCCCGCCCGGCGGCCTGCTCGGCGACGGCGGCCCGGACCAGTTCCAGGTAGGCGGTGCCCGGGACGAGGCCATGGCCCTGGATGCGGTGGTCGGCGACGATCCAGCTGTCGTCGGTGCTGAAGACCGTGGCGTATGTCCGGGAGGTGGCGGTGGAGCGGACCAGGCGCCGCAGCAGGGGGTGGCCGTCGAGCGGGCTGCCTGCGTCGAGGCCGAACCGGGAGCCGAGGCCGGCGGCCATGCCGACGTCCTGCCAGGTGTCCCAGCCGACGGAGGTGACGGGCAGCCCGTCCTGGCGGCGCTTGTACTGCGCCCACGCGTCGAGGAAGGCGTTGGCGGCCGCGTAGTCGCTCTGGCCGGGGCCGCCGAGGACGGCGGTCACGGAGGAGCACAGCAGCATGAAGTCCAGGTCGTCCTCACGGCAGACCTGGTCCAGGACGAGCAGGCCGTGGGTCTTGGCGGCGAGGACCTGGTCGGCGTCGGCCGGGGACTTGGTGACGATCATGCCCTGGGAGGGCAGCCCGGCGGCATGGACGACACCGTTGAGGGGGCCGCCCGCCGCCCGCAGGTCGCCGACGGCCCGCAGCATCTGCTCCGCGTCGGTGACATCGGCGCGCAGCAACACGACGCGGGCACCGAGGGATTCGAGGTGCCGCAGCCGCCTGATACGGGTGCTGGTGGCGTCGGTGTCGTCGTGGGCGGCGAGATGGGCGTCCCAGTCGGCGGGCGGCGGGAACGCGGCACGGCCCAGCAGGCCGAGGACCGGCCGGTCGGTCGCGGACGCGATGTGCTCGGCGAGGGCAAGACCGAGGCCGCCGAGGCCGCCGGTGACGAGATACACGCCGCCGTCCCGCAGCCCGGTGCGGTCGCCGTCACCGGGGGCGGTCCGGTCGATCCAGTCCACCCGGTCGAAGCCGCGCGCCCACAAGTGGCGCCCGCGCAGGGCGAGTTCGGCCCCGGCGTCGGTGTCGGTGAGGGCGGTGAGCACGGCGCGGACGGCGTCCTGGCCCGGGGCGTCCGGGTCGGTGCCGGTGATGTCCAGGACTCGGCAGGCGGTCTCGGCGGTCTCCTGGGGGATCACCGTGGCCGCGCCGAGCAGCAGGGCGTGCTCGGGCTGCAGCGGTTCGTCGCCGGTGACGTCGTACACGCCGCGGCAGAGCAGGTCCACAACGACCGGGGCAGGCAGCCGCGCGGCGCCCAGGGCCTGGGCGAGGGCGAGCAGGCTGTCGAAGCCGGTGCGGCGCGCGGCGTCCAGCCGTTCATGGGTGGGCGCCGCGCCGTCCACGGGGCCCTCGGCGGCGCCCCACAGGTGGACGAAGCGGAAGCGCTGCCCGTCCCTGACCGCGAAGGGGGGCGTGGCCAGGGACGAGGCGAGCGCGGACAGGTGGTCCCGGTCGGCGGGGTCCACAGTCCAAGAGCCCTCGCCGGTGCGTTCCATGGAGGTGCCCGCAGTGACGCGCACGACAAGGTCGCCGGCGGCCGCCAGGCGGTCGGCGAGGGCGTCACCGAGGGCGCGTCCGGCGCCGAGGATCACCCACGTGTCGCCGGTGGCCGCGGCCGTGCTCCGGACGGGCAGGGCGAGCCGCTGCCACCCGGGGGTGTAGAACCAGCCGTCCGCGGTGGTGGCGGCGGGCTCCGCAGCGCGGGGGAGCCCGGCCGGCTCGACCCAGTAGCGCCGCCGCTGAAAGGCGTAGCCGGGCAGCCGCACCGGGCGGTGTCGCTCCGGGCTCTGGACCGCGGCCCAGTCCACGGCGGCACCGGCGCTCCACACCGCCCCGAGGCCCGCCAGCAGATGGGCGTCGTCGGGGACGTGCTCGCCGGGGTGGCGCAGGGATCCGGCGGCGGGGCGGCCCGGTGTCCAGGCCCGGTGGGCGCGGGCGAAGTTGGTGAGGTTCTGGCCGGGGCCGACCTCCAGCGGGACGAGGACGGGGTCGGCGAGCAGCACGTCGAGGGCGTCGCGGAACCGTACCGGCCGGCGCAGGTGGGCGCCCCAGTAGTCGGGGCTGGTCGCCTGCTCGGTGGTGATCCAGGTGCCGGTGACGTTCGACAGGAACGGGATCGCCGGGGGGTGCAGGGCAACGGTGCGGACCTCGTCGGTGAACGCGGCCGCGGCAGCGTCCATGTCGGGCGAGTGGAAGGCGTGCGAGGTGTGCAGGCGACGGCAGCCCACGCCCTCGTCCGTGAGCCGCTGCTCCAGGGCGTCGACGGCCTGCGCGGTGCCGGAGACCACGGTCAGGGCGCTGGAGTTGACGGCGGCCAGCGCCAGGCCGTCCCCGAGGCGGGCGGTGGTCTCCTCCTCGGAGAGGAAGACGCTGAGCATGGCGCCGCCCGGCATCTGCTGGGCCAGCCGGCCGCGGGCGGCGACCAGGCGTACGGCATCCTCCAGGCAGAACACGCCCGCCAGGCAGGCGGCGGCGAACTCGCCGACGCTGTGGCCCAGCATGGCGCGAGGCTGGACGCCCCAGGACTGCCACAGCCGGGCCAGGGCGTACTCCACGCAGAACAGCGCGGGCTGGGCGAGGCGGGTCTGCCGCAGCCGCTCGGCGGCCTGCGGGGCGTCCCCGTCGAGCACCAGGGCGTGCAGATCCTCTCCCAGATGGGGGGCGAGCAGCTGCGCACAGCGGTCGAACTCGGCGGCGAAGACGGGCTCTCGGTCATACAGGCCGCGGGCCATCCCCGGGTACTGGGCGCCCTGCCCGGGGAAGAGGAACGCGACCGGGGCGTCGTCGGGCGCGGCAGCAACGGAGGTGCTCTGCGCGAGCCGGCGCAGCGCGTCGACGGCTTCCTCGGTGGTGCGGGCGACGACGGCGCCGCGGTGGGCGAACTCGGCCCGGCGGTGGGCCAGGGTGTGGGCGACGGCGTCGAGCGGGGCGCCGGGGTGGGCCGCGAGGTGGTCGGCCAGGCGCTCGGCGGCGCCGGCGAGCGCGGGTGCGGACTTCGCGGACAGCGGCAGCAGCCGGGCCGCGGGCTCGGTCGTGGCCCTCTCCCGGTCGCCGGCGGCCGGTGCGTCCGACAGCCCGGCGGGGGCCTCCTCCAGGACGACGTGGACGTTCGTCCCGCCGATGCCGAAGGAGCTGACGCCGGCCCGGCGCGGCTCGTCCGTGCGCGGCCAGGGCTGCAGTTCGGTGTTGACGTAGAACGGGCTGGTGTCCAGTTCGAGGCCGGGGTTGGGCCGCTGGTGGTGCAGCGTCGGCGGGATGGCCTCGTGCTTGAGGGCGAGGACGGCCTTGATCAGACCGGTGACGCCCGCGGCGGCGTCGAGGTGGCCGACGTTGCTCTTGACCGACCCGATGGCGCAGGTGCCCCGGCCGTCCATGGACGCGCGGAAGGCGCGGGTGAGGGCGGCGATCTCGATGGGGTCGCCGAGGGGAGTGCCGGTGCCGTGGGTCTCCACGTACCCGACGGTGGCCGGGTCGACGTCGGCCAGGGCCAGGGCCTCGGCGACGACCTCGGCCTGGCCGTCGATGCTCGGCGCGGTGTAACCGGCCTTGAGGGAACCGTCGTTGTTGACGGCGGTGGCCAGGATGACCGCTTCGACGGCGTCGTCGGCGGCCCGGGCGTCGGCCAGCCGGCGCAGCACGACGATGCCGACGCCGTTGCCGGGTACGGTGCCGGCCGCGTCGGCGTCGAACGCACGGCAGGTGCCGTCGGGGGAGAGGATGCCGCCGGACTCGTACGGGTAGCCGCCGCGCAGCGGGGACGAAACGGAGACGCCGCCGGCCAGGGCGATGTCGCATTCGCCGTTGACGAGGCTCTGGGCGGCGAGGTGCACCGCCGTCAGCGACGTGGAGCAGGCGGTCTGGACGGTCACCGCCGGGCCCTTCAGGTCCAGCTTGTAGGCGGCGCGGGTGGCCAGGAAGTCCTTGTCCGAGGAGAGCATCACCTGGTACATGCCGGATGCGTCCAGGACCCGCTGGTTGTTCATGAGGTTGAACAGCAGATAGCTGTTGAGCCCGGAGCCGGCGAAGACGCCGATACGGCCGTCGCAGCGGGCCGGGTCGATGCCGGCGGACTCCAGAGCGTGCCAGGCGCATTCGAGGAAGACCCGGTGCTGGGGGTCGAGGAGTTCGGCCTCGCGGGGGCTGTAACCGAAGAAGCCCTCGTCGAACAGGTCGGCACCGTCCAGTACGCCCTTGGCCTTGACGTAGTCGTCCTGGAGCAGGAGCGCCGGGGCGACGCCGGAGTCGGCCAGTTCCTCGTCGGAGAAGAGCGTGATGCCCTCGCGGCCGTGCTCGAGGTTGGCCCAGAAGGTCTCCACGTCGTCGGCGCCGGGGAAGCGGCCGGCCATGCCGATGACGGCGATGCGGTCGAGGTCCTGGCCCTGGTCCTGGCCCTGGTCCTGTTGTGGCTGTGACACTTCGATCACCTGTCTCGGCGGGAGGAAGCCCGGCGTTCGGCTGCTTGCTGCCGCCTGTTGCGGGACTGACGACGGTTCTGTGCGCGCTCCTTGGCGTCGCGCGCTGCGGTCTCGGTTCCGGTACGGGAGCCGCCGAGATAGGCGGCGAGTGCCCCGACGGTGGGGTGCTGGAACAGTTCGACCATGGTCAGTTCGTGGCCGAGGGTGGCCAGGCCGGTCCGGAACTCGGCCATGAGCAGGGAATGCCCGCCGAGGTCGAAGAAGTTGTCCCGCACCCCGACCCGCTCGACGCCCAGCAGGCTGCGCCACATGTCGGCGAGCGCGTGCTCCAGGCCGTCCTTGGGCGCGACGAACCGGATCCCCAGGTCGGGCCGGTCGGCGCGCGGCTCGGGCAGGGCCTTGCGATCGGTCTTGCCGCTGGGGGTCAGCGGCAGGGCGTCGAGCACCGTGAAGGAGACCGGCACCATGTACTCCGGCAGGTGCTCGCGCAGATGGGCGGCGAGGTCCCCGGCTGCGGGCGCGGCGGCGCCCGCAGCGGTGACGTAGGCGGCCAGGCGGACGTCACCGGGGGAGTGCTCGCGGGCGATCACGACGGCTTCGCGCACGGTGTCGTGCCGGGTCAGGACGGCCTCGATCTCCCCGAGTTCGAGGCGCTGGCCGCGGAGCTTGACCTGGTGGTCGAGGCGGCCGAGGAATTCCAGTGCGCCGTCGGCGCGGTGCCGGGCGAGGTCGCCGGTGCGGTAGATGCGGGCCCCGGGGACGAAGGGGTCGTCCGTGAAGCGCTCGGCGGTCAGGTCCGGGCGGTTCAGATAGCCGCGGGCCAGGCCCCGGCCGCCGATGCACAGCTCGCCGGGGACACCGGCCGGGACCGGGCGGCCGCAGCGGTCCAGGACGTACACACGGAGGTTGGCGATGGGCCGGCCGATGGGCACCGGGCGGGTGTCGTCCCCCGGGCGGCAGTGCCAGGCGGTGACGTCGATGGCGGCCTCGGTGGGCCCGTACAGGTTGTGCAGCTCGGCCCGGTGCACGTCCAGGAAGCGGTCGTGCAGGTCGCGGGGCAGTTCCTCGCCGCTGCAAAAGACGCGGCGCAGGCCGGCGGAGTGCTCGGCGGGTTCGCGCAGGAAGAGCTGCAGCATGGAGGGGACGAAGTGGAGGGTGGTGATCCGCTCGGCCGCGACCGTCGCGGCGAGGTAGGAGCTGTCGCGGTGCCCGCCGGGCCGGGCCATGACGAGGGCGGCGCCGGTCATCAGGGGCCAGAAGAACTCCCACACCGACACGTCGAAGGAGAACGGTGTCTTCTGCAGCACCCGGTCGGTGGCGTCCAGACCGTAGGCGTCCTGCATCCACAGCAGCCGATTGCGCAGGGCGGCGTGGACGTTCATCACACCCTTGGGCCGGCCCGTCGACCCGGAGGTGAAGATGACGTACGCCAGGTCCTCGCCGTCCACGACCACGCCGGGGTCGTCCGGGCACTGCTCGGCCAGCTCGGCGGCGAGGTCCTCCATCCGCAGCACGGGACAGTCGAGGGCGGGCAACTGCTCGGCCAGGTCGCCGTGGGTGAGCACCACGGGCGGCTGGGCGTCCTCGGCGATGGCAGTCAGCCGGGCGGGCGGCAGGCTGGTGTCGAGGGGGACGTACGCCCCGCCCGCCTTGAGGACGGCGAGGAGCGCGACGACGAGATCGAAAGAGCGCTCCATGGCGACGCCGACAAGGACGTCCCGGCCCACTCCGCGACCGCGCAGCAGGTGGGCGAGGCGGTTGGCGCGCTCGTTCAGCTCGGTGTACGTCAGGCAGGCACCGGCGTACCGCACGGCTTCGGCGCCGGGAGTGCGGCGCACCTGCTCCTCGATGCACTCGTGCACCAGGCCGTCGGGCCACTGCTGGTCGGTGGCGTTCCACTCGTCGACGACCCGGTGGCGTTCGGCTGCGTCGAGGAGGTCCAGGTCGCCGATGGGCGTGCTGGGGCGGGTGGTGACCTGCTCGACCAGGCGGCGGAAGTGGCCGGCGAGGCGGACGACGGTGGCCTCGTCGAACAGGTCGCGGTCGTACTCGAACCAGCCGGTGACACCGCCGTCGGTGTCGAACGCCTGGAGCTCCAGGTCGAAGCGGGCGCCTTCGCTCCTGACCGGGAGCCGGCTGAGGCGGGCGCCGGCCATGGCGAGCGTGGGCACCGGTTCCCGGCCGTAGCTGAAGCTGACCTGGTACACCGGGGGACGGCTGAGGTCACGGGTGGTGTTGAGGTCAGCGACGATCAGCTCGAAGGGGACGTCCTGGTGGGCGTACGCGCCCAGGCAGGCGTCGCGGACACGGGTGAGGACCGCCTCGAACCCGGGGTCGCCGGACAGGTCGGCCCTGATGGGCAGGGTGTTGACGAAGTAGCCGATGAGCGGCTCGACCTCGGCGTGCCCGCGCAGGGCGGTGGGCACGCCGACGACGATGTCGTCCTGGCCGGTGTAGCGGTGCAGCAGGATCTGGAAGGCCGCGAGGAGCGCCATGTACGGGGTGGCGCCGTGCCGCCTGGCCAGCGCAGCCAGTTCGCCGATCAGGGCGGGCGGCAGGTCGACGGGGACGGAGCCGCCGTTGAAGCCCTGAACGGCCGGGCGGGGGCGGTCGGTGGGCAGATCGAGGACGGCAGGGGCGCCGGCGAGGTGGTCGCGCCAGTACGCCAGGTCCTGCTGCCAGCCGCCGCTGTCGAGCTGCTGGTGCTGCCAGGAGGCGAAGTCGCCGTACTGGACGGCGAGTTCGGGCAGCGATGCGGGCAGCCCGGCAGCGAAGCCCTCGTACAGCTCGGACAGTTCGTTCAGGAAGACCGCGATGGACCAGCGGTCGGAGACGAGGTGGTGCATCGCGACGGCGAGGACGGACCGCTCGGGACCGGTGCGCAGCAGCCGCACCCGCACGAGGGGGCCGGAGCCGATGTCGAAGGGTTCGGCGAGGGCGTCGTCGATCCACTTCTGATGGTCGGCGCCGGTGTACTGCGGGCCGCTGAGGTCGGTTTCCGGGACGTCCACCGCCACGTGGTGGTGGACCACCTGCACGGGGACGCCGTCGCGTGGCTGGAAGGTGGTGCGCAGGGCCTCGTGGCGCTGGACGATCTCGGCGACGGCGGCGCGCAGCAGGCCGATGTCGAGGGGGCCTTCGACGCTTATCGCACCGGGCACGATGTAGCCGGGGTTGCGGGGCCTGAGTTGTTCGAGGAACCAGGTGCCCCGCTGCAGGACTGCCAGCGGGAAGACGTCCTCCGCCGAGCGCTCGGCGAGCAGGGCGTCGAAACGGGCGCGTTCCTCGGGAGGGAGCGCGGCCAGCCGCTGGGCGAGATCGTTGGTCACGAGCGTTCCTTGGGGCCGGGCACGGGTGCGCTGGAGTCGGTCAGTTCGTCGAGCAGCGCCCTGGCTGCGTCGACGGCACGGGGCATCCGCTGGATCGCAGGGGATGCCCCGGTGCCGTCGTGCCTGGTCTCCGTCAGGGAGGTCCCGCCGGTCGCAGTCAGCTCCTTGACGATGCTCCTCGTGACGCTGCTGATGGTCGCGCCGCCGAGGAAGTCGGTGATCTGCAGGGTGAGACCGAGCCTGCTCTGGACCTCGTTGCGCAGCTCGACGGCCATGAGGGAGTCCAGGCCGAAGTCGGTCAGCGGCTCGTCCACACCGATGTGGGTGGAGTGGGAGCCGAGGACGTCCTTGACGCTGAGCACGAACTGGGCGGAGAGGGTCTCCAGGCGCTCGGACTCGGTCAGCTCCAGCAGTTCGGCGGCCGTGGGGAGATGGCCGGCGCGGCGCCGGTTGCGGGAGGAGCGGCGAGCGGAGCGGGCCGGCCGGGTGCCCGAGCCGTCCGCGGCATCAAAGGCGTCGCCCGCGCCGGCGGCCGCCGACGCGGTGCCGTCCCAGGGGCGCGGGGGCTGCCAGCAGCGGACCGGATCGAAGGGGTACGTGGGCAGCGGCGCCTTGGCGCGGGTGTAGTCGCGGTCGAAGCCGGCCCAGTCGACCAAGGCACCGGCCGCGTACAGTTCGGCGACCGTGGGCAGCAGAACCTCCCAGTCGTCCTGCTTGGGCCGCAGGCTGGGCAGCAACAGGTCGTCGTGGCCGGGCGGCAGGGCATCGTTGATGACACCGAGCAGCGTGGGGGCGGGGCCGACCTCGACGAAGGTGCGGTAGCCCATGGACCGCAGGGTCTGGACGCCGTCGGTGAACCGTACGGTGCCGCGGACGTGCCGGCACCAGTAGTCGGGGTCCGGCGCCTGGTCCCACGGCCACAGACCGCCGGTGACGTTGGAGACCAGGGGGATGCGCGGGGCGGTGAAGGTGAGCTTCTCCGCGGCCCGGCGCAGCGGCTCCAGGACGGGGTCCATCAGGGGCGAGTGCCCGGCGGAGGCGATGCGCAGCTGCTTGGCCTTGACTCCGCGGGCGGCGAAGGCGGCGCACACGGCCTCGACGAGGTCGCGGTCACCGGAGATCACGGTGTTCGCCGGGCCGTTGACCGCGGCGACGGCGATCCGGCCGGGGTGCGCGGCGAGTTCGGCGGCGACCTCCTGCTCGGATGCGAAGATCGCGGCCATGATGCCGGGCAGCGAGTGCTCCTGGATGATGCGGGCGCGTTCCACCGCGAAGGTCAGACCGTCCTGGAGGGACATCGCGCCCGCCACACAGGCGGCGACGCATTCGCCGAAGCTGTGGCCGAGGACGGCCGCAGGGGTGATACCCCAGGAGCGCCACAGCTGGGCCATGGCGTACTCGACGGCAAACGTGGCGGGTTGGGCGTAGGCGGTGTCGTTGATCTGCAGGTCGTCGGGGTCGTCGGGGAACAGGACGGACAGCAGCGGCCTTTCGAGCAGCGGGCGCAGAATCTCGGCGCACTCGTCCACGGCACGCCGGAAGGTGGGCTGTGAGTCGTACAGGGCGCGGGACATCCCGGGGCGCTGGGCGCCCTGACCGGTGAACAGGAACACGACTTCGGGGCTGTCGGCCTCGCCCTGGACCAGGCCCGCAGCGCTCTCCCCGCGGGCGAAGGCCGCGAGTTGGCCCGCGACCTCCTCGCGGGTGGCGCCGACGGCGGCGAGGCGGTGGCGGAAGTGGGAGCGGCCGGTGCCCGCCGAGTGGCACAGGTCGGCCAGCGAGGCGTCGTCGTCACCGGCGAGCCGCTCGGCGTACCGGTCGGCGAGTGCGGCCAGTGCGGTCTCGCTGCGGGCGGAGAGCGCAAGGACGGAGGCGGGCCTGCGGTCGTCGTCGGCAGGGCGGGCAGGCGCCACGGGTGCCTGCTCCAAAATCATGTGGACGTTGGTGCCGCTCAGCCCGAAGCTGCTCACCGCCGCCGCCCGGGGACCGTCGGTGTCCGGCCACGGGGTCAGCTCGGTGGGCACCTGGAAGGTGGTGCCGTCGAAGGAGATGTTGGAGTTGAGCCGCGAGAAGTGCAGGTTCGGCGGGATCTCGGCGCGGTCCAGGCACATCGCGGCCTTGATGAGTCCGGCGATGCCGGCGGCCGCTTCCAGGTGGCCGATGTTGGTCTTGACCGCTCCGAGGTAGACCGGTGAGCCGCTCTCGCGGCCGTACACATCGGCGAGGGCCTCGGCCTCGATGGGGTCACCGAGGCGGGTGCCGGTGCCGTGGGTCTCGACGTAGCCGACCTGGTCGGCCGCCACCCCGGCGGCGTCCAGGGCGCACTGGAACACATCGCGCTGCGCGGCGCCGTTGGGCGCGGTGATGCCGGCGCTGCGGCCGTCCTGGTTGACCGCGCCGCCGCGCACCACAGCGAGGGGGCGGTCCCCGTCGCGCAGGGCGTCGGACAGCCGCTTGAGGACGACGACGCCGCACCCCTCGCCGCGCACATAACCGTCGGCGCTGTCGGAGAACGTCATGGCGCGGCCCTGCCGGGAGACCGAGCCGAACTGCGACTGGGAGATCATCATCAGCGGCGAGAGGATCACGTTGACGCCGCCGGCCAGGGCCATGTCGCACTCGCCCAGGCGCAGGCTCTGGCACGCCTGGTGGACGGCCACGAGCGAGGCCGAACAGGCGGTGTCGACGGTGAGGTTGGGGCCCCGCAGATCGAGGAGGTAGGCGATGCGAGCCGGGATGAAGGACATCGCGGCGCCGGAGCTGGTGTAGGCGCTGACGTCGTCGGGGTGGCGCAGCTGCGCGGTGACGTAGTCCCACGAGGCCGTGCCCATGAACACCCCGGTGCGACTGCCGGCCAGGTCCGACGGGGCCTGCCCGGCGTTCTCCAGCGCCTCCCAGCACACCTGCAGGCTCAGGCGTTGGGCCGGGTCCATCTCCACGGCCTCGCGCCGGGAGATGCCGAAGAAGTCGTGGTCGAAGTGCTCGAGGTCGTCGAGGAACGCACCGGCGCGGGTGTAGATCTTCCCCGGCTTGCCGGCCTCCTCGTCGTAGAAGGCCCCGTGGTCCCACCGCCCGCTCGGTATCTCGCCCACGGCGTCGGTGCCGTCGGCCAGCATCCGCCAGTACGAGGCGGTGTCCTTGACGCCGCCGGGGAAGCGGCAGCCGGTGCCCACGATGGCGATGGGCTCGCAGCGGGCCCGCTCGTACTCGGCGACCTGGTGTTGGAGGCGCTCCATCGTCAGATAGGCGCGCTTGAGTGCGTCAGCCGCTGTCACGTCCGGTCCCGATGGCGTCATCGCTGAGCCCCCTCGTCGATCTGTGTGGTCTTGGCCGTCAGAAGTGCTTCGAGTTCCGCGGCGGACATCGCATCGAGGTCCGGCGGGCCGTCCGCGGCGGGCGCGCCCGCGCGGTCGGGTGCTGCCTGCGGCGGCGCCGGCGCGGCGGCGGTGTCGGCGTACACGTGGTCAAGCCCGGCCGGGCACATGACCGGGACCCGTCCCCCGGCGGGGAAGCGGTCCCACAGCGTCGCGGCGACCGTGCGGCCCCGCAGGCCCGACGCGGCGTCGCCGAGGGCCGGTGGCTCACCGTCGCCGTCCACGAGGAACCGGAAGATCCGGTCCTCGGAGTCCTTGCTGAGGACCGTGCGGGAATGGTCGACAAGCGATCGTGTGTCCCGACCCGGCATCCGACCGTCCTCTCCATATGCGTGACCTTGCGTGAACTTCCTTGCGCGCGCGGGGCGCGCCGCGCATTCCTGCTGCCTTTTTCCGTTCGCCTTCAGCTCGACTTCGGCGACGGCGCCCGGACGCCTGTCACGGGCAACCATGCGGCTGCCGACCGTACTTGTCATGTGCGCCGTGTTCAGCGAAGAGGCCGGAGTGCGGCCGGGAGAATCGAGAAAAGGCGGTGCCCAGGGGGCCGGAAAGAAAGCGGTCGATACGCCGACCGGAATTCCCCCGGGATTTACGCCATGCGCACGGCAGCATCCATCACGTCCCGCCGACCCGTCAACAAGCGGCATGCAGAAGGCAGGTGGCGGACCCCGCGGAATCGCGGCCGCGCGAAGACAACGCCCTGACGCATCACGCGCCCACCGGCTTTGTGCGGAACCTGTTGATGGCCGACTCGTGCCGGGCCCGCAGCGTCGCGTCGCGTACCCCGAGCCCGCCTTCGGGCGCCAGACACAGCACCCCGACCTTGCCCTGGTGCAGGTTGTGGTGCACGTCGTACACGGCCTGGGCGGCGCGTTCGAGCGGCACCGCCTCCGACAGCGTGGGGTGGATCTGGCCCTTGGCGATGAGCCGGTTGGCCTCCCACGCCTCACGGTAGTTGGCGAAATGGGTGCCGATGATCCGCTTGAGGTTCATCCACAGGTACCGGTTGTCGTAGGCGTGCTGGTACCCCGAGGTGGACGCGCAGGTCACGATGGTGCCGCCCCGGCGGGCCACGTACACGCTCGCACCGAACGTCTCGCGGCCCGGGTGCTCGAAGACGATGTCCGGGTCGTCGCCCCCGGTCAGTTCCCTGATCCGGGCGCCGAACCGCCTCCATTCACGCGGGTCCTGCGTCTGCTCGTCCTTCCAGAACCGGTAGTCATCGGCGCTCCGGTCGATCACCAGCTCCGCGCCCATGCGCCGACACGCCTCGGCCTTCTGCGGACTGGACACCACACACACCGGGATCGCCCCGCCGTTGAGCGCCAACTGCGTGGCGTACGAGCCGAGTCCACCGGATGCGCCCCAGATGAGCACGGTGTCGCCCTGCTTGACGCGGGCGCCGTTGGCGGAGACCAGCTGCCGGTACGCGGTGGAGTTCACCAGGCCCGAGGCGGCCGCCTCCTCCCAGGCGAGATGCCGCGGCTTGGGCATCAGCTGGTTGGCCTTGACCAGAGCCAGCTCCGCAAGCCCGCCGAAGTTCGTCTCGAATCCCCAGATCCGCTGCTCCGGGTCGAGCATGGTGTCGGAGTGGCCGTCGGGGCGGTCCAGTTCCACGGACAGGCAGTGCGCGACCACCTCGTCGCCGGGGGCCCAGCCCGTCACTCCTTCGCCGCAGCGCAGCACCACACCGGACAGGTCCGAGCCGAGGACGTGGTAGGGCAGATCGTGCCGGGCCGCCTGCGGCGAGGTCCGGCCGTAGCGGGACAGGAAACCGAACGTCGGTACCGGCTCGAAGATCGAGGACCACACCGTGTTGTGGTTGATCGCGCTGGCCATCACCGCCACCAGCACCTCGCCCGCGGCCGGCTCCGGCGTCGCCACCTCCTCCAGGTGCAGTGACCGGCGGGGGTCCTTGTCCCGGCTCGCGAGGCCGTCGAACATCGTCGTCTCATCGGCGTGGAGAACCACCCCTCGGTAGAACTCGGGCACCGGCAGGTGGCCCACCTCGCCCAATTCGCCCGCGAGGATCGCATCGAGGATCTTTTGCATGGGTTCCGGACCTCTTTCCGGCTCGGTCTGCGAAGAACAGGGCGCGGTTTATTTGCGTTCCTCGGGAGAGGGAACGCAAAGGGGAGTCGCCTGGTGTCTGTTCCGCGGTCGCCTTGCCGAATTGTGGAGGCAAGTGCGGGATGAATGCTGACACTTGGCCGATGGCCGAGTCCAGTGGCCAAAGGTTCGCACACGGTGCATCGAAGGGTGCTCGAAGGCGGGCCCTCACCTCAGGGCGATTGCACAGTCCGTTGCCCGTGCGTTGCGCAGGTCGGCCGAGTCCGAGGAAGGCTGACGCTTTCCGCGCCGGCACCGCGGATCGGCCGGTGCGCAGCCAGCCGCCCGTCCGGCGGAACCGTCGCGCGAGGGTGACGGGTGGGCGCCCTGGGGGCGTTCAACTGGTCGAACCGAACAGTTGAACAGGCACGGCTCCGCAGTCCTGGGAACGCTGCATTCCGTCGGCGTGGATCTCCGGCCGATCCCCGGTCGGTCTCCATGGGGACAGCCGACGATCTGGAACATCCCCCTTCACGTCAACCCCGAGCCGACGCGTCCAACAGGCCGCACCGGTGGGTACCGGAGGAGGTTTCCCCTGATACCGGAGGACCTCCGCCCGGTCACGGTGAGCCAAACCCACGGCGCAGGCACGGTCCGTCCATGCCTGCGCTCTGCACTGTCCGGGCCTCGCCGGCCGCACTCTCGTTCACCCGCGCCGACTCGGCGCTGCGCGTGCGCAGTTGCCTCCGTCCGCCCCGAAGGACGATGATCCATGGCGCGGCTCGACCCTGCCGAGCGCAGGTGTGCGACCAGCCGGCCTGCGGGTGTCGAACATGGACAGATCGATCACCGCTGGATAGACAAGCACGGGATGCTCCGAGCGGAGGCCGATCGTGGCCGCACAGCGCAGGGGCTTCAACTCTTCTCAGGTACTCGCCCACCCCAACCGACCGGCCACCAGGCCGCGTCGAGACAGCTCGACGAGCCCGAACGCCGGCACCGCGGCCCCGCAAGGCACGGCCGGTGAGCCGGGGACACCACAGACGCAGACCGACGCGAAGCCGGGAGCACACGTGCGGAAACTCCGCGCCGCCGAGACCGACGATCAGGAGACTGGCGCATGACCGACATCGACCTGACCAGCCTCACGCCGGAGCAGAAGCGCGCGCTGCTGGCAGAGCGGTTGCGGCGCAAGAACGGCCACCGGCCGGCGGCACGGGAGCGGCGCTTCGCCGCCTCGTTCCCCCAGCAGCGCATGTGGTTCCTGGACCAGCTCAACCCGGGCAGCGCCGCCTACAACATCCCCGCCGCGTTGCGCGTACACGGCCCGCTCGACGTGGAGCTCTGGCGCCGCAGCCTCGCTGAGATCGTCTGCAGGCACGAATCGCTGCGCACCACCTTCGAAGAGGCCGACGGCGAGCCCGTGCAGGTCGTCCACGAGACCGGTGAGCTGGAGCTGACCGTCGAGGAGTGCGCGCACCTGCGCGGCCCCGAGGGCGAGGAGGGCGTCAAGGAGCTGGCGCGCCGGGAGTTCGCCCGCCCCTTCGACCTCGGCACCGGGCCGCTCATGCGGATGAGGTTTCTGCGCCTGGCCCCCGACGAGCACGTCCTGCTGCTCACCATGCACCACATCGTCGCCGACCTGTGGTCGACCTCGGTCCTGTTCGGCGAGCTGGTCACCCTGTACCAAAGCCACCTCACCGGCACCCAGGCCGAATTGCCCGAGCTGTCCGTCCAGTACGCCGACTACGCGGCCTGGCAGCGCAAACAGCTGGCGGGTCCACGCTTCGCCGACGAACTGGAGTACTGGAAGACGACCCTCGAAGGCGCCACACCCATCCTCGAACTGCCCACCGACCGGCCGCGGCCCGCGGTGCTCGGCTCGGCCGGCGGTTCACGGCCGTTCAGGCTGCCCGCCTCGGTGATGAGCGGCGTACGCGAACTGAGCCGGCGCACCGGCGCCACCCCGTTCATGACGCTGCTCGCCGCCTACATCGCCCTGCTGCACCGGTACACCAGGCAGGACGACGTCGTCGTCGGCGTGCCCGTGGCCAACCGCGGACAGTCCCAGGTCGAGCAGCTCATCGGCTACTTCGTCAACACGCTCGCGATCCGCAACGACGTGTCGGGCAACCCGACGTTCACACAGCTGCTCGGCCGGGTACGCGGTGCGGCCCTCGGCGCCTTCGCCCACCAGGAGGTGCCGTTCGAGCGCCTGGTGGAGGAACTGCGCCCGGAGCGCGACCTGTCGCGCTCACCGATCTTCCAGGTGTCGTTCGTGTACCAGAACATCCCGGTGCCGGAGTTCGGCGTCGGCGGGCTGCGCCTGGAGCTGATGGACGTGGCCAGCTCCACCGCGCGGTTCGACCTGGAGCTCCAGGTGTTCGAGCAGGGCGACGAGCTCGGCGGCTGGTTCGAGTACAACGCCGAACTCTTCGACGCGGACACGATCGACCGCATGGCCGGCCACCTGAAGGTGCTCCTCGACAACCTCCTCACCGACCCGGACCAGCCGATCCTGGACGTCGCGCTGCTGACCGAGGACGAGCAGCGCGCCCAGGGCCAGGAGCGGGTCGACACCCGCAACGAGTGGCCCGACGAACTCCTGACCCACCAGCGCATCGAGCGGCAGGCGGTACTGCGCCCCGACGCCGAGGCGGTGTACTGCCAGGGCCAGACACTCACCTACGCCCAACTCGACGCATCCGCCAACCAGTTGGCGCACCGCCTCAAGCGCCTCGGCGTCGGGCGTGATGTCATGGTCGGGATCTGCCTGGACCGCTCGCTCGACATGGTCGTCGCGGTGCTCGCCGTCCTGAAGGCGGGCGGCGCCTACGTACCGCTCGACCCGAAGCTGCCCAAGGACCGCATGGCGTTCATGATCGAGGACGCGGGCCTTCCCGTCCTGATCACCCAGAGCTCGGTGGTGCCGGGCCTGCCGGACTCCGCAGCCACGACGCTGTGCGTGGACGAGCTGCGCGAGGATCTCGCCGCCGAGTCCACCGAGGTCCTCGGCGAGCCGGTCGACGGCGCCGACCTCGCCTACGTCATCTACACCTCGGGGTCGACCGGCCGCCCCAAGGGCGTCCAGCTGCCGCACCGCGCGCTGCGCAACCTCTTCCGGGCGATGAAGCAGTGGCCGGGCATCGACGCCGACGACAGCCTGATCGCGGTCACCACCCTGTCGTTCGACATCGCAACCCTCGAACTGCTCCTTCCGCTCGTCGAGGGCGCCCGCGTGGTGCTCGCCACCCGCGAAGTGGCCACCGACGGAAGACTGTTGGCGCAAGAGATGGCCGCCACCGGCGCGACCATGATGCAGGCCACCCCGTCCACCTGGCGGATGCTGCTCGACGCCGGCTGGCCCGGCCGCCCGGGCCTGCGCGGCCTCATATGCGGCGAGGCCCTGCCCCCCGACCTGGCGCGGCGCCTGCTGGCCAAGGGCGTGGACCTGTGGAACATGTACGGCCCGAGCGAGACCACGATCTACTCCCTGGGCACCCGCATCGTCGACGACACGATCACCATCGGCCGGCCGATCGCCAACACCGAGGTCCACATCCTCGACCCCGAGGGCCGACCCGTACCGCCGGGCGTACCCGGTGAACTGTGCATCGGCGGCAGCGGACTGGCCCGCGGCTACCTCAACCGACCACAGCTGACACAGCAGCAGTTCATCCCCAACCCCTTCGCGTCCGACCTCGCCGACCGCCTGTACCGCACCGGCGACCTGGTGCGGCGCCGCGTCGACGGCACCGTCGACTACCTGGGCCGCCTCGACCACCAGGTCAAGCTGCGCGGCTACCGCATCGAACTCGGCGAGATCGAGTCGCTTCTGCTGCGCCAGGACCCCGTCAAGGACTCGGTCGTCGTGACCCGCGAGGACCAGCCCGGCGACCAGCGCCTTGTCGCCTACGTGGTGCCGGACCCGACGGTCGACGCAACCGACGAGCTGCGCCGCCGACTGCGGGCCGCCCTCGCCGAGAAGCTCCCCGACTACATGGTCCCGTCCGCGTTCGTGTTCCTCGACGCGCTGCCGCTGACCCCCAGCGGCAAGACCGACCGCGGCGCGCTGCCCGCGCCCGAAGGGCAGCAGACCCGCACGGCGGCGTACGTCGCCCCCCGCGACGCCGAGGAACGGGCCCTGTGCGACCTGTTCGCCCAGTTCCTCCAGGTGCCTCAAGTGGGCATCGACGACGGCTTCTTCGCGCTGGGCGGGCACTCGCTCCTCGCCACCCGCCTGGTGGCGCGGATCCGCGCCACACTCGGCGTCGAGGTACCGGTACGCGCCCTGTTCGAGAAGCAGACCGTGGCCGAGCTGGCCGAACTGCTGCGGCAGAGCGGCGGCGAGGCACGGCCCGCGCTGAGCCCGATGACCCGACCCGACCCCCTGCCGCTGTCGTTCGCCCAGCGACGCCTATGGTTCCTGCACCAGATGGAAGGCCCCTCGCCTACCTACAACCTGCCGGTGGTGCTGCGCCTGACCGGCGCCCTCGACGTGGACTGCCTGCGGGACGCCCTCGCCGATGTCGTCGCCCGGCACGAGGCGCTGCGCACCGTGTTCCCGGACACGGGCGCGGTGGCCTGCCAGCAGATACTCGCCCCCGAACAGGCGCGCCCCGCCCTGCCGGTCACCGAGACCGACCAGAGGGGACTGGACGACGCGGTGACAGCGGCGGTCCGGTACGCGTTCGACCTGGCCCGGGAGATCCCGCTGCACGCGGAACTGTTCTCGCTCGGCGCCGACGAGCACGTCCTGGCCGTCGTCGTCCACCACATCGCAGCGGACGGCTGGTCCCTCGCCCCTCTGCGGCTCGACCTGGCGGCCGCCTACCGGGCACGCCTGGCCGGGCACGCTCCCGACTGGCCGCCACTGCCCGTGCAATACGCCGACTACGCCCTGTGGCAGCGCCAGTACCTCGGTGCACAGGACGAGGCCGACAGCACCTGGTCGCGCCAACTCGACTACTGGCGCGGCGCTTTGGACGGCCTGCCCGAGCGGATCGCCCTGCCGGTCGACCGCCCGCACCCGGCCGAGGCCACCCACGACGGCGACACGCTCACCTTCCAGTGGGACGCGGAGCTGCACGAGGGCCTGGCCCGACTGGCCCGCGGCTGCGATGTCAGCATGTTCATGGTGCTCGACGCGGCCATGGCAGTGCTGCTCGGCCGCCTCGGCGCCGGCACGGACATCCCGATCGGCGTGGCCACCGCGGGCCGTGACGACCAGGCCACCGAGAACCTGATCGGCTTCTTCGCCAACACCCTCGTGCTGCGGACGCGGATCGAGGAACGGCAGACGTTCCGGGAGCTGCTCGCCGCGGTACGGGATCGCACCCTCGACGCGCTCGCGCACGGGGACATTCCCTTCGAGTCACTCGTGGACAGCCTGCGCCCGACCCGGTCGATGTCCCACCACCCGCTCGTCCAGGTCATGCTGTCCTGGCAGAGCGTGACCGACGAGACCCTGGACCTGCCCGGCGTCGAGGCGACGCCTGTGGTGCGGAGCACCGGCACGGCGCGCATGGACCTCGTTCTGCTCCTGCACGAGCACCTCGCGGGCGACGGCACACCACGCGGCATCGACGGCGGCATCGAGTACAACGCCGACGTCTTCGACCCGGACACCGTACGCACCATGCTGCGCAGGCTGCGCCAGGTGGTCCTGGCGATGATCACCGACCCGGACCAGGCGGTCGGCGACGTCGACCTGCTCACCCCGGCCGAGCGGCATCGCGTACTCGAGGAGTGGAACGGCACGGGCGGCCGGCAGCCGGTGGCCGGGCTGCCCGAACTGTTCGAGGCACAGGCGGCCCGCACCCCGGACGCCGTCGCGGTCAGCTGCGGCGACGAGCAGCTCTCCTACCGCGAACTCTCCACCACCGCCGACCGGCTCGCCGCACGGCTGCGTGCCCTGGGGATCGGCGCCGACGGCGCCGAGGACGCGGTGTGCCTGCTGATGGAGCGCTCGGTGCGGGTGCCCGTGGCGATCCTGGCCGTGCTCAAGGCCGGCGGTGTGTATGTACCGCTCGACCCCCGCTACCCCGAGTCCCGCATGCGCCTGATCATGGCCGACACCGGGGCGAGCGTGCTCCTCGTGGACGGCGACGCACCGGCGCATCCCACCGCCGACGGGGTCCGCGTACTCGATGTGACGGCCGAACTGTCCGCCACCGAAGGCCAGTCGGGCGGCATCGCCGTCCCCCGGGCCGCGGACGGGCCCGACCGCGCGGCGTACATCATGTACACCTCCGGCTCCACCGGGCAGCCCAAGGGCGTGACGGTCACCCACCGCAACGTGGCGAGCCTCGCCGCTGACCACGTGTGGCGCGACGAGAACCACACCCGCGTGCTCATGCACGCCCCGACCGCGTTCGACGCCTCCACCTACGAGCTGTGGGTGCCCCTGCTCTCCGGCGGCGAGGTGGTGGTCGCACCGGCCGGTGAGCTCGACCCGGGCCTGCTGGTGCGCACCATCCGCGAGCGCGGTGTGACCTCGGCGTTCTTCACGGCCGCCCTGTTCAATCTGCTGGTCGAACGCGACCCCGAGGCCCTGGCCGGGATGCGCCAGGTGCTCGCCGGCGGTGAGGCGCTTTCGCCGCCCGTGGTCGCCAAGGCGCTGGCCGCATGGCCCAAGACCGTCCTGACCAACGGATACGGTCCGACGGAGACGACGACGTTCGCCGTACTGCACAGCACCCGCGAGGTGGCCGACGGCACCGTGCCGATCGGCACACCGATGGACGACACCCGCGCCTACGTCCTCGACGACCGGCTGCGCCCGGTGCCGGTCGGTGTGCCCGGCGAGCTCTACCTCGCCGGAGCGGGCCTGGCCCGCGGCTACTTCGACAAGCCGGGCCTGACCGCCCAGCGATTCGTCGCCTGCCCCTACGGCCCGCCGGGTGAACGCATGTACCGCACCGGCGACTTGGTGCGCTGGCGCACCGACGGCACGATCGAGTACCTCGGCCGCACCGACGACCAGGTCAAGATCCGCGGCTTCCGCATCGAACCCGGCGAGATCGAGAACACGCTCGGCACCCACCCGGCCGTAGCGGACGCCGCCGTCGTGGTGCACCACAAGCCCACCGGCGGCAAGGACCTCGTCGGCCATGTCGTCCTCGCCGACGGCGCGCACGCCGAGCCCGCCGAACTGCGGTCGTACGTGGCCGAACGGCTGCCGCAGTACATGGTGCCCGTCGTCGTGATGGTCCTCGACGCCTTCCCGATGACCGGCAACGGCAAGCTCGACCGCCGCGCGCTGCCCGCCCTCGCCCTCGGCGCGGGCACCGAGTCCCGCGCCGCACGGACGCCGGCCGAGCAGACCCTGTGCGCCGTGTTCGCCGAGGTGCTCGGCCTGCCGGAAGTCGGCGCCGAGGCCGGCTTCTTCGACCTGGGCGGGGACAGCATCCAGGCCACCCAACTGGTCGCGCAGTCCCGCACGGCGGGCCTGGTGTTCACCGTCCGCGACGTGTTCGCCCAGCAGACGGTGGCGGGCATCGCCCGGGTGGCCAAGGCCGCCGACGCGGACGCCACGGCGAGCGTCACCGACACCGGCACCGGCGAGATCCGCCTGCTGCCCGTGATGGAACGCCAGCGGAACCTGGGCGGCTCGGTCGTCGGCTTCGACCTGTCTGCGACCGTCGGCCTTCCGGCCGCCGTGGACCAGACCCGTCTGGTCACCACGCTCCAGGCGGTCGTCGACCAACACGACGCCCTGCGTATGCGGTTGGAGACCACGCCCGACGGGCAGTGGTCGCTGCACGCGGACGAGCCGGGCACGGTCCGGGTCGCCGACATCCTGCGCCGCGTGGACATCAGCGGGCTCGCCGACGCCGACGCACGGACGCTGATCGCCGAGGAGACGGCCGCGGCCAAGCGACGGCTCGACCCGGCCGACGGCGTGATGCTGCAGCCGGTGTGGTTCGACACCGGCGCAGACCGCCCGGGCAGGCTGCTGCTCGCTGTGCACCACTTCGCCGTCGACGGTGTCTCGTGGCGCATCCTGCTGTCCGACCTCTCCGTCGCCTGGGACGCGGTGGCCGCCGGCCGCGAGCCGGTCCTCGCACCGGTGACCACATCACTGCGCGGCTGGGCCGACCGGGTCGCCGGCGACGAGAGCCTCGCCCGGCACCGGGCCGAACTGCCGGTGTGGCAGGACCTCCTGCGCGACGCCGAGCCCCTGGTGGCCGGGAAGCTGGACGCGGACCGCGACGTCACCGGCACCGAGGGACGCCTGTCGCTGACCCTGCCGGCCGAGGACACCGCGCCGCTGCTCGGGCAGGTGCCTGCCGTGTTCCGGCGCGGCATCCAGGACATCCTCCTGACCGCCTTCGGCCTCGCCGTCGGACGCCGGCGCGCCCGCCGGTCCGGCCAAGGAGGCGCCCCGGTCGTGCTCGACGTGGAGAGCCACGGCAGGCACGAGCACCTGGTCGACGGCGTCGATCTGTCCCGCACGGTGGGCTGGTTCACCAGCGTCCACCCGGTCCGCCTCGACTGCGCCGCGCTGCCGTGGCAGGACGTGACCGATGCGGGCGGCGAGCTGGCCGCTGCCGTCGCCCGCACCGGCAAGCAGCTGCGGGCGATACCGGACAACGGCCTCGGCTACGGCCTCCTGCGCCACCTGGACCCACAGACCGCGCCGCTGCTCGCAGCACTGCCCCAGCCACAGGTGCTGTTCAACTACCTCGGCCGTGTACCCGTCACCGACGAGGAGACACCCTGGCTGCCACTGCGCGACGACACCACCCCCGGCACCACCGGCACCCGGCCGCTGACCCACCCGCTCGAGATCAACGCCGTCACCCAGGACGGGCCCGACGGCCCGCAGCTGGTGGCCAACTGGAGCTGGGCAGGCTCACTGCTCACCGAGGACGAGGTCCGCGAACTCGCGGACGCCTGGTTCGACGCACTGCGCGCCCTCACCCGCTGCGCGGCCGCCGTCGAGAACGGCACGGTCGCACTGGCCCGCGACGACCACGAACACACCGCGACCCCCGGCGCAGCCGACCCGCTGACCGCCCCGATCCCCACGGCCGACCGCAGCGACGGCGCCGGACTGTCCTTCGGACAACTGGAATTCCTGCTCCAGCCGGTCGGCCCCAACCACGCACACCACGCCGTCATCTTCGCGTTCCGGCTGAGCGGCGCACTCGACGCCCCCGCCCTGCGCCGCGCCCTGGACGACCTGGTGCGCCGCCACGACATCCTGCGCACGCGCTACGTCCAGCGCGGCTCGGCCACCTTGCAGTTCGCCGACGGCCGTCCCGAGTGGCCGATCGAGACGGCCGACCTGCGCACGTACCAGGGGGAAGCACAGCGTGAAAAGCTGCGCGAGCTGCTCACCAAGGAGACCCAGCGCACGTTCCGCATCGAGGACGGCAACCTGGTCCGCGGCCAACTCGTACAACTCTCCGACCGTGAACACGCACTGGTCCTCGTGGCGCACCACATCCTGGTGGACCACTGGGGCTTCCTCGTGGTCACCGACGAGCTGTCGGAGCTGTACGCCGCCCACACGGCGGCACGCCGGCCGCAGCTGCCCGACGTGAGGGTCCAGCACCTGGACTACGCGGCGTGGGAGCAGGCACTGCTCGCCGGCGGCGCACTCGACGAGCACATCGAGCACTGGCGTACGGAACTGGCGGGTGCGGCGCGCAGCCTCGACTTCGAGGCACCCGAGCACCAACTCCACGATCTCATCGAAGGCTTCAGCCACAGCGTCGTGGTCGACGCCGAGGTCATGTCGGCAGTGAAGGAGGCCGCACGCCGCGAGGGCGTGACCCTGTTCATGATGCTGATGTCGGCGTTCCACGTGCTCCTGCACAGCTACTCGGGCGCGACAGACATCGCGGTCAGCCACCCGCTGGCCGGCCGCGAACGACCGGAGACCGAGTCGATGGTCGGCCCGTTCATCAACATGGTCCTCAACCGCTCACGGATGGCCGACGACCCGACCTTCCACGAACTGGTCCAGCAGGTCCTGCAGGGCGAACTCGACGCGTACATACACCAGAACGTGCCGGTGCGCGCCCTGGTGCACGACGGCGTCATCGGCGACGGCAACAAGCTGCCGCTGCGCGTGATACTCAACCTGCTCGGTGTGCCGGCCAAGTCGCTGACCCTGGACGGGCTCGAGGTGACGCCCCTGGACGTGCGCATCGGCGACGAGACCCCGCTCCCGGAGCTGATCACCGCCATCGAGCCGCACAACCTCGACCTGTACCTGGTGGCCCGTGACGTCGAGGGCGAACTGCACGGCCTGTGGGTGTACGACCCGGACTCCATCGAGCCGCAGGTCATGGGCGCGCTGGTACGCCAATGGCCACGGGTCCTCGAACTCGTCGCACACCACCCGGAGTTGACTATCTCGCAGCTGCGCGAGCTGGTACGGGCCGGACAGGACGCCGGCACGGCCGCACACGACCACACCACGGACCACCGACACGACCGCTGACCGCCACCTGGGCCAGGCCACCTCCACCACCAGACCAGCCGTTGTCCCGATCGACGGCGGAATACAGAGAACATGACTGACACCACCACAGCCGTCACCAATGGCCTGCCGACGCTCCGGGAACGGCCACTCGACCCACCCGGAACGCTGCGTGCCGGGGGCGCGATCCGCCGGATGACCTTCCCCGACGGCTACCAGGGCTGGCTCGTCACCGGGTACCGGCAGGGCCGGCAGATCCTGTCCGACAAGCGCTTCAGCTCACACGCCTCGCACAAGCACCTGGCGTTCCCCTCCAACCGCCCCTCGGACCTCGAAGCGGACATCCCGGGCCTGTTCGAGCATCTGGACCCGCCGGACCACACCCGCTTCCGCAAGCGGCTCGCCGGCCAGTTCACCCTGCGCCGGATGCGTCTGCTCGCCACCCGCATCGAGGAGATCACCGCCCAGTACACCGACGCGATGCTGCGCACGGGACCGCCCGCCGACCTGGTCACGGACTACTCGGTACCGGTCTCCTCGCAGGTGATCTGCGAGCTGCTCGGGGTACCGGTCGCCGAGCGCGACCGGTTCGTGGGCAACTCGGAGAACCTCCTCCGCCTGGACATCGAGCCACAGAAGGTGCAGGCATCCCTGAAGGACCTCGTCGACCTCACCGGCGAGCTCCTCATGCGCAAGAAGTCCGACCCCGCGGACGACGTACTGAGCGTCCTGGTGACCGGCGACGACATCACGATCGAGGAGTCCGTCGGCGCCACCTTGCTGCTCCTGGTCGCCGGGCACGAGACCACGGCCAACATGCTCTCGCTCGGTACGTACGCACTCCTGAACAACCCCGACCAGATGGCGCTGTTGCGCGCGAACGAGGCACTGATCGACAGCGCGGTCGAGGAACTGCTCCGCTTCCTGACCATCGTGCACGTGGGCGTACAGCGCTCTCCCACCGAGGACGTCGAGATCGACGGCGTGACCCTGGGCAAGGGGGAGACGGTGCTGATCCACCTCCCCACCGTCAACCGCGACCCCGAGCAGTTCACCGACCCGGACCGCCTCGACATCACCCGAGGCGGGCACAGCCACCTCACCTTCAGCCACGGCATCCACCAGTGCCTCGGGCAGCAACTGGCCCGCCTGGAGCTGCGCATCGGCTACACCGCGCTGCTGCGCCGCTTCCCGGACCTGCGCATCGCCGGGAACCCGGACGAGATCCCGATGCGCTCCGACATGACCGTCTACGGCGTGCACCGGCTGCCGGTGACGTGGTGACCGGCAGCGGCGACAAGGAGAGCACGATGACGCATCCGTTCGACGACCCCGACGGCGTCTACCAGGTCCTCGTCAACGAAGAACAACAGCACAGCCTTTGGCCGAACGACCTGCGCGTGCCCGCCGGCTGGTCGCCGGTGTTCGGCCCGGACACCCGGGACGCCTGCGTCGACCACGTCGAGTCCCACTGGCTCGACCTGCGCCCGGCCTCGACGCGGGCGAGGCGGTGACGACCGTGACGGCGGCGCGGTCGCCCCTGCGCAGCCCGCAGTTCCGCAGGGTCATCGCCGCGGAGTTCACCTCGTCCGTCGGTACCCAGATGACGACGCTCGCGCTGCCCTGGTTCGTCCTGATGACCAGCGGCTCACCGGCCCGCATGGGCCTGGTCTTCCTCGTCCAGATCCTGCCGGTGCCGCTGCTCAGCATGCCCGCCGGGCTGCTCGTGGCCCGCTGGGGCGCCCGCCGCGTCACGATCGTCGGAGACCTGTGCAGCGCGACCCTGGCCGCGACCGTCCCCCTCCTGTACGTCGCGGACATGCTGCCGTTCTGGGCCCTCTTGGTGATCGTGGCCGGCATCGGCTGTGTCGCATCGGCCTATCTCTCCGCGCAACGCATGCTGCTCACCGAGACCATCGACCTGGACGAGGGCGTCGTCACCGCGGGCAACGCCCTGTTCGAGACGGCGACCTCGACCGCGCGCCTGGTCGGCCCGGCCATCGCCGGCTTCCTCATCGCCCAGCTCGGCGCGCTCAACGTGCTGTGGATCGACGCGGCGTCGTTCGCGGTGTCGGCGGCACTGCTGACCGGGCTCCCACACCGCGCGCCGATGCCGGTGGCGTCCTCGACGCACCACATGACCGAAGGCGTGCGCTACCTGTTCAAGGACCCGGTACTGCGCACGATGTCGCTCGCCGCGCTCGGATACGGCACGCTCATGCCCGTTGTGCTGCTCGCGCTGCCCGTCATCGCCAAGAGCCGCTACGACGCCGACCCTCATGCGGCCGGCTGGCTCTTGGCCGCGTGGGGCGGCGGCACCGCGTTGGGCACCGTCGTGGTCGCCCGGCTGGCCCGCAAGATCCCCCCGACCCGGTTGGCGGCGGCGGGCGGTGCCGGCGCCGCGGTCGTGCTGTGGCTGCTGCCCTGGGACCAGCCGGTCACGACACTGGTGCTGACCGTGGCGGCCAGCTGCATGTTCCTGCCCGGGGTGACCGCGCCCGCCGTGTCGTTGATGATGCTGCGCCCACCCGAGCACCTGCGGCCGCACGTGTTCCCGGTGTTCGGCGCCGCCGTCTTCGTCGCGAGCCCGATCGCCTACGGGGTGGCGGGCGTACTGTTCGAGCAGCTCTCGGTCGGCACGGTGCTCACGGCGGTCGCCGTGGGAGCGAGCCTGTGCGCGCTGGTGCTGCTGACCCTGGTGCGCCGCCCGGACCGGCCCTGAGAACCGATCCGGCGGCCCGGATCGATCCCAGCTCATCCAGCCGAGCCCCTTGCAACCGCGCCAGGCACGGGCCGAGGTCGCACGCCGGCACGCCAAGGTGACGGACCGGCGACGTGACCGGCCGCACAAGCTCTCCACAGACACGATGCGCGACAACCAAGCGCCCTGTGCGCAAGACCTTGCGGTCAAGGGCCTGGCCCGCACCCGCCTGGCCACGTCCGTACCCGACGCGGGCCGGTCGACGTTCGTCGCGATGCCGGCGGGGCCGTCCACGACCGCGACGTGAACGCAGCACGCAACATCCGGTCCGCTGGACGAGCGGACCGTCCAAACGCCTCGCAGAGCGCCGGTAAGACCAGGGCGAAGTCCCCGCACAGCGCGTCGAAGCAGGAAGCCACCGGAAGGGCCGGACGACCCAGGCCCAAATCCCCGGCCTTCAGGCCGGAAAGTACGTCAACGTCAAGGCTCCTGCTCACACCCCATGCTCAACCGTCACACCTGCGGAACGACACTGTCGACCCACCCCGTGCATTCCTCGGAGAGAATGGCTGATCTCGTGTCATGGCTGATCCTTTGCTGTGTCATTCGCTGTTGTTGACGAGGAAGTTGTTGTCCAACGTAGGCTGCGTGAATCCGATAGCCGCTTGAGCGGAGAGTGACTCGGATCGGCTCGAGAAGGCTCTGTTCCGCTTCGCCGTGACGGGGCCGGCAAGCAACCAGATCGTTGACCGAGAGGCTGCCTGGTGACCGAGACAGTTCACGCCGATGTGCCCGTGAAGAACAGCCACCGAAACTTTTCTGCACCCGAGGTCGAGAGCGGCGGTCTCGCTGTCGGGAAATGGACCACTCGGGTGGACATCAGGTCGCTTTTGCCGGCCGACTCTCCCCGTGCGACTGGAGAGAACATCAAGCACACCCGCTTGCTGGCCGAATCCGGGGCGCGGCTGCCACCCATCGTCGTGCAGCGCTCGACCATGCGCGTCATTGACGGAATGCACCGGCTGCGGGCAGCCGTGCTCCGCGGTGAGACCGAGATCGAGGTCCGGTTCTTCGACGGGGCGGAACAGGATTGCTTCCCCCTCGCGGTCAGGTCCAACATCGTGCACGGACTTCCGCTGTCCTTGGAGGAGCGCGCGGCGGCCGCCAAACGCATCATCCGTTCCCACGCCCAGTGGTCGAACCAGGCGATCGGCGAGGTGACGGGGCTGCACGCGAAGACGATTGCGGCGTTGCGACGGTCCACCGAGGGCGTGCCTCACGTGGATGCCCGGATCGGCAGGGACGGGCGGATCCGACCGCTCGACGGGGCGCAAGGACGCATGCTGGCCGGCGAATTGCTGGCTGAGCGCCCCGACGCCCCGCTGCGCCAGATCGCCCGTGCGGCGGGGGTGTCGCTGGGCACTGCCTCCGACGTGCGCCGGCGGATCCGCAGTGGCCAGGACCCGGTCCCGGCCGGACGGCGGACGGCCGCTGCGCCGTCACCGGCCGGGGGCACGGCACCGGGCAGCCGGCGCGGGGCGGCTGATCCGAGAGTCATGATGCAGAACCGGCGCGTCATGCTGTGGAAGCTGCGCAAGGATCCCTCACTGCGGTGCAACGAGGTCGGGCGCGCCCTGCTGCGCTGGCTGGAGGTTCAGGCAGTGGAGGGCGAGGAATGGGAGCGCCTGCTGGACAGCGTGCCGAGGCACTGTACGGCAGCCATCGCGGAACTGGCGCGGGGCTGTTCGGGGGTCTGGCAGGAATTCGCCGCACAACTGGAGCGGCGCTGACAGGCCGGTGCGTGACGTGTGCGAAGGGGCACGAGACTCTGCGGTGACGTCGAACCGGTTCCCAACAGTTCCCTTACGAGCTCTCTTGTAAACCAGGAAGAATGGCGATAGGAATTCGGCACAGATCTTGTCCGTGCCGGTCAGCCGTCACGTTCGGCCGACCCCGACTGCGAGTAGGTGCGGGGATGACCAGAATTCCAGCCCCCCGGTGGGGCGAGGGCGCACTACCGCGAAGATTCGGTCAGCGTCTCAACCAGCTGATTTCCGACATCTATCCCGACGAACATACGCGCCCCGGATATGCCCGGTTGGCCAGAGAAGTCCGGCAAGCCACCGGAGGGACTATTTCCGGGACGTATCTGTGGGAACTTGTGACCGGGAAAAAAGGGAATGTGACGCTCGATCAACTCGCTGTACTGGCCGAGTTCTTCGGAGTTCCCCCGGAGTACTTCCTCAACGATGAAGCGGCCGACCGAGTCGACTCCGAACTCGCGCCGGCGGGGGAACTGCGCCACGCCAAGGTCCGCAGTCTCGCGCTGCGTGCGGAAGGGCTCTCCATGGCAAACCTGGACGCACTGCTCATCATGGTGGACGAGGTACGCAGGATCCAGCGCCTCTCCAGCGCCGGAGGTGCCGCGAGGACAACGGGTCCGAAGGGCGATGTCGCAGAACACGGCTGAAGCCGCGCGAGGTCGCTCTGCCATACACCGGGCGGCAGAGCGACCTCGTGATCCCGTCACGGGAGGTGGTGTTCAACCCGGGAAATTCCCTGGTTGAACACGAGTGGCGCGGGCGGGCGTGACGCTGACGTACACGGCTCCCGTACCGACGGGACTGCCCCAGCCCGTCGGAAACCGACGTCGGTGCAGCCCGACTTTCGACCTTGCCCGCACTCGGGTGAGCGCTCGACACTTCTTGACGCTCTCGCTCGTCACACGAGATTCCCACCTGTGGAGATGCGGAACGACAAAATCCTTCACAGGCGCAACGGCGCAACGGCGCCACAGCGGTACACCAGAAGTGTCTTCCACAAGGAAAAGAGGCCGAACTGTGCTGGATACGGCGGTAATCGGGGCTGGAATGGCGGGGGCGGCGGTGGCAGCCGAATTGGCGCGAGCCGGTCGCGACTACATGGTGTTGGAGGCGGGCCCGAACCGAGGACGCCGGCACATCGCCGCAGACGAAGACTCCGCTCACCTGGCCGACCCGGCGCAGGATCCGTCCTTCGCCCCGTTCCTCGCGCAGCCCGGCACACTGTACGGCCCGATGTCCGGGTACCGGCGACGCCTCGGCGGGCGGAGCCTGTACTGGCGCGGGATCTGCCTGCGCGTCGAGGACGACGTCTTGCGCGAGTGGCCGGTCGAGGTACAGCGCGCTTTGCTGGGAACCGGCGACGAGCCGGGACTCTACGCGCGAACCGAGGCGGCCCTGCAGACGTGGTGCGGGGGAGTCGGGCTGACACGGGCCCGCACCGCGACGGAGGAGACGATGGTGAAGGAACTGGCCGGGCTCGGATACCCGGCCGTGCCGACTCCCCGGGCGATACGGATGTTGGGGCAGGGGCGTTGGGAGGCGTACTCCCCGGTCGCCGACCTGCCGCCGGAGCGTGTCCTTGCGGGGCATCGTGTCACTGCCGTGCGCAAGCGAGCCGGTGGCGGCTACTCGCTGGTCCTCGACGACGGTGACGACTCCGCACTCGATGCCCGGCACGTCGTCCTGTGCGCGGGCACCGTCGGCAACATCGAACTCGTCGACGGCCTGCTGCACGGTCGCAGCCCGCAACCGCGGCGATACTCCCTCGTCGACCACATGGCCTGCGGGATGCTCGTCGTGCACTGCGACGGTCAGCACGAGGCGATGGAGTCCTCGGTGCACGCGGGATTCGATGCGCCGTCCCGCTCCAATCTGATCGTTGAACGCCAACGGCACGGCGAAGGGGTCCTCCTGGACGCCTGGACCATGGGGGAGCAACCGCCGCAGGCGACGTCCACCGTCGTGATCGGCGACGCGACGAGCATCGTCCTGGAGCCCCCGGCCCGTGCCGCTCTGGACGTGGTACGCCGGGAACAGCGCAATCTGCTGGGGAAACTGGCCGGGCTCACCGGGCTCACCGCGCGCTTCCGCCAGGAGTACGTCTCCTTCGACGAAGCCCTGGCCCAGGCCGAGGCGCAACCGGGCACCGCCGTGGTCTACGACGCCAGTATCGGGGAACTCGACCACGAGAGCGGAGGCATGGCGCTGGACGGGGAGCACGTAGACGTCAGCGGACAGCTACGGGAAGCCCCTGGCGTGGCCGTCGCCGGTCCGTGCCTCTTCCCCCGGGCAGGAGCGGCCAACCCGAGCCTCACCACGCTGGCTCTGGCGCCGTACGTCGTCCAGCGCCTGCACTGACGCCGTGCGCTGCGCGCCCAGGGGCAGCCTTCGAGAAAACGGGCCGCCGCCGGCCTCGTGCCCGGGGCGAACCCACCGGTATGTCCCGCCGCCTCTCGCAACACCGAAGGCATTCCGCCACGTCGTTGCGATTCCTGCGCCGCTGCCTTCGATGTCCGTTGAGGAAGTCGCCGCCTTCGCGTCGGCGTGCGCTTCGGGACCAAGAGGATTTTCTCGAAGTACCGCATGGCCGGCAGCGCGCGGTCGACGCCAATGGGGCCACCGGTCGGGCCACCTTGCTGCACGGTCCCCTCACATCAAAGCTGTCTGGTACAACGTTGGTTGGGACGGTAGGGTCGGCGACGATCACAGGAACCGCACTTCATCGGCCATGTGTCTCGCAAGCCCTTACCGGCAGCTATGAGGAACTGCTTGAAAAAGTTCCGGCAGCATGGCAGTTGCTCATCGGCTGCCTCCGATATGAGCGTGTGGGGGATTATGCAGAATGGCACGTCGGGTGACCCCGAAATCCCCTGGGACGCGGCGGTGTCCGAGTCCGCGAACCCGGTGCAATCGTCTGTACGGCCGGACGCATTTCAGGTTCCGGGGCATCCGGGATTTCCGGAGGAACATCGTTCATGGGCCGGCCGACTTCCGGGCCGGTCCTGCGGAACGACCGTGCGGACAGCGATGCCGGGTGTTCCGCGGCCCCGGCCGAGCCACCGGTGACCGCGCAGCCGCGAGGGGCCGGGAGACGTCGGGGCGCCCCGACCACCTTGTGGGAGGCAGGTGTTGCGGGCCCCGGTTCGGGCCGCTGATGAGCGAACGGCCCCACCACTGACACCGAGCAAGGAGCCAAGCGCATGATCGAGGTCACCGGCCTCGGCCGAGTCTTCGTCAAAAGGGGGCGGAAGGCGAAACGCGACAGGCAGGGCGGACCGGCGGCGCGCAACAGCCGTATCGTCGCGCTGGACGGCGTGAACCTTTCCGTTCCCGAGGGCGAGACCCACGGCATCCTCGGGCCCAACGGGGCGGGCAAGACCACCCTCGTGAAGATTCTCAGCACCATGCTCCTGCCGACCTCCGGCCGGGCGCTGGTCGCGGGACACGATGTGACAGCGGAGGCGGACCGGGTCCGCCGCCGCATCGGGATCGTCTTCGGCGGCGATCACGGCCTCTACACCCGGATCACCGCCCGCCAGAACCTGGCGTTCTGGGCGACGATGTACCGCGTCGACGCAAGTGCGGTCAAGCGACGCAGCCAGGAACTGCTGGAACGGGTGGGGCTCGCCGACCGGGCCGACGAGCCCGTGGAGGGCTTCTCTCGCGGCATGCGACAGCGGCTGCACCTGGCGCGGGGCCTGATCGGTGACCCGGCCGTGTTGTTCCTCGACGAGCCCACCATGGGCATGGACCCCCTCGCCACCCGTGACTTCCGGGACCTGGTCCACGAGCTGAAGGCCGAGGGACGCACCATCTTGCTCACCACACACGACATGTCCGAGGCGGAGGCCCTGTGCGACCGGGTGTCCCTCGTCGACCACGGAACGGTCCTCGTGACCGAGCCGACCGCCACCATCGGACAGATGCTCTCCGGGCACGACCGCATCGACATCACCCTGCGCGAGGAGCAGTCGCATCTGCTGGCCGAACTCGCCGGCCTGTCCCAGGTGGAGCGGGTCGACAAGCTCTCGGAACCGGGAACCGCACGGATCCACACCACATCGGCGGACGCGAACCCCGCCGTACTGCGCTGGTTGCTGGACGCGGGTGTCGACACCCTGCGGACGGGGCGGCCCACCCTGGAAGAGGTCTACGTCCATCTCGTGGGGAACCGGGGGCTGACCGTATGAGCGTGCGCGTCATGGCGGCGGCGGCCAAAGTGCAGTGGAACACCAGCCGGCGGGCCCCCGAGCACATGTCGATCCTCATCACGGCGCCGGTGATGTCCGTGATCTTCCTGTCCATCGTGCGGTACAACGACCGCGACGACCTCGTGGCCAACGCCGTCATCGGTACCGGGCTGTTCGGCATCTGGTTCGTGGCCGTCGACGTTGCCGGCGGCGTCATCCAGAACGAGCGCTGGATGTCCACGTTGGATCTCGTCCTCGCGGCACCGCGGGCCTTCGCCCTGGTCGTCTGCGGACGCATCCTGCCGGTGATGCTGATCGGCGCCCTCACCCTGCTGGAGTCCTGGCTGGTGGCCACAGTGGGCTTCGGGGCCCACCTGTCCGTGCGGCACCCCGGCATCGCGCTGGCCGCCCTGACCGTGACGTTGCTCGCCACCGCGTGCACGGCCACGATGCTGGCGACGTTCTTCGTGATCAGCCGCGATACGACGATCTACCAGAACGCGCTGAGCTATCCCTTCTACATCCTCGGCGGCGTAGTGTTCCCGCTCTCCGTGCTGCCGGACTGGATCCAGCCCGTGGGGCGAGTCATCTTCCTGTCCTGGTCGGCCGACCTGTTACGCGACAGCCTGGCCGGTGACGAAGTCCATGACGTGGTGCCGCGCCTGGGGGCGATCGCGGGCCTGGGCGCCGTCGCGCTCCTCCTCGGCATCGTCCTCATCCGCAAGGCAGCCGACCGCGCCCGGCGCACCGGGATGGTGAGCCTGGCATGACGGTGAAGCAGGTCATCGGCCATGCCGCCGTCGTGGGCTTCGCCGAGTTCAAGCATGTGTACACCCTCAAGACGTGGCTGACGGGATGGATGCTGCGCCTGGTCAGCCAGGTGGTCTTCTTCGGCCTGGTGGGCAAGATGGCCGGCGACCACATCACCGCCGACTACGTCCTGTTGGGCAACGCGGTGACGGTCATCGCGATCGAGGCCACGCTCGTGATCACCACGGCGACGCTGGAGCGGTTCCAAGGGACCTACCCCATGCTCATCGTCTCGCCCACGAACATGGGGCTGGTGTACCTCGGCCGCGGTCTGCACTGGGTCGCGGCCGGACTGGGCAGTTCCGTCCTGGTCTTCGCGCTCGTGTGGGGCCTGTTCCGGCCCGACTGGAACTGGCGGGCGGCGGTGGCCGCCCTGCCGTGCCTGGCACTGATCGGGATCAGCGCCTATGCGTACGGGACGTTCCTGGCCGCGTGCTCGCTGCGCCACCACAAGTTCCGCTGGCTGTACCTCAACTTCGGCTTCACGCTCCTGATGACCTTCTGCGGTGCGAACGTTCCGCGGTCGTTCTGGCCCACACCGATCGAGTGGGCCACAGAGGTACTGCCCCTTACGCACGGACTCACCGCCATGCGCACCCTGGCGGCCGCCGGCCCGTTCTCCGTCGTCGTCGGCCAACTCGGGCTTGAGATCTGCGTCGCAGGTCTGTGGGCGGCGCTGACGCTGGTGTTCTTCGAACGCATCGCGGGCAAGGGCCGGCGGGACGGGTCGCTGAACTTCACGTCGTGACGGCCCCGGTGTGACGCCGGGGAGCAGCCAGGCACCGCAGCCCCGCGGGGATGCGCCGGGCGGGAGGGCGCCGTGAGGGCAGCTGTCCCTGTCGGGCGGCCCGATCGCATCGGGCCGCCCGAAGCCGTGTGCGGCCCGCTTTGAACTCTGCCGTCACCGAAGGGCCCCGGTCAGTGCGCCGAAATCCCCTCCCCGGGCGTCGCGCCGAAATCGATTCCGCCCATGGCAAGGACCTCCGGCCACACGCCCGACTGTTCACCGTGCGGGTCGGCGGGCTTCTTTTCACCCGTCAACACCGCCCATCTCCATACGGTTTTCGCCGCACACGTCGGCAATTTTTTCCTGACCGGAATTATCGAACGAGAGAAATGCGGTGTACTCTCGCCAGAAGTCTTCTCCATGGAGGCGTCATGAAGGATTCGCCGACCGTGATGGTTCCACCGGCCGTCGGAGAAATCACCGTTCCCAGCGGGCGCCAACGACGCCGAGGCTTGCACCAGGTCCCCTGGCTTCCACCATCGCGGGCCGGCGGGATATCCCATCTCTTCGGTGATTCCCTATTCTCGGAAAAGGAGCCGGAGTTACCGGATTCTGCCACCGGGCCCCGCTCTTCGAGGCCGAGCCTTTCCTCTTCGCCTTCGGCACCGGAGGGCCACCGTCGTGGCGAGCCCGTTGGGAAACGCGGGGACCGGCAAGCAGCCCGCCTGACGGTGCCGTGCCTCGACGCCGAGCTGTGCGGCCCGCACCAGCCATGGCGCACGGACGATCACCAGAGCACCGGTCAGCGGCCGTTCCCGTGGTATCTCCATCCGACCAGCACTCCCTGAAAGGAAGACGGCCCGATGAGCCGCAACATCCGTGTTGACGTGGCAGTGGTGGGCAATGGCCTGATCGGCATGTCGACCGCCCTTCATCTGCGTCGCAGGTATCTGTCCGTCGCGGTCATCGGGGGGACGACGCAGGGGCGCGCGTCCACCGCAGCCGCAGGGATGCTCACCCCGGCATGCGAGTACGACCCCTGGATGCCGGAACCCTTCTACGAGTTACTGCACGAGGGACTCGACTACTACCCCCACTTCCTGTCCGCTTTCGGCTTCGCTCCCGAGACGGTTGGATACCGCTCCACTGATTTCACCCTGCTGGACCTCGTGGAACGCCCGGACAGCCTTCAGCCCCGCACACAGTGGATGGACAAGTACGGCATCGAGAACAGGTGGCTCAGCGCCGCGGAAGTCTGCGACATGGAGCCGCAGTTGTCCCCCCGAGCCTTCCGCGGAGCCATCCGCATCAAGGGGGAAGCGGTGGTCAATCCACGGGCCCTGCTCCAAGCGATGACGGACTGGGCGTCCGAGGAGGGCAGCCAGGTGTTCGGCGGTGGCCTGGCCGGGGTCGGTGACGAGCAGGACCGGCTGCGCCTGACCACGAGCGAGGGCGACACGATCGTCGCCGACCGGGTGGTCATCGCGGCGGGTTCGTGGAGCGGACAGGTGGGCCGCGCCTTCGGCCTGCAGATCCCGGTCTGCCCGGTGAAGGGGCAGATCCTACGGCTGGCCGGCCCGCCCGGACTCCTGCGCAGCGTGGTGTTCATGCCCAGCGGTGGCTGCGGATCGATCGTCTCGCGGTCGCCCGGCGAATACATCGTGGGCACGAGCGAGGAGTACCTACGGCCGGAGGCGGACAACACGGCCGGCGTGGTCGGTGCCGTCCTCAGCCGGCTGTGCGCCGTCGTCCCCGAGGCGGCGGAGTGGCGCATCGACGAAATGTGGAGCGGATTCCGCCCCATGACCTCGGACGAACTCCCCATCGTCGGCCGCGCCGACGACCCCAGGATCGTGGTGGCAACGGGACATCACCGCAACGGGGTGCTGCTCACCCCCGTCACGGGCCGGCTCGTGGCGGCACTGGTCGACGACGAGGCCCCCGGCCTGAGCCTGGACCGCTTCCGCTACGGGCGCCCGCTGCGCCCGCACACCCGATTCGCCACCAAGTACTGACGGGCCCGGAGATTGCCATGAATTCCTTCACCCTCCGTGCGGCGCAGCCGCACGCGGACGAGACGACGGCCCTCCTCGACTGGAGCAGCAACCACCTCGACGAGCTGGAACGCTGGGCGACCCGTCGCCAGGTGCGCATCCCGGGGCCGATCCTGGCCGGCATCCGGCGCCGGTATGCCGAGGACGACGGCGGGGCACCGGCTTTTGTCCCTCCCGTCTGGAACCGGAAGCCGAACTCCGTGCCCGCCGAGCAGGTACCGCAAGCCGCCCTGCTGTCCGCGCTCGAACGTGATCTGCTGATGTACGCGGCGTCCTTGGCCGAGGGAGGCATCGACGATCTGACGGTGACGACCATGACGGGTATCCCCGCGGCGTTCTACGCTCCCGAGAACCGTCGGTTGTTCCTGCCCGACTGGCTGGTGGGGACGGTCTGCGACCGTCTCTTCGCGCCGACGGCACTGTTCCCCGAGCCACCGCCGTCCACCGTCTCGTGGCTGTTCTTCCAGAGCCTGGTCCTCACGCCGCCGTCCGAACCGTCCGGCCCTGCGGCGCACGTCCTGGGCATCCGGGAGTCGGACTGAAGGCGGGCCCGCTACGCGACTGCCGTGGCGGGCCCGGCGGCGGCCCCTTCCCGCAGCGCCCGGAAGGCTTTCGCATCCCGGCGCCGCCGTGAGCGGTCGCCGACCGTCTGCCGGGCGTCGAGCCGCTGAGGTGTCACCGCCACCGGCCACCGGTGCCCAGAGCGCTGGACCGCCTCCTCGCATCGCACTGTGGTCTCGACGCCTTCGGACTCGGCGCACTTCGTCCCGGCCCTTGTCCGCGACGTCCAAGCGATCGGACGTCGCGGACAACGGCCGGGACGAAGTCGTCGGTGCGTGCAGGAGAGGCGAAGGAGCGCAACGCGGCCGCCCGACAGGGCGCCTTTGGAAGGCCCGTTCCTGCACGCTCCGAGGAGGGAAGTCCCGTGGCGTCGGCGTTGCCGGTCAGCCGGGCAGGCGCAGGCCCGCCAGTTCGGCCACCTCGGCCAGTTCGTCGAGCAGTTCCACATCGAGGGGATTGTTGATCTGCGCGTAGCAGCGGACGGCGCCGGCGTCGCGGTAGGCGCGCAGGACCTCGGCCACCTGCTCCGGTGACCCCACGGCGCCGAAGCCGGCGATCTCCGCGGCGGGCTCACCGGTGTCCGCCACCCGTCGCGTCACCGTGGCCCGGTCGCGTCCGGGGCACAGGACGACGGACGCGGACACCGTGATGTCCCCCGGATCGCGCCCGGCCTCCTCACAGGCGATCGCCACCCGCCGGGCGGCCGCCCGCACCTGCTCGGGGGTGGTGAACGGAGCATTGAACTCATCGGCGTAGCGCGCCGCGAGACGTGGCGTCCACCGCTTGCCCAGACCACCGACCACGAGCGGGGGGTGCGGCCTCTGATACGGCACGGGCAGCGCCGGGCAACGGTCGAGGCGGATGTGCCGCCCCTGATAGGAGACTTCCGCTCCGGGGTCGGCCGTCCACAGTCGCCGGATCACCTCCAGCGTCTCTTCAAGCCGGGAGAACCGCTCCGTGACGGAGGGGAAAGGAATGCCGTACGCCTGATGCTCGCGTTCGAACCAGGCCGCCCCCACCCCCAGTTCGAGACGGCCGCCGCTCATCGCGTCCACCTGTGCGGCCATCAACGCAAGGACGGGCGCGTGGTGGAAGGTGACGGCGGACATCATCGTGCCCAGCCGCATACGCTGCGTGTCCCGGGCCAGGCCGGCCAGCAGGGTCCAGGCGTGCAGCGGCCCGGGACCGGGGGACCCGTCGCCGATGCGGACCAGGTGGTCACTGGTCATGAGAGCCTCGAAGCCGAGGTTCTCGGCCCGTTGCGCGAACGTGCTCACCGCGTCGTAGGTGGTGCCCTGTTGGGGCTCGACGAGCAGACGCAGGGTCATGGCGTCCTTGCCTTTCCTCGTGGCTGGTCTCGATCGTGCGTGAGAGGGGGCGTCGGGTGGTTGCCGGGCCCGGCGTCGTAGTGCCGTGTGCACGGCCTGGGGTGGGCCCCTCACCGGCACGTCCGCAGTCCGGCCGGCTCATCGGGGGAGGGAAGCCAGCGCTCGCTCAGTGCCTCCAGGCACCGTGCGGCGGCGTCGCCGCCTCCGTAGCAGACGATGCCCGGGCGCCGCATCGCCTCGTACGCCTGGGGGTCGTCGAGCAGTCGGCCGACCTCTTTGACGATGAGTGCCGGATCGGTGCCCACCAGCCGGGCGCAGCCCGCGGCGACGCCCTCGGGCCGCTCCGTGCGGTCCCGCAGCACCAGCACGGGCGTCCCCAGCGTCGGTGCCTCTTCCTGTACCCCGCCGCTGTCGGTCAGGACCAGCACGGCTCGGTGCATCAGCTTGACGAACTCGGAATAGCGCAGCGGCTCGCAGAGCAACACCTGCGCGAAGGAGGAGAGGCGACTGTGGAAAACGCGACGGACTTCCGGATTGGGATGGAGCGGGATGACGAAACGCAACGCCGGCTGGGCGCGGCACAACTCCGCCACGGCGGCGGCGACCCCGGCCATGGCAGGCCCCCAGGACTCTCTTCGGTGCATCGTCACAAGGACGGTCGGGTGACCGTCGGCGAAAGCGCCCAGCTCACGGCTCACGGTGTCGTCGGGACGGTCCAGCACGAGGTGCAGGGCATCGATCACCGTGTTCCCCGTGACGTACACGTCGTCGGAACGCACCCCTTCGGCGAGCAGGTTTCCCGCGGCCTCGGCCGTCGGGGCGAAGTGCAGATCGGCGAGTTGGGTGATCAGCCGCCGGTTGATCTCCTCGGGGAACGGCTCGAATCTTTCTCCCGTGCGCAGACCGGCCTCGACATGGGCGACGGGTATGCGCTCGCACGCCGCGGCATAGGCGGCGGCGAACGCGGTGGTGGTGTCTCCCTGTACCACGGCGACGTCGACGAGTTCGTTGAGCAGCGGCTCTCCCAGCTCGTGGATGATGCGGCTCGCCATGGCGTTGAGCCGCTGGCCGGGACGCATGATGTCGAGGTTGTACTGCGGACGGAGGCCGAAGAGCTCGTTGATCTCGTCGAGCATGTCCCGGTGCTGGCCGGTGGTGATGACGACGGGCTCGAAACCGGGGGCGGCGTCGAGCGCGAGCACCAGCGGCGCGAGTTTGATGGCTTCGGGGCGAGTTCCGTAGACGATCCCCACGCGCAAGGCCATGTGTTCCCTCTCTCGGGCGCCGAACAGCGAAGAATTGAACGGGAAGTCGGCTCTCAGTTCACTGACTTCGACCTGAAACGACCTGCAGACAATGCCCTTGGACTCCCCGTTACGCGGCTGATTCCTCTTGACCTATAAGGGGGAACCGAACGGGTGATGGCGCGACACGGTCAATAGCTGCGCCGACGTGCGCCTGCCTTATGCCGCAATGGCGGGCAGGTTTTGGCAGAGTAGCCTTACATACGCCCAGTGTCCGGTCAACGATCTTCCGGATGCATCGATCAATCGCCCTTGCGCGACTATCTGTTCGCTGTGCTAGCGTGCGGCGCAGTCCGGCTGGGGTACACAGTCGATATCAGCTGGCGCGTGATTGACGAACGGCGCGTTCTTTCTCAAGTCTGTCATGACTGTCCGGCATGCACACCGAATCCGTGTGCGCGCAGGAATAGTCTCGGAAAAGGGAGATCGGGGGCCCATGTGAACCATGCCATGCACGTAGTTCCGGCTGCCGGAGGCGATGCGCTTCTTTCGTTCGGCCGCCCCGCTTATGACGAACGCGAGGTGGCAGCGGTCGTAGCCGCCCTGCGTTCCGGGGACTTGGCCACGGGCGCGATCACCAGGGAATTCGAGGCCGAATTCGCTGAGTCCTTCGGCTTTGCGCACGCACTCGCGGTGACGTCCGGCAGCACCGCGAATCTCCTGGCCGTCGCGGCCATGCTCCAACTCGGCCGGGCCGAGCCGGGCGACCGGGTCGTCGTATCCGGCGCGACCTTCGTCAGCGCGGTCACTCCGGTCGTCCAACTCGGTCTGATCCCCGTGTTCGTCGACGTGGCTGCCGGTGACGTCAACACCGATCTCGACCTGGTCGAGCAGGCCGTCGCCGAACACGGCGCACGCGGTGTCCTGTTGCCGCACACCCTCGGCCAGGCCCTGCCGATGAAGCGCCTCGCCGAGATCAAGCGCCGCCGCGGTGTCTTCGTCATCGAAGACTGCTGCGAATCGTTAGGGGCCGCCGACGGCTCCAACCCGGTGGGCTCCGCCGCCGACGTGGCGACCTTCAGCTTCTACGCCGGCCATCACCTCACCATGGGCGAGGGCGGCGTGGCGGCCAGCCACTCCAAGGAGATCGACTCCGTTCTGCGCAGCCTCCGTGCCTTCGGCCGAAACCCCGACTACCGACTCGGGCGCTTCGAGCACCCGGTCGACGACCGTCCACTGGCTCCGGAGGAGCGGTACATCCACCTCACGCTAGGCTACAACGCCAAAATCACCGACTTCCAGGCCGCGTTCGGCCGCGTGCAGCTCACCCGGCACGCGGAGCTCGCCCGACAGCGGCGACAGCTCGCCGCCGAAATGGCCACCGTGCTCCGGGAGTTCGGATGGACGGTGCTGGGAGACCCCGTCGCGCCGGGCGCCTCCCCCTTCGCGGTAGCGGTCCTCCTCCCACAGGGCCTGCCGCTCACCCGCGCCGTCAACGTGCTGCTGGAGCACGGCATCGATCCCCGCGGCTTCCTCGGAGCCTCCCAGCCGCATCAGCCCTGCTTCGACGGCGTGACCACGATCGTCCACGAGCCGTACGTCCACACGCGCACGCTGGCCAAGCGCGGGCTGCTGCTGGGCTGCCCGCCCCGGACCGACCGCGCCGCAGCCCTCAAGGCCCTGCGCGGAGCCCTGGAGTCGCTGTCATGAAGATCCTGCTCGTGGCGGAGAAGTATCCCCCCATCGTCGGCGGCGGCGAGACGCACCTCCACCAACTGGCCGAGGGGCTGGTTGCCCGCGGCCACGAGGTGACGGTGGCCACCGAGGCCGTCCCCGACGGCCCGGAGCGCCGGCTCTACCGCGAGGGGGCGGTGCGCATCCGCGAACTCACCGGGCTGATGGATGCCTGCCGGCGCCTGGACGCCAAGGCGGCGGTGGCGAGTCTGCACTCCCTGTTCACCACCAGCGACGCCGACGTCATCCACGTCTTCAACTATGTGCCGGCGCTCCTGACCAGCTGGCTCCGGCCGGCGATCGGTGCCCAGCTGGCCGTCTCGCTGTTCGAGACGCACATGCCGGGGCAGCGCGTCTTCGACCTCTGGGGCGACTACCCGCTGGAGCGGTCCCTGCAACGCGGGCTCGTCGACAACCTACGGCCCGATGTGATGGTGTGCGGTTCTCAGGCGTACCGGCGCTGGGCACTCGACGCCGGCTTCGCCGACCAGGACATCCACGTCGTGGAGTTCGGCACCGACCTCGGCCGTTTCCGCGACGACGGTGCCGCCCGCGCCCGCTGGCGCACCCGCCACGGCGTCGCCGACGACGAGACCGTCTTCCTGATCCCCGCACGTCCCGTGCCACGCAAGTGCATCGAGGACGCGGTGACGGCGCTGGCCCGGCTGGTCGCGCGGCATCCGCGCACCCGCCTCGTCCTGACCACCCCCACCGCGCGCACACTCGACTCCTACGCCCACAAGCTACGGGCCCTGGCGGACGAACTCGGCGTCGCGGACCGGGTGATCTGGGAACAGGGACTCTCCTGGCACGACATGCCGACGTTGTTCTGCGGTGCCGACGCGGTGGTACTGCCCTCCTCCCACGAGGGATTCGGTATCGCCCTCGTGGAAGGGATGGCCAGCCGGCGTCCCGTGATCACCTCGAACGTCGAGGGCCACGACGAGGTCATCGACCACGGGCGCACCGGGTTCCTCTACCCGGCGCGCGATGCCGAGGCACTGGCCCAGTGCATGGAGCGCGTCGTCACCTCGGACCTGGAGGACCTCGTGACGGCGGCGCACGCCGAAGCGGAGCGCCGCTTCTCCTCCGCGGCGGTCGCCGCCGGGCACGAACGAGCCTACGAAGCGGCGTGTGCCCAGCGGTGACCGGCCACCCTACGAAGCACCGGCCGACCCCCGACACCGAAGAGCGGGATCTGACGCTCTCCCGCCCAAGGCCGGGAGGTTGTGCGGGGCGCCCCGTGGAATTCCTGCTTCGTTGCCGACTGCCCGCCTGCGTGCGGGCCTCACGCACGCCATGGGCACACCCACAAGCCAGTCGGATCACAGGTGGAGATCAAAACTGCGGGTCAGAGCACAACGATCCGCCCGGCGGCGCATCGCAGCTCCTTGCCTGCTCCGCAGAAGTCCGTTTCCTCTCCGCCCCTCAAGGGCGGAGCACCCACAAAGGAACGCGATGAGCGCACAACATGCCCTGGTCCACCACACGCCGCAGGTACTCCCCGAACGCGCAGGCCAGTTGGCGGAAGCACTGTCCGCCTGGCTCCGAGGCGGCGGAACCCAGCAGCCCGACGGCGCCTACTGCGGATGGCAGGAACCCGACGGCCGCCTCTCCTATCCGTACCCGGAAATCACCGGATACATCCTGACCTTCTTCGCCCACGAGACACTGACCGCACCCGAGCGCAAGAGGGCGGACGCGGCGGCCTCATGGCTGGCCGACCGCATCGACGGCGGAGACTACTCCTGCCGCCCCGATCACGGCGACGGCAGAGTCTTCCTCTTCGACATCGGCATGATCACCCACGGCCTGCTGTCCTACGGCCGGCGCGCCGGTGACCAGCGACTGATCACCTCCGGACGCACCGCGGCGCAGTTCCTCCTCGACCACCTGCCGACCACCGGACACCCCCACCCCCTGGCCACCGGGCAACAGCCCACCGGAGCCGATCCGACCTGGTCGAACTCCGGCAGCGCCCACCTGCTCAAACTGCTGCAAGCGCTGGTCAGCGCGGACGACGCCGGCGTCCCAGGAGCCGCCGAAGCCGCCGGGCAGCTGGTGGACGCCACGCTCGCCCAGCCCACCCCACCCGAGGCAGCACCCGTCGAGACCTGCCCCGGCAGCGATCTGATCAGCCTGCACGCCGCGTGCTACGCCGCCGAGGGCCTGTGGATCTGGGACACGGCCCGCCGCCGGCCACAGGCCCGCGAACACGCGGCCCGGATCACCAAGTGGGTATGGCAACAACAGCTCGCCGAGGGCGGTTTCACCACCTACGCACACCGCACGGACGGCCCCGCCTCCGACCGGACACAATCCGACGTGCTGGCCCAGGCCATCCGCCTGGCCAAGCTGCTGGACCTACGGCCCGACGGGTTCGACGCGGCGCTCTCGACGCTGGCCAACAGCCTCCACACAGACAACGGCAAGGCAGCGGCCCTCTACTGGCCCCAGGCCACGCAACCGCACCGCAACTGCTGGAGCTCCATGTTCGCCTGCCAGGCACTGCGCCTGTGCAGCGGCAAGGCCAGCCTGGCCTGGCACGAACTGATCTAGCCGCGCCACTGCGAAAGGCCCACCAATGAGTGACTCGGTCCTGCTGTCGGCACGTCAGCCCCTGCCGCCGATCGACTACAGCCATGCGGCCGGAGCATGGATCCACACCGCCGACGGCGACCGCCTGCTGGACGCCGCCAGCGGCCTGATCTGCGTCAACATCGGCCACGCCCACCCGCACGTGGTCGAACAGATCGCCCGCCAGGCACGCACCGCCACATTCGCCTCCCCCGGGGCCCTCCTCCCGCACATGCAAGAAGAACTGGCCTTAAGGCTGACCGAGGCCGTCAACAGACCAGGGGACAAAGTCAGCCTCTCCTGCTCCGGAACCTCAGCCGTGGAACTGGCCATCTCCTACGCCCGGCTCATCCAACGCTCGCGCGGCCAGGACGGCAGGCACCACATCCTCACCGCCCGACTCGGCTACCACGGCAACAGCGCACTGACCCTGGGACTTTCCGGACACCGCCGACGCCGCCCGCACCCCGACGACACCCTGGGCCTGGCCCCCACCTTCGACCCGCCCTACCCAGGACACCACCACAACTGCCCCCACCTCCGATGCCAGGCAACCTGCGCCGACACCGTCGCCGAAGCCATCGACCGCCTGGGCGCCGAGTCCGTCGCAGCCGTGCTCATCGAACCGGTCAACGGCACGACAGGCGGCGCCTACGTCCCACCCCCCGGCTACCTGGCGGCGCTGCGCCGAGCCTGCCACGACCTCGGCGTGCTGGTCATCCACGACGAAGTCCTCACCGGCCTGGGCCGGACCGGCCTGCCACTGGGCGCGGACCACTGCGCAGACGCCGCGGCGGACATCGTGGTGCTCTCCAAGGGCCTGTCCGCCGGATACGTCCCGCTCTCGGCGGTACTCGTCAACCCCGCAGGCGTGGACCAACTCCGCTCCTCACCAAGACCGCTGCCGCTGATGGGCACCATGTCGGCGACGCCCCTGCAGGCCGCGGCGGGGCTCGCCGTCCTCGACGTGCTCGCCGAACTGGGCGCACTGGACCCCACCCGCGTCCGGGGCCAGGACGTCACCGCCGCCGTACAGGCGGTGCAAGGGCTGCCCGTGGTGCGCGAGACCCGCGGACTGGGCTACTTCCACGCCGTGGAGCTCGAGCCGGGCACGCAGGCCGCCGCCCTCACGGCCGCCCGCGACGAGCGGCTGCTGCTCTACCCCTTCAACGGATTCCACACCGACGGCACGGGCGAGGGACTGATCGTCGCACCCCCACTGAACTCCTCCCCCTCCGAAGTCGACTTCCTGGCACACGGCCTGCACCGTGCACTGCAACGCGCATCCAGCCGGTCCACAGTCCCCCACCACCGCTGAAAGGCACCAACGTGATGTCACCCACGACCACGCACTGGGCCGGACGCCCGGTGCTCGTCACGGGAGCCGACGGATTCATCGGTTCACACCTCACCGAAACCCTGGTGAGCCACGGGGCCAGAGTCACCGCGGTCGTCCGGCGCGTCTCGGCCACCCAGGTGACCAACCGGTTCCGCAACCTCCCCGCCGCGACGGTCGATGCCCTGGAACGGGTCATACACGTCGACCTCGCAGGGCCATCGGCAACCGACGTACTCAGCCGCGTATCGGCCGAAACCTGGTTCCACCTGGCCGCGGACGCCTACGTACCGGCATCACTGGACCAGCCGGCCGACGTGGTGCGCACCAACGTGACGTCCACGCTCAACGTCCTCCAGGCAGCCCAGTCAAGAAAACCCGCCCACCTCCTGGTGACGAGTTCGAGCGAGGTCTACGGCAGCCACAACGACGCGATCACCGAGGGGCATCCGCTGGAACCGGCCACGCCCTACGCGGCATCCAAAGTAGCCTGCGACCGCCTGGCCTGGTCCTGGCACCACACCTACGGGCTGCCACTCACCATCATCCGCCCGTTCAACTGCTACGGGCCCCGCCACGTCTACGACGCGGTGCCACTCTTCCTGGCCAAAGCGCTACGAGGAGAACCGATCACCATCAACGGCAGCGGTCAGCAGACGCGGGACCTCACCTTCGTAGCGGACACCGTCGCCGGGTTCCTGGCCCTGGCGGAGCTGCCGGCCACAGGCGAGGCGTACAACATCGGCACCGGCACGGACCACCGCATCATCGACGTGGCCCGCACCATCGTGGAACTGACCGACTCGCGCAGCGACATCGTGCACGGCCCAGCGCGCTCCGGCGAGGTCCTCAAGCTCCAGGCCGACCCCTCCAAGCTCACCCGGACCACCGGCTGGCGCCCCCAGTACGACCTGGCCAAAGGACTGGCAGCCAACCTGGATTGGATGCGCGAGCACCTGGAGGCGGTATGGCCGACACGATCCTGATGGACGCCGGCGGCGTCCTCTTCAACAACGTCACCGAAGAGACCGACTTCCTCGACCGCCTGGCCACCCGACACGGCGCCGACACCCACCGACTGCGCAGACAGATCGACGCCCGCGACGCCGCCTACGAGACCGGGCACACCCATGTCCACGACGTCCTGCGAGACGCCCTCGCCGCCGCCGGCGCCCCCGCCGACGTCGCGGTGGACGCCCAATGGCTGGACGACCTGTACCGGGACTGCCTGACCGCCCACCCACAGGCGTTCACGGCGATCGACGCCATTCGACGGCACCGCCCGGACGTGCTGCTGGTACTGACGAACAACGAGGCCGCCCACTGGGACCGAATCAAGGACGACCGATACGGGCACCTCGGACGTTTCGACGTCATCGCCTCATCGTGGCAGGTGCGCCACGTCAAACCCACCAGAGAGTACTTCGCCGCCGTGGCCCGGCACTGCGGCCAACCCCTCGACGACGCCGTGCTGCTGGACGACAACCCCGAAGTACTCGCCCAGGCCGCACGCCAGGGACTGCGTACGCTGCACGTCGACTCGCCCACTACGCTGCCCGAGGCAGTCGCCGACCTCCTCCACTTCACCCTGACCGTGGCCGATACGAAGGACCGGACATGAACGAGCCCTCCTGCGCAGACCTCCCGGCTGCACAGACCACGCCCCTCCTGCCGGAACAGCGCCGCTTCCTCACCCGCAACCTCCCCGACGAGCACCACTGGAACCAGGTGGCGCTGCTCAAGGCCCCGCCGGAGCTGACCGCACACCACGTCCAAGAAGCCGCCCGGACGGTCGTCAACCTCCACGACGGGCTCCGGCTGTGTCTCTTAGACAAGGACCGCGGGCCGGCCGGCCTCCAGGGACAGCCGCTGGACGAGATGCCGATCGAGACCTTCGACCTGCGCGACCGCGACGCCGCCGCCGCCGAGGAGGCGATCACCCGCGAGTGCACCCGAATCCAGGCATCGATGCGCATGCACCAGTCCCCGCTCGTCCGGCTCGCCTACTTCACCCTGGCCGGCGACGAACGACGCGTGCTGCTGGTCGTCCACCACTTCGTCTGCGACGGACTCTCCTTCGGGATCGTTCTCGCCGACCTCGAACGTGCCTGCCGGTCCCTGTCGGTCTCCCGCCCCATATCCCTCGTCCCGCCGAGCACCACCAGCGCCGATTACGCACGCTGGCTCACCGAACGCGCCGCCGACCCTCGGCTGCACGAACAGGTACCACTCTGGCTCGACTTGGGACGCCCCGCAGAGCCCGTCCCCCTGGACCGGGACAAGGCAAACACCATGGCGACCACGGACACCGTGGCCGCGCGACTGAGCCGGACCGATACCGCCCGGCTCATGGACGAGGTGCTACCGGGCACCGGCCTGGGCATGGTCGATGTCTTCCTCACCGCCACGATCCCCACACTTCAGGGCGAGGGCAAGCGCCGCGCAGTACGCTCCAACCTCATCGGCCACGGTCGCCGGGGCCTGCCGGACCAACCCAACGTCGCCCGCACCGTCAGCTGGCTCTCCACCCGCTACCCCGTCTCCGTCGAGGTGGACACCTCCGACAGCTTCGCCGCACAGCTTCAAACGGTCTCCAGCCGCCTGGCCGCCATCCCCATGGACGGCGCCGGTTACGGCCTCCTCGCCCACATGGGAGACGACACGACACGCCAGACCCTCGCAGCCCAAGGCGAACCCGACATCACCGTCAACTACCTGGGCAAGACAGACGGAGGATCCACCGCCAAAATGCTGCCCCGCGCCCCGGAGGACCCCGGCCCCGACGAGACGGAGACCGGGCTGCGCGAGCACGTGCACGGCATCGACATACAGCTCACCGACCGGGAACTGGAGGTCGTCTGGTACTACAGCACCAACCAGTTCGACCGCACCACGGTCGAGGGCTACACCTCCGAGCTGCTCGACCGGATCCGGCACGGACTGCTGCGATGACAACCGCCCCCGACCCGACGCAGAACCTGGCCGCGCTCCAGGCACAGACACTGTTCGTGATCCGGCACGGCAGGCTCACCGCGATCAACGACGTCGGCCACCCCGCCCCACCCCGGTGCTTCCTCTCCTGCACGGCCTCGGCCGTGCAGGCATGGACCAGCATCGCCGTACCGGCAGACCTGGCCGACGAACTCCACCGATGGGCCGCCGACCAACCACCGGCCACCCTGGCCGAAGCCGTCAGCCCCCCGGCCGAGGCGGCCCGGCTCCTGGCACGACACGCCCCGGTGACCCACAGCTTCGTGGGCCCGGCCTTCGTCGTGCCCGACTCCACCGACGAGCCGACCCCACCGGGCATCACCCTGCGCAACTGCGGCCCGTCGACGGCGCCCCTCTTCCGCGAGACCTTCCCCGAGGTGGCCGACTCCATCGCCGAACGACAACCGACCGTCGCGGCCTTCGACGGCGACCGGCCGGTCGCCGTCTGCTGCGCAGCCCGCAACAGCGGCGCCGCCTATGAAGCGGGCACGGAGACGCTGCCGACCCACCGCGGCCGCCACCTCGCCCCTGCGCTGGTCGCCCGCTGGGCCCGACTGGTACGAGCACGCGGCGCCACGCCGCTCTACAGCACCGAATGGGACAACCGCGCCTCCCTGTCCGTGGCGAGGCGACTGGGCATGGACCAGTACGCCGTCAACGTCAACCTCTACTGACGCTCCTGACCACCACTGACCTGCTGCCGGCCGCGCACCCCTGGACGCGGCCGTCGGCGGAAAGGCCACAACCCGGTGCCGGAAAACGACAAGGCCCGAGATCTGCTGCGCCGCGCCCAGCAAGCCGCCCGGGACGACGCTCACACCACACTGCGACAGCTCGTCGGCACACTCGTCGACAGGGGCAAAACCGGCGAGATCCTCTCCCTCAGCCGCATCCTCGACGCCGAGGGACCACTTCCCGACGCGCCCCGCGTCAAAGTGGCGCTGATCGGCAGCTTCACCGCCGACCTCCTCGGCAGAGTCCTGCGCGTCACCCTGCGCCGGTGCGGGATCGAGGCCGTGGTGGACGTCTACGGCATCGGACAGTACGGCAGCCTCGCCGCAGACCCGGACAGCGATCTCTACCGCAGCAACCCCGACTTCGTCGTGCTCGCGGTGCACCACGACGAACTCGGCCTGCCCGAGCACTCCACGGCTCCGGAGAAGGACATCGAGGCCGAGGTCCGACGCTGGCGCTCACTGTGGCGGACGATCCGATCCAACAGCCGTGCACGCGTGGTGCATTGGCTCTTCGCACTGCCCGACGACCTGGTGATCAACGCCCTGGACGTGCGCCTGCCCGGATCCCGCTACAGCATGGCGGTCCGCGTCAACACCATGCTGGCCGAAGCGGCCGGCAAGGACGTCCTGATCGTAGACTGCGACCGGCTGGCGGGAGCGGCCGGAAAACTCGCCTGGTTCGACGACCGGTCCTGGCGGATGGCGAAACAGCCCTTCGCCTCCGACGTGTTGCCCCTTCCGGCCCGCGAGACCGCCGGCCTGATCGCGGCGGATCTGGGGCGGACCAAAAAGTGCCTCGTCCTGGACCTGGACAACACCCTGTGGGGCGGGGTGATCGGCGAAGCAGGGATGCACGGCATCGTCCTGGGCGGTGACGCGGGGGAGGGTTTCGTGCGCTTCCAGCGGTACATCCGCGCACTCAAGGAACGCGGGATCATTCTCGCCGTCTGCTCCAAGAACAACCCCGCAGACGCGAAATCCCCCTTCCAGGAACACCCGGACATGCTGCTGCGGCTCTCCGACATCAGCTGCTTCAGCGCCTCCTGGAAACCCAAGCCGGAACAACTGCGACACATCGCCGAACACCTCGGCATCGGCCTGGACTCCCTCATCCTGGTCGACGACGACCCGGTGGAACGCGCCCAGGTCCGCGCTCTGCTCCCCGAAGTCGAGGTCATCGATCTTCCGGAGAGCTCCTGGGAGTACGCCCGGACCGTGCGCGCCCACCCCCTGCTGCAGCAGGCATGGGCGACCGAGGAGGACGCCGCCCGCGCCGATTCCTACCGGGCCCGGGCCCAGGCCAAGCAGTACGAGGAGCAGAGCCAGACCCTGGAGGACTTCCACCGCGGCCTTGAGATGTCCGCCCACTTCGCACCGGTGGACGCGGGCACGCTCCCGCGCGTGGCGCAAATGGTCGTCAAGACGAATCAGTTCAACGTCCTGAGCCGTCGCCACTCCGCGGCCAAACTGGCCGAACTCGTCGCCGAACCGGAAGCCCTCCACTTCACCGCCCGGCTGCGCGACCGGTTCACCGATCACGGGGTGGTCGGATTCTTCCTGGCACGCACACACGGCGACACCGCCGAGGTGGACTCGTGGCTGCTGAGCTGTCGCGTCATCGGCCGCGACCTGGAGCGGTCGATGTTCGCCGCATTCGCCCGGCAGGCCGCGGCGACCGGAGTGCGACGACTGGTGGGGGACTACGCCCCGACACAGAAGAACCACCTCGTGGCCGATCTCTACAAGCGGCTCGGATTCAGCCTCGTGCGGGAGGCACCGGACGGCGTCACACGATGGCAGTACGACCTGGATCAGCAGGACCTCCCTGCACCCAGTCCGTTCATCAAGGAGGAGAACTGATACCCATGACACACGACGAACTGGTCGCCGTCATCGCCCAAGAGGTCGAGGACCTGCGCTTCGGCGAGATCCCCGCCGCGGACATCACGCAGGAGACGCTGCTCTGGTCCGTCGCCGCGGACACCAAGAGCCTCGGGCTGGAGTCCCTGGAACTCTTCGAGTTGGTCTACCGGGTGGAGACACGCACCCAGCTGAAGTTCCCCGACAATTTCGAACTGGTCTCCATCACCTCGATAGGAGACTTCGCCCGGCGCCTGAGGCCATCGTGACAGCGACGTCCGCCGGCTGAGATGCCCCCGGCACACACCAGATGCCGTTGAGCCCGTCTCACCTTGAAGCCGACGGTCAAGGGTCCGATGCGAGCCGGGCCGGGGACGCTGAGGCAGGCCCGAGACCGAGGGGCCGAGCGCCGGGCAGGTTGCAGACCCTACGGCCCAGGAAAGCACCAGCAAGGTCCCCAGGACCTGACCCACCGGCGAGCCCTCGTCGGCCAGCCGGTCCAGGACCGGCCACCAGCGGGCAGCGGACGGCCTGCCGCGGCCGCCCGCGCCGCGGACCAGAAAGCCAGGCCAACGAACATGGCCAGCGCGCGCAGCGTGACAGCGGCACCGACGACCTCGGCGACCGCCCAGGAACTCCAGTGCCGGCTGGAAGAGACCCTCGACCGGTTCACGGGAAAGAACCTGCCCAATCCAGGCGCGCACCCAGAAGACCGAGAAAGTCCTCCACGCCCCAGTCGATAAGTGCGCCCTGGCGGGAGAGGCAGAGCCCCACCCCGTTGATGGCATAGACGCTGCTCTAGTCCAGTAGGAGGTACCCGACCAGCTGTAGATCTCCGCCCGCCCCAACCGCCCAGGGCGGATGGTTGCCTTGCAGCCGATCAGCTTCCCGTCGAGGATGAAGTCCGCGTCTGCACCACCGACGTCCGCGCCGCCGTCGAAGACCAGGCCGCAGCACGCCTTCCTGAATCGGCCCGCCGGTGGGCGCACCCAGGCTGATCCGCAACCGATGGTCGATGGTGTGTCCGAGCATCGGATATTCCGGCCGTCGCCCTGTGCCCGCGTCGGGCACGACGGGCGCGGGCCAACTCCTCAGGCGCATGCGGAGGTCGGCCACCACCCTTTCTGTGAAGGGGAGGTGCTCCGCAAGGAAGCACGCCATGGCAGAGGTCGGGTCTGCGAGAACTGAAGTGAGACTCATCTGCGCATCGTGATGGGCGGCTCTGACAGCGGCCGGGCACAGAACCGTTCCGCCGACCCAGCACATAGGGGAAAATCGGCCACCTTTGCACCGACCTTTCTGCACGGTGCCTGTCCGGGACCAGCGCACACATCACAGCCCCCTCGACGTGGCCACGGGGCACTTGGTGAAATTCGGACAACTCCATCGCGTGAAGATTGACGGACACCTGGAATCCGGGAGCGCACTGCCGACTGCACCCGTAACGGGTGAGCGTCATCGCACCAACGACACCCTTACGCTAGATTCTTACGTGTATTACGTGTTCCCTGTGCAGGGGAGGAGCAGACATGGCCGAGGACACACCAGGCGCCACGACCACCGCAGCCAGCACCGTGCGGCGATTGGGCATCGACGAGGCACGCAAGATCTTGTACGACTTGGTGGAGGCCGCCGCGGCAGGCCAGCCCGCACTGATCGGCCGCGGTACGAAGTGCGCCGTCCTCTCTCCGCTGAGCCACCTGGACTCCACTTGGCAGGCCCAGCTGTCCGCCCTGCCGGCCATGACGGTCACCACCGCGCGCAAGAAGCTGGGCGATCTGCTGGCCGCTGCAGCCTCCGGCACCCCGCAGCTGCTGCTGCACCGCCGCACACCAGCTGCAGCTCTACTTCCCCAAGCTCCCACCACCCACCCAACCACCGCCACACCCACCGACATCCCGACGGACGCAACAACAACGGCCGCACGCCGTCTGACGGCCTTGGACGACGCCCTGGACGAGGTCCTGACACCCGGTGCTTCCCCCACATACAGCCAGGCAGCCTCGTTCGGCCTTCACGCTCTCGACCACACACTCGGCGGCCTCAGACCGGGCACACTGACGCTGATCGCTGCTGCCCCGGGCGCCGGCGGAAGCCTGCTCGCCGCAGCTGCTGCCCGCCACACCGCCCTCACCCGACAACTCCCTGTGCTCTACGCAGCGTCCGGACTGACCCGGGCGGACATCGCCGCGCGGATCATCGCCGCCGAGACCCCGGTGGACTACCGACGGCTGCGCACCGGCACCCTGGCCCCTGCGGAGGAACAGGCCGCCGCTGAAACACGGGCCCGACTCGCCGGCGCGCCCCTGCACATGGACGACGGCACCGGCCTGACCGCCGAAGTCATCGCGCAAACCGCCCCGGACATCACCGGCCTGGCACTCGTGGTGGTCGACCGCCTCCAGCACATCCACGACCCCGCGGTGCCACTGTCCGGCCCTGCGCTACCCGCCGCCGCACGCATCCTGTCCCACCTGGCTCGGACCCGGAACATCCCAGTCCTGGCCGCGTTCGACACCGACCTCCCCGAGATGGTGAACGCGCTGGACCCAGACGTCACCCTCACCCTGGTCCGAACCGGCCAGCACACCCACATCGACGTCGCCGAACGCGACTTCGGCCCACAGACCACCACCCAACTGCGCGCCGAACTGCCCTACGCCCGCTTCACCGATCCCACTGACAGCGCACCAGCCCCTGGCTCCGTACAAGCCACCCCCACATCACCGGGATCCCACCAACTACCCCCGCCTGCCCGGGAAGCGGCCACCATTCAGAACACCACCCCCTCCGGCACCATCTCGGTGCCGGAGCAGCCACACGCCATGCCCGCGGCGGCGCCCGCACGACAGCAGCGGCGCCTCAGTTCCGCCAAGACCACCCTGTCGACATTCGTTGCCGACAGGGTGGCCAGCGCGCTGGAGGCACACGACGGCGACGCCGACGCAGCCCTGAAGGCACTGGCCGGCGACGGTGGTTCGGCGATTCCCGATGTGATGGAGCTGTTCGAGGCGACGCGGGTGGAGACGAGCTATCAGCACACGACCTACCCGAAGCTGCCCGAACCGCTGACCCGCAAGCGGCGCGACAACGCCGACGAGGTGTGGGAGGCCCGCCCGAAGTTCACCAACACCTCCGTGCCCGACGGCACCGAGGTGACCGAGCTCGATGTCAACGCCGCTTACCTTGCTGCGCTCCAGTCCGCACACCTTCCGATCCGCACGATCACCCACAACCCGGAAGGATGGGACGACCCAGCCAACTACGGTAAGGGAATCGACCTTTCGGGAATCTGCCGCATCGACCCGATCGACTGGGAGCACCCCGAACTTCCTCACCCCCTCGGCGACGACCGGGAGACATCCGGCACGCTCTGGGTACCCACATCGGTGCTGCTCAGCCTGAAAGACTTCGCATCTCCCTCGTACGGAGAGTTGTGCGCGCTACCGGTGATCCGGGAGGCTTACGTCGCAAAGGGAAGTGCATCCCTCTTCAAAACGCTCGTACACGTGCTCAACAATGCTCGAATGAAGGCCATTTCTGAAGATGACGAACTGACGAAGACTTATGTCGCTACAATGTATGCCAAGTTGGTTTCGACCATGGGGGACAGCCGTAAGAACCATGAATTGCGGCGCCCTGAATGGCAGCACATCATCCGCGGTCAGGCATTCTCCAACCTGCGGCGAAAAGCAATCCGCGCATACCAGGCAGGACTGACGGTCGCTCAGGCTGGCGGTACCGACGAACTCCACCTCACCGGTGATGTGTGGGCTGCCCGTTGGAGCGGTAAGCCGCTGTTCACGCAAGGACGCGCCCTGAACCAGATCAAGATCAAGAAGACCTCACGAAAAGGTGAGAAGTGACGCCTAGCCGGCCACGCCAGCCACACACCGGAGGACCTCTGGGAACCTGGGGACGCGGCCCCGACAGCGGCGGCACCACCTTCGGTGAACAACTGGGCTTCGAACTCCTCGACTTGATGGAAAACGGAGACGTCACACCACCCACAGACGCCTCACCGAAGGTCCGGACCCAACTGAAATACCTCAACAGTCACAAGGGCGGACGCGAGGCCATGGACCGCGCCGGCATCCCCGCACGCACCCGCCGCGGCTGGAAGGCCCGCACCCCCAGCCCCGCCAGCCGACAACGCATCAACCACGCCTACTGGCAGCTCCGCGCCGCCAACTGGAAGCGAACCGGACGCACGCCACCACCCAGTGTCCGCGAAGCCATCGCACCTCAACTCAAGGAACGCGCCCACGGTAAACGGATGAGCATCACCCCAGTCGACTGGCGGGACGTTCGCAAGCAGGCCCAAGGCGCACAAAAAGAAGCCAGCGAACGCGAAATTCGCCCCAGCCAACGTAGCTGGGATAACTTGATTGACGCCTGGTCAACCGGCGATGAAACCACCCTTGATACAGCCTGGATGGACTACGCTACCGAAATTGACTCCCCACCAGAGCTGTACTACGAGGTTGCACATATTGGATTTGCACTCTAAAGCCGGGATACATCCACGAAGGCGGACCGGCAACTCCCTTTCACACTAGCCAAGTGATAGCCAGACATAAAAATTCGGGCAGGCGGCCCCTGACCCCCAGCAGGCCAAGGCGC
>NZ_KB891905.1 GCF_000373585.1 Streptomyces sp. MspMP-M5
CGCCCCGGCCCCCTGCCCGGCCTCTCGCCGGGCCCCGTGACGCAGTACGGAAGGTCTCGCACGGGTTGGTCGCGCAGGAATCGCGTGACCAGGTCCGCGTACTCGGCCTCGCGCTCCAGATGGGCCATGTGGTCGGCGTCGCGGATGAGGAGGAGGTCGCAGCCGGCGATGGTGGTGGCGACGGCCCGGTTCTCCTCCGGTGAACTGGCGCAGTCGTGTTCGCCGGTGAAGACGAGGGCGGGCACCCCGTCGATGCCGCCCGACGGGTAGAGGTCGGTGTCCAGGAGCCGTTCGTGGCAGGCCGCGTAGCGCAGCGCGGCGCTCTGCGAGGTGCGCATCAGCTGGCGTTCCAGGAGCCGGGCGACCGCCGGGCCCTGGACGACCCGGTGCCGGGTGGCGCGGTTGACCAGCATGTCGACGACGTTGCGGGCGTAGTCGCGGCGGGCCGCTTCGTCGGCCGGGCTGGATTCGGCGCTGCCCACCAGGGCCAGTCCCTGGCGGACCACCGCGGTCAGCCGGGGCCCGACCCGGGGTGTGGCGCCGGCGAGCAGCAGCCGGGAGACCCGGTCCGGGTGCGACTGGGCCAGGCGGTAGGCGATGGGGGCGCCGTAGGAGGCGCCGAGGACGTTGACGTGGTCCAGGGCGAGCTGGTCGAGCGCGTGCAGTACCGCCTCGGCCAGGACCTCGAAGCCGGCGCTGGCGGCCAGGTCGCCGGCGCTTCCGGTGCCGGGCAGGTCCAGCAGCACCACGGGGGTGTGCGCGGTGAGCCGGCGTTCCAGCCGTGGCCAGGAGCGCATGTCCTGGAGGGCGCCGCCGATCAGGATGAGCGGCTCGGTGCCGTACCGGTGCGGTGGCGTGAGGACCCGGCACGCGTAGGTCATGTCCCGGAAGGACAGCGGGACCAGGCGTTCGTCGGCTTCCATGGGTTCCACGGCGGGCTCCTCCTCGGCTATGGGGTGGAGGGGAGGGAGGCGGCGCGTGCGGCGATGAGGTCGGCGAGGGCGGCGACGGACGGGGCCGCGGACAGCTCGTCCTCGTCGATCACCACGCCCAGCTCGTCCTCAAGGGCCATGGACAGCACGGTGACGGCCATGGAGTCGATGCCGGCCCGGGCCAGGGACGCCTCCGGGACGATCGGTTCGCCGGGCAGTCCGGCGCGGGCGATGAGGAGTTCCTTCAACTGCGCGTACATGTGACGTCCTTAGGGAGGCGGGTCCTGGCGGTGACGCGGCCGTGGACGGGGCGTCGGGGTCAGATTTCGGCGCGGAGACCGGCGGGCCACACCAGTGTGGTGGCGGCCCAGGCGAGGCCGCTGCCGAAGGCGACCAGCAGGACGCGGTGCCCGTCGCGGAGGGCGCCTTGGACGGCGGCGTCCGTGAGGAGCAGCGGGATGGACGCGGCGGCGGTGTTTCCCACCGTCGCGATGTTCGACGGCACTCGCTCCGGCGGGATGCCCAGTGCCGAGGAGACGCCGGCGCTGATCCGGGCGTTGGCCTGATGGACGATCAGCCGGTCGATGTCCTCCAGGGCCCAGCCCGCGGCCTCCGCGGCCTGTGTGGCGGCGGCCGTCATCCGGCGCACGGCGTGCCGGAGCACTTCGTTGCCGCGCATTCTGACGTGCCGTTCGCCCGGTGGCGCGGCGTCCCGGCCGTCGCGGTTCCGTGAGCCGCCGACCGGGATGACGATGGCGTCGGAGCGGGCGCCGTCGCTGCCCCACACCACCTTGCCGAACGAGCCGGCCTGACCGGGGCGCCCGGCCTCCAGGACGGCGGCACCGGCGCCGTCCCCGAAGATCGGTGCCGTGGACCGGTCCTCGGGGTCGATGACGGCGGACATCGTCTCGGCACCGATCACCAGCACCCGCCCGGCCGTGCCGGAGCGGATCAGTCCGGCCGCGACCGTCGTGGCGTAGAGGAATCCCGAGCAGCCGGCGGCGATGTCGAACGCGGCGATGTTGCCCAGCCCGAGCCGGGCCGCGACGTCCGGGGCGGTGGCCGGGCACGGATGGTCGGGTGTGGTGGTGGCCAGGATGACCGCGTCCGCCCGGGTCACCCCGGCGGACCGCAGGGCGCGGGCGCCGGCCTCGGCGGCCAGATCCCCGGTGGCGGTCTTCGGGTCCGCGCGGTGCCGTACGGAGATGCCGATCCGCTCGCGGATCCAGGCGTCCGAGGTGTCCAGGTGGGCGCAGAGTTCGTCGTTGGTGATCTCGTGGGGCGGCAACCAGGATCCGAGCCCGGTCAGTACCGCGGTCGGGGCGGCTGGGGCCTGTGCGCTGTCCTCCGGTTGATACATGGAGTAAATGTAATCAATCGGGCGCGCGGGAGGGGTGGTGGAGGCACCGGCGCGTGGCGTGGGACGGCGCCCGGTACGACGGTGGTGTTCCTCCGTACCGGGCGGTGCCCTGCCGTCAGGCCGGCTGCCCGGCGGTGCTCCGGGCGTAGTTGTCCGGCGATCTCGTCGCTGGTCGTCGTTGCTCCAGTCCAGTACGTAGTCCAGGCCCAGTTCGGCGAGGAGTTCTGGGGTGTGGAAGGTCTCGGTGAGGGCCGGGCCCAGCCGGCCGCGGAGATCCGTCAGAAGCGCCCTAGGGGCGGTAGACGCAGGCGGCGAGCCCTGCGTGCCGTTGCCAGCCGAGTGACTCGTACAGGGCGCGGCCCGCGTCGGTGGCGCCCAGGATGCCGAGGGTCGCGCCCTCGGCCACCGCACGGTCGGCCAGCGTGCGCATCACGAAGCCGCCGAGGCCGCGCCGCTGGTGGGCCTCCTCCGTCTGCACCCGGTCGACGACGGTCGCCGGACCTATGACGGCCATCTGCCCCTTCGCCGCGAGCCCGCCGTGCGCGTCCTGGACCTCGACGTGGGTGACGCCGTCGGTGGTCTCCACGATGGCGCGGTAGCCCTCGGGCGGTACCGGGTGGGTCGCCCGCAGATCGGCGGCCATCAGGTGGCCCGCCTCTTCCTTGTCCGCCACCCAGCCCGCCGGGAGCCACGGCTCGACGGTCTCCGTCTCCACGGGCGCTTTGAGCCAGGTGTACGGGACGGTCACCGACGCGGCGGCCGCGTGGACGGCGGACTCGTCGGGGTCCGGCAGTACGTGCCGGCCCACCTGGTCCGGGAGGCCCACGTCGATGTAGAGCCCCCAAGGGTGCTCCACCGCGCGGGGGCGCCGGCGCGAGACCACCCAGCCGGCCGCCCACATCCTGACGAGATCCGGAAGCATAGAACCCTCCCCGAGTAAGCGCCACTCAATAGCAGTGAACATTACATTCTCGGGGTGGTGCGAGGCACCTCCATTTACCGTGACGGGGAACTCCTGATGCCTGACGGTGCGTCAGTTCAGTGTGTGTCCTTGCCGATCAGCAGGTGGCGTGGCCCGCGCAGGATCGGGCTGTGCCGGTACGGCGGGGAATCCTCGACGAGGCGAGGGGCGTCCAGGCGGTGCAGCAGCGTGGCCAGTGCCACCTGCGTCTCCGTACGGGCCAGGGGGGCGCCGAAGCAGTTGTGGACGCCGCTGCCGAAGCCGAAGTGCTGGTTGTCCCGGCGGGCCGGGTCGAAGCGGTCGGGGTCGTCGAACCGCAGCGGGTCCCGGTTCCCGGAGGCCAGGATCAGGAACAGCGGCGCGCCCTTGGGGACGGTCACCCCGCCCACCGCGACGTCGGTCAGCGGGGTGCGCTGCGGCAGCATCTGGACCGGAGGCTCGTACCGCAGCAGTTCCTCCACCGCCGAGGGCATCAGTTCCGGTTCCCGGCGCAGCCGCGCCAGTTCCTCCGGGTGGCGCAGCAGCGTGAGCATGCCGTTGGTGATGAGATTGACCGTGGTCTCGTGCCCCGCGATCATCAGCAGCGTCAGCGTCGTCATCAACTCCGGCCTGCTGAGCCGCCCTTCGGGCCCGTCGTCGTGGACGAGGGCGGAGATCATGTCGTCGGCCGGGTGCTCCCGCCGCCGGTCGGCGAGGTCGCCCAGGTACCCGCCCATCGCCATGCGCGCCTCCAGGCCCGCGCGCCGCTTCTCCTCAGGATCGTCGCCGGGGGAGTGGTCCAGGGAGGCGATGATGGTGTTCGTCCACGCGCGGATGGGTGGCATGTCCTCCCGGGGGACGCCCAACAGCCGGCAGATCACGGTGACCGGCAGCGGGTAGGCGAAGTCGTCCACCAGGTCGATCCGGTCCCGGTCCGCGAAGCCGTCGATCAGCTCCCGGGCGATCTCCTCGATGTCGTCGTGGAGCGCGTCGACCCGGCCGGGGGAGTGCGGCGGGCCGAAGGGGCGCATGGTGAGCCGGCGGAGCCGGTCGTGTTCGGGGTCGTCGACGCCGATGAAGGACGGCGGCAGGCCGTCCGTCCGGACCGACGCGTCCGGGGCGGTGCGGTGGCGCACGTCCGAGCTGATCCGCGGATCGTGCAGCAGCGCGGCGATCTCGTGGTACGTGCCGACCAGATAGCTGCCGTCGTTCTGCCGTGCCACGCCGTGTTCCCGGAGTTCGGCGTAGAGCGGATAGGGGTCGGGGCGGCTGGCGTAGTCGTTGATCCGCTCCAGCAGGGTCTCCGTGGACATGCGCGGGGCTCTCCTCGTCAAGGGCAGGGGCGGGGGCGGTCGGTGGTGTCCGGACCGGCGGTCAGGCCATCGGACGCACCACGGCCAGCCGCCGGTCCGGCAGATGCCCGGTGAGCGCGACCGTCGGGCCGTGCGAGAGCACCTTGGGGTCCGGGACGTCCGAGGGCACGACCTTCGGTGCCGCCGGCCGGTCGGCGGCACCCGGCTCCGGCGGGAACGGGGCGGCGGTCTCGATCAGATGCCGGTAGTGGTCCAGCCACTTGGCGCGGTTGACGCTGACCGCGGCGGTGACCCGGCCGCGGTAGCCGTAGACCACGACCAGCCGGCGCTCCTCGACCGAGCCCTGGGCGATGGTCACCTGGTCCGAGAAGGTCGGGACGCCGACGGACTTGATGTTCAGGCCGAACTGGCTGGACCAGAAGACCGGCACGGCCAGGTGCGGGCGCCGCAGCGGCCCGGGGTTGACCATGTTGTGCGCCGCCACCTCCGCCTGCTCCACGGCGTTCCCCCAGTGCTCCAGCGCCAACATCTGGTACTCGAAGAGCGGATGCGGAAAACGGGCCACGTCCCCGGCCACGAACACCTCGCCGGTGACGATCCCGTACATGTTGAACGCCTGGCAGCCGGCATCACAGGCCACGCCCCGCGGGCCCGCGGCGAGCCCCGAGCCCTCCAGCCACTCGGTGTTGCGGACCGCGCCCAGGGCGATCACCGCGACCTCGGCCTCGATCCGGCTGCCGTCGGAGAGTTCGGCGCCGGTCAGCCGCCCGTTGGCGCCGGTGAGCGAGGTGACCGTCACCCCACAGCGCAGATCCACGCCGTGCGCGCGCTGCAGCCGCGCCGCGAAGGATCCCAGCGTCCCGCCGAGCGCCCCGACCAGCGGCGCCGGCCCGCGCTCGGCGACCGTCACCGGCAGGCCGCGCTCCCGGCAGGCGGAGGCGATCTCCGACCCGCTGAAGCCCGCCCCGATGACCAGCACCCGGCTCGGTCCGGCGTCCAGGCGCTCGGCGAGCCGGCCCGCGTCCTCGATCGTGCGGACCGTCAGCACCCCGTCCAGGCGGGCCTCTTCGGGGTGCGGCCAGGGCCGGGCGCGGGTGCCCGTCGTGATCAGCAGCCGGTCGAACGGCAGCCGTTCGCCGTTCGCCAGCAGCACTTCCTTCGTGGACGGGTCGAGGCCGCTGGCGCGCACCCCCAGTTTCCAGCGCGCGTCCACCAGGTGGCGGCCGGGCAGCCCGACGTCCGTCGCGGGCACCCGGCCCAGCAGTACCTGCTTCGACAGCGGCGGGCGGTCGTACGGCGGATGCGGTTCGTCGCCGACGAGGGTGAGTTCCCCGGTGAAGCCCTCGTCCCGCAGGGTCTCGGCCGCGCGCAGCCCGGCGAGCGATGCGCCGACGATGACGATCCGGCCCTTCTTCAGGTCAGCGGACATCGGTACCGGCTCCCGCCCCGGCCTGCTCGCCGACGAGGATCGCCTGTACCGGGCAGGCCGCGGCCGCCCGCCGCACCCGCTCCGCCTGTTCTTCCGGGGGCGCCGGGGCGTACAGCAGTGCCTCCTCGCCGTGCAGCTCGAACACCCGGGGCGCGAGGAAGACGCACTGCGCGTAGCCCTGGCACCGGTTCAGGTCGACCACGATCTGCATTCCGCACCCTTCCTCCGCGCGAGCTGTCGACTCCGTCCTACTCGTCCTCGGTGGACGGCGCGGTCGGTGGTGGGCCGGAGGGGTGTGCACAGGGAGTGAGGGCGGGGAGTGCGGACGGCGGCTGTGACGAGCGGCACGAGGCGAGCATCACACCGGCGGCCCGGAACGGATCGTCGGATCCAAGCGTCGCTCCCCGTGCCCCGGCCGGAAATCGGCGGCGGGCCACCGCGGAGAATTTTCCGCCGGTAACGGGAAATACGCTCCGAACCCTTATGGCGCAGCATGGAATACCGGACATCGGGAAGGTTGTGGACGGCCGAAGTATCCGGGGAACGACCGTGCCGGACCGGGGGATCGGTTCCGGAAGTGGATGTTCCGGTTGTGTTCTCCGGGAGTTCCGGCTGGTCGGGAAGCGTGCGCCACCGCGTGGCCGATATCCGTATTGACCCGGATTGAGGCGGGGCACCCAACATCGACGGAAACGTGTTTCATGCAACGTCCCACCTGGCGCTGCGGAAATTTTTTGCGATCATTTCAACCGAACTTGCCTTCCCTGTCCCGAGTATGAGATGGGATAGGGGGAACGTTGCCCTACCAACTGTGAGGAACCACAGGATGCCCTTCGCTGTGCCTGGAACTCTGGCCGCACCAGGGAAGGGGCAAGGGCATTCCAGACTCTATGTCCTCGACGGCCTACGCCTCGTGGCCGCGCTCATGGTGCTGGCCTATCACTACATCACCCTCCGTGATGGTTGGGGCAAGGAACCGCACGCGATCTCGACCACCCTGCACCACGTCTCCCAATTCGGCTGGCTGGGCGTCGAGGTCTTCTTCCTCATCAGCGGGTTCGTCATCTGCATGAGTGCCTGGGGTCGCTCGCTCGGTGACTTCGTGAAATCCCGGGTCTCCCGCCTCTATCCCGCGTACTGGGTCGGAGTTCTGCTGACCACGGCCGTCCTCACGCTCTGGCCGCACGTCCGCAGCGCGGACAATCTGGAAACGGTGCTGACGAACCTCACCATGCTCCAGCAGGGCGTGGGGGTTTCCGACCTCGACGACGTCTACTGGTCGCTCTTCGTCGAGTTGAAGTTCTACCTGCTCTTCGCCCTCGTCGTGTACCGCGGCGTCACCTACCGCCGGTGCGTGCTCTTCTGTGCCCTGTGGACGGTGGCCGGAGTCGTCGCGCTCAAGGCCGACAGTGACTTCCTGTCGGTGTGGGCCATCGCCCCGTACTCGCCCTACTTCATCGCCGGCATCGCCTTTTACCTGATGCACCGCTTCAAGCCGACCCTGCTGCTCTGGGCCATTGTCGCGGTCGAATTCCTGCTGGCCCAGCACTACGTCCACTACCGCCTGCTGATGAACGTCGGCGCCAAGGCGAGCCTGGTGCACGGCTGGCCGGCCCGCGTCGGCGTCCTCCTGGCCTTCGGCGTCATGGCGGCGATCGCCCTCGGGGTATTCGACAAGGTGCGGTGGCGCTGGCTGGTGACCGCGGGCTCGTTGACGTACCCCCTGTACCTGCTGCACATGTACATCGGATTCACCCTCATCGACCTGCTGCGCAACAAACTCCCGGCACCCGTACTGCTGTCCGCCATCGTCGTCTTTATGCTGGTGCTTTCCTATGCGGTGCACCGGCTGGTGGAGCGGCCCCTGGGCAAATGGCTGCGGGACGGAATCCAAAAGGGCCTCCAGGAAATGCGTCGCAATTCCAAGAGCCAGGCGGCCTCGGAATCCGATACCGCCGCGCCGGCACCGCCTGCGGCTCCGGCCGCGTCCCCGGCTCCTGCCTCGGCCCCGACCGCGCCACCGGCCGTCACCGAGCAATACCGCGTGGCCGGTCAGCGGCCGTCCCAATGAGGCTCTGACGAGGTCCTGCCGCACCCCCTGATTGCCAGGTCGGTGCGGCACCGGGCACCCTTGCGTCATGTCTTACGTACGACTCGAAGCCTGGATCGGCGGGGAATGGCTGGAGGTGGGCGCGGTGAGCGTCACCGTGGAGGATTCCGCGCTGACCCTGTCCTTCGAGCAGCAGCGGACCGAGGCCGGATACCGGAGCATGATCTGGGAGCCGCTGGAGCACTTCCTGCGGGAGTACCGCGAGGAGCCGATCGTGGTCGTCCCCCTGGGCCGCACCCTGCCGGTGATGTACGCACCCGGCGCGGCCGGACCCTTCCGGCTGGCGGAAGTGACGGACTGACCGGGAGACGGCGGAACGGGCCGCGGCGCGCGATGCCGGGCCCGTTCCGCCGTCTCACCGCACCGACTCCGCCGGCGGCCGCTCGCGCACCGCGCCGTACGCCAGGAAGTACGCCGGGACCCGGTTCAGCCACCGCGAGGTGGTGAGCCGTTCGGCTACCCACTGCGCCCGCCGTGGATCGCCGAACGGCGGCCGGCCCGCCAGCACCGGCTCGATCACCCGGGAGTGTGCGAACCGCTGCAGCGCCTGCGTCAACGCCGCCGTCGGCCACCGCCGGCGCTGCACCGCCCGGACGTCCCGCAGGCCCACCGTGCCCGCCAGCAGCGGCCCGACCAGATGCCGGGCGGCCGCCACCGCGTCCTCCACCGCGAGATTGATGCCGATCCCGAAGACCGGCGACATCGCGTGCGCCGCGTCGCCGATGCACAGCAGTCCCGGCCGGTGCCAGCGCCGCAACCGGTCGAGCCGCACGTCCAGCAGCTTCACCTCGTCCCAGGAGCGCAGCGAGCGCACCCGGTCGCCGAGCCAGGGCGCGGCCGAGGCGTAGTTCACCATGAACGCCTCCAGGCCGGCGGCGCGCAGCTCGGCGTCCGTCCCCTTGGGGATCAGCGCCGCGCACTGCCAGTAGTCCCCGCGGTCGATCATCGCGCCGAGCAGCCGGTCGCCGACCCCGCCCACCAGCCCGTGCGGATCGCCGTCCTGCCGCGGCAGGCGGAACCACCAGGCGTCCATGGGGCAGCTGAACGTCCGCAGCCCCAGCTCCGGCAGGGCCCGGGCGAGCGATCCCCGGCCGTCGCAGGCCACCGTCAGCGTCGCCCGCAGCACCCCGGTCTTGCCGTCGGCGGTGCGGTACCGGACGCCCGTCACCCGGCCGCGCTCCTTCAGGAACGACGTCACCTCGGTACTCATGCGCACCGCGAACGACGGCTCGCGCCGGGCCTCGTCCGCCAGCAGATCGAGCAGGTCCCACTGCGGCACCATCGCGACGTAGTTGAACGGGCCGCTCAGCGCGGCGATGTTCCCCACCGTCATCAGGGAGCCCTCCGGACCCAGCGGCAGCTGAACGGTCGTCACTCGCCGCTGCGGCAACCGGGCGAAGCGCTCGCCGAGCCCCAACTCGTCCAGCAGCGCCAGTGTGGAGGGGTGCACGGTGTCCCCGCGGAAGTCCCGCAGGAAGTCCCCGTGCTTCTCCAGGACCGTCACCGCCACACCGGCCCGCGCCAGCAGCAGCCCCAGCACCATCCCGGCCGGGCCGCCGCCCACCACACAGCATGTCGTCCGCTCCACCACAACCGCTCCCTTCCGCCACGGCCCGGACCGGTTCCGGCACGGCCACCGGCACAGATACCCGGTATCACGGCGGACATCAGCCCCACGGCCCCCCGTTCGCCACACCCGGTACTGCCGCATCGGGCAGGGGCGGCGTGCCGGAGCCGGCCCGCGGCCGTACGGCAGCGGGCGCGCCTGTCTGGAACGCATCGAGCGAAACCCCCCTCTTATGGGGCGAGGCCCGATCGGGCCCACAAAAGGGGAGGACGGAAAGATGACCGACCAAGCGAAGAAAATACGCAACGGGCGCGCCGCGCGGGGGATCCTGGGACGCCGGGGCGGCCGCCTTGCCACCGTGACCGCCGTGGGCGCGGCCGCGGCCGTACTCGCCGTCACCCCGGCGTTCGCCAAGGGCAGCGCCGACCTGAGCGTGTCGCCCGGCACCGTCAAGGTCGGCCAGACCGTGCACATCAAGGGCCAGGGGGACAGTGACGCCCTCCAGTACGGCATGTTCTGCGCCCAGCAGCGGGTTGGCACGAAGGGTGCCTGGCACACCGTCAAGTGCGGCCCCATCGTGGACGCCGGCTCGGGCGAGGCCAAGGTCGACATGAAGGTCAAGGCCACCCACCGCGGTGTCCTGCAGTTCCGCGGTGCGCTCTACGGCGTCGACGGCCCGCGCGGCGGCCACCCGTACTTGGACCGCACCACCGACACCAGGACCGTCCACGTGAAGTGACCCGGCCGGGACCGCCGAGAACCTCCGCGAGCACGCCGCGGTCGTCTCCCCGTGCCCCTTACCTTCCTCAACTCGCCCCGTCATGACAGTGTTTGACGAGGTTGACGGCCGTCGCAGTCGCCTCACCGAACGGGGCGGGCGGCGGCCGGCACACGGGGGAGGGCGACAGGCATGGCCGGTACGGGCATCAGGGCGCTCGGGGGTGAGGATCCGCGGCGGTTCGGCACCTATGAGCTGCTGGGGCGGCTCGCCCCGGGCGGTATGGGGCGCGTCTATGTGGCGCGGTCCACGAAGGACGGTGCGCTGGTCGCGGTGAAGACACTGCCGGCCGAGGGCGCCCTCAGCGACACCGACCGGCGCCGGTTCGCCCGCGAGGTGAAGCTGGCCCGGCGGATCGACAGTGCCCACACCGCCCGTGTGCTCGACGCCGACGCGCACGCCGAAAGTCCCTGGATGGCCATCGAGTACATACCGGCGCCCTCGCTGGCCGAACTCGTCCGCGGCGCCGGGAAGTTGCCGACCCGGGCGGTGCACTGGGTTGCGGCGGGCGTGGCGCAGGCCCTCGTGGTGTTGCACGACGCGCAGATCGTCCACCGGGACATCAAGCCCCAGAACGTCCTGCTGCCGCGGTCCGGGCCCCGCCTCATCGACTTCGGCATCTCGCACGCCAACGACATGACCCGGACCCAACTGACGCTCGGCACCATCGCGTTCACCTCGCCGGAACAGGCCCGCGCTGAGCCCTCCACCAGGGCGTCCGACGTGTACTCGCTGGGCGCCACGCTCTTCCACACCGCCGTCGGCCGTCCGCCCTACCCCGAGACGTCCGACACCATCCGGCTCCTCACCCTCGTCCAGCGCGGCGAACTCGACCTCGGGGGGCTGCCGAACGGGCTCGCCGGTCTGATCCGGCCGTGTCTGGCCGCCGATCCGCGCGACCGGCCCGAACCCGCCGAGGTGTTGCGGTGTGCGCTGGCCGAACTCGACCGGGCCCCCGCGCCGCAACCCGGCGCCGGTCGGCTGCCACCGCGGTGGACGGCCCTGATCGGGGAGTACGAGGCGCAGGGGCGGGCACTGGCGGCGGGCGGGGGAGGCGTGGAGGCGGTCACGGTCGACCTGCGGACCCGCCAGGTGCCGCCGCCCGGGCCCACCCGTGTCTACACCGAGAAGCGCGGTGGGACGGGCCGTCCGTCGCGCCCCAAGTCCCCGACGCCGCCGGACCGGAAGCCCACCCGGCCGCCCGCCACGAAGCCACCGTCCACCGTCGGTTCCGCGGCGTCCGGATCTTCGTCGTCGTCCGGTTCCGCGGGGAGCGTGTTCTGGACCGTGATGGGGCTCATCGTGCTGGTGGTGATGTTCTGGAAGCCCTGGGAGCACATGGGGTCCGCCGGGTCGACGGGCGGCCTGTCGAGCGGTGGCAGCAGCAGTGGCCGTAGCAGCAGTACTTATGGGGGCGGGGGAGTGGGGGCGCTGTCCGGTGGGGGTGGTGGGGGCGGTAGTGGTGGTGCCGGCCACAGCTTCAGTCCCCCGCCGGCTCCGACTCCGACTCCGTCCTTGCCCTCCCCGTCGCCCACGCCGGTCGCGTCCCGTACCCCCAGCGCGGAGGACCTGGCCTTCTCGTCCGTACGGGCCGGGGACTGCCTGGACGGCTATGCGAACGGGTATGGCGGATGGAGCCGGGCGGCACCGGAGCGGGTGAACTGTCAGGCGGCCCATGCCTATGTGCAGGTCCGGTCCGTGCTCGGGTCCGGGAGCTGCCCGTCCGGCCCGGGGCTGGGCGGCTGGTGGCACGCGGCCGCGGACTTCTCGTCGGTCGACCTGTGTGTGGAGCGGCAGTTCCGTGTCGGCCAGTGCTTCCTCGCCCGGTCCAGCGGCGGACGTCCGGGCGGCGCCAATCTGCTCACCCTGTGGAACTGCGGGGCCGGCCGGGTGCCGCGGGAGTTCAGCTTCCTCATGCAGATCACGGCGGTGCTGCCGGCCTCGGCGGGGACGCGCGCCTGCCCGCCCGACCCCGGCCACTACACCTATTCGTGGCAGGTGTACGAGGGGCGGAGCATCCTTTGCACGAAGGTGGCGTGAGGGCGCTGCCCCGCCCCGGTTTCGGGGCGGGGCAGCGACCGACCGATGGTGCCTGTCAGACGTCTACGGCAGGATGCCGTCGCCAGACATCAGGACCCGGTCCGGGCGGATCGGCAGGTGGCGGTGGCGGACGCCGGTGGCGTGCCAGACCGCGTTGGCGACGGCTGCGGCGGCGCCGACGATGCCGACCTCGCCGATGCCCTTGATGCCGACCGGGTCGTCCTCCTCCGGGTCGTCCACCCAGTCGGCCTCGACGAGCGGTACGTCGGCGTTGGCGGCGACGTGGTAGCCGGCGAGGTCGGCGCCGACATGGGTACCCGTGCCGTGGTCCCGGACCGCCTCCTCGTGCAGGGCCATGGAGAGCCCCCAGATCATGCCGCCGACGAACTGGCTGCGTGCGGTGAGCGGGTTGACGATCCGGCCGGCCGCGAAGACGCCCAGCATCCGCCGGACCCGCACCTCGCCGGTGGTGACGTCCACCGCGACCTCGGCGAACTGCGCGCCGAAGGCGTGCCGTTCACGGGGCGGCAGCGCGCCGATGGCGTCCGCGGTGTTCGAGCGCGCGGTGATCCCCTCCGGCGGGATGTCGCCGCCCAGGGCCAGCTGTTCGCGCAGTTCGCGGGCGGCGAGGGTGATCGCCCAGGACCACGAGCGGGTGCCCGCCGAGCCGCCGGCGATCATGGCCGGGCCGAAGTCGCTGTCGCCGATCCGGATGGCCACACGGTCCGGCGTCACCGCCAGCGCGTCCGCGGCGACCAGGGACAGCGCGGTCCGCGCCCCGGTCCCGATGTCGGCCGCGGTGATCCGCACGGTGAAGGTGCCGTCCGCCTCCGCCGTCACCGCCGCGGTGCTCGGGCCGGCCAGCGTGGGGAAGGAGGCGGCCGCGGTGCCCGTCCCCAGCAGCCAGCGGCCGTCGCGCCGCACCCCGGGACGCGGGTCCCGTCCGTCCCAGCCGAAGCGGCGGGCGCCCTCCTCGAAGCAGGCGAGGAGCCGGCGGCTGCTGTAGGGGAGGCCGGAAAGGGGGCCCACGGTCGGTTCGTTGCGGGCGCGCAGGGCGATCGGGTCGACACCGCACTTCTCGGCGAGTTCGTCCATCGCGCACTCCAGCGCGAACGAGCCCGGGGCCTCGCCCGGGGCCCGCATCCACGTCGGCGTCGGCACGTCGAGGCGGACCACCCGGCTGATGGTGTGGTGTGCGTCCGCGTCGTACATCGCCCGCGCCACATCGGCGCTGCGCTCGACGAACTCGTGCACCGTCGAGGTCTGGTTGAGCCCCTGGTGGTCCAGGGCCCGCAGCCGCCCGTCGGGGTCGGCGCCGAGCCGGACCCGCTGTGCGGTGGGGCTGCGGTAGCCGATCAGCGAGAACATCTGACGGCGTGTCAGGACGACCCGTACGGGGCGGTGCAGGACCGTCGCCGCCATCGCCGCCGCCACCTGGTGCGGGCGGGTGCCCTTGGAGCCGAAACCGCCGCCGACGTGCTCGGAGCGCACCCGGACCGCGGACGGTTCGAGCGAGAACAGCAGCGCGAGTTCCTGGGCGACGAAGACGCTGCCCTGGTTGGAGTCGACGACCTCCAGCCGGCCGCTGTCCCAGTACGCGGTCGCGGCGTGCGGCTCCATCGGGTGGTGGTGCTCTTCCGGAGTGGTGTACTCCGCGTCCACCACGACGGCGGACGCGGCGAGTTCGGCCGCCAGGTCCCCCTTTCCCTGCTCCGCCTCGGCCCGCCCGCCCGCGGGGACGTACGCCTCCGGGTGCCCGGCGGTGAACGCCACGTCGTGCGGCTCCTCGTCGTAGGCGACCACCAGCGACTCGGCGGCCTCCCTGGCCTCTTCGGAGGTCTCGGCGACGACCAGGGCCACCGGCCAGCCGGCATACGGCACCCGGTCGTGCTGGAAGAGCTGGAGCGTCGGGTCGGCCGGCCCCATCGGGCCGGTGTAGCCCGAGGCCAGCGACTGGGCGTTCCCGTGGTGCAGGACGGCGAGCACCCCCGGCATCGCCAGGACCGGTGCGGTGTCGATCGAGCGGATCCGGCCGCGGGCGACGGTGGACACCACCAGCCAGCCGTGGGCGAGGCCGACGAAGGGGATCTCGGCGGCGTAGCGGGCCGCGCCGGTGACCTTGTCCCGGCCCTCCCGGCGGGTGTGCGCGGTGCCGACGGCTCCGGTCACCGGGGCGAACCCGGTCGTGGTGGTGGTCATCGGGCGGCCTCCTCGGTCTGCCGGCTCTCCTCGGCCAGCTCGGTGAGCACGGCGACGACGAGATTCCGGATCAGCGTCACCTTGTATCCGTTGCCGGGCAGCGGCTCGGCGGCGGCCAGCTCGGCGTCCGCGGCGGCGGCGAACGCCTCGGCGGTGGCCGGCCCGCCGCGCAGCGCCCGTTCGGCCGCCCGTGCGCGCCACGGCCGGGACGCGACCGCGCCGAAGGCCAGCCGGACGTCGTGGACCGTGCCGTCCCGGACGTCGAGCGCGGCGGCGACCGACCCGATGGCGAAGGCGTACGACGCCCGCTCGCGCACCTTGCGGTAGCGCGACAGGGCGGCGACCGGCGCGGGCGGCAGGGTGAGGCCGGTGATCAGCGCGCCGGGCGGCAGCGCGGTCTCGCGGTCGGGTGTGTCGCCCACCGGGAGGTAGAACTCCGCGAGCGGCACCTCGCCCGGCCCGTCGGCCGTGGCGTACTGCACCACGGCGTCGAAGGCGGCCAGGGCCACGCCCATGTCCGAGGGGTGGACGGCCACGCAGTGCGCGGAGGCGCCCAGGATCGCGTGGTTGCGGTGCTCGCCCGCGACGGCCGCGCAACCGCTCCCGGGGACGCGCTTGTTGCACGGCCTGGCGAGGTCGGTGAAGTAGGCGCAGCGTGTGCGCTGGAGCAGATTGCCGCCCACCGTGGCCATGTTGCGCAGCTGCCCGGAGGCGCCGGCCAGTACCGCGTGCGTCAACGCCGGGTAGCGGCGCCGCACTTCGGGGTGGGCGGCCAGGTCGCTGTTGGTGACCGTGGCGCCGATCCGCAGCCCGCCGTCGGCGGTGGTCTCGATGCGGTCGAGCGGCAGCTCGCGCACGTCGACGAGCAGCGCGGGCCGTTCCACGCCGCTCTTCATCAGGTCGACGAGGTTGGTGCCGCCGCCGAGGTAGCGGGCCTCGGGCTGGGCGCCCAGCAGCGCCAGGGCGCCCGGGACGTCGGACGCCCGCCGGTAGTCGAACTCCCTCATGCCACGCCCTCCACGTCCGTCACGTCCGCCACATCCGCCCGGCCCGTCGGGTGCGTCGTCTCCTCCGCCGCCCGCGCGACCGCCTGGACGATCGACACATAGGCGCCGCAGCGGCAGAGGTTGCCGCTCATCCGCTCCCGGATCTCGTCGGCGGTCAGCTGCGGCACGCCCGCCTCCGGCCGGACGTCGGTGGTGGCGGCACTGGGCCAGCCCGCGGCGTGCTCCTCGATGACCGCGAGGGCCGAACATATCTGTCCGGGGGTGCAGTAGCCGCACTGGAAGCCGTCGAGGTCGAGGAACGCCTGCTGCACCGGGTGCAGCCGCTCGCCGTCGGCCACGCCCTCGATGGTGGTGACCTCCCGCCCCTCGGCGGCCACCGCGAGCTGGAGGCAGGAGACCACCCGCCGCCCGTCGAGCAGTACCGTGCAGGCACCGCACTGCCCCTGGTCGCAGCCCTTCTTGGTGCCGGTCAGGCCGAGCCGCTCGCGCAGCGCGTCGAGCAGGGTGGTGCGGTTGTCGACGGGCAGCGTGTGCTTCTCGCCGTTGATGGTCAAGGTGATGGCACCGGCCGTCGATGGGGCCATGTTCTGCCTTCTTTCACGTCTCACACGTCGAGGGGCGGCAGGCCCGTTGGGGGCCGCCGGTCCGCCGCGGTGGGGCGGCGGAGTCGGGTCGTTCCCGGTGGCCGGGAACGACCGGAAGGAACCGGAACGAGCCGGAACGTCCGCGTGGGGGCGGGGTGGTGCGGTGGTGCGGTGCGTTGCGCGTCGGAGGGAGCGGTGCGGTCAATACGGATGGTTCGGGGGCGCGGCGGGACGCCGGTCGCGATGGCCGCCGGGCTCCTCACCGGCCGATCCGCCGCTCGTCTGCCGCCGGAGCTTTGTCCGACCCTGACCCCGCCCCTCGGACAGGCGCTAGGCTGGCGCTCAAGTGGACAGCTGTCCGCTACGGTTGAAAACCTAATGGACAGCTGTCCGGTTAGCAAGGCCGATTGCGCGCCAGGCTTGGTGAATCCACCAAGGCCAACTCATCGGCGCATTCCGGGAGGAGGACGCGTGCACCGTCCCGAGGACGCGCCGCTGCGCTCCGACGCCCAGCGGAACCGCGACCGCATCCTGGAGGCGGCCCTGGCCGAGCTGACCCGCTCCGCCGACGCCCCGCTGAGCGCGATCGCCAAGAAGGCCGGCGTCGGACAGGGCACCTTCTACCGCAACTTCCCCCACCGCGAGGCCCTCGTCCTGGAGGTCTACCGCCACGAGGTCCAACAGGTCTGCGACGCCGCGACGGACCTCCTGGCCACCCGCCCGCCCGACGACGCCCTGCGCGCCTGGATGGACCGCCTCGCGCGCTACGCCATGACCAAGGCCGGCCTGGCCGCCGCACTGCGCAAGGCCACCACGACCCACGGCACCCTCGCCGCCGTCGGCCGCGGCCCGCTCATCGCCGCCGTCACCCTCCTCCTGACCGCCAACGAGGAGGCCGGCACCATCCGCCCCGGTGTCACCCCCGAGGACTTCCTCCTCGCCATCGCCGGCCTCTGGCAGCTCGATCCGCACGCAGACGGGCACGCCCGCGCCGGCCGCCTCCTCGACCTGGTGATGGACGGGCTCCGCGCCGGAGCGCCGGAGCAGGGCTGACTCGGGCCCGGGGCTCGGCGCTTCTCCCGAAACCCTCGCGCGGCGCCGCGCTACCGGGACAGCCGCACCCCCGTGACGAGATCCGGGCGGATCCGCAGCGCATGGGTCATCCGGTGGTCGGTCCACGGGTGCAGCAGCGCCTGATAGTGCGCCAGATCGTCGGGATCCGTCACCAGGTGGCAGTAGCCGGTGACCACCACGCTCCAGCCGCAGTGCGTGGCGGGATCGATGGTGTCGGCCTCGTAGGCGACGACCACGCCGGTGTCGTCCGCGTGCTCGGTCAGGGTGGCCAGCGCCGCGCCCTCGTGGGTGCGGATGATCACCTCGCCGTGGTGCAGGAGGTGGTTCACCGGGCGGATCGCCGGCAGGGCGTCCTGGGTGAAGACGATCCGGCCCAGCGAGACGCTGCCCAGCAGCCGCAGGGCCTCGGTGCGGTCCAGTTGGGTGCTGCGGCGGGACGCCTCGCGATCGGCCCAGTCCACCAGCGCGCTGTCGGTGACGGTCCCGGCGGTGTGCCGGGCCGGGATGTCGTTCACGGCGTGCTCCCAGTCCTGTTGACGCTGTCGCGCTGTCGACGCACTGCTCTGCCGCCCAGTAGACGGCCCCCCGGCGGGCGTCCACCAGGGGCCGTTCGGCCCGCCCGGGGCGACGCGGCACTCGCCATGGCCGGCGCTCCGTCACGGGCGGGCACACGTCACCACGCCGCCCCCGTACCGGCCCCGTCCGCCGAGTACGCCGCGGTGCAGGCGGCCGACCCGGGCATGAGGTCCGGCACCGGGTCGTGGCGGATGCGGCCGGCCGGCATCCCGGCCGCGGTCAGCCGCGCGACCACGGCACCGACCATGGCCGCCGGCCCGCTGACGAAGGCCAGGTGGCCGGGCCACGCGCCGCCCCGGGCCACCGCCTCGGCCAGCGGACCGTACGCGCCCGGCGAGCCGCCTTCGTCCGCGGCGGCCTCGTCGTCCAGGACGCGCACCACCCGCAGCCGGCCCTGCCGCGTCGCGAACTGGGACAGCGCCTCCGCGTCGTACAGTTCGGCCCGGCTGCGGGCGCCGACGAAGAGACGGACCCGGCCGGCCGGGCGCAGCGAACCGCCGCCGGCCCCGCGGCGCCGGGCCACCCACTCCTCCAGCAGCGCCTTGGCCGGCGCCCAGCCGGTGCCGCCCGCCACCAACAGCAGGTCGCGGGGGTGGTCCTCCTCCCGGAGCGTCATCGTGCCGTGCGCGGGCCCCAGGCGCAGGGTGTCGCCCACGTCGGTGCCGTCGACCAGCGCCTCGCTCACCCCGCCGGGGCCGGTCCGCCGGACGTGGAACTCCACCTCGCCGTCCGGCCGCGGCGCGGACGCCAGGGAGTAGTGCCGCCACGCCTGCGGCATCAGCGGGGACTCCACCGCCGCGTACTGACCCGCCCGGTACGGGTACGGCTCGTGCACCCGGACCCGCAGCACGGCCAGGTCCGGGCGCCGCCGCTCATGTGCCGTCACCGTGCCCTGCCAGCACGGCGGTTCGGCGAGCGCGGCATCGGCGCCCTCGATCATCGACGCGACCGCGAAGCGCAGCATCCGCACCCACGCCTCCTCCACCGCCTCGGCCCAGCGCGGTCCGGCGCTGCGCCGCAGCGCCGCACAGAGCGAGATCTCGAACGCCTCGTAGTGCACCGGCCGCACCCCGAGCTTGCGGTGGTCGTGGCCGAGCTGCCGGAAGTAGGCGGCCACCTCGCCCGGGCGGTGCAGATTCTCGATCAGGTACCAGAAGGCGCGGGCCAGATGCGCGCGCTGGAACTCCATGGACGCCGGGAAGAGCGACCGCAGATACGGCCACCGGGCGAACATCTCGTCGTAGAGGTGCGCGATCAGGTCGCCGAACGGCGTGACCAGGTCCAGGTACTGGGTAATCAACCGCTGGTCCGCGGCGCCGTCGTAGGCGGCCGCAGGTAAGTCGGGTGCGGGCGCGGTCCGTTGGCCGAGGATCTGCCGGCGCAGGCGCATGGCGTCGTGCCGGGCGAGCAGGGCGTGGTACTCGCCGCCGACGGTGCCCGGGGCGGACCGTGCGGACGGCACGGACGGGGCGGGGCGCGCGGGCTGGCGGGACTGCGGCATGGAACGACCTCCTGACGGGGGCGTCAGTATCGCAACGCCGTTCCGTGCCCGAAGGACCCCGATTCCCCAGGGCCGTTCGACCCTTGCGCGGGCCGACGGGCCGGACGAACCTCGTGGTCGGGCCCGTTGTGCCCGGCCGAACCGCGAAGAACCACAGAGCGAGAGCGCATGAACCAGCACCCCGTCCCGCCCGCCCCCGCCTCGTCCGCCGCCGGAGGGGACGCGCCGCTGCGGGTCTTCATCCTCGACGACCACGAGGTGGTGCGCCGTGGCGTCCGGGACCTTCTGGAGGCGGAGGACGACATCGAGGTGGTGGGGGAGGCGGGGGACGCCCGCCAGGCCCTCGCCCGGGTGCCGGCGGTCCGGCCGCAGGTGGCCGTCCTCGACGTGCGGCTGGGCGGTACGGACGGGCCCGACGGCGACCACGAGGGGATCGAGGTCTGTCGGGAGTTGCGGGCCCGGGTCCCGGAGTTGGCCTGTCTGATGCTGACGTCCTTCGACGACGACGAGGCGCTCTTCGACGCCATCATGGCCGGGGCGGCCGGCTATGTGCTCAAGCAGATCGACGGTCCGGCACTGGTGCACGCGGTCCGCACGGTCGCGGCGGGGGAGTCGATGCTGGACCCGCGTACCGCGTCGCGGGTCATGGAGCGGCTGCGCGGCCCGGACCGCGACCAGGAGGCGGAGGCACCGCCGTCGGTGCTCGACCAGCTCTCCCCACGCGAGCGGGAGGTACTGGAGCTGATCGGTGAAGGATTGACGAATCGTCAGATCGCCGACCGGCTGTACCTCGCCGAGAAGACGATCAAGAACCGGGTCTCCGCGATCCTCGCCAAGCTGGGAGTCGGCCGCCGGGTGCAGGCCGCGATGGTCGCCGAACGGCTGAAGGAGCCGCGGGCGTGAGCATGTTGGGGGCTGCGGCGGCTGGCTGACGGGGTGTCACCGTATCCTCCGCCGCCAGGTCAATCCGGCAGCGGCACGCACCACACGAGGCGAGTGCCGCCGTCCTCCGGTGTCCCGACGGTCAGTCGGCCGCCGTGCATCGCGGCCCGCGCCCGCATGTTGGCCAGGCCGCCGGTGTGCGGGGCCGACCCGGCGCCCACCCCGTCGTCCGTCACCGTCAGCGCCAGCTCGTCCGCGGTCACCGCCACGGCCACGTCCAGGTGGCGGGCGCGGGCGTGCCGGGCGGCGTTGCTGAGCGCCTCGGCGGTCACCGCCAGCAGGTGCTCGGCCAGTTCGTCGGGGACCGCGGCGTCCACCGGGCCCTCGATCCGCAACGCCGGGGGGAAGCCGAGCGGTCCGGCCGCCCGCTGCACGGTCTCGGTGAGGTCCCGGCGCAGCCCCCGGCCCTCCCTGCCGTCGCCGGTCGACCGCAGCCCGAAGATCGTGGAACGGATGATCTTGATGGTGGTGTCCAGGTCGTTCACCGCGCGACCGACCCGCTCGGCGGCCTCCGGCCGCTCGATCAGCCGGGTCGCGCTCTGCAGCGTGATACCGGTGGCGAACAACCGCTGAATGGCGAGGTCGTGGAGATCGCGGGCGATCCGGTCCCGGTCGTGAAGGACCGTCAGCTCCTCCGACTCGGCCCGCCGGCGGGCGAGTTCCAGGGCGATCACGGCCTGGTCGGCGAAGCCCGATATCAGCGTGACCTCGGCGTCGTCGAACGCGGGCCGGCCGGCCAGGCGGCTCAGCCGCAAGGCGCCATGCCCGGTGTCCACCTGGAGCGGGACGGCGACGGCCGGCCCGTATGCCACGCCATGGCCCGCGGCCTCCCCGTCCAGTGCGCCCCCGCTCCCGCCGCCGGCGTCCGGGCCGAGCGGATACGCCCGCGGGTCGGCCCGCAGATCGGCGGTGACCACCGGCCGGCCGCTGCGCACCGCCATACCGGGCAGCGAGGCGTCGGCCGGCACCCGCAGCCCGACGATCCGGCTTGCGCCCGTCCCGCACGCCACCGACACCGCCAGCTGGTCCGCGGACGCGGCCGACGGCAGCAGGATCGCCGCGCAGTCCGCGCCGGCGACCTCCCGCGCCCGCTCGGCGATCAGCCGCAGCACGTCGTCGGCGCCCGTACCGGACAGCAGGCTGCGGGTGATCTCGCCCAGCGCCTCCAGCCACCGCTCCCGGCGGCGGCTCTCGTGGTACATCCGGGCGTTGTCGATGGCCACTCCGGCGGCGATGGACAGGGTGGTCACCACCGCCTCGTCGTCCGCGTCGAACGAGCCGCCGCCCCGCTTCTCGGTGAGGTAGAGGTTGCCGAACACCTCGTCGCGGACCCGGACCGGCACGCCGAGGAAGGTCCGCATCGGCGGATGGTTGGCCGGAAAGCCGTAGCTGTGCGGATGCCTGGTCAGATCGGTGAGCCGCAGTGGTGCGGGATTGCGGATCAGCTCCCCGAGGATGCCGTGGCCGCACGGCGTCCGGCCGATCAGCTCGATCAGCTCGTCCGACATGCCCACGGGCAGGAACTGCGACAGCTGCCCGTCGCCGACCACGCCCAGCGCCCCGTACTCCGCGTCGGTGAGGGTGACCGCGGCTTCCACGATGCCCCGCAGCACCTGCGGGAGTTCCAGCCCCCGGCCCAGGCCCATCACCGCGTCGAGCAGGCTGCGCATCCGGTCCGGCTCACGGAGCTGCGGCCCCAGCGGGCCGCCCGCGGCCGGTGCGTACTGCTGCGATTCGGACATGACCGTGCTGCTCCCAAAGATCCCGTACGTCTGTCCGGCAGCGTACGTGATCATCACGGCCGGTCCGGCGGGCACCGGTGCCGATCGGCCACCGCGGAGATCGGTCCCGGAGGCGGCCGGGCGGCCCGCACGAAGAGACCCGGAGAGAGCCGAATGCCTGCCGGCAGAGGGCCGTTCGGCCCTGCGGTCCGCGCCCGCCACCGGCCGACGATGGTCGCGCCGGGAAGGGCCGGGTCTCCCCGTGCCGATGGCCCTTCCCGGTCCCGGCCGCTGTTCCTACGCCCGTGTCACCGGCTGCCGGACGGTGTGCGGTCGCCCGTCCACTCCGGGTAGACCGTCGCCTGCGGATGGTCGCGCACCCACTCCCGGATGCCGGGGCCGATCTCGCCGTGGAGCTCGGCGAAGGCCATCTCCGCACATGCCCCGACCCGGGCCAGGAGTTGCGCCGCGCGCTCCTGGTGCGCCATGGCCGCGGCCGTGTCGGCGTACTCCTCCAGCACCAGATACCGGCCGGCACCCGCCGAGAACCACCGGTAGAGGAGCGTGCCGGGTTCCGCCTCCGCCAGCTCGCGCAGGGCGCACGCCAACTCCTCGAATTCCTCCCGCTGTTCGTCCCGGACGTCGAACCGCGCACGTACGAAGAAGCTCATGCGGGCATTCAAGCAGCGGCGTACGCGGCGACGCGTCGCCCGATCGGGTCACCTCAGCCGCAGGTCAATCCAGGGCACGGTCTCACCCGGCAGCACATAGCGTTCCAGTTCGACGAAGCCGTGCCGTTCGGCGGACCGCAGGCCGTCGGGGTTCGACGACAGGACGACGGTCTCGACGACCTGTGCCCCCAACTCCCGGGCGCGGTCCAGTCCGCGGGCGTAGAGCTCCGACCCGAAGCCGCGTCCGCGGTGGGCGGCGAGCACGCGGGCGATGACCGTCGCCGTGCGGGCCTCGTCCTCCGGCGGGCGCACGGTACTGCAGCCCACCAGCTCGGCGCGGGCTGTCCTCTCGTCGCTCGGGTGGGTGTGGTCGGTCTGCCGGGCGCGGCCTACTGCTGCGCCAGCCAGAGGTCGGGGCCGAACACCTCGTAGTGGACCGCCTGCGGTGCGACCCCGCGCCGGAGCAGGTTGCCCCGCAGGGTACGCATGAACGGCAGGGGACCGCAGAGGTAGGCGGTGACGCCCTCGGGCAGCGGCAGTTCGCCGACATCGGCACGGCCTTCGGACACCGCCACCGGAGCGGGGTCGGAGCCGGTCGCGGCCGCCTGCTGGTCCGCCTCCTCGTACCACAGGTGCAGCGAGCCATGGCGCAGCGTGCCGACCAGTCGGCGCAGTTCGTCGCGGTGCGCGTGGTCGGCCGGGGCGCGGTCGGCGTGCACGACGACGACCTGCCGGGGCGAGTTGGTGGCGGCCAGGTGGTGCAGCATGGCGAGCATGGGGGTGCCGCCGATGCCGGCGGAGGCCAGCAGCAGCGGGGCGTCGCCGGCCGGCAGGGTCAGATCGCCGAACGGCGCGGAGACCGCCAGCACTTCGCCGGCGTGGGCCCGCTCGTGCAGCCAGGAGGACACCTCGCCGGCCGGCCCGGCCGCCGCGCGGACGCGCTTGACGGTGATCCGCCACTCCGGGGCGCCGGGGGCGGACGACAGGCTGTACTGGCGGATCTGCCGTGCGCCGTCGGGGAGTTCGGCCTGCACGCTGACGTACTGGCCGGGGCGGAAGGCGCGGGCCGGGGTGCCGTCGGCCGGGCGCAGCGTGAGCGCGAGGGTGTCCGGGGTCTCCTGCTGCCGTGCGACGACTCTCATGGGCTGCCAGGTCCCGCCCTCGGGGGCGCCGTGCTGCTCGTAGAGACGGGCCTCGACGGCTGTCAGCGCGTTGGCCATCAGCCAGTAGACCTCGTCCCAGGCGGCCGCGACCTCCGGCGTGACGGCTTCCCCGAGGACCTCGGCGACCGCGGCGAGCAGATGCTCGTTGACGAGCTTGTACTGGTCCGAGGTGACACCGAGCGAGGCGTGCTTGTGCGCGATCCGGGCGAGCATCGCGTCGGGCCGGGCGTCGGGGTGCTCCAGCAGCATGCCCGCGAAGGCGGCGATGGAGCCCGCGAGGGCCTGCCGCTGCTCGCCGTTGGCCTGGTTGCCGCGGTTGAACAGGTCGCGCAGCAGCTCCGGACGGGCCTCGAACAGCTTCTGGTAGAAGAGCGCGGTGATCTCCTCGATGGCCGCGCCGACGACCGGCAGGGTTTCCTTGATGACGGGTGCGGACTGCTCGCTGAGCACGAGCCACCTCCTATAAGTAGTAGATCATCTACCAATTTGTGAGTGAGGTGGGCCGCCCTGGGAACGGGGTGGGCCCGGGGTGCGCCCCGGGGCGGGGCGCGGTGAGGTGGCGGTCGGTCAGTCGGGGCGCCGGCCGGTGAGGCTGATCAGCACCGGGCCGGTGGGCGACGCCACGACCTCGGAGACCGTCAGCGGGTCGAGCGTGGCGTAGAACGCCTCCTGCGCCTCGGCCAGCGCCCGGCGGAGCCGGCAGGCCGCGCGCAGCGGGCACGGCGGGTCGCCCTCGCAGGCGACGACCTCGTCCTCGCCCTCCAGTTCGCGCACCAGCCAGCCCACCGAGGCCCGGTGTCCCAGGCCGGTGAGGGCCAGTCCGCCGCCGCGGCCCCGGCGGGCCTCGACCACGCCGAGATGCTGGAGCCGGCTGATCGCCTTCGCCATGTGGGTGTACGGCACGTCCATCGCCTCGGCCACCTCGCGGGTGGTCAGAGGGGCGCCCGGCTCCGCGACGGCCAGGCGCATCACGGCGCGGAGTGCCAGATCAGTGAACTTTGTCAGCCGCACGCCATGACGGTAGCAAATGCGCATGTAAGGTTCGCATTCAGGGGCGGGTTCCGGTGGAGTGGCGCGGTGCCGGTGGTGCCGGGGGCCGCGCTGCACTAGGAAGGGACGCGCACGGACCGCGTGGATCATGCGCACCCCAGGACAGGCGACGGATGGTGACCACTGATGGCTGACGCCCCGCACACCGGCGGCGCCGACACTCCCGACAGCTCCGGTACTTCCGCTACTCCCGGTGGTGCCGCCCCCGTAGGCGACCCGGTGCCGCTGCTGCTCTGTGACGCGCAGAAGGTCGCCGCCCAGCCGCCCGCACCGGCCGGTGTGCTGTGGCGCCTGGCCGAGTCCGGCCGCCAGCTCGATGCCAACGTCGTCCGGATCCCGCCCGACGGCCGTATCGACACCCACGTCGAGCCGGACCTGGACGTGCTCCTCTACGTCGTGTCCGGCGACGGCGCCGTGGACACGGAAGACGGCCGGCAACCGCTCGCCGAGGGCGGCCTGCTGTGGCTGCCCCGAGGGTCCCGCCGCAGTGTGACCGCGGGCCGGGACGGCCTGGCCTACCTCACGGTCCACCGACGCCGCCCCGGCCTGCAGATCAAGAGCCGGCCGGGCTCCTGACGCCCGCGGGCGACCCCGGAAAGCGCCCGGGCAGGGCGACCGTGAAGCGTGCGCCGCCCCCGTCGGCGTGGCCGACCTCGATGCGGCCGCCGTGCCGGCGGCGCCGTGGCGTACCGCGACGCGTTCAGCCACCACACCGTCGATCACGACCACGACCTCGGCGCCGGCGCCTGGCCTGACGTCCCGTCACTGAGCGTCCGGCCCCGGCCCCCCTCCGCCGTGCTCGTGGCCGGTGGCGGGGGCGCCGCCCATCATGCGCAGCATGTCCCGGCCGCCGGTGCGGAAGAACCGCACCAGCAGGGCCGCGGCCACCACGAGGAAGGCGAGATTGAGCCACGTGGTGTAGTTCCAGCCGATGCCCCCCTGCGGGAGCCGCGCCCGGGCCTGGTCCGGTACGAGGCCGAGGCCACCGAAGGCGAACTCCACGACGTACCCGGCCACCACGCTCGCGACATAGAAGGTGCCGAGCAGGAACAGCGCGGTCCGAGTGCCGTAGTACTTCCGGTAGATGGCCAGAATCGGCAGGATCAGCAGATCGGCGAAGACGAACGCCACCACCCCGCCGAAGCTGATCCCGCCCTTCCACAGCACCACGGCGAGCGGCACATTGCCGATGGAGCACACGAACGAGGCCATCGCGACCAGCGGACCGACGACCGGCCCCCACAGTTTCGCCGCGAGCGGATGGCCGTCGAAGAAGAACGACCGCCAGAAGGCGTCGGGCACCCAGGCGGCGATGGCTCCGGCGATCAGCAGACCGATCACCAGATCCCGCAGGATCGCCGCCCACTCCATCACGAAGACGTGCGCGGTGGCCGTGATGCCCTCGGGGGACAGCAGCCGACGGAGGAACGAGCCCGGGCGCCGCACGGGCATGTCCATCGCGGCATGCCCCTCCATCGAGCCGGCCAGCCCGCGCTCGGCCTGGGTCCGCGCCGCACGCAGCAGCTCCTCGCGCAGGAACAGCCGCAGCAGCACCGCCAGCACCACGATCATGATCGGGCCGCCCACGAACTCGGCGACCGTGAACTGCCACCCCATCAACAGGGCCAGAATGACGCCCAGTTCGACGACGAGATTGGTGGAGGCGATCTCGAACGCCATCGCGGCGGTGAAGTCCGCCCCTTTGACGAACAGTGAACGGGCCAGCGCCACCGCCGCGTACGAGCAGGACGACGAGGCCGCCCCCAGCCCGGCGGCGCGGGCCAGGGTGCGCGGGCGGTCGTCACCGAGGAGCGCGACGACGGTGGATCTGCGCACCACCGCCTGGACGACGGCGGACAGCCCGAAGCCCAGGATCAGCGCCCAGGCGATCTCCCACGTCATCGACCCGGCGATCGACAGTGCGTGCAGGACGGCATGCATGCCCGCATCCTTCCCCGGCCGACTCACCCGGCCCACGACGGACACGCGACGCGCGGGGCCCGGTGGCCGGAGACCCGCGCCGCACAGGGGAACGCCACCGGGCCGGACCCGGCACCGGAAACCCCGTTGCGCAGCCCGCCCACCACCGTTACAGAATCGACCGGTGCAGATCCTCGCCTTCCCCGAAGCCGCCACCCCCACCGAACTCCGCACCCAGGTCCGGGAGCTCCAGGAGGCGGCCTGGCCGTCGGAGAGCCCCGCGCCGGTCCCCGACGACGCGCCCGTCCACGACCCCGCGTTGCGACCGCTGTCGATGCTGCTGGTGGACGGCGGGACGGTGCTCGCCGCACTGGACCTGCTCACCAAAGAGGTCGGCCACGCCGGGCAGCGCTACGCCGCCGGCGGGCTGAGCACGGTGGTGACCCGCCGGGAGGCCCGCGGCCGCGGGCACGGCCGGAGCCTGGTGGCCAAGGCCCGGGAGACCCTCGCCGCCCAGGGCCACGACCTGGGGCTGTTCACCTGCGACCGCCCGCTGCGGACGTTCTACGAGAGCGCGGGCTGGCACCATCTGCCCGGCACCGTCCTCGTCGGGGGCACACCCGAGGCCCCCTTCCCCAGCGACTCTCCCGGATTCGACAAGGTCACCATGGCCGCCTTCTTCTCCGACCGGGCCCGCCGGGCTCGTGCGTCGTTCCAGGGCAGCCGCATCGCCCTCCACCCCGGAGACATCGACAAGCTGTGGTGATCTCCGGCACGTGTGGCCAACAGGACGGAACCTCCACTTCCGGATCTTCCTCTTCCCTGCTCGGACGGACAGCCGCGGCGCGCGGCGGGGAAGGAGTGGACATGGGCCGCCGGACGGGAAACGGCACACGAGCACTGCTGACGCTGGCCCTGGCGGCAGCGGTGACCGGCTGCACGGCCGCCGAGGACACGGCCGACGCCAAGGACGCCACGGCCCGCCGGACGCACGGCAAGGACAGCGCGGGCGGCTTCACCGTCCAGTACCGCACCGGTGACAAGGCGGCGCGGGCCACCGCCTATCTGCGCTCGCGGCACATCCTGGAGAGCGCGGCCGACCGGCTCAACGACACCGTCAAGGTCCCGCACCGCATCCCCTTCGTGGTCCGCTCGTGCGGCGCGGCCGAGCCGGCCTACGACCCGAATACGGGTGCCGTCGACTTCTGTGTGGAGCACGTCGACGAGATACGCGACCGGGTCGCGCACGCCGGCCGGAACGCCGTGCCGCACGGCGGCGAGGACGCCCACGTGGCCGCCGTACTGGAGGAGACCGCCTACCACGAGGGCGCGCACGCCCTGATCGACCGCCTCAAGCTGCACTTCACCGGCCGGGAGGAGGACGTCGCCGACCAGTTCGCCGCGGTGATGCTGATCGACCAGGGCGGCGCCGGCGACACCAAGGCCCTTGCCGCCGCCGCGGATTACGCCCTCTCCGCCGAGGAGAGCCCGGTCGATGAGTCCGATCTGCTCGACGAGCACAGCCTGGACGGCCAGCGCGCGGCGAACTACGCCTGCTACGTCTACGGCGCGCACCCAGGCCGGCACGAGGACCTCGTCGGTGACGGCAAACGGGTCACCGAGGACCGCGCCGAGAGCTGCCCCGAGGAGTGGGCGCAGGCCCGGAACGGCTGGCAGCAGCTCCTGATCGGACACCTCAAGCACCATGTGTGACGCTCGCGGCCACGGCGGTGACGCTGCGCCCCCGTACGCCCGACTCGTTGCGCGACCCGCCGGACCCTAGACTGGAATGTTGGGGGTGAAGGCAAGGAGGTCGGCTCATGTCGACAGGGACCCTTCTCGCGATCATCGTCCCCGCCGTGGTCGTGATGGCACTGATGGCAACGGCAGTTACGCTCCTCATGCGCCGCAGACACCTCCGTGCACGCTTCGGGCCCGAGTACGACCGGACCGTCGAGGCCGCCGACAGCCGCAGGGCCGGCGAGCACGAACTCCGCGCCCGCGAGAAGCGCCACGACGACCTGGACATCAAGCCCCTGCCGAGCAGCAGCCGGGAGCGCTACACCCGGGACTGGACGGGAGTGCAGCAGGAGTTCGTCGACCGGCCCGAGGAGGCGGTCCACGACGCCGACCGGCTCGTCACCGCGCTGATGCACGAACGCGGCTATCCCACCGAGAACTTCGAGCAGCGCCTCAAGGACCTCTCCGTCGAGCACGGCCGCACGCTGGAGCACTACCGGGCGGCTCATGAGGTCGACGGCCTCAGTACCCGGCACCGGGCCACCACCGAGCAGCTGCGCGGTGCCATGGTGCACTACCGCGCGCTCTTCGAGGAGCTGCTCTCCAACGGCGGCCGGACCCACCGGGCCCCGGCCTGAACCGCCCCTCACAGAGCCCCAGCCGGCCATCACAGAGCCACCAGCGCCGGTCACCGAACGGAGGAACCATGCCCCGCGACCCCGCGCCGGATCCTTCGCACCCACACCCGATCTCTCGCGGCCCCCGGACCCCGCGCAGACCGCCGGCCGGCCCACGTCCGACCTGAGCGGCCCCGCCCCGGCCCGGCCGAGGGCCCACCCGAGCAGCACACCGGGCCGCCCGGCGGCATCCCGACCATCCCGAGGGAAGGCACGACCGTCCCGGGGGAGGGAGCCCCGGGCGCCCCCGTAGAGGGTCGCCCCACCCCGGACAGCCTCGGGGGAGACGAGGACGGGGCGCTGTCACTCCTCTCCACGGAGGACCAGGCGGCGTTCCGCGCCCGGTGGCACGACATCCAGGGGAGGTTCGTCGACGACCCGCGCCAGGCGGTCCATGCGGCCGACACGCTGGTCACGGACGTGATGCGGGCGCTCACCGACATCTTCGCCGAGCACCAGCAGTCCCTGGAAGAGCAGTGGCAACAGGGTGCGGAGGCGGACACCGAGCGCCTGCGGATCGCCCTGCGCCACTACCGCGCCTTCTTCAACCGCCTGCTGGCCGGCTGACGTTCAGCCGTCGCCTCAAGACCCCGGCAGCACCCCGGCGAGGACCGCCGTCACGACCTTGCGGACGGCATCCGCATCCGGCGCAGGCGCCTCCTGGTCGGCGAACAGCAGGTGCCCGGCCCCGATCAGGGTGGGGGCCAGGGTGTCGACGTCGGCGTCCGCCGCGAGGCGGCCCAGGTCGCGCTCGGCCGTCAGATATCCGGCGATCATCGTGGTGGCCTCGGCGAGCAGCGGCAGGCCCACCGAGCCGGCCTGCCGCAGGCGGGCGCGCAGACCGTCCCGGGAGATGACGAGGCCGACGATCGCCACGGCGACCGATCCGAACACCTCGGTCAGCGCGCCGGTGAGGTTTTCGGTCACGCCGCCGGTCCCGGCGGACGCGCGAAGGGCGGCGGCCTGGGTCTCGATGCGGCCGATGCGGTCCCGCACCAGCTCGGCGAGGAAGGCGTCGAAGTCGGCGAAGTGCCGGTGCAGGACGCCCTTGGCGCAGCCCGCCTCAGTGGTGACCGCCCGGCTGGTCAGCGCGTTCGATCCGTCCCGCAGCAGGACGCGCTCGGCGGCGTCGAACAACTGCTGCCGCACATCACGGATGGCCACCCCTGTCGGCACGGTGCACTCCCTGCTTCCTCGTCCTGCTCACTTCCTCGTCGGAACCGATTATCGCGCACCCCCGTTTGACGAGTGGGCATGCGCCCACCATAGTGGGCACATGCCCACTACCTCTTCTTCCGGCAGCACCGATCCTGGTCAACACCGCTTGGTGGCAGAGTCGTTCGGCATCGACGCCGCCCGCTACGACCGCGCCCGGCCCCGCTATCCCGAAGCCCTGGTGCGGCGCATCGTCGCCGACCGGCCCGGCCTCGACGTCCTCGACGTCGGCTGCGGTACGGGCATCGCCGCCCGCCAGTTCCAGGCGGCCGGCTGCCGGGTGCACGGGGTCGAGCCGGACGCGCGGATGGCCGAGATCGCGCGGCAGTCCGGCACGGAGGTCGACGTCGCGGCCTTCGAGGACTGGGACCCGGCCGGCCGCACCTTCGACGCGGTCGTCGCCGCCACCGCATGGCACTGGATCGACCCCGCCGTGGGCACCGCCCAGGCCGCCCGGGCGCTGCGGCCGGGCGGCCTGCTGGCGATGTTCTGGAACGTCTTCCAGCTCCCGGCAGACGTGGCGGAGGCGGTCGCCGGGGTCTGCCACCGGGTGCTGCCCGACGCGCCGTTCGACTTCACGGCGATGACGCAGGGAACCCCGGACGTCTACCGGCCGGTTCTCGACGGGGCCGCCGAGGGCATCCGCGAACGGGACGACTTCGGCGAGCCCGAACAGTGGCAGTACGCGTGGGAGTGGACCTACACCCGGGACGCCTGGCTGGACCAGATGCCCACCTTCGGTGCCTTCACCCGGGTCCCACCGGACGCGCTGACGGAGGTGCTGACCGGCGTCGGGTCCGCCCTCGACGCCCTGGGCGGCAGCTTCACCATGCACTACACGACGGCCGCGGTCGTCGGCCGCCGGGGCGGCACGCCCTGAACGACGAGCCGCCCCGGCCACTGCGCGTGGCCGGGGCGGAGGTGCTGGGGCGGATCGGGCTCGACGTGGTCGGATCCGACGGTGTCCTCAACGGCACCAGCGCGGCGTCTTCCCGATGATCCTGATGTAGCGCGCCGACGCCCAGGCCCGGCCGAACCGGCCCTCGCGGATCTTGTACCAGTGCGGATTGCCGTGGACCCGCTCGCCATTGACCTTGCAGCGGATGCTGACGACCGCGCCGTGCGGCAGCGATCCCACCGCCCGGTACGAGGTCCCGGGGCCGGCCCGCAGGATGAGGTGGTGCCTGGCGATCACCCGGCCCTGGTAGGAGCCGTGGGCGACGCCCGGAGCGGACGGCGAGGGGGCCGCGGCGGCGGCCACACCGCCGCCGAGGACACCACAGAGCAGCCCGGCGCTCGCCAGCACGGCGGCGCCTCGGCGGAACGAGGAAAGATGCGTCATGGCCAACCTCCCGGTTGCGATCCATCCGGCTGTCCGGATGTTTCGGTGCGGACCGAGGCTTCCCCGGCTGGCGGCCNGNACCCGCCACGGCCGCCGAATTCACCGTCAAGGGAGACTGTCGAATTTCTGCGCGAAAAATCCGTGGGGACCGGCCGGACGGGTCCGGCGCACGTCGTCAGGGGAGGTCAGGAGGGCACTCTCGGGGCCACCAGCGAGGCGAAGTTGGCCGCGGCGGTGCACACGTTCGCCTGCGTTCCGCTGTTGGGCCTGGCGTGCACGAACACCTTCCCGAACGAGGCGGACCACACGACCACGCACCCCAGGTCGTTCCCGGCGACCGAAGCGGACGGCACACCGGAGATGTAGGTCGGCGTGGGCGCCGGCGACATCGGAAGGTCCTTGGAGTAGATGAGCGTGTAGGTGAGGTACGCGCCGGTGGTGGACGCCGTTGCGCTCCAGCTGCACGCCTTGAGCCCGGTCTGCGCGCTCGATGCACTTCCCGCGGACAGGCCCCAGGACGACTCCGTGCTCGCGTCGATCACCGTGCACGGATCGGCGGTCGTGGTGAGGCCGCCGCCCGGTTCCGAGGAGAAGCCGGGAGTGGGGGTGTTCGTCCAGCTGCCGCTGGGCAGCGCGGACGGAACGCTCCAGTCCGGCGGGCCCGGGGCGTCGTCGCCCGCCAGTTGCCACAGACCGACGACGGCCCCCGCGACCAGCACGAGCACCGCGACCGTCACCATCAGCATGCGCCGGGTCCGGCCGTCCGCCGACGGGCGGTTCGGCCGGGAGGGCGCCACCCAGTCCTGCGCGTCCTCGTCCCATTGGGCCATGGCGATCCCCTCCTAGCCCTGGCCGCCGAGGAGTTGGGTGATCTGCTGTACGACGGCCGTGGCCGAGGCGAGCCCCGCCACGGCCGTCGCACCGAGGTCCAGACGGTCGCGCAGCCACTGCAGCCGGTCCCGCCGCACCTGGCCGGTGGCCTCGATCTCCTCCTCGGCATCGGCCAGTCGGCCGTCGATTTCCGAGGTCTCGTCGTCGGCGTTGAGCAGCGGCAGCTGCTGGCGCAGGGTGCCCAGCGCGGCGCGGAGTTCCGGCGGTGCGTCGACCGTCGCCTGCGTCGAGGCGTCGAGCGCCCGGGCGTCCGGGCCCGCCGCCGCGGCGCCGCCGGCCATCACGCCGACGCTGATACCGCCGGGGGCGCTGCGCGGTACGGCGATCCCGGCGGTGTCGGCGCCGGGCGGTACCGACAGCGGCGGTGCCGCGCGGCCGTCCCGGTGCGAACGGTCCTCGGCACTCGCCCGCTCCCCGGCCGCGACCGCGCCGCCGGTCAGCACGCCGATGCTGATCCCGCCGCCGCTGCCTGCGCCACCCTCCCCGCGCGGCGGGGGAGAGCCGTCCGCTTCGGTCGCCTCGCCGGCGGCAGCCCGCCGGCCCTCCTCCGGTTCCTGTTCCCCGGTCGTCATGTCCGACCGCCCCCCGTCTCCGTCGCTGTGTCCAGGTGTTTCGCCGAGGCCCGCTCGCCGGAGGCGACCGCGCCGCCGCTCATGTCGCCGATGAACACCCCGCCCTCACCCACGTTGATGATGTACTGATCGAACACGTTCGTCTCGTAGCCCTTGCTGCGCAGGGCATCCTGCACGCCGTTGGCGATCCGGTCCTGGAGCGTCTTCACATAGCGGCTGATGTCCATCTCCTGGAACAGCGAGATCTCCTTCACGCTCCCCAGCTCCCGCACGGACGCGGCCGGCGCGTCCGGCAGGGCGTGCTGAGGCATCGTCAGCCAGGTGCGGAACAGCGACAGCGCGGTGTGGCCCAACGAGATCCCGGCGGCGAACCCCGCCGAGGGACTGGTCAGCACCCCGCGCACGGCATCGCGCAGCGGCCCGTCCCCGCCGTGCGCCGCGAGCACGTCGGCCGACTTGAACTCCGGGCGCACCGGCGTCAGGACGTGGGGCGCGACCTCCAGCACCAGCATCCCGCCCTGGGTGTGGATGCGGACCAGCAGGCAGATCGCGACCTGCTCGTCCCAGGCACCGACCCGTACCCGCAGGAAGTGCCGGCGGGCCTCCGCGCCCTCGCCGACCGCCCGGTCCAGGTGCTCCTGGATGACCTCGGGGTCGTAGTCCACCTGGTCCCGCGCCACGCCGACCGGCAGATAGACCAGTTCCTCGACCTGGAGGAAGCGCAGGCGGTCCCGGCTGGTGGCCGCCGCCGAGGTGCGCAGCGCCGCCAGGCGGGGCTTGATCAGGTCGACGACCTCACGGCCGGTGAGCGAGGCGATGCCGCTCGCCGGCCCCGACTTGGCGAACGAGACGGGCGCGGGCCGCGACGGGGCGTCCGCCTGCTCCGCCTCCGGCGGGGCCGCCCACGACGTGTGCTTGAGCTCCATGGCGACCGACCAGGGCTTGTACGGTTCGCCGGCGCCGACGAAGGGCCGGAACGGGTCGTAGATGGCCAGCCTGGCGTGCTGTTCGCGGGCGATGGCCTTGCCGATGCGCCGGAACTGGTCGGTGGCCGGCAGCTCCGCGCGGCCCTTCTCGGCGAAGGCGTCGCGGCTCAGCTGATGGCGCATGACGGAGGCGACGTGGTTGCGGTACGCCCAGACCGGCGGCACCAGCAGGATCGGGAACACCACGGCGAGCCAGGCATCCGCGCCGCGGAACAGCGACAGCAGCACGGCCGCCCAGTACACCACCGCGAGCAGGAACGGCAGGACCGGCAGCACCGCCTTGAGCCGGCCGCGGGTCGCCTCCTTGATCACCGAACGTCCGAGGGTGAACAGGGAACTCCGGGTTCCGCGTGCGAACCAGGACAGGAAGCAGACCGCCCCGTACCCCAGACACCACGGAACGGGCAGCAGTGACTGCGAGCCGACCCCGGAAAGGTCGAGCACGATGAACGCCACCCAGACGGCCAGCAGCACCCCTCCGGTCATCGCCTCCCGGTGGCGGGCGCGCAGGGCATGGGCGAGGACGGGCAGTGCGTCATAGCCGAGCGAGGGGGCGATCGGCCGCTCCTCGTGCTCGACCAGCTCCTGGATGACTCGGCGGCGGAACTGGCCGTCGAAGTAGACCCCGGCGCAGAGCAGCCGGGTGGCCTCGCTCAGGCTGGGCTCCGGAGGCGGGGCGTCGGAAGGTGATGCGGTGGGTGAAGGCGGTGAAGTGGATGTCGGTGACGAGGCGGGTCGTTCGGGCACAGTCATGTACGTGCACCCCCCGTGATCGAACTCGGCCTCTGTTGCGAGGAGTTGAGGGAGTTGCTTTGGAGGCAGTATGACCCTCGGTCGCGGGGCCCGGAAGGGATTCCCGAGGATTGCTGGCTCCTGTGTGATCGTGGATGTCAAACAGGGTGCACCGATGGGAAGGCGAACGGAGGCGAGCGTTCGGCGACCTGACGGCCCGACAGGTTTGACTGTGCGTCCGGAAGGCCGCGCCGTAACCGGGCAAGTGAGTGGCCGTTAACCCGTCCATGAGTGCAATGAACGACCGTCTTCTCAGCCTCGTCGACGGTGTGGTGGATGCGGACGAGGAACGGCTGCCGCTGCTGACCCTGCGGGAGGCGCGGGCCGCGATCGAGCTGTTGCGGCTGTTGGCGGCCGGAAACGGTGAAGGCTCGCACGCCGCACGGCATCTGGCCCGGAATCTGGTGCGGCGGCTGCCGTCCGGGTAACGAGGCGCGGTGCCGCCGGCGACGGGACGACGACGGGATGGTGACGAGCCCAGTGCGGTGGGCGGGGTCGGGGGCGAAAATCCGGTATCGGTAGGATTTTCGATATGGCGAAACACTTTTTATTCGTGACCCTTGGCGGCCATGGGCACGTCAATCCCACCCTGCCGTTGGTCGAGGAGCTGGTGCGGCGCGGCCATCGCGTGGACTACGCCACCAGTGCGGAACACGGCGAGGCGGTCATCAAGGCAGGCGCACGCTGGGTGGAGCTGCCGGGGCTCCCGCACATGGACCTGCCCCTCGAGTTCGGGCCGGAAGCCTTCGCCCTCTTCATGGGCCACCTCTCCGCCGGCATGCGCGCGTCCTATCCGGTGCTGCGGGACCACTGCGCCAACGAGTCGGTGGACGCCCTCTGCTATGACGCGATGAACTGGTGCGGCCGGGTCGTCGCTGAGCAACTGGGCCTGCCGGCCGTCCGCCTCATACCCCACTTCGCGTCCAACGAGCACTACTCGCTGTTCAGCGAGTACACGGGCGCGACGGGCCCGGAGAGCCCGGTGGCCGGGGCGATAGCCGCCGGCTGTCAGGAATTCGCCGCGGAACACGGCATCGAGCTCGACCCGGCGAATCTGCTGGACGTGACGGACAAGCTCAACCTCGTCTTCATACCGAGGGAGTTCCAGCCGGCCGGTGACACGTTCGACGAGCGGTTCCACTTCATCGGGCCCTCCGTGGGCAGCCGGGAGAACGAAGCCTGGTCGCCGCCGGACCCCGAGACCCCGGTGGTGTTCATCGCGCTGGGCACGGTCTTCAACAACCGGCCCGAGTTCTACCGCACCTGCATCGAGGCTTTCGCCGACGAGCCGTATCACGTCGCGATGTCCGTGGGCGGGGTGGACCCCGCGGACCTGGGGCCGCTGCCGCCGTCGTTCGACGTCCGGGCGCGGTTCCCGCAGCCGGCCGTGCTCCAGCGGGCGACTGCCTTCGTCTCGCACACCGGCATGAACTCCACGATGGAGGCCCTGTACTACGGCGTCGGCCTGATCGCCGTCCCGCAGATGCCCGAACAGGCCGCCAACGCCGGACGGATGCAGGAACTCGGGCTCGGCGAACAGCTCGACACGAACGCGGTGACCGCCGAGTCGCTGCGCGCCGCCGTCGCCCGGGTCGCCGGCGACCCGCAGATCCGCACCAACCTCGACCGGATGCGCAAGATCGTCCGGGGGAGCGGCGGAGCCGCACGCGGTGTCGACCTGATCGAGGAGTACCTGGCCTGAGCAAGGGGTCGGCCCGTCCTGCGGTGATGCGGACGGGCCGGTCTCCGGCGTCATGGGCCGGGGGAGGGCGCGGCCTCGGGCGGCCGGTCGGCGAGCATGCCGCTGCGGAGTCTCGTCAGCGTGTGGTTGAGCAGACGGGAGACATGCATCTGCGACACCCCGATCTCCGCACCGATCTGGGACTGGGTCATCTCCTGGCCGAAGCGCAGCTCGATGATGCGGCGTTCGCGGGGCGCGAGCTGCCGCAGCAGCGGGGCGAGGGTGTGCAGGTCCTCCACCGCCTCTAGGGCGCGGTCCTCCTCGCCCAGGACATCGGCGAGCGCACGCCGCCGGCCGAGCGGATCGGGATCGAGCGGGGTGTCCAGCGAGTCCGCGGCATAGCCGTTCGCCGCGACGAGACCTTCGATCACCTCGTCCTCCGGCAGCCGCAGGTGCGCTGCGAGTTCCGGCACCGTGGGATCGCGGTCCAGCCCGGCGTGTAACTCCTCCTTCGCCTTGGCCAGCTCGGTACGCAGCTCCTGAAGCCGACGGGGGACGTGCACCGCCCAGCCGGTGTCCCGGAAGAAGCGCCTGATCTCGCCGAGGATGTACGGCACGGCGAAGGTGGAGAACTCCACCGCGCGCGAGACGTCGAATCGGTCGATCGCCTTGATCAGCCCGATCGTGCCCACCTGGACGATGTCGTCCATGTCGTCGCCGCGGTGACGGTACCGGCGGGCGACGTAGCGCACCATCGACATGTTCATCTCGATGAGGGTGTTCCGTGCGTACTGGTGGGCGCGGGTGCCCTCTTCGAGGTGGCGCAGCCGGTCGAAGAACAGCTTGGAGAGCTCGCGCGCGTCCTGCGGCGCCATCGCCCTCGGGCGCCTGATCTCCGGGAGACCGTCGTCACGTTCCGTGGTGAGCGCGGCTGTCGCGGTGCCGTTCACGACGGTGGTCATCACGCCTCCCTCCGTGCCCGACCCCGCGGGCACCTGTGCGGCCGTCTACCCCGGACACGCCGAGGACATGCCCGAAGGATGGTGATTCGGGGTGCAGTGCCCGCCCGGCGGGGCCGTTCACATGAGGCGCAGCGCGACGCTGATGCCCTTGCCGGCCGCGGACGGGACGACGGTGACGGAGGTGGCAAGGCGGTGGACGAGTGACCAGCCGTAACCACCGATCCGGCCTTCGCGGAGGTCGGACGGGGCGAACGGCTGGACGGGGCTGGCGTCCTCCACGGTCAGTTCGAGGAGGTCCCCGGTGACCCGGGCCACGAAGCCGGTCACCCCGCCGGCGTGCCGGAGGGCGTTGGTGACCAGCTCGGAGGTGATCAGCAACGCGTCGGTCACCACCACCTCGTCGAGCTGCCGGTGAAAGCCACGCAGCAGCGCGAGCACGCGGTCGCGTGCCTCGGCCGAGGTAGCGGGGAGTTCCGCTGTACGAGCCACCGTTCACCTCCCAGGCGATGCGGGATCCGGTCTCGGGACTGCGCCTACCCACCCACCTGCGCTTCGTGCATCCAGGATCACTTTGCCACACCAGGTCGAACGCCTGGACGGGTGCCCGCAGGAGCGGTCGACGCCCTTCGGCAGGGCATTCGCCCTCGTCACCCCACCCGCCCACGGCTCCGGCATGATCGCGGCACTGCCGGAACCGGCGGCCACGGACTCCGCTGGCCCGGATCGCCGCATCCGGGATAGAACGGCCGGAGCGCGCGAGCGGATGCAGGACTCACGAAAGGCAGCACGATGACGCAGGACAGCGACCAGGTCGTGGCCACCCACCAGGGCCGGGTCCGGGGCCGGGCCGAAGGAGGGGCGGCGGCCTACCGGGGCATCCCCTACGCGGCGTCCCCCGTGGGCGCGTTGCGGTTCGCGCCGCCGCAGCCCCACCCGCCGTGGGAGGGCATACGGGACGCGCGGCACGCCGGGCCGTCCGCGCCCCAGGCGCCGTCCCGCCTGGAGGCGGTCATGGGCCGCCGCACCCCGGACTGGAACGAGGACGGCTGCCTCACCCTGAATGTCTGGGCCCCACTGCATGCCCGCGAGGACGGGGCGGCCCGCCCGGTCCTGCTGTGGTTCCACGGCGGCGGCTTCAGCAGCGGCTCGGCCGGCTGGGACTGGTACGACGGCGCCCGGCTCGCCGCCCGCGGCGACCTGGTCGTCGTCACCGCCAACTACCGCCTGGGGCCGTTCGGTTACCTCCACCTCCCGGAGATCGGCGCGGACAACCTCGGCGTCCAGGACCAGGCAGCGGCGCTCCACTGGGTGCGGGACCACATCGCGGCGTTCGGCGGCGACCCGGACGCGGTGACCGTCGGCGGCCAGTCCGCCGGCGCCTACGCGGCCCTGGCGCTCGCCACCGACACCCGGACCACCGGACTCGTCCACCGCCTCCTGCTGCAGAGCGGCCCCTGGGGCCTGCCGCCGCAGGACCCCGCCCTCGCCACCGAGCACGCCCAGGCATATCTCCGCCTCCTGGACGTGACCGGCCAGGCAGACCCCGGCAAGGCCCTCCGCGCCCTCCCTGCCTCCCAACTCCTCGCCGCCTACGGCACATTGGCGAGGCAGCTCGCCCAGGCAGGCAGCGTCGCCCCGGCGATGTACCCGGTGCTCGGCGGCGCCGGCATCCCCCGTGCCTGGCGCGACGCGCTCACCTCAGGCGCCCTGGACGGCAAGGACCTGCTGATCGGCACCACCCGCGACGAGGTGACCGCGTTCATGGGACTCGACCCGGCCGTCCAGTCCCTCAGCCGCGCCGGCGCCCTGGCCCTGCTCGCCGGACAGGCCCCCGGCGAAGGCGAGGCGGAGCGACGCTACGAGCGCTACGCCAGGCAGCTCCCGCACGCCACCCCTGGCCGGATCGCCCTCGCCGCCACGACCGACGCCGAGTTCCGCGCCGGCGCACTGGAGATCGCCGACCACCACGCCACCGCCGGCAGCCCCACCTACGTCTACCAGTTCGACTACGCCGCCCCCGGCGACGACAACCCGCTCGGCGCCTGCCACTGCAGCGAACTGCCCTTCCTCTTCGGCACGTTCGACAACTTCCCCGACAGCCCCATGCTGGGCCGCCCGGACGCCGCCGCCCGCGCGCTCGGCGACCGCTTCGCCGGCGCCGTCGCCGCCTTCGTCACCACCGGCTCCGCGCACGGCATCCCCGCCTACGCCCCGGACACCCCCGCCCGCATCCGGCACTTCGCGCCCGAAGCCGCCGAGAACGAGAGCGCCCCGAGCTGACCGCGGCAGGCGGCCGCCGCCGGCGCGCGTCCTGGTCGGCGGCCGCAGCGTCAGCGACCGCCGAGGCCCGCCACGGCGGCCCGCCGCACCAGCACCAGCTGCTGCGCCAACAGCACCACCCCGAAGTAGAACAACACGGTGACCGCGCCCAGCTCGGCCGCGACCGCGGTGTCGATCAGGAAGTGCTGCCCCAGACCGACGACCCACAGCGCCGCGGTGAGCACCGTGCCCTGCCGCACCACCCGCCCACCGCGCACGGACAGCCGCACGGTGAACGCGCGCACCGCCGCCAGCAGCACCCCGACCGCCAGGCTCGCCGCGACCAGCGCACCGTCCCGCCAGGACAGCGGATGCCCGGTGACGTACCAGCCGGTCTCGACCGCGCCGATGACGATCAGCACCAGCCCGACCGGGGACTTCTCCCGCAGCGGCCGCTCCACGAGCTGCCTGGACAGCAGCCAGAGCAGCACAACGGCGGTGATGGCGAGATTGGTGGTGGTGGGATTGTTCATGACCCCCGTGACCTTGTCTGTGAGAACGAACGCGGACGGCGGTATGCCGCCACTCCTCACCCTGCGGCCCGGCCACCGTCCGCGGATCGGCCACCGGGGTGGAGAAAAGGGTGGAGATCGCGCCGGCCCGGATCGGAACACCCGCCGCACACCGCGACAATGGGGCCGTGCTGAACGACCACGACATACCCGGGCGGCCGGCCCGCGGGTTCCGGGACGGCCTCGACGCGCCCCGCCTGCGCAGGCTCGCCCTGCACTGCCTGGCCCTGGCCCTCGCCGTGACCTTCTACACGTTCGACGCCCACCCGGCCTGGCACGCCGTGGTCTTCTGCACGCTGCTCGCCCTGTGGGCGGCGACCGCGACCCTCCGGCACACCCTCGCGCCCCGCTGGCCGCAGGCGGCCTGGAGCGTGCTGCTCGTCGGCGGCGCGGTCTGCGCCGGCCTCAGCCCCACGAACCCGTCCGCCTCGGGATTCGTCGGTGCGACCGGTCTGTTCCTGCTGATCTCCGCCGCCGAGACCCCCGCACTGTGGATCAGCGCCGTCCTCGCGGCCGGCATCGCCGGTTTCGTCCTCGCCCACGAGGCCGCCGGCGGCGACGCCGCAGTGGCCGTCTCGGTGCTGATCTCCGCCGTGACCGGTGGCGGCTTCGGCTTCCTCGCCCGCCTCAACGCCCTCGACCGCCGCACCGAACGCGGCTCGGCCGAACGGCGCGCCGCGCACGCGGTCCAGGAGGAACGCGCCCGCCTCGCCCGGGACATCCACGACGTCCTCGCCCACTCGCTCGGCGGCCTGGTGATCCAGCTCGACGCGCTGGAGGCCGTCTCGGTGGGCCGGGGAGCCGACGACGACCTGGTGGCCCGGGTCCGCGGCGCACGCGCCATGGCGGCGGACGGCCTGGTGGCCGCCAAGCGCGCCGTGGACGCCCTGCGCCGGCTTCCCGCCGGCATCGACGCGGCGCTCGGCGAGATCGTCACCGGCGTCCGTGCCCTGGGCATGACCGTCGACGTCGACGTACGGGGCGAATCGGCGCGGGTGCCCGACCCGGTCGCGGAGGTCATCGCCTCCGTCACCGTCGAGGCCCTCACCAACGCCCGCAAGCACGCACCCGGCGCCCCCGTCGCGGTCGTCGTGGAGGCGGGCCGGGACGCCGCCCTGCTGCGCGTCACCAACCGGCTCGCCCCGCCCGGCGAACGGGCGGCACCGCACACCCCGGGTGGCCACGGCGTGCCGGGCATGCGGGAGCGCGCGGAGATCGTCGGTGGCAGACTGACCGCCGGACCAGTGGAGGGGGAGTGGATCGTGGAATGCCGGGTGCCCTATGAGTGAGCGACCGATCCGGGTGATCGTCGCCGACGATCAGGCCGCGGTGCGCGACGGCCTGGTGACCATCCTCGACCACGAACCCGACATCGACGTCGTCGGCGCCGCGGCCGACGGCGCCACCGTCGTCGACCTGACCCGGCGCCTCCAGCCGGCCGTGGTGCTGATGGACCTGCGGATGCCCGGCGTCGACGGCATCGCCGCCACCCGCGCCCTCACCGCGCTCGACCCGGCGCCCGCGGTACTCGTCCTGACCACCTACGCCGACGACGCCTCCGTCGTCGGCGCGCTCCAGGCAGGCGCCGCCGGCTACCTCACCAAGAGCGCCGGCCGCGCCCAGATCGTCTCCGCGATCACCGCGACCGCCGACGGGCACCGCACCTTCGCACCGGAGATCGCCTCGGCCATGGTGCGCGGACTGACCCAGCGCACCGCCCTGGAACGCCTCGCGGCCGCCCATGCGCTGACGGTGCAGGAGACCCGGGTCCTCCAACTCCTCAGCGAGCGCCGCACCAACCGCGCCATCGCCGAGGCCCTCTACGTCTCCGTCGCCACCGTCAAGACCCACGTCAACAACCTCTTCGGCAAGCTCCAGGTCGGCAACCGGGCGGAGGCGACGGCCCTGGTCGAGCGGGTACGCGACCATGGGCTCTGACGCCAGTCACCCCAACCTGCCCCACCCCGCGCCAGAGCCCGGTGCCTCACCCCACCCCACCTCGCCTCACCCCACCGACACCGGCAACCGCCGCAGCGCATGCGAACGGAACGAAGCCCGCCACTCCAACTGCCCGACTGGAAGAGCGAGTTCGAGATCGGAAAATCGATCCAGCAGCGTACCCAACGCGACACTGATCTCCATTCGGGCCAGCGCCGCACCCAGGCAGTAGTGCACCCCATGGCCGAGGGCGAGATGGGCCTTGTCCGCCCGATGGATGTCGAAGCGGTCCGGCTCCGGATAGCGGTCCGGATCGCGGTGCGCCGAGGCCAGCCCCAGCAGCACGGTGTCCCCGGCCGGAATCCGCGTACCGGCGATCTCGACGGCCTCGATGGGGAACCGGCGGATCGCCCACTGGTTGGGGTGGGCATAGCGCAGCAGCTCCTCGACGACCTCCGGCATCAGCTCCGGCCGACGGCGGAGCTCCGCGAGCTGCTCGGGATGACGCAGCAGGGCGAGCACCCCACCGGCGATGAGATGCTGAACGTTCTCGGTCCCCGCCATCAGCAACAGGAAGGCCAACGAGACCAGTTCGTCCTCGCTCAGCCGGTCCCCCTCGTCCCGCGCGGCGATCAGCGAGGACAGCAGATCGTCCCCGGGCCTCGCGCGCCGCGTCCCGATCAGCCCCAGCAGATAGCGGTGGATGTGAGCGATGGCCTCGGCGGTGTGCCCGGGATGATCGGGTGCGAACATCGCGGCGACCCACCGCGAGAACGTCCTCCCGTCCGCCTCGGGGACGCCCAGCAGATGACCGATGACGACCAGCGGCAGCGGATTGGCGAACTCCGCGAGAAGATCGGCCTCCCCGCACTCCGCGAGCCGTGCGGCCAGCCCGTCGGCGTAGTGCTCGGCCGCCGTGACGACGCGCTCGCGGAGCTGCTCGATATGCCGTGGCGTGAACCCCTTGGAGACCAGCCGGCGTAGCCGAAGGTGGTCGTCCGGGTCGGTGTTGAGCAGATTGGCGTCCAGGGCGGGCGGCAGCGAAAAGCCCTGATAGCCGTTGCGGGAGCGCGCCTTGTTCACCGACAGCCGCCGATCGGTGAACGCCGCCCGCACGTCTTCCTCACGGGTGACGAGCCAGGCCCGCGCCCCGTCGGGCAGCGCGACCGGCAGCACGGGGCCCAACTTCCGGAGCCGGGCGTAGACGGGATACGGATCCCGGAAGAACTCCGCGTCGAAGGGGCGGAGTTCGGATGGGGGGTGGGGGGTGGTGGGGCTCGGCTCGTGGGTGTGGGGGTGGTTGTCCTGAGATGGCCGCGTTGTGGGTGGCGTCATGGGGGCTCGGCGTCTCCGGTAGGGGTGGTTGGGGGGCCAGACAGGGGCAGGAGTACAGGGGTAGGGGTGGAGTGGCAGGGGTCGGGGTCGGGGACGGTCAGGGTGATGATCGCAGACGCCGCCAGGCCGGCCGTTGCCACCATCCGACGGGCTTTGACACCGCTTCGCGCTCCCTGCTATCCATAAAACGGAATCGGATTCCGGTTCCATATCGTAGCGACGACGGCTCGACTCGGCACGGTTCCAGAAGGGAACTCCGCATGTCCAAGGACCGCTTCTTCCTGCTCGACGCGGGCGCCTCGCGCCCCACCTCCGACCTCCTCCCTCCCGGGGCGACCCTCAAGGCCGGCGCCCACGACACCGAGGGCCGCTTCGTCCTCGTGGAGGCCCGAGGCGCGGGCGGCATCCCCGCTCAAGTCCTCGGCGCCACCCACCCGTTCGGCATCTCCGACGCCTCGGATGCCTCCGGCACCTCCGGCACCTCCGGCACCTCCGGCGCCTCTGCCGCCTTCGACGCATTCGTCTACGTGCTGGACGGCGACCTCGGCATCGACGTCGACGGCCGGACCCATCACCTCACCGGCGGTATGTGCGCCCTGATATCTCGCGGTGTCACCCACGTCGTGCACAACCTTGGCGGCGCCGAATCGGCCGTGCATGCGCTCAGGTTGTCGGCGACGGCTGTCGCAGCGGGGGAGGGGGCGAACCATCCCGAAGCCGACGGGGCCGATGCCCCGGAGCGCTTCTTCGTCCTCCCCCGTGGCGCGGCGCGACCCGGCCGGATCGCGGTGCCGCCCGCCTTCAGCATCAAGGCCCGTACCGCCGACACCGCCGGCCTCTTCTCGTTCCTGGAAGTCACGGTCGCCCAGCCGATCCCGCGACACACCCATCACGTGGCCGACGAGTGCATCTACGTACTCGAAGGCGAACTGCACATCGACTTCGGCGAGCGCCTGCACACCGCACGCCAGGGGCAGTTCGTCCTGCTGCCGCGCGGTGTGCCGCACGCGATCCGCCCCGGTTCCAACCCTCCGCCCCGCGTGCTCCAGATCTCCTCACCCGGCGGCTGGGAGTGCGTGGTCGAGACCCTGATCGAGCACCGGACCGAGGTGAGCAGAGCGGGCCGCTTCGATCCGGCCGCCCTCAACCGCTATACGCGCGAGCACGGCGTCACGTACGAAGAGGGCCCGGCGAACGGCTAGGAGGACTGCCCGTGCCGCCCCGGGCCGCCGGGGCTCACACGGGCGCCCGCCCCGTCGAGTTCCTCGTCGTCCGTGGTGTGACGTGTGGCGGAGAGGGATGTCGGCGGATTCGGTTCGGGCAGTCTCCGGAACAGCAGCCAGCTCAGCGCGGGCATCAGGATCAGCGGGGCCAGCGCCGTCCGGAGGGAGGTCGCATCCGCCAGGCCGCCCATCAGCGGACTGGCGAGACCGCCGATGCTGACGGCCAGGCCGAGGGTGATGCCGCTGGCCGTGCCGACCCGCGAGGGCAGATAGTCCTGGCCGAGCGTGATTTGGAGCGAGAACGGGACGTACAGACCGGCGGAGGTCAGGGCCACGAACACGTAGACCGCCGGGCCCGGCACGAAGACGACACCGGCGACGGCGGCGACGGAGAGCAGGTAGGACCGGCGGACGGCGGTGACCCGGTCCCAACGGTCGGCCAGTCTGCCACCGAGCACCGTGCCGACCGCCCCGCCGAGGTAGAGCACAGCCAGGGCTGCGGTGCCGGCTGCCGGTCCGCCTCCGGTGCGCTGCCGGACGTAGAACGCGAGAAAGGTGCTCAGGCCGATGAAGGCGACGGACCGGCAGGCCACGGCCAGGGAGAGTTTGACGAAGGAGGTCTTGTCGTCAGTGCCCACCCAAGTACCCAAGTTGGGAGCGGAGTTGAGGTTGCTGGCGGTGTCAGTGTCAGTGCCAGGGGTCTTGGTCGTCTGGGCCGGTCCGGCTGCACGTGTGACCCGACGTGTCCGGCCCAGCGCGCGGAGGACCGGCAGGCACAGCACGCTGCCGGCGAGGGCCGGTATCACCAGCAGCGGTGAGTGGTGCAGACCGCCGGTCGAGACGACGGCGGTGACCAGGATCGGCGCCGCGGCGAAGCCGAGGTTGCCGCCCAGCGAGAACCAGCTCATCGCGATGTGACTGCCGCGGCCGGCGATCCGGGCGATGCGAGCGGACTCGGGGTGGTACGCGGCCACCCCGATCCCGGAAACCGCGACGAACACCAACGTCAGCGGGTAGGAGCCGGTGAGACCGCTGAGCGCGATGCCCAGTCCGCCCAGCACCGTACTGACAGGCAGCAGCCACGGCAGCGCCCGGCGATCGGTGAGGGCGCCGAACAGCGGTTGCGCCACGGATGACAAGAGCGATGCGGCAAGGACGATGCCGGAGGCGGCGGCGTAGGTGTAGGCGCGCTCGGCGACGAAGAACGGGATGAGCGATGCCACTGCGCCCTGATAGACGTCCACACAGGCATGCCCGACCGACAGCAGAAGGACCGACGTGTTCCTGGCTGACGTGTTGAGGTTCCGTGGCGATTGGTTTCTTGGCACGGCGCCATGTTCACTGCCGCCCGCGGTGTCGTGCTTCCGATAAACCGCCATTGAGTGACGGAGATCCGCCAAGGCCCGCGTTTCCGCGATGTCGTGCTGTACATCACTTCGAGATTCTTCGAAATGTCGGTAGCCGGCTGTATCCTGGGGTTCATGACGGACAGCGCTACGGCCAACGCGACCTCACCGGATCCCGACCTGGTCGACGTATTGCGAGCGCTGTCGAATCCCATGCGGATGCAGATGCTGCTGTGGTTGCGCGACCCCATGCACCACTTCGCGGGGATGGAGCCGATCGCCGACCCGATCGAGGTGGGGGTCTGCGTGAGCCACATCCAGGCCAAGGCGGGACTCGCCCAGTCAACGGTGTCCGCGTACATGGCCGAACTCCAGCGGACGGGCCTGGTGCGGGCGACGCGCGTAGGCAAGTGGACCCACTACAAGCGCGACGAGCAGCGCATCGCCGAGTTCGTCGCAACCCTCGGCCGGACGCTGTAGGTCTTGGTGTTCGCCAAGCGTCGAGCGCCGATCGGTGATCGGTGATCGGCGTTGACGGAGAAGGCTGTCGATGACTGTGACTGAGACTGTGAACGCGACCGCGGCGACTGCGGCCGCGCAGGGAAAAGTGCTGGTGACCACGCCGAGAGGGGTCGTGGGCCGCCATGTGACCGAGGCGCTGCGCGACCGGAGCGATGTGCGGTTCCTGGTGCGCTCGGCGGCGAGCGCCGCGGCGCTGGAGGGTGTGGTCCGCGGAGAGGTTCTGCGGGGCGACGCGACGAACGCCGAGGACGTGCGGCGCGCGGTCGCGGGCGTGGACCGGCTCTTCCTTGCACACCCGTTCGCGGAGGACCAGATCGCCGCCGAGACGACCCTCGGCGTGGCCGCCGCCGAAGCGGGCGTGCGACGGATCGTCAAGCTCGGCGCCCGGCGCTTCGACGGCGGCCTCGTCCCCGACGCGGTCACCGGCAACCACGACATCATCACCGACCGCCTGCGCGACGCCGGGGTCGAGGAGCTGACGGTCCTTCAACCCGACCGCTTCCTGCAGAACTTCCTCCCCGCGGCAGCCACCATCGCCCAGGGCACCCTGGCCGACCCGGCCGGGCCCGGTGCCCGGGGCTATGTGGATGTGCGGGACATCGCCGAGGTCGCGGTCGCCGAACTCCTGGCGGACCGGCCGGCGGGTGGCGCGATCGAGATCAGCGGGCCCGCTGCGCTCAGCCTGGCCGAACTCGCCGCGTCCTTCGGCGCCGCACTGGAGACGCCGGTGCGATACGTGGATGTGCCGCTGGACGCTGCCTGGCGAACCGGCTTGGCGGAGCACGGGATCTCCCCGCAGATCATCGACGGGTTGCACGACCTGTACGCGAACTACCGCCGCGAGGGCGTTGCGGGCCTGGGCGACGGCGTCCAGCGCCTCCTCGGCCGGCCCCCACGCTCGGCCGACGACTTTGCCAGGGAGGTACTTCGGCCGGCCGCGTTGGACACAGCCGCACAGCGGCGGCCCATCACACACCGTCCGCCCCGCCCGCCCCAAGTCAAGCGCCCTCGGTGAGCGCTCCGCCGGCGCTGGGGAGGGGCCGGGAGGAGGCCGGGGTGCGAGGTGGGATGCGGAGTCTGCCGGTCAGGGCCAGGAAGGCGACCAGGGCGCCCGACGCGAGCCAGCCCGGCCAACCGGTGAGACCCATGTTCAGCGGGTCCAACTGGGCGGTAGGGGCCGCGAGTTCCTTGACCATGCCGACGCTTGCCGTGCTGACGAAGGTGTGCGCGAGCACGGCCGGGAGCACCGAGTCGGAGCGCAGTCGCAGCCAGGTGAAGACCGGCAGGATGAGCGTGCAGCTCACCAACATCGCGGGCACCGAGACGTACCAGGGCCGGCCGGGGTACTGCCCGCCCATCAGTAGCGTGGGCAGGTGCCAGAGCGCGAAGGCGCAGCCGGTGAGGAGATAGGCCCGCAGCAGATGCGTACCGCGGCCGGCCCGGGCCAGGCGCGGGAACAGGTAGCCCTGCCAGCCCAGTTCCTCGCCGAAGAACAACGGCAGCGACATCACCATCTGCACCAGCATCCCGCCCGCCCACGTGCCCAGCGTGCCCCAGTGCAGATCACCCACCTGGTAGACCCCGGCGGCGCTGCCGATGGCGAGCGCGGCGACGGTCAGACCGGCAGGCACGCCCAGTGCCATCAGACAGGCACGTAGGCCGCGACCCCAGGGGCGCGGCCAGCGCAGGGCGAGGGCGTCCCGCACCCGGCCGCGCCGTTCGACCAGGCGGATCACGAGGATCGCGGCGAGGGCGGGCGCGAACATCGCCACAGCGATGCAGGTTTCCGCCAGGCCGCCGGTCTCCTCCCGGGCGTCACCGCGCCGGAAGCCGCTGAACAGCAGCGGTGACATCGCCACCCACATGCCCAGATACGCAATCGCCAGGTACACCGCCGGCCCGCGCAGTCGTCGCCGCGCTCGCTCCCGCACCACAGAGTCCTTCGTCATGGCGGCGACGCTACGGATGCGCCACACACGGCAGAATCCCGCTACCTCCAGTCATTGCCTGGGGGTACCTCCAGGCTCATACACCCCTCATGACCGGTAGCTCCTGCATGACTCGGTCTGCTCACAGGAGTTCGAGCAGTGTCTCGGTGAACTGCTCGGTGGTGGCCGTGCCACCCAGGTCGGGCGTGCGGATGTCCGTCGTGGCCAGGACGGAGGCGAGGGCACTGGTGGCGCGTGGTGCGGAACCCGGCGTCCGCAGGCGGCCGCCGTCACCGGCTGTCGGGAAATGCCGCGACCGCGTGGCCATCTGTCATCTACGGTGGAGAGATGCCCACCGACCCCGCGATCACGACATTTCCCGACGGCTGGGACAGCGAGGCATGCCTGGTCGGCGGCCGTTGGGTGGAGCGACGGCCGCGTCGTCCGGAGGTCGCCGAGCGGCTCCGTACGGAGACGTGGCTGATGCCGTGGCTCGCCCCGCAGCTCCCGCTGCCCGTCCCGGTGCCTGCCGTCGTGGCCGACGATCCGCTGGTGGTCCGGCATGTAGTGGTACCCGGCGAACCGCTCGGCGCACCACTCGCCGCGCACGGACGCCGACTGGGTGCCTTTCTCCGCGCTCTGCACGCCGCCGACACGACAGAGGCGGTACGCCGCGGGGTCCCGGCGAGGGAGCGGACCTGCCATGAACGTGCCGACATGGTAAGGGAGTTCACCTCGCGGGTCCTGCCCCTTCTCCCGGCCGAGCGGCGCCGCCCGGCCTCCGCCCTGCTGGCGCAGGTGGCCGCGCTGCCGGCCCGCACCCTCGTCCACGGCGATCTCGGCCCCGAACACGTCCTGGCCCGTAACGGGCAGCTCACCGGCGTCATCGACTTCGGCGACGTACATATCGGCGACCCCGCCATCGACCTGGCCTGGGCCTTGCACGCCACCCCGCCCGCGTTCGCCGACGCCCTCGCCACCGCCTACCCGGTCACACCGCAACTTCGTCAACATGCCCTGATCTGGCACCAGTTGGGACCCTGGTACGAGGTGACGCACGGGTTGGACCTCGACGAACGGGACACGGTCCGCAGCGGACTGGACGGTGTCCTCGCTCGCCTGCCGGCCTCAGCCTGATGCGCCGCTGCGTGGGTGTCTGACGCCTCCGCCCCGCGCTACCGTGCCCCTGACGGGGCTTCGGTGAACAGTGAGAGTCCGCCGAGGTGCGTAGTCAGCACGTCGACGCAGGTCTGCGGGGCGAGAAGCTCGGGATGCAGGACGGCGCTCAGGCCCAGCCCGTCCAGCAGGGCCGTCAGTCGCTCGGTTTCGACGGTGAGGTCGAGGTCGGGGCGCAGGGTGCCCGTGGCGTCGAGGCGTGTGAGCACGCGGCACACCAGGCGCCGGGTGCCTTCGGCTGCCTGGTGGGACAGCTCGTGGAAGGCCGGGTTGGTGCGGGTGGCCGTGTTGAAGTCGAGGAAGACGGTGACCTCGGCCCGGCGGTTGTCGTCGAGGGGCAGTAGTTCCGCCAGGAGATCGACGGTGAGCCGGAGTTGTTCCGTGCGGGGATAGCGGCTCAGGTCCCCGATCTGCTCGATGTGCCGGAGCATCCGGCCGCCTACCCGGTCGAGCATCGACTGCATCGCGAAGTGCATCAGATCGTGCTGACTGGCGAAGTAGTGCCGTAGCGAGCCGATGTTGAGCTCCGCTTCGGCGGCGACGGCGCGCAGTGAGGTGCGTTGCAGGCCGTCGCGGACGACGACGCGGAACAGTGCGTCGACGACGAGGCGGCGGCGGGCCTCCGGATCCACGTACTTGGGCATGAAGCCTTTCTATCACGGCTGTGATACAACGGAGGCGTAAGGACGTATCACAGGTGTGACAGAAAAACGGGTGGAGGCTTCCTCGTGGAGACGGTTCTCAATCTGATGCTGGTCAGGTTCGGTGTGATCGTGGGCGGTCTGGTGGTGCTGGCGCTGCTGATCTTCGCCGTCGCCTTGACCCTCAAGCGCCGGGGGAGGCTCGATGACGTACGCCGGTACGCGGACCCCGCAGTGCGGGCCGGGTTGCGCGCCGCGGGCCGGCGGCTCGACGAGCGCGTGCGGCGCGGGGCGTCCGGGACGCAGCGGCGGGACGGCCGGCGATGATCGGCCTCGCAGCGGGATCGTCCGAACTCATCGAGCACCTGTTGCTCGACAGTGTCCTCAAGATCGTCATCGTGGTCGCGGCCCTGGGCCTCCTGGCGCTGGGCATGACGCTGATCTGGCGGAGGGCGGGACGACGTTCCAGGGATGACCGCGAGTGAACGGGGCGGCGGGTCCTGGCTCGCCGCCGCGCCCCGCCCTGTCCCGTCCCTCGCCCCTGCGCCGTGACCCGGTCGTCGCCCTGGCCGCTGTCCGTTATCCGTGCTCCGGTACGGCGAGCGCCGCCGCGCTGGCGCGGGCGAAGGCGTCCGGGTTGTCGAGCATGATGTTGTGGCCGCAGTCGGGGATGGGGACGACGGTCACCCCGGCGCCGGCGAGTGCGGCGGCGCCGGCGAGCGGGCCGTCGGCCTCCGGCAGCAGGTAGGTGCGCGGAATCTTCAGGTCCAGCAGGAGTTCCCGCATGGTGGGCACCGTGCCGCGGGTGAGATGGACCGCGCTGCGGTGCAGGGCCTCGCGGCCGGCCAGGCGCATCGTGGACCACCAGTGCGCGCCGACCCGGTCGCGGACCTCCTGCCAGCCACCGGCGAGGAATTCCCGCTCGGAGTAGCCGGCGATGCCGCTGCTGCCGCCCGCGCCGGAGCGGGGCTGGATCGGGTCGAGGTTGGCGTCGATCAGGACCAGGCGGGAGACCAGGTGCGGGTGCCGGACAGCCAGGACGACGGCCACCGCGCCGCCCATGCTGTGGGCGATCAACTGAGCGCCGGTGACCCCCGCCGCGGTCAGGGCGTCGGCGAGGGCATCGGCGTGGGATTCCAGTGTGTAGTCGAAGTCCGTCGGGCGGTCGCTGATGCCATGGCCGAGCATGTCGATCAGGATTGAGCGGTGACCGGCGAGCAGCGGGTGGACCGCGATTTCCGCGAAGTAGGCGGGCGACGTGGCGCCCAGGCCGTGCACGTAGACGCGGGCAGGCTCGCGTCCCGGAAGCTCGACCCAGCGGATTCGGTCACCTGCGGTTGTCACGACGGCGTTGCGCACGGCCTGGCCCCCTGGAGTTGCGATGGACGGAGCAAGAGCGTAACTGCCTGTCCGCAACCCGACTGTGGCAAACCCCGTCAGGTTGCCAGCCGCACCTGGCTGTCAACTCCACCGGCCCGCCGACCCGCCCGGTCGCCAACCCACCGGGTCATCGGCTCCACCCCGTCGTCGGCTTGTCTGGCGACCCGGCTCGAAGTCCGCGGAGCGGAATGGGCTGTCACTTAGGGCGCTTCTGACGGATCTCCGCGGAGGAAGGAGCGCCCTAACCCGGGGCTCCCGCTTCGTGCGGGTTGGGTGCAGGGGCTCCGGGTCGCAGGATTCCGGCGGTTGCGGCGGCCGTGACGCAGCAGGCCACGGGCAGGAACAGCGTGAGGTTGAGCGGTACGACGTGGGTGAGTGGGCCGATGACGGCGGGGCCGGCGAGCATGCCGAGGTAGCCGAGCCCGGCGACCCGGGAGACGTTGGCGCCGGCGTTGTCGGGGTCGAGATGGCCGGCGGCACTGAAGAGTTGGGGAACGCAGCCGGACAGTCCGGCGCCGAACACTGCCCAACCGGCCAGGGCCAAGGGGATCCATGGGGAGAGGGCCGCCGCGGTCAGGCCGACGGCAGCAGCGGCGGCACCATAGCGGAGGATGGCCACCGGGCCGAGGCGGGCGGCCACCCGGTCGGCCAGGAAGCGGCCGAGGGTCATGGTGGTGGCGAACGCCCCGTAGGCGAGGGCGGCGGTGGCGGCGGGCGCGTCCAGGATGGTGCGGAGGTGCAGCGCGCTCCAGTCGTTGGCCACACCCTCGCAGAGCATGATCATCAAGGCGAGGGTTGCCAAATACCAGATGTGGCGGGGAGCGCTGCGTCGAACCCGACTGGGCACGGTGGTCGCGTCGGTGCCCGCTGGGTGCGATCCGGAGGGCGGTAGCAGGGCCGGGGCAGCCAGCGCGGCGACGGTCAGTCCCAGGAGGGCCGCCGTGCCGAGGGTCCCTGCCGCACTCCAGTCCCAGGCGAGTGCGCGTGCGCCTGCCAGGGAGGCCAGCACGCCGCCGATGGAGAAGGTCGCGTGGAAGGCGGACATGACGGGTCGCCGATAGCCGCGTTCGACCTGGACGGCATGGGCATTCATGCTGACGTCCAGGCAGCCGTTGCCGAGCCCGAGCAACAGCAGCGCCGCCCCCAACGTCCAGGCATGCGTGGCCAGTCCGGGCAGGACGAGGGTGAGGCTGCAGACTGCCGCGCTGAGCGGGACGACGGTACGAGCGCCGAACCGGTCGGTGAGCGGCCCGACGATCTGCATGCCGGCGAAGGCTCCCGCGCCGAGCAGCAGCAGGAGCCAGCCGAGCACGGCATGGCTGATCCCCACCCGGTGCTCGATGCTCGGGATGTGGACGATCCACATTCCCATCAGGAAGCCGTTGAGGGCGAAGTAGGCGAAGGTGGCCAGCCGTCCGGCCCGCAACCGCCCGGCCCGCAGCTGTCTCCCTGCCGGCGTCCCCGGCGGCCGCGCCCCCCGTCGCGCCCGCGATCGTGACTGCGTCTCGTGCGCCTGTCTCTGCACCTGCGCCTCCACCTGTGCCTCCACCTGTGCCTGCGTCTGCCTCTTCGGCCGCATCTCCATGGGAACGAACATAACGAACAAAGAATCTGTTCGGAAGATTGTCTATCGCACGCACATCATGTTCAATAGCGTTATGGCTGGTGCAGAACGACTCAGACAGATCACCGAGGCGGTACGCGAGGCCGGGCGCCTCGGCGTTGCCGAACTGGCCGAGCTGACCGGTGCCTCGGAGATGACCATCCGCCGGGACCTGGAGGCGCTGGCCGCCCAGGGGGTCATCGAGCGCTACCGCGGGGGAGCGCGGAGTCTGCTGCTGCGCGGCGCGGAGCCCCCGTTCGCGATGCGTGCCCAGGAGGGGCTGGAGGCCAAGCGACGGATCGCCGCCGAGGTCGCCGGACTGATCGCCGACGGCGAATCGGTCGTCCTCGACAGTGGGACCACGTGCCTGGAAGTGGCCCGTGCGTTGGCCCAACGCCGGCTGACGGTCATGCCGTTGTCCCTGCATGCCGTCAATGCCCTGGCCGACGGCCCGCACCTCACGCTGCTGGTGCCTGGCGGCCGGCCCCGGCCCGGCGAGCTCGCGCTGACCGGCCCTCTGACCGAGGCGTCACTGACCGCGCTGCGCTTCGACACCGCCGTCATCGGCTGTTGCGGACTCAGCGCGGAGCACGGCCTGACCGCCTTCGACCTGGACGACGCCGCGATCAAACGGACCGCGATCGCCTGTGCCAGGCGCATCATCGCCGTCGCGGAGGCGGCCAAGCTCTCCCGTACCGCGCTCGCCCATGTCGCGCCCGCCGCAGCCCTGCACGCCGTCGTCACCGACGCCGCCCCGGACGAGCGGACGGAGCAGTTGGCCACGGCGGGCGCGATCGTACGAACGGTGTGAACGGGATGCCTGGGACCGTCTCTTCGACCTCTTCGGTGGCATCGCGCGGCAGCAGTCGGCCGAGGACCGGCAGTGCCTGGTCCGGACCGCGGGCGTGCCCGCGCCGGACCACCTGGGACGCATACTGGGCGTTGCGCCCGCCCTACGACCGTGGCGAGACCGACGGGCCGGGCTACTGGCAGCAGGTGGCCGCCCGCCTGGCCGTCCCCTTCGACGCCCGGCAGACCGCCGCACTCATCGCCGCCGCCGTCGCGAGTTGGAGCGCCCCCGTCGACCTCGAAATGATCGCTCTGGTAACGGAGTTGGCACCGTTGCCCTCTACGGCCAGGGTGGCGCACGTAAGGTGTGGACGGCGCCGGCCGCGCCTCGCCCTGCGCCGCCTGACCACCGCCGCCTTCGGCACGCTGATGAGCCTGGAACCCGCCATCGTGCTGCTGATCGGCCTGCTGGTGCTCGGCCAGACACCCGGCCTGGTATCCGCGGCCGGTGTCGTCCTCGTCGTCATCGCCGGAGCCGGAGCCGGCGCCACCCGCACCGGCGCCCGCCCACCGGCCGCTGACCAGGAAGACCGCCCGATCGAACTCGCAGTGGGCCTGCGCCAGTGACGGGTCGACGCCGTGAGGCGGTATCGCCGTGACGTGGTGATGCCGAGGCAGCCACCACGGGACGGGGCGGCGGAGGCGGCGGAAGGCGTACGACGGAACCGTCCGTCGAGGCACGGCGCCCGGCCCGCCCCGATCGGCGTCCGCCCGCCGCCCGTTGCTGCCCTGCCGTCACCCACGCATCTCCCGCCGGCCGCCGTCACCTCTGCGACTTGTAACCCATCACCGTCATCATCCCCGACTCCGAGTGGTAGACGTTGTGGCAGTGCAGCATCCACAACCCGGGGTTGTCGGCGTCGAAGTCGACGGAGACCTCCTTGTCCGGCAGGACGATGGTGGTGTCCTTACGGGGGCCGCCGTCGGCCAGAGCGAAGGTGTGGCCGTGCAGGTGCATCGGGTGCCACATCGTGGTCGTGTTGTGGAAGGTGAGCCGCACCCGCTCCCCTTGCTCCACGGGATACCGCGCCGTCGACGAGTACGGCTTCCCGTTGATCGCCCAGTCCCAGTCGTCCATGTTGCCGGTGAGATCCAGCTTGATGGTGCGATCGGGCGTGCGGTTCGACAGCCGTACCGAGGACGCGGCCTTGAACTTGTCCGCGCTCAGCCCCCCGCTCCTCAGCTCCGTCGGGCGGATCTTGTCGTCGGGTGCGTCGCCGCTGCCGGTCCGCAGGAGTGCCTGCGCGGTCTGGTTGTTGCCGCCGGCGGAGAGCGCGGTGAGCGGGAAGACGCCCTCCTTCGCGGTGACCAGTACATCGAAGCGCTCGCCCATGGCGATCAGCAGGCTGTCGGTGTCCTTGTGCTGCACCGGGTAGCCGTCGATGTGCGTCACCGTCAGGTTGTGACCGCCCAGCGCGACCCGGTAGGCGGTGCCTGCGGCCGCGTTGATGAGCCGGATCCGGATGCGGTCGCCGGGCTTGGCACGGAAGGTCTCCCGGTCCCTGGCCACCCGGCCGTTCATCACGTGGAAGGGGTACTCGATGTTGTCCGACGGGTCGTCCGACTTGCGGTGCCTGGCACGTCTGCGCATCCGGGCCACGGCGGCGGCCGCCGCCCGATTGCCGACTCGCTGCATCTCGCTGTGGCCACCGGCCCCGCCGGGCTTGTCCTTGTTCAGCTCGTCCAGCATCGCGTCCGGAGTCATCCCGTCGACCCCGTCCAGCCAGTCGTCGATCATGACGACCCACTCGTGGTCGTACGAGAGGGGCTCGCGGGGATCCTCGACGATGAAGGGCGCGTACAGTCCCCGATCCAACTGCACTCCGACGTGCGGGTGGAACCAGTAGGTACCGGGGATGTCGACCGCGAAACCGTAGTCGAAGGAGGCACCGGCCTTCACGGAACGCTGGGTGACGTCGGGCGAGCCGTCCATGTCGTTGCGGATCTGCACCCCGTGCCAGTGGATGGTGGTGGAGTGCGGGAGGCGGTTGTGGAGGGTCATGGCGACCCGCTCGCCCGCCTTGACCCGGACCTCGTTGCCTGGCAGCAGGTCCCCGTACGCCCAGGTGTCGACGACCTGCCCACCCATGTCGAACTGGGCTTCGGACGCGGTCACCGAGAAGCGGCGTACGGGCCCCGATCCGCGGGCGCGCTCCGCCTTGATGACCTCCGGACCGTCGGGGGAGACGTAACCGGCCGGGGCGGAGCCGTGCGAGCCATGGCCGTCGTGCGAGTCGGGAGGGGGAGGTGTGTGGTGGGAGTGGTGCCGGTGCCGGCCGTTCCTCGTGTCCAGGGCGTAGGCCCCGGTGGAGGTCAGCAATCCGCTGCCGGCGGCAGCCATACCCGCGCCGAGCAGGGAACGTCTGGAGTGCGTACGCATGGGGATACACCTCGTGGCGATCGTGTCGGGGGTGTGGGGTGGACGGCGAGAGGGCGCTTCGCTGCCGCGGACTCCGGGGATGCCGGCGGCGGGGTGCGCGCCTACAGGCGCAGTACCGACAGTCGGACGAGGAGTCTGTGGCGCGGTGGCGGACGTATCGACCACCGCCGGCGCGGCCGCCGGGCAGGGCGGGCGGCCGCCGGGCCGTACTCCCAACGGCCGGATCGCAGGCCGCTACCGAGGCGGAGCCGAGCCGGAGTCCACAAGGAGACCGCGGCCCGGCACGCCGAGGCGGGGCCCGAGGCGCCGCCGTCGGCGTCCGGCGCCGACCGATCGGCTTCCTGGCGCAGCGTCATGTCGTCATGATCGTCGACACTTGGCGCACCGTCATGCCGTGCTGCGCCATCCGGGCCCCGGCCTGGCGCAGAGCTCACGTTCCACCACAGCTCTGGCATTTCCCGGGCCCCGGGCCCCGAGTCCCCGGCGGTCAGGACCGCTTCGCCGGAGTGCGCACCGCCCCCTCTCCACCGGCGAGCCGCCACTCATGGTTGAGCGGACCCAGCGGAATGCTCCGCTCGAACACCGGCGTACCGAAGATGTCCAGATGCGCCCGGAGTGCACCGGACAGGTCCACTCCGCCGTACGCCGCCCACTTGCCGACGAGTGAGCCCGTCCCGTTCGAGTCACCGCTGGCCGTGCCTGCGACCTCGGCGCGCAGGTACGGGGCCAGGGTCCCGGTGATGCCGACGCTGCCGTAGAGCCCGACACTGGCCTCCGCACCGAGGGTGGCCTTCACACGTCCGGCGGCTGTCGCGGTCGCCGTCACCGGGGTGCCGGTCAGGTCGGCGCGGGCGATGGGCGCCCACCCCTTGGCCCGGTTGTACGAACCACCGACCCGGAAGTGCCCCTTCACATCCTGCTTGACGTCGACGCTCACCTTTCCGTCCGCATCGACCTGGAGGTAGCAGGTGAGGTCGAGGTTGACCACGACGGGCACCACACCGACCTGGATGACGGGGTCGGCGTGCAGTTTGGCGAACGGCACCCGCAGCGGCGCGCCATCCTGAGTGGACACGGCTGCCTGGCCCTTGAGTTCCCACTGCGAGGTCCAGTCACCCGCCAGGCTCACCGACGCGGTCCCCGGCGTACCGGTGGACTTGCCGGCGCCGTCGTAGGAGAAGTCGACCTGCGGCGCGAGCTGCACAAAGCCCGAGGCCGAGGCGTCGACGGAACCCGCACGTGCCTTGACCGTGGGCAGCACGGCGCTGACGTCGACCCGCAGACTGCCGAGCGGCAACCGCCCTCCCTCGGGCCCGACATGCACACCGCCGGTCTTCGCCCAGGAAACCGCCACCTTGGGAGCGAGCGGCTCGACCTTCACCGCGGCGGGATCGACGGGCACCCGCCCCTTCGCCGTGGAACCGCCCAGCAGCGCGCCCAGCGTGGCCGGTGCAGTCTTGACCTCGGTGCCCTGCGCGGTCGTCCCGACCACTTCGGTGACCTTCGCCAAGGCACCGCGCGGCGCGCCCGGAGCGGGCGCACTGGCGATGACGTCTCCCACGGCGACCGGTGCCTGGCGTTTGGGCCTGGCCTGCTCGCCCTTGTCCTTCTTGTCCTTCGGCGGGGCGCCGGTGGCCGGCCCGGCCAGGACGGCCCGGCCGCTGTGCCCGTCGAACTTGACGATCCTCAGCGACGACTTGGCCGCGGGGCGGTGGCCCGGCCCCGGCGTCGCGACGGCGCTGGGCGTGCCGGCCCCGTCGGGCGCCGCGGCCACGTCGAGCGGCGACTGCGCGTCCCCGCCCGCGTCCTCAACCGCGGTTATCGGCCCATCGGCGCCGTTCTTCCCGGCCGTGGCGCGGTCGGACGATGACCCTGCCGAGCATCCGGTGACGACAAGCAGGGAGGCGGCGGTCAGTGCCGGTAAAGCGACATATCTCAAGGGACGGCGCACAGTTGATTCCTCAAGAGCGTGATGTGGGGGTGGCCGAAGCGCTGAAGCACGTCTCCGGCCGAACAATTACCCAGGGGTAATGATTGGCATGATCGTGCCATGCGCTAAAGCCGCCCAGGGCCGAACAGCGGGTCAGATGGTGATGATCTGGGTCACATCAAGGAGGAATGCGGGCCGCTTTGATCGTGCAACAGGCGGCGCCACCCAACGCCCCACCCGCGGAGCGGGCGATGTCCAGCTAGCTGCTCACACCTGGGCTCGGCGCCGGACGCATGACGAGCCACTCGGCCTGGTTCCCCTGGGGCGGGCAGCGCCACGTCTGTCGCACGGGACACCGTCCGTGCACACGAGCAAGGCAGGGGCGCGTGCCGTTGACGGGCCGTGATGCGCACGAACCTCTGTACACCCCGGCCATGTTGCGCGATTCTTGTCCGACGCACTTAGCGGCTGGGACCTACAGCTGATTCACGCAGGCAAGTTCGCCGGATGCTCTACCAGGCTCCTGAGGAGCATGTCGTGCCAGAAATCGCGCCGTTACCTCAAATACTGGACATACTGCCTCGTGGTCAGTCCTTCCGGCCCTCGTTCTCGTCCATAGGCGTGCCTGTCGCGTCACGCACGACAGGCGCAGGGCCGTGATCTTCCGCGCGCTCCCCGGCGCTTCGGGGTCGGTGTCCGCTGTTGTCGAGTCGTAGCGATATCGCCCTACCGCGTTTCCACCGCAAGAGCCCTTGGTTTCCTTCGGTTTTCCGCGGCATCCGCGAGTCCGCACGGACATTGACTCAGGGCATTGACTCAGGCGATCGCGTGAGGGATTCCTCCGGCCGGCCCTGATCCAGGGCAATCATGGTGACCGCACAGTAGTCACGGCGACGGCATGCGACGGAATCTACATGACGGAAGGAGTCATCAACCATGGTGTATGTGTCAGAAATCATGCGGCTCGAGGACTTCGGGACCGCCATCCCCTTCCCTTCGAAAATCAATCCACATCTGGAGGCCATCCGGGACGGCCATGAACGATGGCTACGGAAACATCGACTCATCTCGGACGGTGCGGATGCCGAAAGTTTCAAGGAATGGAAGATGGTCGAGCTGGCCGCACGGGCCTACCCGGAGGTCACTGCGCGTGGCCTACGCATTGCTGCCGATGCGATGGGATGGTTCTTCCGCTTCGATGACCTGTTCGACGGCGGTCCGCTGGCCTGCGACCTGGCGCAGGCATCGAAATTCATCGCGGCCGCAACCGGAATCGCCGGCAACCCCGGCTTGCTGACGGAACTCGACGAGGTGCCGGTCATCGGCGCGTTCCGTGATATCCGGAGAAGAAGCATGCGCGGTATGTCTCGCCGATGGGTCAAGCGTTCGGCGACTCGCTGGCGCGGATACTTTACGGGGAATCTGAAGGAAACCGTGATCAGGGCGACCCGCGCCCCCATCTCGCTGGCCGAGCTGATCAAGCTGCGCCGTTACACGATCGCCGCTGCTCCCTCGGCCGATTTGAACGAGTCCGCCTCTGCCTTCGAGATATCCGAAAAAGTGCGGCTGAATCCGCACTTCCAAGGCATGGAGGCCGACACCGCGGACGCCATCATCTTCGTCAACGACCTGTGGTCTGCGAACAAGGAAGAATCGGCGGGCGAGCCGTTCAACGCCGTCTCGGTCATCCAGAACGAAGCGCACTGCGATCGTCGCACGGCGCAGTTCAAGGTCGCCGATCTGCTGGATGACTGCATTCGCCGATTCAGACGGCGCAGGGAGAGTTTCGAAGATTGGCTGGCTGCCCAAAGGATGCCGGAACGTGAGCGCTCGGCGGCATCTCACCAGGTGGCGCATCTGCAAGGCTGGATTCGCGCAAACTACGACTGGTCGCTCGAATCGTCTCGCTACCGCGAACTGTTGTAGCTAGTGCAGAAAAAGCATCAAGAGGCGCGTGCCGGGGGCCGATATCTGCTCCAGCGTCCCGTCATGCGCCTCTTGCGGTTCCGGGAGACGTACGCCTTGCGTGCTCCCGTAACCGAGCTACTTCCTGGTCAGCCACCTCTTCACCTGGTTCCACCAGGACCAAGGAGCCCGGGGAGCACCAACACCGGAGGGAGAAGCGGCAGTTCCCTCCACGGTCTCCCGGCCGCTGGCGGTGGAACTCTCCAGGCTGGGTGGGCTCTGCACCTCGTCCGCCGAAGCACTCGCACTGTCTGCTGCGAGTGACCTCTTTTCGGTACGCGGGGCGAACTTCACCGGGAGCGCCGTCAGATGGCGGGCGATCCAATGGGACACCCACTTCAGTTCGTTCTCAGGAACGGCCAGTTCGATGTCGGGCAACCGCATCAGCAGGACGTCGATTCCGGTATCGACAATGGCCCGGCCGATGTCCTGGCCGGGGCATTCGTGCGGACCGCCGGTGAAGGCGAGGTGGGAGCGGTTGCCGTGCATGGGTACGGAGAGATCGGGGCGGATGGCAGGATCGGCGTTGCCGGCGGACAGCCCGAGCAGCAGCATGTCACCGGCCTTGACGGTCTGTCCCCCGAGTTCGGTGTCCCCGGTGGCCCACCGAGCGGGAGCCACCGAAGTCGGCGGCTCGTCCCACAGCATTTGTTCCAGTGCGTCGGGCAGGGTCATGCTGCCACCCGCGAGCGAAGCCCGGAAGCGGGGATCGGTCAGCATCATGCGCAGGGTGTTCGCGGTCAGATTGGTGGTGTTCTCGTTCCCGGCGATCACCACGAGTCGTAGATGCTGGGCGACTTCCTCTTCTGTGAGCTTGGCCGAGTGCGTCATCAGCCACGAGGTGAAATCGGTGGCAGGGGCTCCTCGTTTGGCGGCAACGAGCCGGTTGAGGGCCGCCATGAGGTACTCGTTGCTCTGGAAGGCCGTCTCGGAGCCCCTGAGCAGGTCCCGGGTAGCCTCGACCAGCCGCGGGCCCTCCTCTTCGGGCATTCCGAGGAGTTGCGCCACCACGCGCAGGGGCAGCTGCTCTGCGAACTGGCTGACGAGATCGGCCTGTCCGTCAGCGGCGAAGCCATCGATCAGCTGATGGGCGGACCGGGTCACACAGCGGCGGATTCCCCGGCGGTCGAGCCGGCCCATGCTCTCGGTGAGCGCGACGCGAAACCTCTCATGCTCCTCGCCGTCCATGAAGAGGCAGACGGGCTGCCAGGCCAGGGCGGGCATGAGCGGCGAGTCCGGAGCGACCCGGTTTTCCTTGAAGCAATGCCAGAGGCGTGAGTCGTGGGAGAAACGGGAGGGCGTACGCAGAACTTCGAGGTTCTCCCGGTAGCCGAGGACCAGCCAAGCCGGCAGATCGCCGTCCACAAGGACGGGCGCCACGGGCCCGTGCTCGGCACGCAGACGCTCGAAGAAGCCGGGCGCATCCTCAACCACCTCGGGCCCGAAAAGCCGAGCAATTCCGTCGGTGCTGCGGGCATGGGCGGGGCATTCCGGGGGCGGTGCGGATGCGGAGGTCGTGCCGGGCTGGTCTGTGTGAAAGGAAGTCAACGGGGCTCCGAGGCTGTGGTCGTGAGGGTGTACAGATAGCGCATCAGGGTCATCAGGGCGTCGCGGCTGGAGACACGGTCGCGGGCGTCGCAATCGACCATGGGTACGTCGTCGGGGAGATCCATGGCCGCACGGAGTTCCGACATGGGATAGGAAGGGGCGTCCGGGAAGGCGTTGATGGCGACGACGAAGGGCAGACCGCGTTCCTCAAGCCGGCCGATCACATCGAAACTGTCGTCCAGGCGCCGGGTGTCGAGCAGAACCACCGCCCCCAGTGCGCCTTCGAAGAGGCCGTTCCACAGAAACCAGAAGCGCTGCTGGCCCGGGGTGCCGAAGAGATACAGCACCAGTTCATTGCTGAGGCTGATCCGTCCGAAGTCCATCGCGACCGTCGTCTGTGTCTTGCGCTCGACTCCGGCGAGGTCGTCCACTCCGACGCCGGCCTGCGTCATGGTCTCCTCGGTGGTCAGCGGGCGAATCTCGCTGACCGATCCGACCAGGGTGGTCTTCCCCACCCCGAAACCACCGACGATCACCACCTTGACCGCGGTGGAGACCGAGGCCGGCAGGATGTCCTCGCTCCGGGGACCAACGATGGGCTCAGAGATTTTGCAGTCCATTCATCACCGCCTCCAACAGTTCGACATCGGGCAACGAAGCGGTCGGGATCGGTGCCCGTGCTTCGACATGGCCGCTCTCCAGCAGTTCCGCGAGCAGCACCGTGACCACGCTGACCGGTAAATGGACGTAGGCGGAGATCTCGGCGACGGACAGCGGGTAGTCGCATATCCGGAGAATGGCCGCCTGTTCCGGCTGCATGCTCGAACCCGGACGGTTCCGGGTCACGATCAGCGTGACCATGTCCAGCGGCGCTTCGGACGGTACGCTCCGGCCGGACGTGAGGACGTAGAGGCGCTCGGGACCGCCTTCCTCCCAGTTCCGGCGCTTTTTCGGTTTCGAGTCGGTCATGGGGCCTGCCGGTCGGCCCGCGGTGGGCTGGTGAGGTGCTGACCGATCCGGGCGACCAGGTCCCGCATTCCCTGTCCCATGAGGCCGGCGTCCACGTCGTCATCGGCCAGCACCGCCAGATACGCCCCGGCGCCGGCTGCCATCAGGTAGAAGAAGCCGCCGTGGACCTCGATGACGACCAGCTTCATCCGCCCGTCGCCGTGCGGGAATTCGGTGGCAATGGCCGCCGACAGGCTCTGCAGCCCGGCACAGGCCGCGGCGAGGCGATCCGCGGTCTCCTCGTCCGTACCGTACTGAGCCATACACAGACCGTCCGAGGACAGCACCACGACGTCACGGGTGTGCGGCACACTGGACGCCAGATCCTCAAGCATCCAGTTCATATTGAGTCGTTGCTGTGTCACCACTTACTTACTCATCCTTACCTAATGACTCAGTTACGCTCGGACTCTTTGTCGCTCGGTCCGTCGGGGCGGTCGGCCGGGGACTCGGCCCGGGGCTCGCCGGAGATGCCCTCCTGGAAGGCGGCCAGCCACATCCCGGCCTGAGGGGCCGGCGCGGCCGACACCGAGGCGTCGGATCCAGTGGTGGTGGAGGCGGCCGCGGGCTTCTGCCGCAGGGGCGGAATCACGGCGCGGGTACGGCGCCTACGCTGCGGGAGCCCGTTGGCAGCGCGCGGTGCGGCGGTGGGCAGGCTCTCCTCGGCAGCCTCTTCCGCCCGGCGCATCGGACCGCCGCGGCGCCGGGGCGGCGGCAGGACAGCGGCCTTGGCCAGGGCCCCACCCGGTACCGGAGTCGCGGTGATGATGTCCGGCGGGACGATCAGGACCACGCGGACCCCGCCATAGGCGGAGCTGCGGAAGGAGACTTTGAAGTCGTACGCGCGGGCCAGGCGGCCGACCACGGCCAAGCCGAGCCGTGGCGACTCGCCCAGGTCGTCGAGGTCGAGCTCGGTCGGGGAGTCCTGTGCCAGCGCCCGCTCGGCGCGCATCCGGGCTTCGTCGGTCAGGCCGATCCCGGCGTCCTCCATCTCGATGGCCACGCCGGTCTGGATCTCGGTCGCGGTCAGATGGACGCGGGTCTGGGGCGGTGAGTAGCGGGTGGCGTTGTCCAGCAGCTCGGACAGGGCGTGGATCAGCGGCTCGACGCCGCGTCCGAGAATGCCGACCTCGGCCACGGAGTGCAGATCGACGCGTTGGTAGTCGATGATCCGGGACATCGCACCGCGGAGCACGTTGAACAGCGGGATGGTCTGCTGCCACTGACGGCCGGGCCGGGCCCCGCCGAGTACGGCGATGCTGTCCGCGAGCCGGCCGACCAGCGCGGTGCGGTGGTCGAGTTGGAGCAAGTCGCCGAAGACTTCCGGGTCGTTGCCGTGCTTGTCCTCCATCTCCCGTAGTTCCTGGGCCTGTTGATGGGTGATGGCCTGGACGCGTCGGGCGATGTTGACGAACGCTCGCTGGGCGGAGTCGCGCAGGTCCTCCTCGGCTTCGACGGCCTGCAGGACGTACCGCAGCACTCCGCGGTACGCGGCCTCGAACTCCGGGCTGACTCGGGAGACATGGACGACCTTGCGGAGCACCTCGTCCGCCCGGATGCCCTGTTGGAGCTGGGCCATCGCCGCGGGCAGGGTCTCCTTGGCCATCCGCACGGTTTCGGCCTCCTGCTGGGCCAAGTGACCGCGCAGAACGGCCTCCTGCTCGGCAGACTGCCTGCGCAGCGCGTCGAGCGCGCGTCCGCGACGTGCCGCCTCCGCGCCGGCGACGGCCACGGTCACCGTCGCGATCACGCCGATCGAAACGACCTGGGCGCGCGCTATTGACGGCGTCAACGAGACGGCCACGGCCGTAAAAACGGCCAGCAGTACGGACGGCAGCAGCCATATGGGGGCGGGGGCGGGCCCCGATCCTCCAAGGGGCGAACCAGCACGAACCATCGGCATCCTCAGAGCTCTGATGAAATGGACAGGGCGACATACATGGCGTATATGGGCACCATGAAAAGGCCGCCTGAAAAAGATCGACAACCGCGGGATCGCGCTCACCAATTGCTTGGCCGCAGCGCATTCCACGGCGGCGTTCCGCACGCATGAGGCCGGACCCCTGGACGCCCGAGCCTTTGTGCGATTGACGGCACCACGACAGCCAGCGGCGACGTGTGGTAATCGCCACAACTCGCTGTGCGTCAGCGAGCATAGCGGGGTCGGGATGTTTCTGTGGCGTGAGTGCGTATAACACATAACTGCACTCGTGTGCGAAATTCAGAAGAACCGTTTGGGCGGGTGGGGTGACTGCGGAGGGCGGGCCGGCTGCTGGTGGTGGCCAGGTGGTGGATGAGGTCGGTGGGGCCGTCGAGGCGATGCGCCGGGGGCTGCGGGCTGCTGCGGGCTGCTGCGGGCTGGGCCGGGGAGGTCCGCTGGGCGTACGGGGCTGGGGGAGGGGGTAGTTGAAGCGGTGCTCGGAGGGCCGGTGCTTCCGCGGTTCAGCGGGTGACCTTGCCCGCGCCTCTGGTGATGACTCGCCCCGCTCCCGAGCAGGGAGGGGCCCGGCGGAGCGGAATTCCTCGGGTGGTAATCCCTGCGGCACGAGTGAAGCCGACGAGCGAAGTCGAGGGCAATATTCGTCGGCCGCCAGGGGGAATGATGGATTTCGCTGCATCTGGCGCAGGATTCCGGCATGCGCGGCCCTGCCCCCGGCGCAGCTTCGGCGTCCCGGCGCCGGGCGGGCAGGGCGGCAGGGTCAGTTGAAGCGGAGGACGGGCTTGATGATCTCGCCGGTGGATGCTGCCCGGGCGGCGTCCTCGATTTCGTGGAACGGGAACTCGGTGATGATCTCGTCGAGGGGGAGGACGCCCTGGCGGTAGCGGGCGATGAGTTGCGGGATGAAGCCGGCGGGTGCCGCGTCGCCCTCGATGACGCCGCGGATCCGGATGCCCTTGGTCAGTACGGTCATGATGTCGAATTCGGCGCGGCCGCCGACGCCGACCAGGGCCAGGGTGCCGCGCTGCGCCAGCGCGGCGACGGCCTGGGAGATCACGGTCGGCTGACCGGTGGTGTCGATGGCGAAAGCGGGCCCGCCGTCGGCGTGGTCGCGGACCGCCCGCGCGACGTCCTCGACGGCCGCGGGATCGACGGCTGCCTCCGCGCCGAACGCGAGGGCCTTGGCGCGCCGGGCCGCGAGCGGGTCGACGGCGATGACGCGGCAGCCCTCGGTGACCGCGGTCATGACGGAGACGAGCCCGACGCTGCCCGTGCCGAAGACCGCCACCGACGAACCGCGTGGCGGGCGGAGCACGTTGAGGATCGTGCCGGCCCCCGTCTGCACTCCGCAACCGAGCGGTGCGGCGATCGTCGGCGGGAGGTCGGCGGGCACCTTGACGACGTTGCTGGTGTGCGCGAGGGCGTGGCTGGCGAAGGATGACTGGCCGAAGAAGCTGCCGTAGACCGGGCTCCCGTCACCAGCCTGGGACAGCGGGGTGGTGCCGTCCGGCCGGGTCCCACTGGCGTTGAGGGCGAAGATGCCTGTGTCGCAATAGGCGGGGTGGCCCGTGGTGCACTGGCGGCAGTCGGTGCAACTGCGATAGCTCAGGCACACGCTGTCACCCGGCCGTACGGAGGTGACCTCGTCGCCCACCGCCTCCACGATGCCGGCGCCCTCGTGGCCGAAGACCATCGGACTGAGCTGCTGTGGCCACTTCTGCCGGGTGCTGAGGTCGGTGTGGCAGATACCGGCTGCCGCGATCCTGACCAGGATCTCGTCGGACCGGGGCGCCTCGATGACGAGGTCGTCGCGGAGGGTGAAGGGCCCTCCGGGGGCTTCCACGACGGCTGCCTGGATGCGCATCAGTTGCTTCGGCTTTCTGTGGGGTGGTCGGGGTCGGGGAGGGAGCGACTGTGGGGCGGCGTTGCGGTGGCGTTGTGGTGGTGGGCCGCAGGCTTTCGATCCGGTGGCCGGTGACGAACGCGCCGCCGCGCCAGGCACCGAGGATCTCCTCGGGCCGCACCGGCGGCAACGCTCCCCACAGCGCGTCCAGTTCGTCGGTGGACACCTTGCCGCCGGCTGCGCGGATCTCGGCGATGCGTTCCCGGGCCTGCTCGACGTCCGTGCGGATTCCTTCCTGAGCGGGTGTGCCGTGTGCGGATGCGGTGTGCGGTGTGCGGTGTGCCTTGACACTACTCAACTCGTGGGTGTGACACGTCGGAAGGAGGGGGCGAGGGCAAGGTCGGCGGAGGAGAATGGTCGACCGGCGGTCGAGGGGCAGTGGTCGACGGGCGGTGGTCGAGGAGCGGTGGTCATGTCGGATTTCCGCCAGACGGCCGTCGGCGGCCGCTGGTTGGATGGCCGTATGACCACGACACAGGCGGAGCGGGTCCGCCTCTTCCGCTCCCTGCACGCCTCCGCCCGGCCCCTCGCCCTCGCCAATGCCTGGGACGTCGCCAGCGCCCGTGTCATCGAGGCCGCGGGGGCGCCCGCGATCGCCACCACCAGCGCCGGTGTCGCCTGGGCGCTCGGCTCTCCCGACGGCGACGCGCTCGCCCGCGACCGGGCGCTGGACCTGATCGCCCGGATCGCCGACGCCGTGGCCGTGCCGGTCACCGCCGACATCGAGGGCGGCTACGGGCAGAACGCGGCCGAGGTCGCCGCGACCGTCGTCGGCGTGCTGGAGGCCGGCGCGGCCGGCATCAACATCGAGGACGGCACCCGGCCCCCGGCCGAGCTCCGGGACCGGCTGACGGCGGCGCGCGCCGCGCTGGGGAAGGCGGGCGGGGAACTCTTCCTCAACGCCCGTATCGACACCTACCTGTTCGGCCTGGGCGACCCCGCCACGCGGCTGACGGACACCCTGGAGCGGGCGCGCTCCTACGTGGCGGCCGGCGCCGATGGCATCTTCGTCCCGGGCGTCGCCGACGCGGCCACCATCGAGGCCCTGGTGTCGGACATCCCCGTACCACTGAACGTCATGGCCGGTCCCGGCGCGCCGGACGTCGCCGCGCTGGGCGGCCTCGGCGTGGCACGCGTCAGCCTCGGCTCGGGCGTGGCCCAGGCCGCGTACGCCGCCGCCCGCCGTGCCGCACAGGAGCTGTACGGCACCGGCGGCTATGAGTCCCTCGCCGAGGGCATCGCCTTCCCGGAGCTCAACGCGTTGTTCGCACCGCGCTGACCGCCCTGCTCGCGGGCAGGGCACGGTTGGGGCCGTCGGCGTCGATCCTCCTGGGGGCCGGCGCCGACGGCGGGCATGACGTCCGGCATGACGACGCCGACGGCTTCAGCTCTGCCTGGCCAGGATGGAGCGGAGGATCTCGGCGAGGGTCGTGGTTGCGCCCGTGGGGTCTGCGGCGTCCGCCGTGTCCGTGGTGTCAGTTGGGTGCATCGGGGCGGAGTGGCTGCGCCAGGCGACGAAGCCGTCCGGGCGGACGAGGACCGCGCCGTCCGGGCCGATGCCGTGCGCGTTCTCGCCGTCCTCGACACGGAGGTCCGTGCCGAGGACGTATGACTGGACTTCGACGCCCATCGTGGTGCCCAGGTCCTGCGCGGCCTTGACCCATGCCTGGCCTTCTCGGCCGGTCAGCAGGACGAAGGTCTCGCCGTACAGGTCGAGGGTGGAACCGCCGTCCGCAGTCGGGCGGTGCGGCGCCCGGGTGCCTGGTTGCGCGCACAGCTCGACGGCGGGGATCGGGTCGGTCTCGTGGTTGCCAGGCACTGCCGCCGAGGCGTACCGGAAGCCCATCGTCACCGCTGAGTAGTCGAGCAGTTCCACCTGGGCACCGTCGGCCATCCGGTCGCCGAAGCGCGCGAACGCCTGCTGCATGGCGAGCCGGCCGTAGGGGCGCCGCTCGGCGTCGTAGGTGTCGAGCAGTCCCGGGCCGGCCCGCCCTGTGAGGACGGCGGCGAGTTTCCAGGCAAGGTTGTGGGCGTCCTGGATGCCGGTGCTTCCGCCGAAGCCGCCGGTGGGCGGCTGGATGCGCGCCGCGTCCCCGGCCAGGAAGACCCGGCCCGAACGGTACGACCGTGCGACCTGGGCGCCGATGGGAAAGCCGAGCACGGTGAGGTCGGTGCCGGGGATCTGCGGCTTCAGCGACACCTCGACCTCGTCCAGCCCGGATGCCTCCCGGACCATCTCCGCCACCCGCTCGGTCGTGAAGTCCGCCAGCGACTCGTGCCGTGGGTCGTATCCGGTGCCGAACAGCCAGCGCGTGCCCGAGCCGTCGTGCGGCATCATCGAGCTGAACGGGCGCGGCTTCTGCAGGTAGGCGATACCGATCGGGCGGCCGCGTACGGCGGCCGAGAGGTCCGCGTGGGCGAGTGCGCTGATGGTGTTGAAGAGCACCCCCGGCCCGTCGGTGTCGATTCCCAGCCAGTTGCGGATCCGGCTCTTCGACCCGTCGGCGGCGATGAGATAGTCCGCGCGAAGCGCTTCCTCGTTGCCGCTCGCGCGGTCCCGGACGGTCACCGTGACGCCGTCCTCGTCCTGGTCGAGGGAGACCGCCTCGGTGAAGTGGCGTATTTCGGCGCCGAGTTGGCGGGCGCGGTCGTGCAGGAGGCGTTCGAGACGATCCTGGTCGATGCCGGCGTAGGTCGACGAGCTGTAGGTACGGGGGTCGATGAACTCCGCCTGGCCGGCCTCTTCCACCGTTTCGTAGTCATCGGCGAGCGTGTTGGCACGCAGCGGTACGAAGACGCCGTCCTCGCCGCTGAAGCTCTCCTGCCGGATCGACGGACCGAGCCCGACCTGACGGAGGACCTCGACGGTCCGCGGGGTGATGCCGCGCAGCCTGGGGTGCGAGAGCAGGTCGGGGTGGCGCTCCACCACGATGACCCGGATGCCTTTGTGGGCGAGGAAGACGGCGGCGCTCAGCCCCGTGAGGGCGCCTCCGACGATCAGTACCTGAGTCTTCTGGCGATTCATGGGCGACAGAATCAACTGCATGAATGAACTTGTCAAACGGATAGTTGATTAAGTTAGCCGGTCGGATGGCAGAATCCTGGCCATGACCAGCAAGAAGAGCGACGCCAGCACCCGGCGGACGACGCGTCGGGCGCCGGCCGCGCACGAGCGGCAGCGGGACCCCGAGCGCACCAAGGCGCTGATCGTCGACGCGGCGACCGAGGTGTTCTCCGCCAAGGGTTTCGCCGGCGCCCGGGTGTCCGAGATCGCCGCGCGCGCCGGTGTGAACCAGCAGCTGATCTCGTACTACTTCGACGGCAAGGAGGGGTTGTACCGGGAGATCGGCCGGCGGTGGCGGGCCTATGAGGCCGAGGCGATGCCCGACGACATGGGTTACGCCGAGATGATCATGCGCTACGTACGGGCCAGCGTCGATCCCCGGCTCGGTGGGCGCTTGCTTGCCTGGGAGGGGCTGGCCGACACGGGAGAGGATGACGAGGGCGCAGCCGAACGCGACGCCCGGTTGCAACAGGAGGTGGCGGCGATCCGCGGGCGGCAGCTGGCCGGCGAGCTCGACGACCGGTTCGACCCGGCCGCGCTGCTGCTCATCCAGATGAGCGCGGCCAACGCGCTGGCGGTCTACCCCCAGCTGGCCCGCGGCCTGTTCGGCGCCGACGGAAGCTCGGCCGAAGTGGTCGAGCACTATGCCGGGCAGCTCGCCAAACTGATCGAGTGTCTGGCGGGGAGCGGCTCGCATCGGTCCGCCTGACTGCAGGGAGTGCGCCGGGACTTGGCCGGGAGGTCGCCGTCGGAGGGCCGGCCGGGGTGAGCCGTCGGGAGGGGCGGCGACGACAGGGCTGGGCGTCGTTTTTGCCCCTCCTATTCCCCCCCGCGTCGTCGTTGCCGTCCTCCCCGGCCGTTCGTCGACGGGCGGCGACCGCCCGCGGTGAACGTCGACCAGTCGGTGCCGGCGAGCGGGGTGAGGACGGCGCGCCAGCCGTCGGCGGCGGCCGGGCCGGCCTGTTCCAGGGCGGTGTGGAAGAGATCGCGCTGCCGGGCGTGCAGGGTGCGTTCGAGGGTGGCGCCGCTGAGGACTCCCAGGGCGCGGGCCGCCTCGGCACTGGCGGTCTGTGCCCGCTGCTGACACCCGTTGATCTCCGTCTGGTAGTTCTCCAGCTTGGTGAACAGGTCGAAGCGGTCCTGTCGGCTCTCGCCCTCCTGGGGACTTTCACGATCTTTGGGCGGGTGTCGCGGTAGTTGCGGCCCGGGAACGCATTCCTGCAAGGGACGGCTTCCATGATGTGGCGGTGGCTTCCAGAGCTCGCGACAGGGACCAGCCTTTGAGGGTGGTTGCAGCGTCCTTGGTGGCGCTGATCGCCTTGCCGCAGCTGCCCGTCATGTCGTCGGATATCGAGTCCTCTGCATGGGCCGCAGCGCGCAGTTCCCCCGGATCGACGGATGTTTTGGTCGACATGTTCTTTGCCGCCCCGAAGATTACTAGTTGTTGGGGGAATAGCAGTGATGTCTTGGTGGGTTTTGTCTTGACGGGGACTCCTGGAGTGGGTGAGGGCTCAGGTGCCCGGGCGGAAGGCGAGGACTGTGGAGTGGCCGCCGAAGCCCAGGGAGTTGCTGAGGGCGAGG
>NZ_KB891906.1 GCF_000373585.1 Streptomyces sp. MspMP-M5
GCGAGAGCCTGTCGCCGGCCGCGGTCACCTCGTTCAACGAGGTCTTCGAGGACCGGGGCACCCGGCTGGTGAACCTCTACGGGCCGACCGAGGCCACCGTCGACGTGACCGCGCACGACTGCCCGCCGGGCCCGTGCGAGGGCACCGTGCCGATCGGGCGCCCGGTGGACAACACGCGTGCCTACGTCCTGCGTTACGGCCGCCCGGCGCCGGTAGGGGTGTGGGGCACACTGTTCCTGGCGGGAGTCCAGGTCGCCCGCGGGTACCTGGGGGACCCGGAGCTGACCGCCCGGCGCTTCGTGCGGGAACTCGGCTGCGGACCGGGGCTGATGTACGACACCGGGGACATCTGTCGTTGGCTGCCCTCCGGTGAGCTGCAGTTCCTTGGGCGCGCGGACGACCAGGTGAAGATCCGGGGCATCCGCATCGACCTCGGCGAAATCGAGGGCGTGCTGCTGGAGTTCCCGGGCATCAGCGAGTGCGCCGTCGTGGTGGACCGCCCCGCTCCGACCGTCGCGGTGCTCCGGGCCGCGGTGGCCGGGCCGGCGGGACTGTCGCCCCAGCAGGTGCGCGACCACGCGGCCGCCCGGCTGCCGCAGTACATGCTGCCCACGGTCCATCACCACTTCGACCGGCTGCCCCGCACCGGCAGCGGAAAACTGGACCGCCGTACGCTCCAGGACCCGTCCTGGGCGGACCGGCACGCCAGACGGTGGTAGTACGACACATGGTGGGGGATGCCCTCGGCAGGTACGTCGAGGGCACCCCCCACTTCCGTTTCGCCGCGGGCGCGGAGTTGCTTGCGGAAGGCGCTATTGCAAACAACTCCCGTCTCCTGCTTGCCTTCGTCCCCTTGTGGCACACCGGTCCTGACGGTCGGCCGCGCCGCACCGGGCGGGTATCCGGAATCCGGCGGTTGCCCTTACGGGACGGTTGGCGAGCGTGTGGCCAATGGGAGCGCATCAGTCAAATGGTCGGCCGGAAAGCGTTGTTCAGTGGCTTGATGAAGGCTGTGACGTGGGGGAACGCGATCGTGACGGGTTACGGATTCCTGACGCGCGGCCGGCGACCGTAGCGATGACTGTAGGGATGACTGTAGGAATGACTGGTATCGGTCAGGATCGCCTGATCGATCTTGAGCGAATCGGGCGGACTGTGGTCGGATGCCGTAATGAGTTGCTCGGCGCCGGGGGGAAGTCGCCCGAGCAAGGCTTGTTGCACATGCACACGCCACGACCCTCACCGGTCGAGGAGGCGGGTTCTGACGACGACGTGGTCCTCCGAATGCGACTTCCCACGGAGTGCGCCCTGGCCGTACGGGAACTGGGCGATGCCCATCGCAGGAGGCGGAATGTACTTGGTCGAGCGGGAAGCACCGTTGCGCGAGCTTGCCGACCGCACGGGGCCGAAAAACACGGCAGGGCGCGGAGAGTTCTTCGCCGTCAGCGCGCCGGTCGGCTGCGGCAAGTCCGCCCTGCTCGAAGCGGCTTCGGAGCATGCCCGGACACAGGGCCGGCGGGTCCTGACCGTTGACGGCCCCGAGCCGGAAGGGCCGGCCGTGGTCGACGTGGTGGGAACGGTCCGGGACGCGCTGCGCGACACCACGGCCACCGAGCCGCCGACCGCCCCCACCGCGCTCGCCCGGCATCTCGTCGCCCTGGCCTCGGCCGAGCCGCTGTTACTGGTCGTGGACAACGCCCATCTCGCCGACCCGGACTCCACGACGTTCCTGCGGGAACTGGCCCGGCACCTCGACTCCGCACCGATCCACGTGCTGGTCTCCGACTTCCGGCCGTCCGCCGGCTCCCACGACTCCCGGCACACCGTCCCCCTCTTCCCGCGCTCCCGCCGCCGCTCGTTCATCCTCGGGCCGCTGACCCGCTCGGGCGTGGTCGCACTGGTCCGCAGCCGCCTCGACCGCGCCCCCGCGGTCACGCTGGTCGACGAACTGCTGGCCGTGACGGGCGGGAACCCACTGCTCCTCCAGGCCCTGCTGGACGACATCGTGACCGCGGGCGGCGACGACCGGGACGAACCGGTGTACGGCCCCTCCTTCGCGCACACCGTCCTGACCCGCCTGCGTCCCTCGAACTGCCCGGCCACCGCCGACGTCGTGGCGGCAGCGGCCGTCCTGGGCCCGTCCTGCACCCAGGACCGACTGGCCCGCCTCGTCGAACTGGCGCCCCGCGACCTGCACCACGTACTCGACGGACTGACCGCCGGCGGCGTGCTGTCCCCGGGGCGGGTGCTGCACCCCCGCGTCCGTGACGTGCTGACCGGTGCCATGGACCACGAGGCGGCCCGACGGTTACGGCTGCGCGCCGCGGAGGTGCTCTACGAGGACGGCGCACCGGCCGAGCACATCGCACAGCACCTGCTCGCGGCGGAGGCCGCACCGCAGCCCTGGGCGGTGGGCATGCTGTGCGAGGCCGCGGACCAGGCGGCCCGGCGCTACGACTACCAGCACGCCATAGCCCTGCTCAAACTCGCCTCCGACGGCTGCACCGACGACCTCACCCGGGTCGAGGTCCACGCCAAACTGCTGGACACCACCTGGTGGGTGGACCCCACCCTGGTCTCCCGGCGCCTGAACTCCCTGGTGGCCAGCGCCCGCGAGGGCTGCCTGTCCGGGCGATGGCTCTCCCGGCTGTCCCGGCGCCTCGCCTGGCAGGGCCGCGCCGACGAGGCCGACGAGGTGTTCACGATGGCCAGGGCCGGCCGCCCGAGCGATCCCGAGACCCGCATCGAACTCGCCATCACCGACTTCTGGATCCGTCATGTGTTCCCCGGTAGGCCGCACGCCGCGGCCTGCGACGGATGCGAGCTGAACCCGGAGATGGTCATCGGCGGATTCCCGTGGCTGCGCAGCGCGAGCGAACTGCCCGGGCTGCTCACCGGCGGCGGGCAGGAGCCCGTGGCGCGCCGCGCCGAAGAGATCCTGCAACGTGCCCGGCCCGACCACGCCGACCTCGAAGCGGCACAGGTCGCCCTGTTCTCGCTGCTGGCCGCGGAACAACTGGACGCCGACGGACTCTGGTCCATCCAGGCCGCGGTGGAGGCCGGAGGCACACCGGTGCCCGCACTGTGGACCGCGATGCTCTCGGTGGCCAAGGGCGTCGTCGACCTGACGCGAGGGGACCCGGCCGGCACGGTGCGTTCGGTGGAAACCGCACTGGAACTGCTGGACGCCCCGAAGTGGGGCATCCTGCTCGGACTCCCGCGCGGCCTCCACCTCCTGGCCATGACCGAACAGGGCCGGCACCAGGAGGTCGAGAAGGAACTGTCCCAGCCCATGCCGGCGTTCTACGCGCGCAGCCCCTACGGACTGGTCCACCTGCGCGCCAGGGGCCGACACCACCTGGCCACCGGTGGCCTGCGGGCCGCCCTCGACGACTTCCGCAGCTGCGGGGACATCCTGCGGTCCTGGAAAATGGAACTGCCGGGCCTGGTGCCGTGGCGCCTGGACCTCGCCGAGACCCTGCTGCGCCTCGGGGAACGGGAGGAGGCACGGGTCCGGATCGACGAACACCTCGACCTCTTCCCGGCCCCCCACGCCCGCAGCCGCGGCATCGCGCTCCGGCTGCGCGCCATGGCCTCCCCGATGGGACGGCGCGCGGCGGGCCTGCGGGAGTCGGCGATGGTGCTCGAACGGTGCGGCGACCCGCTCGAACTGGCCCGCACGCTCGGCGCCCTGACACAGACCTACCAGCTCACCGGCGACCTGGCTTACGGCCGCAGAACACTGCGCCGCGCGGAGCGACTCGCCCGGGAATGCGGTGGCGTCCGGGCCCTGGAGGAGATCCGGGCCCTCGCCGCACGGCACACCCCGGCCACCTCGCCCGGCCCCGCCGTCCGCCCGCCGGACCCCGCACAGCCCTCCGCCCGAACCACCGCGGCGCAGGACAAGAGCGCCGCCGCCCAGGCCCCCTGGGCCGCCGGCGGACCGGCGCTCACCCTCGCAGAAGGAAAGGTCGCCAGGCTCGCGGCCGAGGGATACACCAACCGGGAGATCGCCAACGCGCTGTACGTCACCGCGAGCACCGTCGAACAGCACCTGACGCGCATCTACCGCAAGCTCAAGATCCGCCGCCGTTCCGAACTGGGAGCACGGGTGAACGTCCTGTGACCGGTGCCGCGGCAGGCAAGGAAGGAAACCGGTGACGCCACCCAGCGCGCCCTCACCCGACAACTGGCTCGTGCGCTACGGGACCTGTCCCGAGCCGGAGTTCCGCATGGTGTGCTTCCCGCACGCCGGCGGCTCCGCCGCGTACTACCCGTGGTTGCGCGCCGCCGTGCCTCCGCAGGGAGAGCTGCTGTGCGTGCAGTACCCGGGCCGGCAGGAACGCCACCGGGAGGCACCCGTGGAGGAGTTCACCGCGATGGTCGGCGCGGTCACCGACGTGCTGCGCGCCGGTCCGCCCCTCCCGCTGGTGCTCTTCGGGCACAGCCTCGGCTCCCTGATCGCGTACGAGACCGCCCTGGCGCTGCGGGACGGCGCCGGTCCGCTGCGCGGACTGATCGTCTCGGGCCGGCGCGCCCCCTCGGTCCGCCCGCCCCGCGGCGGTCGCCGGCTGAGCACCGCGGAGATCATCGAGGAGATGCGCGCCTTGGGCGGCACCGCCCCCGCCCTGCTGCGCGACCCGGACCTGCTGGAACTCGTCCTGCCCGCCCTGCGCGCCGACTCCCGGCTGGCCGAGTCCTACGTGCCCCGGGCGGGCACGGCGGTCCCCTGCCCGCTGACCGTGCTGACCGGGACCACCGACCCCCGCGTCTCGTCCGCCGACGCCGCCGCCTGGCGTGCGCACACCACCGGCCCCTGCACGGTGCACGAGGTCACCGGCGGTCACTTCTTCTTCGAGCAGCAGCGCCCGCACGTTCTGGCCCTGATCAGGGACGCACTGGACGGCATGGTGCAGCACGCGGCTCGCGCCTGACGGCTGAACGCACCACACAAGGAGAGTCAGGAATGTCGAGTCCGCTACGCGCGCTGTCCAATATCCCACGGCTGAAGACGCTGCTCCCGCTGTCGCTGCTCGGCCGCATCCACCTCAGCGGCCTGCCGGTCGCGCTGTCCTTCCTCATCGCCGGCTGGACGGGCGGCTACACCACCGTCGGCCTGGTGACCGGCGCGATGGCCATCGGCCAGGCGGTGGCCGGCCCGATCCGGGGGCGGGTCGCCGACCGCAGCTCGGCCAGCACGCTGCTGTTCGTCACCGGCGGCGGGTACGCCGTGGGGCTCGTCGCCCTGATCCTGGCAGCGGTGCTGCTGCCCGCCGGCGCCTGGCCCGTGGCCGTGGCGATCGCCTTCTTCACCGGACTCACCCTGCCCCCGATCTCCCAGATATCCCGGGCCCTTTGGCCCCGACTGGCCAAGGGGGACGTCCGCGAGTCGCTCTACACGCTGGAGGCCACCGGTTACGAGATCGTGGCGATGGCCGGCCCCCTGCTGGCGGCCGGGGTGGTCACCCTCGCCGGGGGCCCGGCGGCCGTGGTGGTCTGCGCGGTGCTCGCCGCCGGCGGCTCGCTGCTCTTCGGGCTCGTACTGCGCGCGGCCGCACTGGACCGCGCCGCNCCCCCCGCCACGACCGGCTCCGAACCCGCCACGCACGGCAAGCAGCGCTCGCTCCTGCGCGACCAGGTCTTCGTACGCGCCATCCTCGTCCCGTTCTTCCTGATGGCCGCGCTGTTCTCGGTGGACCTCTCGGTGGTGGCCTGGGGCCGCGACCGCGGGACACCGGGCATCGCCGGTGTGCTGATCGCGCTCTTCGCGCTGGGCTCCGCACTCGGCGGGCTGCTGGTCGTCGGCCGCGGCGGACAGCGCAGCAGCGCCCTGGGCATCGGCGGCCTGGCGGTCGGCATCGGCGTCCTCGCCCTCCTGTTCCCACCGGCGACCGACGCAACTCCCGTATGGCTGCTGGCCCTCGTGATGACGGTCACGGGATCGGTGGTCTCGCCGAGCCTGGGCGCGAGCAACTCCCGGATCGGCGACCTGACACCGGAACACCGGCGCGCCGAGGCGTTCGGATGGCTGGCCACCTCGACGACCGCCGGCGCCGCCGCCATGCTGCCGCTGAGCGGCCGCCTGTTGGACCTCGCCGGCCCCGCGGCCTCCCTCGGCTCCGGCGCCGTGGCCGCCGTGCTGTCCGCCGCGTTGGCCCTCACCCTGCCCAAGCGCACCGAGGAACCCGAGGCGTCCGGCGAACCCGGAGCGGGTCTCGCCGGGGCCGCCGGAGAGGCGGGCTGACGATGCGCGTGGTCGTCCTGGGCATCACCACGGCTCTCGGCGCCCGACTGGCACAGGCGTTGCCGGCGTACGGGTGCACGCCGGTCGGACTGATCCGCAAGGCCGCGCAGCGGGAGCCACTACGGGCGGCGGGCGTGGAGACGGTCCTGCTGGACACCGACGGTGACGGCGTGCGCGACGGGTTGTCGCAGGCCCTCGCCGGTGCCGGTGCCGTCGTCCTGGCCGCCGGCACCGGCACCGGCCCCGGCTCACTGGGCGCGGCCACCACCGCGGCCTCCCCGGCCGAGCTGTTGTCCCGAGCCGCGGAACGGGCCGGTGTGCGCCGCTACGTGATGGTGAGCGCGCTGCTGCCCGACGAGACGGTCCGCGCCGAACTGGGCGACCGGCTCCCGGCCTACCTCCGGGAGAAGCAGCAGGCCGAACATGCCCTGCACGCCCGTGACTTGGACTGGTGCGTACTCCGCCCCGGAACCCTCGACGACGCCCCCGCGACCGGCCGCATCCGGATGGGAACCGGCGCGGACCCCCGCCCCGACGGACGGATCGCCCGGACCGACCTGGCCGCGACCCTCTGCGAAATACTGACCGGTCCGGTACCGGTGTGCGGAACACTGGCCGTCTCCACCGGCGACGTACCCGTTCGCGACGCCGTCGCGGCACTGCGACCCGGGTGAGGAGCCGCGCACAGCGAAAGCCGCCGGGCGCGACGCGGACGGCGCCCGGCGGCTACGGTGCGCATCAGATCAGGTAATGGTCCGCCGGCAATGCGTCGGCGGCCGCGATGTTCTCCCGCGCCCGCTCTATCAACGTGCTGTTCGTGTGCTCGCGGACCTGCCCGAGATCGACATCGAAGTGCCGTCGACGGGCGTAGATCCACCCTTCGATGGCGGCCCGCAGTTTCAACATGGTCGGCAGCTGCGCGAATTCCTCGACGCCGGCCGGTGACGTCTCCAGATACCCACGCAGAAACGGCGTCGGATCGATTTCCGGCTTCGTGAAACTCAAGGTGGTCGCGACGTCCAACATGTGCGGCCCGTGCATGACTTCGCCCCAGTCGAGCAGCCCGACCTTGGCGCCGTCGAAGCGGAACTCGGTCAGCCGGGGATCGCAATGGATGATGCCGTCCGACAGGTTTTCGGGCAGCGCGGCGAAGCCCTCGCGAATCGCCTGCTGGATCCATTCCAGGTCCGCCAGGAACGGCTGCGGTTCGAGCAGCCACTCCATCCGCGACCAGACCATCGTCTCCGGCAGCGGAGGCACCGCGCGCAGGCTCTCATGAATACGACCCAACGTCCGGCCCACCAGGGCCAGTTCAGCTGGTTCGTCGGTGTTGGTCGGCCGGCCGTCCAGGTACTCCAACAGCCCCCAGCACCAGTCGCCCTGTTCCGCGACGACCTCGCCGGCAAGGGTGCGGCGCGGCGCCGCGGAGGGTATGCCCGCCCGCTCCGCCAGCTCCGCCGCCCGGAGACCGGAGGCGAACTTGACGCCGTATCCCTTCGGTACGGCTTTCAACACCGCACGGTCGCCGTCGCGTTCCAGCAACCAGGTGTGCGAGTTGTAGCCGATTTCCCAGGTGTCCGCCGGCCACGGCACCACCGTGAATTCTGCGGCGTCCCACAGGTGCAGTGGAAGATCACCTACCGCAGGCGCCGCGGGCAGCGGATCAAAAACAGGCATGTCCATCCGTTCTCATCGGTCTTGCCGAGATGCTCGCCGGGTGACCGGTGCTTTCTCATAAGGTTTCGCGGACTGTACATCCCGGTCGCCGCACGGCACGCCGGGCAGCTCACCGTTCCGGAGTTGATTGAGGAACATTTGGGCAACACCGCCGTCCCGCACGTAGGGGGTGCCGCGATGAGGGGGGTCTTAGGGGGAAGGAAGGGGTGTTGCCGCGCATTTTCCCTCTGTTCAACTCCTGGAGAACTTCCCGTCACGGCAAGCCTGTCCGTACGGAACGCGTACGGAACGCTGAACGTCGTCCCTGGAGCGGTCGTGAAGTGACACAAGCATCCACCCCGTCCGACCGCTCCGCGGCGACGCCCCGCCGGACCCGGGAACGCCCGGCGGATCGCATGCGCCGGGAGTCATCGCTTTCGGTTGGCCCTTCGTGCACCGGCCGCGCGACGCCGCACCACTGCGCCCAACCCCTGCCGCACCGCCGGCGCACCACCCGCGGCTCGGCACCGAGTTCGCCTGGCCTTCGGCAGCCCGCTGCTGATCAATCTCGCCAACGTCCTGGCCAACAGCTGTCTGCTGTTCTTCATCAAGGACGGCCGTCTTCCCTGGAGCCCCTGGTGGCCGGTGCGCTCATCGGCGCCTGCGGTGGCTACCGCCTGCTCTTCCTCGCGGCCGCGGCCATCAGCCTGATCGGCGCGCCCGCGGTCCACCGCATCACCTCGGTCCGGTGACCGACACCCGTCCTTCACCGCCACCACACACACCGACACACCGACCCGACAATTACGGAGCCCTAGACGGCAGCTCCGCGGAGGCTTTTTTCCCATGACAGCAGCGGACAAGACCGTCCTCCTCCTGGGCGGCAACGGTTCCCTCCTGCGCAAGGCACAGAAGCTCGGACTGCAGGTCATCCACTTGCAACTCGCCAAGGAGTTCACCCCGGACCAGGCCGAACTGACCGACCTGACCGTCCTCCTGGACTACAAGGACGTGGAAAAGGCCGTCGAGGTGGCCCGCGGCCTCTACGCCTTCCGCCCGTTCGCGGCGGCCGTCACCCTCACCGAGTGGGCGCAGCTCGCCACCGCCCACATCAACGAGGCCCTCGGACTGCCGGGCGTCTCCCCGCGCACGGTGGAACTGGTGATGGACAAGTTCGCCATGCGCGAGCAGCTGAACGCCGCCGGCGTGGGGGAGGTGGGCGCCAGCCGCGGCCGGGACCGCGCCGACGTCGTCGACTTCGCCGCGCGCTACGGCTATCCCTTCCTCGTCAAGCCGATCGCCGCCTCGGGAAGCTACGGAGTCTTCCGGATCGACACCCCCGAGGACATCGACACCGTCTGGGACAGACTCACCGCCCTGGACTTCTCCACCTTCCTCATCGAGGAGTTCCTCGAAGGCCGGGAAATGGGGGCCGAGGTCCTCACCTTCAACGGCCGGCACGTCCTGCTCGGCTTCACCGACAAGGAGTTCAATGCCGACTTCATGGAGATGGCGCACTTCAGCCCGGCCGAGGTGTCCCCGTACGAGCGCGCCGAACTGTTCGCGTTCGTCTGCCGCGTACTGGACACACTCGGCGTCAACGAGGGTGCCTCGCACACCGAGTTGATGCTCACCGCCAACGGCCCCCGGGTCATCGAGACGCACACCCGCCGGGCCGGCGACCGCATCAGCGAACTGACCCGCCACGTCTACGGGGTCGACATGGAAAGCTACACCCTCGGCTGGCACGCCGGCGTCCTCGACGAACTCACCGAGAGCCCGCAGCCCAAGTGCGGCGCCTCGGTCCGCTGCTGACCGCCGGGCCCGGCATCCTCAAGGCGGTTCAGGGCGCGGAAACGGTCCGCGACAAGGAAAACGTCACCGAGTTCCACCTCCAGTTCAAGGCCGCTGACCGCACTCCGCCACTGCGCTGGGCACTGGACCGCGTAGACCACGTCATGGCGGAACGCCCCACCAGCGGAGGCGTTGTCGCCGCTTGCGACAGTGCCCTCGAGCTTCCTGAAGGGGTTTGAACGTCTTGCAGAGTAGTGGTGCTCGTCGACTCTACGAGCGCCACGGATTCGTCGTGGAAGCCCAGGACGCGATCGACGTCTTCATGATGCGCCCGCCGGGTCGATGGCGAGCACTCCTGCGAAGGTCTGACCCGCGACGGTGCGAGGGCCCCGCCTCGGCCCGGGTGGCTGTCTTGTCCGACCGCGAGGTGACAGCGGCCGCATGTGTTCTTCGCGTGTGACCAGGGAGTTGGACCGTGCGGCGTCTCTCAGGCACATCTCGGCGATTCGATCGCGGAGTGGGCAGACCCGTGAGTGGCGCGATGCGAGTCGGTCCTGCCTGAGCCGCGTGTTGCTGTGGACGTATCCCCGCGGTGTCTGTGGCCAGGGGAAGCGCACCGGGACGCGGCCGGCGAGGGGAACGCAGTGAAGCGAGAAGGCGCCAGCCCCGTTCGGGCTGGCGCCACGTCGGCGAAGGAATCCGACGAAACGCCCTGGCTCGGCCCGTGAACCGGCAGTGCCGTTCTGCAGGCAGAGGTCACAAAAGGGCGAGCCATGGGCGCAGGGAGCGATCGCTGTGTCTCAGCCGCCGATCGGGCCCAGGGGGATGTCCGAGACGGTGACGCTGAGGGACTTGATGGAGCCGCCGGAGAGGACCGGCACCCCGTTGGGGCCGGGGACAAACTTGGCGGTCAGGCCGTCGAGGGTGCCGCTGACGGAGAGGCCGCCGGCGACGTTGTCGAGGTCGTCGTCGGCTATCTCGCGGGTCTCGATGCCAGAGGTGTTGCTCATGGTGACGGGCGTCCTTTTTCTCTGATGGGTCGCCATGCGTGGTGCACGGCGAGCGGGAGCCCTTGAACGGCCCCCCGCATGCGCCAGATTGCACGCTCGGGTGTGACGTGAAGAACGAAACGTCACACCCTTCACTCATTGCACACGCCATGGTTTGAAGTGGAACGCCCACTTCACGCAGGACACTGGATTGGTCAACCGTGCGTTCGCGCGTGCCGATCTCCACCGAGGCGGCTGGCCGTGGCCCGGAGGAGGGCGCCTCTCCTCCGGGCCGTTGCGCTATGGGGTGTGATCAGGTCAGCGCACGGTGACGATCACGTCGTGGGAGACGGCGCCGCCAGCGGCGACGCGGTAGACGGTGCGGCCCTTGTGCGTGGGCTTGACGTGCAGCAGGTACGCGCCGTGCTTCTGGGTGGTGGCGGTGACCGGCAGGTTGACCCACCGGCGGTGGTCCTGCTGCTGGAGGCGGGCCTTCGTGCCCGGACGGACGCCGGTCACCTTGCCGGTGATGCGGAGCTCCTGCCCGGCCCGGATGTTGTGCTTGTTGGCCGCCGCCGTCACGGTGACCTTGGCGGGCTTGGCGATCTTGTGGAGCGGGTGGTGGGCGGCGGCCACGAGGGCGCCGGGCGCCGGGGCGGCGACAGCAGCTGCCGCGCTTCCGGTGACGGCCGCGGTGCTGAGGGCGGCTGCGACAGCGAGGCGGTAGACACGCTTCATGATGTTGTCCTTAGGGCCTTACGGGTGCCTGAAATAGCACCTCTCAGCTACCAAACGCCCCTGAGGCACATGGAGTTGTGGTTCGGTTTCGCCTTCACAGCAAACTCTTATGTTCGTTGAGCCATGACTGGAGCAGCTGGCTCCGCCGGGCCGGCCCGCGCCGACCGGCCTGCGCACCGCATCCTGATTATTTCGTCAGAAACTCTAAGGTTTTGGTGTGTTCGAAGGGGCGCCGACTACCTGGCTCTCCTCGCTGACGGCCTTGTCGTAGAGGGACTTGATGGCGTCGTTGAAATAGGGGCTGTAGGAGGTGTCGTCGGTGTCACCGCCGGTCTCGTAGCCGCCGATGACACCGACGACCTCGCCGGTACGCGTGGCGCGGTTGAAGTGGGTCAGCCAGGGGCTTCCGCTGGTTCCGCCGCTGTAGCCGGTGCAGTTCACCTTCATCTGGCCCGTTTGGAACTTCGTGGACTTGTTGACGCACGAGATGGGGTCCTGGCCGCTGGCCGGGTAGCCGGTGATCCGTACGTCGTTGCCGTAACCGACGTTGTAGCCGAAGCTGTTGGCGCCCAGAACATCGGCGATCCCCTTGCCGTCGAGTTTGCCGACGATGACGAACCCCACGTCGTATCCGGGGTCGGAGGACTGCGCCCAATGGTCGTCCACCACCATTTTCGTGATCGGCCAGGTGCCGTTGGGTGTCTGCCCGTCACGGTAGCCCGGGACGAATGCCAGGTCCGTCTGGTAGCCGCCGCCCTTGCCGGTGTGAATGCAGTGCGCAGCAGTGATCACCACGGACTTGCCGGGGCTGTCCACGACGCTCCCGGTGCAGAAGTGATCACCGCTGCCGCCATGGCTGAACAGTGCGCCCACACGGGCGTTGGACGTGGTGGGCGGCGGGGTGTGCGAGACCCCCGGCTGGTGGCGGAACGGCCGGGCGCTCCGCATCCGTTGCGCGGACCAGAGGTGCGCGGACCCGGTGGCGCTGGCGAGCGGGGAGGGCGAGGGAGATGTGGAGACCAGAGTGCTCACGGCCGGTACGTCGTCGGTGGCACAACCCGACACGGCAGCCAGCCCGGCGAGCACGGCAACTGCTATGGCTGTTACGGCAAACCTGTGGCGCATGGTGGGATGTTAGGCGTATACCGCCCGGTTCAGGGGTGATTGGCCACTGCGACTGGTGTTCCCTGGAGCGTGGGAGTGCGCCCCGTAGTGCGCTCCGCGCAGTGTCCGCGGCTGGTCTGCCACCCAGCCGGGCTTGAGCTGTGTCGGTTGCCGAGGAGGACTGGTCCGGGTACCGCTACTTCGCGGCGTATGCGACTGCCAAGCGCGGACCGATCGGTCTTACACGGGCGACGGCGCTCGCTTACGCGCCGCGATCAGTGCCGGCGGCAGCCGCCCTCCGCCCTTCCGTGGGACGCCCGCAGCTCGGGCGCCGAGAGCCAGCTCTAGTGGGAAGGCAGATCATCCATACGGACGAGGCGTATCGCCACATGTCAAGTCATGATCGAGTCATGTCAATCATGCGTTCCTTGGATGACACAGCGCGTCCCGTCCCGTCCCGGGCAGCACGCCTCCACCTGAGCAGATGGCCTGGATACGCCGCTGCGGCATGGGGGTTCTTGTTCGCGGTACCCAGCTTCGTCTGGGCGACGGGCAATACCTTCGGTGCGCAGTCGACGGTGTCGCCGTCATTGGTGAACCTCGCTCGCGACGGCGTGCCGTGGTTCCTGGCCGTCCTGGTGGTAACCGGCGTCCTGAAGCTCTTCGGGGCCCTGGTCGGCATCGGCCTGACGCGACCACGGGGCTTGCGGACCAGCCGACTCATGGTGTTCTGCGGCGCCGGCGCGGCGACCCTGCTCACGTGGCATGGTGGCCTGTTCGTTGTCCACGGGGTGCTGGTCGAGACCGGGGCCGCCTCTGTTGAGCCGGATCTGGCTGCGCTGACTGGTTGGTACCTCTATCTGTGGGGCCCGTGGTTCATCGCCGGTGGCCTGGCCTTCGCCGGCGCCACCGCGCTCTATGTCCGCCACCGCGACGACCGGCGCAAGCTGTCGCTCTACAGCGTTGTGGGCACGCTCGGTGCCCTGATCCTTTCCGTGGCCTCGACGGTCACCGGAATAGGTTGAGAGCCGGAACGTGGCTGATATCAGGGCGGGTTGGCCATCATGCCGTCCTCGGTGCGGGGGAGGTGGCATCGGGGGGCGGTTCCGACGTCCTCGCTGAGTCCATCGTCCCGGAGTATGACGGTGGTTCCCCCGCGCGGTTGATCGCGTCCTCCAGGTCTCGTGCCACGTGGCTAGCGGGGACAGCCGCGCAGGCTGATGGCACGTTCTGCGCAGCACGTGAAGATGGTTCGCATGAGCATCCAGGCGAACCCGTCCACTGTTGTCACACCCGCAGTGCCGGCTCCTCGTTGGGCGGTCTGGGCCGCGCATGTGACCACGTTGGTGGTCTTGCCGAGTGGTCTGTGGCGCATCGCCTTGGTGCTCGGATACCCGGCCGGATACAGCGCTGCCGGCTTCGCCGGCTTCGAGACGGTGGGGGCGAAGGCGTGGATGCTGACACTCAGTGTGCTCTGCGAGCTGGGTGCCTTCCTGACGATCGGTCTGGTACGGCCCTGGGGCGAGGTCGTGCCGGGGTGGGTGCCCTTGATCGGGGGACGGAGAGTCCGTCCCATGGCTGCCGTCGTCCCTGCCGCTTTCGGCGCGGTTGCGTTGACCCTGCTCTGGGCCAATGTCCCATTGTGGTGGACATACCCGCACGCTGACATGACGCGCGCCGGGAACCTCGTCGTCGGCATTCTCTACCAACCGTTGGTCCTCTGGGGCCCGCTGCTTGCTGCCGTCACTTTCTCGTACTACCGCCGTCACCACGCCCGGTCGCCGGTCAACGACTGCTGAAGGTGGATGTGTGCCTGGCCTCGTCGTGGGCAGTGATGGCGTGCTGCGAGGGAAGGTGGGGACAGTCCGGCCCAATGACCCGCGTGGAAGCACCGGTCCGTCTGCGTCTCGCAGAATCGTGAGTCATTCCGTCATCGGAGTGGCTGGCAGTAACTGGCAGTGGTTGGCACTGTCGCATGTCATTTTCCTGACATCCCGCTGCGCGAATTGATTGAGTCGAGCACTGCGGAGCGGGAGCCCAGGTCTGCTCGTGACGACTTGGAGGGCCACGACGCATCTGGTCGATCAAGTCCGATGTATGCAGTCGCGTTTGACGGTCACAGGGACGGGGCGTGCTGGTTTCTCGTCGGTGCTGGTGGGGACGTGCCACGACCGTGGCATGCTCCTGGCTATGCATGAAGATCCGCAGGACAAGACGACGCCCGGGTTGTGGGGGCGCGGCGCGTGTGCGTGGGCGGTCGCTTTCGGTGTGCTGCATTTCTACTGGGCGCTGGGCGGCAGTTGGGGCCTGAGTGTCTCCGCGGGGCCGCTGGCCGAGGAACGTCCCGGGTGGTTTGTGGCGGTGGGCTTGTGGGGCGTGGGAATGCTGTGTGCGCAGGCTCGAGCAGGTCCCATACCGCCCCGACCCGGTCGACGGCTGCCTGGCCGGCACCGGTCTGGTCTCGGACGGATGACTGGCACAACCCCTCGTTCCGACGCGCGGAGTATTCGATGGCAGCCCGGGGCTCCCGGCTGACAGGCTTGGACCATGAGTCCCGAGTCCAACGACACGTCCGGAACTTCCTGGCTGGGCGACCCGATCGACGCTCGCCCGTTGTTCGGTTCGGAGCTGGGAGCACTCCTCGACACCTTGCGTGGCCTGCGGCCCGCCGACTGGAGCAAGACGGCAGTCCCGCTCTGGACCGTGCATGACCTCGCCTCCCACATCCTCGGCGACTACTACGGACGCCTCGGGCGCACCCCAGGCGGATACCGGCGTGCTTTCATGCCTGGAGAGACGCTGGAAGCGTTCATCCACCGCACCAATCAGGAATGGGTCGAACTCCACGCCGATGACAGCCCCGCCTCGCTGATCGATGCCCTGGAGGTAGCCGGGACTCAGCTCGCCCAGCGATTCGCCACCGCCGACCTCAAAGCGCCCGCCCTGGGCGTGTCGTGGGCGGGAGCCGACCCGACGCCAGGATGGCTGGACATCGCCCGTGAGTTCACCGAGTACTGGACACACCGGCAGCAGATCCGCCATGCCATCGGCAGCGAAACCGACCCGGAACCGCATGCCTTGTCCACGGTCCTGGACACCTTCATGCGGGCCCTGCCCCACACCCTGCGTCATACGACAGCACCTGCCGGGGCCCAAATCCAAGTGCTCGTCGAGGGGCCGGTCGGCGGCAGGTGGACCGTCACCGCCACTGCGGACCGCTGGTCACTGGCCGAACCGCCCAGCGGCCGGCCGACCGCATCGGTACTGCTGGATACGGAAACCGCCTGGCGCCTGTGCACACGTGGCATCGACCCCGCCACCGCCCTTGGCCGAGCCCACGTCCAAGGAGAGCGCCGACTCGCCGAAGCTGCGTGCCAGGTCGTGTCCATCGTCTACTGATGACGCCTGGCTCGTCAGTTTGGAAAACCTCGCGGTGTCCGGCCTCGGGCGCACCCGCCTCGCCAAGAGCGTGCACGACGCCGGATGGTCCGTATGCGTTGCGATGCCCGAATACAAGGCCGCCAGGCACGGCCGGTACTTCGGTAGGATCGAACGCTTCGATCCTACCTCCCAGGTCTGCTCGGCCTGCGGCGTCAAGGACGACCCCAAGCCCCTCCACATCCGTGCATGGACGTGCAAGGAGTGCGGGGCTGTCGACCAGATCCAGGACTGGCTACGGCTCCTTTCCTGCGGACCCCGGACAGGTCCTAGCAGGGTGGGTGATACGGGAGCCCGGGGAAGAAGCGGTTCCAGTCGGAGGGGGTGAGTGTGGGGTGGGCGGTGGTGCAGATCCGAGTGGCGGCGCGGTGGGGATCGGTCTCCCACAGGCGGGCTGTGGCGTCTGCGCCGGCGGTGGCCAGGGTGTGGCCGTCGGGGCTGAAGGCCAGTCCGTAGATGCGGTCGGTGTGGCCGGTGAGTGTGGCCAGTGCCGTCGGTCTGCCGGGGTCTGCGACGTTCCACAGGCGTGCGGTGTTGTCGGCGCTGGCCGTGGCCAGGACGCGCCCGTCGCCGTTGAACGCCACGCCGTAGACGGCGTTGGTGTGGCCGGTGAGGACGGACAGGCGGTGGGGGTGATGCGGATCGGTGACGTCCCACAGGCGGGCGGTGCCGTCGAGGCCGGCCGTGGCGAGCGTGTGGCCGTCGGGGCTGAAGGCGGCGCAGCGGATGGACTGGGTGTGGCCGGTCAGAACCGCGAGGCTGTGCGGGTGCCGGCGGTCGGCGATGTCCCACAGGCGGACGGTACGGTCCTGGCTGGTCGTTGCCAGGAGGTGGCCGTCGGGGCTGAAGGCCGCCCCTTCGGTGTTGTTGTGATGCCCGGTCAGCTCCGCCGTCGGGGTGGGGTGGTGTGGGTCTGCGACGTCCCACAGGCGGACGGTGGCGTCTTCGCTGGTGGTGGCGAGGGTGTGCCCGTCGGGACTGAACGCGGCCTTCCAGACCGTGTCCCTGTGGCCATGAAGGGTGGCCACGGGACGCGGGTGCCGGAGATCGGTGACGTCCCACAGCCGCGCGGTGCGGTCGTCGCCCGTCGTGGCGAGCAGCCGGCCGTCGGGACGGAAGGCGACCGATCGGACGGTTCCGGAGTGGCCGGTGAGGGTGACGAGTTGTTGCGGATGGCTGGGGTCGTTGACGTTCCACAAACGCACGGTGTGATCGATGCCTGCGGTGGCTAGGGCATGGCCGTCGGGAGTGAACGCCGCGCCGTAGAGGCCGTCGGTGTGGCCGGTGAGGATCGGGCCGGGAATGTCCCACAGCCGTGCGGTGGAGTCGTCGCCGACCGTGGCCAGGGTGTGGCGTTGCGGGCTGAAGGCCGCCTGGACGACGTTGTCGGTATGGCCCGTGAGCGTGGCGAGGTGGTGGGGATGTTCGGGGTCGGCGAGTTCCCACAGGCGGGCGGTGTGGTCGTTGCCGGCTGTGGCCAGCGTGCGCCCGTCCGGGCTGAACACCGCCGTACGGACGGCGTCCGTGTGTCCCCAGAGGGTGGCGAGAGGCCGTGGATGCTCGAGATCGGAGATGTTCCACAGGCGTACGGTCCGATCCGCACTGGCGGTGGCGAGGGTGCGTCCGTCGGGGCTGAAGACGGCCGACCACACGGTGTCGGTGTGGCCGTCCAGAGTGGCGAGGCCGTGGGGATGGCGGGGATCGGCCACGTCCCACAGGCGGGCGGTGTGGTCGTCTCCGGCGGTGGCCAGGGTCTGGCCGTCGGGGCTGAACGCCACCGACAGCACGGTGTCGGCGTGACCGACCAGGGAAGCCAGTCGGTCGGGGTGCCGGGGGTCGGCGACGTGCCACAGTCGGACGGTGCGGCGGTCGTCGCTGGCGACCGCCAGGGTGTGCGCGTCGGGACTGAACGCCACCGACCAGACATTGTCGGTGTGATTGCCGAGGGTTGCCAGGCGGTGGGGGCGTTGGGGATGGGTGACGTCCCACAGGCGGATGGTCCGGTCGACGCCGGCGGTGGCCAGAAGGTGGCCGTCGGGGCTGAACCGCACCGACCGGACCGTGTCCGAGTGCCCGGTGAGGGTGGCCAGCCCCACCGGGCCGCCCGGGCCGGCGAGGTTCCACAGCCGCACCGCGTGGCCCTCGGTCGCGGTGGCCAGGGTGCGCCCGTCCGGGCTGAAGTCCGCGGCATTGGCGATGCCGGTCAGTTGGTGGGCGTAGGGCGTGGCGAAAGTGCTGAGCACGGCGCCCAAGGCTTCGGCGGTGGGAGCCAGGCGGTAGGCGGCCAGGCCGAGTTGCGCTGCCAGAGCAGGAGTGGTGGCCCGCTGCGCCATGGCCTCGATCGCCACCTGCCGCGACACCGCGATGTCGCGTTCCCGGTCGGAGGACCGCTGCGCGCGGAAGGCGAGCACGGTGCTGACACTGGCCACCAGGACCGCGGTGGTGAGCAGCGCGACGAGTTGACGAAGGCGACGGGTACGGCGACGAGCGGCCGCCCGCTCGCCTTCCTCGGCGGCGATCGAAACATCGAGGAACTTCCCTTCCAGCTCGGTCAGTTCGGCCCGCGCCGGGGGAGTGGCGAAGGCGTCCTTCGCCGTGGCCAGACGGGCTCCGCGGTACAGCACCCCGACGTCGCACCGCAGCTCCTGCCATGCCTGGGCGGCCTCGGTCAGCTTCCGGTGTACGCGCAGTCGGTCGCGCTGTTCCTCGATCCAGCCGCGTAAGCGGGGCCACGAGGTGATCAGCGCTTCGTGGGCGAGGTCGGCGATACCGTCATCAAGGGTGATCAACCGGGCGCTGGCCAGCCGTTCGAGGACGACACGGGTGCCGGCCGGGTCGCCGGTGTCGAGTTCGACGTGCGGAACGGGGCGTCGGGTGTCCTGCGTCCCCTCGCCCGGAGCGATGAGCCGCAGCAGGATACGCCTGGCCAGGCGTGCCTGGGTCGGGGAGAGCCCGGTGTAGACGTCTTCGGCGGTCTGGGCGACGGCGCCGTGCACACCGCCCGCCGCTTCGTAGGCGTCCACCGTCATGGTCCTGCCGCGGCGGCGACGCCAGGTCTCCAAGAGCGCGTGGGACAGCAAGGGCAACCCGCCCGGTGCGTCCGCCAGTTCGTCCATCAGCCGACTGGTCAGCGCCCGCTCGACGACGACGTTCTCGGCCCTGGCGGGCCTGACGATGGCCTCGCGCAACTCGGCCGGGCTCATGGGACCGACCATGAGCGTCGCGTGCTGCAGCGCGGTCACCAGCCCTCGGTGCTCGGCGCAGCGGGGGTAGAAGTCCGCACGTACGCCCAGCACCACCCGCAGTCGTCCACCGGGATCCTCCGCGGCCAGGAGCAGGTCGATGAACCGACTGCGTTCCTCTGGATCAGTGCAGAGGGTGAACAACTCCTCGAACTGGTCGACGATCAGCCAGACCTCCCCATCCGCCTCGGACGGGGCGAACAGCCGTCCATGGTTGCGCACCGGATGCGGCCCCGGGGTGAGAATCCGCAGCGCGGCAGGCCGCAGACCGGAGTCGTCGGTGCACTGCAGACGCGGGATCAGCCCGGCACGAAGCAGGGAGGACTTGCCGCTCCCGGAGGGGCCGAAGAGAGCCGCGACCCGGTGCTCGCGCACCAACTGCACGAGTGCGCCGGTGAGCGCGTCACGGCCGAAGAACCGCGCGTGGTCATCGGCCTCGAAGCGGGCCAGTCCCCGATACGGCGCACCCGCACCGTCCCCGCCGGCCGACCGCGCGGCCAGTTCCTCGCCCACCTGGCGCCACCGCAGCTCCCACTCCTCGGCGTCCCCGCCACACGCCGCCACATAGGCCAGCGTGACCGCGAGCGACGGCAGCTTCTCGCCCGCGGCCGCCTGGGACAGCGTGGGCACGGAGTACGGCACCCGCCGCGCCATCTCCCGATAGGTCATGCCGTCCGCCCCCTGCCGCAACTTGCGCAACTCGAACGCAAACCGCTGCACCGGCCCGGCCGTCGGGTCCACCGGATTCTCACGACGCCCCACGCTGTTCCCCGTCCCCCGCGGTGTCCTGATTGCCCGCCACGCTAGGCACGTCCCGTCACGCCCCACAAGACATGCCCATGCCGGATGCGACCCGTTCCGGCCGCCGCCCGCGGATTGTTGTGCACAGGAAACGTGCTGCCCAACAACCCGACGGTGCCTCAAAGTTGGCTGCGGATCGGCTGACGACGGGGGAGCCGAGCTACTGACCCCGGGCGCCGCACCCCCTTGGGGACGTGCCCGGACAGCACTCGGAGTGACGCCGTCCGCGCCGGCCCGGCACGGATCATGCCGTAGCCCGTGCCGAACACACCACACACGAAAGGAACACCACGATGAAGACCCGCAAGGGTGCCACCGCGGTCGCGATGGCCGCTGTGGCGGTCGGCGCGATACTGGCGGCCTCCACCACCGCATCCGCCACGCCCGCTCAGGGCAGGGCCACCGGAAACGCTTCCGTTCGCACCGCGACCACCGGCACCCCGGCACTGGCCGCCCACCCGTGCTGGACGTCGTTCGTGCCCGAGAACCCGGAGGGCAAGCCGATGGACCAGTATTACAAAAACTGCGCCGACTCCGCGGTAACGGTCTGCGCCAAGAACCTCACCGACGGCTACGTCGCACCGCCGCGCACCATCGCGGCCAACGACGTCGCATGGTGGCACTGGAACTCCACAACCCCGGGCGCCCACTACACGACCATCTTCTGCTGACCTGACCTGACCTGACCTGACCTCACCGCCCGCAGGACGGGAGGACGGGCGCAACCGTCTGAACCGCGCCAAACGGCCCCTCGGAACGACAGTTTCGAGGGGCCGTCTTGTCGGCCCTGTCGGCCCTGTCGGCCCTGTCGGCCGAGCGGAATGGCCGGCCGGATCGTCGGCCTGCTCACCTATACAAGGGAGGGGTCTTGGGGTGCATCGCGTCATCCGCACGCCGGCAGGGCAAGAACCTCGACGAGCCGCTCGACGAAGGCGGCCGGGAATGAGGTGTAACCCAGGTGCCCGCCGGGGAACTCCACCAGTTCGCGGATGAGCCGCTGCGCGACGACGTCCGCCGGCCGGCGCACGACATCGCCTCCCGGCGGTAGGCATCGTGAACGCTGTCGAAGACTGTCACCTGATCCTCGGCATCCGGCAACAGGCGCATCGCCGGCGGTTCGTGCACAACAGCCAGCTCGACCCGGCTCTCATGGCGGGTCAGGAGTTCAAGCGCGGTCAGACCACCCGCACCACCTCCGAACACCCGCACCGGCTCATCCGTCCCGGCGATATGTTCGAGCAACCGACGGGCGTCGTCGGCGTGTTACTCGGCCCACTGTGCCGACGACGGTCCGTCGAGCGTGCCGCGTGAAGTGCCCCGTGGGTCGTAGGCATCGCATCGATCAGCTCGTCGAACCAGGCGTGGAGCTCATCGATTGGCTTCCGGTCAGGGGCGGCGGCTCGCAAGCACGCAGAACTCGTTGCCCTCTGGGTCGGCCAGTACGATCCAACTCTCGTCGCCTTGGCCTACGTCGGCATGTCGAGCACCGAGATCGAGCAGGCGACGGACCTCTTCGTCTTGCTCTCGGTCGGTGGGGTTGACGTCGAGGTGGAGCCGATTCTTGATGGTCTTCCCCTCGGGGACGTGTGCGAAGGTCAACCTCGGTGGCATTGGGCCACGGTGGTTCTTGCCGGACAACTCAGGGGGACCGATCGTGACGATTGCGTCGTCTTCGTCTTGCACCTCGTAGTCAAGGACCGCGCACCAGAAGTGGGCGAGACCGTGGGGATCGACGCAGTCGATCGCAAGTTCGGTGAACTTACTGGCCATGTCAGGACTCCTGGTCAAGTAGCGGGACTGCCCGAGGTGTTCGTACTTCGGTGCGCTAAAGGGCCGTTCGAGTTCGACTTGCCGAACTGACTCGCTCGACTTCAGCCTGCTGAAACAGGTTATACATGACGGCTCCGCTGTCGTGATCACCCTGTTCGGTGGCAACCTGGACGCCGTCCGTACCGAAATCAGAGGCGGCCTGCCGAGCCTGAAAGGCGCGATTCTGCTTCTCGCACGCCCAAAGGGCACCGTGCTGGAAGTGATTGACCGTACCCTCACTCAACTGGCCCGCAGCGGCATCCTGGATGCTCAAGGCCGTCGACTCGCCGATCACTTACGGGACAGCTCTCGGTACGTGAGGGTCGGGGAAGTTACGAACTCGGCGTTCGTGAAGTTCTTACCGTTAGGAAGGATCTGCAGTTCGGCCCGGTACTGGTGCCCGACTGTCGGGTTGGGAAGATTGAATTCCTGGTTCAGGGGCTGGTCGCAGCGACGCAGTTCACCGTGGAAACGCCAGCCGGTGAAGTCGTCAACGGACACCAACCTCATACGGCAGTTGCGCCCGGCGTCGGGCAAGTCACCACGGGCCTCAAAGAGGATGTCGCCGGCGTGGTCGCCCTCGCCTATCACCTTGACACAAGCCTGCTTCGACGTCGGGCCGGTACATCCGCCGTCCGCAGCGGCCACGGCTGTTCCGGCGGTGCAGGCCAGTGCAGCGCCCGCAAGCGAGGTGACAGAAAGCGCCGATGCCGCGGCGCGTGGGAATGCACGAAGATTCATTGTCGATGCCTCGCATATCTCGGTCTCCGGAGGATCCCCGGAAGGAATGCGCCGAGCATAGGCGGACGGATATCCCTACTGTCGAAGCATTTTGATGGGGGAAGTCATCGGCGCCGGCGTCGACCTGCTCAGCCAGAAGCCCGCCTGTCGGTGCCCGACGAGGGCGGTCGGGCCCGTCACCTTCAAGGCCCACTACTGCGGCGCGCATGTTCCGTGACCACCACGATGAACAGACAGCTACGCCTGTCGAGGGTTGAGTTAAAGTGCGGTCTGGGCGGCCGGAGCCAGCTGCATTGACTCCGGCCGCTTTCAGGCAGGTGAGGTCAGCCGTCGTACCGTTTCAGATACAGCTGCTTGCCGCCTTGTTGGCTCAGCCAGATGCGGCGCTCTTCACCAGGGCCGACCAGCCGCGGGTTGTCGAACCGGTGCGGGACGGCGGAGTCGGGGTTGACTGTCACCGTGACGCGTTCCAGGCACCACTCCGGGGTCGTGCCTTCCGGCTCAAGGCGGATGTAGGCCGGGTACCGGTCGAGGTCGTCGGTATCCAGCTGCGGCTTGCGCGGGTCGTTGACCTCGGGCTCCGCGACATTGGACTCGTCACCCAGGAGGTAGGTGAACTCCGCGCCGGTCTCGAAGTCGTCGCCACCGGAGCTCAGTACGAACTCCCTGCCGGCGATCCCGAGGTAGACCCAGCCGTCGGTGCCGGCCGCATGAACGTCGGCCGTGGTGATCTGCGCAGAGATCTTGGTGATGTCTGCCATGGGTTGTTTCCTTTCTGTGCTCGTGGCACGCCCTTGCGGTGCCACGACGTTCGTGTGTGTCAGAGCCTGTGTTGCCGGTTGCCGGTTGCCGGTTGCCGGTTGCGGGGAGCAGCGGGCAGAGACGGTTGGGTGTGCAGTGCTCGCCGGTAGCGGTGGGTCGGGGCGCCCGGTCCGGCTCCAGTGTCACCACGGCTTTCCAGGGCGTTGTGGGTTGCCGACCGCAGACTGGACCGGGCCCGCAGTGTTCCGGTCGTGGCAGAAGGCCAGTGAAGTGAGACGAGTGCAGCTCAATCCCGGGTTCGAACAATTCCGTGGTGACTGGAATCCCCAGGCATCCGCGCCGGGCCGTGCACCGGACCGTCGTGCGCGTAACTGCTGTAACAATCGGGCTTGTTGAGATCCCTACGACATGGACATGCCCGCACGGCGAACGTCAAAGCCTCCCATGAGCAAAGGGCACCCCAGAGAGCGAATCGCGCTCTTTTCGTACCATCCGAATCACGAATCGACATCGGGCTCCAAACGGTGACTAGCGGCCCTCTATGGGTATTCCGCCCCTGCGAGGAACTGACGTTGCGTCACCGTTCCTGGAGTGAAACGCGCCCAGCTGTCGTGCCGACATGTGCAACAGCTACGCGGGTGTGTGGCAGGAAGGCTGGCAACGGGCAAGGCCCCGGTGCCCGGTGAGGGCCATGTGTGTGGTGGCGTGGGTTATCCCATCCGCCCTATTTTCCAAGTTGCGCAACCTCTAAAGTGAAGTCATGGGTTTTGACGACAACGGACGTGCAGAGGCGGCGGTGCTCGATGGGGGCCCGGCGGACGGACTGCGTATGCGGGTCACTGATCGGCCTGCGGTCATCCAGGTCACCTATCCGTGCGCACTGGAGGGCGCGTCCGCGACCGGTGTGCGGGCCGAAGCGCTCTACATCTACCGGCGCGACTTCCGGGTGAAAGAGGCGCCCCTGCGATACGGCCTCGATGGGGCCAGCCCCTGATGGCGGCCTGAGCAGCACTGCGTCTGGCTGTGCGAGCCCTGGCGTTCAGGAACGGAAGCGGTGGTGCTTCGTCCGCGAGGCCACTGCGGAGCGGGCGGAAAGCTGAGCGACCAGGAGCCGTACCACCGCGACAACATCGGGGTCGTCCACGAAGTACACGATCCGTCGGCCCTCCCGCCGGGAGCGCACCAGGCCACCACGCTTCAGCCTCGACAGATGCTGGCTCACCGTGGGCAGCGCAAGGGTGCCACCGGCCCGCTCTGCGAGGCCCGTCACATCGCTTTCTCCGTGGAGCAGTGTCCAGACGATGCGCAGGCGCGGCGGTGAGCCGAGCAATCCGAACACGGCGGCGGTTTCGTCCAGCACCTCGGCGGACCGGTCCACCACGTCATCCTCGCCTTCGCCGCCCTGAGGCGCTGTTCGGCTCCGCCGCCTGGAGTGGCGTTGCCTGCCCGGCCACTCAGTTTAGATGTTGCGCAAGTCATGTGGGGTGGTTCGCCCAGGAAAGCGTTGGGCGGTAGGTCGTGGACCACCCGGGAACCGTGAGGGAGGACAACAAGCCGTGGGCGGAACGGTTCCCGGCTCCCTGCCGTCCCAGTCCCCCGCCGCCGCACCGCTGAACGAGCGCGCCGAAGCTGATCGCGGCGACGAACACGACGTTGCCGCGGCCAAGGGTGGAGAGGGTGAGCAAGGCGCGGTCGCCGCCTGCACCACGCCTTGCGTGTCAGTCAGGTCGACGGGTGGAGCGGCACGACGATGGCGTGCCAGACCTCGTGGAGGGCTGTGGCCAGGTCTTCGACGTCGGTGGGGGTGTGGACGGCGGAAGGGGCGAGGCGCAGGATCTCTTCGCCGGGGCGGACGCTGGGGGCGTTGATGGCCTGGACGTAGATGCCGTAGCGATCGAGGAGCCGAGCGGCGGCGGCCGTGCAGGTGACGTCGTCGCCGATGAGGACGGATGCGATGTGGGAGTCGTCGGAGGGCGTGACCGGTAGTGATCCGTTGCGGCGGCGATGTTGTGCCGGCCGGCCTGGCGCATCAGGTCGATGGCGGGGGTGCGCAGGGTGGCCATGAGGCGGGGTGCTGTGCCGGTGCGGATCCGGGAGATGTCTTTGCTGTAGGTGACGTCTCGTGCGTGGTGCAGGGCTTCCACGGACCAGTGGTGCTGGACGAGTTCGGCCAGACGTGCGGGGCCTGCCTGCTCGGGCGTGAGGCTGGTGACGGCGTAGACGGTCTTCGTCTGGTTCCTGCCGGTCTGGTGGTTCACGCGGCGGCGTTTGATCTGTTTGCGGAGCTTTTGCTGGTTGCCCTTGGCCACCAGCAGATAGTGGCGGCCGGCCGCGACGATGTGGTGGGCGTACTCGCGCTGGGTGTGCATGGCGTCTGCGGTGACGACGACGCCGCTCAGGTCCAGGTTCTCCAGCAGCGGGGTGAAGGCGGGGATTTCGTTGCTCTTGGCTGCGACTTGGCGCTGGGCGATGACGGTCTGGCTGTCGTGGAGGGCCGCGGCCGGCAGGTGCACGGCGTGGCTGTCGGTGCGCGATCCGCGGACTGTCTGCCGTCGACAGCCAGCCCGGTCAGCCGGTCGGGTTCGTCGACCGGGTCGGTGGCGCGGCGGGCCGGCCAGGCGCCCACCGCATCATCAACCGTGTCCCCGTCCAGCCGCGCCAGCAGGCGTCCGAGGGTGGAGGCGTTCGGGGTGGCCCGGTGGAGGCCCAGTTGGTCGTGCACCTCAGGCGCCGCGTCGGTGGCGAAGCGGGGGATCTGCGCAAGCGACCGCGCGCCACCGAACGTTGCGACCAGGCACAGCCCCAGCAGTGAGCCGAGCCGGTAGCGGCGTCCTCGTACCCGGCGTAAACCGGGGAGGCGGTCGAACACAACTGGCCAGCGTGGCCAGTTCAGAGAGTCCGTGGGTGGACATGGCACGGCTGCGTCCTCGAAGTGGCGCGTGAGGACGCTGATCAGGGAAGAGTGCACGCGGACGCGGCTCCAGGTCGATCTTCGGTCTCAGCAACTTTGATCATCTGGCGTCGCGCCCGTCGTTTCCCATCGGCCATGCCACCCACGCCATGGGCCAGCGGGTCTGTGTTGCCGTGCGACCCGTGGAACAGTCCGGCGGGTGCGCGTGTCCGCACGGAAGTGTGGGAGAGATCAGCTCTGGGCGGTGGGCCGGACGACGATGTCGTTCACGTCGACCGCGGCGGGCTGTTCGATCGCGAAAGCGATGGCCCGGGCGATCGCGTCGGGCGGGATCGCGATGTCGTCCCGCATCTTTGTGATCTCTGCTCTGACCTGGCTGTTGGTTGACGCCTCAGCGAAGTCTGTCGCAGTCGCACCAGGTGAGACGGTAGTCACCCGCAAGGAGTCGCCGGCTTCCTGGCGCAGTCCTTCGCAGATGGCCCGGACCGCGAACTTGGTGCCGGCGTAGACGGCCATGGTCGGCACGATGCGAAACGCGGCCGTGGAGGCGGTGGTGATGAAGTGGCCGGTTCCCTGCGCCCGGAAGACCGGCAGCGCGGCGCCGATCCCGTGCAGCACGCCCTTCACGTTGACGTCGACCATGTGGTCCCACTCCTCGACGCGCAGATCGTCGAGAGGCGAGATGGTGCCGACTCCGGCATTGCTGACGAGTACGTCGAGTCGGCCGAAGCACTCACTGGCCAGCGCGACCAGGGCCTGCAGGTCGTCCCGCCGGGTCACGTCGGTGCGGATCTGCACGGCCGTGCCACCTGCCTTCTCGATCCGGGCCACCAGTTCCGCCAGGCGTTCGGACCGGCGCGCGCCGAGGACGAGTCGCGCGCCGCGTTCGGCGAGCAGCAGCGCGGTCGCTTCGCCGATGCCGCTGCTGGCTCCCGTGATCGCCACCACTTTGCCCTTGATTCCGGACATGAGTTGCCCTTTCCATCTTCGGCACCGGGGCCGGGGTGCCGAGTGCTAGCAGGCCCTGGAGGAGCGTCCGCCAAGCCGTTGCGCACTGGCAGGCCGGGTGCCGGTATGACCGTGTGAGGCCGTCGGTCATGCCGCGGCCCGTGCTCGCACACCAGTCTCCGATGGGCTTAGCCTGGTATCCAGACCGTATTTATTCTGGAACTGAAGGTGCCATCCGTCATGCCCACGCAGCCGGACCAACGGCGTCAGCTGAGTGAATTCCTGCGCAGCCGGAGGGAGCGCCTGACTCCTGACGAGGTGGGCCTACCCCAGACCGGTCGCCGTCGGACTCCGGGACTTCGCCGAGAGGAACTGGCCCTGCTGGCCGGGATCAGCGCCACCTGGTACACGTACCTGGAGCAGGGGCGAAAGATCCGTGTCTCCGAACAGGTGCTCAACGCCCTCGCCGCGGCGCTGCGGCTCGACCGGCACGAGCGCGATCATCTTCTCCAGCTTGCCGGTCACGCGCCTGCGGCCGAAGCCGAGGAACGCGAGCCGCTCCCGGCCGAGGCGGGTGCCGTCCCCCTGTTGCTCCAGCCGAACCCGGCGTACATCATCGGCGGCAACTATGACGTCCTCAGCCACAACCAGGCAGCCGACGAGTTGTTCCCGAGGCTCATCACTGATGCGGACCGGCCCGCCAACTTCGTCCGCTGGGTGTTTCTCGAACCGGTGGCCCGGGAGGTTCTGGTCGACTGGGAAACCGAAGCACGTGGCCTGCTCGGCCGGCTTCGGACGCTGTCGGCACGCCGTTCCGGCGACCCGCGGTACACCCGGCTGATCGAGGAGCTGAACGAGGGCAGCCCCGAGGTGCGGGACTGGTGGCCGCAGTACGAGGTGCAGGCCCGGCACAGCGGTCACAAACGGCTACGACACCCGCAACGGGGAGCGATCGATTATGCGTACACCGCTTTTCACTTGGCCGAGCAGCCGGAACTGACGCTGGTCGTCTATGCCGACTGCAGTGAACTGCCCGACGGGAGCGCAGCCGTGACCGGCGAATGAAGGAGGAGGGCGGCGGCAGTACCAGGGCTCACGGTACGGCGGCGAAAGGCCGGCGGCCACGCGCCGGGCAACTGCTGAAGATTGGGGGACCGTCTCACCGCGGGTGACGGGTGGGGCCCGGCCATTCTTCGATGCCGAGCTGCACGCGGTTACTTCCCTGTCGGCTCCGGGGTGGACGCGACCCCGGTGGGGTACGACGAGCCCAGTTCGTCTCGAACGCCGGGCCCAGACTGACCCCGTCCACCGAACCCGGTGACCCTTCATCTCGCCATCTGAGAACGCATCAGCCCTGGCCATACGGAAGACACACGCGCATGAATACGCCACCATTGCCGTCCGAAGCGGAGCGGACTGAGGGATCGCCCGTCCAGGTCGGTGGTCTCGTTCCGCTGACGCGGCCTGGCTGGGTCGAGGCGGGCCAACACTTGCTCGCCGGACTTGAGCTGGCCGTTGGCGAAGTCAATGACACCGGCGGGATCGACGGAGAGCCGCTGGAGTTGGTTGTCCGGGACACCGCGGCTGATCCGCAGCGGGCCGCGGCCACCGTGGAGGAATTGGCCGACCTGGGCGTTGCCGCCCTGGTGGGGGAGTACCGCAGCGTTGTCGCTCGCACGGCTGCCGCCAGGGCCGACGCCCTGGGCCTGCCGTTCCTGTGCTCGTCAGCGGTGATCGATGCGCTCACCGAGGAGCCGACGGAAGGGGTTGCGCGCGTGGCCCCGGCACAGTCGCACGGCTGGCAGGTCTACGCACTCGCGGGCAGATTCGGTTCTCCCGCACGCCAGGCATCAGCATGTGGCAATGGGCTTGGGCGCCCGTCCGAGTCGTTGACCGGGATCCGGCGCAACCCGGTCGCTTTCGGATCCTCCACGCCGGCTGAGGTACACATACCTCCGGTGCGCTCTCTCCGGCTCGCGCTCACACCCTGAGTCGGCGGCGGGGAGAGAACTCGACGTGAAGAACGAGCGTGGCTCCCTGCTGCCGGCCTCCGTGCGGGACTTCCACTCCGACCCTGCGCATCCGCTCGCCCAAGACTCTGGGCTGTGCCCGCACCGCACTGCGCTGTCCGCAGAAGGTCGTCACCGTCGGGGATCGGCGACCATCCGCGGCGGCCGGCTACGACGACTGGTTCAAGGCCGTCATGGACGCCACGCGGCTACTGTCGTTGGTATTCGTGTCGAAGTCGTTGCCAGTAGACACGATGATGGCCAGCGCGTCACGCGGCCCGTCTGGGCCGGAGTGCATCTGGCCGTCCGGCCCGGTGTAGGTGTTGGCCTGGATCCCGAACCTCACCGCGACGGACTGGAGCAGTGGCGGCAATGGCGGCAGCGGTGGCGGCACCTGGGCCAGGGCGATGTCGTAGTCGCCGAAGTCCCGGTGCGTGTGGATCAACGACCCGTTGGGGGGCAGGGCGGTGATGGTGTAGAACGGCCCGGCGACATAGAAGAAGAGGGCGTTCGCCGTGGTCTCCCCGAGGTTGTTGTACAAATCGAACTCCGTGGTGTCGGGGTTCGTGCCAACCAACGTGGACGTGCGGTGCAGGAAGTACAGGTCCACCAGGTTGGACCCGGGCGGTGGCGTCACGGGCAGTGGCGGGGCCTCCGCAGAGTAGGTCTTGATGTTCCGCGACAGGTTGGTGTCGCTGTCGTTGCCCGTCGGCAGCGCATTCACCACGCCGTAGGGCCACAGGTCGGGCACCGCGCCGTTGGTCGGCAGGCTGACCGTGACCCCGATCGCCACCGAGTGCTCCTGCGTCCCGCCGCTCTTGAGCATCGTCGGGTCGTTGTAGCGCAGGATCTGTGGAGCCGCGGGGTTGCTGTACACGAAGACGTTCGTGATCGTGATGCCATGCGGGTTGACACCATTCCACCGCACGTACGGCGGAAGCACCACGGTCACCTGCACCGGCGAGGTGGTGGGGGTGCTGGAGAAATTCCCGATGGTGATCGTCAACGTGCCCGACGGCGGGGTGGGCGGGGTGGCGAATGTGATCGACTGCGGACGCACGTAGAGGTTGACTGGGTTCACGGGCACTGTTCCACTCCTTGCGAGAGGCGAGATGCGGGCCCTGGCTGCGACATCCTTCATGCCGCCAACTCCACTACCGGGCCCGGCACTTCAGATAATCCGGCGGGTTTCGGCCATCCGTCAGGCGCGCAGGCCACTACGTTGTGGCACGCCGGATGCGCGCGGCCCCGACCCCGCGCTGCTGCGGGGAGCGCCTGCGCCGGGCTTGTTTGCGGCAGCGGGGAGAGCAGTACACCGCCGAGGCGGGATGCTCCACCCCAACCGTCCCAACCATCCCGCATCCCGGGCAGTTGGCGGTCCGCTGTTTTCCTGGGTCGTCGTGATGGGGATGGCATGCTTTGCATGCCGCGATGTGCAGCGCCGCGCTTCGGTCGGGGGCTTGGAGCACGCGCCGGCCGGGGTCTCGGTCGTCCACGGTTTTCTCCGGCAGCCGTCGCGTTCGATGAGCAGGCCGCAGGTACGGCTCGCGGTCTTTGCGGATTTGGACAACTTCCGGCGCGGAGTCGGATGTGTCGGGAGGGCCCTCGCTGCGGCTGATGGAAGCGATCCTGTGGTGGATCGTGGAGGTGGTGGGGGTGTGCGCTGGGTTCGGAAGCTCATGGTGGTTGGCGTGAATTGGCCACTCTTCGCCTGGGGCGCGACTGTGCCTGTCACGCTTCTACTCGCGAGTAGGCATGATGTTGATCATGATCAGGACAGCGGCTGCCGGAGCAATACCCCGGGACACCCAGGTGCAAGAACACCCGCGGACCTCGCTGACGGCGTATCAGCGGGACGTCTGGGCAGCGGGTTCGCAGGCTCCGCAATCGCCGCAGTTCAACTGCGTTCTCCACGAGCGTCTGCACGGTGACGTCGACCACGACCGGCTCGCCGGATGCGTCGAGAACGCGCTGCGCCGACACGAGACCTTCCGGCTGCGGTTCGGGGATGAGGAAGGCACCCCCTTTCAGTGGGTGTCGGGCGAGAACATCCAGGTCCGTCGGGTCGATCTCGCAGGCGAGCCGGAACCGCAGGTGGCCTGTGCTGAGTGGATGCGACGCTCGATGGCGAGGGCGCTGCCGCTTGTGGAGGGCGGGGCCCTGGTCGAAGCCACGTTGCTTCGGGAGAGCGCAGAGGTCGCACATCTGCATATCAAGGCCCATCACATCGTTGCCGACGGATGGACCATCAATCGGCTGAGTCATGAGGTCCTCGAAGACTACGCACGGGCCGTGGGTGCCTGGCCGGGCGGCGGCGTCGGTCATCGCAGTCCTTCCTCGTACCTCGCGTTCCTCGAAGAGGAGGCGGCCTACCGTGCCGGTGCCGAGGGGGACCGCGACCGTGCCTTCCACCGGGAGGCTCTCGCCGGTGTGGCGCCCGCGCTCTTCACTCGCACACCGGGCGGGGGCGGCCGCGGTCGCCACTCGTTCGTCGTCGACGGCCGCATCGTCGAACAGGTCCGGGCCGCCGGTCTCTCGCCGTTCGCCTACCTCACCGCCATGTTCGGTACCTGGCTGACGCGGCTGCACCGCAGTCAGGAGGTGGTCCTGGGTGTGCCCTTCCTCAACCGGCCGGAGGGCCACCACAAGGACATCCTGGGGCAGTTCGCCAACACGCTGCCGCTGCGACTGGCGGCGCATGGCGGACGGACGGTGCGAGAGCTGGTCGCCGACGCCCAGGCGGCGATCGTTGCACTGCGGCACCACGAACGGCTCTCGCTGGGGGATGCCCTGCGCGAACTGCCCACGAACAGCGCGGGTCCCCGCCAGCTCTTCGACGTAACGCTCTCCTACCTGCGCTGGTCGCGGCCGGCACCCATACCGGGTATCGCGCGACACACGGCCATCATGGCCCCCTCGCACGAACAGCACGCCCTGGGCGTCGTCGTGTCCGCCTTCGACGACACGGCCGACCTCCACATCGACCTGGACTACGCCCTCGACGTCTTCGATCAGGACCTGCCTGTCACCTCGGTCGCCGGCCACCTCGGCACGCTGCTCGCGCACGGTGCGGACATGGTGGACCAGCCCGTGACGGCCCTGTCGATGCTGACACCCGCCGAACACGAGGACCTCACGTCGGTGCGCAGTCACGGCCCGACCGTGCCCTATGCGGACCGGGCCACGCTCCATGGCCTGTTCGAGGAGCAGGCCGGGCGCCGGCCGGGGCAGCCGGCCGTCGTCGATGCCACCGGCCGGAGCCTGACCTACGCGGAACTGGACGAACGGGCCAACCGCGTCGCCCGGGCCCTGCGCTCGGAGGGGGTCGGGCCGGGCGACCGGGTCGCGGTGATGATGGAGCGGGGGCCCCAGCTGCTGGTTGCGCTCCTCGGCACGTTGAAGTCCGGGGGTGCCTATGTGCCGGTGGACCCCGGCTACCCGGCCGACCGCGTGCGGTTCCTGCTCGACGACAGTCGCGCCAAGGTGGTGATCCTCGATGACGGACAGCCTGCCGCCGCTGCGCCTGCGGGATCGAACGTGCGGCATATCGGCGAACTGCGGCACCCGAGCGGTGCCCCGCTCCCACCGCTGAGCACCTCCCGCGACCTGGCCTACATCATCTACACCTCCGGCTCGACCGGCCGGCCCAAAGGCGTGATGGTGGAACACCACAGCGTCGTCAACCGCCTGGCGTGGATGCAGCGACGCTATCCGCTCGACGACGGCGACGTCCTGTTACAGAAGACGCCGGTCTCGTTCGACGTCTCGGTGTGGGAACTCTTCTGGTGGGCCATCGAGGGTGCCACGGTGGCCCTGCTTCCGCCCGGTGGCCAGCAGGACCCCCGGCAGATCCTGCAGACCATCCGCCGGCAGCGCGTCAGCGTCGTGCACTTCGTGCCCTCGATGCTCGCCCCGTTCCTCGACCTGCTCCAGGCAACGCCACAGGCGCGCACAGACCTGGGCTCCTTGCGGTACGTCTTCTGCAGCGGCGAGGCCCTGCCACCCGAGCGCGTCGAGCAGTTCAACGGCCTCTTCGGGGCTGCCGGTACGGAGTGCCCGGTACGGCTGGTGAACCTGTACGGACCGACCGAGGCCACCGTGGACGTCTCGTACTACGACTGCCCCGGCGCCCCCGCCCGCAGCATTGAGCGCATCCCGATCGGCCGGCCGATCGACAACACCCAGCTCTACGTCCTGGACCCCGACGGCCTGCCGCAGCCGGTGGGCGTCGCCGGTGAGCTGTGCATCGGCGGCGTCGGGGTCGCACGAGGCTATCTGGACCGCCCGGAACTGACCGCCGAGAAGTTCCTCCGCGACCCGTTCACTCCAGGCGGACGCCTCTACCGCACCGGTGACCTCGCACGATGGCTGGCGGACGGCACGTTGGAGTACCTCGGGCGAATCGACGGCCAGGTGAAGATCCGGGGCAATCGCGTGGAAGTGGGGGAGGTGGCCAGCGCCCTGCGCGCGGTCCCCGGCGTCCGCGACGCCCTCGTCACCGACCACACCACACCTGCTCGCGGCATCCACCTCATCGGCTACTACGTCTCCGATGCCGTCCTCGACCCCGCACACCTGCGTGAGTTGCTCGCACGGACACTTCCGGCGTTCATGGTCCCGGCCTCCTTCGTACGTATCGACGCCGTTCCCCTGACCCCCAACGGGAAAGCCGACCGACGGGCGCTGCCCCTGCCGCAGGAGACGGCAACCAGCGGCCAACAGCCGCGCAACCCCACCGAGGCCCTGCTGGCCGAGATCTGGGCCGGCGTGCTGGACCGGGAGACCGTCGGCGTGCACGACGACTACTTCGCCCTCGGCGGGGACTCGATCCTGATGCTCAAGGTGCGCGCCCGCGCCGAGGCGCAGGGACTGCGGTTCTCCCTGACCGACCTCCTGCGCAACCCCACGGTCGCGGGACTGGCCACATGCACCGAGAGCCTGGCAACGCCCGTCGAGAACGAGGCTCCCACTCCGTTCGGCCTGATATCCGGCGTGGACCGTGCCCGCCTGGAGGGCGCCGAGGATGCCTGGCCGCTCACCCGCCTCCAGCTCGGCCTGCTCTACCACAGCCGTCAGCACGCCACCTCCGCCACCTACAAGGACGTCTTCCGCTACACCCTCGAAATCCCCTGGGACGAGGACAGCTTCCGGCGCTCCTTCGACGGACTGGTGGCACGCCATCCGGTCCTGCGTTCCGCCTTCGACCTGGCCGGCTGCTCCGAGCCGTTGCAGATCGTCCATCCCCAGGCACCCGGCGGCCTGGACATCGTCGACTTACGCCCGTTGGACAGCGCCACCGCCGACGCCGAGATCCGCGCGCACATCGACGAACGCCGCCGCCACGCCTACGCCTTCGACCAGACGCCGCTGTATCTCTTCCGGGTACACCTCCGGCCCGACACCGTCGACCTGGTCCTCAGCTTCCATCACGCGCTCCTCGACGGCGGAAGCGTGGCCAACCTCTTACAGGAACTCCTCCAGGACTACGCCCACGGCCTGGGACTGCCCATCGGCCCCGTCGAGGCCCCGCAACCACCCTCCGCCGCCTCCTTCGTCCAACGCGAGCGCGACGCCCTGGACTCCCCGCGCGCACAGCGGTACTGGAAGGAGAAGCTGGCCGGCTGTGAACCACCGCAGATCGAAGCGTTCACCGCGCACCTGCCCGCCACCGGCCACGCACCGGACACGCACCACGCCGACCTGCCCGACGAACTCATCGCCCAGGTAAGGAAGTTCGCCTCCGACCGCAAGCTGCCGGTGAAGTCCGTGCTCTTCGCGGCGCACTGCCTGACGTTGGCCGTCTTCGCCGGCACCCACGACGTGACCACCGGACTGGTCACCCACGGACGGCCCGAACTCGCCCACGCCGAACGCACCGCCGGACTCTTCCTGAACACCCTTCCCCTGCGGCTCGACGTCGCACAGGCCACCTGGCTGGACGTGGCGCGGGAAGCCTTCCAGCAGGAACTGGACAGCCACCCCCATCGCCGCTACCCGCTCAGCGCCGTCCAAGAGGATCACGGCGGCCCCGTCCTGGACACCGCCTTCAACTACGTGCACTTCCACCAACTGGCCGAGGTCCTCGGCCTGCCCGAGGTGCGCCTGCGGTCCTTCCGCACCTGGGAGGAGACCAACTTCCGGCTCCTGGTCAACGCGATCACCGACCCCGACGGCGGGCGCGTGTGGCTGCGCATCGACGGTGCCGGCGGCGCCCTTTCCATCGAGCAGCTGCGCCTCTATGCCCGCACCTACCCGCAGATCCTGCGCACGATGGTGCAGGAGCCGCATGCCCAGCCCGACTTGGCCTTCCTCGCAGCCGAGCCGGTCCTCGCCGCGTCCGCACCCCGTCCCACTGTCGTCGCGCGCTTCGCCCGGCAAGTCACCCGCACCCCGCAGACAACAGCGCTGGTGATGGGGGAGGAGCGGTGGAGCTACGGGCAACTGGGCCAGGCAGCCGACACCGTGGCTCGGAACCTGCGCGCGCTGGGTGCCCCGCCCCAGGCCCGTATCGGCATCGCCATGGACCGCTCGCCCTGGACGATCGCGGTGATCCTGGGCGTGCTGCGAGCCGGTGGGGCGGTGGTGCCGCTGGACGTCGGCTACCCCGCCCAGCGCCTGGCCCAGTTGCTCGAACAGGCACAGCCCTTCCGCGTCATCACCCACGCCGCCCATGCCCACCTCGTCCCCGACCCCGCCCTGCGGTTGCCTGCCGAGTCCGTCACCGAGGCGGTCCCAGGCTCGGCTGTGGAGCTTCCGGCCCACCCTTCCGCCGACGGCACCGCGTACGTGCTGTTCACCTCCGGCTCCACCGGCCGGCCCAAAGGCGTGACTATGCCGCACCGCTCCCTGGCCAACCTGGTTGCCTGGCAGACCGGCGCCGCCAGTGGTGCCCCGGGCGGCGCCACCTTGCAGTACGCATCCCTGAGCTTCGACGTCTCCTTCCAGGAGATCTTCTCGACTCTGTGCTCCGGCGGCACGCTGCACCTGGTGGCCGATGCCGAGCGATGCGACATGCCCCAACTGCTGCGACGCATCGACCGCGAGGGGATCGAGCGGGTCTTCCTGCCCTACGTGGCCCTCCAACAACTGGCCGAGGCCGCACAGGCACTGGACATCACCCCGCGGGCGCTGAAGGTGCTGATCTCCTCCGGCGAACAACTCCGCATCACCCGGGAGATCCGCAGGCTGTGCGCCGCGCTCCCCGGCGTCGTCCTGGAAAACCAGTACGGCCCCACCGAAACCCACGTCGCCACCGCCTTCACCCTCACCGGCGACCCAGCCACGTTCGCGACGTTGCCCCCGATCGGAGGTCCCATCGACGGCGCCGAGGCCCATGTGCTGGACGACCGGCTGCGCCCGGTGCCCGCCGGAGCACGCGGCACGATCCACCTCGGCGGCACCTGCCTGTCCGACGGCTACGAAGGCCGCCCCGACCTCACCAAAGAACGCTTCGTTCCCCATCCCTTCGCCGGCGGCGACCAGATGCTCTACGACACCGGTGACCTCGGCCTGGTCCTGCCGGACGGGACCATCGCCTACGCCGGCCGGGCCGACACCCAGGTCAAGGTGCGCGGCCACCGCGTCGAACTCGCCGAAGTCGAACTGGCCCTCAACGGCCTGGCCGCACAGTACCCGGGCCTGCGGGACGCCGCGGTGGTGGCCCGGCAGCACGACAACGGCGACTGCCTCCTCGCGGCCTTCCTCGTCGGCGACGACACCGGCGCGGACCTCACCGCCCTCCGTCGCCACCTGCGCACAGTCCTGCCCGACCACATGATGCCCTCCCACCTGCAGTGGATACCCGACCTCCCGCTGACCCCCAGCCGGAAACGGGACGACGCCGCCCTGCGCCACCTCCCCCTGTCCGCCACCACCACCGAGGCCACCACGGCCGAGCCGCGCGACGTCTACGAACACACCCTGACGCAGATGCTGGCGGACCTGCTGCACCAGCCCACCCTCGGCGTACACGACAGCCTCTTCGACCTCGGTGGCACCTCGCTCACCGCGATGCGACTGGTGGTCCAGATCGAGCAGCGCTACGGGGTGAACATCCCCCTGTCCGAATTCATCGCCACCCCCACCGTCGCCGGGCTCGCAGCACGCCTGCGCGCAGGCAACGCGATCGCCACCTACGACCCCCTGGTGCCCATCCGCCCGCACGGCACCCGCCCGCCGCTGTTCATGGTCCACCCCATGGGCGGCAACGTGCTGTGCTACCTGCGCTTCGCCCAGCACCTCCCCGGCGATCAGCCGCTCCACGCTCTCCAGGCGGCCGGCGCGGATCCAGGCACCACACCACTGCGCACCGTCGAAGAGATCGCCGGCAGCTATCTCGCCGCCCTGCGGAAGGCACAACCGCACGGCCCCTACACCATCGGCGGATGGTCCTTCGGCGGCTTCGTCGCCTTCGAGATGGCCCGCCAACTGCGGTCAGCGGGCCAGACAGTGGACCACCTGGTACTCCTGGACACCACGGCACTCAGCCGGGGACAACGCCAGCACCACGACGACGACGCGCTGCTGGGCTGGTTCTTCTGGGAACTGCTCTGGCTGGAACGCGGCGGAGACTCGCCCCTGGAGGCCATACCGGAAGAACTGACCTCGCTGACGGAGAAGTTCGACTTCATCGCCCGCCTCGCGACCGAGGCCGGTGTGCTTCCGGCCGGCAGTTCCGGGGCCGTCATCCGCCGACTCTTCCGCGTCTACCAGGCGAACTGGCAGGCCGCACTCGACTACCGCCCCCAGGCAACGGACCAGGAACTCACCCTGATCCGCGCCAGGGAGCCCCTGCCCGACGTCCTCGCCACGATGCACGGCGCGGCCGGCAGCCGCCACGCCGACGCGACCAACGGCTGGCGCGACATGACCGACGGCCCGCTCCACGTCATCGACGTACCAGGCGACCACCTCACGATCATGGAAGAACCGCACGTCCACCACGTGGCGAAAACGGTTGCCGACCTGATCCGCACCGACCCCGTCCGACCCCACCAGGAGAACTGACCATGCCCAGGCAACAGCCCCTCAAGGCCATCATCACCGGCGCCGGAATCGGCGGACTGACCTGCGCCGCCGCACTCCGGAAAGTCGGCATCGACGTGGCGGTGTACGAACGCGCCACCGAACTGCGCGCCGCCGGCTCCGGCCTCTCGGTCACCAGCAACGCCCTCACCGCACTCGCCACACTGGGCATCGACCTCGGACTGGACAAGCGCGGCCAGGCCGTCGAGTCCTTCACAGTCATGGACCACCGCGGTCGAATGATCCGGGACCTGCCCTTCAAGGAGGTCTGCGACCAGGCCGGCGCACCCACCGTCTGCCTGAGCCGCTCCGACCTCCAGGACGCCCTGCTCGACGCGGCCGCGGACAGCCCCCTCCACCTCGGTGCCACCGCAACCGGCTTCCACACCGACGACACCGGCGTCACCGTCCGCTTCGCCGACGGGCGCTCGGCACACGGCGACCTCCTCATCGGCGCCGACGGATTCCACTCGGCCATCCGCGCCCAACTCGTCGGCCCCGAAACCTCCCAGGACAGCGGCTACATCTGCTGGCTCGGCATCATCCCCTTCCAGCACCCCCACCTCACCCCCGGCTGCGTACGCCACTACTGGGGCAGTGGACAGCGCTTTGGACTCATCGACATCGGCCACGGCCGCGTCTACTGGTGGGGCACCAAGAACATGCCCACCGCCCGCTCCCATGTCTGGGACGGCACCAAGGACGAGATCACCCAGGCATACGCCGGCTGGGCCGACGAAGTGCAAGCGGTCATCGAAGCCACCCCGCCCACCGCCATCCTCGCCGTGCCCTCCCGGGACCGCACCTTCCGCGAACGCTGGGGAGAGGGCCCCGTCACCCTGCTCGGCGACGCGGCCCACCCCATGCTGACCACCCTCGGCCAGGGCTCCGCCATGGCCATCGAAGACGCCGTGGTCCTGGCACACACCCTCACCGAGCCAGGTGCCCGCGATGACCTGCCGCTCGCCCTGCGCACCTACGAAGAACGCCGCCGCGACCGCACCCGCGCCATGGTCGCCACCTCCCGGGCGATGAGCGACCTGGAACAGGCCGACACCCCCGAAACTCGCCAAGCGCGGGACGATTACTTTCGCCTGACGCCCCGTCAAGAACTCGCCCGCCAAAACGCCCAAGCACTCACCTTCCCCGGCATCCCCTCTCCCCAACCCCGCATCCGACGCAACCTCAGCCCCCTGGAACGCTGGTACTGGATCGCCGACCGCACCTCACCACTCAACGGCATCATCCGGACCCGGCTCCACGGGCACCTGGAACTCCCACTCCTGCGCCGCGCCCTGGACGTCCTGCAGGCCCGACACCCCTTGCTGCGCGCCGCGATCAGCGGCGACGACGAGGGAGCGCCCGCCGCGTTCCGACCGCTGGCCGGGCAGCCGATACCCCTGCGGCACGTCCAGGTGCCGGCCGACGACCCCGACGCCGACACACGTTGGGAACGGGAGGTCAACGCGCACGAACTCACCGAAGGCATCGACTGGCACACCGGCCCGCTGCTGCGCGCCGTAGTGATCACACGAACGGGCACCGAGCGCGACCAGGACATCCACGACCTGCTCGTGACCTCATCGCACTGCATCGCCGACGGCATGACGGGACTGTCCCTGCTCGGGGAATGGCTCGACATCGCCGCCGGGCTCACCACCGGAGCGGAACCGGCGGCCACGTCACGCCGGGCGTTGCCCGCCGCCGAAGACCTGCTCCCGCGCCACCTCCGCGGCCAGGCGGGGAACACCCAGCTCACTGCCCTCCTACAACGAGACGAAGAGCAACGCCGCCGCCTGCGCCCACGGCGCCTCACCCCCGGCCAACCCGTCCCCTTCCACCTGCGGCGCACCCGCATGGTGCACAGGTCCCTCAGCACCGACGAACTGCACCTCCTGCTGAGCGCCTGCAAACGGCACGAGTCCACCGTCCACGGAGCCCTCGCCGCCGCCATGGTCACTGCCGTCGCCCAGGAGACGGACACCCACGAACCGGCCCACTTCTCCATCGGCTCACCGCTCGACTTCCGCTCCGACCTGGACCCGGCCGTCTCTCACGACGAGGCCGGCACCTACGCGGCCACGCTGCCCACCCACGTCCTGTACCGGCCCGGGGCGCCCCTGTGGCCCATGGCCCGCGCCATCAACCAGGACCTCGTGGACCGCCGTAAGCGTGAGGAACACCTGACCCTGGTCAACCTCCTGGAGCAGGCAGGACCCAGGACCTCAGCCGACGGCGAGGCGTTCATGCGCTACATGGACGAACACGGCCCACTCAACCTGACCCTCTCCAACCTGGGCCGATATGACTTCCCCGACCACATAGGGCCCTGGCGCGTCTCCCACACCCAGCTCGTCGCAGGCATCTCCGTCACCGGCGCCATGGTGGCCACCACCCTCACCGCCCACGGTCAACTCGCCTGGAACTTCAGCTACATCGACGACATCGTCCCCACCCCCCGAGCCCACCGGATCGCCGACGCATCCCTGCACATCCTGCGCGCCGCGATCTCGGCCGAGGCCCCCGACAACCCCGAGACCCCCGACAACCCCGACGCCTCCGACGCCGGTCACTAGGACTGCCGGCACATCGGGGCCGGACAGGCCCCGACAAGGAGACGCGCCAGCAGACCGGCGAGCACACACCCCACCACGGAAGAAGGCCCACATGCTGCACCACAAAACCAAGCCCCTGCACCCCGCCGGCCGCACCGTCGTCATCACCGGAGCCTCCACCGGGCTCGGCCAACACTGCGCGCTCCAACTGGAACAGCGCGGCTTCCGCGTCTTCGCCGGTGTCCGCAAAACCGAAGACGCCGAAAAGCTGCGTGCCCAAGCGTCCTCCGCGCGCTTGCAGCCCGTCCTCGTCGACGTGACCGACGAGGACTCCATTCGCACTGTCGCCGCCGAAGTCGCCGAGTCCGTAGGTGAAGGCGGCCTGTGGGGCCTGGTGAACAACGCCGGCACCTGCGTCTCTGCTCCCCTGGAATGCGTGCGGCCGGTATGGCTGCAGCAACAGCTCAACACCAACGTCGTCGGTGCCGTCGCCGTCACCCAGGCATTCCTCCCGCAACTGCGCCGCAGTCGCGGGCGCATCGTCAACATCTCCTCGGGGCTGGGAAGCGTAGCCATTCCCTACCTCGGTGCCTATGCGACCGGTCAGTTCGCGAAGGAGGCAATGAGCGACGCGCTCCGCCGGGAACTGCGCCCCTTCGGTATCTCCGTCTCCGTCGTGAAGCCGGGCGCGATCGCGACCCCGATATGGGACAAGGTGCGGGAGACCGGCCGGAAGATCCTGGACGAGACTCCCCAGGACATCGCCGAACTCTACCGAGCGCCCTTCGAAGAATTCCTGCGGATGAACGAACACCGGGCACAAACCAGCAACACCCATCCGGAGGACTTTGCGCGCACCGTCTTCCGTGCACTGACCGCCGCCCGGCCCCGTACCCGCTACTGCGTCGGCAACGACGCCCGGACGGCCGCGCTGCTGTCACGGCTGCTGCCCGACGCCGCCCTGGACCGGGGCTTCGGCCGGCTCACCGAGGGGACCAACCGGAATCCCCGAGAAGCTGGATGAAACATCAACCACTTCTCCGTGTGGATGTTTACTTGAATTCCTGACCGTCGCTCGGTGTTTCTCCGCCTTTCGGCCGAGGGAATTCAAAAGCGGCTCGGGACTCCTCGGGACTAAAGTCCCGGGAGATGTCGCGGTTCTGTCACCGAGCACTCGCCTTCGGCTTGCTGTTACAAATCCGACGGATTGCCGTGATGTGGGATGAATAACTTTCCTGACGTCGCCGCCGAACAGAGCGGATGACGACAACGACTCGGACCTGCAAAGGAACTCCCGATGACTTCTTCCCACCGCACGGCAACGCGCCGCCGCAACCTCGTACGCACCTCCGCGATATCCGCCGTCGCGGGCTCGGCGCTGCTGCTTCCGGCTGCCGCCGCGTTCGCCGACAGCCCGGCTCCTTCGAGCGCTGGGACCTCGAATGCCGAACAGGGCAAGAAGCAGGACGGCGACCGGAACCAGGACAACGGCGGCCAGGAAAACAGCGGCCAGAAGCAGGCCGCCCAGGACGAGAACAGCCAGGACAAGGGCAGCAAGGGCAGTAACGGCAACAAGGACACCAAGGGCAGCCAGGAGAGGGACAAGGGCGAGAAGGGCGAGCGGAAATTCGTCCGCGCCCAGAGCCTGGCCGGTGGCTTCACCGCGAAGGTCTACCGGCTCGGCCAGAACCACTACCAGGCCGACATGTACGCCAAGGCCCCCGACACCGGCAAGCTCGTCAAGTACGACACGTTGGAAACCCGCGGCGGCAAGCCCGCCTACGGTCAGCACAACGGTGCCCACTTCGTCCTGCAGCCCGACGGCACCATGACCTCCTGGGTCGAGGACGGCAACAAGAAGCCGGACAACAAGAAGCCGGAGAGCAACAAGCCTGGCAACAAGGACGCCAAGGGCAGGCAGGGCCAGAGCAAGCAGGACCAGGGCAAGGCCGTCCCCAAGGGCGGCGTCAAGGCCGGTGCCGAAGGTGTCGGGTCGGGTGACCACACCATGCTGCTCGCCGGCGGCGGCGCGGCCGCGGCCGCCGCCGGCCTCGGCTTCACCGCACTGCACCGCCGCAGGGCACGTCAGTCGGGCGACAACGCCTGAATCACCCCTACCTCTCACAGGAGTTGAGGCGGCCGGCTCTTCCCTCACCGGAGCGGGCCGCCCACTTCCTGCCCCCTGCTCTACCGTCGCCCTGCCCTGCACCTGGAGCCGCCGTGACCACTCCTCCTGACTTCCGTCTCCGTCGCACCGCGATCTGTGCCGCGCTCGCCCTCGCCGTCGCCGGCGGGCTGACGGCCTGTGGCAGCGGCGACACCCCCGGTCCCGATGTCAACGTCGACAACGCCGCGACGACCCCGGCCAAGGAGACCGCCCCGCCCATGGCGCCGTCCAAGCCCAAGCGCCTGCAGATCCCTTCCGCAGGCGTGAACGCCGGACCGTTCGTCCCGCTGGAGGTGGGCAGCGACGGAGAGTTGGGCGTCCCGCCGGTGGACAAGGCCGAACAGCCGGGCTGGTGGACCAAGAGCCCCACCCCGGGCGAGAAGGGCGCCGCCGTCATCGTCGCCCACTACGACACCAAGAACGGTCCGGCCCTGATGCGCAACGTCAAGAACATCAAGGTCGGCGACGAGATCAAGGTGCTGCGCGAAGACGGCTCCACCGCCACTTTCAAGATCCGCGAACGCCAGCAGGTCAAGAAGGACGCCTTCCCCACCCAGAAGGTCTACGGCGACACCGACCGCCCGGAGCTGCGCCTGCTCACCTGCGGTGGCGAGATCGTCGACGGCCACCGCTCAGCCAACATCATCTTCTACGCCGACCTCGTGAAGTGACCGGCAGCCGGGCCCGGCGCTCGCCAACGTGCCCGCGCGCCGGGCTGCTTCGGCTCAGCCCAGCGCGTTCATCAGGGCGATGACATAGCCATTCAGCCGTTCCTCCACGGCCTGCGCCGTCAGCTCTGGCCTGCCTGCCTCCCGCCATGGCTGCGCGACCTGCCGTACTTCTTCTGAGCACGCCAGCGCGTCCCGTACCTGCCAGTACAGTCGCGCGCTCGCGGCCGCGGCCAGCACCCCGCCGGCTTCCTCGTACGCCTCGGCGAACCGCAGACCCCACGCCGTGCCGTGCAGCAGTGCGAGGTTGGTGGAGCAGTGCGCCACACCGAGATCCGCCGGGCCCCAGGAGGTCGCTGCCCACGTGCCGGCCCACCCAAGCCAGGGTCAACGGTCGGACAGCCGCCGCTGCATCGTGGTTGGACACGCAACGCCGTTGGCGGTGGCGCCCAGGTGACCCTGGAGTTCCCCGATGGCCAGACCCCGGATGCGCAGAACCGGCCGAACGCGCCCGCAAGGCGCGAGGCGTCGGCTTGCTCAGAGGACGAGGTCACCGGCCTTGACCACGTGTCGCAGATGCCGCTCGGGACGCGTGAGGACGGTCAGGTCCGCCAGCGGATCGCCGTCGACGACGAGCAGGTCGGCGTGCGCGCCCGGCGTGAGGGTGCCGATTTCGCCCTCCATCCGCAGCAGGCGGGCCGCCGTGCTGGTGGCGGAGCGGATCACCTCCGCGGCGGGCTGGACCTCGGCACGCAGCGTGAACTCCTCCAACTGGGCCGAGTGCAGGGGCCCGAGCAGGTCGCTGCCGTAGACCAGGTTGACGCCCGCGCGGTGGGCCTTCTCCAGGGCGGCCAGCCCCTGGTCGCGGACCTCGGTGAGCTTGCGGTACGAGGACTCCGGCAGGCCGGACTGCCGGCTGAGCTTCGCCGTCTGCTCGTAGGCGATCAGGGTGGGCACCAGGAAGGCGTCGTGCTCCAGCAGAAGCGCGATGGTCGCGTCGTCGATCAGGTTGCCGTGTTCGACGCAGCGCACGCCGGCCCGCAGGGCCCGGTCGATGGCACGAGGATGGTAGGCGTGCGCGGTGACGTAGCGGTTGTGGTTCTCCGCCTCCTGCACGGCGGCGCGTATCTCCTCCTCGCTGTACTGGACCGCCGCGATCTCGTCGTGCGGCGAGGCCACCCCGCCGGAGAGCAGCACCTTCAGATGGGCGGCGCCCTTGCGGAACTCGTCCCGGGCTGCCGCGCGGACGGCATCGACGCCGTCCGCGATCCGGGCGAAGTTCGGACGGCTCTCGCAGCAGGGCACCGAGTCGTCCCCGAGCGGGCGCAGATCGCCGTGGCCGCCGGTCTGGGAGAGCGCCTTCCCGCCGTGGACGAGCCGCGGGCCGAGTGCCAGCCCCTCGGCCAGGGCCTGGGCCATGCCGTGGTCGGCGCCGCCGACGTCGCGGACGGTGGTGAAGCCACGGCGCAGCATCCGTTCGGCTTCCGCCAGGGCCCGGACGGTCAGATATCCGGGGGTCCAGGAGGCGATGGCGGACAGGTCGAGGGAGGTGACCAACAGGTGGACGTGGGCGTCGATCAGACCAGGTAGCACGGTCGCGCCGGCGGCGTCGAGCACCTGCACGTCCTGGCCGGCGGCGGGCGGGCGGCCGGTGCCGGTGGCGGCGATCCGGCCGTCGGCGACCTCCATCCAGGCCGGGTCGGTACGGGTGCCGGTCTCGGGGTGGAGCAGGTGGGCGTCGGTGATCAGCAGTCGGCTCACGGCGGGAGTCCTTTCACGAACTCGTTTCAATACGACCCGTATTGAATACACCATGTATCGTGATGTTGTGAATCCCTCTCCGGTCGAACCCTCCGCGCCCCGCCCCCCGCGGCGCCGCGTCCACACCAGAGCCCGCATCCTGTCGGCGGCGGGCGAGTTGTTTCTGTCCGCGGGATACGCGCGGACGAGCATCGAGGACATCTGCACCACGGCCGGCTACACCCGCGGGGCCTTCTACTCGAACTTCGCCACCAAGGAGGACCTGCTGCTGGCGCTCTTCGACGAACAGGCAGCCGAGCGGATGACCGAACTGGCGCAACTGGCCGCCGCAGCCGAACAGTTGGGGCCCGAGGAGCGGGCGCAGCGCCTGGTCGAGGCGCTGCTACGGGTCGAGGCCGCCGAAACCGGGTGGATTCTGCTCTTCCTGGAGTTCCGCCTGCTGGCCGCCCGCACCTCCGTGCTCGCCGAGCGGGTCGCCGCACACGACCGCACGGTGACCGCGGCGCTGGCGGCACTGCTGGAGCGGGTCCTGCCGGAGCTGGTACCGCCCGGCGCCTCCGCCGAGCAGGCAGCCGAGGTGATCCTGGCCGCGCGCGAGGGCCTGCTCGCCCGTACCGCCGCGGGCGGCCCGGCCGCCGAGGACCTGCTGAACGCGACGACGGCGGTGCTGGCCGGGCTGCTGGGCTGACACAGCTGACACAACGGAACGAGGGGCGCGACCAGCCGGGACACCTGTCCCCAGGGGCGCGCAGGCATGCAGGTGGATGCCACCGGCACGCGCTCCCCGTGGGTGGAGGCAGCCGGGCGACGGCACACCGTGCGAGCCCGCACCGGAGCCGGTGCCGAGGGCCCCGTGCCCTCCTGACCCCGGCACGGTGAGGGGTGCTGCCGTGCGGTCAGTCAGTGCTGAAGGAGCGTGAGAACTCAGTGAGGGCTCTGGCCACGGTGCGGGGTGCTTCCGCAGGCAGCAGGTGGCGGGCGTCAGGGACAGTCGTCAGGGTCGCGTGCGGAATGTGGGCCAGGAGGTGGTCGCGCAGGACCTGCGGGGGTTCCACCACGTCGTTCTCGGCGGCCAGTACGGTCACCGGGACCTCGATGTTGCGGACGGCGCGGCTGGTGTCCTGTGCGATGCCGTGCAGGGGCCACTCCTGCCGGGCCGCGGGCCGGGACGCGAGACTGTTGCGCACCGCAGTGGCGCGCACCGCCGCGGGCAGGGCGGGGCGGTCAGGACCTGGCCGAGGGCGTGCTGCACCGCGGCGGGTGAGTCGTAGGCGTGGGACAGGCGCTGCCGGTACTCCTCGGTCACGGTGGCGGGGTGGGTGGTTGCGGTGGTGCGGACCCAGCGCAGCGCCGCCTGCTGGTCGGCCAGGCCGAAGGTGCCGGAGCCGGGCAGCCCGCTGTGCGCGAGGAAACCGAGGGCCCCGAGGCGGTAGTTGACGGTGACGACCACGACGTCGCCGCGGGTGGCCAGGCGATGCGCGTCGTAGGAGCTGCCCGCTCCGGTGGTGAAGCCGCCGCCGTGCAGCCACACGATCACCGGCCGGGGGCGGGTCGGTCCTGCGCCGTCGGGCGTGGTGATGTTCAGGTGGAGGCAGTCCTCGTCGGTGCTGCCGCCGGGTACCTCGCCGGCCAGCTGCGGGCAGGCGTTCGCGGGCCGGGTCGCGTCCCGTACCCCGGTCCAGGGCGCCGCGCGGCGGGGCGGCGCCCAGCGCAGCCGGTCGACCGGGGGCGCCGCGTAGGGGATGCCCTCGAAGGTGCGGTATCCGGCCCCGACGGCCCAGCGGTCGTGGGCGGCGCCCCGCACCAAGCCGTCGTGGGTGCGTACCGTCGTGGCCGCGGCGGGCCGGGCGGACTGCGTCGGTGGCGCTGCGGGCCAGGCCGCCGCGAGCACGGCGGTCAGGGCGCAGCCCAGGGTGGTCAGGACCCGGTGCATGCTGATCATCCCCCTACCTCGGCCTCTCTACGACTTCTCGCTCCCGTCCGGTCAGCTGCCGCCCATGCCGCCCTGCGCGGCGATCATGGTCATCGGCAGAGCGCGTACCGTCTTCTCCAGTCCGGGCGCGAGGGCGGCCAGACTCCCCGTGCAGGCGCCGATCCGGTCCCGGAAGGTCTTCTGGTCCTGCCGGGAGACGACCGAGCGGATACCGCCCGCCGCGGCCAGCGCCAGCAGCGCGGTGTCGGCGGCGGGGATCTCCTGCACGGAACCGTTGCCGTGCAGCACCGTGGACACCCGGGCGCGGAGTGCGGCGGGCACGGCGCCGTCCGTCACCGTCAGCCGCCGCGTGCCGAAGCGGGTGCGGGGCGCCTCCACGGTGAGGAGCCCCTTCGCGGCGAGCCGGTCCTCCACCTCCGTCAGGGTCCGCTTGCGGTGGCGGCGCACGAGCTGCTTCCAGCCGTGCCCGTCGGCGGCATCACGCAGGACACCGTCCAGGACGGGATCGCCGGTCGGTTCGGTGCCGGACACGGTGACGGTGCCGCCGTCCTCCCGCAGTCGGCCGCGCAAGGCGAGGTCGACCAGAGCGGCGGCACGCACCAGCAGCTCCGTCCGGGAACGGTCATAAGGGCCTTCGGCCCCGTCGTGGGCGAGCAGATACATGAGGCAGGCCAGGTCGTCGGTCACACCTCGACGCTACGGCCGGGCACCCGGACCACGGATCGGCCTGGGGAACGGACCGGCACTGGGAACACAGGAGGACCGCCGCCCCGTCTCCTCCCTGAGGAGGAGGGGGGCCGTCAGGGGCGGCGCGGCCGCACGAGGCCGTGGTCGTAGGCGGCGACGACCGCCTGGACGCGGTCGCGCAGACCTAGTTTGCGCAGCACCGCGGTGACATGGTTCTTGACCGTGGCCTCGGACAGGCGCAGCCGCTCGGCGATCTCCGCGTTCGACAGCGCCTGCCCGATCAGGGTGAGCACCTCCCGCTCACGGCCGGAAAGATCCTTGAGGGAGGGCGGCGGGGCCGGGTCCGGCGTGGTCCGCAGGAACCGGTCGAGGACGCGCCGCAGCACGGTCGGCGCCAGCAGCGCGTCACCGCGCGCGGTGAGACGGATCGCGTCGACGAGTTCGGCGGGACGGATGTCCTTGAGCAGGAAGCCACTCGCCCCGGCCCGCAGGGCGTCGACCACGTGCGCGTCCACATCCCAGGTGGTCAGCACGAGCACCCGGGCCCGACTGCCGCACTCGGCGATCTGCCGGGTCGCCTCGATGCCGTCCACGACAGGCATGCGTACGTCCATCAGCACCACGTCGGGCGCCAGCTCCCGCGTCAACCGCACCGCCTCCTGGCCGTCGGACGCCTCACCGACCACCTCAAGGTCGTCCCGGGCGTCGATGATCATGCGGAATCCGGTACGGACCAGAGTCTGGTCGTCGGCCACCACCACGCGCAGCGTCATGACGCGCCCTCCACCGGCAGCCGCGCCGCCACCTCGAACCCGCCTCCGGACAGCGGACCGGCGCGCAGACTGCCGCCCACGAGCCGTGCACGCTCCCGCATCCCCACCAGACCGCGCCCCGCTCCCACCGCGGCCGAACCGCCCTGCCTGGTGCGCCCGTTGTCCACCACCGTGACCTCCAGAAACTTCCCTCCGGCCGCCACGAGCACACGCACTCGCACACGCACCTCGTCAGCACCGACCGCATGGCGCAGCGCGTTGGTCAGGGCCTCCTGAACGATCCGGTACGCCGCCAGGTCCACCGCGGCCGGCAGCCCGTCGGTGACGCCCTCCCGTTGCACATGCACGGTCATCCCGGTCGCACGCACGGTGTCGACCAGCTGGTCCAGGCGCGCAAGTGAGGGCCCGGGCTCCCGTTGCTCGCCGGCCTCGTCCTCGCCAGCCTCGCGCTCACCGGCATCGGGCCGGAACGCACGCAACAGCAGACGCAGTTCGCCGAGCGCCGAACGGGCGCCGGTCTCGATGGCCCGCAGCGCCTGACGGGCCTGCTCGGGCCGCTCGGTGAACACGTCGTCGGCCGCGCCCGCCTGAACGACCATCACCGACAGGGTGTGCGCCACCACGTCGTGCACCTCGCGGGCGATCCGCGCGCGCTCCTCCACCACCGCCCGGCGCATCTCCGCCCTCGTCCGATCCTGCTGCGCCCTGCGCCACTGCCCCGCGGTCCACGCCAGGACCACCATCAGCAGATAGGCCGCCAGGCCCGCCGGACCACCCGCCCCGAACGCCAGCGGCGCCGGCAGACACATCGCCGCGAGCGCCCACACCGACATCCGCCGCGGCCTGATGGCAGACAGCACACACAACGCGACCTGCCCCGCGAGCAGCGCCCCCGTCAAGGACACCGCAGACAGCAGCGCCCACACCGCGAGCCCCGTCGCCGCATTCACGGCCAGTACGGCGAGCGGCGCGCGCACCAGCCACCTCAGGGCACAGACCTGCGCGAGAACCAGGGCCAGGGCCACGGGCAGTCGCCAGCCGCGCTCCGCACCAGCGATCAGCACCGAGGTACCGAGGACGACGAGCACCAGACCGCCGGACCCCCACCACAGCGCCCGAACCGACCGGCGCGACGGCTCGCCCCACGCCTCCCCGGCGAATGCATCGCCGTCCGGCTGCCTACTGCTGTGCTCCACGCCCCGACCCTATCCGGCGGCGCAGTCAACGCCGATGACCGCGAGCAACCACACGGCCAGGACCTGGCGGAGAGTTCGACGCCGTGCTACTGCGTGGGCGGAGCCGCCGTGCTCCTCGCCGCCAGTTGCCGGCCCCAGGGGATGTCGGCAGCCGCGGCCGGCACCAGACGTTCACGCGGTGGTTCCGGGCCGACCGGGCGCCGGACGAGCTCCGGATCACCGGCCGAGCTGCTCCGGGGCCGAAGAGCGACCAGATTGCCCTCGCCGATGAGCGGGTGACGGAACAGCATATGGCTGCCGTGGTCGTCGGGAACCGTGTCCGGGGCCCATCCGCGCTAGGCGTGTCAGGACGGCGGCCGCGCAGCCGGGCGCGCGATCCGACGGAAACCACAGCAATCGCTGACCGCGCAGTTCGGTCCAGGTCAGTGCCGGTCGGCCGGCGAGCGGATGGCGGCCGTGCAGGACGATGCCGAGCGGCTCGTCGTTGACCGTGCACAGCTGGAGGCCCGAGGTGTCCACGGGCATGCGCAGGATGCCGAAGGCCAGGGTGCCCGCGCGCAGCAGATCCCCGTGGAGCTGGGCGTCGACCCGCTCGTAGGCGAGCCGCACCTGTCGGCCGAGCGTGATGACGTGCTCCGCTGCGGCCGGCACGGACTGCGGTACGCCCTGGCACACACCCGGGACGCCGTCGAGAGCGATCCGCTCCGAGCCGAGCGTGGAGCACTTGGCGTCCGCTGCCGCTCCGCAACGGGGGATCAACTCCCGCCCACGCGCGGTAATCGCGGTAATCTCGGCGAGATGAATGCTCCCGCTCCCCTTGGTCCGCCGGAGGTCCTCGCCGCGCTCGGCATCTCCTTTCGGCTGCATGAGCACCCTGATGTGATCACCCCCGTAGAGGTGTGCGCCGCGTTGGGCGTTCCGCTGGAACGGACCGTAAAGACCTTGGCATTCGTCACCCCCGAGGACCGCCTCCTGCTGGCGGCCCTGCCCGGCCACTCACGGCTGCGGTACGGCGCCCTCGCCCGCGCGGCCGGACTCCGCCGCACCGACCTTTCCCCCGCCGACGCCGGGCGGCTGGCGCGGGCGGGGATGCGGCCGGGCGGGGTGTGCCCGGTGTCCGCGGACGGGGCTGCGGTGGTGGTGTTCGATGAGACGGTCAGCAGCCTCGGCCATGTGCACTGCGGCAGCGGTCGGCCCGACAGCAGTATCGAGATCGAAGCGGCGCATCTCCTGGCCGCTGTTCCGGCGGCCAAAACGGCCCCGATCGCCGACGTCCCTGCGGACGAGCCGGCATGACCATCCGCGACGCCACACCCGCGGACGCCGCTGACATCTACCGTCTGCTCAGCGGCTTCGTGACGAGCTACCAGCCCGAACGAGCGGTCTTCGACGACGTCACCTTCCCCCGGCTGTGTCGGCCCAACGATCACCAAGGCCGCCGCAGACGGCAAAGCCGAGTTCCTGGTCGCCGAGCAGGACTTCCGCGTGGTCGGCTACCTGCTCGCGCTGCGCATGCCGACCCTTTTCGCCGGCGGACCGATCCTCGAACTGCTGGAACTCACCGTGGACACGCCCGAGCGTGGCCGCGGCACGGGCTCCGCGCTGATCCGGGCCGCGCAGGCAAGGGCCCGCGAGGCACAGGACGTCGAGGTGACCGTACCGACCCGCAGGGCGGCCGACTTCTATCGAGATCTGGGGTTCCACGAAACCGCGGCATATTTCAAGTGGCCCACGACGTGACCGAAGAGCTGCTGGGCCGCCGCCTTGACGACCGACAAGAACCGCCTTCCGTGGATTGCGGCCGCCAACACCGCCTGCCCGATGCATTCGACGTCGAAGGCCGGGAGTCGCCTTCCGGCTTCGGGCCTTCCGGCAGACTGCTGCGATGGACGTCTACGAATCCCTTGTCGACGTGGTCGGCAACACCCCGTTGGTACGGCTCAACCGGATCACCGCGGGCCTTTCCGCGCCTGTCTACGCGAAGTTGGAGTACGTCAACCCGGGCGGGAGCGTCAAGGACCGCATCGCGCTGTCCATGGTGCGGGCCGCCGAGGACGCCGGGCTGCTGCGGCCGGGCGGCACCATTGTGGAGACCACCTCGGGCAACACCGGCGTGGGGCTGGCCATGGTGGCGGCCCAGCGCGGCTACCGCTGTGTGTTCACCCTGCCGGAGAAGAGCAGCGCCGAGAAGGTGGCGGTGTTGCGCGCCTACGGTGCCGAGGTGGTGGTCTGCCCCGGCGACGTGCCCCGCGAGCACCCCGACCACCCCAGGTCGGCGGGCGAGCGGATCGCCCGAACCACTCCCGGTGCGTGGCTGGCCGACCAGTACAACAATCCCGCCAACCCCCAGGCGCACCATGGCGGTACGGGCCCGGAGCTGTGGCGCCAGACCGAGGGCCGGATCACGCATCTGGTGGCGGGCATCGGCACCGGCGGCACGATCAGCGGCTCCGGCGGCTACCTCAAGGAGGTCAGCGGCGGCCGAGTACGGGTGATCGGCGCCGACCCGGAGGCGTCCGTCTACTCGGGCGGCCCCGGCACCGCGTACGCAGTGGAGAGCATCGGCCTGTTCCGTCATCCGGAGACCGTGGACGACTCCTGGCCGGAGTCGTTCCACACCGATGTGGTGGACCGGTTCGAGCGGGTCAGCGACCGCGACTCGCTGCTGACCGCCCGCCGACTGGCTCGTGAAGAGGGGCTGCTGGTCGGTGCATCGGCCGGGACCGCGGTGGCCGCGGCGCTCCGGGTCGCCGCCGGGCTCGGTCCGGACGACCTGGTGGTCGTGGTGCTTCCGGACTCCGGCCGCAACTATCTGAGCAAGGTGTACGACGACGAATGGCTCCGCGAGCAGATCGGCGACGACTTCCCAGCCGACAGGTAAGGGGAGCGGTGCCAGGCAATATGAGGCTGCCTCCGGTGTCCCTGTCAAAGCCTGACCCATGACCCCATGGCTCCAGGACTGCGTTTGGGGACAGGGCCGCGAGCGATGCCCTGTGCTGTCGCTGGTGCTGGGGGCCGGTGCGGTCGTGCAGACCTACCGCATCGGGGATTCGGGAGCCCAGGCTGCCTGGCACGACAACTTTTCCGCGACGCACACCCGAAACGGGAGGCCGGTAAACGGTCGGTCATGAGCGAAGGCGCAGGCACCTCGTACCGTCCTGTGACTGCACCCCAACTCTCGCCTCGGCCGCAGTCATCCGCCCGCTGTTGTTGTCGTTCGAGGTATCCACCTCCACAGGACAGCTCGACACCGATCCTGAACCTCGTCCGACCGGCACCTGGCCGCTGGTGCCCTGACGAGGCTCTCTCGTAGCCCCGGCCACGTCGCGCCCCTGCGTGGGGTGGGGGCGCGACGTGGCGGGTGGGGGAGGGGGGAGGTGGTCAGAGCTTCAGGAAGGGCTTCTCTCCCGCGATGTTGATGCGGTGCATCAGGCGCTCGTGCGGGAAGTAGTCCGCGACCGCGAGGTGCTGAGTGCAGCGGTTGTCCCAGATCACCAGGTCGCCCTGGGTCCAACGGTGCCGGTAGATCAGCTCGTTGGTCTCGATGTGGCGGCAGAGGAAGGCCAGCAGTGCTCGGCTCTCGGACTCGGTCACGCCGTTGATCCGCGTCACGTACGGGTTGGAGATGTACAGCGCCCGGCGCCCCGTCTCGGGGTGCGTACGGATCAGCGGGTGCTCCACAGGTTCCTGGTCCCCGAACTGCTGGTCCGGGTCGATGCCCTTCTTGCGCAGCGACCTCTGGAGGTTGCCGTAGTCCGGGCCGAACGCCTTGCGCACGTCGTGCGTCGCGGTCAGCTGGAGCAGCAGCTCCTGCATGGGCGCCGACAGCGCCTCGTACGCCAGGTACATGTTGCCGTAGAGGGTGTCCCCGCCGACCTTGGGCGTGATCTTGGCGTAGAGGGCCGTGCCGAGCGGGGGTTCGGCCCAGCCGCTGTTGTCGGTGTGCCAGTCGTTCAGCCCCGGCGGCTTCTGCTCGTTGTTGTGGAGCACCATCACCTCGGGATGGCCCTCAACGGTCATCGGCAGTAAGTGACTGTGCGTCAGGAGCGGCCCGAATCGCGCGGTGAACGTCTTCTGCTGCTCGACCGAGATGCCCTGTCCCGGAAAGACCAGGATGTTGTACTGGTGGAAGGCGTCCTGGACCGTCTTCCACGCCTCGTCGGAAAGCTCCTGCGACAAATCGAGACCCGTGACCCGAGCCCCGATGGCGGGGCTTACCGGCTCGACGACGGGCAGGCTTTTGCTCATGGTGATACTGCTCCTCACTGCGAAATGGGCATGGTCAGCGGCTGACCGGTGGTGGACAGAGTGTGCAGCAGGACGTCGGGATCGATGACGCCGCCGCTGACGACGGCCACGGGATTGCGCCAGCCGTACGAGGCGGAGTGCTTCAGCGCGGCTGCGTACGCCGCGGCTCCTGCGCCCTCGCAGACGATTTTGTCGTCGAAGGCCAGCGACGACAGCGCCTCCGCGACTTCCTGCGGAGTCACCGTGAACACCCCGGCCAACTTGTCCTTCAGCCGCTCGAATTGTGCTGGAATGACGAAACTCGCGCCGATGCCGTCCACGAATGAGCGCTCGTACTGCACTTCCGTGGGGCGGCCCGCGCGCAAAGATGCGGACAGGGGGGCTCCGGTGCTGATTTCCACGGCGTAGACGGGGACCTTCAAGTAGGTCGCCAGGCTGTAGGCGAGGTTCCCGCCGCCGTACGGCGCCAGCACCGCGTCCACGTTCGGCAGATCGTCCTGGATCTCCATTCCGATCGTGGCGATGCCCAGCGAGACGTATGGATCACTCTCCGAGGAGAGGAAAAAACCCGGCAGGTCGGGGAAGGAGGAGGAGACCATGGTGCGACGCCAGATCGCGTACGGGACGGCAACGATCTGCGTCCTGGGGTTGTACGCCAGGATCTGCGACCGCTTTGCCTCCGGAATCGAATCCGGCACCACCACCGTGTACGCCAGATCCAGCTCCGACGTCACGTGCGCCAGGCCCTGCGCGAAATTTCCCGAGCTGCCCGTCACGACGCCTTCGCGGACGATCCGGGTCCATACCTCTGGACGGAACCGCCGGTACGCATGCAGCGCACTGAGCGCACCGCGGGCCTTGAAGGAATTGGTGATCTGAAGGTTCTCGCACTTCAGGTGAATGTCCACCGGGCTCGGGGCATTCGCCTGCAACAGCGGCGTACGGCGAATATGCGGGTCGATGAGTTCGCGCATGCGCCGTACCGAGGCGGGTGAAATGGCCTCGGATAAATGGGGTTTCAGCATGTGGCTTTCGCTATCGGGTAGGATAATTCCTCGGTCAGGCCGAGCTTCCGGGCCAGCGCGATGCTCGGCGTCTTGCCCGCGTGACACGTAATGACGGAGCGCAGGCCCTGTCCGCTGCCCCACCGGCTGACCGCGGCGAGGACCACGAACGCCAGGCCCTTGCGGCGGTGGTCGGGGTGGGTGTTGGCGCCGAGCTCGATCAGCCCGCCGCCGATGACGCCGTGTCCGTCTGCCGCCACTTGGCCGTCCTTGACCAAGGCGAAGCCGACCGCCTTTTCGGCGTACTGGGCACGCGTACCGAAAATGCTCCGCGCCATCGGGGAATCGAGGCGGGAGAACGTCTCCCCGTCGATCCGCACCAGAGCGTAGCCGTCGGGGACGGCCGGCGCGGGGGCGATGAAGGCGAAATGGGTGCGGGTGAAATGGACTCGCCGACCGGCAGCGAAGCCGGCCTGCTTCGCCCAGGCACCGGTGCCAGGGCCCGGTGGATAGACGAGCTGTACCTCGCCGTGCCCGGCGAGCAGTGCCTTGGCCTGAGTGAAGAATGCGGGGGTCATGGCCCCGGCGGCCAGGCAGAACGGCGCAGTGGTGGCGACCAGACAGGACACCGGCACGTCGTTCTGGAAGTGCGCCCAGGCCCTGCCCGGGATGGCTCCGTCGACGACCGCGTGGACGAAGGCCAGGTTGGGATGGTCGGGGTCGAACAGCGGGACAAGACGCGGTAGGTCGGCTGCGGCCACTTCGACCAGCTGCGTCCGGTCCAAGCCGGGGACTGGCGGGGCGGCGCTCATAGGTTCTCCATCGGAGGCTCTCCACGGGTTTCGGAAACGAGGCGGGCCGTACGCACAGAGGTTCGATCCTAGGATCTTCAAGGCCCCGCGATATGCCTGGTGGCTCAAGTTAGGGGGGTAAAGCGGCACTTAGGGGGGTCGAGGGGGCTTAGGGGGAAATCGGAGGGGCAACGCGTCGGTGGGTGAAGCGCCACGGCGGCGGTGAGGGTGTGAGGTGCCCGTGGCCCAGGCAGGTGTTCCATCCCGTCGGACCCCACGCACTCCGTCGGCCCGCTTCCTTCAAGCAGGTTCGCCAGTCGGTTGCCGTTCAGGAGGAATTCGCCGTCAGTCGCTGTCAGCCGCGGTCGGGGAGGCCGCCGAGGGCGATGGCGTTGGCCGCGCGGGCGAGGTCGGCGGGCGTGACCGTCCTGCCTTGGGCCTTGTCCCGCGCGATCTGCTGGTTCTTGCCGACTTAGCCCTGCATCTCCTGCTGGTAGTGGGCGTAGGCCACGCGGTGGTCGCCGTGGCTGTCGGCGAGTTGGCTCACGAGCACGTAGGCGTCGACAAGGGCCATGCTGGTGCCCTGGCCGGAGCGTGGTGAAGGGCAGTAGCCCGCATCGCCGACGAGCGCCACCCGCCCGTTCGACCAGCGATCGAGGCGGGCCTGGCTCATGGAGTCGAGCCTCCTTCTCCTTCTGGGGGAGGGCGGCAGGCGCCGAGACCCGGGCGGTGCACAAGGCATGGGCCCAGGTGGGGTCTCCGTCTCGTAACCCGGTCCGTACCGGGCAACAATGGTGGCATGCGGATCGTCATCACCCGTACCGGTGGGTTCGCCGGCATCGAGCGTCGGGCCGAGCTGGACACCTCCGGCCGGCCCGACGCCACGCATCTCGAGGCCCTGGCGCACCGCGCCCTGGCCCCGGGCCGCGACTCCCCCGCTCGCGGTGTTCCCGACGGCTTCCACTACGAGATCACGGCCGACAACCGCAAGATCCATCTCGCGGACCCGCACCTCACCGAGGACCAGCGCGAGCTGGTCCGCACGGTGCTCCACGAAGGCGCGTGACCCCACTTCCAAGGCATGTGGGACCGTTCCCTGGCGTTCCCTGACGACGGCACACCCCGGTGTGCTCAGGGCGTCAACTCCAGGAGTGCGACGGCGCGGACTGCGTCGAAGCATCGATCAACTCCAGGTGCACAGCCGTGAATTGGGAGCCTCAGGGGACCTGTAGAACATCCCCGGCGAACCCGGTCCCGGGCTGGAGCCGGCCGGCCGTACCGTTGGCAGCCGTTGTTCGTCGCCGACTGTTGTTCGCCGTAGGGGTCGTCCGGCGGATGACTTCACCTTCGGGCGATCACTTGGTTTTTCCAAGCTTCATGGTTACGCTGCCGCTGCATGATCACCAGCAGCAGGAACGATGGATACGGGCTCTCCATGGACCCGGACCGCCTCGATGTGGCGCAGGTGCACCAATGGTTGTCGACCGATGCGTTCTGGGCTCTGGGGCGCACTCGGGAATCAGTCGAAGAGTCGGTGCGCGGGTCACTGAACTTCGCCGTCTACGACGCCTCCGGTAGCCAGGTCGCCTACGCGCGCGTGGTCACCGACCGCACAACCTTTGCTTGGCTGTGCGACGTCTACGTTGCACCCGCGCACCGCGGCAAAGGACTCGGTACCTGGCTTGCAGAAGCGGTTCGCGACCACCTCGCCCCCTATCGGCTCAAGCGTGTGCTCCTCTCGACGCTCGACGCGCACGAGGTCTACGCGAAGGCTGGTTTCGTCCCTGTCCCGAACCCCGAGAAATTCATGGTTTTGAATGCAGAGGGATGACCGAAGCCGGGGGTAGGCCGCCACAGACCCAACAGGCTCACGGGCGGGGCTCAGCGGGCCGGGAAGCTGTAGGTGTAGCCCTGGGAGTCGAGCTGGTCCAGCAGCTTGGCGAGAGCTGTGATGGTCTGCGATCGGTCGCCGCCGCCGTCGTGCATCAGGATGATCGAGCCCGGGTGCAGGTTGCGGTTGATGTTCTGCAGGATGCCGGCGACGCCGGGTCGCTTCCAGTCGTCGGAGTCGTCGCTCCAGGCGATCGGCCGGAGCCCGTGCTGAGCGGCGATGTCGCGAATGACGGGTTTGAAGTCACCGCCGGGTGCCCGGTAGTACCAGAGCTTGGCCCCGGGGCCGGCCGCGTCGGATATCTGCCGCTGGGCGTCGGCTATCTCGTGGATGTTGTAGTCCAGCGGCATGCTGCTCTGCCGCTCGTTGTGGTGTACGGAGTGGTCGCACAGCCGGTCACCGGCGGCGACTATCGCCTTGGTGAGGTCGGGGTGGTGCTGCGCGTTCGGGCCGATCTCGCAGAACGTGGCCTTGGCATGGTGCTGGGCCAGCAGCGCCAGTACCTTCGGCGTCCAGCGCGGGTCCGGGCCGTCGTCGAAGGTCAGCGCGACGGATTTGCCGCCGTCCTGCGTGGCGAACTGGAGCGCGTTGCTCACCGTGAAACCATTCGACAAGCCGGCGGCCGAAGCGCTGCCCGGGTCACTCGGCCCGGCAGCGGTCGACGAGGACTGGGCGGCGTGAGAGGAAGAGGGGGCGGCGGGCAACGAGGACGACGCGCTGTGCGACGGAGGCGGGGAAGGGGAGGCCGAGCCGGTGGCGACGATGGACCGGGCAATGGGTCGGGGAGCTGAGGTGGACGGCTGCCCGGCTGCCGACGACGTCTGGGCCGCATACGCTCCGTATGCCGCAAGGGTGGCTCCGGTGACCGCCACCGCAACGGTGACTGCCGCCTTCTTCGCACTGGCCAATGCCACAGCAGGTCCCTCCAACGGCGCCCCGGCGGGCATGCCTGTTCAGCGGTGACGGGTGATGGTATGTCGCACACGGCAGGAGTGGGGGAGCCGGCTGCGTGGTCGTCGTCGTGGGTTTGAGGTCCCGGTGACGGATCCGGTGGCTGCTGCGCCTACTCCTGGTTCGCCACTCTTTGTGACGCATAAGACGCTAATGGTCCGTTTTGTGTGCTATGTCGATAACGGTAGAGGAATCCGGAGTCGCAGCCCAGGGGCTCGCTGTGTGACCTGCATCCCGTTCGGGCCTGCGGTGATGCAGAGCAGGGCTGTCGTCCTGAGATTTTGGGGCGGCTTTCCCTGTGCGATCACACCGTCGCGGGCGCCGGGCATGCTCTGCAGCGCCCGGCGCGTCGGGTGAAGGCGGACGGAGATCACTGCACGCGGGGTCGGCGCCAACGCGCAGATTCGCCGCGATCTTGCTTCGTGGGCCAGCGGCTCCCGCGTCCGTCTCGCTGGTGTGATGCGGTGCGGGCGGGGGTGGGGGCGGGGCACCAGTGAGGCGGTGTGGCTGTGGTGGCGTGGAGGGTGAGCGGGTATCCGGCCCGCAGGAGCGGGATGCCCTTAAGGTGCTCGGTCACGGCTGAGGTCGGCGAACCGACCCAGTGCGGCCGGCCGACTCCGATCCGTCAGAGCGCTTTGTCCCCCTTGTGTAGATATTCTGTGCAGTGTGATCGAGTCTGGACGGCCGCGGCTCCGTCGCCACAGCCGGTGGGGGTTTGTACGGCTGTCGCCGGTCATCCTGACCGTCGTCATCGCCAGCCTGGCGTACGCCACTCCTCCGGAAATGGCCTTCAGTCGCCTCCTGCCCGCGGCGCCGGCCCTCGCCGCCGCTATGTGGCCGGTACTCCCCACCGTCCTGCTGGGCACGGTCTGCCTCTTTCTGATGATCGGCCTCAGCATCGTGTTCCCCGGCCTGGGGACGTGGTGGACGGCTGCGGGGATCATCGCGGTCACCGTGGCGGCCGCATACGGAAGCCATGTCCGGCTCCAGCGGGAGCGGACCCTCTTCCAGGTGCGGCTCGTCGCCGACGCGGCGCAGCAGGTGGTGCTGAGTCCGATGCCGCGCCGCTACGGGCGCGTCGAGATCGAGTCGCTGTATCTCGCGGCCGAGGCGGAGGCCCGTATCGGTGGGGACTTCTACGAGGTGGCCGACACGCGATACGGGGTCAGGTTGCTCATCGGTGATGTGCGGGGCAAGGGCCTGCCGGCAGTGGGGGCGGCCGCGGCGATCGTCAACTCCTTCCGGGAGGCGGCCTATGGCGAGGCCGACCTGATCAGCGTCGCGCGCCGGCTGGACGCCAGCAGCACCCGCTACAACGCGGCTTTTCCCCCTGAGGGGTCGATGGAGCGCTTCGCCACCGCCCTTCTCGTCGAGATCCCGCATGAGGGCAGGCGGGTCGAGATCCTCAACTGCGGACATCCCCCGCCGCTGCTTCTGAACCGCGGGGAACTCCGTGCCCTCGAGCCCACCACCCCTTCGCCACTGCTCAACCTCGCGGAGCTGATCGGCGATCACTACACCGTCGACACCTTCGACTTCGGCCCCGGTGACCTGCTTTTTCTCTATACCGACGGGATCGCCGAGGCCCGCGCTCGCGACGGTGAGTTCTTCCCACTGGCGGCCTGGATGCGCCGACAGCCCCCGACGCAGCCCCACGAACTGCTCGCGGCTCTTCACCACGAACTCCTCGCCTACAGCAGAGGACGACTGGACGACGACATCGCCGCCCTCGCAGTGCGCCTGCGTGAACCCTCGGAGTGAGCCCGCCCAGATCGCGCCAGGTGATGTGTGCTCGACGTAGTCCTGGCCCTGCTCCGCAGGAAAGCGGGGACCGCCTACGCGAACAGCACGGCGTCCGCTCCATCAGGAGGCAGCCGGGGCCGTCCCGCTTGAGCCGGGCGTCCGCCCGCCGGGTGGGCCTTTGTGCACGAGTTGCACAGGACAGGGCCGCGGACCGGTGGCGGAGTGCTTGCTCCGGTATGTCGAGAAAGTCCCCGCTGCTCGGCTCGGGCCGGTCAGGTCAGTTCAGCGGTGATCTGCCAGAACGGCAGTAGTACTCTGCCGTGTTGGTCGACGGTCGCGGTGTCGTCCCGCTCCGAGGTGCCCGATACGGCGGGCGCCAAGCTCTGCCATGCCTGCCGGGTCAAACCGGTGGTGTAGTGACGGGGTTCCATGCGCCGGATCGTCCAGTCGTTGCGGAAAGCGTCGCGCAGGCTGCGTTCGTCCATGTCGGCCGGCATCTTCAGACGGGCGGCCAACTCTCCGCGGAAGCACAGGGCATGAAGCCTCGCACCGGGCGCGCACACCCGACGCAGACCAGCGAGGTACGCCCGCCGCTGGTCGGCGTCCAGGCAGTGCAGCATGGCGCTGTCGACGACGGTGCGGAAACCCCCTGCCACGCCGATGCCGTGCAGTTCCGTCGCGTCCGCGACGGTGAAGGTCACCGGACTGTCGATGGCGGCGGCCTTGGCCCGGCTGCGCTCGATCGCGGAGGGTGCGGCGTCGAAGGCGGTCACCTCGTAGCCGCGGCCGGCCAGGAACAAGGCGTTGTCCCCGAGTCCGCAGCCGCATTCCAGCACCGGGCCGGTGATCTCGCCCGCGGCTTCCAACTCGACGATCAGCGGTTGGGGAGCGTTCAGTTCCCACGGGATCAGGTCCGACTGGCGGTCGTCCGCTCCGAAGGAGATCTCGTGCCCTTGGTACATCGCCTCGAAATCCAGTGCCGCCTCCCGGCTGCCCTGGTCGTCATGCGCAGGATGCAGATCGGCCATCCAACCCTCACCTCTTCTAGTAGACGGGGTTGTTCACTAAAGGGAGTGTAGGCAGGAAGGAACGCTGCCGTCTACTGTTGGGCTCATGGCAGAGAGCGCAACACCTGGACGCCGCCGCCGAGGTGCGGAACTGGAGCACGCGATCTACGTGGCGACGCTCGACGAGTGGGCCGCGAACGGCTACGGCCAACTCACCATGGAAGGCATCGCCGCCCGTGCCGGCACAGGCAAGGCGGCGCTCTACCGGCGTTGGTCCGGCAAGCAGCCCCTGGTTCTGGACGCCCTGCGCTACGCTCTGCCCCCGCTGCCCGAGCCGGACCCGGAGCACTCGGCCCGGGAGAACCTCGCCGGCGCGCTCGCCGCCTTCAGCGATGTGCTGGCCGGCAGGACTCTCGTACCAGGTATCGAGTTCATCGGCGACCTGCTGCGCGAGCCGCACCTGCGCGCCGTATTCGCCGGCGAGATCATTGCGCCGCGACTTGAGCGCATCGAAGCCATCCTGCGCGAGGGTGTGCGCAGCGGCGAGTACGGCCCCGAGGTCGCGCACCCGCTGGCCGCACGCACCGGTCCCGCTCTGATACTCCAGACCTTCCTGCTCACCGGCGAGCCACCGAGCTCGCGGGAGCTCGACCTCATCATCGACACCGTGCTCCGTCGGACGGCCACGTCGGGGGAGGAGAAGGAGCAGGAGCGGGACGGAAGCGGCTGAAGAGGCGAGCCTGTCCGGGCGCGGGACGAGGCGGGTCGGCACCGGGATCGTTCGGTGAACTCCGCATCGCCGCGCCGGTGATCGGGAGGGCGTTGGCCTGGGTGCTGCCGGGTCGGAAGGTGGGACGACCGCGGTGAGGGCTCGGTGGCGGTATCCGCGGTGGGCAGTCGCGGTCGGTTCCCTTGTGTGGCAATCCCCATAGAGCCTTGCTCGGTTGCGTGATCTTGCAACTGTCGTGGAGTCCCACGCGTCTCACCGGTCATCGACACATCAACCGGATGAACCGACCGGACGGACTGGGCACATGCAAGGACAGCAAGCAGGAGCGACGGGCAGCGGCCGGGTGGGGCGACAAGGTCAGCAGCCCGCACGTCCCTCTTGGGAGGTGTCTCCACCCGCCACGGCGTACCGCGCTGCTCCGGCGGCGAGGGGGAACAGGCGCCCCGGCCGCCGAGGGCGTCGGGCGGGCCTGGCGGTCGGAGCCGTGCTCATGGTCGCCGCCCTCGGCGTCGTCTGGTGGCTGACCCGGCCGCCCACGCTGCCCACTATTCCCCGTCAGTACCTTGCGACCGTTCAGTCGGCCACCAAGACCTGCCCGGAGTTGAGCGTTCCGTTGCTGGCCGCGCAACTCGACGCGGAGAGCCACTGGAATCCGCAGGCGGACTCCGGTCAAGCCCAGGGCATCGCGCAGTTCCACCCGTCGACCTGGGCGGAGTGGGGCAAGGACTACACCGGCGACGGCAAAGCCGACGTATGGAACCCGGCCGACGCCATCCCGGCCCAGGGCGCCTATATGTGCCACCTGTTCAAGCAGGTCAAGGGCGTCCCCGGCGACCCCACCCAGCTCGCGCTCGCCGCGTACAACGCGGGCCCCGGCGCGGTGCTCAAGGCCCACGGCATCCCGCAGATCTCCGAGACGCAGAACTACGTCAACCGGATCGAGGCGCTGATCCCGAAGTACACCCAGACCTACGCCCAGCAGATCGGCGCGTCACCCAGCCCTTCGGGCAACTGACGAGGCACGGGACCTTTCTCACGGAGGGGCTCAAGGCCACCTACACGGTGGTGGGCATCGACGATGACGTGATCACGGTCTCGGGGCCGTCCTGGACGACCACGTTCACCGGTCTCAGCCCGCGTCCACCGCGGCGGGTGTGCTGCCGGTGGGCCGTTTGCGCGGCGGTGCGGGGGGTTAGGGTATTTGCATGGGAGCGCAAGTTGAGGCGTGGGACGCAGCCGGGGCCGAACGGGCGATCGCGGTGCTGAAGGCGGTGGCCGATCCGACGCGGTACCGGCTGTTGTGGGCGCTGAGCCGGCAGGAGTATCCGGTCGGCAGCTTGGCGGAGATGGTGGGCGCGCACGTGGCCGCGGTCTCGCAGCACCTGGCGAAGCTCCGCACGGCGGGGCTGGTGGTCACGCGGCGGGAGGGCACGCGGATCTACTACCGGGTGGCCGGCCCGCATGTGCGAGGGCTGCTGGAGGAGGCGTCGCTGGTGGCATCGGCGCCGCCGCCGGAGGGCGCCGGGCTGGTGAGCGGGCAGGAGGAGGCGGCCGCGGTGGCGCAGGAGCAGCCGGCGCGGGCGACCGGTCGCCGGGTGCGGGCCCGGCGGCCCGCGACGGCGGAGTAGCGGCCGCGGCTCACCGCGGGGTGCCGGCTTCGTCGAGGCGGTACTCCTGGGGGTCGGCGTCGTAGGAGTACAGCTCGGCGTAGCGGCCCCAGTCGGTGGCGGTGTCCAGCTGCTGGTCGATCTGTTCGCTGGTGTAGTGGTGGGCTAGCAGGTCGCGGAAGAAGCCGGCGCGCAGGGTGCGGTTCGGGTTCTGCCGCAGGCTGGTGGTGATCAGTTTGACCAGGGGGATCTCCAGTGCGGCGGGGGCGAAGATCGCCTTGGACTGCTGGACGTCGGCGTCGGCGAAGGCGGTGCCGCGTTCGGTGAGGACGAGGTCGTCCTGGCTGATCCCGGCCAGGCCGAGGAGGTCGAGGGCGTCGACGAGGGGCAGGATGTCGTCGATCTCCAGGCCGAGTTCTTCGGCGAGGTCGGCGAGATCGCAGCGGCCTCCCCGGTGGTCGACCATTTCGGCGAGGCCGGCGAGGGCGTCGACGCTGGTGGTGGGCAGCGGGGTGTTGGCGTAGGTGCGCTTCTCCCGTTCCATGGTCTCGGTGCGGCCGGGGAGGCGGGACTCCTTGGGGCGGCCGGTCATGGTGCGGTAGACGCGGTCGATGAGGTCCTCGAAGGCGGCCGCGTCGCGGTCGCGGGGGCGGTCGAGCGTGACGTCGAAGGTCTCGCGGATGGTGCCGGGGCGGGAGCCGAGGACGACGATGCGGTCGGCCATCAGGACGGCCTCTTCGATGTTGTGGGTGACCAGGACGACGGCGCGGGTGGGGAACTGGCCCGACTCCCACAGTTCCAGCAGTTCGCCGCGGAGGTTCTCGGCGGTGAGGACGTCGAGGGCGGAGAAGGGTTCGTCCATCATCAGCACGTCGGGTTCGACGACGAGGGCGCGGGCGAACCCGACGCGCTGGCGCATGCCGCCGGAGAGTTCCTTGGGGTAGGCGGATTCGAAGCCGTCGAGGCCGATGAGGTCGATGGCCTGGAGGGCGGCCTTGGCGCGCTGGTCGGTGGGGACGCCGCGGGCTTCGAGGCCGATTTCGACGTTCTGCTGGACGGTGAGCCAGGGCAGCAGGGCGAACGTCTGGAAGACCATGGCGGTGCCGGGGTTGGCGCCGGTCAGCGGTGTGCCGCGGTAGGCCACGGTGCCGCTGCTGGGCGGGATGAGGCCGGCCAGGCAGCGCAGCAGGGTGGACTTGCCGGAGCCGGACTTGCCGAGCAGGGCGACGATCTCCCCGGCGCGGACGGTGAAGTCGATGCCGGTGAGGACCGGGAGTTCGCCGTCGGCGCCGGCGTAGGACTTGGTCAGGGCCTGGGTGGACAGCAGGACGGTGCCGTCGGCCGGACGGGACCGGTGCGTCTGCGGGGTGCCGGCGGTCCGGCGGGTGCGGAGGTTGCGGAGGGCGCTGAGGACCATGAGGGCTCCAAGGCTGTCGGGCGGCGGTCAGGCGGCGTAGCGGGTTTCGGCCAGGCGGTACAGGCGGCGCCAGAAGAGGCGGTTGAGGCCGACGACGTACAGGCTCATCACGGCGACGCCGGCGATCAGGTGCGGGAAGTCGCCGTGGGCGGTGGCGTGGGAGATGTAGGCGCCCAGGCCGGTGGCGGTGAGGGTGGTGGCGCCGAACGGAACGATCTCGGAGACGATCGAGGCGTTCCAGGCGCCGCCGGAGGCGGTGATGCCGCCGGTGACGTACGAGGGGAAGATGCCGGGCAGGATCAGCCGCCGCCAGCGTTGCCAGCCGTGGATGCCGAGGTCGTCCATGGCTTCGCGGAGGTCGGTGGGGATGGACATGGCACCGGCGATGGTGTTGAAGAGGATGTACCACTGGGCGCCCAGCGCCATCAGCAGGACGCCGCCGACATCGAGGGACAGTCCGGTCTTGAGGAAGAACCAGACGGCGAGCGGGAAGAGGAAGTTGGCCGGGAAGCTCGCCAGGATCTGGACCAACGGCTGGGCGATACGCGTCAGTTTGGGGGAGAAGCCGATCCGGACCCCGATGGGGACCCAGACCAGCGTGGCGCCGACGACCACCACGACCACCCGGGCGAGGGTCGCCAGCCCCAGCAGCAGGGGGGCGCCGAAGACCCCGAGCCCGGTACGGTCGCGCAGGTAGCCGATGAGGTCGATCAAGCCCCACAGGATCATGCCGCCGGCCACGACGGCGAAGGTGATGTCGCCGGTGCGCTGCCGGCGTCGGTCGGTGAGCAGCGGCCGGTCGTCGATGCCGAAGATCCGGCCAGCCCGGGCCAGTCCCCGCCCCACGGGCCGCAGCAGGCGTCCGGCCAGCGCGGGCCAGTGGGAGCGGCGCAGGAAGTCCAGGACGTGGGAGCGCTGGACCTCGCTCGCCTCGGACTGCTCGTTCTTGAACTTCTCCACCCAGGCCGTCAGCGGGCGCCAGAACAGGAAGTTCACGCCGATGACCATGACGGCCATGGTGACGATCGCCCAGCCGACCTTGCCCAGGTCGCCGTCGGCGATGGCCGCACCGGCGTAGGAGCCGACGCCGGGCAGCGCGTAGTCGCGGTTGTTGACGCTGATGGCCTCGGAGGCGACGAGGAAGAACCAGCCGCCGCCGAAGCTCATCATCCCGTTCCACACCAGCCCGATCGCCCCCGCCGGCAGTTCCACCTTCCAGAAGCGCATCCAGCGGGTGAAGCGGAACGAGCGGGAGAGCTCGTCCAGTTCGCGCGGGAGGGAGGTGAGGGAGTGGTAGAAGCCGAAGGTCATGTTCCACGCCTGCGAGGTGAAGATCGCGAAGATCGACGCGCACTCCAGGCCCAGCATCGAGCCGGGGAACAGGGCGATGAACCCGGTCACCGCGACGGTGAGGAAGCCCAGCACCGGCACGGACTGGAGGATGTCCAGGGCCGGGATGAGGATCCGCTCCAGTCGGCGGCTGCGCGCGGCGGCGTAGGCGTAGACGAAGGTGAAGACCGTCGAGGCCGCGAGCGCGACGAACATCCGCAGCAGGCTGCGCGCGGCGTCGTAGGGCAGTCGGCCGGGGTCGGTGTCGACGTGGACGTTCTGGCCGGTGGCGAAGCGGACCGTGGTGCCCTGGCCCACCCGCAGGGTGGCGTACAGCAGGACCAGCACGGCGGCGGCGACCACCACGTCCACCCAGCTCATCCGTGACATCCGGCCGGCGACCCGGGAGGGCAGGGAGGCCCGCACGACCTCCGGGCGTGTGGGGAACGACGACATCACATCAACCTCCGACCACACTGTGGCCCCGGCACCGCCCGCACCGCGACCGTGGCGGACGGCCATGGTGCGGGTACGGGGCGGATTTCCGGCCCGGTGTGGGAGAAAACAGACAGGGGAAGGACGCAGGACGCCTGCCGCGGGGACGTGCCACGGCTCGTGCGGCGGCGTCGAGACGAACGGGCGAGGCGCTGCGGGCTCGGCCGCGGCTGCCGGGGGACGCCGGGGAGAGCGGGGGACGCGGCGGATGCGTCAGTGGCTGCCGGTGAGACAGCGGGGACTGAGGGGGTCTTGACCCATGGCTGCCTCCGTTCCGTGACGCTGTTCCACGGCACCTGTCGGCTGCCGCACCCGACGTGCGGCGGGACGTGCGCCGCGAGCAGTCTGCCGCTTATTGCATCCATGCGCAAATAAGCGCGGTGTCGGCATGGCTGCACTCTTGGTGCTAATTGCGCATACGTGCACATATGTGGAGGAGTGCAGGCTGAACTGCTGCGAGGGCGAGGCGGGCGTCGAGGCGTCCATCGTCGTCAGGCGCATCGGGCATCGCCTCTAGTTGCGTCTATGTGCAAGTAGGTGCAGACTCTGAGGCGTTTGCAGAAGGCACCTCGTTCGGTGAGGCGTCTGCAACGGACACAGGCCACTGACCCCACGACGTCGAGAGACGCCCAGGGTCAGGACAGGTCTCCCCGGCCCAAGGGGTGACCCCAAGNGGCTTCCCCCGTAGGGGATTACGCCGTGCAGTGCCAAAGCTCTGACGAGTTGGGGTGAACCGGCCCGGTGGGCCGGTCCGCTCCTTGCCGAGTCGTACGGCGCCCCCGCGCGCCCCGGCCGGGAGGAGGCGAGAGACATGGACCGCGGTCCTCATGGTCCGGGCCACAGTAGGCCCCACCTCCGCCTGACCCTGCTCCGTCCCGGCATGCGGTAACCACCCTCGGCGCGCTCCTCGCGCCCCCGCGCCGGCACCCGTGCGGCCTGCCGCCGCCGCGGGCCGCCGGCCTGCGCACTGAGGCCGACCGGTTGCCCCCGCACGCCCAAAACCTCCCCCCATGGGGGAACGGGAGGTCCTTCCATGACCGACACCACGCTCACCGAACCGACCACTCCGGCACCGCGCGCCGCCGTCCTCGACAACGCCCACGTCGGCGACATCCACGGCGCCCTGGGCACCATCAAGCAGGACGACACCGCCCCGCGCCACGGCCTGTCCGCGAAGCTCAAGACCCTCCTCGCGATCATCGGCCCCGGCCTGATCGTGATGGTCGGCGACAACGACGCCGGCGCCTTCGGCACCTACGGCCAGGCCGGCCAGAACTACGGCACCCGCCTGCTGTGGACCCTGCTGCTGCTCGTCCCGGTCCTGTACGTCAACCAGGAGATGGTGCTCCGGCTGGGCGCCGTCACCGGGGTGGGGCACGCCCGGCTCATCCTGGAGCGGTTCGGGAAGTTCTGGGGCGCCTTCTCGGTCATCGACCTGTTCCTGCTCAACGCGCTGACCATCGTCACCGAGTTCATCGGCGTCACCCTCGCCGTCGGCTACCTCGGACTGCCGAGGACCGCCGGCGTGCTGGTCGCCGCCGCGGTGGTCATCGTCGCCGCCTCCACCGGTTCCTTCCGCCGCTTCGAACGCACCGCGGTCCTGCTGTGCCTGGGCTCCCTGCTGCTGATCCCGATCTACTTCATCGCCCACCCCGCCACCTCGCAGATGGCGCACGACTTCCTCGTCCCCGGCCTGCCGGCCCACTCCCAGCTCTCCGACGTCATGCTGCTGATCATCGCGATCGTCGGCACGACCGTGGCACCCTGGCAGCTCTTCTTCCAGCAGTCCTACGTCATCGACAAACGCATCACCCCGCGCTTCATGCGCTACGAAAAGGCCGACCTGTGGCTCGGCATCGTCATCGTGGTCATCGGCGCCGCGGCGATGATGGGCTTCACCGCGGTCGCGTTCGCCGGAACCGGCGGCTTCGGGAAGTTCGACGACGCGGCGGGCGTCGCACACGGCCTGGAGGCGTACGCGGGCAAGACCGCCGGCGTGCTCTTCGCCGTCGCGCTGCTCGACGCCTCGATCATCGGCGCCTCTGCGGTGTCGCTGTCCACCGCCTACGCGCTCGGCGATGTCCTGGGCCTGAAGCACTCCCTGCACCGCGGCATCAAGGGCGCCAAGGGCTTCTACGCCGTCTTCGCCGGCCTCGTCCTCACCGCCGCGATCATCGTGATCATCCCCGGCTCCCCGCTGGGCCTGCTCACCGAAGGCGTCCAGACCCTCGCCGGCGTCCTGCTGCCCTCCGCCTCGGTCTTCCTGCTCCTGCTCTGCAACGACCGAGCCGTACTGGGCCCTTGGGCCAACGGCAAGGCCATGAACGTCTTCACCTCCTTCGTGGTCGCCGTCCTCGTCACCCTCTCCGTCATCCTGACCGCCGCCGTCCTCTTCCCCGACATCACCTCCGCCGCGATCCTCGACATCATGGCGATCTGCGGCGTCGCCGGCCTGCTCGCCCTCGGCTACGCCGAACTGCGCCGGCGACACAAGGGCTGGAGCAGCAGCGGCCGGCCCATCGACCGCACCGGCAAGGAAACCTGGCGGATGCCCCCGCTGGACCAACTGCCGGCCCCCATCCTCTCCACCGGCCGCAAGGTCGGCCTGACCGCCCTGCGCACCTACCTGCTGGTCGCCATGGCCCTGGTGATCGTCCGCATCGTCCAACTCGCCATGGGCGCCTGACCGCCCACCCGATCAGGTGGCGGCGGGGC
>NZ_KB891907.1 GCF_000373585.1 Streptomyces sp. MspMP-M5
GGTGTGGAGTTGACTGGTACTAATAGGCCGAGGGCTTGTCCTCAGTTGCTCGCGTCCACTGTGTTGGTTCTGAAGCCATGAACAGACCAACGGTTGTTCTAAAGTTTCATAGTGTTTCGGTGGTTATAGCGTTAGGGAAACGCCCGGTTACATTCCGAACCCGGAAGCTAAGCCTTTCAGCGCCGATGGTACTGCAGGGGGGACCCTGTGGGAGAGTAGGACGCCGCCGAACTAATTTTGATAAAGCCTCGTTCCCCGAGTTTCGACTCGGGGAACGAGGCTTTTTTGCGTTGTGGTACGGGGACCCGTGGCGCCGCAGGGCCGGCGGGCCAGGTAAAGTCAGAGGCATCATCGGCATATTTTTCCCACAGGAGGCTTCCGCGTGGAGGTCCAGGAGACGCGGATCCAGACAGATCGCGTCCTCACCATCCCGAATATTCTGAGCATGGCGCGCCTGGTCGGTGTGCCGCTGTTCCTGTGGCTGATCCTCTGGCCGGAATTCGGCGGCCCGAAGGCCGATGGCTGGGCGCTGCTCGTCCTCGCGCTGAGCGGGGTCAGCGATTACCTCGACGGCAAGCTCGCCCGGCGCTGGAACCAGATCAGCAGCCTCGGCCGGATCCTCGACCCGGCCGCCGACCGCCTCTACATCCTCTCCACCCTCGTCGGCCTGACCTGGCGGGACATCCTGCCGATCTGGCTCACCGCGGCGCTGCTCGCCCGCGAGCTGATGTTGCTGATCGCGGTCGGCCTCCTCGGACGCCACGGATACGGGCCTCCCCAGGTGAACTTCCTGGGCAAAGCGGCTACGTTCAACTTGATGTACGCCTTCCCGTTGCTGCTGCTCAGTGACGGAAGTGGCTGGCTTCACACACTCGCTGCTATTTTCGGATGGGCGTTCGCCGGGTGGGGTACAGCGCTGTACTGGTGGGCAGGGATCCTCTACGTGGTCCAGGTCCGCCGGATCATCAGGGCGGACGCCACGGCCGACTGAGCTCGCCGAATCGGCAGATCGTGCCAAGGCCCAGCGCCCGCGCGGGGGGAGAAAAGTGGGCGCTCTGGACAAGTGAAGTCGGCAAGACCGTCGTCTCTTCGAGGAGGACGCTTCCGACATGAAGGCCGTTGTGATGGCCGGCGGCGAAGGAACACGCCTTCGCCCCATGACGTCCAGCATGCCCAAGCCGCTGCTCCCGGTGGCCAATCGGCCGATCATGGAGCATGTGCTGCGGCTGTTGAAAAGGCATGGTCTCAGCGAGACCGTCGTGACCGTGCAATTTCTGGCCTCGCTCGTCCGGAACTATTTCGGCGACGGCGAAGAGCTGGGGATGGAGCTCACCTACGCCAACGAGGAAAAGCCACTCGGCACCGCCGGGAGCGTGAAGAACGCCGAAGAGGCCCTCAGAGACGATGCCTTCCTGGTCATCTCCGGTGACGCCCTCACCGACTTCGACCTCACCGATCTCATCCGCTTCCACAAGGAAAAGGGCGCCCTCGTCACCGTTTGCCTGACGAGGGTGCCCAATCCGTTGGAATTCGGCATCACCATCGTCGACGAGGGCGGACGGGTCGAGCGTTTTCTGGAGAAGCCCACCTGGGGGCAGGTCTTCTCGGACACCGTGAACACCGGTATCTATGTGATGGAGCCGGAGGTCTTCGACTACGTCGAGGCGGATGTTCCGGTGGACTGGTCCGGGGACGTCTTTCCGCAGTTGATGAAGGACGGAAAGCCCATCTACGGCTATGTCGCCGAGGGCTACTGGGAGGACGTCGGCACGCACGAAAGCTATGTGAAGGCCCAGGCCGATGTGCTCGAGGGCAAGGTCGACGTCGATATCGACGGCTTCGAGATCTCGCCGGGCGTATGGGTCGCCGAAGGCGCCGAGGTGCACCCGGACGCAGTGCTGCGCGGGCCGTTGTACATCGGCGACTACGCCAAGGTCGAGGCGGATGTGGAGATCCGCGAGCACACCGTCGTCGGCTCCAACGTCGTGGTCAAGAGCGGTGCGTTCCTGCACCGGGCAGTGGTGCACGACAACGTCTATATCGGGCAGCAGAGCAATCTGCGCGGCTGTGTGATCGGCAAGAACACCGACATCATGCGCGCGGCGCGGATCGAGGACGGCGCGGTCATCGGCGACGAGTGCCTGATCGGCGAGGAGTCGATCGTCCAGGGCAATGTGCGGGTCTATCCCTTCAAGACGATCGAGGCCGGTGCGTTCGTCAACACCTCCGTCATCTGGGAGTCCCGCGGCCAGGCGCACCTGTTCGGGGCGCGCGGGGTGTCGGGGATCCTCAATGTCGAGATCACTCCCGAACTCGCCGTGCGGCTCGCCGGCGCGTATGCCACCACGCTGAAGAAGGGGGCCACGGTCACCACGGCGCGCGACCACTCGCGCGGTGCCCGGGCCCTGAAGCGGGCGGTGATCTCCGCGCTCCAGGCGAGTGCCATCGATGTCCGCGACCTGGAGAACGTACCGCTGCCCGTCGCCCGGCAGCAGACCGCCCGGGGCAGCGCCGGCGGGATCATGGTCCGGACCACGCCGGGGGTGCCGGACTCCGTCGACATCATGTTCTTCGACGAGCGTGGCGCCGACCTCTCGCAGGGCGGTCAGCGCAAGCTCGACCGCGTCTACGCCCGGCAGGAGTACCGGCGGGCCTTCCCCGGCGAGATCGGCGATCTCCACTTCCCGTCCAGCGTGTTCGACTCCTATACGGGAGCGATGCTGCGGGCCGTGGACACCACCGGCATCAGCGACTCCGGTCTCAAGGTCGTCGTGGACGCGTCGAACGGCAGCGCCGGTCTGGTGCTGCCCAGCCTCCTGGGCCGGCTCGGCGTGGACTCGCTGACCATCAACCCCGGTCTGGACGAGGCCCGGCCGACCGAGACCGCCGACGCCCGGCGGGCCGGCCTGGTCCGGCTGGGCGAGATCGTGGCGTCGGCCCGGGCCGCGTTCGGCGTGCGGTTCGACCCCGTCGGCGAGCGGCTCTCCCTGGTGGACGAGCGCGGCCGGATCATCGAGGACGACCGGGCGTTGCTGGTGATGCTGGACCTCGTCGCGGCCGAGCGGCGCAGCGGCCGGGTGGCGCTGCCGGTGACCACGACCCGGATCGCCGAGCAGGTGGCGGCGTACCACGGCACGCAGGTCGAGTGGACGACGACGTCTCCGGACGATCTGACCCGGGTGGGACGGTCGGACGGCACGGTGTTCGGCGGTGACGGCCTGGGCGGCTTCATCATCCCGGAGTTCAGCAGCGTCTTCGACGGCGCGGCCGCGTTCGTCCGGCTGATCGGCCTGGTGGCCCGTACGCAGCTCACGCTCAGCCAGATCGACGCGCGGATTCCGCGGGCGCACGTCCAGCGGCGGGATCTGGCGACGCCGTGGGCGGTCAAGGGGCTGGTGATGCGGCACGTGGTGGAGGCCGCCGGCGACCGCGATGTGGACACCACCGACGGCGTACGGATCGTGGAGGCCGACGGGCGCTGGGTGCTGGTGCTGCCCGATCCGGCCGAGGCGGTCACCCATCTCTGGGCGGAGGGCCCGGACGACGCCTCGGTCCAGCAGCTGCTGGACGAGTGGGCGGCCGTGGTGGACAGCGCCGGCCGCTGACCGACGACCCCGCCGGCGTGCCCCCAGAGGGGTGCGCCGGTGGGGCCATTGGGAGACCGCGTCGCCGACATGGGACGATGTGCGGCATGTCGCAGCAGCGCCCCGTTCGGAGCAGCCCCCACCCTTCGGCCGCGCGCCCGGATGCTTCGATGTCGCTGCTGACCAACGTGATGGACCACAGCCTCGACGACGGGTACGCCGAGGCCGCCGCGCGGAAGTCCGAGGCGGGCGTCGGTGGTCTGCCGCGCACGCTCCGGGCGAAGTTGGGGCTGGCGGCGGGTCTGGTGCTGGCGGCGCTGGTGGTGACCGTGGGGGCGGCGCAGGCGCGGGTCTCGGCGCCCACGCTGGCCAAGGAGCGCGAGGAGCTGATCAACCGCATCCAGAAGGGCACCGCCGAGGCCGACACCCAGCAGCAGCGGGTGGACGCGGCCCGGGACGAGGTGGACCGGATGCAGCGCGAGGCACTGAAGCAGCACGGTGACGGCAAGGCCGACCTGCTGGCGCTGCTGGCCGGTTCGACCCAGGTGTCCGGGCCGGGCGTGAAGCTCGTGGTGGACGACGCCAAGGGGGCGGAGGCCGGCACCGGAGGTCCGCGCGAGAGCAGTGACTTCTCGGACACCGGGCGGGTGCGCGACCGTGACCTGCAGCGGGTGGTCAACGGCCTGTGGGCGTCCGGTGCGGAGGCCATCTCCGTCAATGGGCAGCGGCTTACGTCCCTGTCGGCGATCAGAGCGGCGGGAGACGCCATACTGGTCGACAACAAGCCGCTGGTGCCGCCTTATACGGTGCTGGCGGTGGGGGACGGGCAGAGGTTGAGCACCGGGTTCCAGGACAGCGCCGACGGCCAGTATCTGCACGTGCTGCAGGAGAACTACGGCGTACGCGCCAGGATTTCCGTGGAGAGCGAGGTCACGCTGCCGCCCGCGCCCAGTTTGACCGTACGTACCGCAAAGCCGAAGGCCGGTGCCGCGAAGGCGGACGGCGCCGACACAGGGAAGGGCACATCGTGATCGCCGTACTGGGCCTCATCGTGGGAGTCGTGGTCGGAATCGTCGTCCGACCCGTGGTGCCGACGGTGGTCGAGCCCTACTTGCCGATCGCTGTCGTCGCTGCGCTTGACGCCGTGTTCGGTGGTCTGCGGGCGATGTTGGACGGCATCTTCGACGACAAGGTCTTCGTCGTCTCCTTCCTGTCGAACGTCGTGGTCGCCGCTCTGATCGTCTTCCTCGGCGACAAGCTGGGTGTCGGCGCCCAACTCTCCACCGGCGTCGTGGTGGTGCTCGGTATCCGCATCTTCTCCAACGCTGCCGCGATCCGCCGGCACGTGTTCCGGGCGTGAGGCCGATGGCAGCGGACGGGACCCCGGAGCCGGAGCGCACTCCGGACGAGCGGCCGGAGGCCGGCCCGGCGCGGGAAGGCGGTGCGGACCACCCCGCGGGGCGGCGGCCGATGCCGCCGGAGGCACCTCATCGGCCGGGGTATACGGAGCAGCGCGCCGCAGGCTCGGATGCCGAGCGCGAGGAGCAGGAAGCAGGACAGAAGCGGACCGAACCGGCGGTTGGTGATGGTTCGGGCGCGACGGCGGACGGGGAGTCGGCGGCGCCGGCTCGATTGACCGGTCGGCAGCGGCTGCGGGCCAGTCTGTGGCCGCCGCGGCTGACCCGGGCTCAACTGATCGTCGCGTTGCTCCTGTTCATTCTCGGCCTCGGCCTCGCGATTCAGGTACGTTCCACAAGTGACAGCAGTGCGCTGCGGGGTGCACGCCAAGAGGACTTGGTGCGCATTCTGGACGAACTAGACAATCGCTCCCAGCGGTTGACGGGTGAGCAGCGGCGCCTGGAGGGACAGAAGACCGAGTTGGAGAACAGCTCGGACCAAGCCGAGGAGGCCCGTAAGCAGACCGTGGAGAAGGAACAGCAGCTGGGCGTGCTGGCCGGTACCGTCGCGGCGCAAGGCCCCGGCATCAACCTGACCATCGACGACCCCCACCACTCCGTGGAGGCGGACAAACTGCTGGACACCATCCAGGAACTGCGGGCGGCCGGAGCCGAGGCGATCCAGGTGAACGACGTGCGCGTGGTCGCGAGCACCTCCCTCTCGGATCTCCGGGGCGGGGTGCAGATCGACGGCAAGCGCGTCACGCAGCCGTACCGCTTCAAGGTCATCGGCAAGCCGGAGGACCTGGAGCCGGCGCTCAACATCCCTGGCGGAGTGGTCCAGACACTGGAAAAGGAGCAGGCCAAGGTGTCTGTGGCCCGTGAACAGAAGATCGTTGTGGACGCCTTGCGACAGGCGAAGCGGCCTGACTACGCTCGGTCGTCATCCCGGTGAGGCGTCTACGTATGGTGATGGCCCGGCGAGGGCATGAGGTAGCGGGGGGTCGACGCACCGTGCGTGTGGTGTGTGGTGGAAACTGTCTGAAGGCCACGGACGTTCACAGGATGTCCGGATCGGCCGGTGTGTGCATCGAGGGTTCGTCCTGCCCCACGGGCGGGTCTGTGTCGTACAAGGGGAATCGCCCGTGAAGTTGTTTGGAAAGCTGTTCGGCAAGAGCGCGCGCAAGGAAGGCGACGGCGGCTCCGCACGGCACCGTGCGCCGCGCCGGCCGGAGGAGGACGCCGCGGCCGGTGACCGTCCGCTGTTCCGTGATGAGGTGGGCGGTCCGTCCGGGGGGCATGGCGCGGGTTCTGTTGACCCTTCCGGTGCCGGCCGCATAGGTTCCCAGGAACCATCAGCCGCACACACGGGTGGAGGGTCGACCTTGCCGGTTTGTACGAGGTGCGGGCACCGGAACGCCGAGGCGAGCCGGTTCTGCTCCAACTGCGGCGCGCCGCTGCGCGCGGGCGCCCAGCCCGAGCGGGCCTCCGAGACGACCTCGACGATCTCCATCTCGGGGATCGAGGCGTACGACGCGGAGACCACCGGGCAGAATTTGTCGCCGGCGCTCTCCCCGGAGGCCCAGGCGGCCGTCGACGCCCTTCCGCTGGGCTCGGCCCTGCTGGTCGTCCGCCGGGGCCCGAACGCCGGCAGCCGCTTCCTCCTGGACGGCGAGCTGACGACGGCGGGCCGGCACCCGCAGGGCGACATCTTCCTCGACGACGTGACGGTCTCCCGTAGCCACGTGGAGTTCCGCCGCGGTGCGGACGGCCGCTTCACGGTCACCGACGTCGGCAGCCTGAACGGCACCTACGTCAACCGCGAGCCGATCGACTCCGTCGTCCTCTCCAACGGCGACGAGGTGCAGATCGGCAAGTACCGGATGGTCTTCTACGCCAGCCAGCGAGGCGTCGGCATCTGACCGCCAGGGAAGGCATATGCGCCATACACCGACAGGTGGTGCCGGCTCGTCCGGCACCACCTCCTCGGATCGCAAACCGATGAGCATCGGCACGGTGCTCGGGGTTCTGCGCGAGGAGTTCCCCGAGGTCACCATCTCCAAGATCCGGTTCCTGGAGGCCGAGGGGCTGATCGAGCCGCAGCGCACGCCTTCCGGATACCGCAAGTTCACCGCCGAGGACGTCGAGCGGCTGGCGAACGTGCTGCGGATGCAGCGGGACCACTACCTCCCCTTGAAGGTCATCAGGGACCATCTCGACGCCCTGGAGCGCGGTGAGCAGGTCTCGCTGCCGGCGCCGGCAGCGCCGTCGCGGGATCTCGTCGAGGGTGTGTCCGAGGTGGACGGGGAGCGCCCGACGGCCTCCCGGATCGGCCGGGCGGAGCTGCTGGCGGCCGCCGAGGTCGACGAGGCGGCGCTCGCCGAATGGGAGTCCTACGGACTCATCGTCCCCCACGAGGACGGGGGATACGACATCGAAGCGGTGGCCGTCGCCAAACTCGTGGCGGACCTCGGCGGTTTCGGACTGGAGCCGCGGCACCTGCGGGCCGTGAAGGCGGCCGCGGAGCGCGAGGCGGGGCTCGTCGAACAGGTCGTTGCACCCCTTCGGCGGCACCGGAACCCACAGACCCGGGCCCATGCCGAGGCCACCGCCACGGAGCTGGCCACGCTGTCGGTGCGGCTGCACGCGGCCCTGCTGCAGAGCGCCCTGCGAGTCCGGGTGCCGTGACCAAACGAGTGCCCGACTACCCAAACCGACCGAGCACGGCCTAGGGTTGCTGTGTGAACGAGCTCGACGTCGTGGGTGTCCGGGTGGAGATGCCTTCCAGCCAACCGATCGTGCTGCTGCGGGAGGTGGGAGGCGACCGCTACCTGCCCATTTGGATCGGGCCGGGCGAGGCCACCGCCATCGCGTTCGCCCAGCAGGGCATGGTCCCCGCCAGGCCGCTGACGCACGACCTCTTCAAGGACGTGCTGGAGGCCGTGGGGCAGGAGTTGACGCAGGTCAGGATCACGGATCTGCGCGAAGGCGTCTTCTACGCGGAACTGGTCTTCGCCAGCGGTGTCGAGGTCAGTGCCCGGCCGTCCGATGCGATAGCGCTGGCGTTGCGCACCGGGACCCCGATCTTCGGTACCGACGGTGTGCTGGACGACGCGGGGATCGCCATTCCGGACGAGCAGGAGGACGAGGTGGAGAAGTTCCGCGAGTTCCTCGACCAGATCTCGCCGGAGGACTTCGGCACCAATCAGTGATCGGCCAGGCAACCGCCTGTTTCCAGCCAACCTGTGATCCCTTCCCCGTGGCAAGTCACGAGAAACCACTCGTAGGGTGATTATCACTCGGCGTGGCGAGCGCGGCGATCGTTGACGCACCCCGAGTGACTGCATACCGTCGATATGGCAGGTCCCGTCCGGGACGTGGAGGACGGAGGGCGGCGTGGCAATCACCGGCGACGGTACGGCGGCGGAAGGGGCATTGCCGCTCCACAGGGGCGCGGCGGCGAACCGCAGCCCGGTACAGGCCGCTGCGATGTCGGGGGAGCGCGAGCCGGACAGCGTCGGCTACCGCGGACCGACCGCCTGCGCGGCGGCGGGCATCACCTACCGACAGCTGGACTACTGGGCACGCACGGGGCTCGTGGAGCCCAGCATCCGGCCGGCCTACGGATCCGGCACCCAGCGGCTCTACAGCTTCCGGGACGTCGTCGTCCTGAAGATCGTCAAGCGGCTGCTGGACACCGGGGTGTCGCTGCAGAACATCCGCACCGCCGTCCAGCACCTGCGGGCGCGGGGCCTGGACGATCTGACGCGGATGACGCTGATGAGCGACGGCGCGACGGTCTACGAGTGCACCTCGCCCGACCAGGTCGTGGACCTGCTCCAGGGCGGCCAGGGCGTCTTCGGCATCGCGGTCGGTGTGGTGTGGCGGGACGTGGAGGGCTCGCTGTCACAGCTCCACGGGGAGCGGGTGGACACCGGCGAGACGTTGGTCGGGAAGAACCCGCACGACGAGCTGGCGCGGCGGCGCAACCGGGCCGGCTGACGGTCGACGGGCGGTTCCCGGCCCGGGGGTCGGGCCGATTGTCAGTGGTGTGCGGCAGCATCAGTGGTGTGAGACGTGCGCCGACGATCCTGCATCTGGACATGGATGCGTTCTATGCGGCCGCCGAGCAGGCGGCCAAACCGAGCCTGCGGGGAAAGCCCGTGGTCGTCGGCGGGATCGGGCCGCGCGGTGTGGTCGCCACCGCCTCGTACGAGGCGCGGGTCTTCGGGGTGCGCTCGGCGATGCCGACGGCGCAGGCGCGCCGGCTGTGCCCCAACGCCGCCTATCTCAGTCCCCGGTTCACGCTGTACCGCCAAGTGAGTGATGCGGTGATGGAGCTGCTGCGGGCGCTCTCGCCGCTCGTGGAGCCGCTGAGTCTGGACGAAGCCTTTGTGGATCTTGAGGCGGGCGGGGTGCCGGCGGAGACGGCCGCGGCGCGGGCCGTGGGGGAGCAGCTGCGGCGGGACATCAGGGCGGTCACCGGGCTGACGGGGTCGGTGGGGCTGGCCGGCGCCAAGATGCTCGCCAAGATCGCGTCCGAGGCGGCGAAACCGGACGGTCTGGTGGTGATCGAGCCCGGTACCGAGCGGGAGCTGCTGGGGCCCATGCCGGTGCGGACGCTGCCCGGGGTCGGGCCGGCGACGGCCGAGGCGCTGCGCCGGGCCGGGATCCACACCGTCGCGGAGACCGCGGAGGCCGGCGAGGCCGAGCTGGTGCGGCTGCTGGGCAAGGCGCACGGCACCGGGCTGTACGCGATGGCGCTCGGCCAGGACGAGCGGCCGGTGGTGGCCGAGCGGGACGCGAAATCGGTGTCGGTGGAGGACACCTTCGAGGTCGATCTCACCGACCGGACGCGGGTGCGGATCGAGGTGCTGCGGCTGGCCGACCGCTGCGTCCAGCGGCTGCGGGCGGCCGGGCGGTCCGGGCGCACGGTGGTGATCAAGGTGCGCAACTACGACTTCTCCACGCTGACCCGGTCCGAGACGTTGCGCGGGCCCACCGACGACCCGGCCGTCATCAGAGAGGCCGCCGTGCGGCTGCTGGAGACGGTGGACACCACGGGCGGGGTGCGCCTCCTGGGCGTGGGGGTGAGCGGGCTGGCCGACTTCACACAGGAGGATCTCTTCGCCCAGATGGCCATGGAGCGGGAGACGGAGGAGGTGGGCGGGGTGGTGGAGCCGGAAGGGGAGACGGCGGGGGAGCCCGAGGCCGTCGTCGAGCTGCCGCGGCGCTGGTATCCGGGGCTGGACGTGGTCCACGAGGAGTTCGGCGCCGGATGGGTGCAGGGCAGTGGCGTGGGGCGGGTGACCGTACGGTTCGAGACGCCGTGGTCCGCACCGGGGCGGGTGCGGACCTTCGTCGTCGACGATCCGGCGCTGCGGCCCGGCGAGCCGCTGTCGCTGCTGGGCGGACCGGATCAGTCGTCCGCGCCGGCGATCCGCCCGAAGTCCGAGTCAGCGGGGGGCGCGGCGGATTCCGCGGCCGGTGCGGAGATATCGAGGCGGTAGTGGTGGTAGAGCTGGAGCTCCTGCTCGGGGGAGAGGTGCCGGCCGACGCCGAAATCCGGGGCATCCTTGATCAGCTTGCGGTCATAGGGGATGTGCAGGCAGTCGCCGACCATCTTGCTCGGCTCCAGGGGGACGAACGCATCCCTGCTGAACAGGCCGGTGCGGACGGCCGCCCACTCCGGTTCGCCCGTCGCGTCGTCGAGGTAGACCTCGTCGACGGTCCCTATTTTCGTGCCGTTCCGGTCGAACGCTTTGCGGCCGATGAGGCTCCGGGGATCGATATCGGCTTGCACGGTCCCTCCAATTGGTCGCAACTGCCTTGTGACAACAACGAAACGGCACATTTCATGCCTCGGCCACTCGAAGGATCGTTCCGGCGGTGCGCTGGTAGGCTGGCGAATGGCCGTCGACCCCATGCGGGAGAGTCCTTTGTCGTTCGCGACCAGGGCGCCGAAGGAGCAAATCCTCCCCGGAATCTCTCAGGCACACGTACCGCATGGACGAGGTCACTCTGGAAAGCAGGGCGGGCCACGGACAGGCACCATGCCGGAACCCCTCCTCACCGACGGTGAAAGCCGGACCGCGGTCGCGGGCCGGTGAAGCTCTCAGGTTGAGATGACAGAGGGGGAGGCCGTCCGGGCACCAGCGCCGTGGTGCCCCTCGTAGGTCGCACTGACCAGGAGGCCCCCGCAGATGACCACCCACCGCATCTCGCTGACCGAGCTGGAGCGCGGCATCCCGTTCGAGGACCGGCACATCGGCCCCGACGCCGAGGCCCAGGCCAAGATGCTCGCGCAGCTCGGCTTCGGATCACTGGACGAGCTCACCGCCACCGCCGTCCCCGACGTGATCAAGAGCGCCGAGGCGCTGGGCCTGCCGCAGGGCCGCACCGAGGCCGAGGTCCTGGCGGAGCTGCGCGCGCTCGCCGACCGCAACCAGGTCCTGTCGTCCATGATCGGACTCGGCTACTACGGCACGTTCACCCCGCCGGTGATCCTGCGCAACGTCATGGAGAACCCGTCCTGGTACACGGCCTACACGCCCTACCAGCCGGAGATCTCGCAGGGCCGCCTGGAGGCGCTGCTGAACTTCCAGACCGTCGTCGCCGACCTGACCGGACTGCCCACCTCCGGTGCCTCCCTCCTGGACGAGGGCACCGCCGCCGCCGAGGCGATGGCGCTCTCCCGCCGGGTCGGCAAGGTCAAGCAGGGCGTCTTCCTGGTCGACGCCGACTGCCTGCCGCAGACCATCGCCGTCCTTGAGACCCGCGCCGAGCCGACCGGTGTGGAGGTCGTGGTCGCCGACCTCGCCGACGGCATCCCGGACGAGGTCGCCGAGCGCGGCGTCTTCGGTGTGCTGCTCCAGTACCCGGGCGCCTCCGGCGCCGTGCGCGACCCGCGGGCCGTCATCGAGCGGGCCCACGAGCTGGGCGCGATCGTCACGATCGCCGCCGACCTGCTGGCGCTGACCCTGCTCACCTCGCCCGGTGAGCTCGGCGCGGACATCGCGGTCGGCACCAGCCAGCGCTTCGGCGTCCCGATGGGCTTCGGCGGCCCGCACGCCGGCTACATGGCCGTCCGCGAGCAGTACGCCCGCAGCCTGCCCGGCCGCCTGGTCGGTGTCTCCGTCGACGCCGACGGCAACAAGGCGTACCGCCTGGCGCTGCAGACCCGCGAACAGCACATCCGCCGCGAGAAGGCCACCAGCAACATCTGCACCGCGCAGGTGCTCCTCGCCGTGATGGCCGGCATGTACGCCGTCTACCACGGCCCCGAGGGGCTGCGGACCATCGCCCAGCGCACCCACCGCTACGCCGCGATCCTCGCCGAGGGCCTGAAGGCCGGCGGCGTCGAGATCGTCCACGACGCCTACTTCGACACCGTCACCGCCCGGGTGCCCGGCCGGGCCACCGAAGTCGTCGCCGCGGCCCGTGAGGCCGGCATCAACCTCCGTCAGGTCGACGCCGACCTCGTCGGCATCGCCTGCGACGAGACCACCGGACGGGCCCAGCTGGCCGGCGTCTGGGGCGCCTTCGGGGTCCAGGGGGACATCGAGGCCCTGGACGCGGCAGTCGCCGACACCCTTCCGCAGCCGCTGCTGCGCACCGACGACTACCTCGCCCACCCGGTCTTCCGCCGGCACCGCTCCGAGACCGCGATGCTGCGCTACCTGCGCACCCTCGCCGACAAGGACTACGCGCTGGACCGAGGCATGATCCCGCTCGGCTCCTGCACGATGAAGCTGAACGCCACCACCGAGATGGAGCCGGTCACCTGGCCCGAGTTCGGCCAGCTGCACCCCTTCGCCCCGGCCGACCAGGCCCAGGGCTACCTCACGCTCATCCGGGAGCTGGAGGAGCGGCTCGCCGCGATCACCGGCTACGACAAGGTGTCCCTCCAGCCCAACGCCGGCTCCCAGGGCGAACTGGCCGGTCTGCTCGCCGTCCGCGCCTACCACCGCGCCAACGGGGACGAGCAGCGCACCGTCTGCCTGATCCCGTCGTCGGCGCACGGCACCAACGCCGCCAGCGCCGTGATGGCGGGTATGAAGGTCGTCGTCGTCAAGACCGGCGAGGACGGCGAGGTCGACAGCGACGACCTGCACGCCAAGATCGAGAAGCACCGCGACGAGCTGGCCGTCCTGATGGTCACCTACCCGTCCACCCACGGCGTGTTCGAGGAGCACATCACCCAGATCTGCGCGGCGGTGCACGACGCCGGCGGCCAGGTCTACGTGGACGGCGCCAACCTCAACGCGCTGGTCGGCCTGGCCGAGCCCGGGAAGTTCGGCGGCGATGTCTCGCACCTGAACCTGCACAAGACGTTCTGCATCCCGCACGGCGGCGGTGGCCCCGGCGTCGGCCCGGTGGCCGTCCGCGCCCACCTGGCGCCCTACCTGCCCAACCACCCGCTGCAGCCCACCGCGGGCCCGGAGAGCGGCGTCGGGCCGATCTCCGCCGCCCCCTGGGGCTCCGCGGGCATCCTGCCGATCTCGTGGACGTACGTCCGCCTGATGGGCGGCGAGGGCCTCAAGCGCGCCACCCAGGTCGCGGTGCTCGGCGCGAACTACATCGCCAAGCGCCTGGAGCCGCACTACCCGGTGCTCTACACCGGGCCCGGCGGGCTGGTCGCCCACGAGTGCATCATCGACGTCCGGCCGCTGACCAAGGCGACCGGTGTGAGCATCGACGATGTCGCCAAGCGGCTCATCGACTACGGCTTCCACGCGCCGACGATGTCCTTCCCCGTGGCCGGCACGCTGATGATCGAGCCGACCGAGAGCGAGGACCTCACCGAGCTGGACCGCTTCTGCGACGCGATGATCGCCATCCGCGCCGAGATCGAGAAGGTCGGCTCGGGGGAGTGGGACAAGGACGACAACCCGCTGCGCAACGCCCCGCACACCGCGGCCGCGCTCGGCGGCGAGTGGAACCGCCCGTACAGCCGCGAGGAGGCCGTCTTCCCGGCGGGCGTCCAGGCCGCGGAGAAGTACTGGCCGCCGGTGCGCCGCATCGACGGTGCCTTCGGCGACCGCAATCTCGTCTGCTCCTGCCCGCCGCTGGACGAGTACGACGCCTGATCATCGCTAGCCGCCGGTGACCGGTGGCAACATCAAGGGCCCTCGGCCGATGCGCCGGGGGCCCTGGTGTACGTGCCGGGCGATCGCTGGATCACGCGGCGGCGGTCACCCGTGGCGTGCCGACCGGCCGGTGCGGGGCGATGACCTGCCCGTCCGGCAGCAGCTCACCGGTGTCCTCGAAGAGCAGGATGCCGTTGCACAGCAGGCTCCAGCCCTGCTCCGGGTGGTGCGCCACCAGGTGGGCGGCCTCCCGGTCGCTGGAGTCGGCTGACGGGCAGGGTGGTTGATGCAGGCACATGGAAGTTGTCTTTCGCTGCGGAGTGGTGAACGTCGCACGGCTCGACGAAGTGGTCATGGCCGTTCCCCCGTTTCATGTCGGTTCCAGTCTTGCCCTACGGACGGGAATCCGCAGGGATTTCGCAGCAGCGGTGCACACTCGATACGGACGTGTCACCCGTGCGGGCGGTTGCTCCCAAGTCGGCGTGTGACCCCGGGGGTTGACGCACTACCGGCGCACGGGGCGGACGGCGCCGTGCGCCCCGCGGCCGGGGAGGCCAGGGGGCGCACGGTTGCAGGGCGGTCGCGTGGTGGTCGGCGTCCTCCTGTTCGGGCCGGTGGGAGCGGCGTCGGCGCTGGTCGGGGCGGTCAGGCCGGTTCGCGGAGCAGTGGCGCCGGGCCCAGGCGCCGGGCGAGGCGGGGCAGCAGGTCGGCGAGCCGCTGCGGGAGGTAGGAGGCGATCCCGGGCGGGGCGGGCGCCAGCGGCACCAGGAGGTCACCGTCGGCCGGCATGCCGTCCGCGCCGTCCGCAGTGAGGTCGTGGTGCAGCCACAGGGTCAGCATGTACAGCTCAGGGACGGACAGCAGGCGGGGCTGGTAGGGCGCGGCGAGCGACTCGGCCTGCTGCAGGGCCCGTTCCGTCGCGGCGACATAAGGGCCGTCGCAGAAGTGCGAGAACGCCCAGCCGTCGGCGGTGAGCCGGGCCTCGGCGGCGGCCACGGCGCGCTCGCCGCCGCGGATCAGGAACCGCCAGCCCACGAGGCGGGTGCGGGGCGGGCCGGCCTGGCTGACGTCGTCCCACACGTGTACGGGCAGCGGGTGGTCGGGGCTCAGCGGCCCCTGATGGGTGCGGAGCGCGGAGGCCGGGGCCTCGCGGACCGCGGTGGGGGAGCCGAGGGCGCTGAGAACGCTGCGCAGGGCGGGCGCAGGGGCGGGAGGAACGTGCAGCGGCATGGCGGGTCGCCTCTCACTCAGGAGACACGGTGGAGCGTGGCAGTGCGGACGGCGCTGTCTGCGGGCGGGTCAGAGCCTGGCTGACCGGCCTGCGGACCGGTGGGTCGGACGCAGTGCCGGGGCACCGGTGGAACACCGCCATGCGGGGCGCCAAATCTCTGCCTCGTCAGCGAAGTTTATACGACAGTTGTTCTGGAAGTGTTTCGGCTACTCGCCTTGCGGATTTCCGGCAAGGCGGAATCCGGTCCGCTGTCCGGGGTGATTTTCGCCGCTTTGTGCGGGAATTGGAAGGCGCCACCTCGCCATTTATCCGTGAAACGGTCGGCCAGAACCCGTCGGTGTTTTTTACGAGCGGAAAGCGGACGGTGCCGGTCGGCTGGATATGCCTGCGGAAAATGCCCCGCAAGGCTCCTCTCCGAGCGTAGCGCTACCGGCACGCCCCTGACGCGTTATCGATCAGATTGCCGGGGCATCATCGACCGTAGCCCGTACGCCAGGGGCGCCGGGGCGGCGCCCACCAGCCCGTGCTCCGCGAGCAGTTCACCTGAGGAGGGACCCGCCGATGGGGGAGAAGGTCGCCGCGGCCGGGAACGACCTGGCGGACCGGGAGCGTTATCGAAGAAAGCTGTACGACTGTCTGGAGGGATTGCAGCGGCTGCTGGCGGAGAAGCGGTTCGACCGTCCCAAGAATCTCATGGGTCTGGAGATCGAGCTCAATCTCGCGGGCGCCGACGGCCTCCCTCGCATGCTGAACTCCGAGGTCCTCGAAAGGATCGCCAGCGGCGATTTCCAGACCGAACTCGCCCAGTGCAATCTCGAGGTCAACATCACTCCGCACCGATTGTCCGGACGCGTTCTCGACCAACTCACCGAGGAACTGCGCACCGGACTCGGCTATGCCGAGAGAAAAGCCCGGGAAGTCGCCGCCCGCATCGTCATGATCGGCATCCTGCCCACCCTGCACGCCGACGACCTCACCGTTGCCAGCCTCTCCGCCAACGATCGCTACGTCCTCCTCAACGAGCAGATGCGGGCCGCCCGCGGCGAGGACTTCGCCATCGACATCCAGGGCGTCGAGCACCTCGTCACCCGCTCGCCCTCGATCGCCCCCGAGGCCGCCTGCACCTCCGTCCAGCTGCACCTCCAGGTGACGCCCGGCCGGTTCGCCGCCGTCTGGAACGCGGCCCAGGCGATCGCCGCCGTCCAGATAGCCGTCGGCGCCAACGCCCCCTTCTTCTTCGGCCGGGAACTGTGGCGCGAGTCGCGGCCACCGGTCTTCCAGCAGGCCACCGACACCCGCGCGCCGGAACTCCAGGCCCAGGGCGTGCGCCCGCGCACCTGGTTCGGCGAGCGCTGGGTGGACTCCGCCTATGACCTCTTCGAGGAGAACCTGCGCTTCTTCCCGCCGCTGCTGCCGCTGTGCGGGCCGCAGGACCCGCTGCGCGTCCTCGACGAGGGCGGCGTGCCCGACCTCGCCGAAATGGTGCTCCACAACGGCACGATCTACCGCTGGAACCGCCCCGTCTACGCGGTCGCCGAGGGCGTCCCCCACCTCCGCGTCGAGAACCGTGTCCTGCCGGCCGGCCCCACCGTCGCCGACGTCATCGCCAACACCGCCTTCTACTACGGTCTGGTCCGCGCCCTGGCCGAACAACCCCGCCCCGTGTGGACCCGGCTCCCGTTCAGCGCCGCAGCCGCCAACTTCGACACCGCCTGCCGACACGGCATCGACGCCACCCTCCGCTGGCCCCGGCCCGGCCGCGCCGGCGGCCTCACCGAGCTGCCCGCCGTCCGCCTCGTCCGGCAGGAACTGCTGCCGCTGGCGGCCGCCGGGCTGGACGCCTGGGGCGTCGAACCGGCCGACCGCGACCACTACCTGGGCATCATCGAGGCCCGCTGCGCACGCCGGGTCAACGGGGCCTCCTGGCAGGCCGGGGCCTTCCACCAGGCGCTGCGCCAGGGGCTGTCCCGGGACGCCGCGCTGGCCGCGATGACCCGGCGGTACAGCGAGCTGATGCACACCGGGGAACCGGTGCACACCTGGCCGGTGCCGTGGGCGCCCGGCGCGGTCGTCGTCCCGGCGCAGCGGCGCAGCGCGGCCGGGGGCACCGTGTCGTGACGGGCGCCGCGCAGCGCCTGCGACCGGCTCCCGTTCACCGGCTGGCCCCGTGCCCGTCCACCGGGGACCGTGCCGGCCCGCCGCCATGACGGCCTCGAGGATCACCTCGTGGATCTGGGACGGGTCGTCGACCCGGTGCGCGGAGCCGCCGGTCGGGGCCACGATGCGACCCGGCGCCGCCTGGTCCGTGTGCGGGCCGATCCCGGCGGCGATCAGCGGGACCGGCCGCTCGGGTACGTCGCGGACGCCCGCTGACAGGCGGCCAGGGTGGTGTCGTAGAGGCCGGTTGCGCCCCGTGGCACCGGGGTCAGTGCGCCGAGGGCGGCGGAGAGTTCGTCGCGGTGGGTGCCGCCGGCCGCGCCGCGTCGCCAAGCCGGCCGGTCGGCGTCAGCTCTGCGTAGTCCCGGTCGGCGGCGAGGCGTCCACGGCAGTGGTGGTCCGGGTGCTCTGCACCGTGACGGTCCACCTGCCCAGCAGCGCCTGGAGTTCCTTGGCCGGCGGCGGATCGGCGGGGGCGGCGGCGTACGGCTGCGGAGCGCGGGCACCGGCCTGGCCGGCCAGGCGCGCGTCGGCGCGGCCGTCACCGGCCCGGAAGCCGTGGTCGCGCAGGGTCCGCTGCCCAGGGGTGTCGTCCAGCAGGGTCAGGAAGCGGTTGGCGGCGCGGCTCTCGTCGGCGGACAGGGAGTCCTGGTCGACCAGGGTGTACGGGTAGGTGAGCTGCGCGGTGCCGTCCGTCGGGTAGAAGAGGTCCAGCGCGGGACTGCCGTCCGCTTGGATGTTGTGGGCGTACGCGGCCTGTTCGGAGAGGACAAGCGCCTGGTTGCGGCGCGGATTGTCCCGTTCGGCGCCGGAGTCGTCGCGCGGCAGGGTGGACAGGGCCTGGGCGTCGCCGTCGGTTGTCCGCTCGTTGAGCAGTTTGGCGGTGGCGGCGGTGCGGGCGGCGGCGTCGTCCCCGCTACCGGCCTCCTTGTGGCCGGCGGCGGCGATACGGGCCAGGGCGAGCAGCCCGGTGGCGCTGCGCGCCGGGTCGGCGATGCCCAGGCGTAAGGCGCTGCCGGAGGTCGCGGCCCGGGTCAGCGTGGTCCAGGAGTACGTCCTCCCTGGCCAGCCGAGGGCCTTGGCGGCACTGTGGACCGCGCCCAGCGCGATCGGCGAGGAGGCGAGCGTGCTCACGGAGGTCAAGGAAGAGCCCCGTTCGTCGGTGACCCGGTCCACCCACAGGTCCGAGTCGGGCACCCACACCTGGAACTCCGGGTCGGCCGGCCGCTGCGCGAGCGAGTCGGCGACCTCGGAGGACGGCTGCGCATTGACCGTGACGTCCAGGCACTTGCCGTCGGTGCGGACCCCGTCCTCCCGGGCGCGGTCCGCCACCGCGGTCAGCGCCGGCGCCATGTCGGGCGAGGCGACGACTTTCAGCCGCACGGAGTCGCCGTCGCACGGCGTGCCGAAGGGGAGTCCGCCGCGCAGTGCCACGACCGAGCCGGCGGCGACCACCACGACGACGGCGGTGGCCAGGACGAGCGCCCGGCGGCGGGCGCGGGGGGACCCCGTGGGCCGTGGTGCGGAGTCGTCGGGCAAGCTGTGACGTCCCATGCGGTAGCGCCCCTCCTGATCTCGGAGGTTCGGAACCCGGACCTCCATCGGGATCGATGCGGACGGGAACACCCCACGAGGAGGGCGCCCGTTGCCGGCCTGTCGCGAGCGATCTTCGTACCTGCTTTCGAGACCCTAGCGGGGCGGCGGCGGTGCAGAGGCGGTATTGCGGAAGTGGAGGAACCTTTTGCAGTCGGAAACAAGTCCCTTGGGGAACACGGGCGTTCCGGGCGCGGGGAACGGCTCGGGGCGGCTCGCCGGGGCGGCCGGTGAGCCCGCCCGCGGCATGCTGCGGAACGAGACGCTGATCGTCCTGGCGCTGTCCCTGGGGGCCAGCGCGGTCTCCGCGCTGATCAGCTTCATCGGTTCGCTGACGAAACCCGGCGGCCTCGCGCACCAGGCGGCGACGCTCAACGCCTCGCGCGCCCCCGGCCGGCCGTGGCTGGATCTCGCCTGGCAGCTGTTCGGGATCGCAACGGCGTTGGTGCCGGTCGTGCTGGTGGCCCATCTGCTGCTGCGGGAACGCGCCGGTGGGCTGCGCGCGATCGGCTTCGACCGGCGGCGGCCCTGCTTCGACCTGGGGCTGGGCACCGGGCTGGCCGCCGCCATCGGGGGCAGCGGACTGCTGCTCTACCTGGGCGCGCGGGCGGCCGGGTTCAATCTGACGGTGGTGCCCGAGGCGTTGCCCGACGTGTGGTGGAAGCTCCCGGTACTGATCGTCTCCGCGGTGCAGAACGCCGTCCTGGAGGAGGTCATCGTCGTCGGGTATCTGCTGCGCAGGCTGGGACAACTGGGATGGGCGCCGTGGGCCGCGGTGGCGGCCAGTTCGGTGCTGCGCGGCTCGTACCACCTCTACCAGGGCGTCGGCGGCTTCTTCGGCAACATGGTGATGGGCGTGGTCTTCGCCCTGGTGTACCGGCGCTGGCGCCGGGTGGGACCCCTGGTCGCCGCGCACGCACTGATCGACATCGTGGCGTTCCTGGGGTACGCACTGCTCGCGGGGCGGGTGTCCTGGCTGCCCACGATGTGAGCGGCGCGGTGACGGCGGTGCGGGGCGGGTGGCCTGGTGGCCCCCGCCCCGCACCGCGTCCGGGTGCCGTCAGGGGGTGGCGAGCAGCTCGCCGTCGATGACGGTCACCGCCGAGCCGGTCAGCAGCGTGCGGTCGCCGCACAGCGTGGTCCGCACGAGGCCGGTCCGCGCACCACCCTGGAGGCCGACCAGGGTGTCGCGGCCCAGGCGAGCGGACCAGAAGGGAGCGAGGGCGGTGTGGGCGCTCCCGGTGACCGGGTCCTCGCCGATGCCCACGGAGGGGAAGAAACCGCGGGAGACGAAGTCGTAGGCGCCGTCGGGGTCTTCGGCCGGGGCAGTGACGATCACGCCCCGCGAGCGGTACCCGGCCAGCAGGGCGATGTCGGGCGACAGGTCCCGTACGGACTTCTCGTCGGCCAGCTCGACCAGCAGGTCGCCGATGTCCGGCCCGGTGTCGTGGCAGGAGCGGATCTCGGCGCCGAGTGCCCGGGCGACGGCGTCCGGCACGTCCGTGGGCGTCAGCGGGGAGGTGGGGAAGTCCATGGTGATCGAGCCGCCCTCGTCGGCGGTGGTGATCAGCACGCCGCTGCGGGTGCGGAAGCGGACGGGGCCGGTGGCCGTGCCCGTTGTGTGCAGCACGTGCGCGGTGGCCAGGGTGGCATGCCCGCACATGTTCACCTCGGCGGCCGGGGTGAGCCAGCGCAGCGCCCAGTCGGCGTCGCCGCCCGGCGGGAGCGGGTGCGCGAAGGCGGTCTCGGAGAGATTGACCTCGGTGGCGACGTGCTGGAGCCACGCGTCCTCGGGGAACGCGTCGGCATCCAGCAGTACGACCCCGGCGGGGTTGCCGGCGAACGGGCGCTCGGCGAAGGCGTCGACGATGCGGATCCTCATGGCCGGGCAGCGTAGGCCGGCCACAAGGCCACCCACCAAGGCCAATCCCGAGAAATTGGACCTGCGGAGGCGCGGCTCGGGCGGGCCATTGGGCCGTACGCCGCCGCGCTGCTCGCCAAGTGCGCTGAGGCGTAAGCCGGTTGAGGCGCGTCGTGATCCGGGCGGGGCCGACGAAGGAAGCAAAGAAGTCGCGAGAAGCCCCTTGCTAGCCGAACGCTCTCGATATATCGTTGAGGCATCGCGATCGATCAACGATGGCGAGCGATAGCAGTGTGTGCGTGAGCACCGATGACGAGAGGAGGACGCCATGCGTTCCCACGGATTCGAGTACGGGCCCGAGCGCGGGCGTGAGCAGTTCGGTCCCGGTCGCCACGGCGGCCGCGGGGAGTTCGGCGGCGGTTTCGAGCGGCGCCGGGCCGCCTTCGGCGGTTTCGGCCCACCCTTCGGGGGGCCGCCCTTCGGCGGTGGCCGGGGGCGCGGCGGGCCGCGCGGCCGGGCCCGGCGCGGCGATGTGCGCGCCTCGATACTGGCGCTGCTCAAAGACCGTCCCATGCACGGTTACGAGATGATCCAGGAGATCGCCGAGCGCAGCGGCGGGGCGTGGAAGCCCAGCCCCGGCTCGGTCTATCCCACCCTCCAACTGCTGGAGGACGAGGGGCTGATCACCAGTGCCAGCGAAGGCGGCAAGAAGCTGTTCTCGCTGACCGACGCCGGGCGCGAGGAGGCCGACAGCGGCTCCGACGCCCCTTGGGAGGACGCCGGCCGCGGCGTCGACTGGGAGGCCATGAACGAGATACGGAAGGCGGGCGGCGGCCTGGTCGAGGCGTTCCGCCAGGTATGGGCCACCGGCAGTCCCGAGCAGCGGGAGAAGGCCATGGCGGTGGTCAACAAGGCCCGCAAGGAGCTGTATCTGATCCTCGCCGAGGAGGACTGACGCGGGCAGGCCGGGGCGGCGGTGCGACGGCGCGCGGTCGCCCCGGCCGGCGGCTCAGGTCACCAGGCCGGCGAGCTTGCGCAGGGACTCGTCCAGCGCGGCGCTCGCCGAGTCCTTGAGCTTGGCCGCCATCAGGGAGACCGCGGCGCCGGTGAAGGTGCCGTCGATCCGGACCGCGGTCGCCTCGCCGTCGGGCGTCAGTCGATAGCGCATGCCGAGGCTGACGCCCATCGGGCCCTTGCCCTTGACGGCGAGCAGCCGCCCCGGCTCCAGCTCCTGCACGGTCCAGATCACCTCCGCCGGGAAGCCCATCAGCCTCATTTTCTCCTCGTAGGCCGCGCCCACCTGGAGGGGCTGGGGGCCGCCGTGCGGGAAGCCGGTGTGGGTGGCGTTCCACTGTCCGTAGGAGTCGAAGTCGGTCAGCCGAGCCCAGACCTTCTCGGCCGGTGCCTCGATCCGGGTCTGGGCGGTGACATCGGCCATGCGAGCACCCCTTCGGGGACGGTGTCCTGGCTGGTGCGCGGAACGTAGCGGCGCGGAAGCGAAGGCGCAAGGGCGACGGCGGAGCCGTGCTGATGGGGCGTCAGGAACTCGGTCCGAGCGAGGGGCATATGGGGCGATCGAACGAGAGTGCACCTGTTTGCGACGGGATGCCCGGCCTCCATGATCTCTCCGCATATCCTCCGTAAGGATGAGACCGTGTGCGGGCTTCCCCAACCAGGGTGGGATGCGCAAATGCTTCCCGCCGGGGATGCTCCCGCCCTTCAGGACTGGTGGGGTTGGGCTGTGCAAAACCGTACTGCGTACAGCGGCGGGGACCGCTCCGCCCAGGAAGACCCCGACAGTCAGCTCACCGTGGAGCTCGCTTCGGTGGTTTCCGCTGCCCGCAGACGGGCCACCCGCGACGGCGACCGGCAGGTCGACACCGCCCACCTGCTCCACGGACTCCTGGAATGGGACCCCGCGGTCCGCGAGGTGTTCGACGGCGGCCACCAGGTCGCCCGGCTCCTCGGCTACCTCGTCCAGCGCAGCATCGGCTACGGCCTCCAATGGCACGGTACCGTCGAGGACTCCGGCGCCGTCCCCCTGGTCGCCGAGGGCGGCGCCCCCGGCTGGTCGCCCGCCGCGGCCGCCGCCATGGACGGCGCCCTCGACCGCGCCCACGCTCGCTACGCCACCCGCGCCGACTGCCTCGATCTCCTTGCCGCACTCGTCGACGACCCCGAGTCCCGGGCCGTGGAAGTCCTGCGCCGCGCCTCCGTCGACACCGCCCGGCTCGCCGCCCGCCTCGACGGCGACCAGCGCCCCGTGCCGGACTGACCGGGACACCGCGCACCGCGCCCGCCCGGCCCCGTATCGCCTGTTGAGACAGGGGTTTCGGGAGATGACGCTGCTGACCGCGGCTGCCATGATGACCCGATGCACGCCTCATCGGGGAGCCCGGCAGGTCGCCCGACCGGCCCGGCCCAGGGAGCAACCGGGTCCGGCGCGACCCGGCGTCCGGCCGCCCTCGACCCGCACTCCGCCCGCCGCACCGGACGCGGCGCCGGGCTCGGCATCGCCCTGCTCTCCGCGCTCGCCTTCGGCGGCTCGGGAGTCGCCGCCAAACCCCTGATAGCCGCCGGCCTCGAACCGCTGCACGTCACCTGGCTGCGCGTCACCGGCGCCGCGCTGGTACTGCTCCCCGTCGCCTGGCGCCACCGCGACCTGCCCCGCCGCCGGCCCGCACTGCTCGCCGGATTCGGACTGTTGGCCGTCGCCGGTGTGCAGGCGTGCTACTTCGCCGCGCTCTCCCGTATCCCCGTCGGCGTGGCGCTGCTCATCGAGTACCTCGCCCCGGCCCTCCTTCTCGGCTGGGTGCGCTTCGTCCAGAGGCGCCCCGTCACCCGGGCCGCCGCCATCGGCGTCGTCCTGGCCGTCGGCGGACTGGCCTGTGTCGTGGAGGTCTGGTCCGGCCTCAGGTTCGATGTGCTGGGCCTCGCCCTCGCGTTGGGCGCGGCCTGCTGCCAGGTCGGCTACTTCGTCCTCTCCGACCACGGCGGCGACACCGAGGGCGACACGGCCCCGGACCCCGTGGGCGTGATCGCCTACGGCCTGCTGATCGGCACGGTCGTCCTCACCCTCGTCGCCCGCCCCTGGGCCCTGCACTGGTCCGTGCTGGCCCGCACCGCGGACATGAACGGCATCCGCGTCCCCGCCGTGCTGCTTCTCGCCTGGATCGTGCTGGTCGCCACGGTGGCCGCCTACCTCACCGGCGTGGTGTCGATCCGGCGGCTCTCCCCGCAGGTCGCCGGTGTCGTCGCCTGCCTGGAGGCGGTGATCGCCACCGTCCTCGCCTGGGTGCTGCTCGGCGAACACCTCTCCGCACCCCAGATCGCCGGCGGTGCGGTGGTCCTGATCGGCGCCTTCATCGCCCAGACGGCCAAACCGCAGAGCCGACCGAAAGAGTCCGGCACCGTCACCGTGGCCACCGGGGGAGCACTCGCCGCGGACGCCCCTCGGGACGCGGGACTCACCGCGGAACGACGGTCCCACGGCACTCCTCGACAATGATGTGGCGGCCGGCGCGCCCACGCCATAGGGTGACGATCATGCATTCGACTGTGCTGCCCCCTCCCGCCGCGTAAGGCGGGCGGCGGCCTCCGAGGAAGTTCCGGCCCGGGCGGAGTCCCGAGCCGGTCGACGCTGCCCGCATACGGGACCACGCGACCATGCGACGGCGCCCCGCGCCGTCCTGGACTTCCCGGAGCACACCTCCCATGCACAGCACATCCCACTCCGCCCTGCCCGTGGGCCGGGGGCTCGTCTACGTCTCCCTCGCCGCGACCGCCTGGGGCACCGCCGGCGCGGCCGCCGCCCTCCTCTACCAAGGCAGCGGACTCGGCCCCCTCGCCCTCACCTTCTGGCGCACCTTCGGCGGCCTGCTGCTCCTGCTCGCCGTACGGGCGGCGCGCCGCCGGGGCACCGCCGGCGCGGCCGACACCACCGTCGTTGCCACCGAGCCGCTGCGCCGGCGCGGCGCGCGGGTCGCGGTCACCGGCCTCGCGCTCGCCGTCTTCCAGGCGGCCTACTTCGCCGCCGTCGAAACCACCGGCCTGGCCGTCGGCACCGTCGTCACCATGGGCGCCGGCCCCGTCCTCATCGCCATCGGAGCCCGTCTCACCATGGGTGAACGGCTCGGCGCCGGCGGCATCCTGGCCGTCGCCGGGGCACTGACCGGACTGCTCGTCCTCGTCCTCGGCGGCGAGGGCACCGCCACCGTCCGCCCCGACGGCGTCGGTTACGCCCTGCTCTCCGCCGCGGCGTGCGCCGTGATGACCCTGACCACCCGCCGCTTCGGCCGGGGCGGCGGCAGCGATCCCTACGCCTCGACCCTCGGCGCGTTCGCGGTCGGCGCGCTGTGCCTGCTGCCGTTCGCCGCGGTCGAGGGCCTCTGGCCGCACCTCCACGACCTGGGCCGCAGCCTGCTGCTGCTCGGATACATCGCCGCCATCCCGACCGCGCTCGCCTACGGCCTGTACTTCGCCGGACTGGCCGTCGTGCGGGCCGCGACCGCCTCCGTGATCTCCCTGATCGAACCGGTGTCGGCGGCGGCCATCGCGGTGCTGTTCCTCGGTGAACGGCTCAGCGCGTCGACCGCGGTCGGTACCGCGGTGCTGCTCACGGCGGTCGCGGCGCTGGCGGTCACGGAGGCCCGCACCAGCGCCGTCGATCGCGGCCGGGTCGGGTAGCCGCCCGGTGGCTGGTCCCACGGGACGGCGCTCCTACGGGGCGGACCTCCCAGGGGCGGCGGATCTACGGGACCAGCCGCCAGAACTGCCGCTTGTCCCGGTCCCGGACGACGACCCCCAGCCGGGCCAGCTCGTCCCGCAACTCCCGGGCCTCCTCGGCCGTTCCGGACTTGCCCAGGGCCCGTTCGCGCGCGGTGAACAGGGCGTTGGCACCGACCGGCAGGCCCGGGGTCTCCGGGACCCAGCGCCGGAAGGCGTCCTCGTGCGGATCGCGGTCTGCCCAGTGGTAGCCGTGTGCGCGGAACGCCTCGGCGAGGCGCGGGGCGCTCAAGGTGCAGCCCTCCCGCGCGAGTTCGGCGGTGTCCGGGCCGAGGAGGACCAGTTGCTTGTGGTCCCGGAAGGCCACGTCGACCTGTTCGCGCGGGAACGCCCGGGGCTTCGCCCGTCGGGTGAGGACCACCTCGTCGTCGGCGACGCGGACGGCCAGCTCCTCGTATTGCCCGTAGAGCGCCGCCGCCAGTCCCAGCGCCGCACCCACGGTCAGCAGACCGACCGTCAGCCAGGGTTCCGGAATCGAGGTGAGCAGCCGGGCCGGGCCCTGCCAGGGTGCGTGGTCCAGTGTCACCAGCCACTTCGCGAGCAGTCGCACCAGCCAGCCGAGGCCGGCGCCGAGCGCCGCGAACCCCACGCACACGGCGACCACCTGCGCCGGCGAGTCGGCCAGGACCGTGGGCTCGGTCGTCCGGCCCGGCTTCGGTCCGGCGAGGCCGGGAGCGGACTGTGGTTTCGCGGTGTCCATGTGACGGATCCCCCTGTGCATGCGGTGCGGAGTGCGTCCGGTGCGGACGTGTGAGTCGACTGCGATCCGCGTAATGAGTCGGCCGCAATGATAAACCGAGTACGCGGTCTATTATTGGCCATGGGGACCGTCGGCGCCGGCCACGACGGCAGCACGGCAGCGGCCCCGCGAAGCGAGCGGTTGCAGGGCCACGGGCAGGGAGACGGCAGCGGCATGAGGAAGATCGATCCGGCGAAGCACCGGGCCCGACGCCGGCACATCGTGCACATCGCCGCCCAACTCTTCGCCACCAAAGGCTTCGAGCGCACCACGACGGCCGAGATCTGCAAGGCCGCCGGCATGAGTTCCGGCAACCTCTTCCACTACTTCCCCAACAAGCGCGCGATCTTCCATGCGATCTTCGAGGACGACGAGGGAGGGGAAGCGGGCGAGAGCAAGGCCGAAAGGCTCGCCCGGGCACAGATGGGCGAGGACCCCTGGGGAGCGCTGCTGGAGGTCGTGGACCTGCTCACCGCCGACGCCATGGACCCGGTGGCCCCGCCGCTGGTCATGGAGGCCGTCGTCCAGGCGCACCGCGACCCCGAACTCGACGCCCTCCTCGGCCGGGACAACGCCCGGGAACACGCGGCCGTCACCGCCCTGCTGACCAAGGCGGCCGCCGCCGGCCAGATCGACTCCACCCTGGATCCGCACGCCACCGCTTCCTGGGTCCTGGCCCTCGTCGCCTCCCTCTACACCGGCGCGGCCGGCGACCCCTCGTTCAAGCCCGCCGAGCAACTGCCCCTGTTGCGCCTCATCCTCCAGCGCTTCCTCCAGGCACCACCGCTCGGTGACGCCGCCCCCGGGGCGTGACGGGCATCCGGACGCCCTGAGGTCCGACGGGCATCTGCCGACGTGCGCTCAGTGCTCCTCGGCGTCGGTGCCGGCGGCACGGGACCGGGGCTTGGCCCGCACGTGCATGCGCTCGCCCTGGCGCCCGAAGAGACTGAGGATCTCCACCGGGCCGTCGCCGGTGCTGCCGAACCAGTGCGGCAGCCGCGTGTCGAACTCCGCGGCCTCGCCCGCCCCCATGACCAGATCATGGTCGGCCAGCACCAGCCGCAACCGCCCCGCCAGCACATACAGCCACTCGTACCCCTCGTGGGTGCACGGGTCCGGTGTGCTCCTCGTGGCCGGAATGACCATCTTGAACGTCTGCAACGGGCCCGGGTGACGGGTCAGCGGCAGCACCGTGGAACCGTGCAGGACCTGCGGCTTCAACCGCACCCGCGGATCACCGACCTCCGGCGCCCCGACCAACTCGTCCAGCGGGACCTGATGCGCCTGCGCAATGGGGAGCAGCAGTTCCAGACTCGGCCTGCGCTGACCGGACTCCAGCCGCGACAGGGTGCTCTTGGAGATCCCGGTCGCCTCGGCGAGCGCGGACAACGTGATCCCGCGCTCCGTCCGCAACCGCTTCAGACGCGGTCCGACCTCGGCGAGGGCCTGGGAGATGGCAGATGAGGGTTCCACAGTGCCCATTGCACCGCGCCGTTCCCGGAATCGGCAATACGGATTGCCGTGGAGTGATGCGGGATTCAATGATGAGAGTTGCTGCGCCCGACGCTCCCGGCTGCTGGCCGTGGCTCCCTGCCTTCTGCCTCTACCGTTGCCCGGTCGTCTGGCCCGTGGACGGGGCTGGGGCCGTGGCCGGGCCGCTGGCGGCCGCGAGGCGGCGCTGCTGGTGGCGGCGTGCGGCGGCATCGCCGGGACCGGCCCGTTCGGCGAGGCGTTCCGATATTCGGTGCTGGACGGTCTCGCTCCGCTTGCCGCCGTACTTGAACTTGGCGCGCACCTCGTGCACTTCGAGGCGCAATCCGCGGATCCCCGACAGCTGCCGTCCGTACGGGGCCGCACCGGCGACGACCGGGGCCGAACCGCCGTCCGGCTGGAAGTGCGTGACCTGGCGTTGCAGCAACTCGGCCTTGGCGTCGGGATCGTCCACCACATGCGCGGTGCAGACGAGCTGGACCGCGGCGTAGAAGCTGGTGGGCACGCCGTGCTCGGGGGGTTGGTCCACCTCGGCCTGCCAGGGGCCGGGGATGAAGGTGTAGTCGTCGACCACGCTCAGCAGGACCGTCGGCCGGTCGAGCAGGGTGGGCCAGATGGGGTTGGGGCGGGCGAGGTGGGTGAGGGCCTCGTGGCGGGCGGGGTCGTAGGCGAAGTGGAGCGGCTGCACCCACGGTGGTTCGCCGGCGGAGCCGTTGGCGGCCAGCTGCCCGAAGTCGTGGGTGGTGAGCCACTCCTGCCATTCGGCATCGTCGGTGGGGGCGTCCCAGGGATGGATGAGCATCGGCGCTCCTCAGAGGGCGGAGAGGTAGGCCGGGGCGGGGATGCCGGGGGCGAGGTCGTCGGCCGGTATCGGAGTGCCGTACACGGGAGAGACGGGGAGGACGCCCGTCCAGTGGGGGAGGGTCAGGTCCTCCGGCTCGTCGTTGGGGCCGCCGGTGCGGATCTTCGCGGAGACCTCGCACAGGTCGAGGCGGAGGACGGCGGTGGCGGCCAGTTCCTTGGCGTTGGCGGGCCGGGAGTCCGCTGCGCGGCCGGGCAGCACATGATCGACGAGGGCGTCCAGGGCGGCCTTCTTCTCCTCCTGGTCGGTGACCTGGTGGGCGGTGCCGTGGACCACGACGCTGCGGTAGTTGATGGAGTGGTGGAACGCGGACCTGGCGAGCACCAGCCCGTCGACATGGGTCACCGTGACGCAGACCGGAAGGCCCGGGTCCGCGCTCCGCCGGCCGGCCATCCGCAGCGGGCGCGAACCGGTCGAACCGTGGACGTAGAGGCGGTCACCGACCCGGCCGTAGAGCGTCGGCAGGACGACCGGGGCGCCGTCGCGCACGAATCCGAGGTGGCAGACGTAGCCCTCGTCGAGGATCGCGTGCACCGTCGGCTCGTCGTACCGGGCCCGCTCGCGGGCGCGGGTGGGGAGGGTGCGATCCGTCGCGGCGAAAGACTTTTCCTCGGCCATTGCGAACTCCATTGCACTAGTGCATAATCAACTTTGTGCTAGGAGAGTATCGGATCGAAGGGCGGCGCGCATCGGAGATTGCCGCAAGCGTCGAGCGAGCCATCGGTGCGGGCGAGCTCCAACCAGGCGAAGTCCTGCCCCCGCTAAGGGAGTTGGCTGTCTATCTGGAGGTGAATCCCAATACGGTCGCGGCCGCGTACCGCACGCTCCGCGACCGTGGAGTGATCGAAACGGCGGGCCGGCGCGGCAGCCGCGTCCGTCCGAGACCCGCCAGCACGCCCCGCGAAGCACTGCGGGCGGTGGCGCCACCCGGCGTCCGTGACATCGCCGACGGCAACCCCGACCCTGCGCTGCTCCCCTCGCTGGAGGAAGCCCTGGCCGAAGCCGCCGCGCGCTACAGGCGGCGCCCCGTCCTCTACGGCATGCCCGCCGTCGACGACGACCTCGAAGCGCTCGCCCGGGCGGACTTCACCCGGGACGGAGTGCCCGAGGGGCCCATCGCCGTCACCAGCGGATCACTCGACGCCATCGAGCGCGTCCTCGCGGCACATCTGCGCCCCGGAGACGCGGTGGCGGTCGAAGACCCGGGCTGGGGCAGTCTGCTGGACCTCATCCCCGCCCTCGGACTGCGCCCGGTGCCCGTCGGTGTGGACGACGACGGTCCGATCCCCGAGCGGATGGCGGCCGCGCTCAGCGGCGGCGCCCGCGCGGTCGTCGTCACCGGCCGGGCCCAGAACCCCACGGGCGCCGCCCTCAGCGGCCCCCGCGCCGCCGAACTCCGCACCCTCCTGGGCAAACACCGCGGAGTGCTCCTCATCGAGGACGACCACGGTCACGGCATCGTCGACCTGCCGCTGCACCCGCTCTCCGGCGTCACCGACCACTGGGTGCTGGTCCGTTCGACGGCCAAGGCGTACGGGCCCGATCTGCGCCTCGCGGCACTCACCGGCGACGTGATCACCATCGACCGGGTCCGTGGACGGCAGCGCCTCGGCCCCGGCTGGGTCAGCCATCTCATCCAGCACGCGGTCGTGCACCTCTGGCGCACCCACGCGATCGACCCCAAGGAGATCGCCGGCGCTTATGGCGAACGGCGCGACGCACTGATACGCGCCCTGCACGAGCGCGGAGTCCCGGCACGGGGGCGCAGCGGGATGAACGTCTGGGTACCGGTCCCGGACGAGACGGGCGCGGTGGCCCGCATCCTGCACTCCGGCTGGGCGGTCGCCCCCGGCGCACGCTTCCGTATGCAGTCCCCCCAAGGCATCCGGATCACCGTCTCCGGCCTCGCTGCGGACGACATCACCCCTCTGGCGAAGGCGGTAGCGGAGGCGCTGGGGGCGGGAGTGGGTGAGGTGGGGAGGTATGAGTGAGGGGGTGGAGTAGGGAGGGCTGGGGGTGGGCGGGGCGGGGGGAGGGGGGAGCAGGGGAAGGTGCGCCTCGGTGGGGCGTACTGAGTGACCGCTGGGCGGGGGCCGGGGGCAGGGCGGTTGTTCGGCCCCCGAGGGGTTCGGGGGCCGAGCGAAGCCGGGGTGCCCGGGTCTTCGTGCCTGGTGTCTGCCTGGGGCTCGGGTTTCGTTCCGGGCGCTGGGAGTGCTTGGGCGCGTTGGGGTTGGAGCCCCGGCTATGAGGTGCGGGGTTTGCTTTGGGTGAGGGCGGCGCCGGCCAGGATGACCAGGGCGCCCACGGGGGTGTTCCAGGTGAGGTGCTCGTTGAGGAGGGCCACGCCGGCTGTGGTGGCGATGACGGGGACGAAGTAGGTGACCATCTGGGCGGTGGTGGGGCCGACTTCCTCGACCAGGCCGTACTGGAGGAGGAAGGCGACGCCGGTGCCCAGGGCGCCGAGGGCGAACACGGCGAGCAACGGCACGAGCGGGAAGGAGGCCGGCACCGGGGTGAACAGCGCGGTGGCCACGGCCAGTTGGAGGGTGGCGAGCAGGAGTTGCGTGCTGGACATGGCGAGGTGTGAGTGCCGGCCTCGCGCGACGGTGCGGCGGACGTAGATCCAACCGATGGGGTAGCTGAGCGAGGCGCCCAGGGCCATGGCCGTGCCCGTCAGGTCGGTGCCGGAAAAGCCCTGCCAGGCGCCGAGCACGGTGAGCACGCCCAGGAATCCGATGCCGAGCCCCGCGACCCGGCGCCGGGTGGGGCGGTCCTCCGAGAGTGCCACGACCGACAGCACCATGCCCCACAGGGGCGAGGTGGCGTTGCAGATGCTGGCCAGTGTGGAGGGGATGGTCAGCTCGGAGTAGGCGAAGAGCGAGAACGGCAGCGCGTTGAGGAGGAACGCGGCGACCGCGAGGTGGCCCCAGGTGCGGGCCGAGCGCGGGAGCCGTTGGCGCTTGACCGCGAGGATCGTCAGCAGCACCAGCGCGCCGAACCCCACCCGGCCCAGCGTGACCTGCAGCGGCGCGAAGCCCTCGGTGCCCACCTTCATGAAGAGGAAGCTGAATCCCCACACCAGGCTGAGGAAGGCGAAGCGGATCTGCCAGGCACGGGCGCGGCGTGGTGTGGGCGCGTCCCGGGTGGGGCGGGAGTCGGCCGTGGCCCCGGCGGGCTTCGGTGCGGGTGCGGGTGTCGGGGCCCCGGTGGCGGAGGTGGCCGCTGTGGCGGGTGCGTTGGTCGTGCTCATGGCGACTACGATGCCGGGATCTGAATTCGTAGCACAAGCGAGAATTGATGGCAGGTATCGCTTAGCATTGCTTACATGTTGAACCTTGATCGTCTCCGTACGCTGTGCGCCATCGCCCGGCACGGCTCGGTCAGTGCGGCCGCCGGCGGGCTGCATGTGACGACCTCTGCGGTCTCGCAGCAGATCGCCAAGCTGGAGCGCGAGACCGGTCAGCAGTTGCTGGCGAAGAACGGGCGGGGGGTCCGGCTAACCGACGCCGGGCGGCTGCTTGCCGATCATGCGGCGCGGATTCTCTCCCAGGTGGAGCTCGCGCAGGCCGAGTTGGAAGCGCATCGCGGCCAGCCCGTGGGTGAGCTGCGACTGAGCTCTTTCCCGACCGCGGCGCGTGGTCTCTTCCCGTCTGCGCTCGCCGCGTTGCGCGCCGAGCATCCGCAACTCCGGCCGCGACTGCGGGAGATGGAGCCGGACGACTCGGTGCGCGGAGTGGTTCGCGGTGATGTCGATCTGGCCGTCGTTCTCGACTGGTACAACCGGCCGTTGTCACTGCCCGAGGACCTGGCGAAGGCGCCGCTGCTCGACGACCCGTCCGATGTGGCGATGCCGTCGGATCATCCGTTGGCAGGGCGGCAGTACGTGGAGTTGGAGGAGTTCACGGATGACGAGTGGATCTCCTGGCCGCAGGCGGGGTTCTGCCATGACTGGTTGATGTTCACCCTGCGCAGCAAGGGCATCGAGCCCCGGATCGCGCATCTGGCCGAGGAGCACCACACCCAGCTTGCCCTGATCGCGGCCGGGTTGGGGGTCGCGGTGGCGCCTCGGCTGGGGCGCGGGCCGGTGCCGGAGGGGGTGAGCGTGGTGCCCGTACGCCATCCCATGCGGCGCCATGTCTACGCCATCTGGCGCGCGGATGCCGATCGCCGGCCCTCGATCCGGGCGGCCGTGGCGGCGCTCCGGGAGGCCGGCGAGCGTGTCGAGGCCGGGATGGGGGTGGAGGGGGAGGGGTGAGCGCGTAGGGGGTGCGGGCCGGTCACGGCGGCCGGCCGCGTGGTAGGTGGCACCGAGGTCGTTGAGGACCTTGCTCTCCGCGCGCCGTTCGCCCGTCCGGCGGCTGAGGGCGAGCGCCTGTGCGTGGTGGTCGACGGCCTCACTCAAGTGTCCCCGCTGCCGGTAACTGGTGCCCGTGTTCGTGAGGGTGAGGGCCTCCCCCCCCCACGGGTCACCGATTCCCGGTAGCGGTCAAGCGGCCGCCGGTGGTGGTCGAGGGCCTCCACGGCCCGCCCGAGCCGGGCGTAGACCGCGCCCAGGCTGGTCAAGCTCAGGGCCTCGCCCCAGGGGCGTCGATGCCGCTGTAGAGGGCCAGGGCCTGCTGATGGAGGTCGATGGCCGCCTCGCTCTGCCCCAACTGCCCTTGAGCGATACCGAAGTTGGTGAGGATGACGGCCTCGCCCCACGCGTCGCCGATCTCCTGGCACAGGGCCAGTGCCTCCAGCCCCCGGTTGAAGGCGTCCTCGTGACGCCCCGCGTGCCGGCAGGCTACGGCGAGGCTGGTCAGGATCTCGGCACGGGCCAGGCGGTTGTCGAGGTCCGCTGTGACGGTCAGGGCGAGTTCATGGGGGTTGACCCAGTCCAGGGTGCGTCCCCGGATGTCGGAGAAGTGCTGGGCGGCGTGGACGCTGATCCTGCCGCCGTCCTCCGGAGCACCCGCCCGGCCGGGCAAGCCCGGGCCCGACAGCCCGGAAGCCCCCGCCCAGGCATCGGCGGGGGCGTCCGCGTTCACACCTGCCGGGTGTGCTGCCGCGCTTCCGCGCTGCGCGCCATTTCGAGCAGGTCCTCCATCTGCCGGCGGAGTTTCGTCATCTCCGGGGAGGGGTTCTCCCGTTCCAGCTTGCGCATCTTCTCCAGCTGCTGCTCGATCTCGGCGGAGCTGCCGCCGGCCGAGTCCTCGCCCTCACCGGCGTCGCGCTGCTCGGCCGACTGCAGTTGGCTGACGGCCCGCTCCAGGTCCTTGGGCTTGACCATCTTGGCGTCGGACGGAGCCTGGAACGCGGTGGCCTCGCCCTTGAGCTCGATGGTCAGCGGCAGCTCTCCGCCCACCTTCTTGTCGTCGTCAGCGAACTGGGCGAGATTCAGCGTCAGTTCGGAGACGGCGCCGTCCTTGAGGGCGATGTCGAGCGCGATGTCCTTCTCGGGGACGTCCTTGACGCTGTCCTTCAGGGAGCCGAAGGAGGGGTTCTTGTCCGCGAGCGGCTCCAGCCCCTTGGCCAGGGCCGTCATGGCCTTCTTCGCGGGCACGGTGGCCGTCACGTGGTCCGCGCCGCCCTTGCTGCCCGCGTCCTTGAGGTCGGCGTTGTCGAGGAACGCCTCCTCGAAGGCGTCCATCACCTTCTTCTGGTCCTCGACCGTGAGCTGGGCGGCGGGGCCGGCGCCGGGGCCGCCGAGGCCGGGCTGCTTCTTCTTCGCGAACTCCTCGAAGTCCTTGACGTCGTACGCCACCCACTGCCCGCTCATCATCTCCTTGAGGGGTGACGGCAGCTTGTCCAGCTCGCCCTTCTGGCGCGCGAGGTTCGCGCTGCCCTGAGGCGTCAGCTTGGCGAGGCGCTGGAAGTCCATGCGCTGGTACATCTTCTTGCCGTCGGAGCGGATGTCCACGACGGGCTGCCCGCCCTCCACGGCGAACGCGAATCCGTTCGGGATGTGGACGTTGGCCTCCGGGTTCTTGAAGACTTCCTCGACCGGCTTGTCGGGGGCCGTCCACATGGAGAGCCTGAGGCCGGCCATGATCTTGGCGTAGTCCCGCTGGAAGCCCTTGGAGCCCTTCAGCGCGGACCAGATCTGCTGCTCGTTCGCCGAGATCCGGAACTCCGCGGTGAGCGCCTTCCGCTCACCCAGTTTCTCGAATCCCCGCTGGACCTTGGTGCCTGCACTGACCTTCTCGAACGGGCCGCATGCGGCCGACGCGGTGGATATCAGGGCCACACAGCCGATGGCGGCCAGACCCTTGCGGTTGATGGAGATGCTTCTGCTCCTGCTCGGTACGGTTGATGCCGGTATGGGAGACCAGAGTGGAAGCAGGAAGGTTGTACGCGCCAGCGAATTTCGTCAGGCGCGCGGCGCACCATATTGGCGCCACCCCGACGCACGATCCGCTGCAACCGCTGCCCTTCCTGCCTTCTTGCCTTCTTGAACGGTCAGTCTGCCTGCCCGGATGGCCCTGCCACCGCGCCTCTCCTGCCGGATCAGACGTCCCCTCACATCCAACCGACCCGGCTCGGCCAGCACCCCGACGAACCTTCCCGGTCAACGCTCCATGAGCCGGACAGGGCGCGCCCTGGCCGGCAGCGCCCGTATCGACGCCGTCATCAGCAAGCACCTCTCGCCCCCGCCCCCACATGCGCACGCCCGGCACCTCTACCGCTTCACGCACTGGCCAGTGTCAGTACGGCGGCAGATCATCGGCTCACCCACATCGCCGTCGTACCGTCCGGATTGCTCGCCCGCTGTGCCCCGGCCCGCCTCCGTCCCCTCAAGGTGCTGCCGGCTCGGCCCCCTGCTCCTACCCCAGACCGGGCCCTGGGGTGGTGATGGCCTGGATGATGCCCAGGTTGAGCAAGTCCTGGGGGCGGAGGTGGAGTTCGTCGGCGGTGTGCTGGGTTTCCGAGGGGGTGCGTTTGAGGATGGCGGCGGCGAGTTCGGGGGCGATGACGGAGAAGTAGCTGTCGGGGGTGGCCCACAGGCGGTTCGGCGCCGACAGGGCCAGGGCGCCGCCCGAGCCGCCTTCGCCGATGAGGAGCGAGGTGACCGGGACGCGGGCGGTGGCGAGCGCGGTGAAGGTGTCGGCGATGGCCGCGCCGGCGCCTGCGCGCTCGGCTTCCGCGTCGTTGGCGGCGCCCGGGGTGTCCACGAGGGTGAGGACCGGGATGCCGAGGCGGTCCGCGAGGCGTATCAGGCGGGTTGCGGTGCGGAATCCGGCGGGGCGGGTGGCTGTGCCGCACTGAGCGGCGAAGGCGATGGTGCGGCCGTCGCGGTGGCCGAAACCACAGCGCATACCGGGGTCGCGTCCGCCGCAGCGGTCGCCGCTGATCTCTTCCCAGTCGTCGAAGTAGGCCCGTAGATACGTCTCGGCGCGGGGGCGTTGGGTGGCGCGGGCCCGGAGCACCGCGTCCCAGCCGGTCTTCGCTAGCTCGGCAATGCCCAGTGCGGAGGGGACGGGAGCCGGGTGGGGTGGTTCGGCCGGTGGGGGTTGGGGGCTGCGAAGGAGATGGAGCCAGCGTTGGAGGGTGGCGCGGAGTGTGTCGGCGGGGACGACGGCGTCGACCTGGCCGGCCGCGAACTGGCCTTCGGCGGAGTAGGCGTGGGGGTCGGCGTCCGGAGGGCGTACCCGCGAGCCGGCGAAGCCGATCTGGGCCCTGGGGAGGGCGAGGATCACATCGGCTCCGGCGCCCAGTGTGGCCCAGCCGCCGCCGGTGGTCGGATCGCGGAGTACCGCGATCTGCGGGAGTCCCGCGGCGCGGTTCAGCGCCGACTGCCGGGTCACCCGCTGGAGTTGGGACAGTGCCCGCATCCCTTCCTGCATGCGGCTGCCGCCGGTGGCGATCAGCGACACCAGTGGCAGGCGCCGCTCGCGGGCCTCGGTGTAGGCGGCCTCCAGCCGGTCGCCGGTGCGTTCGCCGAGGGAACCGCCGAGGAAGCCGAACTCGAAGGAGAGCACCACGGCCTCGGTGCCGCCGACCGTGGCGAGGGTGGTCAGCACCGACTCCTCCTCGCCGGTGCGGGCGCGGGCGCGTTCCCGGGAGGCGTCGTAGCCGCGCCAGCCGAGTGGGCCGTCGGGGGGAGGCGAAGCGGTGCCCGCGGACGGGATGGCAGGAGCGGGGTGGGGGAGTTCGGTGAAGGAGTCGGTGGCGGCCGCCAAGGCTTGACGGGCCGTCAGGCGTTGGCTGGGCGGTGGCGTGGTGGGGTGCGGTGGCTGCTCATGCATGGCCGGCTCCAGCCGGGGGTGCCGGGGCCCGGAGGTCGCGCTTGAGGATCTTGCCCATGTCGTTGCGGGGGAGGGCTTCGAGGAAGTGCACGATGCGGGGGCGCTTGTGGGGGGCCAGCTGGCTGGCGACGTGGTCGGCCAGTTCCTGGGAGGAGGGGGGCGGTGCGGCGTCGGGGCCGGTCACGGTCACGGGCACGATCCAGGCGACGATTCGCTCGCCCAGGTCCTCGTCGGGCTCGCCGGTGACCGCGGCTTCGGCGACCCCGGGGTGCGCCAGGAGGGCGTTCTCGATCTCGCCGGCGCCGATCTTGTAGCCGCCGCTCTTGATCAGGTCGGTGGCCCTCCGGCCGACGATGCGGTAGTTCCCGGCGGGGTCCCGCACGGCCATGTCGCCGGTGCGGAACCAGCCGCCGTCGAAGGCCGCGGCGGTGGCGTCGGGGCGGTTGAGGTATTCGGTGAAGAGGTTGGGGCCGCGCACCTGGATCTCGCCGACCGTTTCGCCGTCGCTCACCTCCAAGGCCTGCCCCGCGTCGTCGACGAGGCGGACGTAGACCCCGGGGAGGGGGCCGCCGACCGTGCCGGTGGCGTCCGGGCCGTCCGCGCGCACGCTGGTGTTCATCAGCGTCTCGGTCATGCCGTACCGCTCGATCACCCGGCGGCCGGTGGCCGCCAGGAGGCGTTCGTGATCCGTGAGGGGCAGCGCGGCGGAGCCGGAGACCAGCAGCCGGGCGCGGCCCAGTGCCTTGGCGAGGGCCGGATTCTCGCCGGCTTCGAGGGCGAGACGGTGGTACATCGTCGGGACGCCGAAGAGCATCGTGCCGTCCGAGGACAGCTCCCGGGCGACCCCTTCGGTGCTGAAGCGGCCCAGGTGGTGGACGCTGCCGCCGCGGCGCAGCGGACCCAGGACGCCCAGGATCAGGCCATGGACGTGGAACAGTGGCAGGGCGTGCACCAGGACGTCGTCGGCCGTCCACTGCCAGGTCTCCGCCAGCGCGTCGAGGGTGTGGGCGAGGGCACGCCGGGGGAGGACGACGCCCTTGGGCGCGCCGGTCGTGCCGGAGGTGTAGACGATCAGGGCCGGGGACTCGTCGCCCGGCTCCAGGGGGAGCGGGTGGGGAGTGGTCTCCTCGGAAGGCTCGGCGGGGATCTCCACGTCGAGGCGGGGGAGCGCGGCGAGCGGGCCGGGCAGGGCGGCGTCCGGCTCGGTCAGGACGAGGGCGGGGGCGCTGTCCGCCAGGATGTGCGCCAGCTCGCGCTCGCCGATCTTCGGGTTCACCGGCACCGCGGCCACTCCGGCGAGCAGCGCGGCGACGACTGCCACGGACGTCTCCAGCGTCGGGGTCGCCCAGACCGCGATGCGGGCCGCGCCGCCGCCCGGGGCCGCTGCGCCGATCCGTTCGGTGAGCGGGCCGACCACCGCGGCCAGTTGGCGATAGTCGAGCGCGCGGTCGCCGAAGCGCAGTGCGGGGGCGGGCGAGCCGTCGCGCAGGGCGGGGAAGAGCACGTTCACCGGGTCTCCTTCGGTCTCGTCGGCTGCCGGCCGGGTCGGCCGGGTGTCCCGATCCCGCACGCGCCGCCGCGCGGAACGGGCTGACGAAGACCACTCTCGCAGAGACCGCAGGCTTTGTGATCGACACGCTGCCCGCCTGTGGATAACTCGGTTCGCGCGACGGCGGGCGGCGTGCCCGCCGTCAGAAGCGCCCTAGGGGCAGCGCTCAGCCCGGGATCTTGCGGAAGTCCCAGGACACCACCGACTCCGGCGTCAGGCGCAGCCAGGCGTGCCGGCCGTCGTGCGGCATTTCGTCGAGTCCGAAGTACTTCTCCGCGAACAGCCTTTCCGGAGTGGCCAGTTCCGGGCAGATTTCTCCGGTGCGCGGAGCCTCGCCGACGAACTCCGCGCGGCCGGTCAGTTCGGCGCCGCGCAGCTCCGCGTAGGAGTGTCCGTCGTCGACGAGCACCGAGAGCCGCGGGTCCTTGCGCAGCTGTGCCCAGCGCTTGCTGCGGGTGATCGAGTACAGCCAGAGTGCCGTCCCGTCCCAGGCGAACCACAGCGCGCCCACGTGTGGAGTGCCGTCCCCGCCGACCGTGGCGACCCGGCACGTTCGCTGTGCCGTCAGGAAGGCGTCCAGCTCTTGCGGGGTCATCATGATGCGGCGGCCGTGGCGCTGGGGTGTCGGCGCGGGCTTCCTGGAGGGGCCGTGTGTGCGGGGGGGCCCGGGTGTGCCGGCTGTGTCGGACGGGCCGGCTGTGCTGAGTGTGTCAGGTGTGTCCGGTGCGACAGGTGTGCCAGGTATGCCGGGTGCCCTGGGTGCATCGGGTGTCCTGGGTGTCTCGGGTGCCTCGGTCATCTTTGCCGCCCCTCAACGAATCTGATGCTGTGTCAGAAATCATCGGGGCTCTTCCTGGCGGACGCAATGGTCGGTACCCTCGCGCCTCCCGGCCCGCCGTCCCGCGCCCCGTCCCGTATCCGCGGGCGCCGGCGCGACTTCCGCAGAGGGGAACGCCGATGTCCACGGACGCCCGGCTCGTCGAGCAGCTGGACCCGGACACGACGGTGCTGCTCACCGTCGAATGCCAGCGCGGCGTGATCGGCCCCGACAGCGCGCTGCCCGAACTGGCCGAAGAGGCGCGCACCTCAGGGGCGTTGATGCGGATCGCCCGCCTGGTGGCCGCCGCCCACGACACCGGCGTCCAGGTGCTGCACGCCATCGCCGAACGCCGTCCCGACGGCCGCGGCGCCAACCGCAACGCCCGCCTCTTCCGGGCCGCCGAGCGGCTGCCGGTGCGGCAGGTCATCGGGTCCACCGCGGTGCGCGTCGCCGACCCCATACCCGTGTCGGAGGACGACCTGGTGGTGCGCCGGCTGCACGGGCTCTCGCCGCTCGCCGGCACCGACGTCGACCCGCTGCTGCGCAACTTCGGCTGCCGCACCCTCGTCGTCACCGGGGTCTCGGCGAACGTGGCGATCCCGAATGCCGTGTTCGACGCGGTCAACCTCGGCTACACGGTGGTGGTCCCGTCGGACGCCATCGCGGGGGTGCCCGCCGACTACACCCCCGCGATGATCCGCAACACCCTGGCGCTGGTGGCCACGGTGACGACCACCGAGGACGTCCTCACCTGCTGGCGGCGTCCGCGGCGCGCTCACTGACCCGACCCTGGCGCCAGGGATGCGCTACCTCGCCGCGGTGGCACCTCCTGGGGCGGGCAGGGCGTCCTTGAGGAAGTCGCGTTGGACGCGCAGGAGATTGGCGTTGACCGCGTCGTCGGCCGGCATGTGTGTGGCGCCCGGCAGTGGCAGCACCGTGTGCGGCCGGCCCGCTGCCAGCAACTCGGCCGAGAAGCGCAGGGTGTGCGCGGCGGCGACGTTGTCGTCCGCCAGCCCGTGGATGAGCATCAGCGGGCGGCGCAGTAGATGGCCGTGGCCGGCAAGGGAGGAGCGCGCGTAGTTCTCCGGGTGCTCATCCGGGTGGCCCAGGAACCGCTCCTTCCAGTGCGTGTCGTACATCCGCTGGTCGGTGGGCGGCGCACCGGCGACCGCGGCATGGAAGACATCCGGACGGTGCAGCACGGCGGCCGCGGCCAGGAATCCGCCGAACGACCAGCCACGGACCGCCACCCGCCCGAGGTCCAGATCGGGGAAGCGCTCTCCGGCCGCGCGCACCGCGTCCACCTGGTCCTCCAACGCGGGCCCCAACTGGTCGCCGTGCACGGCCTTCTCCCAGACGGGCCCCCGCCCCGGAGTGCCCCGCCCGTCCGCCACCAGGACCGCGAAGCCCTGCTCGGCGAACCACTGGGACACGCAGCCGGTCCAGCTCCGCGCCCGTACGGCGAGTTGCATACCCGGGCCCCCGTACGGGTCGAGCAGCACCGGCAGCCTCGTGCTTCCCGGCTGGTGCCAGGACGGGAAGTACAGGGCTGCCCGCAACTCCCGCTTCCCTAGGGAGAGATGCATCGGTCGCGGCACGATCACCGGCTCCTCGGCGAGCGAGGCGATGGCCTCCGGATGCCGCCGTGCGGGCTCGTGGGCGGGCTCGTGCGCGGGTCCGTGTGCAGGTTCGTGGGAGGAGCTGCGTGCGGAGTCGTGTGCGGGCCGCTGGGCGGGTACCGAGGTGGGTCCCTGGGCGGCCGGAGCGTCGTCGTCCCGCAGGACGTGCACCTGGTGACCGTGCGGTGTCAGGCCCGCCAGGACGGTCGTGCCACCGCCTCCGGTTCCCGTCCAGACGCCGGGATCCCAGCTCAGCCGACGGCAGCCGGCACCCGGCTCGTGGCACCACACATGGGTCTCCACCGGATCGTCGCTCGCCGTGAACAGCACCCGCTCGCCCTCGACGCCCAGTACAGCGGCCAGTTGCAGCCCGTCGGGCGTGACCCGCCGCCCGCCCACCGTCAGCCGGCGGGTACCGTCCGCGTCCTCCGGGAGCACCAGGGCGCCGGAGGCCGTACGGGACGGGGTGCCGGGCACCAGCTCCACCCACGCGGGATCGGTCCGCTCGTGCCGCACCTCCGTGGCACCGCTCTCCGGATTGACCGCGAGCGTCCGCACCACCCTCTGGTCCCGGCTCTGCACCGCCACAAACGGGCCGTGTGCGTCCCAGCCCGCATCGACCACGTACTCGTACGCCGCGCGGTCCCAGGAGAGCTCGGTGCGGACGCCGTCCAGAGTGAGCAGATGGAGCGTCACCTCAGCGTTGGCGGTGCCCGCCGACGGATAGCGGATCACCTGGGGCGGGCGAGAAGGGTCCGCCGGGTCGCTGAGGTAGCGCCGCGCCACCGGGGAGGTGTCGACCCGCGCCACCAGGAGGCGGCGGCCGTCCGGCGCCCACCAGTAGCCGCGCGACCGGCCCATCGATTCGGCGGCGACGTACTCGGCCAGCCCGTAGGAGACCTCAGGCCCCTCTGCCCCCGCCAGTTTCCGGTCGCCACCGTCCAGCCCGACGACGTACAGCGAACGCCCGCTCACATACGCGACGCACCGCCCGTCCGGCGACGGCCGCGGATCGACCACCGGCCCGGCCGCCGGCACGGAGAACGGCGCACCGCCGTCCGTACGCACCACCCACAGTGCGCCCGACAGGGCGAACGCCACCACCCGCACCGCGGCGTCGGTCGCATACCCCACCACCCCGACGGAGCGCTCCCGCGCCCGCTCGCGCCGCAACCGCTCCTCCTCGGGGACGTCCTCTGCGCCCCCGCCCACCAGGAGCGCCGGATCGGCCAACAACCGCTCCTCGCCTGCCTCGTACTGCCACAGTCGTCCGACGGGATCGCTGCCCGACCCGGTACGCACGAACAGCACCCGCCGCCCATCAGGGGAGACGGTGAACTGCCTTGGCACACCGAGGGAGAAGCGCCGGGTGCGGGCGAACTGTTCGGGGAAGGCGGCGGTGTTGGTGCTGCTGTTGCGGGTGGTCAGGTTGGTGCCGGTGCCGGTGCCGGTGCCGGTGCCGGTGCCAGTGCCGGTGCCAGTGCCGGTGCTGGGGTCGGGGTCGGTTATCTGGTGTTTCACGGTGGTCTCCTCCTTGGAGCGGTGATGCGAAGGGCAGGCGGCGCATGCAGGCTCGTAACGGGGTGTACGGCGTGCAGAGTTTGCGCACGCCGCAGGGCAGGCGTCACCAGGCGGGTGGGTCTGGATGGATATGGGTGTGCGGGCGGTCCGGTCGCAGAGCCGGGAATTCGTAGCGTGGTACCGGTGGTTGAACCGGGTGCCGGGTGCCGGGTGCCGGGTGCCGGGTGCCGGAAGTCGTTGCCGGGGCCCGGGCGTGGGAGGCCGTCCTCGGCGTGTTGCCGTCCTGCCGGGCGTCTGCGCGGGGACGACGGCGGCCTGTGGCGATCGGACAGGCGACGGTCGATTCAGAGTCAACGGATCATACCCGGATGGCACGGTCGGCCGCAGCGGAATGCAACAGAAGGGCAGAGCGGAACGGCAGCGGAGGGGCGGCATGACGGTGACAGAACCCGGCAGCCCGCGGCCGTGCGGAGGACGGCACGGCAACGGTGCGCGGCAGGGCAGCGGTGAATGCACGGCAGCGGTACACGGGGCGGCAGCGGTACACCGCACGGCTGGCGGTGGGCGCCGAAGTCGGTCGGCCCGCCCGGGATCCTCAGCGGAAGTCGTCGGCGTGGTCGAGGGCCCATTGGGCATAGGTGCGTCCCGGCCTGCCCATCAGGTCCTGGTACGTCGAGTGCACCGTCGCCGGCCGGTTGTCGGCATCGGAGAGGTGGCCGAGCAGGGTGTCGACCATCTCCTCGTCGCCCCACTGGTGCAGCGTCGCGCGGTACTCCTCAGGGCCGATCTCCGCCAGGACGATCTTGCGGCCGGTGGCCGCGGAGAGACAGTCGACCTGCTCCTGCTGGGTCACCGAGGCCGGGCCGGTCAACGGATGGACCCGCCCCCGATGGCCGTCCTCGGTGAGGGCGAGCACGGCGACGTCAGCGATGTCGGCCTCGTGGACGGAGGCGGCGTGCGCCAGAGGGTAGGGAGCCTCGACCGTTCCCGTGGCGCGGATGGCGGGCGCCCACTGCAAGGTGTTGGTCGCGAAGGCGCCGGGCCGCAGGAACGTCCAGGCAAGTGCGGACCGGCGCAGTGTGTCCTCGGCCGTGTGGTGCATCCGCACGATCGGGTCGCGGGTGTGATCGCCCCCGTCCGCGCCCAGTGCCGACAGGAGCACGACATCCGGGGAGCCGGCCGCCTCGGCCGCCGCCACGAATCCGTCGAGGCCGCGGGCATCCGCGTACAGGAACACCTTGCGCACGCCCTCCAGGGCGGCCGACAAGGTCGCGGGGTCGGCCAGGTCCGCCCGGACCGTCTCCACCCCGGACGGCACCATCGCCCGCTCCGGACTGCGGCTGGCCACCCGGACCCGCTCTCCGGCCGCCAGCAGGCCGCCGACTACCGCTCGCGCCACGTGCCCGCGCCCACCTGTCACCAGAATCGTCACCATGACCCCTTTCCGTGTTGGCTGGTACGGAAGCAGTCTTTCCGGGTGGATGAACGAGGGGGAGGGGACGGGGAGTCCTACCCGGGGGCAGCGGCCGGGCCGCATTCCTGGGGAGGCGCGGCGATCCGGCATCCTTGGGGTATGAACGCCGCAGAGCTGGCCGGATTCCTCCGAAGCCGTCGTGCCCGCGTCCAGCCGGCGGACGTGGGGCTGGACGACGGCGGGCGGCGCCAGACCCGCGGGCTGCGCCGGGCGGAGGTCGCCGACCGCGCGGGCGTGTCGCTGGACTACTACACCCGGCTGGAACAGGGCCGTCGGCTCCGGCCCTCCCGCCAAGTCGTGATCGCGCTGGCCCGGGCGCTGCAGCTCTCCGACGGCGAATGCAACTACCTGCTCGGCCTGGTCGGCGAGGCCGCCCTGCCGGCGCCCGGCTCGCGGACGCCCCACGAGGGAGCGCTGCGCCTCCTGGGGCAGCTCGACGCCCTGCCGGCCATGGTGCTCAACTCCCGCTACGACGTCCTCGCCTGGAACCGGATGACGGACGCCCTGGTGGCGGACCTGGCGGACCTTCCCGACCGCGAACGCAACACCCTGCGCTGGCTGTTCACCGGGCGGGCCGACGCGCTCGCCCCGCCCGACCGGGCGCAGCTGGCCCACCGCTTCGTCGCCGACCTCAGGGGATCCGGCCGTTACCCGGACGATCGCGGCGTCCGGCACCTCGTCGCGGAACTCTCCCGGGAGAGCGGGGAATTCGCCGCCCTGTGGGCGCGCCATGAGGTCGGCGTCAACCGAACCGTCACCAAGACCGTGGACCACCCCGTCGCGGGTGTCCTGCAACTCAGCTGCGAGGTCCTCGCCGTTCCGGATTCCGATCAGCGCGTCATGGTGTACACGGCGGTCCCGGGCACCGGCACGGACCGTGCCCTGCGGGGTCTTCGGGAGCGGGTCGAGGAGCGGACGGCGGGCTGCTGAACGCACGCCGGTCGAAGGCACGAAGCCGCCGCTCGGAGCTGGCCAGTTATGGCGCCTCGGCGGCCTCCGGCCCGGTCGTCGTCCTCAGCCCGTCGAACACCAACGGCAGCAGACGGGTGATGATGCCGTCGCCTTCCGGTGACTGCTCGGCGGCCGTCGGTGGCGAGCACTTCCCGAGCGTGGGTGTGGAGGGCGTCGATGGTGTCGCCGATGACCGCTGCCAACAGGGCGTCGCGGTGGGGGAAATGGCGGTACAGCGTGCCCGGCTCGACGCCGGCCCGCCTGGCGATGTCGTCGAGGGAGGCGTCCGCCCCCTGCTCCTGGAAGGCCGACTGGGCCGGTGCCAGGCCGGTGCGGGTGAACGTGGCCACGAGTGCCGGTTCGTCGGCCGACCCGGTCGATCACGAGCGCGACCACGACCACGACCGTGCCGAGCAGTCCGGTGATGTCCTTGGTGCGCGGCTGCGTCGTCCGTCGAGAGGATCGAGTGCTCCGGCTTGCGCAGCACCAGCCGCGCCGCAGCGCGGTCGGCACGTCGAAGCCGGCCGCCGACAGGCCGTGGTGCTCGATCGACGCGGATATGCGCCGCCTTGACCTCAAGTCGACTTGAGGTACCAGGCTGGATGTCATGATCGATGACATCGAACTTTCCCAGTCTTCTGCCGTCGGGCCCGCCGCCGCTCCCGAACTCCGCGACCCCGCCCCGCTGTCCGGTGTCGCACCGCTGTCCGACCCCGCACCGTTGTCCGGCGCCGCGCTCGACGAACTGGCCGCGAGCCTCGCGGAGGGCACCACGATCGTCGGTATCGGTGAGTCCACCCGCTCCGCCCGGGAGACCTTCGACGTGCAGGACCAGCTCTTCCGCCGGCTGGTCCGGGAGCACGGTTTCCGGGCCCTGGCCGTTCAGGACAGCGTCGACACCGCCGCTCGACTCGACCGGTTCGTGACCACCGGTGAGGGCACGGCCGCTGCCGCCCTCGACGGCGCCTGGCGCCCGATGCGCACCGTTGAGACGGCCGCCGCCCTGGAGTGGATCCGGGACTTCAACCAGGAGCATCCGCACGATCCCGTCCGCATCTTCGGCGTCCAGCCGACGCGGGCGCGCGCCGAGGACTACGACGCGGTGCTGGCACACGTCCGCGCCACGGCCCCGGACCGGCTGGCGGAGGTGGCCGCCCACCTGGAGCCGATCCGCACCGCCCACCGCGTCGACGAGCATGTGCAGCGCGCCCAGGGCATCCACCCGGGGCGCCCGTTCGCCGAGCACGCCCGGGACGCGCTGGCGCTGCTCCGCTCGTTGCCCGGCGCCGGGCAGGACGAGCGTGTCCTGGCCCGGATGCGCCGGATCGTGGAGTTCCACGAGCACAGCGTCGCCGGGCGCGGCAGCTACGCGGGCGAGGCCGCAGTGTGGGCCGACGTCCTCGGCGAGCAGCAGCGCCGGACCGGGCTGCGCGTCGTCTACTGGGACGGCATCGCCCACACCTCGGCCACCGGGGGAACCATGGGCCTGTCCTCCGAGCGCGGCCCGCAGCCCAGCACCGGCAGCCTGCTGCGCGAGCGGCACGGCGCGGGCTACGCCTCCGTGGCCGTCGGCTTCCATCACGGGGACCTCGGCGTCGTCACCGTCCCCGAGCCGGCCGGCGACTTCCTCGACGCCCGGCTCGGCGCGGTGGACCTGCCCGTCCACTGGCTGGATCTGCGCCGTGCCGACGTCCGCCGCCGCTGGGACGGACCGGCGAAGCTCCGGGTCATCAGCGGTGTCTACGACCCGTCCCGGGACGCCCGCGAACACCTCGCGGTGGCCTCCCTCGCCGACGCCTTCGACGTGCTCGTCCACGTCCGCCGGGCGACCCCGGTGCAGTGGCTGCCGTAGTCCGCGCCATGCTTCCCGGACGTCCGCGAGGACACTTCGGCCCCGGCCAAACGGAAATTCCGCATACTGGGATCAGGGCAGCCGGTACGCACGCCGTGCCGGCGCCCGCGTCAGTCGGCCCGCAGCGCAGAGGGTCCTCTCCCGGCCGGTGCGCCGGGTCCGTGGCCGTCTGTTCGCCCTGGGCTGGGTACCCTGATGGGCCCGCTCGACGGCCGCCAGCACCCGCACCAGTACCCGCCCGAAGTCCTCGCGGAGGCCGCCGCGCTGGGGCCGGACCCGTACCCGACCCGCCCCTCCTACGGGCACTACCTGCGCTGGGTCTTCCAACGCGTCGTGGACACCGCGCCGGACCACGTCATCCGGTACTGCCCTGGCGCACCGCGCGCCCCCCCTGCCCGGCTCGGCGCGGTGCTCGCCACAGTTACCGGGCGCTCGGCAAGTTCGCCGTGGGCGTCCAGAGCCTCTCCCGCGCCGAGATCGCCGAGGTCGCCGAGCCGGCCGCGGTGGGCCGGGGCGTCTCGTCCGCGATGCCGCACAAACGGAACCCGGCCTTGGCCACTCTCGTCCGGTCGGCTGCGCTCCAAGTCCCCTCGATCTCCCTGGTGTTGGCCCGGGTGATGCTGGCCGAGGACGAGCGGCCGGCCGGTGCCTGGCACGCCGAGTGGCAGTCGATGCGGGACTGTCTGCGCCTGGCCGGCGCTACCGCAATCCGCCTCACCACCGAAACCCATGGGCGCGACCTGGACCACACCATCGCCGCCGCCGAGCCTGAAAAACCACTGGCTGGCTCAACCGCCCGACGGGAAGATCGCTCGGGGTACGCGTCGCCGGAGGGCCGTACGCTCACGTGTGCACAATGACCGCCCGCCACCGCCCGCCCGGCTCGTCCAACGGTGGGTGAGCCGACAACGTACGTACGGAGGAAACACCATGGCCCTGATCACCCTGGGAGTCGTCGCCGTGGACTGCCCGGACCCCCGGGCCCTCGCCCGCTTCTACGCGGCCGTGCTCGACTGGGAGGTGGTGGACGACGGCCGCCTCGACTGGGTGGAGGTCGCCGGCCCGGACGGGCGCACGCTCGCCTTCCAACGTGCCGAGAACTACCGTCCGCCGCAGTGGCCGGGCCAGGAGGTGCCGCAGCAACTGCACCTGGACTTCGATGTCCGCCGCGAGGACATCGAGGAGGCCGAGCGGAAGGTGCTCGCACTGGGCGCCCGGCCCGTCCCGCACGAGGAGGGGGAACGGGACTTCCGGGTCTATCTGGACCCGGCCGGTCATCCCTTCTGCCTGTGCCTGTGCAAGGCGGAGTAGGCGGCACCTCCTGGGCTTCGCACCAGGCCGTAAGGGACCATGCCGCGCATGACCCTAGCCATCGCACCCGCCATCCAGGCCGGGACCCTCTCGGTCACCGCTCAGCCCGTCCTCCCCTCCCGCGACGGTGACGTGCTGCTGCGCCCCTGGGAGGCGGAGGACGCTCCCGTCCTCCAACGCGCCTACGAAGACCCGTCGATCCGGCGCTGGCACACGCACCATGTGACCTCGCCGGCGGAGGCCCGGGACTGGATCGCGGCTGCCCGCCGATCCTGGGAACAAGAGCAGGCCGCCCAGTGGGCCGTCATGCGGGGCGGCGACGTCCTCGGCCGGATGGACCTGCGCTGGCTCGACCTCGTCCACGGCCTCGCCGAGTGCGCGTACTGGGTCCTGCCGCGGGCCCGCGGCACCGGCGTCGCCCCGCGGGCCCTCGCCACGTTGGCGGCCTGGGCGCTGGACGAGGCCGGCTTCCACCGCCTCGAACTCGCCCACTCGGTCGCCAACGAAGCCTCCTGCCGGGTGGCCGCCAAGTCCGGCTTCGCCTGGGAGAGCACCCGCCGCAGCGCACATCTGCAATCGGACGGCTGGCACGACATGCACGTCCACGCGCGCGTCCAGGGCGATGCCTGAGCCGTTCCCCACTCCGGAAAGTTAGCTTAGGCTTTCCTAAATAGCGCTATGCTCAAGACAACAGGCGCAAGACCGGAATCCGCATCGGGGGCCACCTGTGGCACAAGGACGGCAGAACACCAACGCCACAGGCGGCCAGGCACATCCGCACAGTCAGGGCGTGCCCGGCCTCGCCCCCACGCGCGACGGCCGTCGGCTGTACTACCAGCGTCTGGCGGCCGTGGGCGGTCCGGCCCAGGCACCCACCATCGTCTGCGAAGGCGGCCTGGCGGCCTCGCGTTCGTACTGGGCACCCTTCCAACAGGCGGTCAAGGGCGTCGCGTCGAGCGTGGTCTACGACCGCAGCGGTCTCGGCCGCAGCGCCCCCGCCGCCGGCTCGCGACGCCTGGCGGCGCTCGCCCGGGACCTCAACGACCTGCTGGACCATCTCGGCCCGGGGCCCTTCGTCCTGGTCGGCCACAGCTGGGGCGGCCCGCTGGTACGGCTGGCTGCCGCCGAACGACCGGATCGCATCGCCGGCCTCATGCTCGTCGACCCCACCGACGAGGCATGCCCCTTGCTGCTCCAGCCGTCCACGCGACGCCAGGAACGCCTGGGCCAGTACCTGAGTGCGGCGCTGGCGCGCCTCGGCCTGCTCGGTTTCGCCTACCGCTCCCTCACCGCCGCACTGCCCGCGGACGCCGCCGCGGACATGCGCGCCGAAGGCTATTCCTTGCGCGCGCTACGCACCCGGGCACGCGAACTGGAAGACATCGAGGGTGACTTGAGATCCCTCCTGGCCGGCCCTCCGCCGCTCCCGGACATCCCCCTCACCGTGGTCTCGGCGGGCCGCACGTCCATCGGCATGCCCCGCCGCGTCCGCGCACAGGCCACCGCCTCGCAACTGCACCGGGCGCGCCAGTCACCGCGCGGCCGCCACGTGGTGATCCCCCACGCGGACCACATGGTGCCGGTCACCGCCCCCACCGAACTCGCCGAGGAGGCCACCCGGCTACTGGGCCGCTGACCGGCGACGTGCACCGTCGGTTGCGGCCCTCGCGGTTCACTGCACGCCCCCTCGCTCCAGCGCCGTGACCCGCTCCGCGGGCAGGGCCTGGTCGAAGACCTGCACGTTCTTGATGCTGCCGGAGAAGAAGTCGACGGGCCGACCGCCGAACGTGGCGCGGCCGATCATGAGGGCGCCGGGCTTGGTGTCGGGACGGGTGTCGGTGGCCGTGCCCTGCCGTCTGCCGTTGACGTAGAGGTGGAGTCGGTGGGCGGCGGCGTCACACACCCCCACCAGGTGGGTCCACGTGTTCAGCACGGGTGGTTCTGCCCCGAGCGTCCGGACGCCCGGCCGGGAGAACGCCCACCGGTGGTCGGAGCCGGAGTACTGGAGGTAGAACGAGCTGCTGTCGGCGGCGCCTTGACTGACGATGGTGGCGAAGCCGCTCGCGCTGGTGAGGTAGACCCAGGCGGAGACGGTGAAGCTGTGCCCCGGGGCGGTGTCGAGTACGGGGCCGCGCGTGGTGATCTGACTGCTGACGCCGTTGAAGAGCGCGGCGCCGCTGTTGCCCACGCCCCAGCGGACATCGGACGCCGTGCCGTCATGGGCGCCCACCGCGTCCGCCGCGCGATGGCCCGAGTGCTCGTCAAGTCGCCATGTCCCGACGGGTTTTGGTCCGGTGGGCCGGGCCGGTTCGTCCCCCGGAGCGCTGTCGTGGCTGGCCGTGAGGGCCATGGGAATGCCCACCGCGGCGACGGCCGCCGCCGCGGCTGCCGAGATCAGAAGCGTACGCCGGGTGGCGCCGCGCCGGCCCGAGCTCCCGGCCGGACGCAGCTGCGCGTCCGTCATCTGTGCCCGTCCGGGAGCCGGCAGAGCGCCCGCTGCCGGAGTCCGATGGACACTCGGCGCCGGAGTCGGAGCGGCGCCGGGCAGGGGAGTTCCGGGGGCGGTCGGCGCCGCCGGCAGCCCGCCGCCGGGCCGGCGCCCCGGAGGAGGGGCTCCGCCCGGCGCACCAGGATGCACGGAGCTCTCGGCCCCGGACGGTGCGGCTGCGGCCGGTCCGACTTCCGCCCCGGCACCCGCACCGCACCGGCCGAGGATCTCCCGAGGCGTGGGGCGCCGGGCGGGATCCTTGGCCAGGCAGTCGGTGATCAGCGTGCGCAGCGCGGGGTCGGTGACCGTGTCGAGGTCGGGGGTGTCGTGGACGACCCGGTAGAGGAGGGACGCCAGATGGCCGTCGCCGAACGGGTTGCCGCCGGTGGCCGCGTAGGCCAGGACCGTGCCGAGGGAGAAGACGTCGCTGGGCGGTCCGATCTCCTCGCCGTTCGCCTGCTCCGGCGACATGAATCCCGGCGAGCCGAGCGCAAACCCGGTCATGGTGAGGGAACTGCCCTCGACGACCCGGGCTATCCCGAAGTCGATGACCCGCGGCCCGTCCGTGGCGAGCAGCACATTGGAGGGCTTGAGGTCGCGATGGACGAGGTGCGCTCCGTGGATCGACACCAACGCCTCGGCGAGGCCGGCGGCCAGGGCGAACACGCGAGCTGTGGGCATCGGCCCCCAGTCGCTGACCGCACGCTCCAGTGACGGTCCGGAGATGTAACTGGTCACCAACCAGGGTTCGGGCGCGTCCGGATCCGCGTCGATCACCGGCGCGGTGAACGCCCCGCTCACCGCGCGTGCGGCCTGCACCTCCCGGCGGAACCGGGAACGGAAGTCCGGTTGATCGAGCAGCGCCGCGTGCACGACCTTGACCGCAACTTGCCGGCCGCCGGGCGAGCGCCCTAGGAAGACCCGCCCCATGCCACCGGCGCCGAGCCGTTCCAACAACTGGTACCCGCCGATGGACCGGGGATCGTCCGGATCCAGCGCTGCCACAAACCCCTCCCGCGCGGTCGACCCGGCCACTTCCGCCCGGGCGGCCTTCCAGCATAGGGGCGGCCGCATACCGCCTCGGCGCGCCCTCTGGCCTCGTCCAAGGGCAGCGCAGGAGAGGGGCTCGACGGCTTCGTAGCCGGGTCTTCCGGGTGCTCGCCTACGTACCGGGCTGAGGCGGGTGCGTGAGGCAGCTCACGTCTGAGGACTGCATAGCGGGACGTGGGTCAATGCCTTTGTAGGGGTGTAGGCGAGTGTCGAGAGGCGGGGGACGGCGTTGATGGGGCAGTTGCGGGCCGATGCGTTCGACCGGTTCGTGGCGGCTCGTTGGTCGGCGCTGCTTCACCTGGCGCATCTGCTCACTGGTGGAGATCGGCATCGGGCCGAGGATCTGCTGCAGGAGGCCCTGGTGAAGCTGTGGTTCGCATGGCCGAGGGTGGCCGAGCAGGCGCCGGAGGCGTATGTGCGCCGGGTGCTGGCCCGTGCGGCGGCTCGCGCGGCGCGACGTCGCTGGTGGGGCGAGCGTCCGGTGGAGCGGTTGCCGGAGCTTCCCGAGGCCGGCGACGAGGCCGCTGCCGTGGAGGAACGGACGCGGTTGGAGGCCGCGTTGGCACTGCTGCCGGTGCGGCAGCGCGCCGCGGTGGTGCTGCGCTACTACCAGGACCTGTCCGAGGTGCAGGTCGCCGAGGCGCTGGGGTGTCCGGTGGGCACCGTCCGGTCCCTTACGTCCCGGGGCGTGACGCGGTTGCGGCAGGTCCTGGGTGATGCCGTCGAGCCGGTGAAGTGAAGGAGGAGACATCATGGAAGACTTTGAACACCAACTCGCGCGGATGATGCGCGATACCCAGGCGAACACCCCCTTTGAGGACCAGCACCGGCAGCGGCTGCAAGCTGGGGTCCGTGCCCGTCGGCGCGCGCGGACGGTCTGGATGGCCACCGGCTCGGCGCTGACGATCGCCGGGCTCGGTGTCGGGCTGGAAGTCCTGCCGAGCGCTTCCGCTCAAGGCGGGCCCACCGTTCCTCAGCACCAGCCCACCTCTACGACCGCACCGGTCCCGGTCCCGGCCCGCACCTGCACCACCGTGCCGGTCCCGATTCTTCCCACCTACACCTCAACGACCGTGCCGGTCCCGATCCCGACCCGCACCTGCACGACCGTGCCGGCCCCGTTCCCGGCCCACACCTCAACGATCAAGTAGCGGTGGCCGAGATTCAGGCGCCCTGAGTTCCATCCCATGACTGCACGTCAGTCCTTTCTGCACTCAGAAACCTGCTCCTGGCCGGCGATGACAGCTGCCTACAACTGGAATGTTGAGGCGCATCCAGATCGACAGCGGTCATCCAGATCGGCAGCGGTCATTGGCAATGAGTCGCGAAGACAACCCTGCTCGGCCCTATCAACTTGCGAGTTTAAGGACGACTTGAAAAGTGCCTTCCGTATTCGTCAGAGTCCTCAAAGCGTCCGGCCTTCGCAAAAAGATACTCTTCACGCTGGGAGTCTTGCTTCTCTACCGGTTGGGGCAGAACGTTCCGGTCCCTGGGGTGGATTACCGGAACGTTACGCAGTGCATCAAGGAGGGTGTCGGCGACGGTGGCCTCTTCGGTCTGATCAACACGTTCAGCGGTGGTGCGCTGCTGCAACTCACCATCTTCGCCCTGGGGATCACGCCGTACATCACGGCGAGCATCATCCTTCAACTGCTGACGGTGGTCGTTCCGCGCCTGGAGGCGCTGAAGAAGGAGGGCCAGGCGGGCACCGCGAAGATCACCCAGTACACCCGGTACCTGACGCTGGGCCTGGCAGTGCTCCAGGGCGCCGCCCTGGTGGCCAGAGCCCAAAGCGGTGGTCTCTTCCCGACCTGTCAGGTCCGCACCCAGATCGTCCCGGACACCTCGATCTTCCGGACCTCCGTCATGGTCGTCACCATGACCGCCGGCACCGCCGTGGTGATGTGGCTCGGAGAGCTGATCACGGACCGCGGCATCGGCAACGGCATGTCAATCCTGATGTTCACCTCCCTCTCCGCCAGCTTCCCGGCCAACCTGTGGGGGGTCAAGAAGTCGGGTAAAATCCTGAGCGGCTGGGGCGAGTTCGCCATCGTGATCGCGGTCGGTCTCTGCATGGTTTGCCTGGTGGTCTTCGTCGAGCAGGCGCAGCGCCGGATCCCGGTCCAATACGCAAAACGAATGATCGGCCGTCGTTCCTACGGCGGCAGTTCGACCTACCTCCCGCTGAAAGTGAATCAGGCGGGTGTAATTCCCGTCATCTTCGCCTCATCGCTGCTCGCCATCCCCAGTTTGATAGATCTCGGTGGTAACTCGGCATCAGGATGGGCCCGGTGGATCGCCACCAATCTCGCCAGGGGCGATCAACCGATCCATCTGGCACTGTACTTCCTGCTGATTGTTTTCTTCGCGTTCTTCTACGTCACCATCTCCTTCACCCCCAAGGAAGTTGCCGACAACATGAAGAAGCATGGCGGATTCATCCCCGGCATCCGGGCCGGCCGACCCACGGCTGACTACCTGGGCTACGTGCTCAACCGGATCACCTGGCCGGGAGCGCTCTACCTGGGGCTGATCGCCCTGGTGCCCACAGCGGCGCTGGTGCTGTTCAACGGCAGCAATTTCCCGTTCGGCGGCACGAGCATCCTCATCATCGTGAGCGTCGGATTGGAGACAGTGAAGCAGGTCAAGAGCCAGCTCCAGCAGCGTCATTACGAAGGGTTCCTGCGCTGACGCGCATCGCCCTGGCTGCGATGGCCACCGTGGCCAGGACGCACAATCCAGGTCCGGATCAGCAAGCCGGGGCAGCCGCTTTGCGACACCGCGAACCACAGTGATCGGGAGCTGCAGTTGAACTCCCAACCCCCGTCACCTTCGCGGCGATCCGCCTTGTGGCTTCCCCCTGTGCTACCAGCGGTGCATCACGCGCCCGTGACGCCGTCAATACACTCCCGGATCAGGTCGGCGTGACCGTTGTGGCGTGCGTACTCCTCGATCATATGAACCAAGATCCAACGCAAGGAGACTCTCCGGTCTCCGACGTGGCCCGCTTCCTGGTCCGAGAGCTCGCCGGAGTCCTCCAGCGACGCGTCGGCGATCAGTTCGCGGCCCCGCGCCACTTCCGCGCGCCAGGCTGCCAGCACCTCATCTATCCCGCGGTCCGGGACCAGCTCGAAGCCGTCCACCGTGCTCTCTGCATACACCGTCGGCACGTCATGGCCGGCGAACACCCGCTGGAACCAGTTGCGTTCCACCTCCGCCATGTGCTGGACCAGGCCCAGCAGGGTCATCGACGACGGCGCCACCGCAGCCAGACGCAACTGACGATCGTCGAGCCCCGCGCACTTCAACGCGAGCGTTGCGCGGTGAAAGTCCAGCCAGCCTTCGAGCGTGGCGCGTTCATCGGCATGCGGGGGCGGAATGCGGCGTCCATCCGGTGTCATAACCATGCACCCCACCCTTGCACAGGCCACTGACAGGCTCAGAAGAAGCCAGCCCAGCGATGGGCCAGGGAAGACACCGAGAATCACCACACGCACCGCGGTCTTGCTCGAGCCGGAAATAGAGGGCGGACCGTCATCGACGGGCTGTTCGGAGGGGAGCGGGAGGGGCACGCGCCAGTCGAAATGCGGCAGCTCGCGCCGCTCTTTGGATGCTCATCGGTGACGGTATGCCGGGCCATCCAGCGGCTGCGACCTCTCCTGGCCAGCGAACCTGCCAGTCAGCCCGCTGACACAGTGGAACGGCAATGGATCGTGGACGGTACCTGGGTTCGGGTCCGCGACCGTGCAGTTGGGGCCTCTTCACGCAACTGCCTTTTCTCAGCGAACGTACAGGTTTCGGCCAGGTCGGCAACGCGATCACCCGCGTGGTGAACCAGGCCGACGGCCAGGAGCTCGCCCGCTATGACCTCAGCGAAGACGCGTCCACGGAGACGGCGATGATCTCCGCTGAGGTCTACCGGCACGGCGGCGAGTGGAAGTTCCGCGCCATCGGCCCGGGGTAGGTGTCAGGGCGGCGAGGCATCGCTCTAGACTTCGGGGTCAATGTTTCGCAAAGTCAGGTACGGCGCGGGGGAGCCCCGTACAAAATGATTGGGTAGCCAGTGCTTCTGAGAACGTTCGGCTGGTCGTTCGCGGTCACCGCGCTCGGCCTCTTCGCAGCGGTGTTATACGGGGGGTGGACCGGCTTCGGGATCGTGGCGATCCTGTCCATCCTCGAGATCTCGGTGTCCTTCGACAACGCCGTGGTCAACGCCGGGATCCTGAAGAAGATGAACGCCTTCTGGCAGAAGATCTTCCTCACCGTCGGCGTTCTTATCGCGGTCTTCGGCATGCGCCTGGTCTTCCCGGTCGTGATCGTCGCCGTCAGCGCCAAGATCGGTCCGATCGAAGCGGTACGGCTTGCGCTCGACGATAAGGACAAGTACCAGCAGTTGGTGACCGACGCTCACCCGTCGATCGCCGCCTTCGGCGGCATGTTCCTGTTGATGATCTTCCTTGACTTCATCTTCGAGGACCGGGAGATCCAGTGGCTCGGCTGGCTGGAGCGTCCGCTCGCCAAGCTCGGCAAGGTGGACATGCTGTCGGTTTGCATCGCGCTGATCGTCCTGCTGGTCACCTCGATGACCTTCGCCGTCAACGCCCACCAGCATGGCGGCGCACACGTCAACAAGGCCGAGATCGTACTGGTCTCCGGCGTGGCCGGTCTGGTCACCTATTTGATCGTCGGCGGCCTCTCCGGCTTCTTCGAGAAGAAGCTCGAGGCGGACGAGGAGCGCGAGCACGAGGCCGAGGAAGAGGCCAAGCGCACCGGCCAGAAGAACACCGGCATGGCGATGGCCGGCAAGGCCGCGTTTTTCGTGTTCCTCTACCTGGAGGTCCTGGACGCGTCGTTCTCCTTCGACGGTGTGATCGGCGCCTTCGCCGTCACCAACGACATCGTGCTGATGGCGCTCGGCCTTGGCATCGGTGCGATGTACGTGCGTTCGCTGACGGTCTACCTGGTCCGCCAGGGAACCCTGGACGACTACGTCTACCTGGAGCACGGCGCGCACTACGCGATCGGCGCCCTCGCCGTGCTCCTGCTTGTCACCATCCAGTACGAGATCCACGAGGTCATCACGGGTTTCGTTGGCGTCGGCCTGATCGCCTGGTCCTTCTTCTCTTCGGTCCTGCGCAACCGCAGGCTAGCGGCGGCCGAGGGAAAGGACACGGGGTCCAACGACAAGATTGAGGCTTCCTCCGGCGTCTGAGTCGGGCCGCCAGCGCGGGCCGTAGGGCCGCCACCAGGCAGACGGTGTCCTCCGCGAAACCCCACCGGCGGCCGACCACCGCCTGGGATGGTCGTCCAGGAGGCGAAGAGTTACGCTTTGCGGCCATCGATCCTCGGCCCGTGCAGAGCATCACCGACCAAGAGTTCGTTGGGGCGGTCGGCTTCGAACCGGCCGAACGTCTCCTTCTGCTGGGGTGCTTTGAGCGCGATCAGCCCGGTGCGATGGAACATCCACTGCAGCGTGCGCTTGTCCGGCGCCCAGCCCGGCTGGGCCCGCAGAATCCTTCTGACCTGCGCGGCCGCGCGCCCGATTTTCTCCTTCTTCAGCACCATCGCCTGTTAGCGCGGCACCGTCACAGCCTGCTTGAAGACGCCCAGGGCGTGGGGTCCTTGCGGGTGCCGAGCCGCCTGCGGCGGTCGTCCAGCAGCATCGCAAGATGTGCGGCGGCCCCCTGCGAACATCGAGGAGAGTGGTGTAGATGATGCTGAACGGGACATGGAGCCTCTCGGCTGGGACATGGCTCTTCGCAGTTCCATTCCTGTCAGGGCTTCACGCGTATTTGACGCCAGGTCACCACCTCGACCGTCCGCACGCGGTCATGCACCGCAACTGTGACCCTGCCGAGAAGACCTCAAGGGATTGAGGTGATGTCATCCCACCCAAGCGGGATGACGGGAGAAGCATCGTGTGGTAAACAGGCATAATGCATTTACAGCGCCCTTTCCGCTTCGGTGTCAACATGTTCGTTCCCGGTTCGCGACGCGAATGGACCGCGAAGTGCCGGAGAGCCGAGGAACTCGGGTTCGATGTAGTCGGAGTGGCCGATCATCTGGAATCCCCCGCGCCGTTTCCGGCGATAATTCTCGCAGCCGAAGCCACCGAACGGGTACGGCTGACCACGTTCGTGTTGAACACGCCGTTTTACAACCCCGCCCTTCTCGCACGTGACGTGGCGACCACCGACCAATTCGTCGACGGGCGTATGGAAGTCGGGCTCGGCGCAGGTTACGTGAAGGCCGAGTTCGACGCTGCGGAGATACCGTTCCCCAGCGGCGGAAGGCGGGTTGAACAGCTCGAACAGACTGTCACCACGTTGCGTGGTCTGTTTGCTGACACGGAATACCAGCCACGTCCAGCCCAACCGTCCGGGCCACCACTGCTGATTGCGGGGTGGGGCGACCGGCTACTACGGCTGGCCGCCGCGCACGCCGACATCATCGCCTTCCCTGGAGGCTGGGCCAACACCACCGGTGATGCACTCCATCTGGCCGGAGTCGCGCAAATGGAAGAACGTCTCGGCTACGTGCGCGGCCTGCTCGGTGAGCGCGCCGACGCCGTGGAGCTGAATATCCTGATTCAGCAGGTGATTCCGTCCGCCGAAAGCTCCGCAACACCTGACAGGTTCGCGCCGCTGCCGCCCGACGCCCCGCACAGCCCCGAGGAGCTACCCAGTGTATTGAGCGGAACCCCGGCGGAGATGGCCCAACAAATCAAGGAACGCAGCGCACGCTACGGCTTCTCCTACTTCACGGTCATGGAATACAACATGGAGATCTTCGCGCCGGTCATCGCCGCGCTTCGCTGAAGTGCACAATTCTCCGAACTACACACTTCGCCACAATGCCGCCGGCGACGGGGGCAAAGGATCGAAAGCGGTGCCCCGATGCGCAACGGTTCCAGAAATGGTCGTGGAGCGGCCGGCGTGAATCTCGCGTCCGCCGACCGGGGCGCCCTCACGACCCTCCTGCTGCTGCGTCACGGTGAGACGGCATTGACACCGGAGAAGCGGTTGTCCGGCAGCGGCGGCTCCGATCCGGCGTTGTCGGAGGCCGGGCGGCGGCAGGCCGAGGCCGCCGGGAGGACGCTCGCGGCGCGCGGCGCGGTGCAGGCGGTGGTGTCCTCTCCGATGCGCCGGGCCCAGCAGACGGCCGAGACAGCGGCACGACGGCTGGGCCTGGAAGTCCGGATCGATGAGGGGCTCCGTGAGGCGGATTTCGGTGCCTGGGAGGGACTTACGTTCGCCGAGGTGCGCGAGCGCTACCCGGACGAGATGGCAGCGTGGCTCGCCTCACCGGCGGCGGTGCCGGGCGGCACCGGAGAAACCTTCACCGCGGTTGCGCGCCGGGCCGCGCTCGCGCGGGACCGGCTCCTGGCGCGGTACGAGGGACAGACGGTGTTGGTCGTGTCGCATGTCGGGGTGTTGCGGACGCTGGTTCGGATGGCGCTGGGCGCACCGCCCGCGTCGCTGTTCCGGATGGAGTTGTCGGCGGCCTCGTTGTCGGCCGTGGCCTATGACGGGGACGGGAATGCGTCGGTGCGACTGCTGAACGACACCTCGCACCTGGCGGACCACCGCTGACCCGGCAGCCAATGGGGCGGTGCTCGGCACGGCCCCATGGCCGTCAGCATCGAATCGTCTTGGTGCGCATGAGGAATTCAGCAAGATAGCCGTCGTGCGGCAGTCCGTGCTCCATCCACGGGGTCGGATGGTCACCGACGTAGACATTGGCGATGGTCGGCTCGGCCACCAATGCGTCGATCAGGTCCGCGTCGGTGGTCACGGCAGTGAGGACGAGGGTGTCACGCAACGGCCGGACACCGGCGTCACGGTCCCAAGGTGCAACCCACGCACAGGGGAAGCCCAACTCCATCCCGAGCTGTTCGGCGAACGGGCTGTCGAGCTGGTGCACCGCCGGCCGGAGCACCGCGGAACCATCGCCGAGTTCGTCGGCGATGCCGTCACCGCCGAGCCACGCCTTGGTGCCCGCTGCCCGCTGCCGCAGATACGTGTCCCACCGACGGGCGGGACCGACGGGCATCACGGGCAGCACTGCGCGTTCGTCCGTCGCGGGCAGACTGGGCAGCGCGGCGAGGCGTTCGGCGATCGCCGCGGCCACGGGGGCGGGGTCGCCCTCGACCAGTACGCCGGTGGCGTTGACGCAACCGACGCCCCCACCACTGCTGATCGACTCCACGATGGTGTCGACGATCGGCTCCCACTCGGTTTCGGCGGTGATGAGTATCTTGGAGCGCCCGGGCCCCTGCGGAAGAATGCGTGGATCGCCCGCGTATTTGCCCACGACGTCCGCCCCGCCGTACACCATTCCGAAGTCGGCGTGTCGGAGGATGTCGTCGGCCACGTTGTGGTCGGTGGGCAGGAACACGATTCCCTCGTCGCCGAAACCGGCCTCGCGCAGGGCAGTGACCAGCCGGTGCGGGGTGAACGGCTCACGACGAGAGGGACGCACGGCAACGCGGTAGCCGAGCGCGAGGGCATCGAGCCAACCCTGGTGCACCGCAGGATGATTACCCGCCGCATGGACGGCGAACACCGCACCGCGACGGGTCCACACCGCCACACCGTCCCGGGCCCGCGGATCGCGCCACGAGCCGACCGCACCGGCCGGCTGCGCGTTCTCCACGCCCTGCTGGATCCGCTCGGCGGCCCGCGCGATGTCCTCGGTGGCATTGCGCACCACCGTGATCGGTATCCCCGTGGCCGCGCTAACCGTGAGCTGGTATTCCTGCGCCGTCAGTCCCGCGATCGTCTGCGTGGCGAAAGCCCGGCCCGCCTGTGCCAATGCCGCGATCCGTGCGTCGACGGGTAGCGTCGGCGCACGGCGCAGGGCCTTCATCGCGCGGGCGACGTAGAGCGAGGGTGCGAGACTCAGTGTCGCGACCGGGTTTCCGGCGAGATCTCCAATGGTCTCCTGGCGCCGGGACCGATAGGGGCCGCCGGGGCCGAGAACGTCCAGGGACAACATCAGTACACGCCCTCGACCACGGCTGTGTCGCCGAAGGACGCCACGGGTGCGACGTCTGCGACCGCATCTCCGAAGCCGCCGTCCACCGGTGCGATCCGCGTCGCGTAGTCCCGCTCGATGTTGTTGACCAGCAAGGCGCTTCGGCTCATGTGGTGCAGAACGATCTGACCGCGCTCGCCATACGGAACGACCCGGCCGGTGTCGGGGTCGATCACCCGGAACGTGGTGTATGGAGCGAAGGAGTCGAACACGCACGGCTCGTCGTCGCCGAGACCGGGCCGCTCCACCGAGGTCCCCAGCATCATCGTGCCGCCGTACCCGCCGACGAACGTGGCGCTTCCGAACACCTCGTCGCGCAGCAGATCTCGGGTGTCAGCGTCCAGATGCGTGCCGCCCCAGATGATCGCGCGGACCTTCCGGTTGACCAACTCGACCAGATCGTCGTGCTGCGCGAGGCGCTCCAGCATCGGCGGGGTGGCGAAGAGGACGCCCACATCCTGGCTGGCCAGAATGTGGCCGACCTGTTCGATGAGGTGGTCGGTGTAGGCGTCGGCCATGTCCGTACGGCCCTGCGCGATCAGCTTCTTCACCCACCGCGGGTCCAGATCGATGCTGAAGTTCAGCCCGCCCCGAGCCATCGCGGTGTCGACCGCCATCGCTCCGACATTGTGCGGTCCGGTGGGAACGGCACTGAGCCAGTCGACATTTCGGGGTACGCCGTGGGAATCCAGTCGCGCACTGAACCATTCGCAGCTGCGCCGATGCCACTCCGCGGCGTACGGCACTCGCTTGGGCTGCCCCGTGGTACCGCCGCTTTCGTAGACGGCTGCCCCGTGCTCGTCACCGTAGCCACGGGGAATCAGCTCACGGACGCCGACGTCGCGCAGCTCGTCCACCACATTGGGAAACAAGCCGAGATCATCGAAATCCCGGACATCGGTCAGCGGATCGAAGTCGAGGCTCTCGGCCCGTTTCAGCCAGAACGACGACCCGGTCTCCGGACTGAAGTGCCACCGCATCATCTCCCGAACGAACTCTCCGCCAGTGTGCTCGACCATGGATTTCCCTCTCGAAAGAATTGAACAAGTGCCTGGTGACTGCCACTTGACGGATCTCGCCAAGCGCCGTCTGCCGTAAGACGATCCCGCGCCTGGTCGCGAAGCAGGCCCGCGCGATCGGTCGGCTCAGAAGACCTGAGCGGTCACGCCTGATCGATGATGAAGATGAAACCGTTGCGCCTAAGGCGATCTTGATGATTCTTCTCCTGCCTAGTCGGCCTCGTCCGAACCACTGAGGCAGCGGGCGGTGGAGAGGCCGGCCGTGTCGATCCAGGACTTCTTGTCGAGCACGAGGTCTCGGATGATCTCTCCGGCGGCAGCTGCTTGGCACAGTCCCTGACCGGAGAATCCAGCCGCGTAGAGGAACGGGCGGGAGCCATCGCGGCCGATGAAAGCCATCCCGTCCGGACTGACATCGAGGTTTCCGCTCCACCCGCTCTCGAGGTCGTTGCCGGCGAGGGCTGGGAAGGCCGTGCCAAGGTGGCCGGACACCCGTTGGAGCCAGCCCTGCCGGGTTTCATCCGGAGCGGGGCGGCCCATCCCGACGAGGATGCGGTCCCCCCAGCTCCGAATCCGCAGGCTGGACGGGTGGATGGTCATCGGCAGAGCGTCACGCGGGGCACTACCGGGGGTGTCGGTCAGGAGCATTTCGACCGGGTACGTGGTCACAGGAATGTGCACGTCGGCCATGGCGGCGACCGTTCTGGCCCAGGGGCCTGCCGCGCAGACGACGGTGTCGGCGCGGATGCTCCCCGCAGGCGTGTGGACCCGCCCATCCGGGTCGATGCCGGTGACCGGTGTCTCCGTGCGCAGGATGGCTCCGGCTTGCCGGGCGGCTGTGGCGTAGCCGCGCACGATCGCGGCGGGATCGCAGGCATGGGCCTCGGGCGACCAGGCTGCCGCCAGGATGGCTCGCTCGTCGACCAGCGGGTTGAGCCGCGCTGCTTCAGCAGGCGTCACGAGTTCGACGTCCACTCCAGCTGCCTGCTGGGCCGCTTGGGTGCGTCGGAAGTCCTGCACCTGGTGTTCGTCGGTGAACAGCACGAGCAAGCCGATGCGCTGCAAGCCGAAGTCGGTTCCGGTCCGTTCGGTGAAGGCGTGGTAAGCCGCCAGGGTCCGGACGGCAAGGCTGCTGATGAGGGGGTTGCCGGGAAAATAGGTACGCACCACGCCCGCAGTCGTCCCGGACGATCCCGATCCGAGCGCGCCACGCTCCAGCAGGACGGTACCAACGCCTGCCTCGGCGAGTTGGCACGCTATGGAGTTGCCGATGACGCCCCCGCCGATGACGACGGCGTCCGTGCGTTCGGGGAGTTGGCTCACGACTGGCGGACCGCTTCGTGGGGGCGCAGTTGGCGCAGGTGATCTCCGGCGTCCCACGGGTACAGGTGCAGATTCCAACCGCCCAAGCAGTTGATGTAGAGGGCCAGTTGACTCACCACACTCAGGAAATCGTCGCGATCGAGCTGGTCGAGGCAGGTCAGGAAGCGCTGGGTGAAACTCCACAGCTGCTCCAGGCCGCAGTAGCCCAGAAACTCGGCCGGAATGCCGACCAGCAGGCGCGCCATGTGACGCAATGAATCCATCGGCATGCCCTGGACCGCGGCCCGGACCAGACCACCGTAGGTGGCGTAGCCCAGCGGGCGGGTCTCACCGTTGACGAACAACAGAGTGGGCAACACCGTGTCAAAGCTTCCTGCCCCGGAAGGGATCACCCCCTCGTGGAGGTCAGCGAGCTCCTGAGGTGCGGACAGCCAAGCCCGCTCGGTCGCGGTGTGCACGTCGTGTATGAGACGTTTTGCGTCGGGGTCTGCGGCGGTCAGATGCGGAATACGATGGCCGCCTTCGGTTCCCGCCTTGCGGACCTCCGCCAGGATCGGATTCTTCGTCGAATAGACCGAATCCCAGACCGCCTTGCCGGCCTCCTGTAGCGCAGGCATGTCCTCCTGCCGGATCCGGCCCACCGGGGATGCCGGCATCGGTTCGGTCAACGTGCCGTACTTGATGCCTAAATGTTGTAGCGCGGAGCAGAATACGGTCCCATCGGGCGCCTCGCGTCGATCTGCAATCCGAGTGGACGCGGACAGATGCAGCAGCGACGGGATCGGTGCCGCGTGATATAAGTGCTGTCCCGCCACCAGCGCGTGTCCCTGCAGACTCTGGTAGGGCAACGCCTCCCACAGCGCGTCGGCAAGTTCAGTGTTGCGGCCGTCGAGTTCCGCGGTCACGGTGATACCCAGGTCGGGCCAGGAAATCTCGAGATGCCTACCGGAAAACGTTTCAGACAAGTTTTTTTCCTTCGTTCGGTGTGATGTCGCCGCCGCTATTTCTCGGTGAAAGAGTCACGGGCGGAGTCGGTTTCTCGGGTGATCATGGCGATGGTGGTCTCGACGACCTGGGCATCGCGCCGCGGTATCCCTTACCACTTCTCTAGGCACGGCACGTGCATCCCATGACTGGCCATTTGGTCGGGTGTGTTCAATCCACTCAGCTCGGGTGACGGCAATGCGAGAGCCGCAATACCGGGTCGTCAGCGAAGACCAATAGGGCTCAGTGAGCAAATCTCATCTGCCGGGGTGTGGACGGTGTCGTCGGCGCCTCGGTAGCCGGAGTTGGCGGTGATCTCCACGTCTTGCTGGGCGGCGGACTCGAGCATGCCGCCGACGGGCGGCGGTAGGTCGTGCGTGGAGCCACCCCGGGCCTCGCCGAGGAGGACCAGCTCTCCTCGGTGGTGGTCAACGCCCGCATGTTCAAGCCGTGTTCGCGGTGTTCGGCCTGGTAGAGCGGATCCGGATTGGCCTCGGTGGCGAGGCTGGTGCAGCGCCGGGCGGACAGCGCAGTCCAGCAGCAGGCGTCGCCCTCTCCGGAGGCGGCGAGGGCGTCGGCCAGGTGAAGGCCAGCGCGGCGCCGGCATCAATGCCCTCGTTGACACAGTGGCAGGCGGTCTCGGTGCCGATCCCGAAGTGGCATCCGAGCTGTTCAAAGGTGTCGCCCTTGGCGAGGAAGGCCAGCGGCACGAGCGCCTGGCTCCACGGCGCCGGGGCATGCCAGATACCGCCCGCGATATCCCTTCGGGCGTCGGTCAGGTCCTCTCGTCTGGAATCCAGGCAGGAGGGGACATTGAGCGTGGTGCGCTAGGTGACCGGCGAAACTCCTCAAGAACTTTGCCGCGCATGCCGGCATTGCAACTCACTTCGAAATACCCGGACTTCAGATTGTCTGGGCAGGTCTTTACGTGATCACCCCTCCGACGCGTCGAGGGAGGAGTAGGTAATTTAACAGCTAAATGGGTCATGCGTGCTCCCCCTGATGAAATCGCTTACCCCGTGAAGGTGAGCCTGTTATAGATATGTCCACTGACAGTAACTAGATGGCTAACTTGCGGCTGTCAATCGAACCGGTCTACCAAGGATCCCTCCGAGGTCTACCGAGGTCTTCCTAAACGATCTCTCAATTAGAGAATACATGCCAGGGGCAACTGGTCAACCCTTCGCTTGGATTCGACCCAGGGTCCTCATGCGGCGCTGGTGGATGTGTGGAAGCCGTCCTGCAGGCCGATGCCGATGGCCGGGTCGGTGCGCCCTTCCCAAGTCGCGACCGAAGCGTCGTCGCATGGTTCAAGCCACTTTGCCGAATCCTATGAGGGCGGATTGCTGGGCCGGCTTCCCTGCCGCCTGGCTGGCGTGTGGCGAATCGGCAGGTGGGCGGCCTGAGCGCGACTCATAAAAATGCCCTCTGGCCTGTTCTTCGTGTGGTGCCTTACGAGTCAAAAGGGCGCGGCACGTTTATGTTCTCGGGGCCTCGTTTGTGTCCTGCTAGCGCGCGAATGTCTCTAATGTCGGCGGTGCGTCGGCTGAGGTGTATCGCATGTGTCTCGGCCGTTGTGATTGCCATCGGATGGCCGCTCGATGCAGGTGTGAGGTGCGTGGTGTCGACGCCCTCGGCCTCGTCGTGCAGCCACGTGCGGGCCGCCTCGGCGGAGGGCTCAAGATATGTGGGACGGAACGGGAAGGGGCCGAGAACTGTGTCCCCCTCGATGCGTCTGCGGAGGGTCTCTTGGTCAGCGGAAAGAACGAAGTAGCGCACCCGAGCGGCGTGTTGGGCGAGATCCGCGCTGATTTCGCTCCAGTACTCCTCGACCAGGACGGTCGTGGGCATCACCAGAGTGCCGCCCGGTGTACTCGAGTGCGCGGCGGGCGGTCTCGACGACGAGCAGCCGCTGCGGCGGCCACTGCTGGAAGTTGTCCGTCCCAGGTAGCCCCGGCGTGATGTCCATGAGCTCTGGCAGCCGCAGCCGGTCGCTGCCTTAGCCACGGCCACGGCATCCGAGGCCCCCAGGTCACGGCATCCGAGGCCCCGCACTACGAGTCACAACAGCATTCGCCTTACCGTAGCCGTACGTTCGCCCTCGGTCGCGCTGACACCTTCCGCACCCTTTCGACCGGCGACGCACAAGCCGGTAGAGAGTCGCGCGCCGGCTGGACTTCGGCCTCTCCAGTCCGATTATCCCGTAGGTTCGACGGGCAGTTCCTACACATTTCCCAAGTGGAAGAAGTTGGAAGAAGTGGGTTACATGAGCCATCAGAACAGCTCGCGTCCGGCAGATGCCTCCGGTACCTTCGCGCTTGGCGGAGACCTGACCGTCAACCGCCTCGGTTACGGTGCCATGCAACTCACCGGCCCCGGCATCTGGGGCGAGCCAAAGGACCGAGCCGAAGCGGTACGGGTGCTACGCCGCGCCGTCGAGCTGGGCATCAACTTCATCGATACAGCCGACTCCTACGGCCCCTTCGTCAGCGAGCAGCTCATCCGAGAGGCTCTGCACCCCTACGCCGACGACCTGCTCATCGCTACCAAGGGCGGGCTGACCCGCCCCGGCCCCAACGTCTGGCGGCCCATAGGCCGGCCTGAGTACCTGCGTCAGCAGGCCGAGTTGAGCCTGCGCCACCTCGGCGTCGAACGCATCGGCCTCTACCAGCTGCACCGCATCGATGAGGAGGTGCCGCTCGCCGACCAGTTGGGCGAGCTCGTCCTACTCCAGCAAGAAGGCAAGATCCACCACATCGGCGTCTCCGAAGTGACCGTCGGGCAGCTCAAGGAGGCCCGCACGATCACGGAGATCGCCTCCGTGCAGAACCTCTTCAACCTGGCCGACCGCAGCGCCGAAGACGTCCTTGAATACGCCGAGCGCGAGAACATCGCCTTCATCCCGTGGTTCCCCATGGCCACCGGTGAGCTCGCCCGCTCCGGCGGCCCGCTCGACGCCGCCGCCAAACGACACGGCTCCAGCCCCTCCCAACTCGCCCTCGCCTGGCTGCTGCACCGCTCCCCGGTCATGCTCCCCATCCCCGGCACCTCCCAGACCGCCCACTTGGAGGAAAACGCCGAAGCCGCCCGTATCACCCTCACCGACGACGAGTTCGACGCCCTGGCTGTCGCAGTCTGACCCACAGCGTCCGCCAGCAGGTCATGGACGCGACAGTGAGACGGTGCGACGGGCTCGAGCTGGGTGATCACGGATTTCTCTGCGCTCTGTGACATCGGGAGAGTTCGTGTCCGTCGTGCCTGCGTCCATCATCGCCCCGATCCGCGAGGAGTTCCTCGCCTCGCTGCCGGATCGTGAGGACACTCGCCCCTTGGGTTGCCACAACCCGCGTATCCCGGACGGGATCGTGTTCGACCGGGTCGTGCTCGCCTTGGTCTCCGGGATGGGAAGGACCCCGGTGGACCGGGGCGAGCAGGGGCTGAAGCGGTCCCAATTGACTGACGGCTACGGGGAATACCCGTGGTCACCGTCCGGCTGGCGTCCACGTGCGTGATCACACCCTGCTGTCCGAGACCCTCGACGAGTTCGCCGCCCTGGCCCACGAGCTGGAACACATCCCCGAGAATCCGAAGCTGGGCCTGGACGCCGGCTACGACTATCAGCCCGTCCACACCGATCTCGCCGAGGGCGGCATCACCGGCCGTATCACCCGACGCGGTGTGAAGACGCCGATCCAGAGTGACGGTCGCTGGGTGTGCGAGCGGACGGACTCCTGGATGAACGACTTCGGCAAGCTCCGCCGCAACAGCGAACACCACCGCATCTGCACCGAGTTCTACCTCGCCCTGGCCACCGCCATCATCACGGTGCGTAGCCTGAGCCGGCGGGCCTGGTACACCCACCGCTGGGACACCCGACCCCGCACACCCCGCATCCGATATCCCCGGCTCACCGCCTACGGCGACAAGCCCTCGGAGGGCGCCCTGCCTCGCGATGAAGCGCCGGAATATTCGTGTGCCCGTGGACGGCGCCCGGTGCTAGGTTTCGATCATGGCAGTCTTCAGCAATTTTCTCTGACCGAGGTTCGTCGGCAGACGCGGTGCGCCGTTGGCCCAGTGGCCCGGCGTCGGTTGCGCCTGCGCGTCGTCGCGTCGCTCGTCCGCCCGTGTGCGCATGAGCGGCTGTGTCCTGAACCTCCGAGCCGAGAAATGAGCTCTACTCATGCCAGTTCAGCCTTCTTCCCGCACCGTGCTTGCCGATTGGTTCCGCGAGCACTCCACCACTCTGACCACCCTTGATCCCCAGCAGCCCCTCGACGACCTCGAAGTCCTCCGGGAGATCGTCGGCGATGCCCGGGTCGTGGCAGTCGGTGAGGGCGCCCACTTCGTCGAAGAGTTCTCGCGCGCACGCCAGCGGGTACTGCGCTTTCTCGCCGAACGCTGTGGATTCACCGTCTTCGCCATGGAGTTCGGCTTCAGCGAAGCCTTCCCCCTCGACCGCTGGCTGCAGGGCGAGGGCGACGACGGGGACCTGGCCAAAGTAAGCCGGGTCGCCGCCGAGTGGGGCGCCGCAGATCTCATGCACTGGCTGCGCCACCACAACCGCACCAGCAAACACCCCTTGCGCCTCGCCGGCCTCGACATCCCCGAGGCCGGCGGGGCGCTACGACCTGCCCTGGAACCGGTGGCCGACTACCTGCGCGAGGTCGACCCCGACACCCTCCCCCTGGTCGATACGGTCCTGGAGATCAGCGACCGGTTCCTCAACGGCTGCGGTTCCGGCGCAACGGCCGCGCCCGCATGGGCCGGCCTGGAGACCGCCGAGCAGAACAAACTGACCGCCACACTGGCACGACTGTTGCTGCGACTGCGCGCCGTCGAACCGCTCTACGTCTCCCGCAGCAGCCAGAACCGCTTCGACATCGCCCGGCGCCGGGTGGAAGCGGCCTGCCACACCGACTATATGTTCCAGGCGGGCAGCGCCCTGATGTCCGGCCGGGCCCTGGCCGCGGACCTGTCGGTGCGAGAGATCTACCTGGCCGAGTCCCTGCGCTGGCACCTGGACCACGCCGAACCGGGGACCCGGATCGTCCTCGCGGCACACAACAACCACATCCACAAAACGGCGTTCTCCTTGGAATTCGGCGGCGGCCTGACCACACTGCCCATGGGCCAGCACCTGCAGCGGATACTCGGCCAGGACTACCGCACCGTGGCCCTCGTCCACACCGCCGACCATGTGCCGGAGATGCACCCCGACCCCAGCGCCACGGTCGGCTTCACCCTCGCCGAAGCCCCCCTTGAACCTGCCACGCCCGGCAGCGTCGAGGCCGCCCTCATCGATGCCGGACTCGCCGACCGGATCACCTTGACCGACCTGCGCCACGCACCGCGCGACGAACAGGGGGCACCACTGCTCAACGGGCTCCGTTTCCAGAGCTCGCATCTGAGCACCCCGGTCCCCGAAGCGTTCGATGCCGTGCTCGCCGTCCCGACAGTCACCCGGGACCGCACAGTGCGCTTCTGACCGACCTGATCCCGAGCAGGTGGGGCCTTCCGTCCGGAGACCCCACCTGCCTACGGCTCAAGGAGGCGGATTCGCTGCCGCCCGCACTGGACGATCCGGCAACAGCACATCCGGGCCGCCATGGACGCCTCCTACGCGGTGAGATCCCGTCCGGCGGCAAGTGCGACATCAAGACCCTCGCCCGCGAAGCGGGCATCGACCGCACCGCGTTCTACGGCACCCGCCCCTCTGCCCACCTCCGCGCCGAGTTCGAGCGACGCCTGCAGGCCCTTCAGCAGACCGGCGAGATTCCCGACCCTCGCGAGGCTCAGATCGTTCGCCTCAGGGCGGCCAACGCGAAGCTCAAGGAGCGGCTGGTCAGTTCAGAGCAGACGATCGACGAGCTCACGGACTTCCGCCCCCAGGCCCTCGCACGACTCGCCGCACAGCACGAGGAGATCTCCCGGCTCCGCGAGGCCGCCGCCGGGCCCACCCGGGTCAGCCGCCTTCCCGCGCCGCGAACGACCGTGATCGGGGCTGCAGTTGAGTCACCCACGAGAGTGTGATCCCCACCACGGACGATGCTCCGGAATACAACACAACCGACCGACAGCGTCACGAACGTACCTGCGGCGACCGCCGTGCTCAATCGCCACACGAGGTCATCCGCACACGGCTTCTGCGGACACAAGCCACACGACGGGCTGTTCGGAGGGGAGCGGGATGGGCACGCGCCAGTCGAAACTTCGAAACTCCCCAGATTCTCCCCAGGGCTGAGAACGGGCGGTCTGCTGATGTACACCACTTTGGGGTTGACCGTGAGAACTGAGGAAAAAGCTTCGTGGAGCCTGGGAAAATGCTGAGGGGGGTCGTCGCGACGCGCTATGTCACGCCCGTGCTGGTTTATGCAGCTGATTCTCTCCAAGTGCTCTCCAGCGGCCGTGATTCTCCCCAGATTCCCTCCAGGGAGAGGCGCAGACCGAACGGGAGGGATCTGGGCGACGCTCGCTTTCACGAGCCGTGGCTGGTGGATGTGGTTGGCCCTTCGCGGACTTTCCGCCGGCATGCCGGGCAGGCGTGGTGGCCGCGGTGTCCGTAGCGGTTGATGGGTGCGCCGCAGCCGGCGCACGGGTCGATGTGCCAGGGCGGGCAGTTGAGGAGTTGGGCGGCCTGTTGCCGTTCGCCGGGTGCGAGGACGAGGCGCTGTTCCTGGCGGGGGATGCGGTACAGGTGTGTGGGGACGTCTGTCCAGGTGTGGGGTGCGGCGGCTGTGGGGGTGGCGCGGTGTCTTCGAGTGTCGTCGAAGGTGTGGGTGCGCTCGCCGTATCGGCAGCGGGTGTCGAGCTCTTCGCCGGTGAAGGTGAGTTCTCCGTCGTAGGGTTGGTCCGTGCCGTCAGGGTCGGGTTCGGGCGGGCCGACGATCTCGCGCCAGCGGCGTCGGTCCTGTTCGGGGACCCACATCCGGGCGGTGAGCCGGGTGTCGCGCGGGTCGGGGATCCGCATCGGAACCCAGCTCCCTGTCACACTCGTGACGACGAGTTCGTCCAGCTGGGGTGTCGGTCTCGGTGGCAGACAAAGGGCGGGCAGGTCCCAGTGGGCGTGGAATCCTCCGCAGGTCCGCATCCCACCAGAGCCGGGGCAGGGGCGCTGGCTGTTCTCGTCGCAGCGCCACTCCTGCAGGGTCCGGGCGCCGGCCCGGACCAGCGTGGATTTCCGGCTGGCGATGACATGCCAGGGCTGGTCGTCGACCAGTAACCAGGGCGCTCGGTCGATGAGCGCTGACGTGCCGTCACTCGTGACCCACAACGGAGTGATGCCATGCTCGACGGCTCGTGTGGAGCGGCGCCGGACTGTGGCTGCGGTGATCGGGGAGTACTGCGCTTCCCATCCCACCTTCCCCGCCGGCCCGGCGATCAGGACGTCGGTGCGGATCCGGCCGTCATCCGATCTAGCCTCCATGTCGGCGGTCAGCCCGTGCTCCTGGGCGGTTCGGGCAATGCGTTCCTTCATCGCCTTGTGCTTGTCGGACTCCTCGGCCGTCGCTTTCGTTCGCAGGGGCAGGTGCGCCGCGACCAGAGTGGTGACTCCGTCGATGGTGCGCCGACGGATTGCCATCCACGGGGTGCGGCCCTCACCTTCGGCCTGGCATATCCCCTCTTCGTGGTGTTCCAAGCATTCGAGTAGTTTCCGGTCCCGGTCCCCAATGGGGTGGGTGATTTCCTCCAGCAGGCCGGGTCGTTTTGGGTGTCCGAGGTCTGCGTGGGTGAGGTGGACGACGATTTCGTAGCCGGTGTGCCAGACGCCGTTGGCCATGAGTTCGAGGTTACGAACGGCACGCACGTGCCGCTAGGGCGCATTTGTCCGCCGGAAGAAAGAGGTTGCAGTGCAGCACGCCCAGTTTGCGTGGGTGACGCTGCTCGCCTGCCGCGCGCCCGAGGCTGGTGCTGGGCTTTCCTTCTGTCAGGGTTACAGCCCGGACCTGGTCTCGGGCCTTTTGCAGACGTCGAAGTATGCCGCGGCCGTGCTGCGGCTCGTCGTGGACTTTTACGGGACTCCCGACGACATCGAGGCTGGGGTGGCCGCCCGTAGGGCTCGGGCGCAGTACGTTGGCCAGGAGGACAGGACCTTCCATATCCTGCTGGGCGAACAAGCGCTGAACACCCATCTCGGCGGGCCCGAGGTCATGCGAGGCCAGCTTGGCCGGCTGCTGGACGCGATGGATCTGCCGGGCCTGTCTCTGGGGATTATCCCGGCCCGTGCCCCACCTCGGAGTTTATTCTGGAGGCGGATTCTCGATCTTCGACGACCACAGGGTCGTGGTCGAGGGATACCGTGGGACCGAGACGATCACCGACCAGGACCGGGTCGATCTGTTCCGCAAGGCGTTCGGGCTCCTCCACCCCTCTGCCGTCTACGGTCAGGCTGCCCGGGACCTGATCACGGCCGTGTTGGCGACGAGCTGACAGCGCGAGGTCACGAATGGGTGAGGCTTTCGTGGTCCCACTGCTCCAGCAGCGTCCCCGCGGGCAGCGCGCTGCCGTCGGGGGCAAGGCGCTGGACCGGCATGTCGTGGGAGGCGCACACGAGCAGTTGCTCAGCGACGAGGTGAGGAACGAGCAAGGCTGTGGTGCCTGACTTCCGGTTGAAAGCTACCTGGTAGGTGGCGATGACTGATGCCTCCCAGAGGGTGAGAGGGTCGCGTTCCGGCTCGCTGTGGCGGGTGCGGGGGAGAGCGGGTGTCTTGACTGCCACCAGCTGCCACGGCGGCGTGGCGGGGCGGGCGGCTTCTTCGCGCGCCTGGCGGATCCAGCCGGCGGTGAGTCGACGGAAGGCGGTGTGAGCTTCGGGCTTCCCCTTGCGGCGGCGCCCGAAGGCGTCGCTGACGACGGTGTACACCGAGAAGTCGTGATCTTCCAGGCGCTGCCAGGACCAGGTGGCTCGGCGACTCCACTCGTACCACGCTCGCCGGAAGGTCTTCTCCGCTTCTGCTCCCAACCCGGCGAAGCCGGGATCGCCGGAGAACTGCGGCGTGGGCAGGACGCGTACGGCAGCCGCCTCCAGCAGACGGGCCGGCTGGACGAGGTCCGCGAAAGCCCGACGCTCGGCGTCGAGGACGGCGGTGAGCCGACTCTGCAGTCCCTCGGCCCACGGGGCGAGGAACGGGTAATCGGCTACTGCCTGGTTGCTCCGTATCAGGTAGGAGTGCAGCCGGCGCCAGTGTGAGTGGCGTCCATAGCGGAGATCGCGGGCGCGGTCATAGCGTTCCCACTCCTCGTCGTGCCCAGCCTCGCTGTCTTCCTCATCCGCGTCGCCGACGTCATTGGTGTGGGGCGGGTAGTCGCCGGTGGAGAGGGCGATGGCCGCGTCACGCTCGGCCTTGATGTCGTCCTCGTCCTCGGGGTCCCTGTCGAGCCAGATGGTGAGAGAGTCCACGTCGTTCACCGCCGCGCCGAGCGGCAGGATCGGGCTATCCGTGAACAGAGCCCACCGGCAGTTCGTACAAAGCCGCTCGACGGCTTCGCCGAACGGGATGTCGAACTGGTTCACAGAAGCGGCCGACCGCAGTGCGCGGCACTCGGGGCTTCCGTGGAGCTTGCCCTTGCCCGTTGCCGAGGCGTGGCAGGTGATGGGGGTGTCCCGGGCCGACCCCAGGGGAACCTCGGGCTTGAAGATCTGGCCGAGCATGACGTGGCGGAGCTCACCGGTATTCGAGGGCATGTCGGCAGGCTATGCGCAGGCACTGACAGTCCGCCGCGTAATCGGTCCCCACCACTCTGGGGTGAGTTGACACACCAGGCCAGGCACACGGCCGCCAGCACCATGGTCATGGGGACTATGTGATGAAAGCGGTCGGGCTCGAAGCGTGTTCCCATGCCCGCGGAGTGTGCTGCAGAGCCTGAGCGGTCCCGCTAGGTCGTGCCACCACACGTGTCAGAGGGTTGTCGCCTGCCTCACCCCGGGCGGGAGTCTGGTCCGTGACTGGTCCGGGGTCAGTCCTCGTGCAGGTCGACCATCGACCTGAGGCAGCCTGTTGCTTACCCAGAGTGACTCCGGTGTCGGACTGCCTGGAGCGTAACGGCGCCTCCAGGCAGCCGACTTGAGGCTCTAGAAGAACCCAAGTTTCTTCGGACTGTGGGAACAAAGAACGTTCTTCGTCTGCTGGTGGTACAGCGTCGGCGTCGTGCTGACCTGCTGAAACGATGCACAGGGCGCCGTAGGCGGCGCGTTGGTCCGTGCCTGGTCCGGATCTTGGTCTCTACCATCGGATGTCGGGAAGGCCCGCAGAGTGGTCCATCACGGGCAGCGCCGCCTGCGCACGACTCATACCCAACCGGCGCGTGAGCCGTAGGACGTGGGCAGGCAGACTGGCCAGCGGACGTTGCCTCCAGGCGTCTCTGCGCCACGTCGTTGTCGATGGTGGAACCACTTGGCACAGGTAGTCCATAGCGTCTTGTGCGGTCCAGGTCAGGTGCGTGCGCACAAGTCAGGGGCCTGTGGTCCAGGACTGCCAATGCTGTTAGTGATACGTGTGTGATAGGGGGAGACGAGAGGAACCCCGTGCGCTTACTCCGGCGGCCGATTGGGATCCTCCTGAGGCGCGTGACGATCGCCAATGCCGGCCGCGGTGACTGGAGGCCAGCCGATCCGGCGGAACGTGATCGTTCCTGGAAAGCGCCTTCCTGAGAGCGCGACTGTGATGATGTGGCCTTCTATGTCCGAGTCCAGGGAGGCCGCCATGTCCCGAACGCCGCAGGGGATCTTCGAGAGTTACGTCTACGCCGGTGCCCTGACCCGGAATGCTGATGCCCTTGCTGAGAACTTCACCGCGGACGGTGTCTTCGAGGCGCCGCTCGTGCCTGCTGGCGCAGCCTTCCCCAGGAGGCTGGTGGGTCGTGACGAGATCCGTAGCGCGATGGCGGCGTACTACGAGCGACAGGTGAGGGGGGACCGCTCGCCGAACCTTGAGAAGTCCGGGTACGTGCTGCACACCACCTCCGATCCCGACGTGTTCATCGCCGAGATCGACACGGTATTCGACGGGGACGGAGACGACGTTGTCGTCTCGCTGGTACAGATCTTTCGCATCCGCGACGGGAAGATCGCTCGATTGCGCGACTACTTCACGCCCGAGTTGATGAACTGAGGACATCCGAACAGTTCCCGCCACAGGCATGCACCGACTTTTCGGCCGTCTCCTTGGCCGGCGTCGACCCGTTCCGGACTACCGCCGTCAACGGGCTCCGGGTGGAGCAAGCTCCCCGGGAGACCAGGTGCGACCACAACGGAGCGGTCGGACTCGGCCGCAGGATGAGTCGTGCTGCGTTGACCCTCGCTCTCTTCCATGTCCCCAGGAGGGCAGTCGTTTCCGCTACCGCATCGGCATCTTCGGAACCGGTTCCAACAAGAGTGCTGATCACATACTCGATGGGCTCGACGCCGTCACCGCCGGCCTGGGGCATCCCGGAACGTTGATCAGAGCCGCACTGCATGACTGTTGACAACGGTGGGAAGCGCGGTCTGGGCATCGTGCGGAACCGTGCCTTGCGCCCCTGCGGCGACCACCCTGCCTTGATGTGTTCCCGGCTCACGGTGATGGCTGTGCCCGAACTCCCGGACCACGAGAGCCTGTCCATGCCATGCTTCGGGCTGTCGGCTCAGTTCCTCCACTATGGAGGTAGCCAGGTTGACCGAGGTGCTCACCGCAGCTGCGGCCGCCGGGGGCGGTGCGATCGTGCAGGCTGCGGGGACGGACGCCTGGCACGGGGGTCGGGGACGCTGCGGCCCGGTTGCTCAGCCGCAGCGAAGTCCCGTGCGAACAGGCGGAATCCGAGCGACTCGACCGAACCTGCGCTGTGCTGGAGGCCGCGGAGGAAGGTGAGGCGGAGCGGGTACAGGCAGCGCAGGTAGCAGTCTGGCAGACCCGCTTCGAGACCCTCCTGGAAGAACTGCCCGACGCGTGGCGGCAGCAGGTGGTGTCCAAACTGGAGTACCTGGCCGCCGGTCGGGCCTCGAAGCGCTTTGCGAACGCTGGAGACCCTTCCGACCCCCGGAACGGCCCTCATTCTCGCTGTTCAGAGGCGGTTTCCGCGTTCGTGATCGCGATCCGGACAGCCCCAAAAGCCCGAGGCCAGAGCCCGGCGTGGGGATCGGTCAGTCGTTATGGGGTTGGCTGAACTCTTCGATCAGCACGGCATACTGCTCCCCGCCGTGTCCGGCGGCGACCGCCCGGTCGGCCATCGCCTTGATCAACTTCGGCAGTTCGGCATTGACACCCACCGCCTCGCTCTCCTCGATCAGGTGAGCCATTGCCCGGACATGGGTCTCCAGGGACGCCACCTTGGCAGGGAAGGAGCCACGGTCGATCTGTTCGGCATGCCCCGGCAGCCATGCGGCCACCTCGGTGGCCATCTTCTGCGCGAATGGCGCATACGTCACGGCGTCCACACCGGCCGTCCTGAGCAGGGCCGCGCCCTGGAGCCAAGCGTTCAGGACGCTCCACATCATGGCCAGACCCGCCACGTCGTACAGGGACGCCAGCCCGTGATCCGCACCAAGGTAGGTGACAGTGCCGAGCGCGTCGAGTGTTGTCTTGTGCGCCTCGAAGTCCGCCTGCGGCCCGCTGTGCAGAATCGTCGCGTCAGCGGTTCCGATCGCCGGCGGGGGCGCCATGATGGCGCCGTCCAGGTAACGGGCGCCGCGCTGCTCGGCCCATTGGGCGGCCTCCCGGGCCTGGGCCGAGTCACCCGAGGTCAGGTTCACCAACGTCATGCCGTCCAGCTCGATGTCGTCCGCCCCGAGCAGACCGTGCATGGCCTGGTAGTCGGTGACGCAGACGATCGTCAGGGAACCCGCCTTGAGCGCGTCGCCCACCGTTGGCGCCAGCAGGGCACCCTCGGCCACCAACTGGTCGGCCTTGGAGGCCGTACGGTTCCACACGGTGGTGGGATGCCCGGCTTTGAGGAACGCGCTGGCGAGTGCCTGGCCCATCCGTCCCAGGCCGATGAGGGTCACAGGTGTTTCGGTTGTGTTGTTCATGGCAGCATCGTCAACGTTGATACCGGTGTGAAGGTCAAGCGAGGTTGCGATGCGGATCGGGGAGCTGGGGCGCCGGACGGGCGTCAACACCCATCAGTTGCGCTACTACGAGGCCCAGGGCCTGCTGGAGGCGGACCGCGGCACGAACGGCTACCGCGAATACGACGAGAACGCCGTGCTGCGGGTCAGGCAGATCCGGCATCTGCTTGGTGCCGGTTTGTCCTCCGAGGACATCGCGTACGTACTGCCCTGTGCGGTCGGCGAGGCCCCGCAGTTGCCCGGGTGTCCCGAGGTGGTCGCTGCGATGCGGTCACGGCTGCAGCGACTGGACGATCGGATGGACAGCCTCGCTCAATCCCGCGACGCTCTAGCCAACTACATCGATGCGGCAGAGCGGATGGGTGGCGAGAGCTATCCGCCCTTCGACCATGCGGACCAGGAGCCCGTCCCCTCCTGAACAGCCGGGTACCCCGTCTTGCGGACCGTCTCGACCAGCAACACTCCGCCTGCCTGCGAGGCCACCGCCGACGCCCCGGCTTGAACACGAACACGTGGAAACGGAGCAACACGCCTCATCCGGTAAGTGACTTCTTTCCCGCGGTGGACGGAGCCTTGAACAGGCCCCACCTTCCCAAGTCAGGAGCACTCTCTACTCGTTCGATCAGTATCCGGGACGCCTACATCGTGCAAGGCCGAACGCCGGCAGCCAGTGATGCGGTGGGCGGCGGGCAGCTTGTGTCCGCCGGATGGGCCGCTACTGCCGAGGTGAGGGGGTACCCGCGAGGCCGTCGGTCACCGATGTCATGGGCGTGAGGCGGCGTCGATGACCTCGTCGAGGGTGCCTTGCGAGCGGCGCAGGTCCGCGATGGTGCGATTGATGCGCTCGCGTTCAGCCCGCAGTTCCTGCACCAGCCACGGTGTGGCGGTGACCGCTGGGCCGCCGTCGTGGTCACGTATGCAGGGCAGCAGTTGGGCGATCTTCTGGCTGCACAGGCCGGCGGCGAACAGCTCCTGGATGCGGATGACCCGGTCCACGGCGCGCTCCGGATAGTCCCGGTGGCCGCCGGGCGTCCGCTCGGACCCGAGCAATCCCTGCTGTTCGTAGTAGCGCAGCGACCGCTCGCTCACGCCGGTGTGGCGGGCCAATTCACCGATCCGCATCACACATCTCCCCTCGCAGACTTGAACTTGACGGCACCCCGCTACCGATCGTCGCCGACTACTACCGCCAGAGGGCCAGCGCCGGCCTCATCGTCACCGAGGGCATCTGGCCCGGCCTCCGCGGCCAGAGCGGCTGACGCATCCCGGGCCTGGAGGCCGAACGGCACGTGTCTGCCTGGAAGCACGTCACCGAGGCAGTGCACGACGCCGGCGGTCGGATCTTCGCCCAGCTGATGCACGGCGGCCGTCAGGGACACCCACGCTCCCGCATCCTCGGCGACATCCCGGCCGGTCCCTCCGCCGTCCCCGTGCCCGGGCCCGTACACGTGAAGGACGGCAAGGCAGACCCGGTCATACCGCGTGCGATGACGCACGATGACATCCGCACGGCCATCGCCGACCACGTCGCCGCCGCCCGCAACGCGATCCGGGCCGGCTTCGACGGCGTCGAACTGCACGGCGCGAACAGCTACCTCATCCACCAGTTCCTGGCCGACAACACCAATCTGCGCACCGACGCCTACGGCGGCGACATCCCCGGCCGCATCCGCTTCCCGCTGGAACTGGTACAGGCCGTCGCTGACGGGGTCGGCGCCGGCAGGCTCGGCTTGCGCCTCTCGCCGGGCAACCCCCAATTCGGTATGGAAGAGGCCGACCCGGCCCCGGTCTATCGCGCGCTCCTCGCCCGCCTCGACGGCCTCGGCCTGGCCTACCTCCACCTCACCGACGACGACCGTTACCCCGCCCTCGCCGACCTGCGCCCGCGCTGGCACGGCACACTCATCGCCAACGTCGGAGAGAACCGCGCCCCGACCACCCGCGAGGCCGGTGAGGCGGTGCTCGCATCGGGGCGCGCAGACCTGGTCTCGTACGGGCGCCTGTTCATCAGCAACCCCGACCTGCCGCACCGCTTCGCAGGCGGCCTGCCGCTGAACACGCACATCGACCAACCAGAGCTGTACGGTCACGGCGCCGCGGGCTACACCCACTACCCGGCATGGCAGGAGCTCCAGCCGGTCGCGACGCGCCAACCCTGACGCTGACTCGGGCCGACTCGGTCACTCACGGGCTAACTCGGACACTGAGACCGACCGGCAAATGGATCACCTGAGGCGGCGCGTGGTGGGACGGCTGTCCCATCGGTAGTCGGGTGGTGGTTGGGCGCAGTCACGGCTCCCGCATGTTCGCCCTGGTCGCTACGCGGAGTTGATCTGGTGGTGTTGAATGCGAGCTGGCGGTGTCTGTCGACGGCCGTCCAGTTTTACGGGGTTCCAGGGAGAGCAATGGCTGCTGACAACGGGGCCGGTGTACACGAGCGGCTCGCCGGATACCGGGACCGCTTCAACGGGTTGTTCGCGAACTACTTCGACTCGGTCGCCGAGCAGGGGCCTGCGGGCAATGCGTTCGTGCCCGAGGCGCTGGAGCTGGTGCGGGACATGTCGCTGCGGGGCGGGAAGCGGCTACGGGTCGCGCTGTTGTACGAGGCGGCGCGCCTGGTGGCTCCCGATGCCGTGCCCGGGCTGGACGAGGCCGCGCTCAGCATCGAGTTGCTGCAGACGCACGGGCTGATCCACGACGACATCATCGACGACTCCCCGGTACGCCGGGGGGCGCCGTCGGTGTACTACGCCTACCGCGAGCGGTTCCCTGGCCGTCCGCAGACGGCGTTGGGTCTGGCCGTCCTGGCCGGGGACTTGGCCGCGTTTCTGTCGGTCCAGGTGCTGCTGACCGCGCCGGTTCCCCGCGAGCTGCGGCAGGCGATGGCGGCTGTACAGGCCACGGCGGGGGCGGACACGGTCCGCGGGCAATTCCTCGATCTAGAGCGTGACTTCGGCCCGATGCCCGACCGCGAGGTGCTGGACACCGTGTCCGAGTACAAGAGCGCCCGGTACTCGGTGCTGGCCCCGTTGCAGCTGGGTCTGCTCGCGGCGGGCGCGGACCCGGCGGCCCATGAGAACGAACTGGCCCGGTACGCGCGACTGCTCGGGGTGAGCGGGCAGATGCGCGACGACTACCTCGACCTGTTCGCGGACGCAGGCACGGTCGGCAAGCCGGCCGGATCGGATCTTCGCGAGGGCCGCCGCAGCTACGCGGTGTGCGCGCTGCTGGCAGCGACGAGCGGTGCGGAGCGGGCGGTCGTGGAGTCGGCGCTCGACGGCCCCGGCTGCCCACCGCAGACCGTCGAACGGATTCAGGACATCGCCCGGCGCCACGGCGTCGACAACGAGCTGCTCGCCGAGATCCGCCGCTGTGCCCAGGAGGCGGCCGCCGTCGCGGCCAACTGGCGCGGGCGGTGGCGGGACGAAGCCGTCGAGTTCTTCGAACAGCTGCCGCTGTGGGGCGTGCTGCGCGCCCAGTGATCTTCCGTGCGGTTCGGCGCTGGGAGAGCGCGGTGAAGGCCCATCCGCCGATCGCGGCACCGACCACGCCTGGGCGCGGTCGTCGCAGCCCGGACACGCATACCTGACGCTATCTGTCCGTCTCCACCCCGCGACGGGGTCCTTCGTCTGCTTGTGGTACAGGAGCCATATGCCGATTGACCTGCGTGTTTGAGGCTAAAGGCGATGGTCGGCGGAGCCGTGGTCCGTGTATGGTCCGGATCTTGACTGCTGCTGCCCTCTCAGGTGCCGGTCCTGGCAGCGAGCCGAGCTTGAGGCAATCGGACGAGGACGTAGTAAAAGATCGCTCTCCCTGACGCTCGGGCGGCCCCGTTGGGACAGGGAACCTCCGTGGGCCCGTGCGATGGTCCGGCGAGTGGTACGGGCTGACGGCGCGGCTGACTGTTCGAGAGAGATTCTCAAGCAGGAGGGAGTGCTGATGAGAGAGGTGGTTCGGGCGGTGGTGACGAAGGTTTCGCGGGCGGATTCGGCGCTTTCCATGAGGGTGCCGGCGGCGCTCGCATACCTGGCCAGCAGGGCAGGGATCTCCAAACCCGTCGTCTACGATCACTTCTCCTCGCGCTCGGCGCTTCTCCTCTCGCTGTATGAGGACTTCGACCATCGACACATCGCTGACCTGCGTGCTGCGATAGCGCACACCCCGCCGGATCTACGGCAGCGGATCGAAGCGATCGCAACGGCCCATGTTGCGTGCGTGGTCGCCCAAGGCTCCGAACTCAGTGGAGTGGTGGCCGCACTGGTCGGCACACCAGACCTCGAGAGTGCCAGGCAAGAATCTGAACGCCGCTACGTAGACATCTGCCGACAAGCCATGCGAAGCGCTGAGGCGCCGCGGACCTCGACGAGGAAGCAGCGATCGCATTCATAGGCGCTGCGGACGCCCTTGGTCATGCGGCCGCTCGCGGCACGATCAGTCCTGAAAGCGCCCGATCGACCATCACCACCGTGCTGCTCAGCCTCGTCAACTGCTCCGGCTGAAGGACTCGAAGCTATGTAGTCGCTCTCGCGTCAACAACCTTTTGGCCCGCAACAGCTGGCGCGACGACTGTCCGGCGCCGCCCCGCTGCGGCAGGCCGTGACACGGGTTCACCGGTTTCCGATCCGTTCCTCCCAGTGAGCCAGCTCTTCACGTGTGGCAAGGATCCGGGGATGCTCGGGGCCGAGTATCTGTATCTGCTGGTTCAGCAGATACGTCAGGGAGGTCACGGCCCCGACGGCGTCTCCGGCCCGGCCACGCCAATGCGCGTGGCTGTGGTGTGCGTCAAACACCTTCAACCAGTTGTTGAGCGCCGTCAGGTTTTCCAGGCCGCTCCAGTACGGCCCGGTTCCGCTCTCCTTCGGATGCTGGAGGCCACCGTGCCGGCCCAGCACGCGGATCAGATCGGCCAGGAGTGCCTCATACGCCATCGCCGCTCTGTACGGGTCCCCCGACTCGCCCTGCCAGCGGGCGAGTTCGGCCCGCGTGTCGAGGACGGCCGTGGAGTCCGGGAACGAGTGCTGTTGCAGCAAGGGCAGGAGTTCGGTGTATGCGGCTACCGCACCGGCCGCGTCACCTGCGGCGCCGCGCCAGCGCCCCAGGGCGGCCCGGGTGTCCAGTGTGCGCTTGTGGTGGGGGCCGAAGAAGCGGCACTGCTGGTCGAGGACCGCTTCGTACGCCGTCACGGCTCCGGCCGCGTCGCCGGACTCGCCCCGCCAGTGGGCCTGACGGAGGCGGGCGAACTCGTGGCCCGGGGAATAGGGCCCCTGGTGGCGAAGTGCCTCACCTGCCAGCCGTTCGAAGTAGGCGACGGCTGCCTGTGCCCGGCCACTCGTCCCCAGCACCTCACCGACCTGGTAGAGCAGCTCATGGTCGGACGGGCTCGGGCCGTTGCCGGAGAGGCCGGACCACGCCTCGGGTCTGGAGTAGGGCATGCCCGACCAGAGGGCCGAATCGGCGTGCCCGCGGAGCACGTCGACGGCGTCGACGAGTACCGGGACGAAACCGGGGTCCACGGTGTTGGTCATCTTCACATGCCCGTGGAGCGGATCGACAGTGAGTGCCGGGGCGGAACCTGGTTCCCCCTGAGCGTTGGCCGCCAGAACCAGGGCTGACGCGACTTTCGAGGCGAGTTCCCGCACCCGGTCAGCGGACAGGGCCTCGCGCGTCACGCGCTGCAGTACCGGGTGCACGCGCACCGCGCGGTACGAGGCATCTGGTACGTAGTCGATGATCCCCAGGGCGTCCATCAAGCGGAGCGCACCCTGCACCTCGTCCGCCTGGAGCATCTGACCGGACCCCGCAGCGGCGCGGTGCGCCTGGAGGTACTCCGCGGCGGCGGAGTTGGTGAAGACGGATACGGGCATCCCCGCGGCAGGGAGCAAAGAGGCCAGCTCCAGCAGAGGACGTGCCAGGCCGCCCGAGGGCAGCCCGTCGGCCCGCTCCAGCGACGACCGCCAGGCGTCGGGCACGGCGACGTTCTGCCCGTCGGGCAACGCTCCGGGACCGGGCACAAGTTCGGCGAGCGGCCTTCCACGGCGAGGTCGGCCCCCATCCCACCTGTTGGGCTCGCTGAGCACGTCGTACTCGTCCAGCAGGCGGACATACGCCGCCAAGCCGAGCTCCGCGACGGCCAGATAGGCAGCCGCCTGCGACAGGGCCAACGGCAAGTGTCCCAACGTCTCGGCAAGGGTGGCGAGTTCATCGGCCGCAGCCCCCGTACACCCGTACTCGGCCAGCACCTCGGAGAGGTAGGCCGTCGCCTCGTGGGGCGTGAATCCTGCCACGGGGACGACAAGGCGGTTCAGTCCGGGCTGGGCGATGTCTCGACGCCGCGTGGTGACCAGGACCCGGCCGTCCGGGTGATCGGGCGGCCACAGGCCCCGCAGATCCTCGGGGTCGGCGACGTCGTCAAGGACGATCAGCCAGCGGCGTCCCGAGCCCTCGGCGTCGGGCCGCAGCCAGGCGAGAAACGCCTGCGCCGCCTGTTCGGCCGCGGCCGTGCCCGAGCCGGCGGGCGCGTCCGTCCCGGTGATCTCGGCCATGGCCTGGGCGTATCCGGCTACGGCTGTCTCGCGGTCGGTGACGGTGACCCACAGGAGCAGGTCGACCTGCTCATCGTGCCAGGCCCCACGCGCGATCCGGGCGGCCTGCTGCGTCTTGCCCACGCCCGCAGTGCCGACAAGTACCGTGCAGCGCGCCGCGGCCGGGGCGCCTGCGGCGTTCGCCGGTCCTGTGACGCCCGTGCCCTCATCGAGTGCGAGGCGCGGCTGAAAGCAACGCACGGCAGCCGGAATGACCCCCACGAGAAGCGGCCAGGACGCGGGGGGACGGGAACTGCCGTAGTACGAGACCTGGTCGGCGTGCCCGACGGCCACGCCGTGGTGACTGGCCTGGACTACGTGAGGCGCCGGCACCTTGGAGGAAGCGGAGGCGCGTGGGCTGGGGACGTCAGCCGGTTCGGTCAGCCCTGGGACGAAACCGGCGGCGGAGGGGGGCTGCTCAGATGCACACCTCCGTTGACCACCCCGCCGGCGACCGAATGATTGTCGGCGCTGACGTTCAGGTCCCCGCCAACGACCAAGCCGCCGTCCCCGACCACGGTTCCGGACGAGCGGTGCGCATCCAGGAGCGACTGCAACTCCGCGGCGGCGCGGTCGCGTTCGTCCTGTGTGAGGCCCTCAAGAAGGCCCTCGAACCGCGCCTGCCACAGGGCCTCCTGACGGATGCGGATCCGCTCCGCCGACCCGCCGTCGCCGGCGTCCAGCGCGGACGCGGTCTGATCGAGGCGCGCCAGTTCACCAGACTCCCGCTCAGCGTCCCCGCGCCCGAACCACACGGCCACCCGCCGACGCAATCCGTCCCAGGCATCCGTACCGGCGGCTTGGACCACCGCCGTTCCCCCAGCGGTCGCCAGCACCGTCAAAGCCTCGGGCAGCACGCGCCATCCCCCTTCTGCGCCGATCGCCAACGATGTCGTTGATCCTACCTTTCGGCGCCTCCTCGGCGCCGGGTGGTTTCTCCACAAAGGATCCACACGGACGAGGATGCATCCATGCGTAGCCAGGCCCCCGTTCGCCCCGGCACCCCCCATCAGCCGGTGCGAAACCGGCACGATTGACGTCAGATGCTGCTGACACCGATCACGGCGGCCTGCCCGCGACGACTCCCGCAGAGACCGACACCACCTTCACTACCACCTTGACACCCAAGCCAGTCGGCCCAGTTCAGCGCACCGCACGACATCTGTGACCAGAGTTTGACGCGGCGTCGGATGGTGCGATCCGAGCAGCCTGGACTGGCGATCCGCTCGTATCCGGTGCCGTGGACCAGAGCCCGCCCAATGTGCTCGAAGACGATCCGGTCCGGGACCCGGCGACGGTGACAGCCCAGTGGGTGGGCCGGCGCATAGTCATCGCGCGCGGGCAGCAGTGCGGCGAACTGGTCCCACAGGGGTTCGAGCAGGCAGGATGGCACGGCAGGCACGAGCCCTCCAGTGATCACTGAGCGTAGAGAACTCCATGATCACCCAGGTCCGTGCCTATTTCGTGCTCTTGAGTGACCAGCCGGCAGTGCCACCACCGTTCGCCAGCCGGTCTCAGTGGTGCCAAGCACGCCCGCCAGTGTTGTGGATGAATCGCTGCAGTACCTTGAGGGTGCTCAGGTACTCCTCTCCGGAGATGCCCGCGTGCCGTTCCGCCCGCAACTCGTCCTGGAGGGCCGCGGCCTTGTCGTAGAACGCCCGGCCTTCCGTGGTGATGCCGAGGCATCCCTTGGCGTCCTCGGTGATCCAGCCTTGGGCGATGGTCTTGTCGATCTCCGACTCCATGGCTTCCGGACCTGTGTCGAGGTAGTTCCGGAGGAGGCGGGACACCTCGCCGCGGGGTTTGACGGTGTCGGCGGGTGCGACCTGCGCGAGAACCCACCACTGCGGCTGGGTAGTGCCGATCCCGGCGAGGGCTGCCCGGGTGCGGGTGACGACGGCCTTGTAGGCCGCCCAACTCCAGTAGCCTATCGGCTGCTCGATCAGTTCGGCGTCGCTGTGCGAGTACTCCATGGCCGGCCCCTCCGCCTTTGCCCAAGCTGGTTCGACGAGATCGACCGTAGAAAATCAACCTAACTTGAGGTCAAGTTCGTTCGGCCACGTTCTATCTCTTTCGATCAGGAGCGCCACCAGATCAGAGGGCTGCGACATCGCTCGCTCCTCTTACGTCACGCTCCGCATGCTCATCCGACGCTCGATGAGCCGCTATCGCTGGGACGGCCGCTCTGCCACCCGACACCTCAAGTGATCCATTTGCCGGTCGGTCTAAGCTCGTGGCAGGAGCACGGGGGCGCGTATGAGGGGGGCCATGAGCCGGGTTGTCGTGGTGCATGGGGTGGGGCGGCAACTTGACACCGCTGAGACCCTGTTGGCGGAATTTGAGCCAGCGCTGCGTGGTGGGGTCGGACTCGCACTGCGTCGGAATCCCACGCTCGGGCGGCTGACGGACGACGACATCGCCTGCGCCGGATATGGGGACCTCTACCGGCAGCCCGGCACGCGCGGCGAGCCGTACTACCGGGCGGAGGACGTGGAGCCAGGGTTCGAGGCCGAGTTGCTGGAGACCTGGTGGCGGGAGGCGGCTCGGCTGGACCCCTCTACCCCCGGACCGGACACCGTAGGGCCGCACGGTACGGGCTCCGGTCCCACAGCCCGTGGCGCCGTCGGCCGTCTTGCCTGCCGCCCCCTGTCTGTGGACCGGGTTCGCCGCGCCCTGCACGCTCTCACCCGCACTCGATTCTTCGGTGCCGTCTCCGACCGGCTACTCATCTCGGACCTCAAGCAGGTGCGTCGCTACTTCACGGAGCCCAAGCTGCGTGAAGACGTACGGGCTCGGGCTGCGGAGCTGATCACGCTGGACACACGGGTGGTCGTGGGTCACTCGCTGGGCTCGGTGGTTGCCTACGAGGTGCTGTGCGCGCTCCGGCCGGAGCGGCCGCCGCTGATCCTGGTCACCCTCGGCTCTCCGCTGGGTCTGGCCGGGCTGGTCTTCGACCGCCCACAGCCCGCACCGCAGCAGGACGGTACAGGGGTCTGGCCGGCCCCAGTCAAGCAATGGACCAACCTGGCCGACAGCGGTGACGTGGTCGCGCTCGTCCGCGAACTGGCGCCCCGGTTCGGACCGGAAGTTCTGGACCTGCTCGTGGACAATGGCTCGGAGATGCACAGCATGCGTGCCTACCTGACGGCGGTGGAGACCGGGTCGGCGATCGCCATGGGGCTGGCTCGGTGACCACGACCCGATGGTCGGCGCCGCTGCAACAGGCGCACCGAACGGCCAGGCTGCCGACGGGCTCAACCGGTATGTCTTCGCCTTCGGCACCGGCACCTTCACCGCCGATCCGCTGTTGGAAAACCTGCCCGGCGTGGTCGAGGACCTGCGGCGGGTCATAGCTCTCTTTTCCTCCCTCGGATACGCGGAGATCCTCCCGGAGCTCGCCCGTGCACCCGATGCCCAGCAGGTGCGCGCCGGTCTGGAGGACTGGCTCAAGGCGGACGAGCGCTGCAAGGAGGACGTGCTCGTCGTGTACTACGCAGGGCATGGCCTGCGCGATGACCGCTACCACCGGCTCACCTGCCGCAACAGCCGTCGAAGCCGCGTGACCACCACCCTCGCCTCCCGCGAACTCGCGGACTTGCTGGCCGACACCCAGGTCGGGCACGTCCTACTGCTGCTCGACACCTGTTACGCCGAACTGGGCGCGGCCGAGATCGTGAACGCCACCGGCCAGCTGGTGGACTACCGGCCCCCGGGGGCCGACGGGCTGTGGCTGGTGGCCTCTGCCCGCTCCCGCGAGCTCGCGTACGACCATGCTTTCGTGACCGCTCTGGAGGCCGCAGTGCGCGCGGGCACGGCCGGGATGCGGCAGCGGTACCTGGATATTCCCACGGTGATCGACCAGGTCAACGACCATTTCCGAGGGCACCGCCCGGACCAGTGCGCCAGCTATCACGCGGTATCCGGCCGGGCGGTCCCGCCGTTCTTGCCCAACCCGAAGTACCGGCCCGGCCTGCCTGACGAGGCGATGGATGTGGAGTCGCAGCGGGAGTGGACCGCGCACTTCGGTCCGCGGAGCCGCGGTGTGGAGTACGCGAGCGAGCCGGGCGACTGGTTCACCGGGCGTCTGCAGGCCCTGGCCACGCTGGTGGGCTGGCTGCGCGATCCCGTCCACGATGCCCGGGCGCGGGTGGTGACCGGAGATCCGGGATCCGGCAAGTCGGCCGTCCTGGGCCGGCTGCTCACGCTGGCCTGCCCGGACCACCCGGAAGCGCCTGCGCACCTGCTGCTGCCACCCGGCTCGGTCACGGTCTCCGTGCACGCGCACGGCACCACCCTGGAAAGGCCGCCGCAGGAGATGCGGCGTCTGGCCGCCTACAAGGTGCTGGCGGCGTACGACAACAACCAGGCCGGACAGCTGGCGGCCGACGCCGATTCCGCCTCGGAGCGCCGGGAGTTGGGGGATGCCTCAAAGGTCGTGGACACGGCGCTGGGGTATCTCCTGGGGTCGGAGCAGAAGGTCACGGTGGAAGGTGCTGAGCACGCCGAGGGCGACGTGCCGAGGCCGGGGCGGCGGGGGCCGCCGCGGTGCAGGAGCGGCTTCGGCAGTGGGCCACCAAGGAGTTGCTGATGCTGCGGATCCAGCAGGCCGAACGGTCCGCTGTGCTGCTGGGGGACAGCGTGTACGCGTTGGTGTGGGATCCGGTCAAGCAGCGTCCGACGCTGAGGGTGTACGACCCGGGGTTCTACTTCCCGCAGTGGGACGACGACCAGGACCAGGACTTCCCGACGCGGGTGCATCTGGCGTGGGAGCTGCCGGAGGACCCGGAGGCGGGTCTGAAGGCGCGGGTTCGGCGGGTGACCTACGAGCTGGGGCCGATCTCCGAGGACGACGCGAGCGTGGTGCGGGAGTGCCCGTGGGAGCCGGGACGGCCGTCGCGGATGACGTGCTTTCTGACGGACTCGGAGTGGTTGCTGGAGGACCTTAAGCAAGGTGAGACGCTGGACCGGTTGCCGATGGGCACGGCCGCCTTCCGGGTACGGCCTGACGGCACGGAGCTGAACCGGCTGGACTTGTGGATCGACTTCGTGCCCGTCATCCACATCGCGAACACGATCCCGCACGGCGGGGAGCACTGGGGGCAGTCGGTGATCGCGAAGGTGCTCCAGGGCCTGGATGAGCTGGCGGCCACCGATTCGGACAGCGCGGCTGCGTCGGCGACGACGGGGACGCCGATCATCGGGCTGGCGGGGACGCGGCTGCCGGTGGACCGCGCGACGGGTACGCCGGTGCAGCTGACGGTGGAGGCCGGCGCCGTGTGGCAGCTGGGGGACTCCGGGCGGATGGACGCCCTGGGCACCTCACCGCAGCTGGCCGAACTCCGCGCGCGGGTGGAGCGCCTGATGGACCGCATCGCGTCCAACTCGCCTGTCACGGCTGCCGGGTTGGGGACGCTGGACGCGTCTCAGGTGCCGTCGGGGTGCGCGCTGAAGCTGGCGCTCGGGCCGCTGGATGCGCTGGTGGGGTCGATGCGGCTGCCAAGAGGCGCAAGTATCAGCTGCTGTTGAAGGTGGTGCAGCGGCTGTACCAGGCGGGACGGGCGGAGGGGTGGCCGGCGGGGGAGTCGCTTTCCGCGCGGCTGGTGTGGGCGCCGCATACGCCGACGGATCGGGCGGCGGTGCTGGACGAGGTTGTCCAGGCGTACGGGGCTGGGGTGTTGTCGTTGGAGACTGCGGTGGGGAAGCTGATGGACGCGGGCTATCCGGTCAAGGATGCCGCCGGGGAGGTGGCGCGGATCCGTGAGGCTGCGGTGCAGAAGCAGCAGGCCGCGCCGGCGGCAATGCCAGGAGCAGTCAGCGAAGGCCATGGCCGAGGGACGGGCGGAACCGAGCGCAACGCTGATCGGGGGTCGGGTACGTTCGGGTTCGAAGCGTCGGCCGGGCGGTAGTAGCCGACGGCTGCGTTGCTGAACTGAGGTGGCGGATGCGGGGCCCTCTTCACTGCAGTCCTATTTCAACCTGGCTGATTTGACGCGATATTGACGGGTCGGGAGATCATTGCCACAGCGCCACTGTGACGCAATGTGTTTGACTGGCGTGGAGTCGAACTCGACGCTTGCCTCCGTGGAAGACCGGCGAGCGAATCTGTGGTTCCCGCGGCCTGGTCGACTGCGTTTGAGGGGCCCGGTCTGCTAGCGACAAAAGGGCAATGATAGGTTACAGCCGGTCCGGTTCCGCGCCATACGAGCGTGCCAAGAGGCGTGCCAGGGGGTAGGCGATGGCAATTTCTGACGGATTTCATGCTGACGTGGACGAGCTTGGGGGACTGTCCCGGAAGCTGCTGCAGAGCGCCGAGTCTATGAGTCGAGCGTCACGGAGTCTGCAGCAAGCAAGCGTCAACGACCTTGGTAATGCGGACATTGATGAAAGTGCGTCCGACTTCAGAGACTCATGGGATTACGGTATCGGCCAGATCGTCAAGACGCAGTTGGCGCTTCATCAGGGCCTGGAAGCGACGGCGCGGGCTTACCACGAGACGGACACCGCTATTCAGGAGGCGCTGTCGAAGGGCCAGAGAGCCGATACGTCGGGTGGCGGTAAGGGCGGCGCCAAGTCTCCCTTTGGGTAAGTGAGTGCGAGCATCTGTAGTGGTCGGGGGAGCGATAGACGATGTCATTGGCTGAGCAGCTTTGGGGATACGGCGGCGGCGACCCGTACGAGAACAATGGAAGTTTTCCGGGGCTGCAATTCAATCCGGCCCCTGGGAGGGTTCAGGCCGTTCAGGATGTCCTCGACGACCTGGGACGGGCCAACAAGGACATCCGTTCAGCCATGGACGTCGTGCTGGGTATCCACAACGGCAGCTCCTGGACTGGCGAGGCTGCCGAAGGATTCCGCGAGAAGACTGCCTGTCTTCCCGGGATGCTGGCCACCGCGGGTCTGAGTTTCCAGAAGGCCACCGAAGCCCTGACGGTGTGGCACTCGCAGCTGGAGACCATGCAGTCACGGGCCGGCCAGCACGAGAAGGCTGCCAAGGCGGCGCGGGAGCGGGCCGACCGAGCGTCTAAGAACCCCAACCTGGGCCTGCTCGGCGACGGTTCACTCAACCTCTCGGAGCTGGTCAGCGACGAGCAGATCGAGCGGCACAACCGCGCCGTGGAAGAACTCAACGCCGCCAACGCCGAACTCGAAGGCATCATTTCCCGCGCCAACGGGATCCGAACGCAGCACGAGGAACTCGCCGGCACGGTGGCCGCCGTGCTGAAAGATGCCGGAGAGCAGGCGCCGGACGCCCCGGGGCTGCTGGACAGCCTCAAGAACCTGGCCATGAGCGTTCTGACGTTCCAGAACGAACTGGCCAACTGGGTCAAGGAGCACGCCAACGCCATCGCCGCCATCGGCGACGTGCTGTCGCTGGTGAGCACGACGATCGGCACCATCGGACTGGCCTGCGACATGGTCGGTCTCGGCATTGTCGGCGGTCCGCTCGGAGGTATAGCGGCGGTGTTCTCCGGTGGCGCCCTGGTAGCGCATGGCGCGGCCAAGCTGGCGGGGGCGGACGTTTCGGCCGCGACCCTTGGGTGGGACGGGCTGGGGATAATCAGTGGGGGCGTGGGAAGCGCCGCACTCGAAGACGGCGGGAAGCTGCTGACAAAGATCCCGAAAATCATCGGCGCAGAGCGTGGTGTGACGGGGACAGGGACGGTCCAGACAATCCTGGGCCTGATGGGGGACGACAGCGTGCTGAAGCACTTCGCCCCCCAGGACGACATACAACGGCAGATGAGCATCGGAGGCACCGTGCCGCTTTTCCTTGCCCTCAAGAACGCCTGGGACTCGGGTAGCGAGAAGGACAGGAGCGCCCAGTGAGGGGGAGTCTCTGGCCGGTTCTGTGCGTGCTGCTGCTGATGGGCATGGTGGCTCTGATCACGTCACTGGTGAACCGGACACCGGCGACGACTGCCCGGAAGCGGACGGAGGTCCGCGTTCCCGAGCCTGCCAGCGGGCGGGAGTACGCCGTCTGGCTGGCACGTCAACAGGGCTATGACCTCTCGCATCGTGTGGGCGGCAGAACTTCCCTGTACCTCGTCTTCCGACCCTCGCCCCGCTATTGGCCGCCGAAGCTGGGCGGTCCCGTGGGGGGTGTCGCCCTGCCGGCAGGGTATCCGCCGCCGTCTCCCGAGGAACTGCGGGGCATCCGGGGGGAGATCCGGCGAACCGAGAACCTCAGTACCGGACTTTTCCTGGCGAACTTCGGGTTGTCCGCCGGGGTGGTGTACGGGTTTGAGGCCGTACACCGGTGGCACGCCGGCACCGAGGCGAAGGCCGCGCTGGTGATCGCGGCAGTGACTGCGGTGATGGCGATTCTGGCCACGCTCAAGCTCTTGAAGGATCGACGCCGGCGGCGTCTTAAGTTCGACTTCTCGACTCCTCCGGACTCTCCGCCGGACTCAGAACTGGGCGGCATGCCGCCTTCTGGTAATTGGAGTGAAGGACCCAGGCAGTGAACATCACTTTTGACGTCCCGCCGTTCTTCCGTGAGATGGCACCGGTGGAAAGCGCGGAGGAGGCCCGGGCCGTGGTGGCCGAGCGGCTGGCGGGAAAACTCGGGGAGACGCGTGCGGAGGTCTTCGAAGAGTTGTCTTCCGCCTACGCTCTGGCTTCATCCCTCCGTGAGGAGTCCGGCATCGTCTATGCGGCGAACTGCTTTGGCACGGTCAACGCAGAGGTGTCGGCCGGGACGTTGACGGTGGCCACGAATCCGCTTGTGTACACCGATCCCGGTCTCGCTGTTGGCGGTATCGCGCGCATTGCCGCCGAACGCGGTGGTGAGGATGTCGCCGCCGAAGTGCTCGACCTTCCGTGCGGGCCGGTGGCGGTGACCGTGCGGCAGGCGGTGACGATGTCCATCCCGGCGGAGTTCGCTGAGTCGGGGGAGGACACCCCGGTCGAGACGGCTCAACTTCAGGCTTACCTGGCCGTGCCAGGGGGCCAGGAGCTCATCACCGTCACCTTCGCCACGCCGAGCATCCGGCACTGGCCGCAGTACTGCGAGATCATGGTCGAGTTCCTGCACAGCATCCGCCTGACGCCGACCGAGGACGATACGGAACGACAACCCCCCGTCACCGTCCCCTCCACGGTGTCGCCGGCGGCCCCAGAGTCTTCCCGAGGGGCCGGTGGGCCCACCCCCTTTGGGTGACCGTGAGTACACGTCAAGTGCGAGGGCAGGCGGCCTGCTGATCATCCACCAGCCGCCCCGTCAGGCCGGCACGTCCTGACGGCAATCGCGGACCGGTTCGTAAGAGGTTGTTGTACTTGGCGGGCTCGGTAGCCTTCGACCGTGACGATCACGGAGCGTCTCGTCCCGGATGGGTTATGGGAGTTGTTCCAGCGGGTGGTGCCGGTGGCACCTACACGTCCGTAAGGCGGTGGCTGACGACGCTACGGTGACCGGGAGCTGCTGGCCGCCATCTTGTTCGTGGCCACCTCCGGGTGCACCTGGCGGCAGGTCCCGGAGATGTTCGGCCCGTCCTGGTCGACGGTGTACCGGCGCTTCGGCGAGTGGGGCCAGGCCCGGGTGTGGGCCAAGCTCTACCGCCTGGTGCTCGACGAGCTAGGCCAGCCGGTATCGCCTCCCTGGGGGGCGATGTGTTGGTGACCCGTTGGAGGTCAGAACCCCAACACGATGACGAAAACGGGGGCCTGGCGGGCGGCACCGGCCAAAGTTCGTTCCGTCGAAGCCTCCTGTTGCATGCCGGAGTCGGCACAACATCCCTCTCGACAAGGCGAAAACCATCTATACGGCCGGTTTGTTCTTGATCCGTTACGGTTTTGTGGCCGTCGATGAGGCAACCGTGACCAGCCGCATAGGGGAACAACAAGCACCTGCAGCATAAGTGACCTATGGGCCTAATTGACCGGTTGGGTGTTGTGTCTGATTCGCCTACGGTCGTGTTTGCTCGGCTGCCGCCGAGTCTCGCGGAGTCCGATCGGCGAAAGGGGAACCGCCGCCATGGCAGACGAGTTGGCCGCGGTGGCGGTACCTGGGATCAGGCATCGGGCCGAGGCCCTGGAGACGATCGGCGCCCTCGCGCTGCTATCCCTCGCGAAGGGGGTACTGGCGTAATGAAGCGCATCCTGCCCATTCTCTTTCTGACTGCTGCGGTTCTGCACACAGGTTGTGATTTCGTCGGCGATGCCCGTCCATCGGGCCCACCGACCGCTACCGCAACCCCCTCACGCTCCGGCACGGAACTAGCCGACCGCTACCGCAAGGCTGGAGGGGACGCCGACGTCTACGGCATCCACCATGCGAAGAACGACAAGGGTGTCCTTGTGCTGAGCGTGTGGACCCACAAGAAGGCCGGCTACGAGAACGTCGACGACTTCGCCACCGAACTGACGTCTTCCCTCACCCGGGAAGGCGTCCGCTTCGGTCAGGGCTACGTACTCAACGTGTACGGCCCTGACGGAGTACGACTGCACAACCTTGACACCACTCCGGAGCACAACCCTTGATGCCCAAGCACGTGACCAGAGCCCTTCTGGCCACTATTTCTGCCGGCGCCTGAACAGCACGCTGAGCACCGAACCGGCGACGATGACGGCCACCTTCAGCAACGACACCACCAAGACCGCGACTGTGGGCAGGACTGTTGCAAAGTCTGGACTTTGCAACAGCCCTGTCTGTGTGGGCGCGCTGCGGCTTTTCCGTGCGTATCAGGCGTGATGGTTGCGGTGTCCAATTCGCGCAGGTGCCTCGGGCGTCTGCTGTGACAGGAGATGGCTATGCGTGTTTCTCGTTTTGCCACCACGTTGGGCGTGGCGGTCGTCGTGATGCTGGGCGGTGCCGGAGTCGCCGACGCCGCCGCGGCGGGTGTGGCCGTATCGCATCCTCGCGATGGCTGGCACCGCCACCACTCGGGGTGGCACCACCGCCACGGGTGGGACCGCCACCACGCGGGGTGGCACCACCACGACGGGTGGGACCGGGACCAGGGGCGGTATCACCACCAGGGTTGGGACCGCGACCGCAACCACTGCGACCGGGACGGTCGCTGACTCAGCGTGGTCCTCGGGCGTCCCCTCTGCTGTGGGAGGCGCCCGAGGCGTGAGCGCCGCAGGTCCAGCGCGCCGATCGCGCATCGGCGGCATGACAGCTACCCGGCTGCTGGGCGGGTGTCCGTCACAACCTCGGCACGGGCCCGGTTGTTGCCGGCCGCGACCAGAGCCGTGCGCAGCCGGCCACCCGCACCGCATCACCCCTCGTACGCCAGCGTTTTGATCGATCCGCACCATCCGCCCCTCCGGGGGTTAACGCGTCACGCGCGGGCCGTGGCGTTCCTGCATCTCAGAGTCAGGGGTAACCACCCGCCGCGCCGACACCTCTCCCCGGCAGGAGAGGGGCCAGGACTCGTGCGGGCGGGGTGCGGCCGGCGTGTGCCCGGGCCCTATGCATCTCGGCCTGCGGCTCCACCGTCGTGGGTGGCGCTGAGGCACGCGATCATGTCGGCGAGCCGGTGCAACTCGCCGGCGATGCCGCCGTAGTCGGCCCCCGGAGCGCCGACGGCGTTCATCGCGACGTCCTGGGCGGCACGGGCAAGCCGGGAGGCGATCAGGGTGATGCCCGCGCGGCCGACACGGTTGCCGCCCGTGTACGCGGCCAGTGCGGCTGCTTTGAACAGTTGCCTGGCCAGGCCGGCCTTCAGGCCGAGCGCCGCCATGTACAGGGCGTCACGCTGGGAGCCGCAGGGCACCACGGCACCGCCCAGGCCCTGCCCGTAGCCCTGAAGGACACTGCGCAGCATGCCGGGCTGCTGCCCGGGATCGATACCGAAGAGCATCGCCTCCGAGATGCCATGCAGCACCCCGGCGAGTTCCTCGGGCGGCATCTGGTAGGCGCGGCGCCCCTGTGCCGACTTGTCGATGGTGAGCCGCGCGCCGAGGGCCTCGATCGCGCGGCGCGTCTGCGTGGCCCGGGGGACCGGCACAGCTGTGATCTTCGGGAATTCGTCCATGCACCGCACAACGATTCAAACGCCCGCAGCGACAATAAAGGGCGCCCGCACCGGACGCTCCCTTCACCGTCGGCACTCGCGGTCACTCCGCACGATCGGATGCGGTGATGGCGACCAGGGCCGACGGCCTCACCCTCGACACCGACCCGCGTGCATCGACCTCGACCGCGTGCACCACTGGCTTTCCACTGTGGGGGTGATCGATGAGTAGGGTGGTGATCTGTTGCTGGCTGATTCCGGCCTTTACCAGGCGGATGTGATGCGTGGGTTACAGCTCCTGCCCGGCGGTTCCGCCGGGCCGCCGACGACCGGCTTCGAGGTCTCCTAGGTCGCCCCGGACGGGGCCGGAGCTACGGCGTCCCCTGGCGGAGGCGTGGGCGGTGCCGTTCGCGCAGGTCGCTCCTGCACGTGCCTTCGCCTCGAATCGAAATCAGCGCAACCTGTCGGGCCTGTGGTGGTCCGCCACCGTCGGCGGGCACGTCGGGTACGAATCCTGGCTGGAGCACGACCAGTTGATGCTGCTGGGCTTCGATCCGGCGGTGGTGGGCATCTGCTCGCAGCCCTTCTGGCTGTTCTGGGCGGCGAACGATCGGCCGGGGTGGCACGCGCCGGATTATTTCGCCCGCCGCGCGGACGGCACGGCGCTGGTGGTCGTCTGCCGCCCGGTCGAACGGCGCCGCCCCCGGGTTGGGCGAAGTTCGAGGCGACTCGGGCGGCCTGCGCGGAGGTGGGGTGGGAGTTCGAGTTGCTGGGAGCCCCGGATGCGGTCCGTGTGCGGAACGTCCGGTGGCTGGTGGGCTACCAGCATCCCCACCATCGGGCGAAGCGGTCGCTTCGCGGCTGCGGGAGATATTCGCCGAGCCGGGGCCACTGTTGGATTGCGCCGCGGGGGTGGGCGAACTGCTGGCAGGGCTGCCGGTGTTGTTCCCCCCTTCGTGGGGTCGGTGCGCGGGCAGCCCTCCGTCCGGATGAACCTGCACCAAATTCACGGTCACCGTCCTGTTGGTGGGTACTTCGACCACGTCCCTGTTCGACATCGATCGCAGTGGAGGTCCGTCACGATGGATGACCGCGTCGAAGCCCAGCCGGCCGTGGAGAGTGTGCCGGAGGCCGTGGCCTTTCCCGACGCGCCCCAGGGCATGCCGAGGCCGGAGACGCCAGGGTGGAGTTTGTACCCGATTTTTGGGGCTACGAGCTTCTGTTGAACCGATACGCCGTCAAACTGCTGAAAGAGGAGGCGTCGCGGCTTCTGGAACTGATCGGCAAGGCTCTGCCGAAGAAGCTCGGCCTGCTCGTCAAGGCGTACATCTACAGCAGGAAGTGGTGGGTGGAACGCATCGATCAGGGGACCGGAATCCGGTTCTCCTCTCCGTGGCTGATGCCCGGAGCGCTGGTGCCAACGGTCTGGGACGACGGCGAGGGGCACCATCCCGAGCCGGAGAACCCCGGGGACACCTACCTGTGGTGGTCCGTATGGGAGGAAGGCAGGGGCTGGAGCAAGGACATCCGATTTCCCAGCCACCACAGCATGGCCGCTCCCGCGCTGCTGGCGAACCAAGACCGGTTCTTGTGCGTGCACCGAGGCGGCCACAAGGACGCGAGTCTCTACCTGACCGTCTTCAAGGACGGCAAGTGGGCTACGGGAGAGAAGCTGCCAGACGCGATGTGCACCGACAGCGGCCCGGCCTTGGCCTGGCACCCGCAGCACGGGCTGTTCGTCGCCTACTACAAGCCCTACCAGCCCAACACCTTCAAACCTCATGGGTTGATGTGGAGCAGGCGCTCCGGCGACGGTCTGTCCGGCACGTGGGACGAACCGGCGAGGATCACCACCAATGTGCTCCAGGTAGAAGCCCGCCCGGCGCTTTGCTTCGACGGTGACAGGCTCCTGTGCGTCTTCAAGGAAGGCGCCAAAATGTTCGGGCGGAATTCACTGTTTTGGGCAGAGATGGACCTGACGAAGCGTCCGTGGACGTGGAGCAACTACCAGCCGATGGGGAAAGCTTCCGAATCGGCCCCCTCGCTGACGAAGGACCAAAACGGGAACATCCTGTGCGCCTGGACGGACAACGGCCGGGTGCGACTGGCCGTGAGGAAGAAGGGGACCTACGACTGGCAACCGCTTCCCGACCCCTCAGACGTCACCTCGAATGATTCTCCGATCCTTGCCCACGTCCCCCGCCCGGGGCATGTCTCGACCCTGTGCATGACCCACTCGGGAGCCAACGACATGGCACTGAGCACGGCCACCGGGGAAGACTTGACGCAGGCGCTCCCATGGAAGGCACCAGAAAAACTGCCCGCCCACAGCAGCGCCGTGGCGCCCGCCGTCATCTACGGCGACTACCAACTTGAGAACGGCGAGCGGAAGTTGCAAGCCGTGTGCGTCCACCGCGGGCACGCCGGGTAGTCGCTTGGCACACCGCCGACGTGGGGGCGCCCGTCGCCGACGTGCCGACCAGCCGTGCGCCCGCCCCTTTGCGTGGAAGCCGGTCAGTGGGCTCTGCGACAGCCGCACGGCAGCCGAGTTGGAACGCGGAGACGCAAGGTAGGTCTGCACTCCTTCGGCCCATGCTGTGACGACCCCGGTTTCGTCCCACTGGCCATCCGCTCCCGCACACGCAACCTTCAGCTGCGAAGGACAGCGAGTACCAGCGCGCCCGGAGCCGGACGATCACCCGGTGCGAGAGCTCAACCGGCGTTCAGCAGGGTGCGTTGATACGAGCAGTGCATACGGCTCGGCGTTGCCGAGGTAAGGGGGCGTGTGCTCGCGTTCATCTGCTGAGTTGTCTCAAGTTCTTCCACTACGGCGTCGCCAGGCCCCAGAACAGTGCCCAGGGAAGGAACAGTGCGCTCGCGAGCCCCAGTAGCCCGAGTTGGACGTTGGTCCGGCGTGAGACTGAAGCCCTGACTCGCCACCAGCCCACCGCTGTTGCCACGGCCGCCAGAGCCGTCCCGGCTGTCAGAAGTTGCAGGACGAGCCAGATGATTGGACGGTTGCCGAGCATCGGGCCAGTGGTCAGCGTGATCGTCACGAAGCCGAGGTAGCCCAGGAAGCCGAGCAAAGTGGTCAGTCCTGCGGCGGCCAGCCATCGCGACGTCCAGCCCACCCCGGCAGCACAGGGGCGCCTGCGCAGGCGGCGTACCAGTTCCCCCAGCAGATGTGCCGCGAAAGAGACGACCATGAGGACAAATGCTGCGGTCTGCGCTGCGGGTCCCAGGTATTCGGGGAGAGGGGCCAGAGCGTGGCTTCGCCTCGTCTGGTGCGGCAGAGCATCGTTGATCCGGTGCCCCTGTCCGGCGACCCAGGATGCGATGGTGTCGACGTAGCCAGGCACCAGTTGCTCGCCCCGCTGGAACCCGTCGGCAGAGGTGTGCAGTTTGTGATCGGCGTGGGGGAAGAAGCGGAGGGTCACGTCGGTGTTGCCGCTGTCCCTCAGCGCCTTCTCGATGGCGGCGGCGCTCTCCGCCGGGGGCGACTGATGGTCGTCACCCCAGATGGCGAGGACTGGCTGGCGCAGGCGCCGCAGCGCCGGCAGCGGGTCGTAGTTCGCCTCGGGGAGCAGGCCGGCGCCTGAGACGAACCGCGTGCCGGTGACGGATACCGTCCGCAGCAGCGATCCTGCGACGCCTTCGTGCCGAAGTCTGTTCTCGAGGTACCACGCCGATTGCCGGGCCGGGGACACCCCGGATGCTCCGACCAGTACCACGTACGAGACCTGTGCCGAGCGCGAGGCCGCAAGCGAAACAACCCAGCCTCCCTCGCTGAACCCCCAGAGCCCTACCTTGAGGGGATCTACATCGGCGCGCCCGTGCAACAACCGGACGCCCGCCAGGGCATCTTCGGCGAGTTGGGCATAGGACCGCTGTGTCAGCGAGTATCCCGTGGTCCGTTTGTCGTAGCTGAGGACCACGAACCCGGACTGCGCCATGGCCTGTGCCTCGGCCCGGTACTTCGCCCGTGTCTCCGGGCCCGAACCGTGCACCAGCACGATGCCAGGCCGCCGTCGTCGTGCCGGCCCAGCGGGTGCTGTGACCGTGCCGTGCAGTGTCACGTCCCCGCTGCGGAACTCCACACTCTGCTTGATGCCCTGACCCCCCTGGGCGGGACCCGCCACGGCCGCCCCATTTGCCGTCGCCACAGTTGCCAGCGCGGCGATCAGACACATAACCCACCAGGCCCGCATACCGCCCCCTGATCTTCAAGAACCGCCGCCCGAAAGTCTCGGTCGGTTACTCCTCATCGACCTTGCTGCATATAGCAGCGACAGCCCATCCAGCAGCCCCTTCAGGCGTGAGGGGGGATAGCGCCACCCACCACCTGAGGGAAACTCGTCCGGCGTGTGCAGAGTTGCGAACGGATGCCCGAGATCGTTCCGCATCGTCTACGGCCACTGAACCAACCACCACAGGTCCCTGGAGGTTTAGGTATTACCCAGCCGAGGAATGAGTTACCCATGCGAGTAACAGATGGGATGAGCGAGGTGAGCGAGTCGTCCGCCGGCTCTCCCGAGCGGTCGTTGGCCGCGAGTGCGCGGCGGGCGCAGATCGTGGAGGCGGCGATCGAGACCCTGGCCGAGTGTGGTCACGGGCAGACGACGTTCGCGCGGATCAGACAGCGGGCGGGGATCTCCAGCACCCGATTGATCTCCTACCACTTCGGCACCAAGGGGGAGTTGATGGACGCCGTCCTGGAAGAGGTCGGGCTGCGCGCGCACCAGGCGATCTCACAGCGCGTCGCGGGCGAGTCTTCGGCGTCCGGCGCGCTGACGGCCCGGATCGAGGCGCAGGTGGAGTGGGTGGCGCACAACTCGTCCGCGGTGCGGGCGATGTCGGAGATCTGCCGTAACGAGCGGGACGCGGAGGGCGTGTTGCGCTACGGCGTGGAGGTCACGGCACGGGCGAACGTCGAAGGGCTGGAGCCCATCTTGCGTGCGGGGCAGGAGAGTGGGGAGTTCCGCCAGTTCGACACGGGGCTGATGGCGCTCACCCTGAAGTCGGCGATCGACGCGGCGATCGTGCGCATGGCGCGTCCGCCGCGCCTGACCCTGGCGCAGTGTGTGCATGAACTGACCACACTGGCCCATCTCGCCACCAGGAAGGAGTCGTGACGGCTCGCGCCGGACGCCCCGGGAACCGCCGCCTGTTGTTCCAACTCGTGTGGGACGTGGGTGCGCCCATCGCCTTGTTCTACGTGCTGCGCGGGCTGGGTGCGAGTACGTTCGTCGCGCTGTTGGCCGGTGCGGTGCTGCCGGTGGTGACGGCGGGGGTGTACTGGTTGCGGGACCGACGCTTGGAGGGGATGGCGGCGTTCATGGCGGGGGTGATGCTGCTGGGGACGGTGATCTCGCTGATCAGCGGGGGCACGCGGTTCATGCTGGCCAGGGACGGTTGGGTGACCGCCGCGGCCGGACTGTGCTTCCTGGGATCGGCATGGACCAGACGCCCGCTGGCCTACCTGGGGGCACGACCGTTGCTGGAGGGACGGTTCCGCTCCGATGGGACACCGTGGGAGACCCTGTGGGAGAACGAGGCGACCTTCCGGCGCATCTGGCGTATCTCCACAGTGATTTGGGGCGTCGCCCTGCTCGCCGACGCCGTGGCGCGGGTCGTGATGTCGTACACGCTGCCGGTCGACGTCGTGCCTGGACTCGGTGGTCTGCTCTGGCCCGCCACGATGGTGCTGCTGCAATTGGTGAACGGCGTCTACTACCGGGCAGCGGGCCTGTGGCGACTGACAGCGGGCTACGGCCCGGGCGGGAGGCGGACGGCATGATGCTGCACGTTCGTGACCATGGCGGCGACGGCCCGCCGCTGGTTCTGCTGCACGGTGCCGGCCGGTCGCTCGCCGACTGGGATGCGTCGGCCGCGGTGCTCACCGCGGAGCAGCGTGTCCTGGCCGTCGACCTTCCCGGGCACGGCCGTTCCCCCGACATCTCTTCCTGGGCCGTCTCCGACGTACTGCGGAGCATCGAGGACACACTGGAGGCGCATGGGGTACCGGAGGCGATTCCGGTCGGCACCTCGCTCGGTGGGCTGATAGCCGTCGAGTACGCGCGCAGGCACCGTGACCGCACCCCGGCAGCAGTCGATCTGGACGGCTTCTGGTGGGGGAAGCCCGGCCAGTACCCCGGCTCCGAGCGGGTGGGGGAGCGACTACGGGCCGCGGCCGGGGCTGTGGCGCCACCTGACTACATCGAGCAGCAGATCACGCATGCCGGGCGGTACGGGATTCCGCCCGAGCGCGCCGAGGCCGCAGCCCGCGGCGCCGTGCGACCGCTGCCCGATGGCCGCTGGCAGACGCTGCCGGAGCGGACCCCGGCGCTGGAAATGTACGCAGAGCTCGACAGACTTGGGGCGCCCGGTGTCACCGCCTGGCTGGAAGGGGTGGCATGCCCGCTCCTGCTGGTACAGGCTGGCCGGCCTCAACCGCCGGGGCCCACGGCGGGCTGGTTCGCCGACCTCACCGCCCGGTTCGCACGAGGACTCGGCCAAGAACTGGCCGAACTCTCCCGCAACCGGCCGACGATCACAGTCGCCCAGATCGACGCAGGACACCCCATGGTCCTGCAAGCCCCCCAAGCAGTGGCGACGCTGATCACCAGATTCGTCCGGGGCCTGCCGGGCTGAGGACGCGTGCAGATAGGCGATTGGGGGCCCCACCGTCCAGGATGGCGTCATGGCCGACAAAGCAGGCGTGCGCCACCAGTCCCGCGCGGGAGACCAGCAACGCGGGCAGCGCGGCACGGTGTTACCCGTAGCGGTCGATCGCGCGCCACCCCGGGGCTGATTGCGACGCTGGCCAGGATGAAGATGTCAGGTTCCGCACGACCCAACTCCAAGCATTCTGGGGCTGCTTGCAATTGTGTGGAAGGTTGTAGCGTGGTGCGACACCTGGCATCGGATCTCGACCCCGGACGCCGCGGAGGGCTCGGCACGGCGGGCCGCATGACCCCCGGGAGTCGATCTGTTTCCCGGCGTAGCGCCGCCGATGCTGACTTTGTGCTGACTTGCTGACCTCGAAATACCCCCTGACCTGCAACGATGTCTTGCCGTGCCTCTTCGGCTTCAACATCCACCGTCGCACCGACGGCACCGTCAGCTTTCCCACCCTCTTCCTCGCCACCTCCGCACACGACATCCCCTTCGAGACCGACCTGTTCTTCACCAAACCCGCCGCCCTCCCCATCGCCTGGAACCCCGCCTGACCGCCAACGAGCACCTGGATCAGGGTGCCGAGAACGATGGAGAGCAGGCGTCACGTGACGGTGATGTGGGCCGCGGACTTCGCGTAGAGCGGCGCTGCCCAGGTGCGCGGGAGTCTTCGCGGTGTTCGGCGGGCGCTCATGACTTGCGGCCTGGCGAGGCGGAGGAGGGGGACCGTCGTCCGTACTCCGTGGACTTCTCCACCAAGACCTGCTGCGAGGGGTCCCACGCGTAGACGGTGCGGACTTCGTAGCCGGGCTTCGCCGTGGAGTCGTACTCGATCAGCTTGCCGTCGACCACCTCCATCGACCGTGGAAGACCACCGGCGTTCATGATCCGGTTCACCAGCCCATCCTTGACCGTGAAGACCCAGATGCGCAGGAGGTCGCGGCCTGCGATGCCGACGATCAGCTCGTCCTTCCCGTCGCCGGTCAGGTCGTGGTATTCAGGGGCCCGCGCGGGGCAGGCCGCCGGCTTGGCGGCACAGTTGCGGATCTTGTTCTTGATGTCCTGGTCGAAGTCGTAGGGCGAGGCGCCGAGGCGGTCATCGGCGTCGAGTTGTGCCTGGACGATGGCGAGCATGGGCACTTTCCGGATGTCCCCAGACGGCACCCGGGGCAGTGCGGGCAGGGGCATGGGTGCCTGGCCTCCTTCCGGGGCCGGAGAGGGCGGCCGCCAGGGCGGGCTGTCCGGCCACAGCTGTACCGGACCGGAGACGGGGGCGGCGTGTCCCGCACTCTTCGGCGCGTCGTCCTGCGCACACCCGCCCAGCAACGCTGCTGTGCCCAGCATCACGCTTGCCAGAGCCGCTGCTCGTACGGCAGAGGGCGAGTGCGGGTTCCGGTCGGCAGGCATCGAACTTCCTTCGCAGAGAATGGGGTTGGGACATAGGGGCCGCAGATGTCTTCCGTGATCGGATTCGACCGGCTGGCCATGGCCGGGGGCCGGGCTCTTTCTTACGGCACGAGGGCGTTCTTACGACAAGGGCCCCGCGGCCTCCCGGAGTTCCGGCCGGGCGCCGGTTCGGAGAGGTCCACCTGACGGGAACCGCACTCCGCCCAACGGTGAGGGAATCCCGGACCGTTCTGGGTGGGCCGCAGCCGCTGGGCGGCGTCGGTCATCCGGCGAGTTGTCGTTCGAGCGGTGTGCGGTAGCAGGGGGTGACGCGGGTGCGGCCCAGGAAGGTGGTCAGGCGCCCGAGTTCGGCGGTGATCGCCGTGCGCGCCTCTCGGCCGGGGTCGGTGAGGAGGTGGTGGTTGAGGTGGCCGTTGGGGTGTTGGGCCCAGGCGCCGATGATGTGGCCGTTCCACCAGATGGTGGGGCCGATGTTGCCGTTGCGGTCGAACAGGGCTCCGGTGTGGTCGGGGTCGAGGTACCAGTCGCGGTGGCGCCAGCCCATGGCGGTGGGGTCGAGGCTGGGCAGCAATGCCACTGCGGGTTCCGGGGCGGGGGCGGGTTCGAGGTCGTCGGGCAGGAGGTAGCCGGTGCCTTCGTCGAGTTCGACGGCCTGGGCTCCGGTCGCGGCGAGGGTCTTGCGCGTGGTGGTGAGGTTCCAGCCGGTCCACCACTTCAGGTCCTCGACGGTGACCGGTCCGAACGCCGCCAGGTAGTGGCGGGCCAGGGTGGTCATCGCCGTGGCGGCGGGGACTTCCGGCAGCGGCTGGGCTGGGGCCCAGCGGAACTGCGCCGAGGTCCAGGAGCCGGCCGGGCGGGCGCGCCGGATGCGGCCCTGTGCGGCGAGCACGCCCAGGACCGGTGTGCTCGCGCGCTGCCGGGACTGGTAGGGCTTGCCGGGGAAGGTGACGATCTGTTCACGCAAGTCGGGTACGTCGGTGGCGAGTTCGGCTGCGGTGGCCTGGCCGCGGGTTGTGAGGGCGTCGAGGGTGGCCTGCTCCACGGCCGTGTAGCGCCGCTCGTCCCAGCCGAGGGCCTTGGCCAGGGTGGCGAGGGCGTCGGCGCGGTGGCGGTGGGTGTCTTTGACGGTGGCTGCGTGCACGGCGGGGGCCAGCGCGGCCGGGACGACGAACATCGTGCGGCGCATGCAGCGTATGCGCGCCAGCTCGGCGGTGTCGTACAGGGCCCGGTCGATGGCGCCGACGGTGGGCGCCTGCATACGGGCCGCCGCGGCAAGGAAGACGGTGGCCGGATCGGTGGCGTGCAGGGCAACCATGGCGCCGGCCACCTCCTGGGGTGTTGTTGCCCTGCTGGAGGGGGTGAGGAGGTGCCGCCGGACCAGGCGGGCACGGCGTTCGGCGGCGGTGATGCGGGGCAGAGCGGTCATATGCGGTTCCGGGGCCGGGACGTCAACGGGAGCCGTGAATCGTCAGCAGGAGTTGTGAATGGTCAGCGGGAGCCGTGGATGCAAAACGGCTGGCCGGACGGGTCAAGCAGGACGGTCCAGTGCTTACCGCCGGGCTGGTGGCCGGGCTTGGTGGCGCCGAGGTCCAACAGTCGCTTCTCCGCCGCGTCGACGTCGGTGAACCTCAGGTCCATATGGAAGGGCAGGTCCTTCTCCGGCCAGTTGGGGGCCGTGAAGGACTCGGATGTGTAGAACAGGTACATCGCCTTGCCGACGTAGAGGGCGAAGGCGACCTCCTTGCCCTGCTCGTCGGGGTACGTCTGGCTGACCTTCGTGCCGAGGGCGGCGGCGTAGAACTCGGCCAGCTCGCGTCCGTTGCGGGCCCACATGGCGTGGCAGATGATCTTCCCCGACAGGGCGTTCCCGGAGTTCTCGCTGGGCATGGTGCATGTTCCTTGCGGTGGGTTGCGGTGCCTTGGTGCGGTCGGTGGTGACCGTAGGTGGGATATAGGGCGGTGGGTGTCCTAGAGGGCGGGTGCGGGTTGGGTGACGCCCTGCGCCCGTGCGGTCGCGCCCTGGCGAGGTGCTGGTCAGCGGACGACCTTGAGGCCGTGGTGCTCGTGCCCGAGGGCGCGGGTGAGGGCGAGGTAGAGGGGTTGGAGCATCTCGGTGGCGCGGGCAGTGGTCAGGTCGCCGAGGTCGACGATGTCGCGCCAGCCATAGGTGGCCAGCAGGTCGGTGGTCTGCTGCTTGGCGTCGGCGTGGTCGCTGCTGAGCAGGACGGTGTGGTCGCCGTCGGCGAGGGCCGTGGGCTCGACCATCACGTGGGCGGCCATGGTGTTGAGCGCCTTGACGACCCGGGTTTCGGGGAAGGCGCGCTGGATTTGTTCGGCGAGGCTGTCGCCGCCTACGGGGTCCAGCAAGGGAGCTGGGATGCCCCAGAGGGTGGGCATGGGCCGGTCGACGGAGGTCATGAAGTCGTTGGGGACGGCGGTGTCGATCAGGGTCTTGCCGGCGAGATGGTCGGCTCCGGCGGCGTGCAGGGCGTCGAGGGTGGCATGGCCGGCGGTGGCGTTGATCAGCAGGCCCGCGCCCGCTGCGGCGGTGGCGAAGCCGGCGAGACGTACGCCGGGGTGTTGTGTGAGCCAGGGCTGGATGGGCGGTGTGCCCATAGTGTCGGGTTCGGTGCGGGCGAGTGTCGCTTCCACGTCGCGGGTGCCGATGGTGACCTGGTGGCCCAGGGTGGTGAGGCGGGCGGCGTGGGCGCGGCCTACCGCGCCGGTGCCGAGTACGGCTATGTGCATGTCGAGATCCTCGTAGTGGTGGAGGCAGGGGCGGTGGCGTGACCGCCCCTGCCACGAGTTCGGGGTGTCCGGGTGGGCGCGCTGGGGGTGGTCACCACTCCTGGCGCTGGGTGACGCCGACGACGTAGCCGTTGGGGTCGGTGAAGTAGAAGAGCTTCTGCCCGTGGGACTCGAACGGTTCCTTGACCACCTTGACCAGAGGGCGGACTTTCTCCACGTAGGCGTCGAAGTCGTCGACGGCGAGGTAGAACATGCCGAACGCGCCGATGGGGGTGTCCTTCAGCACCGGCAGCCAGTTCCGCAGGTCCTCGTCCTTGTTGACCATCAGAGCGAACTCGCCCTCGAAGAGCAGCAGACGGATGTCGTCTTCCTGGCTCGGGTCGGCGGGCAGCGCGGTGAAACCGATCTGCTCGTAGAAGTCACAGGCCGCCTGGGTGTCCGGCACGCCGAGGCAGGGGGAAATGCGGGGGGCCTTCATCAGGGTCACTCCTTGGGAGAAATGGCGGAACATCGACACGAAGATCCGGTGCGCCCACGTCCCGCGTAGGGGATCCGGGCGGGAAGGGCTTCCCTTCCCCGGGAACTGTTCCGATCTGTTCCACGACGGGGAGCCTTTCGCTCACCTCCAGAACCAGTACATTAGTACTGTAAGCGCCGCTCGATGGAGGCGCAACAGGGGCAGGCGGGCGAGCGCCACCTCGCCTGGACGCCCTGGAGTCCAGTGGGGGTGGTGATTGTGGGGGTGTGAGCTGCGTAGACGTCGCTTATCACGCTCGACGCCATCACGCCAGGTTCGTTAAGATGTACAGTACGTATGTACTTGAAGGTGGTCCGAGGGAGAAGGAGACGACATGGCCGGCAAGCCTGCTCCGGCGGGGCGGCGGCGCCGTGACCCGCAGCGCAGGATCGAGGAGATCGCCGCGGCCACGGAGAAGGTGATCGCCGAGCGCGGCATCGAAGGGCTGACCCATCGCGCCGTCGCCGAAGTGGCCAGTGTCCCCCTGGGGGCGACCACGTACCACTTCGCCACCAAGGACGATCTGATCACCGCAGCCCTGCAGCGGTCAGTGGACCAGTTCGCCGCCTATCTCGACGACTGGGTCGCCCAGCGCCCCGACCTCACCCACGACCAGCTGACTGTGCTGCTCACCGACGTCCTCATGGGCTGCTTCGGCCCACAGCGAGCACAGCAGGTGACGGAGTTCGAGCTCTACCTCGCCGCCCTGCGCCGCCCCGCCCTGCGTGCGATCGCCGACCGCTACGTCGAACTGACCGTCCACGCCCTGGCCCACTACACCGACCCGGTCACCGCCACCGCAGCAGCAGCCGCCATGAACGGCCTCACCCTGCGCGGCCTGGCCGGCACCGAAACCCCCTCCCGTGCAGACGTAGAAGCCGTCATGCGCCGCATCCTCACCCCCAACCCGGCCATGAAGGGCTGAAAGGTTTTCCCGGAGGCCGCCTGCGAACAGGGGCTGTGCCTGCACGATTCCGATGCCTTCGCCGACGTCCACCTGGTGACCACGGCCCGCTACAGCGAGGTCGCCACCCTGCATGAACGCCGGTGTGAGAGGACGGCCTGTGCCGGAGGGCGGCAGCTGGCCACGTAGGCTGCGGGCCCTGGTAGCGGTGCCACCCACCAACGAGACACGCCTCATACCGGCAGAGCGCGGTAGGAGAACAAGCTCAGCGCGTGAGCACACACCCAACCGCGACGCCGAGGAAGAGCATGCCTCCGAAGAACAGGCCGACGATCCGAGAGAGGCGGTACTTCCGGGTGAATACCCTGGCGCTTTCCGGCCGTTCGGGCAGGTAGGCGACCGGTACATGGGTTCCGAGGGCCAGCCCCGTCCCCGTCGCGGCGGGCCGGAACCTGACGGGTCGGCCCTGCCGGTCGGTGAACTCGATGACCGGCGTCGAATAATCGTCCGCCGACGTGTGCTCCTGGTCCACCACCACCCCCTCGGCGTACAGCCCGTAGCGGCCCAGCCGCATCTGCAGCCGTGCCTCCCGGGCGCCAGCCCACAGACTCACCAGGCCCGCCAATACGGCGAGCCCGATACCGATCGTCTCACCCATCATCCGTCCGCTGCTCTCCCTCGCACAGCGCCCACCCCGCACGGGCCGCGCATCAGGAGGACGCGGCACGCAGCCCGATGGTTCACGAAGGCGCGCGGGCATACCGACTCCTCGGGGTCACGTAGTCGTGGCGGGGGCCACGAGGGCCGGTAGCCGCCCTCGCCGTCGGGTACGCGACGGCCGTCCCTCTAGACCGGCCGTAATACAAGACCGTCCTGCTTCCCCAACCTCGTCCGGGTCGCCGCACCGCGCACAGGGTCCCATCTTGGCGAACGCGAGAGCGCGTCCGATCCCACTGGTGGATCCGCTGACTCAGTACCGTGCGCCGTGGTCGCGGCCGGGCTCAAGCAGGTGTCCCTCTGAGCCCAGCCGCGAACGGGGTCACTTGCTGCGGATACTCCAGACGCCGTCATCATCAGTAGCCGCGTCGCGGAGCGCCGCCCAGGCGGTGCCGTCGATCTTGAAGGTGTCGAGGAGGTAGGTGGAGATCGCATCCGCGACAAAGGCGACGCGATCCGGGTCTTCGTCGGTGGTCTCGGCGACCTTCTCGCCGGCGATGCCACCGAGAGTGTGCTCGCCTTCGGCGAGGGTGAGCAGGCTCTTCGGCGCCGGGCTGAGGTGGTAGGCGTCGGTGAACCAGTCAGGTCCGCGGGTGGACATCGCCGACTGGTCCTTGCCACCGGCGATGACCAGCGCCGGGGTGGCCATAGTGGAATAGTCCGGCCTCATGAACGGCAGGTGCTCGGCCGCGAACGCGGTGAGGGTGTCACCCGTTCCGGTCGCCGCGATCAGCGCACCGGCCTTGACCGCAGGGTGGGAGAAGTCCTCATCCGACACACCGTCAGCGTCGAGGACGCGGGCGCCGAGGAGGGTGCCGGCGGTCTGGGCGCCCCAGGAGTGCCCGACCGCGGCGATCCGGTCGTGCGCGATCCGGACGTCCATGCCACCGGCCTTGGCGAGTATGCCGTCGAGGTTGTCGAGGATCGCATGGAGGTCGTCGATGCGTGTGCGCCAGATGGTGCCGAACCGCGGGTCGTCGAACCCGATGCCGTTGCGGCGGGAGTCCAGATGGGTCGGCTGCACGACGACGAACCCGGCCGCGGCCCACCGGTCGACAAGGGGCCCGTACCCGTCCAGCGACCACGCGTTGCCGTGTGAGAACACGATGACCGGCAGGTTTTCGCCCGACACCGGGGCGGTGACCTTCACCTGCAGCTCAATGCCGCGGCCGGTTGAGGGGACGGTGATGGGCTTGACCGCAATGATCTGCCGGCCGAGTTGGTTGGTAGGCATGGTGACCTCGCCTTCTCTGGGATTGCCGGTTCTGCCACAATTCGACGGAACGCCGTTCCGCCAACATAGCGGAACATTGTTCCGCGAGTAAGGGAGAAGCTGTGCCGGAACCGTCCGGAGTCCGCCGAGCGGGGATGCGACGCACCCGCGAGGCCCTGCTGGAAGCGGCAGCGGCCGCGTTCGTGGAGCAGGGGGTGCAGGCCCCCATCCGTGATATCGCCGGACGCGCCGGCGTTGGCCTCGGCACCGTCTACCGGCACTTTCCGACCCGGGCGGACCTTGTCACCGCCGTATACCGGCACCAGATCGACGAGTGCGCCGCGCTGGCGCCGAAGCTCCTGCGCGACCCCATCCCGCCCGCCGTGGCGCTGACGCGGTGGATCGACTCATTCGTGGAGTTCCTGGTCACCAAGCACGGCCTCGGCGCCGCATTGCGGTCCGAGGACTCCAGCCTGCAGAACCTGCACACGCTCATGCTCGACACACTGGTGCCGGCGTGCGCGACGCTGATCGACGCCGGCGTAGCCGCCGGTGAGCTCGATCCGGATGTCACCGCGTACACGCTGATGCGCGCTGTCGGGAATCTGTGCATCCTTGGCGGCGACTACGACCGGACGGACGCGCAACGGATGGTCGCCCGCCTCCTCACCGGGTGCCGCCGAACGTCATAGTCGCCGCGTTCCGCTGAGACTGATCAGCACCGCCGGAACCGCTCGGCGTGCTCGCCGGCCCGCTGCCGACAGCCGAGAAGCCTGAACCGAGCGACGCTGGCGCCATGCCCGGGATCGGCGGTCGGGTGGCCGGCCAGCGGCGCGATCCGCGGACTGGCGAGGTACTCATTCCACGCGTGGGTGGGGGTGTGGAAGGAGACCGCGGTCCAGGCTTTGTCGACGGCGACCTCGGCGGTGAGGAAGGGTGCGCCGTCGGCGCGGTCGAACGCCTTGAGGTGCCCTCCCGGGTCGGTGACGGCGACGGCCGCCGTGAAGCCGATCCGGGAGGCGGCCGCGTGCACCGCCGCGATCAGTGCGCTGGCGGCGGCCTGGGTGATCGAGGGGGCGGGGGAGGACTTTTCGAGCGTGTCGGTGCTCATGAACGGATCCCTTCGTGGCTGTGTTGTGCGGGTGGCGCAGTGGCGGTCGGGGCCTCGGGACGTGGTCAGCGCAGTGGTGAGGCGGGGGTGGGGATCACGCGGGTGACGACGGTCTTCTCCGGGATCAGCAGGGCGTAGACGGCCGGTCCGATCTCGTTCTTCCAGCGGTCGTGGTCGTAGACCGCCGTGTACAGGGCCTTGCTGTGGGCCTCGTCCTCGAAGCGTCGGATCCAGACGTAGCCGTCCTCGTCCTGGTCGTCGACGAAGGAGGCGGTCACGTCCATGCCCAGCGAGGTCTGGAACGGTATGACGGTGTCCTCCATGTAGCGCACCCACTCCTCGCGGCGTCCGGGCTGGGCCTGGTAGCGGCGGATCTCGTAGTACACGGTGCTCCTCCAAAGTGCTTGCCGATGTGGTCAGTTGGCGATGGTGAGGACGAGCTTTCCGCGGGTGCGGCCGGCCTCGCCGCGCGAGTGGGCCACGTCGGCCTGCTCCAGCGGGAAGGTCTCCTCCACCTCGACGGCGACGTGGCCGGCGTCGATCAGGTCGGCGATCGTCGTCAGGGCCGTGAGGTCGGCGACGGAGACGTTCTTGAGGAGGTCGGCGACGCTCATGCGCTCACCGCCCCGAGGAAGCGGATCTGTGCGCCGGCCGGACTCGAGACGATCTTGGACGGGTCAAATGTCGCCGGGGATCTTCCCCGTGTTCACGGTGCCGTGCCAGAGCAGCGCCGCCGGGACCTTGGTCACGCCGGGTGTGAACGGTGCTTCCGCGTATACGAGGCCGGCGAGCACTTCGCGGCCGTCCTTGGCCTCCGGGTCGTACGCCCCGTACAGGCCCGAGTCGGTGATCCGGCCGACTGGGACGCCGGAGTGGACGTAGCCGTGCGGCTGGGCGGCGGTCGGCTCGACGTAGTGGGCGTTCTTGGTGAGCTTGGTCAGGTCGAGGGTGATGGCCTCTGTGGAGTCGGTGCCGTGCCGGGAGGCGAGCCAGTCCCGGTTGGCGGTGACCGTCACAGAGGTGGTGTACGGCTGAAGACTCAACGCCGCGATCTCCTGGGTGTGCAGGGCGGTCGCGCACTCACCAGGGTGGTGGCGCGGTCCACGAGATACGGGGCGTGGTCCCCAAGACCGTTGAAAATGCGGGATGGGCTACGGCGCGGGAGGAAGGAGTCCCCGGCGGCGGGCCATCTCCAGCCCCGCCGCGCCAGGCTGCGAGCGGTTCCCGGACGGGCGCGGGGGCGGCACAGAGGCGGGGGCGCCGCTGGGGGCCGCCAGCACCCTGTCGCTGCCCGACGCTGTGCTGAACAGCTCCGGGCGCCGGCTCTTCAGCGCCTCGGCCGCCTCCCTGACCGTGGTCTCGTCGGCATCGTCGTCGACGCGCAGCAGCGCCAGCGCATCGTCCAGGTCCGCGCCGGTCGCACCGACACCAGCCAGCAGCGCACGGCGCGCGGCCTCCCGCTCCCGCGCTGCTGCGGCCGTCTCACGGGCGGCGAGCGACTGTTCGCGGACACTGAGCTCCTGCTCGCGCCGCTGCGAATCGCTCAACTGCTGCTCCGCAGCCTGGCGCTGGGCACGCACGAACTCCTCCAGCTCACCGAGGTTGGGAAAGTCCAACTTGTCCACCAGGCCGCGCACCGCCGCCCGGCCGCCCTGGTCCTTCTCCCGCGCCATCAACGAACTGAGCTGCTTCTGGCTGAGGGAGACCTGCGGTTCCTCATTGGACGGATCATCGGCGGACGCGCCGAGCACCGGGTGGATCGGACGCCCGTCACGGCGGTAACCGAGCACAGCAGAAGGGTCAGGCAGGCTGCGGGTCATGGAAGGGTGCGCTCCCTCTATGGCCCCGCGCCATTTCGAGTCTACGGAAGCCAACGTCGCGCCATCTACGGATGGACAGACAATCAGTACCCAACCTGGGTGATCTGAACGTTGGGATCTCTATCCGGGCAGTTCGACTGGATAGGACGCAGGAGGTGCCTTCGTGGCAAGAATAGAACTGTCGTATACGCCGACGGTCGAGGACTTCCAGGAGGCGTTGGGAGCTCGGGCCAAAGCGTCGAAAACCGCTCGTCGGATGCGCTGGCTGATAGCCGCAACGGGCGTCTGCATGACCATTGCGACGGTGCTGGCGTTGGTGAAGAACGGCAGCCGTGATCTGTCGCTACTCGTCAGCCGTGCAGGCAGGGTTGGACCCGTCGGCCATCCGTCCGCGCGTCCGGCCTGGTGAAGCCGTTGTGCCATCTTCAGCAGCAGCGCGTACTTGTGGGCACGGGCCAGCCGCATCGAGTCGACCAGCGAGTCCAGCGGACCAAGGCTGATCTGGAGGGCATAGCCGTTGGGCACGTCGGTGGGGTCGACCGTTCCCAGGCTGACGGCCGGCAGCCGGGCGTTGACCGCCGACCGGTCTCTTCGCCGCCGCGTCGTCATCGACGTCCAGCCACGTCACGGCGATGTCGGTCCAGTCGAGCTGCTTGGCGGCCTTGAAGGTGTGGTTGCCGGCCAGGATCTCGTTGGGGCGGCCGGTGAGCGTGCCGCGATTGACGACGATCGGCCGGTACTGGCTATGAGTGGACAGTGACTCGGTGATGGAGTCGAGGTCACCGGTGCGCGGGTTGCGGTGGTAGGGGGCCAGCTCGTCGACCGGGATGGCCAGGTCCGCGAGCGAGGCCGGTATGCGAGTAGCGGCAGACATGAGGCTCCAGCCCTACGCCCACCTTCGCGCCTAGGTGATCAAGCACTATCACCAGCCAGCTGAGGCGCCGCCAGTTTCGTGATGTCAGGGTGACGTCAAAGGTTTGTGCGGCGGCTTGGTGCACGCCCGCTCCCCTTGTTGGGTGGTGATCATCAGGGGGAGTGAAATGACGTACGCGGAAGAGGGGAAGCCGCCGACCGAGGCGGCTATGGTCGGTCGGCACAGGGATGTTGCCTCGGCGCGCAGGAGGCGGCGCACCAACCCGCGGGCCCGCAAGCGCCGACCGGGCGACAGTGAGGTCCCTTACCCCTCCCGGCCCGTGCTGGCCACGCTGTCGATTCCCTTATGCGCCATCCTGATCCTCGCTGGCGGCGCGCTGATGGCGTTTCCCTGGTGGATGGCGGTGCCCGGATTTCTGCTCTTCTTTGCGGGATTCCTCGGGTTTGTGTTCGCGGTGATCGCGCTCTGTCCCTCCGCGGTACTGCGCGGCATTGTGTGCGTGCTGCTCTTCGTTCCCATGCTCGCCACCGCACCGTCCGGTACGGAGGCGGCTCAAGCGGCGGTCCTCACGGCGCGGGGTGTGGCGACGGCGGGCACCATCGTGCGGATCAAGGAGAGTCACGGGAAAACCACCACATACCGGTGCACCGTCCACTACAACGATCGCGTCGAGGGGCCCGGATACGTCAGGTGCGGCAAAGACGATCGGGTCGGCGACCGGGTGCGGGTACTCCAGGATCCCGAGGAGATGGTGGACCCGCACTTCGACAGAGGAGCGGGCTGGGCGCGAAGAGAAGTGTCCTTCGCCGTGTCGAGCGGCGCCGCGCTGCTGGTCATCTCCCTGCCGTGCGTCGCCATCGGGGCCGTCCTGCGCCGCAGGGGTCTCCGTTCCGGCGCGGCCGCCGCCAACCCCTAGGCAGGGTCCGACGGGTCGTGTGGCCGGGTGGTGTCTGTATCGTTCCGGCCCTGGGGACGTTGCGCCTGATTCTCACGGCGCAACGTCCGGGCTTACGGCTATGGCTTCTGGAACGTCGCGGTGTAGACGCCGCTCTCGTGGGTCAGCCCGCCGGGCTGGGCGCATTGCTGCACGGTCGGTTTGGCGACATCGAGGACGGTCTCGACGGAGTCCCCTTGGAACTCACCGGCTGTCGCTTTGCCTTTGAAGATGCTGAGCATGTCGCTGCCGGTCGAGCTTGCGGCGAATCGGCCGCTGGCCGTGCTGGTCCTGCCGTTGTTCCAGTGGAACGTCAGAGTGACGGGGCCGCTGAAGAACGGTGTCAGGCAGGACAGGGTGAAGGTGCCGTCGAATGTCTCTGTCCTGCCGGTCAGAGTGGGGTCCGTGGAGGTGCAGCTCATGCGCTGGTCCGCGTGGAGGTGTACGAGCTGAGGCTGCAGCGTCAGGCCGGGGGTGAAGGTGTCCTGTTCTTGGCCCTTGCAGAGGACGTCGACGGCGACGGCGTGGGCGGCAGTTGCCGGCCCCGCCAGGGGGAAGGCCGCAGCGAGCAACAGCGCCGCTGCTGAGGCACGCAGCGATCTCCTGATCTTCAACGCACGCACGACAGCCCCTCTCGTTCCGGTGCGGGGTGCGGTGAGCCCGCCGAATACCAGCTATGCCCGTTCGGCTCGCCGTTGAAATGCCTCCGCAGGGGCGCACAGGCGCTACCCAGGGCGTGCACGACACGCTGAACACCTCCGCCAGATTCGGCGTGCCGTGCACGTAGGACACCTTGCGCACGGGCGCTGTCGATGAGTCAGCCGTACTCGACCGTCGGACCGTCCAGTCACACGACCTATCGGACACTGCCTAAGCCTGTCGGCCTGCGCTGGCCCGGCCCGCCGTGTCAGGTTCTCAGCCGTATCTGTCACCAGATCTCAAAGCTGGTCGTCACACACGAGGTGGACGAGGCGCAACGTGGCGCCTGACCGAGGGCTGTGACTTCGCACTTCGACTTGCGCCCTCGCATTCGACAGGATGGGTGCCATGACCGAGATTCGCACCCCCCGTCTCCTCCTCCGCCGCTGGTATGACGACGACCTGGCTCCCATGGCGGAGATCCATGCGGACCCGCAGGTCATGCGCTGGATCGGCGACGGTTCGGTTCGTGATCTGGAGCGCACGGCGGAGGACATCGAGCGGTGGGAGGAGGAGTGGGACGAGGAAGGGTTCGGCCTCTTCGCCGTTGAGCTGCTGGCCTCGGGTGAGCTGGCAGGCTTCGCGGGTCTTTCCGTGCCCACGTTCCTGCCTGAGGTGCTGCCTGCGGTGGAGATCGGCTGGCGGCTCGGTCGGCAGTTCTGGGGCCAGGGGTACGCGTCCGAAGCCGCTCACGCGGCACTGGAGTTCGCGCTCCAGGACCGCGGCCTCGACCGCGTCGTCAGCATCGCCCGAGTGGGCAACGACGCTTCCGAGAACGTGATGCGCAAGCTCGGCATGGTGCCGGAGCGCGAAACGAAGCACCCGGTGTACGGCCACCCGCTGCGCGTTCACACCATCGATCTCTCCGAGTTTCACGCGTGAACCGATCGGGCCGCCCCAACCGCCGTCATTCTGGCGTGGAGCAGGCGGCATGGCTAAACGCAGTAGGAATCTGCCGAGTCCGCGGGGCAGGACAGGGCGCTACCTGACAGAGGGGTCGGCGGGTGCGGTCTTGGTGACAGACATCCCCGCGATGTGTCGTCTACCTCTGCTACCTCTGCGAGGCACACGTGACCTGCGCGGATGCCGTGATCAAAATGGGCAGCCCAGACGCCATGTGTGATTCGCGGGCGGCGACCTCGCGTTGGAGGCGGGCGACGAGGTATTCCGGATGGGTCCAGGACTCCTTGCGGGCTCGTTCGGCCAGGCGGTCGGCGGCGGCCAGCAGGGCGGGGGCTTTGAGGGCCCGGGCGAGGAAGGCCAGGTCGGAGGTGGTCTGCTGGCTGGTGCGACGGCTGGCAGCCGGGGGCTTGCCTGTGGGCTGAGTCAGCACGGACTCGCCATCGACGGTGGGGGTGCGGGGCATCAGCCGGCCTCCTTGTCGCCGCCACCGTCGATCACGGTGAACAGTCGGTCATAGGTGCCGAGCTCTTGCTGTTCGACCTCGACCAGCGGGCCGGATCCGGTGCCGACGGCCTGGATCTGACCCGTCGGACGACGCCGGGCTCGATGCCGCATCATCGCTCCGGCCTCGGCGTGCTCGGGATCGGTGAAGGTCTGGTGGCGGGCCCAGCGGCGGACATGTCGAGCGACGATCTCCCCGTCGGTGGTCAAGGCGATGACCTTGTCGTTGTCGGTCAGCACGGTGACGTGGTGACCGATGGCGGCGGGGTCGACGGAGTAGTCACAGGTGTCGACGCGGACGTAGTGGTCCCGGCCCAGCCGGGTGGAGAACCGCCACCAGGTTGGCGGATCCACCGCCGGCAGGGTGAGCATCCCGGCCCGGTCCGCCTCCCACCGATCGAGTGGGCGGGCTCCCAGGGTCCGGTGGACGCGCCGGTTGGCGACCTTGAGCCAGGCGTCGAGCTGGGTATTGAAGTCGTCCGGACCGCTGACATGACGGCCGGGCAGGAACGAGGTTTCCAGATAGCCGTTGGCCCGCTCCACCAGCCCTTTCGCCTCGGGATCCCGCGGTCGGCAAAGGTAGATCTTGGTGGCGAGCAGGCCCGCGAACGCGGCGAATTCGCTGGTGGGACGTCCGCGGCCGACGCCGGCCTCGTTGTCCCAGACCGGCGTCTTGGGGACGGCCTGCCACTGTGACAGCAGCCGCCAGTGACCATGGATCAGGTCGCCGGTTCTTCGTGAGGGCAGCATCCGGGCGGCGATCAACCGTGAATACCCCGACACCATCACCAATACCGGAGGCCGACCGGTCTGGCCATGGCCCAGCGGGATCTGTGCTTCTGGGAACCACAGGTCGCATTGGGCCAGTTCACCGGGGCGGTAGGTCGTGCGGGAGACCGGATCGACGGGAACATAGGCTGGTCGAAGCTCGCGGATCCGGTCCTTGAGGATCGTCATCCCCCTCTCCCAACCGATCCGCTCGGCGATCATGGTCGCGGGCATCGTCGGTGTCTCCCGCAACAGCTCACGGATCTGCACTTCGACCGCGTCCACCACCGAACCCTTCGGCGGTCGCGCATACTTCGGGGGCCGGTCGCTGGCCAGGGCCCGCTTGACCGTGTTCTTCGAAAGGCCCAGGTGCCGCGCGATCGCACGGATCGGCATCTGCTCGGCCCGGTGCAGGCGACGGATCTCTGCCCAGTCCTCCACGAGGATCACCCTTCCTCCTGACCTTGATCACCAAGGCCAGGACCAGACGAAGATCACCAAGTGGGTCAGTTTTGATGTGCCGTCAGAGGGTCAAGATTCGGCCGACGCCGAGATCTGCCAAGTACTGCCCTGCGATGCGGCGGGCGTGAGCATCTGAGCGAGCTGGCCAACGGCTGGCGACCAGGCTGCGGTCGGCGAGGCCGGCTGCAGGTTCTGCGGTAGGGACTCCGACGCCCTCGCTCCAGATGGCCAGCGGTAGGACCGGGTGATGCCGCTTCTGGTGTCTGGATTCGCCGACGGCAGACAAGCTCGGGCACTCCTCTCCGGCCATCACGCTCGGTTACTATGCTCGCTTCATGCCGGAAGCCGGAAATAGAGGGCGGACCGCCATCGACGGGCTGTTCGGAGGGGAGCGGGATGGGCACGCGCCAGTCGAAACTCCCCAGATTCTCTCCAGGGCTGAGAGTGGGCGGTCTGCTGATGTGCGCCACTGTGGAGTTGACCGTGAAATCTAAGGAAAAAGCTTCGTGGAGCCTGGGAAAATGCTGAGGGAGGTCGTCGCGACGCGCTATGTCACGCCCTTGCGTGAGGGCGGGTCGCTTCCGGGGATTGTCGAGGGGGACGATCTCGGGACTTACATCATGAAGTTCACCGGGGCCGGGCAGGGGCGGAAGACCCTGGTCGCGGAGGTGATCTGTGGTGAGCTCGGGCGGCGGCTCGGGCTGCGGGTGCCGGAGCTGGTGCGGATGCAGCTCGATCCGGTCATCGGGCTGAGCGAGCCGGACCAGGAGGTCCAGGCGCTGCTGAAGGCCAGCGGGGGGCTGAATCTGGGGATGGACTACCTCCCCGGGTCGCTGGGGTTCGATCCGCTGGCGTTCGAGGTGAGCGCGCGCGAGGCGGGCCGGGTGGTGTGGTTCGACGCGCTGATCAACAACGTGGACCGGTCCTGGCGCAACCCCAACCTGCTGGTGTGGCACGGGGAGTTGTGGCTGATCGACCACGGTGCGGCGATGATCTGGCACCACAACTGGCCGACCGCCCAGAAGGCGTCGGCCCGGCCGTACGACGCCTCCGACCACGCGCTGGCCACGTTCGGGCCCGATGTGGCCGCCGCGGCCGAGGAGTTCGCGCCGCTGATCACCGAGGAACTGCTCGACGGGATCGCCGCCGACGTGCCCGACGAGTGGCTGGTGGACGAGCCCGGCTTCGACTCGCCGGAGGAGCTGCGCGCGGCGTATGTGCGCACGCTGCTGGCCCGGGCGCGGACCGTCAGTGAACAGATCACCGTCGGGGAGCCGACGAAGGACCGGCCGTCGCAGGCACCGGAGTGGCTGGCGGGCAAGTTGCCGCGGAGGGCCGTGAAGTGAGCGGACTGCACAACGGGCGCGACGTCTTCGAGTACGCGCTGCTCAAGGTCGTACCGCGGGTCGAGCGCGGAGAGATGATCAACGCGGGGGTGGTGGTGTACTGCCGCGCGCGGCGGTTCGTCGAGGCCCGTACGCATCTGGACGAGGCCCGGCTGCTGGCGCTGGACCCCGAGGTGGACATGGCCGGTGTACGGGCCGCGTTGGGTGCCGTGGAGGGCGTCTGCGCGGGTGGTGCACGGGCCGGTCAGGCCGCCGGCGAGGATCCGGGGCAGCGCTTCCGGTGGCTGATCGCGCCGCGCAGCACGATCGTCCAGCCGGGGCCGGTGCACACCGGTCTGACCGCCGATCCCACGGTGGAGGCGGAGCGGCTGCTGGACCTGCTGGTGCGGTGAGAGCGTGCCGGGCACGGTGCGCGGGGCGGATTCCTTCGGGGACCCGCCCCGCGCGCTGTTTGCGACCGGCGTGCGGTGGTGGGGCGTTGACAGGGGGTGGCCGGGCTTCTAGCGTCAGCCCTGCTGAGGCTACTAAGCGGTTGCTCACCTGGATCGGGGGCCGGCCGCTGGTGTTCGAGGTATCGACGATCGAGGGTGAGGAGAACCCGCATGTCCACCACCGAGCAGCGTGTCGCCATCGTGACGGGCGCGGCCCGCGGCATCGGCGCGGCCACCGCCGTCCGCCTGGCCGCCGAGGGCCGCGCCGTCGCCGTACTCGACCTCGACGAGGCGGCCTGCAAGGACACCGTCGGGAAGATCACCGCGGCCGGCGGCAAGGCCGTCGCGATCGGCTGCGACGTCTCCGACGGCGACCAGGTGGCGGCCGCGGTCGAACGGGTCACGGCGGAGCTCGGCGCACCCACCGTCCTCGTCAACAACGCGGGCGTGCTCCGCGACAACCTGCTGTTCAAGATGAGCGAAACCGACTGGGACACCGTCATGAACGTCCACCTGCGCGGTGCGTTCCTGATGTCGCGGGCCTGTCAGAAGCACATGGTGGACGCCAAGTTCGGGCGGATCGTCAACCTCTCCTCCAGCTCGGCGCTCGGAAACCGCGGCCAGGTCAACTACTCGGCGGCCAAGGCCGGTCTCCAGGGCTTCACCAAGACCCTCGCCATCGAACTCGGCAAGTTCGGCATCACCGCGAACGCCGTCGCCCCCGGCTTCATCGCCACTGACATGACCGCCGCCACCGCCGCGCGGGTGGGGATGGACTTCGAGGACTTCAAGACCGCGGCCGCCACCCAGATCCCGGTGCAGCGCGTCGGCAACCCGGACGACATCGCCAACGCCATCGCCTTCTTCACCGGCGAGGCGGCCGGGTTCGTCTCCGGCCAGGTGCTGTACGTCGCCGGCGGCCCGCTGTGCTGACCGCCGGACCGACCGCAGGAGCACACGAGCAGGAGGACGGGATATGACAGAGCAGGACAGCGGGCTTCCGGCGCCCTCCGGCAAGGTGGCGCTGATCACCGGGGCCAGCCGCGGTATCGGCTACGGCATCGCCGAGGCCCTGGTGGCCCGCGGCGACCGGGTCGTCATCACCGGTCGCAACGAGGACGCCCTCAAGGAGGCCGCCGAGAAGCTCGGCGCCGACCGGGTGCTCACCGTCGCCGGCAAGGCCCACGACGAGGCGCACCAGGCCACCGCCGTCGAGCGGGCCATGGAGACCTTCGGCCGGGTCGACTATCTGGTCAACAACGCCGGCACCAACCCGGTGTTCGGCCCGATCGCCGACCTCGACCTCAATGTGGCGCGCAAGGTCTTCGAGACCAACGTCGTCTCGGCGCTCGGCTTCGCCCAGCGCACCTGGCACGCCTGGCAGAAGGAGAACGGCGGCGCGATCGTCAACATCGCCTCGATCGCCGGGGTGGCGCCCTCGCCGTTCATCGGTGCGTACGGCATCAGCAAGGCCGCCATGGTGAACCTCACGCTCCAGCTGGCGCACGAGTTCGCGCCGGCGGTACGGGTCAACTCCATCGCCCCCGCGGTGATCAAGACCAAGTTCGCCGCGGCCCTCTACGAGAACCGCGAGGAGGAGGCGGCCGCCGGCTACCCGATGGGGCGGCTGGGCGTCCCGGAGGACATCGGCGGGGCCGCGGCCTTCCTGCTGTCCGACGCGTCCGGCTGGATCACCGGGCAGAACCTCGTCGTGGACGGCGGGCTCTTCCTGAACGCCGGGGTGTGACGGCCGGGGGCCGCTGCGGTCGGCGGCCCCCGGTCCGGCCCGGGCCGACCTCGTCCAGTTCAGCTCAGCCCGGCCCAGCCCGGTGAGGGTGGTGCCGGCGGGCCCGCTGGGCGTCGCCCGCGGAGCCGGGAATACCGCCGAGGGCGCCGGCGGACGGCCCGCGGCGGGGATTGTCAGTGGTCGCCGGTAGGTTCTGAGAGAGAACGGAACGCACACCGGAGGTTGTTGACGTGGTCACCGACATGCTGCCCGAGTCCTGGCGCGGGGTCCTGGGCGAGGAGTTGGCGAAGCCCTACTTCAAGGAGCTGATCGACTTCGTCGAGCAGGAGCGCGCGGCCGGCCCCGTCTACCCGCCCCGTGAGCAGGTCTTCGCGGCGCTGGAGGCCACGCCCTACGACCAGGTCAAGGTGCTCATCCTCGGCCAGGACCCGTATCACGGCGCCGGCCAGGGCCACGGTCTGTGCTTCTCCGTGCAGCCCGGGATCAAGACGCCGCCGTCGCTGCGCAACATCTACAAGGAGATGAAGGAGGAGCTCGGCCACCCGGTTCCGGACAACGGCTATCTGATGCCCTGGGCCCAGCAGGGCGTCCTCCTGCTGAACGCCGTTCTCACCGTCCGCGAGGGCGAGGCCAACTCCCACAAGGGCAAGGGCTGGGAGAAGATCACCGACGCGGTGATCCGCGCCGTCGCGAGCCGTCCGGACCCGGCCGTCTTCGTCCTCTGGGGCAACTACGCCAAGAAGAAGCTGCCGCTGATCGACCAGGAGCGGCACGCGGTGGTCCAGGGCGCGCACCCCTCCCCGCTGTCCGCGAAGAAGTTCTTCGGCTCCCGCCCCTTCACCCAGATCAACGACGCGATCGCCGCCCAGGGCCACGCCCCCATCGACTGGCGCATCCCCGACCTGGGCTGATCCGCCACCCGGTGCGTCGCGCACACCGCGCGGAGCTTCCCCCCGGCGGTTAGCGTCGGGGGGAGCCAACGGTGGCGGCGATCGAGGACGGGGAGTGTGCGGTGGCGGAGCAGCGACGGGAGGCGGAGCACGAGGACCGCATGCTGACCCGGATCGGCCAAGCGATCATGCTGCACCGCGCCGGCGACCGGGAGGAGGCCCGCAACCGCCTGGCCGCCCTGTGGCAGGAGATCGGCCCGCGCGGCGACGCCTTCCATCGCTGTGCCCTTGCGCACTACATGGCCGGCACCCAGGACGACCCCCGGGACGCCCTGGACTGGAACCTGCGCGCCCTGGAGGAGGCGGAGGGCTTCGTCACGGAGCGGCCCCCGCGGGCCCGGGCCGCGGAGCCCGCGGCCGAGCCAGCCACCGGGACCGCGACGGTCGGCGAAGCGGGCACCGCCGTCGGGCCGGGCCCCCGCCACCCCTTCGCCGCGGTCCGGGCGTTCTTCCCCGCCCTGCACCTCAATCTCGCCGCCGACTACGCCGGACTCGACCGCCCGGCCGACGCCCGCGCCCAGCTCCGGCGGGCTCGCGCCTCGGTGCGCACCCTCGCCGAGGGTGACTACCGGCGGCGCCTCACCGACGCGATCGAGCGTCTGGAACTGCGCATCGAGGGCACCTCGGGGCCGCCCCGATAGCGCTGCGGGCCGGCCTGCCCGGTGCCGGTCACATCCGCGCCGTCCCTGCCGGTCATCGGCTACGCCGGCACAGTCCCTGTCCGTTGCTGGGTCGGCGGGCCGCCGTCCCCGCCCGCCGCGGGCCGCGCCGGTCCCCGGCTCAGCCGCGCAGCATCCCGTCGAGCAGTTCCGCACACGAGGCGCGCAGCGCGTCGCGGGTCGGCACCGCGGCATGGAACTGCCCCGCGACGCAGGAGAACAGCACCCCGTCGCACCACGCCACCAGGGCCAGCGCCTGCCGCTCCGGCGCGCGCGAACCGGCCGCCCTCAGCAGCGCCTCCGCCGGCTCCCTGAAGGCCCGGCCCGCTCCGTCGTAGACCTCCCGCAACTCCGGCCTGCGGGTAGCCTCCAGCGCCAGCTCGTAGCGGGCGATCAGCAACGTCCGGTGGCGGGAGAGATAGCGGTGCAGAGCGAGCGCCAGCGCCTCCGCGAGCGCCGCCGGGGAGCCGGCCGCCGGGTCGGCGACGCCCGGCATCTCATCCGGCGCCAGCACCGCCGCCTCGCGCTCGGCCAGCCGTCGCACCGCGGCCGTCAGCAGCGCCGCCCGGGTCCGTGCGAGGTTCGACGTGGAGCCCTGCGGCAGCCCGGCCGCCTCGTCGACGGCGCGGTGCGTCAGCCCCCGCATGCCCCGCTCCGCGAGCAGGGTCAGGGCGGTGTCGGCGATCAGGCGGTGCCGGGGGAGCGGAGCGGACGACGCGGCGGCGGTACGGGCGTTCATGCAGGGGAGCCTAGCGCGGGCCGGGACGCGGGAACTACGGGCGTAGTGCGACACTTCTCGCACCTGTCACACCTCTCGCGACCTCTGTTCACCATCATGCAACTACAGGTGTAGTCTCACTCGCGCCGCTACTACAGATGTAGTCATGCTGTCGGCACGTCGGCACGTCGGCACGTCGGCACGTCGGCAGATCGATCTATCGGCATGTCAGCACCTGGACATGCGGCTCGGCGACTTCGGCACACAAGGAGGCTGCGACATGCGGGAACGCACCGCGATCGTGATCGGCGGCGGAATCGGCGGGCTCACCGCCGCGGTGGCCCTGGACCGGCGGGGCTGGCGGGTGACCGTACTGGAACGGGCCGCCGCCCTGGAGCCGGTCGGCGCGGGCATCGGGCTGGCCCCCAACGCACAGCGCGCGCTGGACACCGTCGGCGTCGGCGACGCGGTCCGCGCCATGGCCTCCCGGCAGCTGACGGGCGAGATCCGCCGGCCCGACGGGCGGCTGCTGGCCCGCACGGACAACGCGGCCGCCGTCCGGCGGTTCGGCGGCCCCGTCGTGGTCGTCCACCGTGCCGATCTGGTCGCCCTGCTCGCCGGCCGCCTGCCCGGCGCCGCGGTCCGCACCGGCGCCCCGGCCACCCTCATGGACGCCGGCGATCCACTGCGCGACGACCGGCCCGCCCGGGTCCGGACCGCCGGCCCGGACGGCGAACCGGCGGAGCTGACCGCCGACCTCGTCGTCGCCGCCGACGGCATCCACTCCGCCGTCCGCCGGGCGCTCTTCCCCGCCCACCCCGCGCCCCGTTACGCGGGCTTCACCACCTGGCGTTTCGTGGTGCCCGCCGTCGACGCCGCCGGGCTCGCCGATCCCGACACCGCGCACGAGACGTGGGGGCCGGGCGGCCTGTGGGGCACCTTGCCGCTGCACGACGGGCGGATCTACGCGTACGCCACCGCGGCCGTTCCGCCGGGCGGCGACCGGGACGGCGGCGACCAACGGGCCGAGCTGCTACGGCGGTTCGGCGACTGGCACCGGCCTGTCCCGCAGCTGCTGGCCGCCGCCGACCCGGCCGCGGTCCTCCGTAACGACGTGTACGCCGCGGCCGCCCCGCCGCCCGCCTTCCACCGCGGCCGGGTCGCACTGCTCGGCGACGCGGTGCACCCCATGACGCCCAACCTCGGGCAGGGCGGCTGCCAGGCCGTCGAGGACGCCGTGGTCCTCGCCCACGAGGCCGCCCCGGACGCCGCCCTCGCTCCGGCGCTCGCCGCCTACACCCGGCAGCGGCTGCCCCGCACCATGGCCGTGGTCCGCCGGTCGGGGCGGATCGGCCGGCTCACCACCTGGCGGTCCCGGCCCGCCTGCGCGCTGCGCGGCGCCCTGCTCGCGGCCACCGCCCGCCTGGCGCCCGACCTCGCGCTGCGCGGCCTGGACGGCATCGCCGACTGGCGGCCGCCGACCGCCCCGTAAGCTGCGTGACCAGGTGCCCGGACGGGTGACGGGGCAGGGCGCCGGACCGCGGAACCAAGGGAGAAGTCGAGTGAAGGTCGGTTGCATCGGACTCGGGGACATCGCGCGCAAGGCGTATCTCCCCGTACTGGGCGCACAGCCCGGGATCGAGCTGCATCTGCAGACCCGCAACCCGGCGGCGCTGCAACAGGCCGGGGACGCCTACCGGCTGACCGGGCGGCAGCTCCACGCCGACCTGGACGGGCTGCTCGCCGCCGCGCCGGACGCCGTCTTCGTCCATGCCGCGACCGTCGCCCACCCCGAGTTGGTGACCCGGTTGATCGAGGCCGGCGTGCCGACCTACGTGGACAAGCCGATCGCCTACGACATCGCCGACACCCGGCGGATCGTCGCCCTCGCCGAGGAGCGCGGGGTCGGCCTGGCCGTCGGCTTCAACCGCCGCTTCGCCCCCGGCTACGCGCAGTGCCTGGAGCACCCCCGCGACCTGATCCTGCTCCAGAAGAACCGCACCGGGTTGCCCGAGGACCCCCGCACGCTGGTCCTCGACGACTTCATCCACGTCGTCGACACCCTGCGCTTCCTCGTGCCCGGCGAGATCGAGCACGTCGACGTCCGGGCCCGGGTGCGGGACGGCCTGATGGACCATGTGGTGCTCCAGCTGTCCGGCGACGGGTTCACCGCCCTCGGCACCATGAACCGCCGCAGCGGCTCGGTCGAGGAACTCCTCGACGTCTCCGGCCAGGACGCCCGCCGCCAGGTCGTCAACCTCGCCGAGGTCGTCGACCACCAGGGGCAGCCGAGCATCCGCCGCCGCGGCGACTGGGAGCCGGTGGCCCGTCAGCGGGGCATCGAGCAGATCGTGCTGGCCTTCCTGGACGACGTCCGGGCCGGGCGGCGGCCGTCGGCCCGGGACGCGCTGCGCACCCACGAACTGTGCGAACGGGTAGTCACCGAGGCGCTCGCACAGGCTGCCGCCCGGCGCTAGTCCCGGGCCCGGCCGAGCGGTCGACGCGGCGGCGCCGGACGCCCCGGCCCGCCTCGATCGCCCCGTAGGCGAGCAGTGCGGCGACCGCCCCGTGGACCGCCCAGTCGCCCCACCGGGTGTACGGGCTGGTGCCGCGGGCCAGCGGCAGGTCGTAGACGGCCGCCGCGGTGCGGTCGGTGCCCAGCCGCTCGCCGACCGGTTCGCCCCGTGGCCCGTACACCGCGCTGACGCCGGTGAGCGTGGCGTGCACCATCGGGCGCCAGGTCTCCGCGGCGCGCAAGGCCCCCAGGGAGGCGTGCTGGGCCGGCGCCCAGCTGTCCTGGAACGTCGCGGTCGAGGACTGGGCCACCAGCAGTTGCGCGCCGTCGGCGGCCAGCCGGCGGCTCATGTCCGGGAAGGCGGTCTCGAAGCAGACCAGCGGACCGGCCCGCAGACCGGCCGCGGCGGGGAGTGCCATCACCACCTGGTGGGTGCCCCGCCGGCGGTCGCTGGCGGCGGCCTTGCCCACCTTCGTCGCCCAGCCCAGCAGGGACCTGGCGGGTATGTACTCGCCGAACGGCACCAGCCGCATCTTGGCGTAGCGGTCGCCGGTCGGGCCGGTCGGGCCGATGAGCACCGCGCTCTTGGAGATCCCGGTGCGGGCGTGGTCCGGTGCGTCCGCGTTCACCAGCAGGTCGGCGCCGGTGCGCCGGGACAGCGCGGCCAGCCGGGCGGCGAGCGCCGGATGGTCGGCCGGGTCCTGGTAGAGGCTGCTCTCGCCCCAGACGACCAGGCGCACCCCGCGGCCCGCCAGCGCACTGGTGAGCGCCTCGCTGCGGGCCAGCCGCTGGGTGGGCGTACCGCCGGGGCCCGGCTGGACGATCGCGATCCGCACCGTCCCGGCGGGCCGGGGGAGCGGCGCCCACAGCCAGACCGCGGTGCCGGCCAGCACGCACACCAGCAGGCCCGCGACGGCCGGCACCCGGGCCGCGGGGACGGCGATCAGCCCGGCCAGCGCGGTGTTCACCGCCACGATCAGCAGGCTCAGCAGCCACACCCCGCCGAGGGACGCCAGCCGTAGCGCGGGCGGCACCTGCCACTGGCTGGCGCCCAGCAGCCCCCACGGTCCGCCCAAGTACTCCCAGGAACGGACCAGTTCGACCATCAGCCAGCCGGACGGCACCAGCACCAGCGCGGCGGCGGCCCGCCCGGCGGACGGCGCCCCGCCCAGCAGCGCCCGCACCAGCATCCCCCAGGGCGCCCACAGCGCCCCCAGCAGCAGCGCCAGCACCAGGATGAAGACATGCAGGCTCGGCAGCAGCCAGTGGTGCACCGCCAGCATGAAGCCGGCACCGCCCAGCCACCCGTACACCGCGGCCCGCCGGGCGGTGTGCGCCGACCGCACCAGCAGCAGCCACGGCACCAGTGCTCCGTACGCCAGCCACCACCAGGACGGCGCGGGGAAGGCGAGGGCGGGCAGCGCGCCCGCGAGCGCGGCGGCCGGGCCGCGGACCCAGAGGGAACCGGCCTCCCGTGTCCGGTGGCCGAGCGGTATGTCCATACGGGCTCCCTGTCGCCGTGCCTGGCCCAACGTTCGGTGCGTCCCGTCGATATCTCTTGCCACGCTCAAGGGTTGTCAGCCCTCCCGGGCTTCCGCCACTTCTCGTGCACCCGGATCGCCGCTCGCGTCGTGGGTGCGCCGAGGCCCCCGCCCAAGGGGCGAGGGCCTCCCGACCGGTCGGCAGCCGGTGCCGTCAGTTCACCAGCGAAGGGGCGGGGGACAACAGTTCCGGGCCGGCGTCCGCGGCGGCGAACTGGGTCCGGTACAGCTCGGCGTACCGGCCGCCGGCCGCCAGCAGCGTCTCGTGCGTCCCCCGCTCGACGATCCGGCCGCCCTCGACGACGAGGATCAGGTCGGCGGCCCGCACGGTCGACAGCCGGTGGGCGATGACCAGCGCGGTCCGCCCCTCCAGCGCCTCGGTGAGCGCCTCCTGGACGGCTGCCTCCGAGGTGTTGTCCAGGTGGGCGGTGGCCTCGTCCAGGATCACCACCCGGGGGTGGGCCAGCAGCAGCCGGGCGATGGTCAGCCGCTGCCGTTCGCCGCCGGAGAGGCGGTAGCCGCGTTCGCCGACGACGGTGTCCAGGCCGTCGGGCAGCGAGGCGATCAGCTGGTCCAGGCGGGCCCGGCGCAGCGCGTCCCATAGGGCGTCCTCGGTGGCCTCGGGGGCGGCCAGCAGCAGGTTCTCCCGGATGGAGTCATGGAAGAGGTGGCCGTCCTGGGTGACCATGCCCAGGGTGTCCCGCAGTGAGGCGGCGGACAGTTCGCGGACGTCGACGCCGGCCAGCCGCACCGCACCGGAATCCGCGTCGTACAGCCGCGGCAGCAGCTGGGCGATGGTGGACTTGCCGGCGCCCGAGGAGCCGACCAGGGCGACCATCTGGCCCGGCTCGGCGCGGAAGGAGACGCCGTGCAGGACCTCCTCGCCGCCCCGGGTGTTGAGGGTGGCGACCTCTTCCAGGGAGGCCAGCGACACCTTGTCGGCGGACGGGTAGCCAAAGTGCACCGCGTCGAACTCCACCGACACCGGGCCCTCCGGCACCGGCCGGGCGTCCGGCCGCTCGGTGATCAGCGGTTCCAGGTCCAGCACCTCGAAGACCCGCTCGAAGCTGACCAGCGCGCTCATCACCTCGATGTGCGCACCGGACAGCGCGGTCAGCGGGGCGTAGAGCCGGGTGAGCAGCAGGGCCAGCGAGACGATCGCGCCCGCCTCCAACTGCCCGCGCAGCGCCAGGAAACCGCCCAGCCCGTAGACCACGGCCAGCGCCAGCGCGGAGACCAGGGTGAGCGCGGTGACGAAGTACGTCTGGACCATCGCCGAGCGGACGCCGATGTCGCGCACCCGGTGGGCCCGGGCGGCGAACTCCGCGGACTCGCGGGCCGGCCGGCCCATCAGCTTCACGAGGGTGGCACCGGGCGCGGAGAACCGCTCGGTCATCTGGGTGCCCATCGCGGCGTTGTGGTCGGCGCCCTCCCGCCGCAGCGCCGCCAGCCGCCGGCCGACCAGCCGGGCGGGCAGTACGAACACCGGCAGCAGCACCAGCGCGATCAGCGTGATCTGCCAGGAGAGGCTGAGCATCACGCCGAGCGTGAGCAGCAGCGTGACGAGGTTGCTGACGACTCCGGAGAGGGTGTCGCTGAACGCCCGCTGGGCGCCGATCACATCGTTGTTGAGCCGGCTGACCAGGGCCCCGGTGCGAGTGCGGGTGAAGAAGGCGATCGGCATCCGCTGGACGTGGTCGTAGACGGTGGTGCGCAGGTCGAGGATGAGGCCCTCGCCGATGCTCGCCGACAGCCAGCGGGTCAGCAGCCCCAGCCCCGCCTCGGCCAGCGCGATGGCCGCGATCAGCCCGGACAGCTCCACGACCAGCCCGGCCGACTTGCCGCCGACGATCGCGTCCACCACCCGCCCGGCGAGCAGCGGGGTCGCCACCGCGAGCAGCGCGGTGACGGTGCTCAGCACCAGGAACCACACCAGTATCCGGCGGTGCGGGCGGGCGAAGGCCGCGATCCGGCGCAACGTCCCCCGGGAGAAGCGGTGCCTGCCCCGCTGGGCCATCATCGTGCTGTGCAGCGAATGCCAGGCGGTGACTTCCATGTCCATCGCGGCCTCCTGTTTGCCGGTCGTCACGGGATCGCCGTGAGGGCCGGCGACACGAAAGAACCTAGAACCTCAACCAATCTTGAGGTCAAGGGATTCCGCTCACCGTCACCCCAGGGGGCGACCCGGACCGCGCCCTGTCCCGCAACCGGGCCGCCGCGGCCACACCGCCCGCCGTGTGCCACGGGACCCGCCGTGCGTCAGGGGCCCCGGTCCTACGGCTGAAGGGGCCTCTCCCAGACCACCGGCGCGGCCGGACCGTTCGCACGCTCCTGACCGTCCCCACCGCCGTCACCGTCCTCACCGCCCTCGCCCGTCACCGTCATCCGCACCCCCTCCCGGCCGTCGGCCAGCGTGGCGGTCGCGTCCACGACGACCCGGGCCGAGGTCGCCGTCCGTGCCACCTCCGCCAGCGCCCGCCCGACCGCGGCCACCAGCTCGCGCGCGCACTCCGCGCCGACCCGCGCGTCCACCGGCCCGACGAACTGCACCGACGGCCGGGTGCCCAGCACCGCCGTGGCCGCGCCGGCCTCCCGCAGAATCCGGGTGCGCGGCCCGGCCGGCGCCTCCGGCGGCCCCTGCTGGAGCGCGATGATCGCGGTGCGGATCTCCTGGATCGTCGCGTCCAACTCGTCGACCGCCTGCCCCACGCCCTCCTTGACCTCCGGGAGGACCGCGGTCCGCTGGGCGCTCTCCAGCAGCATCCCGGTGGCGAACAGCCGCTGGATCACCAGGTCGTGCAGATCCCGGGCGATCCGGTCCCGGTCCTCGTAGACCGCGAGCCGCTCCCGGTCGCGGTGGCGGTCGGCCAGGACCAGCGCCAGCGCCGCCTGTGACGCGAACTGGGTGCCCAGCGTCCGTTCCAGCTGCGTGAAACGGGGCCCGCCGGACGCCCGGCACAGGGCCAGCGCGCCCAACACTCGCCCGCCGCTGCGCAGCGGCAGCAGCATCGTCGGTCCGTAATGGCGCGACAGCGGGGAGATCGAGCGGGGATCGGCGGCGAAGTCGTCGGAGAAGACCGCCTGCCCGGCGTGGATCCGGTGCAGCACCGGACTCTCCGGCGGGATCGTGCCCCCGTACGCCTCCGCGCGCACGGACTCGGGCAGCTCCGTGGAGATCGCCACCACCTCCATCGCGCCGTCCGGCTGCGGCAGCAGCACCGCGCCGGTCGCCGCCTCGGCCAGCTCCCGGCCCTTCTCGGCGACCACCGTCAGCGCGTGCTCGGTCGTGGAACCGGTCTCCGGCCCGGCCAGCAGCGCGGTGGTCACCGACGCCGCACCGTCGATCCAGCGCCTGCGCTGCCGGGCCGCGGCATGCATCCGGGCGTTGCCCATGGCGATCCCGGCCTCGGTGGCCAGCACCCGCAGCAGCTGGAGGTCCACCTCGCCGAACCGCCCGGCGCGCGCAGCCGACCCTGCCGCGGCGCCGTCCGCCTTCCCCGCCAGGAAGACGCTCCCGAACAGCTCGCCCTGCACCTTGATCGGCACCCGGAGGGCGAACGGGGCGGACGGCCGGCCCTCGGGCGGGCTGCCGTGGGTGATCAGGTCGCGCAGCCCGTCGCCGTCCTCGTCCAGCACCTCCACGGCCGCGTAGCGGGCGCCGGTCAGCGACGCGGCGGTCTCGGCGATCCGGTGCAGCACCCGGTGCACGTCCAGGTCGGAGCCGATGGCGACCATCGCCTCCAGCAGCTGCGGCAGCCGGGACAGCGGACCGCCGGCCAGATGCCGCAGGCTCTGCGCGGTCTGCTCGGCGAGCTCCGCCGCCGAGCCCTCGACCCCGGCCCCGGCGTGCGGGTCGGTGGGATCGGGGAACGGCGACGCAGGCGGCATGAAGACGGCTTCTGGTTCGGCCCAGCACAAAACGAGGCGAAACGATACGGCTGCGACCAGTCTAATTCGCCCGGAAGAGGGACATCGGGACGACGACCGCACCACCGCCCGGGCCGGACCGGCGCCGCCCACCGGCCCGGCCCGCCGCCGGGACGCCGCGGCTCAGGCCGGCAGTGCCGCCTCGATAGCCGCCACCAGTTCCGCCGCCTCCGGCTCCGTCCGCGGGCGGAAGCGGCCGGCCACCGCGCCGGTGTGGTCGATGAGGAACTTCTCGAAGTTCCACTGGACGTCGCCGGCCGTTCCCTCGGCATCCGGGGTGGCGGTCAGTTCGGCGTACAGCGGGTGCCGGTCCGCGCCGTTGACGTCGGTCTTCTCGAACAGCGGGAAGCTGACGCCGTACGTCGTCGAGCAGAACGTCGCGATCTCCTCGGCCGTGCCCGGCTCCTGGCCCGCGAACTGGTTGCTGGGGAAGCCCAGGACACTGAAACCGCGGTCGGCGAACTGCTGCTGGAGCCGCTCCAGGCCCGTGTACTGCGGGGTCAGCCCGCACTTGGACGCCACGTTGACCACCAGCAGGGCCTTGCCCCGATAGTCGGCGAGGGAGGCGGGCTCACCGGTCAGGGTGCGCAGCGGGATGTCGTACAGGCTCATGCTCGGGCTCCTCAGTACGGTTCCGTGGACGGGGACGTCCGTCATCGACCCCAACAACCGTGCCCGGCCTGGTCTTCCCGGGATCGTCGATCGGCCAGGTGACCGCCGGCCGCAGCTCGCCGGCCCGCCACTCCCTGAGCAGCTGGTCGAAGATCGGCGTCTCCTCCTCGGCGGGCCGCCGGACGGCGGGCGGCGGCAGCCGGGGCGGCTGGTGCGGCAGCGAGATGCGGTGGAAGGAAGGCCCCGCGGTCTTCTTGGCGTCCATGCCCGGACTCAACACCACATCGCCCCGGGAGTTGCGGCACGGGGCCGGTCACGCGCCAGATGACCCCTGCGGCGGTGACGGTCAGAAGATACGTTCCAGAGGAGGGGAGGAGGGGGAGAGAGCCTGCGGCCCGGTCCGGCCGCCTCCTTGGGTCAGGCCCGGCGGAGCAGGCCGCCCAGTACCTCGCGTAGTGCGCCCTCCGGGTCGGCGACGCGGCCCTCGGCGCGCCACCCCACGAAGCCGTCGGGTCGTACCAGGACCGCGCCCTCCGGGGTCGTCCCGTGCAGCTCGGCCCAGTCGGCGCCGCCCTCCGGGACGAGGTCGGCGTCGGCGTCGGTACCCACGCGGTAGTGGTCCAGCCGGGCCGTCCAGTGCGCCGCGGCGGCCTCCGCCGCGGCGCGCCAGATCTTGCCGTCCTCGGTGCCGGTCAGCAGGACGAACGACCGCTCGTAGAGGTCCAGCGTGGAGCGCCGCTCGCCGTCCGCATGCACCCACAGGTGCGGGGCCCGGGTGCCCGGCTCGCCGGTCAGCCGCATCCGCTCGGGGACGACGGGGAGTTCGGGGTCGGCGCCGATGACCGCGCCGCGCGGATAGCAGTAGCCGAGGGCGACGGTCAGCACCCCGCGCTGCCGGCCGCCGCCACCGGGGCCCGGGTCGTAGCCGGGGTGGCTGTGCTCGGCGGACCGGGCCGAGGCGCGGGCGCTGGTCACCTCGGCCACCGGCCGGCGCTCCTCCTCGTAGGTGTCCAGCAGCGCGGGGGCCGCGGAGCCGTCGAGGACCGCGGCGAGCTTCCAGGCGAGGTTGTGTGCGTCCTGGATGCCGGTGTTGGAGCCGAACGCGCCCGTCGGGGACATCTCGTGGGCGGAGTCGCCGGCGAGGAAGATCCGGCCCGCGGAGTACCGCTCGGCGACCCGCTCCGCGGCGTGCCAGGGCGCCTTGCCGGTGATCTCGACCGCCATGCCCGGTACGCCGGTGGCCCGGCGGATGTGCTCGATGCAGCGCGCGTCGGTGAAGTCCTCCAGGGTCTCGCCCCGCTCGGGGTGCCAGGGCGCGTGGAAGACCCATTCCGCGCGGTTGTCCACGGGCAGCAGCGCCCCGTCGGCCTCCGGGTCGGTCAGGTAGCAGGCGATGAAGCGGCGGTCGCCGACCGCGTCGGCCAGCTCCGGGGCCCGGAAGGTGATGCTGACGTTGTGGAAGAGGTCGCCGGGGCCGGACCGGCCGATGCCCAGCCGCTCCCGCACCGGGCTGCGCGGCCCGTCCGCGGCGACGAGGTAGTCGGCGCGCAGGGTGGTGCGCTCGCCGGTGTCCCGGTCCTTGAGCACGGCCGTGACCCCGTCGGCGTCCTGGTCGCAGCCCATCAGCTCGGTGTGGAACCGCAGGTCGCCGCCGAGTTCGCGGGCGCACCGCAGCAGCACCGGCTCCAGGTCGTTCTGGCTGCACAGGCACCACCGGGACGGGCTGAAGCGGGCCAGCGCGCCGCCCGGGTCGATCTCCCGGAACAGCCACTCCTGTTCGTCGCCGGTCAGTGAACGGGCCTGGAGGATCCCGTGGTTGTCGGCGAGGACCGAGGCCGCCGCACGGATCCGGCGCTCGGCGCCGGCCACCCGGTACAGCTCCATCGTGCGGACGTTGTTCCCCCTCCCGCGTGGATGCCGCGAGGTGGCCGGGTGCTTCTCGACCAGGACGTGCGGGACCCCCAGGCGCCCCAGGAACAGCGACGCGGACAGGCCCACCAGGGACCCGCCCACGATCAGTACCGGCACCCGGTCTTCGGCCTTCGGGTTCATGTGCTTGGCTCCAGCTCCAGCGACGCATACGGGAGATGGAGCAACGCATGCCCGGCCTGTGGCGCCTTCCATCACGGTTCACCTGCATGGCTCACAGATCTCGCGCCGACCGTGGGTGTTGGCCACGATCGAATCCGGACCGCCGCCCGCGACACGCCGGGGCCGGAGGTCCCCCCAATCGGCTCAGTCGCCCGGATCGCACCGGGAGTGCGGGAGGCACCGGAATCCCGGGCCGCCCGGAACCGACGACGCACCACAGGGGCCCGCCGCCCCGGAGGAGATGCGTACACGATGACACCGCTGTCGGAACGAATATCGCAGTCCGCCTTCGACGGATCCAGACTCCGGGTCGTGCTTCTGCTGGACCTGCAGGAAGGTGCCCAGCAGCAGTTCCTGGAAGCCTATGAGCAGCTGCGGAACCAGGTCGCGTCCGTCCCCGGGCACATCAGCGACCAGCTGTGCCAGTCCATCGAGAACCCCTCCCAGTGGCTGATCACCAGCGAGTGGGAGAGCGCCCCGCCGTTCCTCGCCTGGGTCAACAGCGAGGAGCACGTGAAGATGGTGCAGCCGCTGCACAGCTGCGTACGCGATACCCGTTCCCTGCGCTTCAGCGTCCTGCGCGAGACCTCCGGTGCCGCGGCCGGCGCCCCCGAGTCCGTCAAGGGCCGGCTCCAGGCGCACCCCCGCGTCGGGGACGGCGTGGTCCGGCACGCCCTGACCTTCACCGTGAAGCCCGGCAGCGAGTCGACGGTGGCCGGCATCCTCTCCGGCTACACCTCCCCCGAGGCCCGGGTCGACGCCGACACCCGGCTGCTCCGCACCTCCCTCTTCATGTACGGCAACCGCGTCGTGCGCACCATCGAGGTGCAGGGCGACCTGGTCGCCGCGCTGCGCCATGTCTCCCGGCAGCCCGAGGTCCGGGCCGTCGAGGAGGCCATCAACCCGTACCTGGAGCAGGACCGGGACCTCAACGACCCCGATTCCGCCCGGGTGTTCTTCACCCGCGCCGCACTGCCCGCGGTCCACCACGTGGCGATCGGCGGCCGGCAGACCGGGGACTCCGGGGACCTCGAACGGCATGCGCTCTTCTACCCGGCCAAGGAGGGCTGCGGTATGACGCTGGCCCAGCTGCTGGCCCGTCAGGACGAGGAGACCGCCGACGACCCGGCGTGCCCCGTCCACAGCAGCACCATCTTCCAGCGCGACGACATCGTCGTCCGCCTCGTCGATCTGCGGGCCCCGCTCGACCGCGACCCGCTGGTGTCCCTCGGCGCCCGTGGACCCCGCAGCCTCGCCGTGCTGCGGCGGCTGCTCGACGGCGACGTGGCCGGCGGTATGACCAGCGAGCGCGAGCTGGCGCGCTTCCTGGCCCGCGCCGACATGGACCTCGTCACCGACCGCCGGGCCCCCGGCGCCTGAGCGCGCCGGCCGCCCGCCGACGGGCGCACCGGCCGCACCCGGCCGTGCCCCCTTTCGGCCTTCCCGTCCTTCTCGTCCTTCTCGACGTCCGCACCGTCCCACCCGTCCACCGGCATCACGCCCTTGGAGGAATCAGCCATGACCACGCACCGCCCACGCATCGTGGACCTCAGCGAGACCCAGCCCAACCGCCGGCGCGGAGGTGATCTGCGTGCCATGCTGACACCCGGCGCGGTGGGCGCCACGAGCGGCTTCATGGGCATGGCACTGGTCCAGCCCGGCGAACGCATCGGCGAGCACTACCACCCGTATTCCGAGGAGTTCGTCTACGTCGTCCAGGGCTCCCTGGAGGCCGACCTCGACGGGGTGACGTACCCGCTGCGCCCGGACCAGGGGCTGATGATCCCGCCGTACATGCGGCACCGCTTCCGCAACGTCGGGGACACCGAGGCCCGGATGGTCTTCCACCTCGGCCCGCTGGCGCCGCGGCCGGAACTGGGCCACGTCGACACCGAGGGCTCCGAGGAGAGCACACCGGCCGCCCCACCCGAACGACCGGAGCCGGTGTCATGACCCGCCGCGTGGCGGTCACCGGCCTCGGTGTCGTCGCCCCCGGCGGCGTGGGCATCCCGGCCTTCTGGGACCTGCTGTCCGCCGGACGCACGGCCACCCGCGGCATCACCCTCTTCGACCCGACCGGCTTCCGGTCCCGGATCGCCGCCGAGTGCGACTTCGATCCGGCCGCGCACGGCCTGGACGAGGAGCAGGTGGCCAGGTCGGACCGGTACATCCAGTTCGCGCTGGTCGCCGCGGCGGAGGCGCTGCGGGAGGCCGGCCTGGACCTGGAGCGGGAGGACCCCTGGCGGATCGGAGTGTCCCTGGGCACCGCGGTCGGCGGCACCACGCGCCTGGAGCACGACTACGTGGCGGTCAGCGACTCCGGCCGCCGCTGGGACGTGGACCCCCGGCCCGCCGGGCCGCATCTGCACCGGGCCTTCTCGCCCAGTTCGCTGGCGTCCGCGGTCGCCGAGCAGATCGGCGCGCACGGCCCGGTGCAGACCGTCTCCACGGGGTGCACCTCCGGTCTGGACGCGGTCGGATACGCCTTCCACACCATCGAGGAGGGCCGGGCCGACGTCTGCGTCGCGGGCGCCTCGGACTCGCCGATCTCCCCGATCACGGTGGCCTGCTTCGACGCCATCAAGGCCACCTCCGCCAACAACGACGACCCCGCCCACGCCTCCCGGCCGTTCGACGCCCGGCGCGACGGTTTCGTCATGGGCGAGGGCGGCGCCGTCCTCGTCCTGGAGGAGCTGGAGCACGCCCGGGCCCGCGGTGCCACCGTCCACTGCGAGATCCGCGGCTACAACACCTTCGGCAACGCCTACCACATGACCGGCCTGACCCAGGAGGGCCTGGAGATGGCCGAGGCGATCAACCGCTCGCTGGCCCACGCGCAGCTCGACCCCACCCAGGTCGACTACGTCAACGCGCACGGCTCGGGAACCCAGCAGAACGACCGCCACGAGACCGCCGCGGTCAAGAGGTCGCTGGGCGCCCACGCCTACAAGGTGCCGATGAGCTCGATCAAGTCGATGGTGGGCCACTCGCTGGGCGCGATCGGCGCGATCGAGGTCGTCGCCTGCGTCCTGGCCCTGATCCATCAGGTGGTCCCGCCGACCGCCAACTACGAGAACCCGGACCCGGAGTGCGACCTCGACTACGTGCCGAAGACCGCACGGGAAGTGCCGCTGCGGTCGGTGCTGTCCGTGGGCAGCGGATTCGGCGGGTTCCAGTCGGCCGTGGTCCTGACCCGCCCGGGTGGGAGGACCCGATGAGCTCCCCGCGCACACGCTGTTCCGTCGTCACCGGCATCGGGGTGATCGCCCCCAACGGGGCCAACACCGAAGCCTTCTGGAAGGCCACCAAGGAGGGCATCAGCGTCCTCGACACGGTCACCCGCAAGGGCTGCGAGGAGCTGCCGCTGAAGGTCGCCGGAGAGGTCCGCGACTTCGACCCGACCGAGCTGATCGAGGAGCGCTTCCTCGTCCAGACCGACCGGTTCACGCACTTCGCGATGGCCGCGGCCAACCTCGCGCTGGACGACGCCCTGTTGGGCCGGGCCGACTACAACCGCTCGCCGTTCGCGGTGGGAGTGGTGACGGCGGCCGGCTCCGGCGGCGGCGAGTTCGGCCAGCGGGAGTTGCAGCACCTGTGGGGCCAGGGCTCCCGCCATGTCGGCCCGTACCAGTCGATCGCCTGGTTCTACGCGGCCAGCACCGGCCAGATCTCCATCCGCGGCGGCTTCAAGGGGCCGTGCGGCGTGGTGGCCAGCGACGAGGCGGGCGGACTGGACGCGCTGGCGCACGCCAGCCGCTCCATCCACCGCGGCACCGACGCCGTGGTGGTGGGCGCCGCCGAGGCGCCGCTGGCCCCCTACTCGGTGGTCTGCCAGCTCGGCTACGAGGACCTCAGCCGCGTCGTCGAACCGGACCGCGCCTACCGGCCGTTCACCTCCTCGGCGTGCGGGTTCGTGCCCGCCGAGGGCGGCGCGATGCTCGTCGTCGAGGAGCGGACCGCCGCCGTGGACCGGGGCTCCCGGCCCCGGGCCGTGCTCGCCGGTCACGCCGCCACCTTCACCGGGGCCGCCCTCTGGGACGCGTCCCGGGAGGGCCTGGCGCGGGCGATCGAGGGTGCGCTGGCGGAGGCCGGCTGCGCCCCCGAGGAGGTCGACGTGGTCTTCGCGGACGCCCTCGGGGTGCTCGCGGCGGACCGGGCCGAGGCGCAGGCGCTCGCCGACGCCCTGGGCCGGCACGCCGCGGAGGTGCCGGTGACCGCGCCCAAGACCGGCATCGGCCGCGCGTACTGCGGCGCCCCCGTCCTGGACATCGCGGCCGCGGTGCTCTCCATGGAGGGCTCCGTCGTGCCGCCGACCCCCAACATCGTCGAGGTCGACGTCGACCTCGACGTGGTGACCGGCAGGTCCCGGCCCGCCGAGCTCCAGACGGCGCTGGTGCTGAGCCGGGGACTGATGGGCTCCAACGCGGCGCTGGTGCTGCGGCGGTGCGAGAAGTCCCCCTCCTGAAAGGAGAAACCCATGACCGCTCGACTGACCCTCGACGAACTGGCCACGCTGATGAAGTCGGCGGCCGGCCTCACCGTCGACCCGAAGGAGATGGCGGACCGGCCCGAGGCGACCTTCGCCGAGTACGGCCTGGACTCGTTGGGCCTGCTCGGCATCGTGGGCGAGTTGGAGAACCGGTACGGCCGGACGCTGCCGCCCGACGCCGAACGCGCCAGGACCCCCCGCGACTTCCTCGACCTCGTCAACACCGACACCGTCACCACGACCACTACGACAGGAGCCTGACCATGCCCGGCCACACCGAGAACGAGATCACCATCGCCGCCCCGCTCAGCCTCGTCTGGGACATGACCAACGACCTGCAGAACTGGCCCCGCCTCTTCAGCGAGTACGCCTCCGTCGACGTGCTCTCCCGCGAGGGCGAGACGACCACCTTCCGGCTGACCATGCACCCCGACGAGAACGGCAAGGTCTGGAGCTGGGTCTCCGAGCGGACCCCGGACCGCGGCGCGCTGACCGTCCGCGCCCGCCGCGTGGAGACCGGCCCGTTCAAGTTCATGGACATCTTCTGGAAGTACCAGGAGATCCCCGGCGGCACCTCGATGCACTGGACCCAGGACTTCGCCATGAAGCCCGAGGCGCCGATCGACGACCGGGGCATGACCGAGCACATCAACCGCAACTCCCGGATCCAGATGGAGCTCATCCGGGACCGGATCGAGCAGCGCGACCGCGAACTGCGCGCCGGTGCCCCGGTCGACTGACGCGCCCGGCACCTCGTCGGCCCCACCCCGGACCGCCGCCCGGCGGCAACGAAGGGAACCTCCCCGATGCACCACGCTCTGATCGTCGCCCGGATGGAGCCCGGCTCGGCTCCCGACATCGCCGAGGTCTTCGCCGCCTCGGACCGCACCGAGCTGCCCCACCTGGTGGGCGTCAACCGGCGGACGCTGTTCCAGTTCGGTGACGTGTACCTGCACCTCATCGAGTCCGACGTGCCGCCCGGCCCGGAGATCGCCAAGGTGCACCAGCACCCGGAGTTCCGGTCCATCAGCCGGCGGCTGTCGGCGTACGTCAGCGCCTACGACCCGGAGACCTGGCGCAGTCCCGAGGACGCCATGGCCCGGCAGTTCTACCGCTGGGAGCGGGACGGCGCCGGCTGATCCCGGCCGGCGCACGGTGACCGGCCTCCCCGTCCCCGCTATGCCGGACGGGGCGGCCGCCACCGCGTCCGCCGGACCGTTCACGCCCGCCTCACTTCGCCGGGACGGTGCACTCGAAGGCGTGCAGATACGGGTTGACCACCACGATGTCGTGGACCTGCAGCCCCGCCTCGGCCATGTGCCGCACCAGGCTCTCCTTGGAGTGCTTGGCCCCGCCCACGTTCAGCAACAGCAGCAGGTCCATGGCGGTGGTGAACTTCATCGACGGACTGTCGTCGACGAGGTTCTCGATGACCACCACCCGGGCACCCGGCCGGGCCGCCTCGACGACCTTCCCCAGCGTCCGCCGGGTGCTGTCGTCGTCCCACTCCAGGACGTTCTTGATGATGTACAGGTCGGCCTGGACGGGGATGTCCTCGCGGCAGTCGCCGGGCACGATCCGCGCCCGGTCGGCCAGGTCACCGCCCTCCCTGAGCCGGGGGTCGGCGCTGCCCACCACCGACGGCAGGTCCAGCAGGGTGCCGTGCAGCGCCGGGTGCTTCTCCAGCAGGCCGGCCAGGACATGGCCCTGCCCGCCGCCGATGTCCGCGACCGACGACACCCCGGTGAGGTCGAGGAGTTCGGCGATGTCGCGGGCCGACTGCCGGCTGGAGGCGGTCATCGCCCGGTCGAAGACCCGGGCGGAGTCCTGGGCGTCCTCGTGCAGGTAGGCGAAGAACCCCTTGCCGTACAGGTCCTCGAAGACGTTGCGGCCGGAGCGCACCGCGTCGTCCAGCCGCGGCCACGCCTCCCAGGTCCACGGCTCGGTGCACCACAGCGTGATGGAGCGCAGGCTGTCCGGGGCGTCCTCCCGCAGCAGCCGCGACATCTCGGTGTGGGCGAACGACCCGTCCTCGGTCTCCTCGAAGATCCCGTAGCAGGCCAGTGCCCGCAGCAGCCGCCGCAGCGGCCGTGGTTCGGTGTCCACCGCGGCGGCCAGCTCCTCCACCGGGGTGGGCCGCTCGCCCAGCGCGTCGGCCACGCGCAGCCGGGCGGCCGCCCGGACGGCCGCCGCGCACGCGGCGCCGAAGATGAGTTCCCGCAGCCGCATGGTGGCCTGGGGGGTGGGGCTCACGGTGGTCATGCCGCCTCGATTCTCCGTTGACGTGGGCTAGCCGCACAGCCCGGCCGGCCTGGAGGTCCGGCAGGTGTTGCGGGTGAAGACGTTCCCGCGCCCGTCCCGGTCCGCGTTGATCAGGTCCGCCGGGGCGTTCCGCAGTACGACGTTGTCGCTGATGACGTTCCGCTCGCCGGTGGTCTTGACGAAGCTGGGGAAGAGCACCACGCCGCCGGAGAGCGGTGACGTGCCGACGTTGTCGCGGACGAGGTTGTGCGTGACCAGGGTTTCCTCGGTGCCGGTGAGGACGACGCCGGAGCCCTGGAGGAACGGCAGCCGCTTGGTCTTCGGGCAGTGCTTGTTGTTCCGCGCGACCTCGTTGTCCCGGACCGTCAGCGCCCCGGCCTTGGGCCGGTTCTCGTCGCCGACGACGAAGATCCCGGCGCAGTTCTCGGCCATGGTGTTGTGGTCGATCAGCAGGTTCCGCAGCCGCCGGGCCGTGAGGCCGATGCGGTTGCCGGTCAGCCGGTTGTCCTCGATGCGGGTGCGCCGGGTGTCGAGCGCCCCGCCCTCCTCCGTGACCGCGTTGGCCAGGAAGATCCCCGCGTCGCCGTTCTCCGAGGCGGTGTTGTCGCTCAGCCGGCTGCGCAGCGACTTCTCCAGCGCGATGCCCCACTGGCCGTTGTGCCGCGCGGTGACGCCGCGCACCGTCAAGTCCTCGGTGCCGGAGGCCCAGACGCCGTTCCGGCGGAAGCCCTCGACGGTCAGCCGCTGGAGCTTGACGCCGGTGACCGGGCCGCCGGCGCCGCCGGTGACGCAGATGCCGTCGCCGTCCCGCCCGCAGCGGTTCCCCGCCCGCCGGGCCGGCGGGGCGATCACGGCGTGGCCGTCGGACCCGCGGAGCGTCACATGCGACTTGTCGATCAGGACGCTCTCGCGGTACACGCCCGGCAGCAGGAGCACGGTGTCGCCGGGGTGCGCCGCGTCCACCGCGCGCTGGATCGATTCGCCGGGGTGGACGACGAGCACCTCGTCGTCCCGGTCCGGCGTTGCCTGGGACGGCGGGGCCGTACCGAGTGCCCCGGCCAGGACCGCCGCCGCGCAGCCCAGGTAGCTCATCCGCCGTGCCCTGCGGGCCTTTTGTCGTAGTGCCATGAGGCGAAGCTATGGGCGATCATCCGCGTTCGCCACACGGGGTAACCCGGTGGGCACAGTGCGTGCAGCGGTCAGCTTTCCGGGCCGGGGGCGGCCGGCCGGCGCCGGGGGGAGCGCGGCGCGGCCGGCCGTTCGGTGCTCACGGGGACGGGCCGCTGGTCGGCCGCCCCGCCCGGCCCGGGATCGGACGGGGCATCAGCCGGACCGTCCGGCAGTACCTCCGTCAACAGGGCCGCGAGGCTGGCGGGCAGGAACCACGGGCGGAGGCGCGGGACGGTCACGGATGCTCAACGCCGTCACGCGGCCGGACGACACCCGTCCGCCGCCTCCCGGCCGCTTCATCACTCCAACGGCCGCTACCGAGGTGGCCGCCGGACCGGCCCGCCCGCCGCGTCGGGTCAGCCCAGCCGGCGGCCCTCGCCGGCCGCCGCCCGGAGCAGCACCTCGGTCAGCTCGCCGGGCCGCGACAGCATCGGGTAGTGCCCGGTGTCCAGGTCGAAGAAGCCCACCCGGGGCTCGGTGAGCACCGCGAACCGCGGATCCCCGGTGGCCACCAGGGCCTCCACCGCCGCGATGCTCGCCCCGTTGGCCGTGCAGAAGACGCCGGTGCCGGGCAGCTCCGCGGCCGCGCCGGTCAGCCGCAGCGGCCGGGTCAGCGTCGCCAGCGGCTGCGGCGCCGCCAGCCGCGCCAGCCGCTCCCGGTCGGCGGGCGACACACCGGTGAGGCTGCCCCACAGCTCCTCGTCGTCCAGCGGCGGAGGCGGCAGGAACCGCCCGCCGCCCACCTCCGCCGCCCGCCGCAGCAGCCGGTCCCGCACGGCCGGGTCGGGCATCACGTCGACCCCCGCGTCGCCGTCCCCGGGCAGCCCGGTGTCCAGGTAGACCAGCGCGGCCGCCCGGTCCGGGCGCCGGTCGGCGGCCCCCAGCAGCGGGAGCAGGCCGTAGCAGTGCCCCACCAGCACCCCCTCGCGCACGTCCTCGTGGTCCAGCACCTGCACGATGTCCTCGATGTGCGTCTCCAGGTCCGTGTCCGGTCCGGCCAGATGCCGCCGGTCGCCCATCCCGGTCAGCGTCACCGGAAGCGCGGTGTGCCCCCGCTCCCGCAGCAGCGCGGCCATCTCCCGCCAGATCCAGCCACCGGTGTAACCGCCCGACACCAAGACGAATGCGGTCATCGCACGTGCTCCTCGCTTCTCGTCCAGCACGCGGTCCGCCGGGGGTGGCGGCCGCGGGATCCGGACCGTAGAAGCTCCCGTAACGGGAGATTCAAGGACGGCAAGTGGCGGGGGCGGGCCGCCGGTTCGGGACAGGGAGCGGACCCGCCGGTCGCGCCCCGGCCATTCAACCCGGCGGGCCCTTCGTCTACAGTTGAGGAATTCCCCTGTTCAACGATCAACGCGATGGCCGGTCGGCCTGAACGCGGAGGGCATGCGTGGGCGGTTTCGCCGAGTCGGTACGGGAGCGGGTGCGCGCGGCACGGGCCGCCGTCGAAGCGGCGCGCGCCGCCGACGACGCCTATGCGCTGGCCGTCGCGGAGGACGAACTGGACGACGCGCTGCGGATCGCGCACGGCATCGGGATCGACCCGGACCGCGGCTCCGGGGCCGTGCCCCGGAGCGGGGCGCCGGAGTGAGCGGCACGCCGCCGCGGCTGCGCCCGGTGCGGTCCGGCGCCGCCGGAGCCGGGTGACCGCCGATGTCCGGCGCACCACGACGCAAAGGGCCGCCGCCGTGGCGCGCGGTCCGCTCCCGCACCTGCATACCCACCGCCGCCGCCCGGACCTGCCGGGGCCGCCACCTCGGTCCGGGCCCGCGGCGCTCCGCCCGCGGCCACGGGCGGAGCTGCCCCGACCTCGCCGCCCGGCACCGGATGTCGCCGCGCTGCGGCGTCCGCCGGGCCCGGGCCACCGCCGTCCGCCCCGGCACCCGCCTGGCCCGCCTGCCCGCCACCGTCCTGGTCACCCACCGGGCCGCCGCCCATGTGGCGGTCCGGCGCAGCCTGTGGATACGGGTGCTGCTCTACATCGCCGTGACCCACCTGGCGCTGGTGTTCCTCGCGCTGGTCGTCTACCTCGGCCGGCACGCCGGGACCTGACGCGCCCCCGCCCTCACCCCGCCCGCGCCACCGGCTCCCCGCCGGCCGCCCGCGCCGCGGCCGCCCCGCCGGCCCGTTCCCGGGTCCGCCACAGTCGGCCGACATCCCGTCCGAACGACCACACCAGCAGCGCCAGCGCCCCCGCCACCGCGCCCCGCTCCAGCGCCCACGGCGCGATCCCGGCGTCCGCCGCGACGAGCACCACGCCCTGTACCGCGGCCACCGTCTTGCGCGCCATGCTGGGCGGCAGCGGCGCACGCAGCCACGGCAGCACCCAGGACGCCGCGACGAACAGATAGCGCAGCGCGCCGACGGCCGGCACCCACGGCCCCAGCGGACCCGCCGCGTAGAGGGACAGCACCAGGATCAGGAACGCGTCGACCTCCATGTCGAACCGCGCCCCCAGCGCCGTCGCCGTCCCGGTGCGCCGGGCCACCGGCCCGTCCACCGCGTCCAGCGCCAGCGCGACCGCGGCCAGTCCCGCCAGCGCCGCCACCGGCACCGGCCGGGCGAAGGAGTCGGCGACCAGCGCCGTCACCCCGCCGACGAGCGTGGCCCGGGCCAGCGTGACACGGTTGGCCGGCCCGAAGCTGCGCTGCCAGGACCCGCGCACCGCCCGGGCGAGCACGGAACCGGTGACCGCCGCGAAGGCGACGCCTGCCAGCCAGCCCGCCGGGCCCAGCCCCACCGCCCGGCACAGCACCGCCAGCAGCACCAGCTGCGCGACCGTCCCGACGACCAGGTCCAGACCGAACGGCCGCGCCCCGCACCGCACTTGTCCGGCCATCGCACCTCCCCGACCCTGTGGCGGAGCCGGGGGGACGCCGCGTAGGGTGACGGCGTCGCCATGATCCCCGGCATGCGTCCCTCAGCATTCATGACGCCTTGCCGCACCGTCCAGGAGGATTCCTTGCCGCGCGTCGCCGAGAGCTTCTGGCTCAGTGCCCCGGGCCGCGGCGAGATCCGGACGGCCGAGCTGCCGCGCCCCGGCGCCGGCGACGTCCTGGTGCGCACGCTCTACTCCGGGGTGAGCCGCGGCACCGAGAGCCTGGTCTTCCGCGGCGGCGTCCCGGAGAGCCAGTACGCGGCGATGCGGGCCCCGTTCCAGGACGGCGCGTTCCCGGCACCCGTCAAGTACGGCTATCTGAGCGTGGGCGTGGTCGAGGAGGGGCCGGACCCGCTCCGCGGCCGCACGGTCTTCTGCCTCTACCCGCACCAGACGCACTACGTCGTCCCGGCGGACGCGGTGACCCCGGTCCCGGACGCCGTCCCCGCGGCGCGCGCCGTCCTCGCCGGCACCGTCGAGACCGCGGTGAACGCGGTGTGGGACGCGGCCCCGCTGCTCGGCGACCGGATCGCGGTGGTCGGCGGGGGCATGGTCGGGGCCGCGACCGCCGCGCTGCTGGCCCGCTACCCGGCCGCGCGGGTGCAGCTGATCGACGCCGATCCGGCGCGCGCCGCCACCGCCGCCGCGCTGGGCGTCCCGTTCGCGCTGCCCGCCGACGCCCACGGCGACTGCGACCTCGTCGTGCACGCCAGCGCCACCGAGGAGGGCCTGGCCCGCGCCCTCGAACTCCTCGCCCCGGAAGGCACCGTGATCGAGCTGAGCTGGTACGGCGACCGCCGGGTGGCGCTGCCGTTGGGGGAGTCCTTCCACTCCCGCCGGCTGACCCTCCGCAGCAGCCAGGTCGGCGCCGTCGCCCCGGCCCGCCGCGGCCGGCGCGGCTTCGCCGACCGGCTCGGGCTGGCGCTCGACCTCCTCGCCGACCCCGCCTTCGACGCACTGATCACCGGCGAATCGCCCTTCGCCGAGCTGCCGTCGGTGCTGCCCCGGCTGGCCTCCGGCACGCTCCCGGCGCTCTGCCACCGCATCCGCTACCCGGCGTGACGCCGCCCCGCGACGCCCCGTTCACCGCACACCTGGAGGGACACCCGTGTTCAGCATCACCGTCCGCGACCACCTGATGGTCGCGCACAGCTTCCGCGGCGCGGTCTTCGGCCCGGCGCAACGTCTGCACGGCGCGACCTTCATCGTCGACGCCACCTTCCGCCGCCCCGCACTCGACGACGACAACATCGTCGTCGACATCGGCCTGGCCACCCAGGAACTGGGCGCGGTGGTCGCCGAGCTCAACTACCGCAACCTCGACGACGAACCCGCCTTCGCCGGCACCAACACCTCCACCGAGGCCCTGGCCAAGGTCATCGCCGACCGGCTCGCCGACCGGGTGCACGCCGGCAACCTCGGCGCCGGCGCCCGCGAACTCGCCGGTATCACCGTCACCCTGCACGAATCCCATATCGCCTGGGCCAGTTACGAGCGCGCACTGTGAGCCGCCCCGGCCGCACCCGATGACCGCCCCCGGCCCGAAGGGCCCGCGCGAGGTGCACGCCGTCCTGCCCGGCCCCGCCCGCCACCGGCACGGACGGCGCCGGCGGGCTGCTGTGCGTGGCGTCGGTGACCCCGCGCAAGGGCCACCGCCGCCTGGTGGACGCCCTCGCGACCGTCACCGACGCGCCCTGGAGGTGCACCTTCGTCGGCGGGACGGACCCGGACCCGCAATGCGCCCGGCAACTGCGCGAGCGGATAGGGGAGCTGGGTCTGACGGACCGCGTCCGGCCGGCCGGGCCGCGGACCGGTGCTGCGCTCGCCGCCCGCTACGCCGCCGCCGACCTGGTGCTGCTCGCCTCGTCCGCCGAGACGTACGGCATGGTGCTCACCGAGGCGCTGGCGCGCGCGATCCCGGTGCTGGCCACGGCGGTGGGCGGGGTGCCGGAGGCCGTCGGGTGGACCCCCGACGGCAGCGTGCCCGGCCTGCTGGTCCCGCCCGGCGAATCGGCGGCGCTCGCCGGGGCGCTGCGCACATGGTTCGGCGACCCGGTGCTGCGGCGGCGACTGGCGGCCGCGGCCCGGGCCCGCCGTGCCATGCTGGAGGGGTGGGAGACGACGTCGCACAGCCTGGCCGGGGCGCTGGAACGACTGCGGACCGCACCGCGGCACCCATGAGGGGCGCGGTCGGCGGCCCGCGGTTCTGCCCCGGCTGGCTGGAGTTGCGCGAGCCCGCGGACGCCGCGGCCCGCGCACCGGAGCTGTTGCCCCCGCTGCGCGACCGGCTCGCCNCCNCCCCGGAGCGCCCCGGCAGCCCGGGCGGTCTCGTCATCCGCGACCTGGGCTGCGGCACGGGCTCGATGGGCCGCTGGCTCGCGGTCCGGCTGCCCGGCCCCCAGCACTGGGTCCTCCAGGACCACGACGCGGATCTGCTGGCTCGCGCCGCGCGCCGGATGCCGTCAACCGCCGCCGACGGACGGCCGGTTAGGGCCGCGACCGCGCACGGAGACTTGACCGCCCTGACCGCCGAGACGCTCGCCGGCACGTCCCTGGTGACCGCCTCGGCACTGCTCGACCTGCTCACCCACGACGAACTGGAAGCCCTCGCCGCGGCCTGCACGGGCGCCGGCTGCCCGGTCCTGCTGGCGCTCTCGGTCACCGGCCGGGTCGATCTCGCCCCGGCCGACCCGCTCGACGCCGCGCTCGCCGCCGCGTTCGACGCCCACCAGCGGCGGACCGCGGGCGGGCGCCGGCTGCTGGGCCCGGACGCGGTCGCGGCGGCCACCGAGGCGTTCACCCGGCGCGGCGCGCGGGTGGTGACCCGGCCCAGCCCCTGGCGGCTGGCCGGGCCCGAGCGCGCGCTGACCGAGCACTGGCTGCGGGGCCGGGTGGCCGCCGCCCGGGAGCAGCGCCCGCAGCTGGCCTCCGCGGCCGAGGGATATCTGCGGCGGCGCCTGGCGGCGTGCGCGGCGGGGAAGTTGGAGGTCACGGTGCACCACACCGATCTGCTGGCGCTACCTGGACCGGCCCCGGTGCCGGCTCCCCGCACGGGCTGATGATCCGTCACCTCTGGCCCTGGGCGAGGGTGGCCGGCGGACTGGCCATCCTGGCGGTACTGCTGTGGCACCTGGGCTCCGGCGTCTTCGTCGACGGCCTGCGCCGGATCGACGCCGCCACCCTGCTCGCCGGGGTGGGCATCGGCGTGCTGACGACCGTGTGCAGTGCCTGGCGGTGGCGCCTGATGGCCCGCGGCCTCGGCCTGCGGCTCCCGCTGGGCCGGGCGGTGGCGGACTACTACCGTGCGCTGTTCCTCAACGCCGCGCTGCCCGGCGGCGTGCTGGGCGACGTCCACCGCGCGGTGCACCACGGCCGCACCGCGGGCGACGCGCGGCGGGCCGCCGGCGCGGTGGTCCTGGAGCGGGCCGCGGGGCAGCTGGTCCTGCTCGCGGCCGGGGCGGTGGTGCTGACCGTCCGGCCGTCACCGGTGCGGACGGCGCTCGGCCGGGCCCTCGGCACACCGGAGACCGGACCGCTGCTCGCGGTGGCCGCCGTGTGCGCGGTCGGCATCCCGGCGGCCGCACTGCTCGTCCGTGCACGCCGGCGCCGCAAGGGCGCGCCCGTACGGCCCGAGGGCCGGCTGCGCACCGCGCTGGCCGAGGCCCGGCGGGCCGGCGCCGCCCGCGCGCTCTGGACGGGCGTCGCGGCCTCGTCACTCGCCGTGCTCGCCGGCTATGTGGCGACGTTCCTGCTGGCGGCCCGGGTCGCCGGAGTACGGGCGCCGGCCGCCGACCTGCTGCCGCTGGTGCTGCCGGCCCTGCTGGCCATGGCCCTGCCGCTGAACGTCGGCGGCTGGGGGCCCCGCGAGGGCGCCGCGGCCTGGGCCTTCGCCGCCGCCGGGCTGGGAGCCGGGCAGGGCCTGGCCACCGCCGTCGTCTACGGCGTGCTCGTCCTGGCCGCGAGCCTGCCCGGCGCCGGGGTGCTGCTGGTCCGCTGGGGTGCCGGGCTGCGCGCCGCCCGGCGGCCCCAACTCCAGCTCGAAGAGCGTGTCCTCGCCGAGTGCGGACCGCCGGACCGGCGGCCGTAGGGCCCGCCGCATCACCGGCGTACCGGGAAAGCGCAGGCCGGGCACGCCGTCGCCGAGCAGGACCGGCGCGACGGTGAGGTACAGCCGGTCCAGCGCCCCCGCCCGCAGGAACCGCGAGACGGTGACCCCGCCGCCCTCGACCAGCAGGCGGCCCAGGCCGCGCGCCGCCAGCGCGGTCCGCAGCCGCGCCGGGGCGAACGCGTCCCGCCCGGACAGCGCCAGCACCTCGACGCCGTCCCCGACGCGTTCCGGGGCCACCCCCGGGCCGACCACCCACAGCGTCGGCGCCGCACCGTCGGTGAACACCCGCCGGTTCCGCGGCACCCGCCCGCCCGGATCGAGCACCACCCGCACCGGGTCGGGCCCGGCACAGGCGCGGACGGTCAGCCGGGGGTCGTCGGCCACCGCGGTCCCGGCACCGACCACCACCGCGTCGGCCAGCGCCCGCAGCCGGTGCAGATGGCGGCGGTCCGCCTCCCCGGTGACATAGTCGGCGTCGCCGGTGCGGGTCGCGATGAAGCCGTCCAGGCTCTGCCCGAGCTGGCCGAACGCCACCCGGGCCCCGGCCAGGCACAGCGGCAGATACCGCTCGGCCAGCTCCGCCGCGGCGGGCGAAAGCACCCGGGCCGCGCGCTCCCCACCGCCGCCGCGGCCGTCCGCGCCGTCCGCCGACAGCCCGACCGCCACCGCGTCGCCCGCGCCGCGGACCCCGAGCAGCAGCTCCCAGACCTCCGCCGCGCCCAGCGGATCAGCCGCCGCCGACACCGCACACCTCCGGGTACCCGTCGAACGCCTCGGCCAGCCCCGCCAGCAGCGCCCGTCCCTTCTCGGCCGTGGCCAGCGACGGCCGCCCGATCACCCCGGACGCGGTGTAGGCGGCCATACCGAGGGTGAGCAGATGGGGCCGCGCGCCGCCGCCGTGATCTGCGGCGGCATACCCGTCCCGGACCACCTCGGGACGGGCGTGCAACAAAATCGAGGTCTCGGTCTCGCCGGCGTGCATGTCGTCGTGGGCGGAGGTCTCGATACCGGCCCGCCGGCGCGCCGCGTCCCAGTCCGCCGGGCCGGGGAAGAGCGCCATCCGGATGCCGTCGTCCGCCGCGGACTCCTGGACGACGTTGCGCAGCACGTAGTTGCCGCCGTGGCCGTTGACCAGCACCAGCGCGGCGAGGCCGGCGCGGTGCAGCGACCCGGCGATGTCGCTCACCACCGTGTGCAGGGTCCGGGCGGAGAGACTGACGGTGCCCGGCCAGCCGGCGTGTTCGTGGGAGCACGAGAACGTCAGCGGCGGCAGCAGCAGCACGTCGTGGCGCGCGGCGATCTCCTCGGCGACGGCGCAGGCGATCAGGGTGTCGGTGGTCAACGGCAGGTGGGCGCCGTGCTGTTCGAAGCTGCCGACGGGCAGCAGGGCCAGCGCGGGACGTCTGGTGCGGATGTCCTCGGTGGTGTCGGTCGGCAGTCCGGCGGGCGAACTCCGGTGTCCCGGTGCGGTCGTGGGCATCGGCGGCTCCGATTCGCCGGCAATCCGGCGCGAGTGGGCGGGAGTCGGCGGATCCGCGAGGGCCGGGCCGGCCGCCGCGGGTCCGCACGCGGGTACGATCATGCCATGACGGACTCCGATGGCGCGTCCGGCGCCGCTGACGAGGGCGTGCGACGGGTGGTGGAGGTCCGACTCCCCACCACCTACGGGGAGTTCCGGGCGGTCGGCTATCTCGACCGCCGCACCGGCACCGAGCAGGTTGCCCTGGTCCAGGGGGATCCGGCGGGGGAGCGGGTGCTGACCCGGCTGCATTCGGAGTGCCTGACGGGCGACGCCTTCGGCTCCACGCACTGCGAGTGCGGTGAGCAACTGGCCGCGTCGCTCCGGGCGATAGCGGAGGAGCGGCGCGGCGTCCTGCTCTACCTCCAGGGGCACGAGGGCCGCGGCATCGGGCTGCTGGCCAAGCTGCGGGCGATGCGGCTTCAGTAGGACGACGGTCTGGACACGGTGGACGCGAACCTCGCGCTCGGGCTGCCGGCCGACGCCCGCGACTACGCCTGCGCGGCCGGGATGCTCCGCGACCTCGGCGTCCGCTCGGTACGACTGCTGTCGAACAATCCGCGCAAGGGTGAGGCGCTGGAGCGGTACGGGGTCCCGGTCGCCGTACGGCTGCCGCTGCTGGTGCCGCCCGGCGCGGAGAACCTCCGCTACCTCCGCGCCAAGCGGGAGCGGCTGGACCACGACCTCCCGCATCTGGACGGCATCCCCGGCCCGCCCTGACCAGGAGACCTCGATTTGTCCGGATCGCGCCAAAATTTCCTGTCCCCACATCTACACATAAAGGCGACATAAGGGCAAAATAAAGGTGCGCGGCTGATGCCACGCGACACGGCCCGACTTGTGAGCGAAGGAGGCGAGTCGTATGGCCGACGTCTCACACCCCAGGGGAGATCTCGCTGGTCACCCCGACGTTTCCGAGATGAGAGAGCGGTTTGAGCGGACGGTCGGCGGGCGTGATGTGGTGCTCGTCGACGGGCCGGTCTTCCTGGTCGGTCTGTACTGCGCGGTATCCCCGTGGATCGTGCACTTCACCGCCTCGCAGCCGGCGCTGATGAGCCACAACCTCATCGTCGGCATCGCGATCGCCCTGCTGGCGGTCGGGTTCACCGTCACTCCGGAGCGCATGTACGGCCTCAGCGGTGCGATGGCTGCGATCGGTGTCTGGCTGATCATCTCGCCCTGGGTCGTCGGGCGCGGCCCCGACGCGGGGGTCATCTGGAACAACGTCGTCATCGGCGCCCTGACGTTCCTGCTGGGCGCGCTGTGTGTCGCCGTGGCGTCGAGGAGCCGCCGTGTCACGTGAGACGCGCCCCCGCGCGGGCGCGTGAGAACCACCGGCCCGCCTGCCCTTCGGTTACAGAGCGACGGCAGGCGGGCCGGGCACGTCCGGCGGCGTACGGACGGTTCCCAGTCGACTACCGACGGTGGTCGGAATCCCGGCCGGGCGGCCGGTTCGGCGTGACGAGCTGCCCGGCCACACCGGCCAGCACCAGCCCACCGGCCAGCACCAGCCCGTGCGCCAGCGCCACCCCGGTGACCAGCACCGCGATCGCGGTGGCCAGTATCAGCCACACCGTCCAACGCCGGAACGGCGCCGCGGTTGCCGCCCAGGGGGCGGCATCGGGCGGGAACTCCTCCGCGAGCTCACGGAGTCGGGGGTCGTCGTCGGGGCACACAAGCGTTGTTGTGCCCTTGGGGTGCTTGCGCCTAACCCCACGTTGTCGGCTTCCTCGCCGTAGCGGTTCGCCATTTTGCGTCTGGCGGCGCTTGCCGTTTGCGCCTGCGGCGCGTTTCCCGGCCCGCTTCGCGGGCTTGTTGGTCCGCTGCGCGGGGCTGTTCGGCCGCGGTGCCGGGCCTCCGGGGCAGGGGGTGGGTCCGGACTGCTTCGCTTTACGTCCGGACCCACCCCCTGCCCCTCCGACCCGTCCCCTCCCGTTGGGGAGTGGAGAAAGGCCCAGATCCCTGACCGATAGTTGAATCTCTCAACCACTCTGGCGCTTACGCGGGCGGAAGGATCGGCCCGCCCTGGTCTACTCCGGCGAAGTGCCGTTCACCGACGGAGGATGGTTGGCCGAGAGGGTTCTGACGTACTCGTACGCGGCCAACTCGAAGCGGTCATCCCCGGTTTCACGCGCGTGCTCCACACACCACTCACGAGCCTCACCAGGGGAGGCGGTATCCACGCAGAATTCCCCGCAGACAAGGCACTTGGCCACGTGCCGCACACTCCACTCCGGATCGATCTGGAGAGCCCATTCCGCCACCCTCTTACGCTCCCTCATGACGTCCCCTCCGGACCTTTCGGAGTCTCTTCGACCGCATCCTGCAAGGCTTCGACACATGCGGGCAGAGCGGTCAGAATCTCTTCCGCCTCATGCTCAGTCAGCTCATCGACCCACGCGATACGGGACCTGAGGGCATCCCGTGCGGCATCGAGCTGGCGGTAGAGCCCCCGATACCGCACGTGCCGGTTCCACGCTTCCTCGATCTGGTCGCACCACTGCGGCCGGGCGTCCCCACTCACCGGGACACTGCCTTCCGCGTGTGGCGGTGCCTCTCCAACTCCAGCGTGCACATAGCTGCGAGCGCACGTTTGCCGTTCTTCCGGTGCTCGGCGCGTTGCTTCACCAGTTCCGCGCATCAACAGGCTTCGGCTCCGGGTACGGGTCCGGCAGGTGCACGGGGTCGCTCAGACCGGGCATCAGCCAGCCACCTCCACCCCGTGAATCCAACGCGGCCCCGCGTCGACGCCGTGTACCGCGAGCCACAGCGCCCGGCGCCGGGCACGCTGCAGCCGCCGCTCCTGGCGCTCCTGGGGGGTCAGGATGTACGGACGGATCAACGCCACATCCTCACCCCGCAGCAACCGCTGTTCGGCGGGGACGCGCGGGATGCTGAGCGTGGGGGTGTCGGGGTGTTCGGGGGTGGAGGGTGCGTCGCCGGACCGGTGACGACCCTTGCCGGGCAGTAACGCCCGAAGCAGCAGTTCGAAGATCCACGCGCTATGTTTGCGCATGTCGTCAACCTCCCAGGGGTTGATGGCCATGCCCCCGGGCCGTCGCCACGGTCGCGGGGGTCTGCTGTCGGTCGGACGGGAGTGACCGTATGGCCCCTGGGAAGAAGGAGGGGGCACACTTTGTGCCCCCTCCCTCAGACCGTCAACATGCCGATCTTGACGGCGAGTTCGCTTGCTCGGCGCCGCTGAGCCGGGTTCTTGGACTCGCTCTCTTCCAACACGATGCGCCTGGCATAGCCGTTGTAACGGATGGTTTCCGGCGCAGCTTCGTAAGCCTTGTCGAGAGTGGCTAGCGCAGCTTCGGTCTGCCCATCGAGCTGGTATCCGCGCGCTTCCTCAATGCGATGCCTGGCACGGCGGGGGCGCGAAGGGATTGCGGTGGCGTCCGCAACGGCCGCTTGGCGAACGCTCTCGGCTCCCGCATGTAGCTCAACTGCGACAGTGACCGCGTGTGCCCCTATAACGGTTCGCGAGAATGACGTTACGGGGTGGTAGTAGTCGGCGGGCAGTCGTGCAGCCATAGCACGGGCTGTGTCCCAGTATCGCCAGGCGGTTCCCGTTTCACCACGACGGGCGGCCGTGTATCCAGCTTCGAATTGGAGGGCTCCGGTGATGGCGAGTACATCGTCACTGGCGTCGGGCAAGAGCGGTTCCAGATACCGGAGCGTCTCCAGATTCACCGCGTCCGCCGCGTCGAAGTGAGCGGGACCGCTGTCACGATGGGCTTGTGTCGCGAGCCAAGCCGCGACGCCGATTGCGTGAGGATCTGCGGATTCTTGTGCGGAGACCATCCCGCGCTCCACGACACGCCACAATAGCGAGGCGTCGGGCTGGTACGCGATGAAGAACTGGCTCAGGCTGTACACCTCCGACAAGACAGCTTGAGCTGTGCGTCGCTCGCTCGACGAGTCGGCTTGGAGCACGGCAAGTTGCGCATCCTGAATGAGATCGGGCAATAGGGCCCCGATAGCGTCACGGTGATTGGGTGCCGAGTGCCGGGCACTCCAAGCACATTCAAGGCGTTGCCGCAGGTGCGCTTGAGTTGGGGCCTCTCCCTGTGTCGTCAACGGAAACGCGTTGATGGCTGAGCGCACCAAAGGGAGTCGAGCGTGTCCGGGGCCGGTAAACAACTCAATTGCCATTGACTGATCACCAGTGAGTTCCGATAGGTCACCGACCCTCAGAGCTTCGGCAATGCGCAAAACCATGGGGAGCTTGGGCATTTGAAGGCGCCCACCCTCAACTTGCTTGACCCAACTCGCTGACTTCCCCAGTAGACCAGCCATGACACCACGGCTCATGCCGCGACGGGTCCGAAGGATCTGCATCCGCTGTCCGAAGGCAACCGGCTCAGCGAACGGGTCCGAGGTAGTATCTGGAGACACGGCCTTGCCCCTCTCTGTACAGCTCGTCACTGCCAGGGTACGGGGTAGGGCCGTCCCTGTTGATTCCTTGCGGGTGCCACTTCCCTCACGACAAAGGCGAACGGTGCCGCACACTCAAGGGCCACCCTCATGCCCCGGAGCGTCAGAGTGGTTGACAGGTGCAACGATCGGACAGAATCAGGGAACTCTCTCTACTCCCTCTCCCGTCGGGTGTCATGAAGACGGTTGCTGGGGGTGACCTCAATGGTCTCCGACCGGTCGCTCATTAAAAAGACGTAGCCATCAGCCCAGAACCCGCAGGGGCCCACCGGACGCGCGCTCCAACGCACCTGGCTTCCACCCAACCCACGGGAGGGGACGGGTCGGAGGGGCAGGGGGTGTGTCCGGACGTAAAGCGAAGCAGTCCGGACACACCCCCTGCCCCTCCGACCCGGCACCGCACCCAACAGCCCCGCGCAGCGGACCAGCAACTCCCGCGAAGCGGGTCGGAAAAACGCGCCGTCAGGCGCAAACGCAAGCGCCGCCAGGCGCAACAAGGCGAACCCCTACGGCGGGGCAGCCGACAACGTGGGAAGCAAAGCCAAGCGCAGCGAACCGTCACTCACGAGGGTGACCCCAGTTCCCGCCGCTCCGCTCCCCGCGTCCTCGCAGGTCGTCGGGGTTCCCCGCCCGGTACGGGCGATACGGCACACTGGCCCGGTGGCGAGCAACATTCCGGAGGAGTCGACGAGCTTCGTCGGCCGGAGGGCCGAACTGCGGCGACTGAGTGGCGAGTTGATGCGGCACCGGCTGACGACCCTGACCGGGCCCGGTGGCGTGGGAAAGACCCGGATCGCGGTGCGGGCCGCCCAGGCCGCCGCCGCGCGGTTCCCCGACGGCGTGCGCTGGGCCCCGTTGTGGCCCTTACAAGGCGACCAGCTCCTGGTCGCCACCGTCTGCGACGCCGTGCGGCTGGCGGACCACTCGGCGCGGACGCCGGTGGACGCGCTCTGCGCATGGCTCGCCGACAAGGACCTGCTGCTGGTCCTGGACTCCTGCGAACACCTCGTCGCGGCCTGCCGCGACCTGGTCGGCGACCTGCTGACCGCCGCCCCGGGCCTCACCGTCCTGGTCACCAGCCGCCAGCCGCTGGGTGTCGCCGGGGAGCGGATCACCGAGGTCGGCCCGCTGCCCTGCACCGGCGACAACGACGCGCTGACCCTCTTCACCCAGCGGGCCGGTACCGCGGCCCCCGACCTCCGGCTCACCGACCCGGCCAACGCCCGGGCCGCGGACCTGATCTGCCGACGCCTCGAAGGCATCCCGCTGGCCCTGGAGCTGGCCGGTGCCCAGCTGGCGCACCGCCCGCTCGCCCAGGTCGCCGAGCGGCTCAGCTCCCGCCTCGATGCCCTGGACGGCACCGGCCTGCCCTGGACGCCGCGCCACCGCACTCTGCGCAACGCCATCGGCTGGAGCCATGAGCTGTGCGCCCCGTTGGAGCGGCTGCTGTGGGCCCGGCTCTCGGTCTTCCGCGGCACCTTCGACGCCGACTCCGCGGCCGCGGTCTGCGCCGACGGCCCGCTCTCCGCCGACGGGGTGCGCACCGCGCTGGCCGGCCTGGCCGCCAAGTCCGTGCTCAGCCGGGAGGGGAGCCGCTTCCGGATGCTGGACACGCTGCGCGAGTACGGCCGGATGTGGCTGGCCGAACTCGACGAGGCGGACACCGTCGCCGACCGGCACGCCGAGCACTTCGTCGGCCTCGGCCGCCGCGCCGAACACGGCTGGCTCGGCCCCGACCAGGTCACCTGGTACGGCCGGATCGCTGAGGCGTACGTCGACCTGTGCACCGCGCTGGACCATCTGCTGGGCCGTGCCCCGGGCCGTGCCCAGGAGCTGTCCGCGGCCATCGGCTTCTTCTGGAGCTGCTGCGGCCATCTGCACGAGGCCCGCGACTACCTGGAGCGCGCGCTGGCCGCCCAGGACTCTCCCGGTCCGGCCCAGACCCGGGCCCTGTGGGCGCTGGGTGTCGCGGTGCTCCTCCAGGGAGATCTGGAGACCGCCGAGTACCTGGGCCGGCAGTGCGCCCGGGCGGCCCGGGAGGACGGCGACCAGGACGCGCTGCTCGCCGCGGGCTACCTCATCGGCCTCACCCACCTGATGGCCGGCCGCCCGCTGACCGCCCACACGGTCGCCGGCCAGGTGCTCGGCCCGCCCCCGCACGACCCGTTCGGCTCCGCGAGCCGGCTGCGCTGCCACCTCGTACGGCTCTTCGCACTCACCGCCCTCGGCCGGCTCGACGAGGCGCGGCACGAGGCCACCGCGCTGCGGCACGGCTGCGTCCAGCGCGGCGAGTACTGGTCCCGCTCCTACACCGACTACCAGCTCGGCCTGATCTCCCTCTTCCAGGGCCGGCCCGACGAGGCCGCGGACCACGCCCGCGCCATGCTCGCCGCCAAGCAGTTGATCGGCGACAACTTCGGGATCGCGCTCGGCCTGGACCTGCTGGCCGCCGCGGTCGCCGCCCAGGGCAACGCCGCGGCCGCGGCCCAGGTGTACGGCGGCGGCCAGGCCGTCTGGCGCACCGTCGGCCACCCGCAGCGCGGCACCCCCGAACTCCGCGCGGTGCGCGAGGAGTGTGAGCAGCGGGCCCGCGCGGTGCTCGGCGACGAGGCGTACACCGCGGAGTTCGACCGGGCCGCCGAGCAGGACCCGGAGGAGCTGCTCGCCCGCATTCTCGCCGGGGAGTTGTGACGGCCGGTCCGGCCCGCGCTCAGCCGTCCTCGCCGGCCAGCGTGTACAGCAGCTCGTAGGCGGTGGTGGCCAGCCGGCAGGTCCGGCCGCGGCGGGTGGCCAGCGCGACCAGCCCGGTCCCGGACGCCGGGTGGTAGCCGGCGAACGCCTGCTGGCCGAAGGTCGCCCCGACGTGGAAGAGCAGCGGTCCGCGCGCCGCGGGGTGCTGGTACCACGTCAGGGTGTGGGTGTTGTGGTGCCGCCAGCCGCGCCGCAGCAGCGGGACCCGCACCAGGCGCAGCGCCTCGGCCAGCGGACCGTCCTCCGGGAAGAGGTGTGCCTCCAGGTAGGTGAGCAGGTCGTCGGGGGTGGCGCGGACCGCCCCGGAGGGGGCGAAGGCGCCCATGTCGGTGCTGCGGACCGGGGTGATGCCGTTGGTGCGGTGGCCGATGGCGTCGGTGCCGGTCGCGCCGGGCGCCAGGGTGGTGCCGGTCAGGCCGAGCGGCTTCAGTACCCGGGCGGTGAGGAGGTCGGCGTAGTCCGTGCCGGTGGTGTGGCTGATCGCCGTGCCGAGCAGCGCCGGCCCGAAGTTGGAGTAGTGCCAGCGGGTGCCGGGCCGGTGGCGGGGCCGGGTCCGGGCGAAGGTGGCCAGCAGCCGTTCGGTGTCGTAGCCGGCGTAGCTGTTCTCGTACGGGCGGACCACGGCGCCGAACAGCAGGTCGGTGGGGACGCGGGGCAGGCCGGAGGTGTGGGTGGCCAGGTGGCGCAGGGTGATCCGGCCCGAGCGGGGGTGGCGCAGCGGCAGCCGCGGGAGCCGGGCGGTGAGCGGGTCGTCCAGGGACAGCGTCTTGTCGACGACGAGGTCCGCCAGCAGCAGCATGGTGAACGTCTTGGACAGGGAGCCGAGTTCGTAGCGCAGGGCGGGGCGCGGGGTGGGCGGTGCCAGCGCGGTGCCGCCGGCGGCCACCGTGCGGTGGCCCTGGCGAGTGACGGCGAGGACGACGTCCGGCGCGTCGATCTGGTTCACCGCCTCCGCCAGTCGGTCCGCGAGCGCCGGCCCGCCGGGTGCGGTCCGCATCAGCCGGCGTCCGCGGTCAGTGCGCGGGAGGTGGCCATCGCCGAGGCGAACGCGGCGACCAGCGTGGGGTGGTGGACGAGGTCGAAGACCACGTCCGGATCGCCCTCGGGCATCCCGCGCTGGACGGGCATCGCGCCGGACGCGTCCTGGGCGGCGGCGAACCGCTCCCACATCTGGGCGTCCAGGGCGGGCCGCGGTAGGCAGGCGTCCACGACCAGGAACTCGCCGATCAGGTCCCAGTGTTCGAGGTCGGCCCAGTCGTCCAGCCAGGCCGGCAGATAGCGGGTGAGGTAGTCGGCGAGGTCCGGCGGCATCCGGTCCGGGGCCTCGCCCCAGTTGGTGATGTGGAAGACGGTGTGGGTGATCTCGTACGCGATGTGCAGCTGGACCGTCCAGGGCTCGGGCATCCGGCCCAGCCAGGTGCGGGCCAGGGCCTGGTCGAAGTCGGCGCTGGGCGCCAGCCCGAGCCTGCGTTCGGCGTTGAGCACGCCGAGCCGCCGGTAGGGCGCCATCTCCAGGGCCTTCCAGGTGGTGGTCTGCCGGGCGACGGCCAGTGCCGCCTCCAGGCCGGGGTGGCGGTGGCCCAGTTCGTGGAACGGCGCGTAGATCTCCAGGGGCACCGGGGAGTGTGGCTCGTCGTGCTGGTGCTCGGCCAGGAGGTTGCCGCCGTCGAGCAGTTCCCGCCAGGCGAAGTCGAGCAGGGAGCGGGCCCGGGTGCGCTGCCGGGAGCCGGCCACGCCCTCCCGGAACAGCACCTGCATGTTGATCGCCAACTCGCCGACGGGCTTGAGGCGTTCGATCCTCGCGCGGCCGGTGGTGCGGTCCTCGGGGGTCAGCCGGAAGTGCTCGCGGTGCGCGTCGAGCCAGCTCAGGGCCCGGTCGCCGATCTGGTGCAGCACTGCCGGGGAGGCCGGCGGGGCCTGGGACGCAGCCGTCACGGTCACAGCGCAGCCTCGCTTTCGCAGGGGGCCGGGCCGGCCACCGCCACCGGGTCGGCCCCGGCCTCGTCCGAGGCGGTACGGGCGAGGGTGGCGGCGAACGCGGACACCAGGGTGGAGTGGTAGCAGGCCCAGAAGTCCTCGGTGGGGTCGGTGGGCCGGGGCACGGTACCGGTTTCGGGCAGACCGCCGTCGGCGCCCTGTGCGGCGGCCAGTCGTCGCCAGGCCGCCGCGTGGTAGGGGGCCGCGGGGAGGATGGCCGCGACGGCGAGCAACTCGCCGACCAGGTCCCAGAGTTGCTCGTCCAGCCAGTTCTCCAGCCAGGAGGGGAGCCAGAGCCGCAGGTATCCGGCGGTCTCGGGGGTCAGCCGCCGGCGGTCGCGGCCCCAGTCGGTGAGGTGGAGGACGTCGTGCGTCACGCCGTACGCCGCCCGGACGTCCAGTGCCCAGGGTTCCGCCAGCATCCCCAGACCGGTCTGGGCGAACTTCTCGTCGAAGTCGTCGTGTTGGGCCAGTCCGATGCGGCGTTCGGCGTTGAGCACCGCCAGGGTGCGGGTGTGGTCCTCGCGGGCCACCCGCCAGCCGCGAAGGCCGGTGGTGGTCGGCACCAGCTCCTCCACGGCCGGGTGCCGCAGCCCGGCCTGGGCGAAGGCCCCGTAGATCTCCACCGGGTAGGTGGCGTACGGCTCGCCGCGGATCAGCTCGGCGAAGAGTTCGCCCTCGCGGGTCTCCTGCCAGGCGAAGGCGAACAGCTCCGCCGCCGCCGCCCGCAGGTCGGCGCGCGGGTGCCTGGTGGCGATCTGCCCGCTCAACTCGGCCAGTTCGCCCAGGGGTTTGAGGGTGCGGTTGGGGTCGGCGTCGGTGGTGACGTCCGGCGGCAGGCGGAAGAGATCCCGCTGCTCCGTCAGCCAGCCCAGGCTGCTGCCGGCCACCCGGTCCAGCAGCTCCGGGTCGCCCCGCCCGGCGGTCACCAGCCCCGCCCGAAGAACCGCTGGGCGGCCACCACGTGCAGGGCCACGCGGGGGTCGCCGCCGCCCATCTGCCGTACGAACGCCAGCCCGGCGTCCAGCCCCAGGGTGGGCGGTACGTCGGGGAGCCGGGCCAGCCAGCGGCCCACCCCGGCGGCCTGGAGCCAGTCGCGGCGGCGCACCGCCCGGACGAAGCCGCGGGCCAAGTCATCGGTCCGCGCGGCCAGTTGATCCGCCACGTCGGCTGCCAGGCCGGGCAGGGCCAGCGCCGCGAGCTGCGAGATCCGGTGCGCGAGCCGTGGCCAGGGGGCGGTGTCGAGCCACTCCGTGCCGGCCTCGGGGGGTCGTGGCCAGGGCGGGGTCCCGGAGGGGAGGTAGGCGTGCGTGGCCTCGACCAGCCCGCGGTAGCTCCATGCCGATACTTCGGAAGCGTCCGCGCCCGGCGGGAAGTTCGCCAGCGTCTGCCGTACCACCGCCTCGTCGTCCGCGCCCACCGGCACCGCACGGTGCTCCAGTGCGTACGGGGCGAGTGCGTCGGCGCCCAGGACCCGGACCGCGGCCGGGGCGAGCGGATCGCCCTGGCGCAGGATCCGGGAGAGCGCATAGGGGTCGCCCCCGCCCTGGAGGGCGAGGGCGACCCCGGTTGCGGCATCGGCGATCACAGCGCTGAGCGAGACAGCTCCCTGCGTCTGTTCAGCCAACACGGTTCCTCTCAGCGGGCGCCGGACTTGGGGCGCGGAGTGGGCGGCGAGAACAGCAGTGCACCGAGCAGAATCACCGCGCCGCCGCATTCGCGGCTGTCGCGGTAGATGCCGTCGGGCTCGGCGGGGCTGAGGAGCCCCTCGACCTCGGAGGCCAGGGCAGCGGTCTCGACCGGCGCTGTGGGATCCGTAACCATGTGATCAACTCCTTCGATGAGCGGGGACACCAGGCTGACATTTGGCATATACGGTCGCAATCCGGATGATGACCGTGTGTGACTGGGTTGCAAGTTACTGCGGCGTGTCGCTATGACGGCCGATGATCAAGGTCCCCACAACTCCCGTGCGTGCCAAGGGCGTTGGCGGTCATGGAAGCGCGAGCGTCGGCCCATTGCTGCCGCCGTGCGCTGCCCGCGCAGGCCCGAACGCCCCCGTTCCGCACTGCTCTGATCGGTGGGTTTCCGGCGGTGGATCACCAACTCTGCGCCCAGCGCCGCCCCTCGGCTTCGCACGACGCGGTCGAGCCGCCCCAGGCGTGCGCGGGAAGCCTGGCCAGGCACCCGGGACCGGCCTGGATCGGAGGAGGCAACACCGGACTGCTGCTCTGGTTGATCATGAGCTGTCCCGTGGTCACCGCCGTCAGGGCGTGGGCGGCGCGATGCTGAGGGCCAACTCCAGCGCGATCCTCACCGACGCCTTCCCGGCCGACCGGCGCGGGCTCGCCCTGGGGCTGGGCCGGCTCACCCCCGGCCGGCAGCGCCCGGCCCCCGGCTCGGACGGGCGGGGCGGCGCCCCCGTCCGCCGCCCGGGCAACGGCCGGGGGTGACGCCGGGCCCGGGGCGGACCGACGGGCCGCCCGGCAAGATCGATTTCGCCGGGACTTCCTGTACCGCGGCTCGCCGCGCCCGTAGAGTGCCGACGTGCCCTCGTACAGCATTGGCCAGGCAGCGCGGCTGCTGGGCGTCAGTTCCGAGACAGTCCGCCGCTGGGCAGACGGCGGGCAGTTGCGGATGGACCGGGACGGCGCGGGCAACCGCGTGATCGACGGGGTGAGCCTGGCCGCGTTCGCCAAGGAACGGGCTCTGGGGCAGCACCCGGTGCCCGGCGAGATCCGCACCTCGGTCCGGAACGCCTTCGCCGGGATCGTAACCGCGGTCACCCTCGACGATGTGATCGCCCAGGTCGAGATCCAGTCGGGGCCGCACCGGGTGGTGTCGGTGGTCAGCCGGGAGGCCGTCGAGGACCTGGGGATCGAGGTCGGCGTCGAGGCCACCGCCCGGGTCAAGTCCACCCATGTGCACGTGGACCGGCCGGCCGGACGCGGCTGACCCGCCCCGCGCCGCAGTCGTCAGCGGCACAGCAGCGCCGCGTGCAGATCCAGTTTGTGGTCGAGCCGGGACAGGTCGCGGCCGGTGAGCGTCTCGATCCGCTGGATGCGGTAGTGCACGGTGTTGACGTGCAGATGCAGGATCTCCGCCGTCCGCGCCCAGGACCCGTGCTGGGCGAGGAACACCTCCAGCGTCTCCATCAGCATCCGGTGCGAGGCGCTGCCGCCGCGCGCCAGCGGCCCGAGCACCCGGCTGCTGAACGCCGTCCGCACCTCGGCGGGCACCCCGGAGAGCAGCGCGCCCAGCGTGGTCAGCTCGTCGACGGAGGTCACCGCGGCGCCGTCCGGGGCGGCCGACCGGGCCGCGGCCAGGGCGTAACGGGCCTGGCGCAGCGCCGAGTCGAGGTCCCCGGCGGTGGCCGCCGGGCCGCTCACCCCGGCGTGCAGCGGCGCCTGCGGACGGCACTCGTGCAGCGCCGGCCATATCGCGTCGAGGGGCGACGGGGTCGCCTTCCCGGAACCGGCGGCGATCACTGCGGCGGGCTGGCCGCCGGGCAACAGCCCGGCCGCGAACGGCTCGTCGGGGGAGTGCCGCAGCGCCTCGGCCAGTGCCCGGACCGCCTGGTCGGGCTCCGCGTCGCCCAGCGCGGCGACCACCACGCGGAACGGGCCGTCCGCGGGCAACCCGCAGGCGTGCAGTGCCGCGTCGAGTGCCGACCGCTCGGCGGTGTCCGCGGCGGCCAGCGCCAGCAGGGCGTCCGCCGCCCGCCGCGCGGCCGTCTCCCGCGCGCTGTCGTGGTGCCGGTACTGGGCGAGGACCTCGGCGATCTCGTGCAGTACCCGCGGCGGTGCGTCGTCCGCGCCGCGCAGATGCAGGAACCACGCGTCGTACGGCCCCTGTTCGCCCTCGATCCGCAGTGTGGTGCCGGCACCGGCGGCCACGTCCCGGCGAGCCTGACGATGCGTCAGTTCCGGTGCGGCGGGGGTGCGGGCGACCACCCGGCCGGTGGCGGTCAGCAGATGGCACGCCGGGCCGCCCAGGTGCGCGAACGCCCGGTCCAGCAGGGCGTCCGGCGCGGCGCCCTCGGCCAGCAGCCCGGCGAGTTCGGTGCGGACGTTCTCCGGCAGCGCGTAGTGCCCGGCGGGCCGACGGCTGAGGTCTCCCCAGCGGCGCAGGTACACCGCCTCGGTGATGGCCCGGAAGGTGGTGTGCGCGGGCACCGCGAGCAGGGCGACCCGGTGCGCGCGGCAGGACTCGACCAGGACCTCCGGCACCGTCCCGTGGGTCTCCTCCCCGGCCAGCAGCGCCGCCGCCCCCGCGTCCGCCAGCGCCGCCACGAAGCGGTCCACCTTCTCCCGGTCGTCCCCGGGTGCCCACCACACCAGTCCGCTCAGCACCAGCTCTCCTGGTTGGAGGAAGCGGGCGGGGTCCTCCAGGTCGGTGGCGGTGACGCCGCTGACCTCCCGGGCGAGCAGCGAATCCTCGCCCCACAGGACGGTCAGGTCGAGCGCGGTGAGCTGGAGAAGATCGTGGACGTGCATGCGGTGGCTCCTTGGACGGCTGCCGGGCGCCTGTCCCGGCATCTCACATTCACCAGGCGAATGCGGGTCCTGGCATCGTAAATGCCAGCCGTTCACATCGATATCCCTCTTGGTTGATCATCCAGTTCCGGGCCGGGGCGTTGGTGCGTTTTCCGTGCTGCGGACCAGTCGTGCACCGGGCCGCCGGGTTGCTTCACTCGGCGGCATGGACCTGAACACCGTGCTGGAGGTGCGCGACGCCCGGCAGCACGCCCCCTGGCGTACCGGCGACGCCTGGCTGGGCGGCGGCACCTACCTCTTCTCCGAGCCGCAGCCGCGCCTCCGCCGCCTGGTGGACCTGAGCCGGATGGGCTGGGAGCCGGTCACCCGGCTCCCGGACGGCTCCCTGGAGATCGCCGCCACCTGCACCATCGCCCAACTCTCCCGCTTCGCCGCCGCCTTCGCGGCCCCGGCCGCGCCCCTCTTCGAGCAGTGCTGCCGCGCCTTCCTGGCCTCGTTCAAGATCTGGAACATGGCGACCGTCGGCGGCAACCTCTGCAACGGGCTGCCGGCCGGCCCGATGATCTCGCTCACCGCCGCCCTCGACGGCAGCTGCCTGCTCCAGGCGCAGGACGGCTCCCGGCGCCGGGTCAAGGCCGCCGACTTCGTCACCGGCGCCGGCCGCAAGGACCTCGGCGAGGGCGAGCTGCTCCGCTCGGTCACCCTGCCCGCCCGCGCGCTGACCTGCCGCACCGCCTTCCGGCAGGTCTCCCTCTACGGACTCGGCCGCTCCGGCGCCCTGGTCATCGGCGCCCTCGACCCCCTGGACGGCTCGCTGGCGGTCACCGTCACCGCCGCCACCGTCCGCCCCTTCCGCCTCTGGTTCCCCGCCCCGCCCGGCGCCGCCGCACTGCGCGGCACCCTCGACGACGCCGTCACCGACGCCGAGTGGTTCGACGACCTCCACGGCCTGCCCGCCTGGCGGCGCCACATGGCGCTGCGCCTCGCCGAGGAGGTCCGCGCCGAACTCACCACCCGCCCGGCGTCCTTCAGGGAGGCTGTCCGATGAGCTACGCCCTCCACGTCAACGGCCGGGACTGTGACGCCGAACCGCGCCCCGGCCAGTGCCTGCGCACCTACCTGCGAGACCGCGGCTGGTTCGGGGTGAAGAAGGGCTGCGACGCCGGGGACTGCGGGGCCTGCACCGTCCACGTCGACGGCGAGCCGGTCCACAGCTGCCTCTACCCCGCCGTCCGCGCCGCCGGACGCCGGGTCACCACCGTCGAGGGGCTGGCCGGACCGGACGGCGAACTCCACCCCGTTCAGCGGCAGTTCCTCGACGCCCAGGGCTTCCAGTGCGGCTTCTGCACCGCCGGCTTCCTGATGACCACCGTCGCCCTGGACGCCGGTCAACGCGCCGATCTGCCAAGGGCGTTGAAGGGCAACCTCTGCCGCTGCACCGGCTACCGGGCCATCGAGGACGCGATCCGCGGTGTCACCCATGTCGAGGAGCCCCGGCCCGGGGAGTCCGTCGGCCGCAACCTCGGCGCCCCCGCCGGCCCGCAGGTGGTCACCGGCACCGCCCGCTACACCTTCGACATCGAGGTCGCGGGGCTGCTGCACATGAAGCTGCTGCGCTCCCCGCACCCGCACGCCCGGATCGTCTCGATCGACACCGCCGACGCGCTGCGCGTCCCCGGCGTCCGCCTCGTCCTCACCCACCACGACGCCCCCGAGCGGCTGTTCTCCTCCGCCCGCCACGAGCACCCCACCGAGGACCCCGACGACACCCGGGTCCTGGACGACGTGGTCCGCTTCGTCGGCCAGCGGGTGGCCGCGGTGGTCGCCGACACTGAGGGCGCCGCCGAGGAGGGCTGCCGCCGGATCGCGGTGGAGTACGAGGTGCTGCCGCACGTCCTCGACCCGGAGGAGGCGATGCGCCCCGGCGCGCCCGTCCTCCACGCCAAGGACCCCGGCACCGCCCGGATCGCCCGCCCGGACGACAACGTCGTCGGCGAGGTGCACGGCGAGATCGGCAGCGTCGCCCAGGGTTTCGCCGAGGCCGACGCCGTCTACGAGGAGACCTTCCGCACCCAGCGGGTGCAGCACGCCAGCCTGGAGACCCATGGCGCGCTCGCCTACTTCGAGGAGAAGGAGGACGGCGACGGCGAGCGGATCGTCGTCCGCTCCAGCACCCAGGTGCCCTTCCTGACCCGGCGCGCCCTGTGCGCCCTCTACGACCTGCCGGAGGACGGGGTCCGGGTGGTCGCGGGCCGGGTAGGCGGCGGATTCGGCGGCAAGCAGGAGATGCTCACCGAGGACATCGTGGTGCTGGCCGCGATGCGGCTGCACCGGCCGGTGAAGCTGGAGTTCACCCGCGCCGAGCAGTTCTTCGGCGCCACCACCCGGCACCCCTTCACCATCGGCATCAAGGCCGGCGCGAAACGGGACGGCACCCTGACGGCCCTTCAGCTGAGGGTGGTCGCCAACACCGGCGCGTACGGGAACCACGGCCCGGCGGTGATGTTCCACAGCGTCGGCGAGTCGATGGCCGTCTACCGCGCGCCCCACAAGAAGGTCGACGCCTTCTCCGTGTACACCAACTGCGTTCCCGCCGGGGCGTTCCGCGGCTACGGACTGGGCCAGGTCACCTTCGCCGTGGAGTCGGCCATGGACGAACTGGCCCGCCGTCTGGGCGTCGATCCGCTGGTCTTCCGGGAGCGCAACATCATCGGCCCCGGGGAGCACATGATCAGCCCCGGCGGCGAGGAGGAGGACCTGGAGATCGCCAGCTACGGCCTGGACCAGTGCCTGAAGGTCGTCCGCGACGCGATCGCCGAGGACCGCGACGACCCGGACGTCCCCGCGGGCTGGCTGGTCGGCCACGGCACCGCCATGGCGATGATCGCCACCGGCCCGCCCGGCGGCCACTACGCCGACGCCACGGTGACCCTGCTGGACGACGGCACCTACGACATCGCCGTCGGCACCGCCGAGTTCGGCAACGGCACCACCACCGTCCACCAGCAGATCACCGCCGGCGCGCTCGGCACCACCGTCGACCGGATCGCCGTCCGGCAGTCCGACACCGACGTCGTCCGGCACGACACCGGCGCCTTCGGCTCGGCCGGCACCGTCGTGGCCGGCAAGGCCGTGATGCGGGCGGCCAACGGCCTGGCGGAGAAGGTCCTTTCGTTCGCCGCCGAATACGCCCGCACCCCGCGCAGCCAGTGCCGGCTGCTGGCCGACGCGGTGGAGTGCGCGGACCGGACGGTGTCGCTCAAGGAGCTGCACCAGGCCGCCCGCGCACGCGAGGTGGAGCTGACGGCCGCCGGGCACTGGGGCGGCTCACCGCGCTCCGTGGCCTTCAACGCCCAGTGGTTCAAGATCGCCGTCGATCCCGGCACCGGCGAGATCAGAATCCTGCGCAGCGTCCACGCGGCCGACGCCGGCAAGGTCATGAACCCCATGCAGTGCCGCGGCCAGGTCGAGGGCGGGGTCGCCCAGGCCCTCGGCGCCACCCTCTTCGAACAGGTCCTGGTCGACGAGCGCGGCGCGGTCCTCACCCCCGCCTTCCGCCGCTACCGGCTGCCCGCCTACGCCGACGTCCCGCGCACCGAGGTCCACTTCACGCAGACCTCGGACGCCATCGGGCCGCTGGGCGCGAAGTCGATGAGCGAGAGCCCGTTCAACCCGGTCGCCCCCGCCTTCGCCAACGCGCTGCGCGACGCCACCGGGGTCCGCTTCACCGAGGTGCCGTTCCTGCGGGACAAGGTGTGGCTGGCGCTGGCGGAACACCGCGCGGCGGGCGGGGAGGAGGGCCGGCCGGCCCGGGCGCACCCCTCGCGGGAGGGCTCGGTCTGAGGCCGGCCGGGAGCACCGACGGGGGCGGCAGGTCCGGGGCCGCGCCGGAGGGCTCGGACCTGCGGCCCTCTTGCCCTCATTCGCCTCACTTACGCAAGGGAAACATCCGTAGCCAGGTGGCATATGTGATTGAGTCATGCGCCGCTGGGGCATCACTGGGACGCAGCGTCCGCATGGATCGTCTCCAGGGGGACACCGATGAGCCGACTCAGTCCGCCGCCCCGCTCCGCCGTCGTCCGCGGCCCGTCCGGGGGCGCCCCGCCCGCCGCCCGGCGCTTCCTGATCAGCGGGCAGCTGCACCGCCCGCTCGCGCTGACCGTCGCCGACCTGCGGGCGCGCTGGCCACAGCGGCACGCCCCGGTCGTCTTCGACTGCGCCACCAACGGACCGCAGCGCCACACCTTCGACGGCCCGCTGCTGCGGGACGTGCTGGACGCGGCGGGCCCCGCCTTCGACGCCCGGCGGCGCAAGGACCGCTCCCGCTTCCTGCTGACCGTCGCCGGCGGGGACGGCCACCACACCGTGCTGTCCTGGGCGGAGATCGACGCCGACTTCGGCAACGCCCCCATCCTGCTGGCCACGGCCATGGACGGGCGGCCGCTGGACGCCATGGGCAGTCAGCTCGTGGTGCCGTCCGACCGCTGCGGCGCGCGGTACATCAGCGCCATCACGGGTATCTGGGTGGGTGCGTGCCCGGCGCCGGGGGAGCGGTAGCCCCGCGGATCGGGACCGTCGGGCCGGCCGGGCCGGGACGCGTCCCGCCGGGTGCCGTGCGTGGTCGCGCCACCGGGCTTTCCGCTGGCCGGAATTCGCCGTTGTCCCATCCTCCAAGCGGCCTTGCATCTGCCATGGAGGAATGCCAAAAGGATTGCAAATGCGAGACAACACCTCATATCTTGTCGCACATGCAGTCCTACACAATCGGCCAGGCGGCACGTCTGCTGGGCGTCAGCCCGGATACCGCCCGCCGCTGGGCGGACGCCGGACGGGTCGCGACCCATCGCGACGAGAGCGGCCGTCGCCTCATCGACGGCCGGGACCTCGCCGCCTTCTCCATCGAGGTGGGCCAGGCCGCCGGCGGTGAGGAGGACGACACCTACACCTCCGTCCGCAACGCCTTCCCGGGCATCGTCACCGCCGTCACCCTCGGCGACGTCGCCGCCCAGGTCGAGATCCAGGCCGGTCCGCACCGCCTGGTGTCCCTCCTCACCCGCGAAGCGGTGGAGGAACTCGGACTGGAGGTCGGCATGCAGGCCGTCGCACGGGTGAAATCCACCAGCGTGCACATCGACCGCACCTGAGCCCCCCGCGACATCCCCGGCGGTCCGCCCCACGTCCCCCGGACCGGCCGCCCACCCAGCGGCGTCGCCCTTCCCCGAGCTCTCGAACCTCCGCGAGCAGGGGAGACCCCACTCGGCGCGGCTTTGTCCCCCCTTCGCTCGGGCGACCGCATCGCCCCGCGTACCAAGGAGTCCCGCACCATGTCCCCGTTCCTCACCGGGCGCCGCGCCGCCGCCGCGATCGTCACCGCCGCCCTCCTCGTCCCGCTCGCCGCCTGCTCCGGCGGCGACAGCGCCAAGAAGGACAACGGCGCATCGGGCGGCACCACCAAGCTCACCGTGCTCGCCGCCGCCTCGCTCACCGACGTCTTCCAGAAGGCCGGCGCCGTCTACGAGAAGGAGCACCCGGGCACCAAGGTCGCCTTCTCCTTCGCCGGCTCCCAGGAGCTCGCCGCCCAGGTCAAGCAGGGTGCCCCCGCCGACGCCCTGGTCACCGCCGACACCAAGACCATGGACGGCCTCAGGGCCGACACCGGCACCCCCACCGTCATCGCCAAGAACCGCCTGGTCATCGCCACCGGCAAGGGCAACCCCAAGAAGGTCGGCGCGCTGAAGGACCTCGCGAACAGCAAGCTGAAGGTGGTACTGGCCGCGCCCGAGGTGCCGGTCGGCCGCTACAGCAAGAAGGTCCTCGACGCCCAGAAGCTGACCGTCAAGCCGGTCTCCCAGGAGCCCAACGTCCGCGCCGTCCTCAGCAAGGTGGAACTCGGCGAGGCGGACGCCGGCATCGTCTACAAGACGGACGCCGCCACCGCGCCGAAGAAGGTCGACGCCATCGACATCCCGGACGCCCAGAACGCCGTCGCCTCCTACCCGGCGGCGACCCTGAAGTCCTCCCAGCACTCCGCCGCGGCCGCCGCGTTCGTGAAGTGGCTGAGCACCCCCGAGGCGCAGCAGCTCCTCCAGCAGGCGGGCTTCCAGAAGCCGTGACGCCCTGCGGGGTGGGGACTGTCCGGCTCGGGGGAGCGGACAGCCCCCGCCCCGCTGCCGTACCCGCCGCCCTCCGGAAGGTCCGGACCCGCCGCCCGCCCCGATCCCAGGACACCCGATGAGCCGCCCCAGCACCTCCGCCGCGGCGCCGGCCGGCCGGCGCCGCGCACCCGGCGCCCGCACCCCGGCCGCCCTGGCCGTCCCCGCGCTGCTCGCCGTCGCGTTCCTGCTGATGCCGCTGCTCGGCATTCTCACCCGCACCAGCTGGGGCGATCTCGGCACCCATCTGACCAGACCCGGAGTGCTCCAGGCGCTCCGGCTGTCGCTGCTGGTGTCGTGCTGGGCGCTGGGCCTGTCGGTGCTGCTCGGCGTCCCGCTGGCCTGGCTGCTGGCTCGGGTCGACTTCCCCGGCAAGGCGCTGGTCCGCTCGCTGGTGCTGCTGCCGATGGTGCTCCCGCCGACCGTCGGCGGTGTCGCCCTGCTGCTCGGCTTCGGCCGCCGCGGACTCCTCGGCCCTTGGCTGGAGGACACCTTCGGCATCACGCTGCCGTTCCACACCTCCGGCGCGGTGGTGGCGGCGACCTTCGTCGCCATGCCCTTCCTCGTCATCAGCCTGGAGGGCACCCTCGCCGCCCTCCGCCCCAGCTACGAGGAGACCGCCGCCTCCCTCGGCGCCTCGCCGGTACGGGTCTTCTGCACCGTCACCCTGCCCATGGTCGCCCCCGGACTGGCCGCCGGCGCCGCGCTGACCTGGGCGCGCGCACTCGGTGAGTTCGGCGCCACGATCACCTTCGCCGGCAACCTCCCCGGCGCCACCCAGACCCTGCCGCTCCAGGTCTATCTGCTGCTCCAGGACACCCCGGAAGCCGCCACCTCCGTCTCCCTGCTGCTGCTCGTCATCGCCATGGCCGTACTGGTGTGCCTGCGCGGGCGGTGGACGGGCGGGCCCGCGGACCGCGCCGCCCGCGGGGGACGCGCCACCGGCCCGGCGGCCGACGGCGACGGGGCCGGCGCGGCCGACGGCGCCGCGCTCCCGGACGCAGGCCACCCGAAGATCCCCGCGCCCGACCCGTCCGCCGGCGGGCGCTGGCCGCTGGACGCCGAGGTCACCGGCTTCACCGAACTCACCCTCCGGGCCGAGCCGGGGACCACCATCGCCGTCGTCGGCCCCAATGGTGCCGGCAAGACCACCCTGCTGCGCGCCCTGCTCGGGCTCACCCCGCGGGCCCGCGCCGTGCTGCGCCTGGGGGAGAGCGACGCCACCGCACTGCCCCCGCACCGCCGGGGCGTCGCCTGGGTACCGCAGGACGGGGCGCTCTTCCCGCACCTGACGGCGCTGGCCAACACCGCCTACGGGCTGCGCGCCCAGGGCGTCCGGCGCGCCGAGGCCCGGCGCACCGCCCAGCAGTGGCTGGACCGGCTCGGCGTCGGCGCGCTCGCCCACCGCCGCCCCGCCCAGCTCTCCGGCGGCCAGGCCCAACGCGTCGCCCTGGCCCGCGCGCTCGCCGCCCGGCCGCGGCTGCTGCTGCTCGACGAACCGCTGGCGGCGCTCGACCAGACCACCCGGGCCCACGTCCGGCACACCCTGCGCAGCCATCTCGCCGGCTTCGGCGGGGTCTGCCTGATCGTCACCCACGACCCCGTCGAGGCGGTGTCGCTCGCCGACCGGGTCCTCGTCCTCGACGGCGGCCGCGCGCTCCAGGACGCCCCGCCCGCCGACGTCACCCGCCATCCGCGCTCGCCCTGGGTGGCCCGGATGCTCGGCCGCAACGCCTGGCCGGGCACCGCGGCCGGCGACGGGCTGGCGCTCACCGGGGGCGGGCACCTCGTCGCCGCCGAACCGCTCCCCGACGGCACCCGGGCGCTGGCGGTGATCGCCCCCGAGGCGGTCGCGGTGCACATCGAGAAGCCCGCGGGCAGTCCGCGCAACGTCTGGGCCGGCACCGTACGGGAGATCACGGCCGCGGGCAGCCGGCTGCGGGTCCTTGTCACCTCGCCCGAGGCGCCCGACCTCGTCGCCGAGATCACCCCGGCGGCGGCCCTGGACCTCGGGCTCGCCGACGGCGCCGCCGTCTGGACCAGCGTCAAGGCCACCGAGGTCACCCTGGTGACGGCCTGACGGGGAGTCAAGAGCCCTCCGGGGCCGCCGCGTTGATTGCCGGACCCGCCGGACCCGCAGGACCCGCCGGGCGGTACCGGCGGGTCCGGCGCTCCGCGTCACGAGACCGGCTCGACCGCCCGGCTCCGGCTGCGGCGGTGCTGCTCGGCCCAGTTCTCCAGGGCCGCCTGGCAGGCGTGGTCCACATGCCGCAGCCCGCTCAGATCGAGCTCCACGTCCCGGTCCGCGGGCAGCGCCTCCAACTGGTCGAGGAGCTTGGGCAGCCGCAGGAACGTGGCGTTGCCGACCGCACGGACCCGCACCGGGCCCGGAACGGTGGGCACGTGGATCTCCAGATGGGCCTGGGAGGTCTCCCAGGCGGTCTTGGCGACGGCCAGCAGCAGACCGATCAGCACGCCCTCGAACATGTTCACCGTCACGATGGCCAGCGCGGTCACACACAGCACCACCGCCTCACCGCGATGCGCCCGCCACAGCGGCCGCAGCTCCCGCAGCGGGATCAGCTTCCAGCCCGCGTGCACCAGTACACCTGCCAGCGCCGCGATCGGCACCACGCCCAGCGCCGCCGGGAACGCCGCCGCGAACAGCAGCAGCCACACCCCGTGCAGCACCCGGGACGCCTTGGTCCGCGCCCCCGCCTGGACGTTGGCGGCGCTGCGTACGATCACCGCCGTCATCGGCAGCGCGCCCAGCACCCCGCACAGCGTGTTGCCGGCGCCCTGCGCCATCAGCTCCCGGTCGTAGTCGGTGCGCGCTCCGTCGTGCAGCCGGTCCACCGCCGCCGCGCTGAACAGCGACTCGGCCGACGCGATCAGGGCGAACGCCAACACCGTGCCCAGTACACCGAGTTCGGTCAGCCGGCCGATGTCGGCCAGCCCGGGCGGCTGGATCGCCGCCAGCAGTCCGCTGACCCGGACCCGGGCCACCGGCAGGTCCAGCACCCCGACCGTGACGGTGGCCAGCGCGACCGCCGCCAACGGGGCCGGCAGCACCCGCGCCGCACGCCGCCACCGGGGCCACAGCACCAGCACGGCGACGGTGCCGGCACCGACGGCGAGCGCCGTCAGCGCGGTGCCGGACCGCGCGGTGTCCAGCACCAGCCGCGGCAGCGATCCGATGTTGACCAGTCCGCTGCCCGGCGCCTTGGCGTCCGCCAGCGCGTAGAGCTGGCCCGTGAGCAGGACCAGCCCGATGCCGGCCAGCATGCCCTGCACCACCGCGACGGAGATGGCCCGGAACCAGCGCCCCAACCTGAGCGCGCCCATGGCCAGTTGGAGCAGCCCGGCGGCCAGGACCAGGGCACCCAGCGCCCCGATTCCGTACTCCTTGACCGCTTCGAAGACCAGCACCGTCAGACCGGCGGCCGGGCCGCTGACCTGCAGGCTGCTGCCGGGCAGCAGCCCGGTGACCAGCCCGCCGACGATGCCGGTGAGCAGGCCCAGTTCGGCCGGTACGCCGGAGGCCACCGCCACTCCCACGCACAGCGGGACGGCGACCAGGAAGACGACGAGGGAGGCGGTGAAGTCCGCCCGGAGGAAAGGAAAACGCTTCATCACGTACAGCTCGCCTTCACAGGGGGAGGAACGCGTCGGCGGCCGGCCGGTATACGGATACCGCCCCGGTGTGCACCTCGTAGAACCAGCCGTGCAGCCGCACCTCGCCGGCGTCCAGCCGCTCCCGTACACACGGATGGCCGCCCAGTCGGTCCAGCTGCCGGCGCACATGGCGCTGTACGGCCGTGGTGACGGCCGGCCCGTCGTCGCCCGGGAGTTCGTCGGAGAGTTGGCGGGTGAGCCAGTCGCGGACGGCGGGTGCCCCGGTCAGGTCCTCGCCGCGGGCCCGGGCGCCGACCGCGCCGCAGTGCGAGTGGCCGCAGACGACGATGTCGGCGACCCGCAGGACCCGCATCGCGTACTCGATGGTGGCGGACTCCGCGCCGGCCGCCATGCCTTCCTGGTAGACGGGCACGGCGTTGCCGGCCGTGCGGAGTTCGAAGAGTTCACCGGGGCGGGCGCCCGTGATCAGGGACGGGACGACCCGGGAGTCGGAGCAGGTGATGAACAGGGCGAGGGGGGACTGACCGGCCGCCAGCCGGCCGAAGGACTCCTGGTCCTCGGGCTGCGCGGCTATACGGGCGGTCAGGCCCCGGGCGTGCTGAATGAAGGTCTCCACGAGGAGGTCTCCTGCTGAAGGGTGATGCCACCGTGGGGATGGCGAGGACGTGCGGCACGGGGGTGGCAGGGCGCGGCGCGGGGCCGTCGCCCGCCACGGGCCCGCTCAGCAGCGGAAGACGCAGTGGAGTACGGGGAGTTGGGACGGTCTGGGGGGCGCCGGCGCACCGCGGGTGGCGGGAATCCGCCCCGGTGTCCCGTCGTCGGCGGCGCCGCCGAGGGACGGCGGCAGGGGGCGCCGGGTGGCCGGGAACCCTTCCGCGGTCGGCGCCGGCCGTCGGGGGCGGCCGCGCTCGGTCTCGCGCTTGGAGTGCTTCTCCTCCTCGGAGTTGGCGTTCGCGGCGGCCGGGGAGCCGGTGGAGCCGGCCGCGGTGGTGGCCGGGCGGGTGGAGCCGGCGGCGTACGCCGGGGCCACCGCGCCGAGCAGCAGTGTCAGGACGACGGCGAGCGCGAGGAGCGGCAGACGGCACAGGGCCGGTATCCGGGGGCGCCGCCCCGGTATCCCGGTGTCCTTCCGCATCGTCGTCCTCCGCTTCGTCCCGTGTCGCCGGGCGCCGTTCGGTCGTTCTTCATGGGCGGGGCCGCGCACGGGCCTGGTCGTCGGGGCACGGTTCCGGTCGCGTGCGCCGAGCGCCGAACGCGTCGTCCTGGAACCGCTCTCTCAGCGTGCCGCAGCCAGGTTTCCAGCATGAAAACGAGACATGACGCCATGTTGCATGCTTTCTCAGGATTCCCGAGGGGCGCCGGCACCCCGTGCGGCGAGCACCGCCACCGGCACCACCACCGTCGCGAGCGCCCCGCAGACCACCGCCGGCCGCGTCAGGACCATCACCGTCGCGCCGGCGGCCACCCGCGTAGCGCGCGGTCAGGTTGGTCGCCGCACCCGCCCCGTATACCAACAGGGACGGGAAGAGCAGCAGCACGCTGTCCAGCACGGCCGGCGGCCGCCGCGGCGCGGCACGACTCATGCGGTCGCCGGCTCCAACGCCGCGATCTCCGCGAGGGAGAGCCCCATCCGCCGGTGCAGGAAGCGGACGACGGTCCAGTGCGGCAGCGCGCCCTCGTCGAACGGCCCGAACTCCTGGCAGTACAGCGGGATCCAGCGCAGTGCCTCTTCCAGTACCTGCTCGCGGCCCGGCTCCCGTTGGTACGCCTCGTAGCCGATGCTGCGGTGCTCGATGAAGTACCGGCCCGGGAGCCGTTCCTCGCACAGCGCGCGGTACTCGCGGGTCTGGAGGATGAGGTGGTGCCAGATCTCGTCGATGTCCTGCTCGACGGGGAGGAACAGCCCGCCGAGCCGGTCGGGATACCGGGAGACGAGGTAGAGATAGCGCAGGCACTCGGTGACCTGGCGCGCCACGAACTCGGCCGGTGCAGCGGTCCGTTCCTCGAAATGGGCGACGACTTCGGCGTGCAGCGGCGCGCCGAGGAGGTCCCGGAGGTCCTCGGCGGTCACCACCCGCCCTGTGGCCACGGGTGCGGGCGCGGTCCGGTGGGTCATGCCTCTCCTCTCGCGAGCCAGGAGTACTTCCCGGACCTGCCGATGGGGATGTGCGGTCGGTGGTCGAGCCGGCAGCGCCGGCCGATGAGTTCGGTGACGCTCCGCTCCAGCGCGGTGGTCTCCGCCGGGCCCAGGGGCGCGCCGTGGAAGGTCGTGTAGGCCAGCCGGGCCCCGGTGCTGCCCACCAGCCGCAGCTGATGGACGAAGACGTGCGGGGTGGCCTCGCCGACGCACCGGTCGAGGTCGCCCTGGGCGACCGGGCCGTGCGGGGTGTCCAGCAACTCCTTCTGGCGGCCGCAGAACTGGGCGATCCGCTCCGGGTCGGGGGTGCCGTCCGTGGTGCGTACGCAGTCGCCCGAGCGGTAGCGGACCAGCGGCATGTAGGGGTTGCGCACACTGGTGACGACGAGGTGGTACAGCGTGCTGTCCGGGGCGACCGGGTGGAGTTCGACGCTCATCTTGTCCAGGTGCGGGCGGTAGTTGCCGCGGCGGTCGCTGGAGTAGAGGTAGCCGAGTTCGGTGCTGCCGAAGAGGTCGATGATCGGGCAGGCGAAGTGCTGGTACAGGAAGCGCCGGACGTTCACCGGCGTGTACTCGTAGGCGTGGACGATGCTGGCGGGCGGCGGGAAGTCGTCCCACAGGCCCAAGTCGCCGACCTTCCGGACCAGATGGGCCAGGTGGTAGCCGGAGCAGTCGAGGTGGTACCAGCCCTCCGGGTGCGCCTCCTGGGCGAGGCGTATCTCGTCCAGCATGCGCACGACGTCGTCGCGGCTCCACAGTGCCGGGTCGAGCCGCAGGTTCACATAACAGGTGCGGTCGTCGAGCCGGCGCTCGTCGAGTGCGGGCACGGGGTCGGGCGGGGCGCCGCGTCGGGCGGCGTTGACCCGCGCGACGTGCTCCGTCGCCAGAACGGTGGTCAGCGAGACGCGGCGGCACCCGGCCGCCCAGGTGGCGGCGAGGTCGGGGTGCTCCCTCCACAGCCGGTAGTAGGAGTGCAGCAGGAAGTACGGGGGCCGGATGAGCTGCATCCGGGCGTGGTTGGTGCCGGTGGAGAGCACGAACTCGGCCTCGCCGGACTCCAGCGCGGCGGCCAGCCGGGGAGTCATCCAGTTGTCGGGGAAGCCGCGGGCGATCTCCGGCTTCTCCAGCACCGGGAAGTGGCCCTTCGCCAGGGCGGCGCGGTAGAGCGGGATGTCGCGGATCTGCTCGACGACCTCGGCGGTCGGCTGGCCTTCCATGGGATACCTCGGGTCGGGGTGCGCGGACGGCACCGCGCGGGCGTCGGGTGCGGGCGCCCGCCGGCGGACCGGCGGCGGGGGAGTGGCCGCCGCCGGTCCGCCGGAGGACGGCCGGGCGTCAGGAGATACAGCCGCTCTTGGGGGCGGCGCTGATACAGCCGGCCTTGGGCGTGGCGCTGATGCAGCCGTTCTTCGCCGTCCGCGGGTCCGGCCCGGTGGAGTTGGCGGCCACCCAGCTCTGCCAGACGTCGTCCTGGGCCATCTTCTTGATGAGCTGCTCCATGGGACCTCCAAGGTGTGGGAAGGGGGGCGGCACCCGGTGGTGCGGTGCTGACCTGCGCCGGTGCCGACTCATTGAAAGTAAAAGGCTCGCCAAGTGAATGTCAATGAAAGGCAATGTCGAGATGCCGGGAGTCCGGCTCGGTGCGCCAACTTTGGCGGGATCCCGCCGAACCGGCCGGGCGCGGAACTTTCTGACGCGACGTCAACTCCCTGGCCGGGGCCGCCACGGCACGGACCCGGCGGCCGGCACCCGTCGGACAGTCCCCAGGTCCGCCGCCCGGCGGGCGCGCACCGGACGCTATCGGGTGACCTCCCTGGCGGGTCCGCCGCCCGGTGGGCGCGCACGCGTAACGATCACGACCGTCCACCGCCTCCAGCCACCCCAGGGAGCCCGCTGTGCGCATCCTGCTCCTCGCCGGCGCCTTCAACAGCCTGACGCAGCGCGCCTACGCCGAACTCGCCGACCGCGGACACCGCCTCGGCGTCGAACTGGTCGCCCGCGGGACGCCGCTGGCCGCTCTGGTGCCGCGGCACGCCCCCGACCTGATCGTCGCGCCGATGCTGACCACGGCCGTCCCCCGCGAGGTCTGGTCGGCCTGGCCCTGTCTGATCGTCCACCCCGGCCCGCTCGGCGACCGCGGCCCGTCCTCGGTGGACTGGGCCGTCCACCTGGGCGCGGAGCGCTGGGGCGTGACCGTCCTCCAGGCCAACGACGAGATGGACGCCGGCGACATCTGGGCGTCGGCCGAGTGCCCCGTCCCGGCCGTCGGCAAGAGCGACCTGTACCGCAACGAGATCGCCGACGCGGCCATCGAGGCGCTGCTGACCGCCGTCGACCGCTTCGCCTCCGGCACCCACCGCCCGGAACCGCAGCACACCCTGCCCGCCGCCCGGCTCCCCGGCCGCCCCCGGCCACCGCTGCGCCAGGACGACCGCCGCATCGACTGGGCGACGGACCCCACCGAGACCGTCCTGCGCACCCTGAGGGCCGCCGACTCCCGCCCCGGGGTACGGGACGAACTCCTCGGCGCGACCTGGTTCCTGCACGGCGGACACCCCGAGGACACCCTCACCGGACGCCCCGGCGAACTGCTCGCCACCCGCCACGGCGCGCTCTGCCGGGCCACCGCCGACGGCGCCGTCTGGATCCCCGAACTCCGTCCGGCCCGCGCCCCCGGCGGGCCCGCCACCGTCAAACTGCCCGCCACCCTCGCCCTGGGCGACCGGCTCCCGTCCCTGCCCGAGATCCCCGCCTCCCTGGAGGCCGGCGACGGCGCCCCGCGTACCTGGACCGACATCCGCTACGACGAGGACGGACCGGCCGGATTCCTCCGCTTCTCGTTCCCCGGCGGGGCGATGAGCACCGACCACTGCCGCCGGCTGCTGGCCGCCTACCGCTACGCCTGCACCCGGCCCACCTCCGTCCTGGTGCTCGGCGGACAGCGGGACTTCTTCTCCAACGGCATCCACCTCAACGTCATCGAGGCCGCCGCCGACCCCGCCGCGGAGTCCTGGGCCAACATCAACGCCCTCGACGACCTCGTGCACGCCGTGCTGACCACCACCGACCGGCTGGTGGTCGCCGCCCTCGGCGGCAACGCCGCGGCCGGTGGCGCGATGCTGGCGCTCGCCGCCGACGAGGTCTGGTGCCGGCACGCCGCCGTCCTCAACCCCCACTACCGGCTGATGGGGCTCTACGGCTCGGAATACTGGACGTACTCCCTGCCCCGCCGGGTCGGCCCGCAGACCGCCGCGCGGCTGATGGACCGCGCCCTGCCCCTCACCGCGGCGCACGGGCAGCGGCTCGGCCTGGTCGACCGGATCGTCGACTGCCCCGCACAGGACTTCGGCGACCGCACCCGGAGCCTCGCCCGGCGGCTCGCCGCGTCACCCGGCGTCCCGTCCCGGATCGCCGCCAAGAAGGACCAGCGGGAGAGCGACGAGGCACGGCGCCCGCTCGCCGCCTACCGCGCGGACGAACTGGCCCGAATGCAGCGCACGTTCGCCGACCCGAACGCCCCCTACCACGCCCTGCGCCGCGCCTTCGTCCGCAAGGAGCGCTCGTCCGGCACCCGGGAGCACCTCAACGCCGGTGTCCTGATGGCCGACGGCGCACCTCGCAGGCACGGCTGAACGGGCCGGTGGCCGCGGGTACGCCGGCCACCGGCCCGCCCCCCGTCGTTCATCCCGGCCTACCTCGCCGGATTCACGGCATCGGCAGGTACTTGTACCCGATGCCGAAGACGGTGGTGATCAACTTCCGCCGGCCCGGGCCCAGCCGCCGGCGCAGCCGGGCGATGTGCACATCGACGGTCCGGTCGCTGGACCGGCAGTCGGGCCAGACCGCGGCCATCAGCTGCTGCCGGGTGAACGCCCGCCGCGGATGCAGCACGAGGTGGGCCAGCAGGTCGAACTCCAGCCGGGGGATGTCGATCTGCCGGCCGTCGATGGAGACGGTGCGGGCCGCGGTGTCGATCTGGATCGGGTCCGGCGCCTGCGGCGGCGCGCCGGCGGTCACCGCGGGCGCGCCCGCGCACGGCGGGGCGAGGATGATGTGCAGCTTGTCCGAGGTCAGTCGGTGAACCGATACCGGTTCCAAATCGTGCAGCGTGAGTTGCCACTTGCCGTCGGGGAGCCGGTCGACCGCCAAGGGCGGTCCTCCGTGGTCGGACTTTGCCGGCCCGCCGAAATCGGCATCCGGACGCAACGCAAGGGGGGTCGTCGACGCGTTCATAAACATGATCTGGGCCCATTCCTCTTGCAAAGCAGGCGTGTTCGGACAGACATGGCGGTGCTCGACGCGCGGCACGCGTACGGCTGTGCCGCGATCGCTGCGCAGCCCGGTGGCAGGCCGGGCAGGGCCGGTGCACCGACACTCGTGATGCGGGTGCCCCCAACGGGTCGCTCGCTCTCCCTCCCTGTAGGGAGTGCGGTCGCGCCCGTGCCCGTACTCGTGACGTGAACAACCGTCACGTCACCGGTCCGAACGAACGCTACATGTGATCGCGCGCTTCCGGATAGTAGCTTCCGCTAATTACGGTTGCTCTTGAGCCGATTTCATGTTTGCCGGGCTTCGCGCCGGCCGGGCCGCTTGCGCCGAGTCACCGGGGCCCGGGAATCAGTTCAATCCGCATCGATTTCCTTACGCATTCCTTATGGGTCCTTCCGCTTCCCGCGCCGGGCGCGGTGCCGCCGGACCGCGTCGCGGTTGGCGCAGGTGGGGGAGCAGTACCGCTGCCGGCCCGCGCGGCTGAAGTCCGCGAAGGCGTCGGGACATTCGGCCAGTGCGCAGCGGCCCAGCCGGTGCATTCCCAGCCCGGTCAGATGCAGCGCGGTGCCGACGGAGGTCACCGCCCGCAGCACCCCGGCGAGGTGCTGGCCGTCCTCGCGGTAGTGGATGTGCCAGCCGCCGTCGGCGTGGTCGGTGAGCCGCGGATAGGCGGCGGCCTCCGCGAGCAGGGCGTTGAGCAGCTCCGCCCGGCGGGCGTCGGTGGGGGCGTCGACGACCGCGGCGAACCGGTCCAGGTAGGCCAGCACCTCGGTCAGGTCGTCGTCGGTCACCGGGTGGTCCAGGACCATGCCGGCCGCCACGGACCGCTCGGCCAGCTCGTTCGCGCCGGCCGGAGGGGAGTTGGTGAGGTCGATCACATAGCGGACCGGGTCCTCCCCGTAAGGGTTCAGCTGCATAAGGGGATTACATCAGGGTGGGCCCATGGACGCACACCTGGCCGGCCGGCCACCCCGCACCTCCCCCTCGACCGACAACTCCCCGCCGGACCACGGCAGATGGCTGCCCCTGGTGGCGGCCTGCCTGGGCACCTTCCTGCTGCTCGTGTACGCGACGATCGTGACGGTGGCGCTGCCCCGTATGGCCGGCGATCTGCACGCCGGCTTCGGAGCCCTGCAATGGATCACCGACGTCTACACCCTGGCCCTGGCCGGCCTGCTCCTGGGTATGGGCTCCCTCGGCGACGCCCTGGGCCGCAAGCGCCTCTACGTCCTGGGCCTCGCCGTCTTCACGGCCGCCACCCTCGCCTGCGCCCTGGCCGGGAACGTCCGCCTGCTGATCGCCGCCCGCGCGGTGCAGGGCCTCGCGGGCGCGGCGATGTTCGCCACCCTCGTCCCGCTGATCGGCCTGGCCTACACCGGCCGGGACCGGGCCCGTGCCTTCGCCGTCTGGGGCGCGGTCGCCGGCGCGGCCGCCGGCATCGGCAACGTCGCCGGCGGCATGCTCACCCAACTGCTCTCCTGGCCATGGATCTTCTACGGCGCGCTGCCGCTCTGCGCCGTGGCGCTGTGGCTGGCCACCAAGGTCCCGGCCGACCACGCCCGGAGCGCGGCCCGGGTCGACTGGCCCGGAATCGCCACCTTCAGCCTCGCCGCGACCGGCATCACCTTCGGCTTCGTCCGCGGTGGCGAGGCCGGTTGGGGCGATGGCTCGACCCTGCTGGGTTTCGGGTCCGGTGTGGTAATGCTGCTCGCCTTCGCCGTCGTCGAGCGTGCCGCCCGCCGCCCGATGGTGCCGCTCGGGCTGTTCCGCACCCCGGCCTTCAACGGGCTTCTGCTCGCCTCCGGCGCGTACTACCTCGGCGCGTTCGCGTTCCTGCCGGTGCTCTCCCTCTGGCTCCAGAACGGCGCCGGGCTCGGCTCGTTCGGCACCTCCCTCGTCCTCACCGTTCAGCCGCTGGCCTTCTTCGCCACCTCCGCGCTGGCCGGCGGCGCACTGCACCGGTTGCCCGCCCGGTGGAGCGTCGGCGGCGGCACCCTCCTGGTGGCCGCCGGCGACCTGCTGCTCCTCCTGGTCCGCACCGGGTCGTCCTGGCAGGTGTTGATACCGGGCCTGATCGTCACCGGTGCCGGCGCCGGGCTGGTCTCACCGGTCCTGCCGGCGCTGGCGATGGCCTTCGCGGAACCGGCCCACAGTGGTGTGGCCGGCGCCGCGGCCAACAGCGCCCGGCAGCTCGGACTGGCGCTGGGCATCGCCCTGTTGGGCACCGTCTTCCACGGCTCCGTTCCGGGCACCGGGGCCGGCGCCGCACCGGCGGCGTACGCGGCCGGATTGACCGCGGTGTTCCTCGTCGCGGGGGTGATCGCGGCCGTCGGCGGACTGGTGGCATGGCTGGTGTGCGGGAAGGAGTGAATATGCCGTTCAAAACTTCCGGCGCACTGGTTTCTTTTTCAATCTCCGTCTGACGAAAGGTGCGGAACCAGATATTCCAGACGACTGTTTTCGAAAGGTGGAGGAAATGAGTAGGGTGTGGGCCGCTGCCGACCGACCAGCGGCGGCGGTCCGGCCGAATTCGGCATGGACGAAATGCGTGGGCGCCGCAAGGCATCCGCGTGCACCGGGAGGGGAACATGCCGGCCGGCTCTTTCGAGGGGCAGTACGTATGGAGTCCAGCAGCCGACGACCGGGCGCTGGCGCAAGCATGTGTGGATGTCCGGGCCGGGCGCTACTTCGGCGCCCATGAGGTGCTCCGGGAGACCCGCCGGGATTTCGAGCTGCGGGCCCATCGGTCACTGGTACTCGCCTCCGAAGCGGCCGGCTCCGACCTCGCCGAACGCTGGCTCGACGAGGAGCCGGGCCCGGAGGCCGCCCTGCTGTGGGCGCGGGTGGCGATGCTCCGGGCCCTGCGGATGGCCGACGCCGGCGACCGGCGGGCCGGCGCCCTGGAGCGCATCGCGCGCACCGCGTGCGAACGCGCCGCGAAGCTGGCGCCCGGAGACCCCACCCCCTGGGTCGCCCAGCTCGCCCTCGCCCGGCTCGATCATCCCCAGGACCCCGCCCCGCAGGGCCTGTTGACCTCGCCCACCGGTCCCTGGTATCTCCTCGCGCACATCCTCCGGCTCGACCCCTGGCACCGTGAGGCCCACCACCGCTTCCTGTCCTTCTTCTTCGCCCGCCACGGCGGCTCGTCCAGCGCGGGCTGGGACGTCGCCGCCTTCCTGAGCCAGCGCGCGGCGGCCTCCTCGCCGCTCCGGCTGCTGCCCCTGGTGGCCCTCGTCGAGGACTACGACCCCGACGCGCCGCTGGCCGCCCGGGCCTGGGAGCAGCCGCAGTGGATCACCGCCGCCACGGGCGTGTACCGCAACTGGTTCCCCACCGTGGCCGACTACCGCTTCACCCCGGTCGTCGACCTGGCCTATCTCGGCCACGCGCTCTTCATGGCGAAACTCGAATTCGAGGCCCGCGAGGTCCTCACCGCCATGGGGCCGTATGCCTCCCGTATGCCATGGAGCGCGTTCGGCGATCCCGAAGAGCAATTGACAAAAGCCCGGAGAGCGTGCGGACTTCCCGTCCCGCACGGCTTGTGACGCACCGGCCGTATATTCCCGCCGAACCGTTGACCCCCACCAGCAGAAAGGTTTCGGTAGTGTCCGACCGTACGTCCTCCCCGCCTCGCGCCAAAACCCGCTCGAAATCCCCGCAAGGTGTGGACTCCGCCGCCCTCGACGACGACGCGACGCTGCACGCCATGGGCTATCCGCGGAAACTCACCCGCAGATTCCGCGCCTTTGACAACTTCGCCATTTCCTTCACCATCATCAACATCATCTCCGGCATCTTCTCCTCCTTCGGATTCGGCCTGAACGCCGGCGGTCCCGGCATCCTGATTTTCGGCTGGATCGGGGTCTCCGTCATGGTGCTGTTCGTCGGCGCCGCCATGGGCGAGATCGCCTCCGCCTACCCGACCAGCGGCGCCCTCTACTTCTCCGCGGGCAAGCTCGCCAAGCGCCACCACGGCGCCTGGTCCTGGTACACCGGCTGGCTCAACTTCGTCGGTCAGGTCGGCGGCACCGCGGCCACCAACTTCGCCGCCGCCACCTTCATCCAGTCGTTCATCGCCATGCAATGGCCGTCCTATCAGCCCACCGCCCCGCAGACCGTCGGCATCACCGCGGCGATTTTGCTGGTGCAAGCCCTCGCGAACACCTACACCGTCCGACTCGTCGCGGTACTCAACCGGATTTCCGTGTGGTGGCTGCTGATCGGCATGGTGGTCATCGTCGCCACCCTCACCCTGATTCCGACGCACCATCAAGCGCCGTCCTTCGCCACCCACTTCGTCAACAACACCGGCTTCACCAACGCCATTTACGGCGGAATGCTCGGTCTGCTCGTCACCAGCTGGACCTTCACCGGCTTCGACGGCAGTTTCCACATGTCCGAGGAAACGGTGAAGGCAACGGTCAATGCCCCCCGCGGCATCATGCGGGCCATCGGATACTCCGCGATCACCGGGCTGATCCTCATGCTCGCCCTGGTGTACGCCATCCGCGACTACGCCGGCGCCGCGAAGGACGATGCCCCGCCGGTGCGGATTCTGACCGACGCACTCGGCGTGCACACCGCGAAGTTCCTGCTGCTGATCGTCATCGGCGCGATGCTCTTCTGCGGGCTCGCCAACATGACCAGCAACACCCGGCAGATCTTCGCCTTCTCCCGCGACGGCGCGATGCCCGGCTCCCGTTGGTGGCATTCGGTCTCCGACCGCACCCGCACCCCCGTCAAGGCCGTCTGGCTCGCCGCCGTCTGCTCGCTGGTCCTCGTCGTCCCTGGCTGGTGGTCGCACACCGCCTTCACCGCCGTCGTCAGCATCAACGTCGTGGGCCTCTTCCTCTCCTACGGCGTGCCCATCTTCCTCCGCCTGCGGCTCGACGACTTCCAGGCCGGACCGTGGAACCTCGGCCGCTACGGCAAGCCCGTCGCCGCGCTCGCCGTGCTCTGGATCGCCGTCAGCAACGTCCTGTTCATGCTGCCGCAGCAGTACCCGGTCACCCCGGCGACCTTCAACTACGCGCCGATCGCACTGGCGGTGGTCCTGGTGATCGCCACGGCCTGGTGGTTCGCCACCGCCCGCCGCCGCTTCCAGGGGCCGGTCAGCTACGGCAGCCCGGACGAGGTCGCGGCGATGGACCTGATCTGACCACAGCCCCCCACCAGAAAGGACGCACCGCGATGCGACCGACCATCCGCACCGCACCGGCCGGCGAACTCGCCGTCGCCGCCGCCCCGTTAGACCTCTGGCACGAGGTCGTCGGCTGGACCGCCGACGAGGGCTGGAACCCCGGCGAGGGCGACATCACCCGCTTCCACCCCACCGACCCCGGCGGCTTCTTCCTCGGCCGCCGCGGCGACCGCACCGTCTCCTCCCTCTCCCTCGTGAACTACTCCGACGACTACGCCTTCCTGGGCTACTACGTCGTCGCCCCCGACCTCCGCGGCCAGGGCCTCGGCCTCGCCACCTGGCGCGCCGCCCTCCCGTACGCCGGGTCCCGGACCATCGGCCTGGACGGGGTCCCCGCCCAGCAGGCCACCTACCGGCGCGCCGGCTTCACCCCCGCCCACGACACCCTCCGCTACACCGGCCACCCCGCCCCCGGCGCCGCCCTCTCCCCGCACACCCACCCGGTCACCGCCGCACACCTGGACGCGATCGCCGCCTATGACCGCCGCTGCTTTCCGGCCGACCGGCGGGAGTTCGTCACCCGCTGGCTGACCGCTCCGAGCCACACCGCCCGGGTCCATTTCCGGGACGGCCAGGTCGTCGGATACGGCGTGCTCCGCCCGGCCCGCTCCGGCCACCGCATCGGCCCGCTCTTCGCCGACACCCGCGAGACCGCCGAGGCCCTCTTCGACGCGCTCACCGCGCACCTCGACCCCGACGACGAGGTCACCCTCGACATCCCCGAACCCAACGTTCCCGCGCACACCCTGGCCACCACCCGTGGTCTGACCCCCCGCTCCCACACCGTGCGCATGTACACCGGTCCGGTCCCGGCCACCGACGCCTCCCACACCTTCGGCGTCACCAGCCTCGAACTGGGCTGACGACCGGGACCGTCCCGCACGCCGCCGCCGGTGTCCCCGCGGCGGCGCGCGCGGCGGCCCCCGACCGCCGGCCGGCCCCGCCCGGTGCGGTCACGCGCCGGTCGGCACCCCGGCGTTGGCGAGGATCTCGCGGACCGGCAGTGCGACGCTCTGCGCGGCGGTCAGCCCGGACGCCGCCAGATGCGCCGTCGCGATCCGCAGCCCGGTCGCGTACCCGGCGAAGTCCGGCAGCCCCACGGGCTCGGCCCCCATCAGCCGCGCCGTGGCGTCACCGTGGACGTACGGGGTGAGGTTCTGCATACCGGCGACGTCGACGGCGGCGGTGATCTTCTCGTACGCCGCGTCCAGTGCGGCGCCGGTCAGGTCGCGGGTCCACGGGCACATGGCCTGCTCGCCGGAAAGCTCCCGTACGAACGCCTCGGCGAGCCCCTCGGCGACGACCTGTTCGCCGACCGTGACGGCCGCCGGGTCCCAGACCACGTTCGCGTAGCGCACGTTGTGGTGGAGCTCGTGCGCGGCGGCATGGCCGATGTTCCGCAGGCTGGTCTCGGTGGGCCATATGTACAGCTGGATCGCGCCCGGGAACCCGCCGAAGCCGAGATAGCCGTGACTGCGGCCGGTCAGGTGCTCGTTGTCGGGATCGCCGAGCGTCACCACGACGTGCACCGTCTCGGCGTGCCGGACGCCGGGCACCGCGCCGTCGATCCGCTCCCACGCGGCCGCGAGCGCCGCCTCGACGCGGTGCCACACGTCCGCGTCCCGCATCGTGCGCAGGGCGGCCGGATAGCGCGGATCGTCGCGGTCGATCCGGAAGCCACCGCCCCTCTGGTGCATCCCGACGAGGTCCAGCTCGCCCGTCACCTCGGACATCACGCGCTGGATGGGCGCGAACATCTCCCGCAGGGCGTCCGCCCGTTGCTCCTGCGGACGTTCCAGGAGCTCCAGCATGGCGGACGCGGTGTCATGAACAACGATCTTCATGCCTGCGACGGTAGGCCCTCCGGTAACAGGAGGGTCAAGCGTGCCGCCCCGGCCGCCCGCCGGCCCGCACGAGGCGGCGCCGTAGATTGCTGTGGGTCAATCGGGCCGACGGGAAAGGGACTTACACGTGGACGTCTACGAAGCGGTGGCGAGCCGACGAGCGGTGCGCGGCTTCACCGGTGCGCCGGTGCCCAGGCAGCTGCTGGAGCGCGTGCTGGGCGCCGCGGCCCGCTCGCCCTCCGGCGGCAACCTCCAGCCCTGGTACAGCTATGTGCTGACCGGGTCGCCGCTCGCCGAGCTCAAGAAGCGCACCGGGGCGCGGGTGGCCGCCGGCGACACCGGTGACGAGCGGGAGTACCAGATGTACCCCGACGAGCTGGAATCCCCTTACCGGGAGCGCCGGTTCGCCGCCGCCGAGCGGCGCTACGCCGCCCTCGGCATACCGCGGGAGGACTCCGCCGCACGCCGGCGCGCCGTCGCCGCGAACTGGCAGTGCTTCGGCGCCCCCGCCGCCCTCTTCTGCTATGTCGACCGCACCATGGGGTCGTCCCAGTGGGCCGACCTCGGTATGTACCTGCAGACCGTCATGCTGCTGCTGCGCGCCGAAGGGCTGCACAGCTGCCCGCAGATCGCCTGGTCGGTGTACCACGGGACGGTCGCGGAGATCGTCTCCCCGCCGGAGGGGCTGATCCTCTTCTGCGGGCTGTCGATCGGCTTCGAGGACACCGCCGTGACCGGCGCCCGTACCGACCGGGCTCCGCTTGCCGAGACGGTCACGTTCCTCGGCGACTGAACCCCTGGCCGCGGGCCTGCGGGGGCGGCCCGCCCGCGCCGCCGCCCGCGGCCTCCGCCCGGCTCGCGGGCCCGCCGTCGGGTGCTCAGTGCGCGAACACCGTGCTGGCCAGGACCACATGGACGGTGGTGCCGCCGAGGATGCTGAGCAGCGCGTTGCGGCGCCACAGGTGCAGGCCGACGGTGACGGCCAGCGCCGCCAGCGGGGCGAGGGCGCGCGGCTCGGTCAGCGGCAGGTCGCGCAGGCAGTAGACGAGCAGGATGACCATGACGCCGGCGGGCATGCCGCGGCTGAGGTACTGGACGGTCCGGCTCGCGCGCAGCGGGGCGAGGGCGGCGAAGGGGAGGGCGCGCAGTCCCCAGGTGACGGCGGTGGAGAGGGCGACCGCCGCGACGAGGTACGGGGTGTCAGGCATCGGCGCGCCTCCGCTCGGCAACGAAGTGGCGGATCAGGAGACCCGCGGTGAACAGGCCGAAGGCGGCCGGGAGCAGCTGGTCGGGGAAGGCCAGGCGGGCCGCGAGCGCGCTGAGCAGGGCCAGCGCCGGGGTGGGCAGATCGCCCCGCCGGTCCCGGAGGGCGTCGAGGGCCAGGACGGTGAACAGGGCGGTCAGCGCGAAGTCCAGGCCCTGCACGCTCTCGGGGATCAGCGAGCCGAGCAGGGCCCCGGCGGTGGCGCTGCCGGCCCAGTACAGGTGCATGAACACCTGCAGCCACAGAATGCGGCCGCCGGGCCAGGAGCGGGCCTGCTCGCCGGTGGTCAGGGCGAACGCCTCGTCGGTGAGGGCGAAGGTGCTGTAGGTCCTGGCCGCGCGGCCCCGGACGCGGTGCAGGGGGAAGGACAGCGCGTAGAAGACGTGCCGGATGTTGACGAGGAGGGCGGTCAGCGCGACCGTCGCCAGCGGGGCGACCGCGCCGACCAGGCCGACCAGCAGGAACTCGAACGAGCCGGCGTAGATGAGGGTGGCGAACAGGGACGCCCACCACCAGGCGAGACCGGAGTGGGTGACCAGCACCCCGAAGGCGATGCCGAGCGGGACGAGCCCCAGGCCCACCGAGGCGGAGTCCTTGAAGGCGGCCCGGTACTGGGGCGTCGTCCGGGATGACGGGGCGGGAGGTGCGGGCCCGACGGGAGCGTCGGCGGTGACCGAGGGTATTGCCATGCCGCAATTTTAGGACGAAATGGATCTTATTTGGTTGCCGATCGTGCCCCTATGATCGCCCTATGGGTAATGAAATCGACCTCGATCCGGTCGACCGAGAAATTTTGTTTCACCTACGTCAGGGCGGGCGGCTGACCAACGTCGAGCTGGCCAAGCGCGTCGGGCTGACCCCGCCGCCGTGTCTGCGCCGGGTCAAGCGCCTGGAGGAGAGCGGTGTCATCGCCGGCTATCGGGCCGTCATCGATCCCGCCGCGGTCGGCCGCGGCCTGGAGGTGCTGGTCGACGTCGAGGTGTACGCCACCGACCGCGAGACCGTCGAGGAGTTCGAGAACACGGTGGCCGCCTACGAGGAGGTCATCGAACTGCGGCGGTTCTTCGGGCGGCCGGACTACTTTCTGCGGGTGACGGTCGCCGACCACGCCGCCTACGAGGCGTTCCTGACGCGCAAGCTGACCGGTCTGCGCGGGGTGCTGCGGGTGGAGTCCCATCTGACCATGAAGAAGATCAAGACCGAGCTGTGAGCCCGCCCGGCCCGCCGGTTGGCCGTTTTGTGTCTCACCGGTGGCCGCCCCGGCCGGACTACGCTCCCGTCGGTGACCACGCAACCGACGAACGACGCCGCGATCCGGCAGTGGAACGACATTCCCCGTGCGGCGCTGGAGGCCATGGAGCCCGACGGCGACTTCGCCAAACGCCATCTGATCAACCCGGTGCTGCTGCGGATGCTCGGCGAGGTGGACGGGCGCCGCATCCTGGACGCGGGCTGCGGACACGGCTACTTCAGCCGCCTGCTCGCCGCCCGCGGAGCGCAGGTCACCGGCGTCGAGCCCACCGACACGATGTTCGCCTACGCGCAGGAGAAGGAACGCGCGCTCGCCCAGGGCGTGGTGTACGTCCAGGCCGATCTGACCCGGCTGCCGGACCTCGGCGGCCCGTTCGACGCCGTGGTCTGCAGCATGGTGCTGCCGGCCGTCCCGGACTGGAAACCGGCCATGCGTGCCTGCGTCGAGGCCCTGCGCCCCGGCGGGCTGTTCCTCTTCTCCGTCAACCACCCGGCCTTCGAGCGGCTGCTGTCGACGTGGCGCGAGCACGGCGACTACCGCCTGCGCCGCTATCTGGAGGAGTACCCGATCGCCCAGACCCACGCCACCGACTTCCACCGCCCGCTCTCGGCCTATCTCAACGAACTCGCCGCCCTCGGCTGCCGGTTGCGGGAGATCGCCGAGCCGGGACTCGACCCCCGTACGGCACGCGAAGCGCAGGACACCACCCCCGGCATCGAGAGCTACGTCCACCTCCCCAACTTCCTGATCGCCGCGGCCGAAGGCCCGTGACGCCGGACGGGCCGACTCCGGACGCGCCACATTCACTCGTGTGAGTGCTGCGCCGTAATTCGAACACGTGATGCAATTCCTGGTGTGACGCACTACGCCTTTCCCACTGACCTCGTCCGGGCCCAGTCCGCCTGGTACGCCGCCTATCAACAGCTCGCCGCCGAGGAGAGCCCCGCGCGAACGGCCGTGCTGCGCCGCCGACTTCAGCGGCTCTCCGTGCAGATCGCCACGCATCCGTACTGGGCCGACATCCCCGGCCACGCCCCGGCCGCCCGGATGGCGCTCAAGGAGCTGGCCCGGCAGGAGCACCGGCCATGACGGGGCGGGCCGGTCCGGTTCAGCGGCCGAGGCGGCTGCGGAGCATGGTGAACATCGCGTCGAGCTCCGGGAGTTTGCAGAGCCGGGCGAGGACGAGGAAGAGCGCGAGCAGGACGGCCGTGCCGGCGGCGAGGGCGGTCAGGGAGCCCAGGGCGTCGTGGCCCATGGCGTGGAGCAGGGCGGTGGCGGTGACTCCGGCGGCGAGGGCGGCCGGTGCGGCGGCGGCGCACAGCCGCGCGTATGTGCGCAGGACGCGGGCGCCGTCCAGGTCGCCGCCCAGGCGCTTGCGCAGCCGGCGCCAGGCGACGGCGATACCCACGGCGAAGCCCAGGCCGTACGAGGCGGCCATACCGGCCACGGCCCAGTGCGCGGGGAGGAGGACGTAGCACAGTGCGGAGGCGGCGGCGTTGACGGCGGCGACGACGAGGGTGTTGAAGAAGGGGGTGCGGGTGTCCTCGTAGGCGTAGAAGCCGCGCAGGACGACGTACTGCGCGGAGTAGGGGATGAGGCCCAGGCCGAAGGCCATCAGGATGTGGCCGATGCCCTGGGCGCCCTCGCTGCCCGAGCCGGCGTAGAGCAGGGTGGCCATCGGCGTGCCCAGCGCCAGGAAGGCGAAGGCGCAGGGGACGACGGCGACGGCCGAGGTGCGCAGGCCGTAGGAGATGTCGTGGCGGACGGCGGCGGCGTCGCCGTCCAGTGCGGCGCGGGAGATCCGGGGCAGCACGGCGGTCATGACCGAGACGGTGATGATGGCCTGGGGCATCTGCCAGATCTGGTACGCGTAGTTGTAGGCGGTGATGCCGGAGCCGGGGTGGCCGGCGTGCTCGGCGACGGCGCCCGCCTTGGTGGCGAGCTCGGTGACGACGATCAGGCCGAGCTGGTTGGCGAGCACGAACAGCAGCGTCCATTTGGCCAGGCCGGCGGCCTTGCCCAGGCCGTGGCCGCGGAAGTCGAAGCGGGGACGGAGCCGGACTCCGGCCTCGCGGAGGTACGGCAGCATGGCCAGTGCTTGGACGGCCAGGCCGAGCAGGGTGCCCAGGCCGATGAGCCGGACGCCTTCGGGCGTGATGGTCGCCGCGCTGACGCCGGAGCTGGTGAAGCCGCCGAAGGCCCAGATGAAGGCGCCGAAGGCGGCGATGATGACGACGTTGTTGAGGACCGGGGTCCACATCATCGCGCCGAAGCGGCCGCGGGCGTTGAGAATCTGCCCGAGCACGACATGGATGCCCATGAAGAACATGGTGGGCAGGCAGTAGCGGGCGAACGCCACGGTGAGGGCCATGCGTTGGGGGTCGGCGGCGATGTCCGGGGACATCATCCGTACCAGCAGCGGAGCGGCCAGGATGCCGAGCGTGGTGACGCCGGTGAGGACGATGACGACGAGCGTGAGCAGGCGGTTGGCGTACGCCTCGCCGCCGTCCTCGTCGTTCTTCATGGCGCGCACGAGCTGCGGGACGAACACCGCGTTCAGTGCCCCGCCGCTCACCAGTACATAGATCATCGTGGGCAGGGTGTTGGCGACTTGATAGGAGTCGCCCAGCGTGCTGACGCCGATCGCGGCCGCCATGACGAGGGTGCGCAGGAATCCCGTGATCCGGGAGACGATCGTGCCGGCCGCCATCAGGGCGCTGGACCTGCCCAGGCGCGAGGCGCCGCCCTTCGGTTCGGGGACGGCGGCCGGGGCGGGCGTGGTGACCTGTGCGGTGGCCGCACGCAGCGGAAGGGTGTCGTCCGGCAGACGGCTGCGCGGCCCTCCCGGTCCGTGGGCCTCTTCGCTTCGCGCGGCCATGCCTGTTCCTCCTCGTCAGGGCGGGCCTCGCGGCCCGTCGTTCGACTGCACACCTTCGCATCCCGTGCGGGCCGGTCGTGCGCGGACCGTCGCGGGCAGGGGCTTTCCCGTCATCTTCGGCCATGTATCGGCCGGAAGCCCGCCCGGTGAAACGGGTCGTGGAAGTCGGGTACGATCATGAACGAACTCCGGTCCTGCGGACGGGAGTCGCGCGTCCGTGGTCCAAGGAAAGACGTCCACCAACCGGTGGGAGATGCAGGTGCAAGGCCGGCCGGGCGCTCCGGAGAAGAACACGAGGTCCCTTTCCCGCGCGGGGAAGGGACCTCGTCGCATGCGCGGACGGCCGCGGGCGTCCGCCGTGGGGCTCAGGGGCCGGTGGCCCCGTCCACGCCCTCGCGCAGGAAGTCGGCATGGCCGTTGTGCCGGGCGTACTCGTGGATCATGTGCAGCATGATCAGGCGGAGCGAGACCTCCTTGTCCCACCGGGGCTGGTAGGCGGTGACGTCCAGGGACTCGGCGGCCTCCTCGATGCGCCGGGAGTGCGCGACCTCCGCCTGCCAGGTGGCGAAGGCCGAAGCGCCGGTGGACCCGCCGTCGTCGAACGCGGCCTGGTAGTCGCCCTCGTCGGACCAGACCAGCGGGATGTCCTCGCCGTTGACCACCCGGCGGAACCACGTGCGCTCGACCTCGGCCAGGTGCCGCACCAGGCCGAGCAGGGAGAGCGTCGACGGCGGCATGGAGCGCCGCCGCAGCTGTTCGTCGGTCAGTCCCTCGACCTTCATGGCCAGGGTGGCCCGGTGGAAGTCCAGGTAGGCGCGGAGCATCTCGCGCTCACCGGCCTGCGCGGGCGGATCGATCCGTTCGATTGTCATGTACCGAGAGAGTAGTGGCGGGGTCCGCACCGTACGCCGCGGCCCGGGGGCCGTCGCCTCCGGGCCGTACGGACGGGTGGCGCGGCGCCGTCGCCGCACCGCCGTCGCTAGGGCAGATACCGCTCGATGGCGGCCCGCCCCTTCTCGTCGATCATGCGCTGGGCCCAGGCCAGGCTGTGCGGTGTGGGCTCGCGCCCGGACGCCCTGACCAGGTCCTCCGCGTCGAAGGGCCGCTCGCTACCGGTGTACAGCTCCGCTGGCCGCTGCCGGGCCGGGGTCTCACTGCCATTGGTCGTCACAGGTCCTCCTCTTTCCGCGCCCGCCGAGTGCCGGGACCTCGTTGGTGGTTTCCATCATGGGACCGGCTCCGCCGACCCGCACGGCGTACCCCGGGGCGCCTGCTCAGCCCACCGGCCGCGGCGCTCCCGGGTAGTCCGGGGGGAACGCCTGCTCCGTCCAGATCGTCTTGCCGGTCTGCGTGTACCGCGTCCCCCAGCGTTGCACCAGCTGCGCCACGATGAACAGCCCCCGGCCGCCCTCGTCGTCGCTCGCCGCGTAGCGCAGGTGCGGCGAGGTGTGGGCGGTGTCGGAGACCTCCGTCACCAGCGCCAGATCCCGCAGCAGCCGCAGGTGCACCGGCCCGGAGGCGTGCCGCACGGCGTTGGTGAACAGTTCGCTGACCATCAGCTCCGTCGCGTAGGACAGCTCCGCCAGGCCCCACTGCACCAGCTGCCCGGTGGCCAGTTCCCGGGCGGTGGCGACCGCGGCCGGCTCCGCGGGCAGCTCCCAGGCCGCCACCTGCCGGGCGTCCAGCTCCCGGGTCCGCACCAGCAGCAGCGCCGCGTCGTCGGCCGTCGCCCCGCCCGGCAGCAGCTCCGCCAGCGCCCGGTCGCACAGCTCCTCCAACGGCCGCCCGTCCGCTCGCAGCACCTCGTCCAGGATCGCCAGCCCCGCGTCGACGTCCCGCTCCCGGTCGCGCAGCAGCCCGTCGGTGAACAGCGCCAGCAGGCTGCCCGCCGGCAGCTCGGTCTCCCAGGAGTCGAACGGCAGGCCGCCCAGCCCCAGCGGCGGCCCGGCCGGCAGGTCCGGGAAGGACACCGCGCCGCCGGGCGTCACGATCGCCGGCGGCGGATGCCCGGCCCGGGCCATCGTGCAGTGCCGCGAGACCGGGTCGTAGACCGCGTACAGGCAGGTCACCCCGGGGGTCACCTCACCCGGGCCGGATTCCTCCGCGCCCCCCGCGGCGCGCTCCTCCGGGGTCTGCCCCACCAGGTCGTCGAGCCTGCCGAGCAGTTCGTCGGGCGCCAGGTCCATCCGGGCCAGCGCCCGGACGGTCGTGCGCAGCCGCCCCATGGTGGCCGCGGCCTGGAGCCCGTGTCCGACCACGTCGCCCACCACCAGCCCGACCCGGGTGCCGGACAGCCCGATCACGTCGAACCAGTCGCCGCCCACTCCGGCCCGGTCGTCGCTGGGCAGATAGCGGTAGGCCAGGTCCACCGCGGACTGCGGGGGCAGGTGCTGGGGCAGCAGATCGCGCTGGAGGGTGAGCGCCGCGGTGTGCTCCCGGGCGAACCGGCGGGCGTTGTCCATGGAGACCGCGGCCCGGACGACCATTTCGTCGGCCAGGTCGACCTCGCCGCTGTCGAAGACCCGCGGGCTGTCCCCGCGGTCGAAGGTGACCAGCCCCATGAGGAGGCCGCCGGCCCGCAGCGGCACCACGATCGTCCGCTCGGTGCGGATCAGCCCGCCCGACGACAGGCTCCGGTACGGCAGCATGCCCCGCCGGTAGGCGACCGGGTGTGGCGGGAGCGGCGGCCGGTCCGGCGGGTCGTCCCGGGAGCGGGCGGCGACCCGGACCAGTTCGGGCACCCCGGCCGCGTCCGGCGCCGGATCGCCGCCCTCCAGCACCGAGCGCACCAGGTCGACGGTCACCGTGCTCGCGAAGTCCGGGACCGCGACCTCGGTCACCTCCCGTGCGGTGCCGACCATGTCCAGCGTGGTGCCGATCCGCCGGCCGGCCTCCACCAGGAGGTTGAGCCGGCGCTGCGCCTGGTAGCGGTCGGTGATGTCGAAGGAGTCCTCGCACACGCCCAGCACCCGCCCGTCCGGGTCCTGGAGCCGGTAGTACGAGCAGGACCAGACGTGCTCGGTGCCCGGGTCGGTGGGCTGCTCGCCGACGAAGTGCAGATCGACGAAGGGCTCACCGGTCGCCAGCACATGGCGCATCACCACCTCCAGGTCGTGCGGGTAGCCCTCGGTCACGAACGCGCCCGGATACAGCTCGTCCGCCCGCTTGCCGATCAACTGCCGCAGCGGCAGCCCGATCTCCCGCCCGTAGGAGCTGTTGAACCACGTCAGCTGCAGGTCGTTGTCGTAGATGGCCAGCCCCACCGGCGACTGCGTCGCCAGCCCGTGCAGCATCGCCTGGCGCGCCTCCCACCGCCGCAGGTCGTCGAGGCCGGTCGCCACCAGGACCCGGGCCGGCCCCTCCGTGGTGTCCTGGAGCGCGTCGGCCAGTGGGCACATGGTGATCGCCACCGGCAGCCGGTGGCCGTCCGCGTGCCGTGCGGTCCGGGCCTCGATGCCGGCCATGTCCAGGGCCGACGGCTCCGGGAGGCCCGGGGGCCGGTCGGCCGTGGCCGGCAGGAAGGTGCCGACCGGCCGGCCGACGATCTCCTCCGGTGCGTAGCCCAGCAGTTTCCGGGCCGCCGCGCTCCACCCGATCACCCGTCCCCGGGCGTCCAGCACCGCCGTGGCCGCCCTGGTGACGTCGAGGGGACCACGGAAGTCGGCGCTCGTCGCCCCGCTCCATGCGTTCATGGCATCAGCCCAGCCCGGTTCGGTACCTCCAGCATCGAGCCCGGTATCGAGCCGCACAACCGGCCCTGCCCCGAGCGGGCGACCGGCGGGCGGACGTCCCTTGGTGCGGGTCCGGGCGGTCGCTGGCACAGTGGAGGGGGCGTCGAGGACCCGGCCGCGACCCACGCCGACCCGCGCGGGCCGACCCACGTTCACGCGTCGAACGGCCCGAGCACCAGGAGGCAGATGGCGATGCCGTCCCCACGCCCGACCGCGCCGGTACGTGGCGCGCCCTGCTGGGTGAGCCTGATGACCACCGACCTGCAGTCCGCCCATCGCTTCTACGGAGCCGTGCTGGGCTGGCAGTTCCGCTCGGCCAGCCTCGGCGAGGAGTTCTCGGTCGCCCTGCACGACGGGGAGCCGGTCGCCGGGATCGGGGCGCTGGCGCCGAACTTCCAGGTGCCGGTGGCCTGGGCCGCGTACTTCGCGGTGCCGGACGCCGACGACGCCGCCGCCCGGATCCGCGAGCGCGGCGCCACGGTCGCCGTGGGGCCGCTCAAGCTCGGCCCGGGGCGGGCCGCCCTCGCCGCGGACCCCGACGGCGCCACCTTCGGCTTCTGGGAGGGGCAGACGCTGAGCTGGTCGGTGGGCACCGGCCACGCCCCGGCGATCCTCGAACTGCGCACCCGGGACGCGTTCGCCGCGGCCATCTTCTACGCCGAGGTCTTCGACTGGGCGTCGGAGAAGCCGGGCGGCTGCCAGGTGACGTACGAGCACGACCAGGTGATCGTGCACGACGGGAAGCATGTGGTGGCGGTGCTGCGCGGCGGGGCGGTGGAGGCGGCCCCGGATCCGCGGGTGCGGCCGCAGTGGCATGTGCACTTCCGGGTGCCGGACGTGCCGGCGGTGACCGAGGCTGCGGTGGACGCCGGCGGCACCGTCACCCCGGTGACCGCGACCCGGGACGGGACCGGCAGCCAGGCGATGGTGCGCGATCCGGACGGCGGGCTGTTCACCGTGACGGGGCCGGGACCGCCGGACTGATACCGGCGGCGGGGGACACTGGCCGGCGCCTCGGCGCCTCGGCCCCTCGCCCCGCCGGACGTCGTGACGGCCCCGCATTCCCGTGACCACGGGGGCTTCATTCTTGTGACGACTGGGGCGTAAAGGTGATCTGCGGGGGCGATTAAGAAATCCTCGATGGACCCGGAGCCGTCCGTACGGAAGATTTCTGGCCGAGATCGGCGGGCCGCACCGGGCCCCCGTGACGTCACAGCACTCATTCACGTACGGGAGCCGATGCGGTGAAGGCACTGGTCAAGCAGAAGGCGGAACCGGGACTCTGGCTGACGGACGTGCCGGAGCCGGCGATCGGCCCCGGAGATGTCCTGATCAAGGTGCTGCGCACCGGCATCTGCGGCACCGATCTGCACATCCGCGCCTGGGACGGCTGGGCCCAGCAGGCGGTGCGCACCCCGCTGACGGTCGGCCACGAGTTCGTCGGGGAGGTCGTCGAGACCGGCCGGGACGTGGCCGACATCAAGGCCGGCGACCTCGTCAGTGGCGAGGGCCACCTGGTCTGCGGCAGCTGCCGCAACTGCCTGGCCGGCCGGCGCCATCTGTGCCGCGCCACGGTCGGCCTGGGCGTCGGCCGGGACGGCGCCTTCGCCGAGTACGTCGCGCTGCCCGCCTCCAACGTCTGGGTGCACCGGGTGCCGGTCGACCTCGACATCGCCGCGGTCTTCGACCCGTTCGGCAACGCCGTGCACACCGCGCTCTCCTTCCCGCTGGTCGGCGAGGACGTCCTGATCACCGGGGCCGGCCCGATCGGCATCATGGCGGCGGCGGTCGCCCGGCACGCCGGCGCCCGCAACGTGGTGATCACCGACGTCAGCGAGCAGCGCCTGCAACTGGCCCGCAAGGTCGGCGTCAGCCTCGCCCTCAACGTCGCGCACGGCTCGATCGAGGACGGCCAGCGCGAACTGGGCCTGCGCGAGGGCTTCGACATCGGCCTGGAGATGTCAGGCCGGCCCGAGGCGATGCGCGACATGATCGCCAACATGACGCACGGCGGCCGGATCGCCGTCCTGGGGCTGCCCTCCGAGGAGTTCCCGGTCGACTGGTCCCGGATCGTCACCTCCATGATCACGATCAAGGGCATCTACGGCCGGGAGATGTTCGAGACCTGGTACGCGATGTCGGTGCTGCTGGAGGGCGGCCTCGACCTCGCCCCCGTGATCACCGGCCGCTACCCGTACCAGGAGTTCGACGCCGCCTTCGCCGACGCGGCGAGCGGCCAGGGCGGCAAGGTCATCCTCGACTGGAGCGCCTAGTTCCGCGGCCCCCCCCTCGCCATCCCCCCGACTTCCGCCCGCTAAGGAGACACCCTTCATGTTCGACGCCGTACGCGACGACCTGCGCACCGACCTCGACGAGATCCGCGCCGCCGGACTGCACAAGCCGGAGCGGGTGATCGGCACCCCGCAGTCCGCCACCGTCGCGGTCACCGCCGGCGGCCGCCCCGGCGAGGTCCTCAACTTCTGCGCCAACAACTACCTCGGCCTCGCCGACCACCCCGAGGTCGTCGGCGCCGCCCACGAGGCCCTGGACCGCTGGGGCTACGGACTGGCCTCGGTCCGCTTCATCTGCGGCACGCAGGAGGTACACAAGGAACTGGAGCGGCGGATCTCCGGCTTCCTCGGCCAGGAGGACACCATCCTCTACTCCTCCTGCTTCGACGCCAACGGCGGTGTCTTCGAGACCCTGCTCGGCCCGGAGGACGCGGTCGTCTCCGACGCCCTCAACCACGCCTCCATCATCGACGGCATCCGGCTCTCCAAGGCCCGCCGCTTCCGGTACGCCAACCGCGACATGGACGACCTGGAGCGGCAGTTGAAGGAGGCCCAGGGCGCCCGGCGCACCCTGATCGTCACCGACGGCGTGTTCTCCATGGACGGCTACCTGGCGCCGCTGCGGGAGATCTGCGACCTGGCCGACCGCTACGGCGCGATGGTGATGGTCGACGACTCGCACGCGGTCGGCTTCGTCGGCGCCGGCGGCCGCGGCACCCCCGAGCTGTGCGGCGTGATGGACCGCGTCGACGTCCTCACCGGCACCCTCGGCAAGGCGCTGGGCGGCGCCTCCGGCGGCTATGTCGCGGCGCGCGCCGAGATCGTCGCGCTGCTCCGCCAGCGCTCCCGCCCCTACCTCTTCTCCAACTCGCTCGCGCCGGTGATCGCGGCCGCCTCGCTCAAGGTGCTCGACCTCCTGGAGGGCGCCGGCGACCTGCGCGAGCGCCTGCAGGCCAACACGGCGCTGTTCCGGTCCCGGATGACCGAGGAGGGCTTCGCGATCCTGCCCGGCGAGCACCCCATCGCGCCCGTCATGATCGGTGACGCGGCCGAGGCGGGCCGGATGGCCGAGCTGCTGCTGGAGCGCGGGGTGTACGTCATCGGCTTCTCGTACCCGGTGGTCCCCAAGGGGCAGGCCCGGATCCGCGTGCAGCTCTCCGCCGCCCACTCCACCGAGGACGTGCACCGCGCGGTGGACGCCTTCGTGGCGGCCCGCGCCGCCCTGGAGAGCTGACCGCACGGTTTCCGGGGCGCAAGGCGGCCTCCGGGCCTGTCTGGTGGACCATGGCCGGTTCCGCCCTGATCCACCGGACAGGCCCGAACCCTGCGAAACTGGATCCATGATCGAAGCACGTCGGCTGCACATCCTCCGTGCGCTGGCCGACCACCGCACGGTGACCGCCGCGGCCGCCGCGCTCTATCTCACGCCCTCGGCGGTCTCCCAGCAGCTGGCCGCGCTGGAGCAGGAGACCGGCCACCGCCTCGTCGAGCGCGGCGCCCGCGGCGTCCGGCTGACCGCCGCGGGCGACATCCTGCTCGGCCACGCCAACGCCGTACTGGCCCAGTTGGAGCGCGCCGAGGCGGAGTTGGCCGCGTACGACAAGGGCGAGGCGGGCACGGTGACGGTCGCGGCGTTCGCGACCGGCATCGGGCTGGTGCTCGCCCCGGCCCTGGCCGAACTCGCCGAGTCCGCGCCGGGCATCCGCGTCCGGGTCCAGGACGCGGAGGGCGACGCCAGCCTGCCGATGGTGCTGGACCGGCAGGTCGATGTGGCGGTGGCCGTGGAGTACCGGGGCGCGCCGGACGCCGACGACCCCCGGCTGACCCGGGTCCCGCTCTACGCCGAGCCGTTCGACGCGGTGCTGCCGCCCGGCCATCCGCTGGCCGGGGCGGCGGCGGTGCCGCTGGCGGGGCTCGCCAAGGACCCCTGGATCGGGCCCTATTCCGGCAATCCGTGCCATGACGTGGTCGTCCTGGCCTGCGAGCACGCCGGGTTCCGGCCGGATCTCAGGCACTCCTCGGACGACTTCCGGGCGGTGGTGGCGCTGGCGTCGGCGGGCGCGGGGGTGGCCCTGGTGCCGCGCTCGGCGCTGCGCGGGATGGATCTGGGGGGTGTGGTGGTGCGGCCGGTCGACGGGGTCGCGCCCACCCGCCGGGTGTTCGCCGCGGTCCGGCGGGGAGCGGAGGGCCATCCGCTGTTCCGTCCGGTACTGGCGGCGCTGCGGACGGCGGCGGCCGCGCAGGGCGGCTGACGGGGCGGGCCCGGTGCCGTGTTGACGCCGCGGCGCGGGCGGGCGGTGGTCAGCCGCTGGCCGTGCGCGGGGTGCGGCCGGTCCGTTTCCAGGCGGCCAGTTGGCGGGCGGTCCAGGTGTTGACGATCCGGCCGGCCGGGACGCCGCACTCCTCGGCGCGGGCGCAGCCGTAGATCTGCCAGTCCAGTTGGCCGGGTGCGTGTGCGTCGCTGTCGACGGCGAAGAGGGTGCCGGTGTCGAGGGCCTGCCGCAGCAGGCGGCGCGGCGGGTCGAGGCGGTCCGGGCGGCAGTTGATCTCCACCGCGGTGCGGTGCTCGGCGCAGGCCGCGAAGACCTCGGCGGCGTCGAACGCCGATTCCGGGCGGCCCCGGCCGGTGACCAGCCGCCCGGTGCAGTGGCCCAGGACGTCCACCAGCGGATTGCGGACCGCGGCCACCAGCCGCCGGGTCATCGGCCCCTTGTCCATCCGCAGTTTCGAGTGGGCGGAGGCGACCACCACGTCCAGCTCCGCCAGCAGCTCCGGTTCCTGGTCGAGCGAGCCGTCGTCGAGGATGTCGCACTCGATCCCGGTCAGCAGCCGGAACGGCGCCAGGCGCGCGTTGACCTCTGCGACGACCTCCAGCTGGTGGCGCAGCCGTTCGGCGGTCAGTCCGCGGGCGACGGTGAGCCGGGGGGAGTGGTCGGTCAGCGCGCACCAGTCGTGGCCGACGTCGCGGGCGGCCCGGGCCATCGCCTCGATGGGGCTGCCGCCGTCCGACCAGTCCGAGTGCAGATGGCAGTCGCCGCGCAGGGCCCGCCGCAGCGCCTGCCCCCGCCCGCCGTCGACCAGCGGGCCGCCGGCCTCTTCTTCCAGATGTGCGAGATAGGCGGGCCGCTGCCCGGCCAGCGCCTCCTCGATGACCCGGGTCGTCTTGGGGCCGAGCCCCTTGAGACGCGCCAACGTGCCGTTCGCGGCCCGCGCGCGCAGCTCGTCCGCGGGCAGTACGCCGATCACCGATGCCGCGGTGCGGAACGCCTGCACCCGGTACGTCACCGCTCCCTGCCGCTCCAGCAGGAATGCGATCCGCTCCAGCGCCGCCACGGGATCCATCCCTCCACCGTGCACCGGGCCGGGGCCGGCTGCCACCGCGGCCGGTCCGGCGAAGGTCCCCTACCGCAGTTATGCGAATATGTCCGTTCTCTGGATAGTCGATCCGTTTCCAGTGGAATGCGGGGCGATAGTCGTGACGATTCCGGTCATGCCTGCACGGGAAGTGGCGGGCAATCATGTTCGGTTAAAACCCGGGCAACATCGCGGCTGTACTGCGGAAACATGAATCGGACTTCTCGGCGCCCGGGCGCACCGGCCGGACGTTGAGTTCGGCGGCCTTCAGGAAATCTGCACACCGAATGTGCAGCCGCCACACGCGGCGCGGTTTTGGGTCCGGCAGGCGCCCTGGTGAGCAGCGACTTGGTTCTGGAATGTCCCATTCCGCGCGCGTCGCAACGACGGGTCGCGGAAAAGGAAACCGGAGGAGTTGTGAAGATGCTCGGACCAAGTCATGGACGCATGTACACGTGCGGTAATTTCCCGGTGCGGCCACGTCCGGATCTCGGCTCATCCGATTAGCAGGGCAACCACCCCGCATGCTTTGATCCATCGCACCGCGGTGGTCACCGGGGTTTCCCGATATCGGGAGCCCCATCCACCGTGGCCGCGGCCGGGTCACCCACCGGACGGCCCGCCGCCGTTTTTTCTTGTTATTGATCCGAAGGGAAACACCATGAACAACGCCCAGGTTCAGACCCAGGAAATCTCCGACGCCGACCTGGACAACGTGTCCGGTGGCCTCGTGGCCGGTGCGCTGAACACCGTCACCAACACCGTCGACTCCGTCGCCCCGGTCTCCGGCCTGCTCGGCAACGTCACCGGCACGGTCCAGGGCCTCACCGGCACCAACGTCGCGGGTACCGTCAGCGGCCTCACCAACGGCCTCTGATCCAGCCGACCCTGTGCCGCCCGCGGCACAGCCGGCGAATAAGGTCGTGACGGTAGTCGGCGCCCCCTCCCTGCCGATCTGCCGTGCCGAGTGCCCCGGACAACCCGGTTCCGGCCGGGTCCCGGGGCACCCGGCTGTCCGCCGCCGGATCTCCGCACCGGCGGCGGACTCCGTCCGCCCGTACCGACCCCCGCAGTTGAGGGAGGAGCGCCGTGCAGTTCCGTCAACAGGCCCTGTCCAAGCTGCAATCGCCCGAGGAACTCGATCTTCCGGTGCGGTTCGCCCGCCCACAGGGCTGGCTGGTGCTGACCGTCAGCGTGCTCGTCATGATCGCCGCGACCGTCTGGGCGATCACCGGCACCGTCTCCGCCACCCTCACCGCCCCCGGCATCCTCACCCACGGCCACGGCAGTTACGTCCTGCAGAGCCCGGTCGCCGGGCAGGTGACCACGGTCCTCGCCGAGGAGGGCAAGCAGGTCGCCACCGGCGCCCCGCTGGTGCGGATACGCACCGCCCAGGGCACCACCACCGTCGTCCGCGCCCTGGCCGCCGGCCGGCTGACCGGCCTCGTCGCCACCATCGGCTCGGTCGTCACCACCGGCGCCGACCTCGCCTCCGTCGAGCGGACCACCGGCCCCCGCGACCCGCTGACCGCCACCCTCTACGTCCCGGCCGAGAGCGCCGCCACCCTCCCCGCCGGCGCCGCCGTCGACCTCACCGTCGCCTCCGCCCCCAGCCAGCGGTTCGGCGTGCTGCGCGGCCATGTCGCGGCCGTCGGCCGCGCCGCCCAGTCCCGCCAGCGGATCTCCGCGTTCCTCGGCAGCGCCCAGCTCGGTGAGCAGTTCTCCCGCGCCGGCCAGCCGATCGCGGTCCTGGTCCGGCTCGACACCGCGCCCACCGCCTCCGGCTACGCCTGGTCCACCTCCGGCGGCCCGCCGTTCGCCCTCGACTCGATGACCCAGGCCACCGCCGCCGTCCACCTGGCCGCGCAGCACCCGATCGATTGGCTGCTCTCGTGACCGCCCCCGACGCCCCGGCCGCGCCCCCGCAGCACCTCCCGCCCGCCGGGCGCCGCCGGCACCGCCCCGAGGGCCCCTCGCCGGCCCGCCGCCGCAGGCCCCCGGCCGCCGCCCCCAAGGCGACGAAGGCCGTCCGCACCCCCACCGTGCTCCAGATGGAGGCCGTGGAGTGCGGCGCCGCCTCCCTGGCGATGGTCCTCGCCCACTACGGGCGGCACGTCCCGCTGGAGGAGCTGCGGATCGCCTGCGGCGTCTCCCGCGACGGCTCCCGGGCCAGCAACCTCCTCAAGGCCGCCCGCAGTTACGGCCTGCAGGCCAAGGGCATGCAGATGGAACCGGCCGCACTCGCCGAGGTCCAGGCACCGGCCATCCTCTTCTGGGAGTTCAACCACTACGTCGTCTACGACGGCATGGGCCGTCGCCTCGGCCGCCGCGGCGTGCACATCAACGACCCCGACAAGGGCCGCCGCTTCGTGCCCACGGAGGACTTCGACACCAGCTTCACCGGCGTCGCCCTGGTCTTCGAACCCACCGAGGAGTTCCGCCGGGGCGGCCGCAAGCCCAGTGTGCTGCAGGCCCTGCCGGCCCGGCTGCGCGGCACCGCCGGCACCCTGCTGGCGGCGCTGCTCGCCAGTCTGCTGCTGGTCGGCGTCGGCGCGGCGCTGCCCGCGCTCAGCCGCACCTACATCGACATGTTCCTGATCGGCAACCAGACCTCCCTGCTGGGGCCGCTGTTCGCCGCGATGACCGCGATGGTGGTGCTCACCGCCGTCCTCACCGGACTCCAGCAGGCCAACCTGCTGCGCGGCCGGATCATCTCCTCCACCCTCGGCAGCGCCCGCTTCCTGCGCCACCTGCTGCGGCTGCCGGTCACCTTCTTCGCCCAGCGCTCGCCCGCCGACCTCGTCCAGCGTCTGCAGTCCAACGACGCGGTCGCCGAGACCCTCGCCCGGGACCTGGCGGCGGCCGCCGTCGACGGCGTCGTGGTCGTCCTCTACGCGGTGCTGCTGTGGACCTACGACCCCCAACTCACCGTCATCGGCGTGCTCATCGCGCTGCTCAACGTCGTCGCCATGCGGATAGTGGTACGGCTGCGCGCCACCCACACCCAGAAGCTGCGCGCCGACACCGCCCGCCTCACCAACACCTCCTACACCGGCCTGCAGCTCATCGAGACGATGAAGGCCACCGGCGGCGAGAACGGCTACTTCCGCCGCTGGGCCGGGCAGCACGCCGCCACCCTGGAGGAGCAGCAGCGGCTCGGCGTCCCCAGCGCCTGGCTGGCCGTCGTCGCGCCCACCCTCGCCACCCTCAACAGCGCCCTGATCCTGTGGATCGGCGGCCTGCGCGCCGTCGAGGGCCATATCTCCATCGGCCTGCTGGTCGCCTTCCAGGCCCTGGTGACCCGCTTCACCGCCCCGATCACCCGACTCAACGGCGTCGCCGGCCGGATCCAGGACTTCGCCGCCGACGTCGCCCGCCTGAAGGACGTCGAGAACTTCCCCGCCGACGCCCACTACTCCCGCCCGGACGCGGACGCCGGCACCCGCCGCCTCAAGGGCCATGTCACCCTCGACGACATCACCTTCGGCTACAGCCCGCTCGACGCCCCGCTGCTGACCGGCTTCTCGCTGTCCGTCGGGCCCGGCCGGCAGGTCGCCCTGGTCGGCGGCTCGGGCAGCGGCAAGTCCACCGTCTCCCGGCTGATATCCGGCCTCTACACCCCCTGGGAAGGCACCATCCGGATCGACGGACAGCGCCTCGCCGACATCCCGCGCAGCGCGCTGGCCGCCTCGGTCTCCTTCGTCGACCAGGACGTCTTCCTCTTCGAGGGCACCGTCCGGGACAACGTCGCGCTGTGGGACCCCTCCATCCCCGACGACGCGGTGATCGCCGCCCTCCAGGACGCCGCCCTCTACGACGACGTCATAGCCCGCCGCCCCGACGGCATCCACAGCCGCGTCGAGCAGGACGGCCGCAACTTCTCCGGCGGCCAGCGGCAGCGCCTGGAGATCGCCCGGGCGCTGGTCCGGCGCCCCAGCATCCTCGTCCTCGACGAGGTCACCAGCGCCCTGGACGCCGGCACCGAGGCGGTCATCATGGACAACCTGCGGCGCCGCGGCTGCGCCTGCGTCATCATCGCCCACCGGCTGAGCACCGTCCGTGACAGCGACGAGATCGTGGTCCTCGACCACGGCGCGGTCGTCGAACGCGGCCGGCACGAGGAGTTGGTCGCCGCCGGTGGCGTCTACGCCGACCTGGTCAAGGAGCACTGACGTGGCATCCGCACACCCGTCCCCGGACGCCGGACCCGCCACGCCCCAGGCCGCACCGGCCCCCGCGGCGACCGGCACTGGCGGCGCTGACGCGGTCACCCACGCCCTGGGCGGCCTCGGCACGCCGGTCGACTGCGCCGGGCTGCGCAACGTCCCCCTCGAAGGCCCGCACGTCCTGTGGCTGGTCACCGGCGGCACCCTCGACCTGTTCGCGGTGGACGCCACCCAGGAGGGGCCCTGGCACTTCCTCGGCCGCCTCGAAGCCGGCACCCTGCTGCTCGGCCCCGTCCAGGGCCCCCAACACACCCTCGTCGGCCGCCCGTCCCCGCACTGCGGACTGCGCCGGATCGCCCTGCGCGAACTGCCCCGCCCCGAGTACACCGGCTACGGCGACCAGGGGACGCACCCCGACGCGTACGGCTACGAGGGCACCTACGGTGCTCCGGCGGCCGGCCCCCTGGAGCACGCCTTCGCGCTCGGTACCGCCCGCGGGCTGGGCGTGCTCTTCGAAGCGCCGCTGGACGGCCGGCCCACCGACGAGGCGGTCGCCGACGACGACGTCCTGTGGATGCCGGTGCCGCCCGGCAGCGTCCAGTACGGCGCCTCCTACAGCGCCGAAGCCGCCGCCGACCTGCTCGTCGACGCGGCACTGTGGCAGCGGATGGTGAACCAGCAGTACCGGCTGCTGTCCGCCGTGGACCGCTGGATCGAGCAGTTGGAGCGCGCCCACGAGGACCGCGCCGCGGCCGGCATCAAGGCCGGCGAGGCCGTTCGGGAACGCGCCGACCAGGCGCTGCTGGCCTCCATCGGCAAGGACCGCACCGGCCGCACCGGCGCGGCCCGCGACCGGGCCGGCGACGACCTGACCTTCGCGGTCTGCCGGAAGGTCGCCGAGGCCGCCGGCATCCCGCTCACCGAACCCCCCAAGGGCGCCGCCGGCGACCGGATCAGCCCCGTCGAGCGGATCGCGCTGGCCTCCCGGATACGCACCCGCCCGGTCCGCCTCGACGGCCGCTGGTGGCGCACCGACGTCGGGCCGCTGGTGGGCCACCGCGCCAAGTCCGGCGCCCCGGTGGCCCTGCTGTGGCGGCGCGGCCGCTACGAGGCGGTCAACCCGGCCTCCGGGCTGCGGATACGGATCGGCGCGGACAACGCGGCGGAGTTCGAGCCGCGCGCGGTGATGTTCTACCGGCCGCTGCCGGACCGCCGGCTCACGCTCTGGCGGCTGATGCGCTTCAGCCTCCGCGGCAACCGCACCGACCTGCGCAACCTCGCCCTGAGCGGACTGGTGACGGTCGCCCTCGGCGCCCTCGTCCCGATCGCCACCGGCAAGGTCCTCGGCGTCTACGTCCCGGCCGCGGCCCGCGGCCCGATCGTCCAGGTCGCGCTGGCCGTCATCATCGCCGGAGTCGTCGCGGCCGCCTTCACCCTGCTGCAGAACCTCACCGTGCTGCGCATAGAGGGCCGGATCGAGAGCGTCCTCCAGCCGGCCGTCTGGGACCGGCTGCTGCGGCTGCCCACCAAGTTCTTCGCGGCCCGCTCCACCGGTGAACTGGCCAGTGCCGCCATGGGCATCAGCGCCATCCGCCGGGTGCTGGCCGGCGTCGGGCCGGTCGCCGTGCAGGCCGGTACGGTCGGCGCGGTCAACCTCGTGCTGCTGCTGGTCTACAGCGTCCCGCTGGCGCTCGCCGCGTGCGCCATGCTGCTCGTCATCGGCGCGGTCTTCCTCGTCCTGGGACTGTGGGAACTGCGCTGGCAGCGCCGGCTGGTGACGCTCGGCAACAAGCTCAACAACCAGGCGTTCCAGACCCTGCGCGGGCTGCCCAAGCTGCGGGTCGCGGCGGCGGAGTCCTTCGCCTACGCGGCCTGGGCGCGGGAGTTCGCCCGCTCCCGGGAGCTCCAGCAGAAGGCCGGCCGGATCAAGAACGTCACCACCGTCCTCAACGCCGTCTACCTTCCGCTCTGTTCCCTGGCGCTGTTCGTGCTGCTGGCCGGGCCGGCCCGCGGCACGCTGTCCGCCGGCGCCTTCCTGACCTTCAACACCTCAGTGACCATGCTGCTCACCTCGGTCACCCAGCTCACCGGCGCCTTCGTCTCGGCCGCCGCTGCCCTGCCGATGTTCGAACAGATCCGGCCGGTCCTGGACGAGGCCCCCGAGGTCCGCGGCGGCAGCTCCCAGCCCGGGGTGCTCTCCGGCGCCATCGAGGCCCGCAAGCTCTCCTTCCGCTACAGCGAGGACGGCCCGCTCGTCCTCGACGACGTCTCCCTCCAGGTGCGGCCCGGCGAGTTCGTGGCGATCGTCGGCCCCAGCGGCTGCGGCAAGTCGACCCTGCTGCGGCTGCTCATCGGCTTCGACCGGCCGTCCGCCGGCAGCGTCCTCTACGACGGCCAGGACCTCGGCGCACTCGACCAGGCGGCGGTGCGCCGCCAGTGCGGAGTGGTCCTGCAGAACGCCCAGCCGCTCACCGGCTCGATCCTGGACTGCATCTGCGGCGCCGAGGTGTTCACCCAGGAGGAGGTCTGGGCGGCGGCCGAGATGGCCGGCCTGGCCGAGGACATCAAGCGGATGCCGATGGGCCTGCACACCATGATCGCCGGCGGCGGTGCCATCTCCGGCGGCCAGCGGCAGCGCCTGATGATCGCTCAGGCGCTGGTCCGCCGCCCGCGCATCCTCTTCTTCGACGAGGCCACCAGCGCCCTGGACAACGAGACCCAGCGGATCGTCATCGACAGCACCCGCGCGCTCAGCGCCAGCCGTGTGGTCATCGCGCACCGCCTCTCCACCGTGCTCGACGCCGACCGGGTCCTGGTCATGGCCGACGGCCGGATCGTCGAGGAGGGCGCCCCGGCCGACCTCCTCGCCGACACCGGCGGCCGGCTGCACGACCTGGTACGCCGTCAGATGGCCTGACCGCGCACCCGCCGCCGGGCCGGCCATTCCCCGTATCTCCCCGATCCGCCGCATATCGTGCCAAGCACTGCACAGCGGTCGATGGAGGACGAGATGCCCAAGGTCCAGCACCTGTTCGACGCGTTGCCCCCGGACCGGCGCCGGCGGCTGACCGAAATCGCCCACGAGGTGTCGCTGCCCCGCGCCACCCGCCTCTTCGAGGAGGGCCACCGGGCCGACCGCTTCTGGATCATCAGCACCGGCCGGGTCGCCCTCGACCAGCACGTCCCCGGCCGCCGGGCCGCCGTCGTGGAAACCCTCGGCCGGGACGAACTCCTGGGCTGGTCCTGGCTGTTCCCGCCCTACATCTGGCACCTCGGCGCGGAGACCGTCGGCCCCGTCGAGGCCCTGCAGTTCGACGCCGTCCTCGTCCGCGCCCTCTGCGAGGACGACCCCGTCCTGGGCCGCGCCGTCTACCGCTACGTCGCCGAGACCGTCGCCGAACGCCTCCACGGCACCCGCACCCGGCTGCTGGACCTCTACGGGCCCCAGGGCGGCGCCGCCGGACCGTGCGGCGGCGACCCGCGGGACTGACCTGGGCGTTCCCGGGAACCGGAAGCGGCCTTCCCCCGACTACCTGTGCCGGGTCACGAGGGTGGCCCGCGGCCGGAGACCGGCCGGAGTGTCACAGTGGTAGGGGAGAAGACCCATGCGCCCAGGAAAGTGGTGCGGACTCGCGATGGTCGTCGCGCTGACCGCCACGGCGTGCGGCGGAGGCGGCGGCGGACGCGGCACGACAGCGGACGGCCCGCCGGGCCGCGACGGCTTCCCCGTGAAGGTCGCCGACTGCAAGGGCGCCGAGACCACCTTCACCGCCCCGCCCGGCAAGATCGTCACCAGTAACGCCACGGCCTTGGAGATGCTGCTGCGGCTGGGCGCCGGCGACCGCGTCATCGGCACCGGATTCCCGCCCGGCAAAGGCACCCTGCCCGGCGACCTCGGCGTCCGGGCCGCCAAGGTACCGGTCCTCGGGAAGGGCATCATCCCCAAGGAGAAGCTGCTGGGGTCGGGCGCCGACCTCTACATCGACACCTTCGCCTCCATGGGCGCCATGGGCGGGGCCGGCGACACCCCCACCGAGGAGGAGTTCGCGGCCGCCGGCATCCGCCACATCTACCTCGCCTCCACCGCCTGCGCCGCCATGGCCAAGGGGCCGCAGCGCGACCTGTCCGGTGTCGAGGGCGACCTCACCCGGCTGGGCGCCGTCACCGGCACCGCCCCGCGGGCCCGCGCCCTCGTGGCCGGCATGCGGGCCAAGGTCGACACCGTCCACAAGGCCCTGGCCGATGTCCCCGAGGAGAAGCGGCCCCGCTACTTCTTCTTCGACTTCGACGCCGGCACCAAGCAGCCGATGGCCCTCTGCGGCAAGCAGGTCGGCAACGCCGTGCTCACCCAGGCCGGCGCCCGCAACGTCTTCGGCGACTGCGACGGCGACTTCAAGCCGGTCTCCTGGGAGGACGTGGTCGCCAAGAACCCCGACTGGATCCAGCTGGGCGTCCGCGACCGCGGCGACGCGGCCGCCGACGCCGCGGCGTACGACCAGGCCGCCCAGTTCCTGAAGACCTTCCCCGCCACCAAGGACCTGCCCGCCGTGCGCGCCGGCCGGTTCCTGCGGATCGGCTCGGAGCGCACCACGCTCCCCGGCACCCGCACCGCGGACACCGTCGAGGAGATCGCGCACACCCTGTACCCGGCGCGGTTCAAGGCGGCGCGCTAGTGGGGGAGCGGACACACCTCCCGCGTACCGGACCGCTCGCCCTCCTGCTCGCCGTCGCACTGCTGGCCGCGCTGACCGCCGCGGTGTCCCTGGGCGCCACCGACATCGCGCCCGGACACGTCTGGTCCGTCGTCCTGAACCGGCTCCAGGGCGCCCCGCCGCGCCCCGGCACCGACGAGCTGATCGTGTGGCAACTCCGCGTGCCCAGGGCCCTGTTGGCGGCCCTCGTCGGCGCCGGACTGGGCCTGGTCGGCACCGCCACCCAGGCCCTGGTCCGCAACCCGCTCGCCGACCCGTACCTGCTGGGCATCTCCAACGGCGCCTCGCTCGGCGCGGTCGCCGCCATCGTGCTGGGCGCGGGCGCCGGCGGGGCACTGGGCCTCGGCCTGTCGGCGGCCGCCTTCGCCGGCGCGCTCGCCGCGTTCGCCCTGGTGTGGCTGATGGCGCGCCGGGGCGGCGGCTTCTCGCCGCTGCGGCTGGTGCTGGCCGGGGTGGGCATCGGGCAGTTCCTGTCCGGTTTCACCAGCTACCTCGTCCTCCAGGCCGGCGACGAACAGCAGACCCGCGGGGTGCTGTTCTGGCTCATGGGCAGCCTGAGCGGGGCCACCTGGGGCGCGCTGTGGCTGCCGGCGCTCGCCGTCGCGGCCGGGCTGCTGGTGCTCCAGGCGCGCGCCCGCGCGATGAACGCGCTGCTCATGGGCGACGAGACGGCGGCCGGCCTCGGCGTGGACGTGACCCGGCTGCGCCGCGAACTCTTCGTCGTGACGAGCCTGTTGACCGGCACCCTCGTCGCGGTCTCCGGCGCCATCGCCTTCGTCGGCCTGATGGTGCCGCACCTGTGCCGGCTGGTCCTCGGCGGCGACCACCGCCGCCTGCTGCCGCTGGCCGCCCTGACCGGCGCGCTGCTGCTGGTGGTCGTCGACGTCGTCTGCCGCACCGCCATGGACGGCCAGGAACTCCCCGTGGGGGTCGTCACGGCCATGATCGGCGCCCCGGCGCTGCTGCTCGTCCTGGACCGGCGACTGGGGGCGGAGCGATGAGGATCGACATCGAGGAGCTGCGGGTCAGCTACGACGGGCGGGACGTGGTGGCCGGCGTCCACCTCATGGCGGCGCCCGGGGAGATCGTCGGGCTGGTCGGCCCCAACGGCAGCGGCAAGTCCACCGTCCTGCGGACCGTCTACCGCCATCTGCGGCCCACCGCGGGCCGGGTCCTGCTCGCCGGCACGGATGTCCGCACCCTGTCCCTCGGGCGGACCGCCCGCCATATCGCCGCCCTGCCGCAGGAGCGCGCCGCCGACTTCGAGCTGACGGTGCACGAGGTGGTGGCGATGGGCCGGACGCCCTACAAGCGGGCGTTCGCCGGCGAGGACCGCGCCGACCGGGCGACGGTGGCCGACGCGCTCGCCGCCGTCGGCATGTCCGGCCAGGGCGCCCGCCGGTTCTCCGCCCTCTCCGGCGGCGAGCGGCAACGCGTCCTGCTCGCCCGGGCGTTCGCCCAGCAGCCGGACGTCCTGGTGCTCGACGAACCCACCAACCACCTCGACGTCCGCCACCAGGTCGAACTGCTCGCCCTGCTCCGCGACCGGGCTCGGACCACCCTGATCTCGCTGCACGACCTGAACGCCGCGGCCTCGCTCTGCGACCGGCTGCACGTCCTGCACGCCGGCCGCCTGGTGGCCTCCGGTCCGCCCCGCACCGTGCTGACCCCGGAGCTGCTGGCGGAGGTCTTCGGCGTCCGGGCCGCGGTGACCGAACACCCGCTGACCGGCGACCCGTTGATCGCCTTCGACCACCGGCGGACGCACCCCTGAGGGCCGCGGTGCGGGCTGCGGGCCCGCACCGCGGCCCTTCGGTCTCAGTCCGCCGCCGGTTCCGCGGCCACCGCGAAGTGGCTCGGCCGCCCCCCGCGCACGACCAGCCGTCCCCGCCGCTCGGCATCCGCCCGCCGCATCAACTCCCGCCGCCCGTCCGGGTGTTCCAGGACGCACCCGTGCCAGGGCGTCAGCCACGCGTCCGGCGCGTCCAGCAGCCGGATGCCGAACTTGGCCGAACCCCGCGGCTGCGGATGGATGGACAGCCGTACCGCACCCGGGTGGTACTCCGCGATCAGCTCCCCCCAGGCCCGGCTCTGCCGGATCACGCCGTAGGCCCGGGCCCGGCACTCACGCTGGAGCGCCGAACGGGTGCCGGGGTAGCTCGCGAGGTCGGTGTCCTCGAAGAGAAAACGGGTGATGCCCTGATACAGCCGCCGAGCCGTCTCCTCGGCCCGGGTCTCGGCCCGCAGCGCCTCCAGCGTGGGCGCGTGCTCCGCCTCGATCCTGGCCCGCTTCTCCTCGTAGGGCAGATCCCCGTACGCCGCGCGCAGGTCGAAGACGCTCAGCCGGTCCGTCAGCCCCTCGTCCCGGATCAGCGTCCGCAGCCCGTCCCCGTACGCGTCGATGGCGGCGTCCGGCACCCGGATCAGGTCGCTGAAGACGTGCCCGTCCGAGCAGATCACCATCCGTACCCCCGGTGGATACACCGCAGCGATACGGGCACACAGCCCGTCCAGGAAGCGCAGCGCCAGCCGCTCGCCCTCATCGGGGAGCGGGCCCAGCACCTTCGCGGGATGGGGGGACTTGCAGGGGAAACCCGGCAGGGTGAACGGGATCGGCCGGCCCGCCGCGACCCAGGGGGCCAACTGCCGCAGCTGGAGCGGGAAGGCGTCCGGGGCGTCCCCGTGCGGGTCGTCCAGGGTGCGTCGGTAGGGGAGGAGGACACGGAGGATGTCCTCGCAGGTGGCGCGGATGGTGGAGTGGGTGGAGCGGGTGGAGCGGGGGTGTTCGGTGGGGGCGGTGGAGCCGGCGGCGGGCATGGCCTGGGTGAGGGAGGCTGAGGCGGGTCGGGTCAGCATGCCGCGTCCGGTGTGCTCGGTGCGTGGGCGCCGGATATCGGGCAGCCGCGGGGCGCGGGGCCGGAGGACTCCGGTCCGAACGCCACCGGGAGCCGGTCCACTCCACGGGCCAACACCGCGGGAATCCACGGCAGTTCGTCCTCCTGGGCGGTCAGCCGGAGGTCGGGCAGCCGCCGCAGCAGCGTGCCCAGCGCGATCTGCAGTTCGGCGCGGGCGAGCGCGGCGCCGGGGCAGAAGTGGATGCCCTGGCCGAAGGCGAGATGCGGGTTGGGCGAGCGGTCGAAGTCGAGGGTGTCGGCGTCGGCGAACCGCCGGGGGTCGCGGTTGGCCGCACACAGCGAGACGATCACCGAGTCGCCGGCCGGAATCCGCGTCCCGTGCAGCTCGCTGTCCTCGGCGAAGAACCGCCAGGTCGTCAGCTCGAACGCGGCGTCGTGGCGCAGCAGTTCCTCGACGGCGCGCGGCAGCAGCTCCGGGCGGGCGGCGAGCGCGGCGAGGTGGCCGGGATGGCGCAGCAGGGTGACCAGTGCCGTGGTGATCTGGTTGGTCACCGGCTCCTGACCCGCGACCAGCAACTGGAAGATCATCGAGTCCAGTTCCTCCGGGGCCAGCTCCCCGGCGTCGCGGGCACTCACCAGCCGGGAGAGCAGATCCCCGCCCGCGGTGCGCCGTTGGTGGGCGACGAGATCGGCGATGTACTGCTGGAGCCCGTGCAGCCGCGCCTCGTACGCCGGACGCCCCGGGTCCGTGGGGCCGACCGGCTGCACCACCTTCCCCCAGTCGCGGTCGAAGCGCTCCGCGAACTCCGCCGGCAGGCCGATCACTTCGGCCAGTACCCGGAACGGGAAGTGGGCCGCGAAGTCCGCCACCAGGTCGGCCCGGCCGGCGCCGGCGAACCGGTCCAGCAGGGCGTCGGCCATCTCCTGGAAGCGGGGGCGCAGCGCCTCGACCCGCTGCGGGGCGAAGGCATCGGTGATCATGCGCCGCATCGCGGTGTGCCGGGGCGGGTCCTGGTGGAGCAGATGCACCTGCAACTGGGAGTGCTGCGGCTCCGGCATGATCGAGGCGCGCGCCCGCCAGGCCGCGTTGCCCCGCGAGTGGTGTTTGCCCAGCCGCGGATCGGTCAGTGCCTTCTGTGCCGCGTCGTATCCGGTGACGAGCCAGGCGCACACCCCGCTGGGGAAGCGGACGCGGTGAACGGGGCCGCGGGCCCGCAGCTCGGCATAGAGGGGATAGGGGTCGCGTTTGTAGTCGGCGCCGTACAGCTCTACGAGGCGTGGTGGATCGGTGGGGTTCATGGCTTCCGAGGGGTGCATGGGGTCTCCTTCATGAGTGGGGGGGGTGTGAGGTGCGGACCACGGCGGGGCTCAGCCGTACGTGCCTCACACGGTGATCTCCGGCCGGTACCGGTCGAGCCACAGGGCGAGGTCCACCACCCGTTCCAGCCGCAGCCGGTGGCCCCACTCCAGCCGCTCCGGTTCCGTCTTCAGGACGGCGGAGACGATCCGTTCGTCGACGAGGTCGCGCACCCGGCCGCCGTCCGCGGCCAGCGCCTCGTGCGCCAGCCGTTGCAGACCGCGGTTGTAGTCGGGGTGGTGGGTGGCCGGATAGTGGTTCTTGGCCCGCCACAGCACCGACTGCGGGGCGAGCCCGGTGCCCGCGGCGCGCAGCAGGCTCTTCTCCCGGCCGTCGTGCGTCTGCAGGTCCCAGGGCGCGTTGAAGGCGTACTCCACCAGGCGGTGATCGCAGTACGGCACCCGTACTTCGAGGCCCTGCGCCATGCTGAGCCGGTCCTTGCGGTGCAGCAGCTGGCGCAGCCATCGGGTCAGCGACAGATGCTGCAACTCGCGCTGCCGGCGCTGCTCGGCACTCTCGCCGTCGAGGCGCGGTACGGCGGCCAGCGCGGCACGATACGTGTCGCGCTGGAACTCCCCGATGCGCAGCGCCGCGGCCAGGTCGGGATGGAGCGGCATGGCCGCCTCGTCGTCGGTGACCAGCAGCCACGGGAAGGTCGCCGCGGCCCGCGCCGCGGGGCTGTGGAACCACGGGTAGCCGCCGAACACCTCGTCCGCGGCCTCGCCCGACACCGCCACCGTCGAGTGTTCCCTGATCCGGCCGAACAGCAGATAGAGCGAGGTGTCCATGTCGCCGACGCCGATCGGCGAGTCGCGGGCGGCGACCACGGCCGCACGGTGCCCGGGGTCCAGGAGCGTGTGCGGGTCCAGGACGACGGTGTCGTGCTCGGTGCCGATGAACGCGCCCGCCTCGACCGCGTACGGCGCATCGTGCCCGGTGCGCAGCACATCGCCGGTGAAGCGTTCCGCCTGGTCGCTGTAGTCGACGGCGTACGAGCGCAGCCGCGCCGCGGGCCCTTCGCGGAGCCGGAGTTCGTCCGCGAGCAGCGCCGTGACGACGGTCGAGTCCAGCCCGCCGGAGAGCAGGCTGCACCGCGGCACATCGGCCTCCAGCTGGGAGCGGACGGCGTGCTCCAGGCGGCGGCGGACGCCGTCGGTGGTGGCGGCGAGGTCGGCGTCGTCGTGCGGGCGCGCGGTGAGCTGCCAGTAGAGCCGCTCGGTCAGCCCGTCGCGGTCGAAGGCCAGCAGCCCGCCGGGCGGCACCTCGCGGACGCCCGTCCACAGCGTCGTCCCCGTCCCGAAGACCAGACCGTACGCCTCCCGGAGCCCCTGCGCGTCCACCCGGGGTGCGCAGTCGGGGTGGGCGAAGAGGGCCTTGGGCTCGGAGCCGAAGAGCAGTCCGCCGTCCGGGGTCCGGGCGTAGTACAGCGGTTTGACGCCCATCCGGTCGCGTACCAGGAGCAGCCGCCGCGCCCGGGCGTCCCACACCGCGAACGCGTACATGCCCTCCAGCCGTGCGGCGAGCCCGGCGCCCCACTCCTGGTAGCCGCGCAGCACCACCTCGGTGTCGCTGCGGGTGGTGAACTCCCACCCCAGGGCGCGGAGTTCGGCGCGCAGCTCGTGATGGTTGTAGACCTCGCCGCTGTAGGTGAGGACGATGTCGCTGGGGGCACGATCAGGGCCGGGGCCGGGGCCGGGGCCGGGTGCCGGGACTCCGGCCGTCCGCGCTGCGGCTCCGGCCCCGGCCGTCATGGGCTGTGCCCCGCCCTCGATGTCGAGTACGGCGAGTCGCCGGTGTCCGATCGCGGCGTGCGGTCCGCGCCAGACCCACGAGCCGTCGGGGCCGCGCGGGGCGAGGGCCGCGGTCATCCGCTCGATGACCCGGGGGCGGTGACCGGGATCCTCGCCGAACGAGATCCAGCCGGTGATGCCGCACATGGGACTGCCTTTCTGGGGGTGGGTGGGGTGGGGCGCACCCGGGTGGGGTGCATCCGGGTGCGTGGGCACACGGGCGCCTGGGCGCGTCGTGGGTACGCCGTTACGGGGGTACTGGGGTGCTTCTTCGGTGGGCCGTCCAGCCGTCGGGCCGTCAGGGCTCACGGAGGGGTGGAGCGGGTACGGCCAGCCGTTGCCGCCGCGCACCGCCCCGGCCGCCGGGCCAGCAGCAGGGCCGCCAGCAGCGCGGCCGCGGTGGCCAGTGCCGGCCCGGTGCGGATGCCGCCCGCGGTGGCCAGTGCGGTGGCCGCGGCCGGGCCGAGCGCGAAGCCGGCGCTCCGGGCGAGTTGCACGGTCGAGCCGGCGGTGGCCATCCGCTCCGGCCCCGCCGCCTCCAGCGCCATCAACTGGGCCGGCCCGCCGTACAGCCCCATGCCCAGCCCCGCCACCGCCAGGCGCCAGGCGACCGGGAGCGGCGTCCAGGCGCCGGCCGTGGCGAGCAGCCCGAAACCGACGGCGACCAGCGCCGCGCCCGCCACCGCCACCGGCCGGGGACCGTAACGGTCGGCGAGGCGGCCGCCCACCGGGCCCGCCACCGCCATGGCCGCGGGGAAACCGAGCAGCGCCAGACCGGTCGCCGACGCCGAGACGCCCTCCGCGCGCTGGAGATCCACCGCCAGCAGGAAGTGCACCGCCGCGAACGCCGCGGCCAGGGCGAGCACCGCACCGTGGATCGCGCCCGTACGGGCCGATCGCAGCGCGGCACGCACCCGCCGCCCGTCCGCGCCCCGTGCCCACACCGCGCCCGCCGCCAGCGCGAGCCCGCAGAGCAGCGGAGCCGTCCACCCCTCGGCCGTCGACGTCAGCCCCAGCAGCAGGGCCGCCACGGCGACGGCGGCAGGTGCGGCGGCCCGCCACTCCGCCCGGCCCGGCGCGCCCGGCCGCCCGCCCGGCGCCAACCCGCGCCGGGCCAGCCACCAGGCGAGCGCACACAGCGGCAACTTCACCAGCAGCACGGCGCGCCAGCCCCAGTGGTCCAGCAGCACCCCGCCCAGCGCCGGTCCGGTGACCGCGCCGAGCGGCCCGAGCGTGGCCGGTACGCTCATCGCCCGGCCGCGCAGCTCGGGTCGTACGGCGCGGAGCGCCAGCAGCGGCATCAGGACGAACAGCACCGCGCCGCACACCCCTTGGAGCAGCCGCGCCACGATCAGCACCGCGGCGACCGGCGCGCCGGCCGCGGCCGCGCCGCACAGCCCGAAGCCGGCCAGCGCGCCCAGCACAACCGGTCGCAGCGGGGCCCGGTCGAGCCAGCGTCCGGCGGGCAACAGCAGGGCGACGACCGGGAGTTGGTAGGCCAGTACCGCCCACTGGGCGACGGACACCGGGACGGCGAAGCCGGTCGCGATGCCGGGCACCGCCACCGTCACCACGCTCATGTCGAACATGGCCAGGAACGCGCAGATCCCGGCGACGGCCACCAGCCCCCACCGCTCCCGCTGCCCCTCCGCCAGGTCCCGTGGCATCGGCCCGTCCTCTCCTCGATCCACCGCACATGTCCGGCACGGCGGCGTCTGAGAGGTCGGTCGGCGAGCGGCCCCGGTTCCCGCCGAGGGGGGAAATTTCCGGTCGGAGGGGGCGCGATGCGGCGAAGTGGGCCGCGGCGAAACCCAGTTAGTCGGCCCGAGAGCGTGCCCGGTTCCGCCGGACGGACGGGACGAACCTCACGTGCCGAACGGCCGCCGATCGGCCGTTCGCCCCCCTTCCCACCTGCCACGATGACGCGATGACCACCCCCGCCCGCTGCGCACCCCCACCCGACGCGTCCCCGGCCGGCTCCGCCCGGCAGCCCCGGGCCTCCGCGCCGCCCGGCCGGCTCCGCCGGCTGCTCCCGGCCCGCTCGGTCCTCGGCTTCGTCGCACTGCTGGCGCTGCTGTTCGCCCTCGCCTACGCGGTGGGCGGCGCCGTCGGCCCGGTCGCCCCCGGCCTCCGTCCCGACCGTGGCCCCGGGAGCACCGAACCGCCCGGCGGCCGCGATTCCGGCGGCGATTCCGGCGGGATGCCCGGCATGGCGGGCATGAGCGCACTGGGCGCGCCGCGGGCCGTGCCAGCCGGCGTCGCCCCCGTCACCGACCCCGCGACCTACCCCGCCGCACCTCTCCTCCCGACGCCGGGAGCCGGACGATGACCCGGCACCGACGGCAGCCCCAGCCAACCCAGTCCGACCCCCAGACCCCACCGCAATCCCCACCCCAGCCCCAGCCGGAGCCCGAACGCGTCACCACCCTCGCCATCGGCGGAATGACCTGCGCCGCCTGCGTGGGCCGGGTGGAGCGGAAGCTCGGCAGGCTGGACGGCGTCACCGCCTCGGTGAACCTCGCCACCGAACGGGCCCGGATCAGCCACCCCGCGTCGCTCGGCGTCGACGCCCTCATCGCCACCGTCGAGGCCGCCGGCTTCACCGCGTCCGCGCCGCCCGAGGACGACCCCCGGCAGCCCTCCGCCGGGAGGCCCGACGACGCCACCCCCGGCGGCGCTCGGGACCACGCCACCGACGCAGCCGACGCACCCGAGACACCCGATGCCGCCGACTCCGCCGAGCTCCGCCGCCTGCTCCTGACCGCCCTGCTCGCCCTCCCCGTGCTGGCCCTGTCGATGGTGCCCGGCTGGCAGTTCCGCAACTGGCAGTGGCTCTGCTTCGTGCTCGCCGCGCCCGTCGCCGTATGGGGCGCGGCCCCCTTCCACGTCCGCGCGCTGCGCGGCCTCCGGCACGGCGCGGCGACCATGGACACCCTGGTGTCCCTCGGCGTCGCGGCGTCCTTCGGCTGGTCCGTGTACGCGCTGTTCCTCGGCGGCGCCGGCACGGCCGGGATGACGATGCCGTTCAGCCTGCTGCCCACGGCCGACGACGGCACCGCCCACCTCTATCTCGAAGCCGCCGTCGGCGTGCCGCTGTTCGTGCTGGCCGGGCGGCGGATGGAGGCCCGGGCCCGGCGCGGCACCGGCGCCGCGCTCCGCTCCCTGGCCGAACTCGCCGCCAAGGAGGTGTCGGTGCGCCGCCCGGACGGCACCGAACGCCGCCTGCCCGTCGCCCTGTTGCAGGTCGGCGACCACTTCCTGGTCCGGCCCGGTGAACGGGTCGCCACCGACGGCACCGTCGTCACCGGCAGCTCGGCCCTGGACCTCTCCCTGATCAGCGGCGAGAGCCACCCCGTCGAGGTCGGCCCGGACTCGCCGGTCGTCGGCGGCGCGGTCAACTCCGGCGGGCTGCTGGAGGTCCGGGCCGACGCGGTGGGCGGCGACACCCAACTCGCCCGGATCACCCGGCTCGTCGAGGATGCCCAGACCGGCAAGACCCGGGCCCAGCGGCTCGCGGACGCGGTCGCCGCGGTCTTCGTCCCCGCCGTGCTGACCATCGCCGTCACCGTGCTGGGGTTCTGGCTCGGCGCCGGAGCCGACCCCCAGGCCGCGGTCACCGCCGCGGTCGCCGTGCTCGTCGTCGCCTGCCCGTGCGCCCTGGGCCTGGCGACCCCGACCGCGCTGCTGGCCGCCACCGGCCGCGGCGCTCAGCTCGGAATCCTGGTCAGCGGCCCGCGGGCGCTGGAACGCCTGCGCCGCATCGATACCGTCGTCCTCGACAAGACCGGCACCCTCACCACGGGACGGATGACCGTCACCGCCTTCACGCCGTGCGCGGACGGCCCCGACCCGGACGAGGTGCTGCGGCTCGCCGCCACCGTCGAGCAGGGCTCCGAACACCCCGTGGCCCGCGCCGTCCTCGCCCACGCCCGCGACCACGGGCCCGACGCACCGCTCGAACCGGCCGCCGCGGTCCGCGACTTCACCGCCACCCCGGGCTTCGGCGTGCGCGGCGTGGTGGACGGGCGCACGGTCACCGTCGTCCGCCCGCCCGACGACCCCGCCGGGCTGCCCGCTCCGCTGCCGGACGCGGTCCGCGCCGCCGAAGCCGCCGGCCACACCGCGGTCCTGGTCACCGTCGACGGCGACCCGGCGGCCGTCCTCGCCCTCGGCGACACCCTCCGCCCCGACGCCTACCGCGCCGTCGACCACCTGCGCCGCCTGGGCCTGCGCCCGGTGCTGGCCACCGGGGACCGCACCGCCACCGCCCGGGCGGTGGCCGCGCAGTTGGCCATCACCGAGGTCCACGCCCAGGCCCGGCCGCATGACAAGGCCGCGCTGGTCACGACGCTGCGGGAGCAGGGCGGCCGGGTCGCGGTGGTCGGCGACGGGGTCAACGACGCGGCCGCCCTGGCCCTCGCCGACCTCGGCATCGCCATGGGCGGCGGGACCGACGCGGCGATCGGCGCCGCCGACGTCACGCTCGTCCGTGCCGACCTCCAGGCCATCCCCGACGCCGTCCGCCTCGCCCGTCGCACGCTCGGCACCATCCGCGGCAACCTCCTCTGGGCGTTCGGCTACAACCTCGTCACCGTGCCGCTCGCCGCCGTCGGACTGCTCAACCCGATGATCGCCGCGGCCGCGATGTCCGCCAGCTCCCTCCTCGTCGTCGGCAACAGCCTGCGGCTCCGCGCCTGGCAACCCCCCGCCGTCACCCGCGCACCCCGCCGCCCGGCAGGCCCGCCACACGACCGCACCACTGCGCATGACGCCACCTCGCGCGGCGCCACCTCACCCCGAAATCACGGCACTTGGGAATCCGCATGAACCGCTCACGCCTCGCCGCCGGCGCCGTGCCGCTGCTCACCTGCCTGGCCACCCTCGGCACCCTCACCGCCTGGACCGCCACCGGCAACGCCGGCACCCCCGCCCGGCTGACCGCCGCCGAGGGCCGGGTGCTGATACCCGCCGGGAACGACGCCACCGCGGCCTTCTTCACCGTCCGCAACTCCGGTACCGCACACGACGTCCTCACCGCCGTCACCGGCCCGCCGGGTCACCGCGCCATGCTCAGCCGCGACATCGCCGTCGGCCGCAACGCCCACTCCATGGCCATGGCCCCCGGCGCCACCGTCCCGGCCGGCGGTGCGCTCACCATGACGCCGACCACCCTCGACATCATGGTCAGCCCACCGCCCCGGCTGGCCCCCGGCGACCGCCTGACCTTCACCCTGCACTTCCGCGACAGCCCACCGCTGACCGTGACGGCCCGGGCGGTCAGCCCCGGCGAGCAGTAGGCGACGCACGGCAGGCGACGGGCCGTAGGCGGCGGGCGGTAGGCGACGCGCACACCCGCCGTCCTGCTGCCCCGCTGTCCCGGCGCCACGGGGGCTCATGAGCCGGCCACCGCCCGCCCATGAGCCCCCGTCGGCAGCCGCCCCGGCCGGTCAGGCCACCGCGGTGGCGAGCCGGCGCGGCCGCCGGTCGCCCGGCCCCGGTCTGCGCCGCGTTACGCCGCGCGGGGCCGCAGCCCGCAGCGTCCGCTCACCGTCGACCGCCACCGCGGCGCCGTCCCCGGCTTCCACCCCGTCCCCGGCTTCCCCCTCGGCCCTGGCGCCGGCCTCGGCCTCCGCCAGCCGCGCGATCAGCGTCTCCCGGGCCCGTGCCACCCGCGAACGCACCGTCCCCACCGGGCAGCCCATCACCCCGGCCGCCGCCGCGTACGGCAGCCCCAGCAGCTGCGTCAGCACGAACGCCTCCCGCCGCTGCGGCGTCAGCGCCGCCAGCAACTCGGCCAGCGCGATGCCCTCCTCGAAGCCCGGCACCCCGCGCGGCTGGACCCGCTCGGCGGCGGACTGCCAGTCGTCGGTCGCCGACAGCCGCGGCCGTACCGCATGGGTGCGGATCCGGTCCGCCACCACCCGCCGGGCGATCGTCAGCAGCCAGGTCCGGGCCGACGACCGGCCCTCGAACCGCGGCAGCCCGCGCAGCGCCCGCACATAGGTGTCCTGCACCAGGTCGTCGGCCGCCTGGGCCTCCCCGCTGAGGTGCGTCACATACCGCCGCACATCGAGCTGGGTGGCCCGCACGAACTGCTCGACGGCCCGTTCGTCGCCGTCCCGGGCGGCCAGCGCCCAGCCGGTTACCGTCTCGTCGTCACGCACGCCGGGACCGCCCCTCGCCGGTACGGACCAATTCGGGGAGACTGGGCGCATGCTCTGCTCGCGCATCCGTACGGCACTCTCCGCCCGCCTCGACGGCGAGGCGCTGCCCCCGGGGCTGACCGCCCGCCGCCTCGACGACCATCTCGCGGGCTGTGCGGACTGTCGCCAGTGGGAGGCCCGGGCACGGGCGTTGAGCACGGCGCTCGGCGGCGCCACCGGACACGAGGGGGAGGGGGCCGCGCCCGAGGGCGTCGACCCGGCGTCGACCGAGGCGCTGCTCGCTCGCCTCCGCCCGGGCCGACGGCCGGGCCGTCAGGCGGGCTGACCGGCCGGGAAGCGCCGGGCGTCCGACGAGGCTCTCCCGGTCATGGGGAAGGGACGCGGGCGGCGGTGCCACCGGCATCCGGACAGGATTCGTCATCTGGAGTCCTTGGAGTCCTTCGCGTGATCCGGTCGGCGCGCGAGGACGCGGCCGACCGGTGACGTCGCGGCCGGAAAGGCGGGCACGGGGCAGTGGCCCGTGGTGCCCGTACGCCGTTTCCGGCCGGGGGTGTTCGACCGTGCTGTCAGACGACAGCCGGCTCACGCGGGGGACCCCGCAAGGACATCGCATGGGCCAGCAGCAGCCGGCGCACCGCGCAGCGCGGCTCCTGCCGGACGGGGCGCGGGACCGGGCGGGACGCCGGCAGCACCGCTCGCAGCGTCAGCAGCAGCGGCGCGAACAGCCGGGCGGACACGCTCCGCACGAGCCGGAACGCCGCCCGCTCCCCGCCCCACAGCCACCACGCACTGAGCAGCGCGACCAGCAGGTGCGCCGCGAGCATGCCGACGGCGCTCCCGTGCATGCCCCCACCGGACATCCCCATAGGGGACATATCCATCTGTGGCATGGCCGAGTGCGCCAGGCCGGAGTGCGGCAACTCCGCCGCACCGCCCATCGCGGCCGAGGGATCCATCGACCCCATCGACCCGGTCCGCCCCATCGGCGTCAACGCCCGCGCCGCGTCGATCTCCTTGAGCGACAGCCCTTGGGCGCCGCACATCCAGGTGCCGGCCCAGGCGCGGGCGAGCGTGGCCCGGTCCCCGCCGGCGCCGGCCATCGCCTGCCCCAGGGAGAACGCGCTGTGCAGGGCGGCCTGCGTGCCGACGGTCAGCAGGCCCACGACCACGGGGCCGCGTTCGCGGCCGGCCAGGCACCAGGCACCGGCCGCGGTCGCCAGTCCGGCCGCGAGCAGCATCCAGCCGGGCACCGCGGCATCCGACATCACCGCGTGCCCCAGCGCAGCCAGGAGCACGCAGACCACCGCGAACACCGCGGCGCGCAGCCCCCTGAGAACGTGCCCCGCATCCATGACAGGCCCCATCGTCGCACCTCGCCCCCGCAGGCGAACCAGGAGGGGCGGAAATGGAGCACAACGGAACACCGGGACCGGCGCCAGTCAGGGCCTGCCCCATCGGCCGGGCCTTGGCCCGCGCCCTACGGCCGCCGCGGTCAGCAGTCCTCGGCCAGGCCCTCCCAGCGATCGGCCAGGGACGTCAGCAGCCGCATCACATCGGCGCGCTGCGCGGCGTCGTACGGCGCCATCAGCCGCTCGTCCAGCCGCCGCGTCCGCTCCCGCGCGGCCCGCAGCGTCCGCTCGCCGTCCTCGGTCAGGAACAGCAGCTTGCGGCGGCCGTCCGCGGCGTCCGCGCGGCGGACTATCAACCCCCGGCTCTCCAGCCGCCGCGCCACATCCGCCATCGTGGAGGTGTCCAACGCCACCGCCGACGCCATCGACCGCTGGTCCCGCCCCGGCGTCGCGTCCACCGCGGTCAGCACCGCGAACTGCGGCCCGGTCAGCGTCGGATCGACCGCGCGCACCCACACGGCCAGATACGCCTGGTACAGCCGCCGCACCTGATAGCCGGGCGCGGCGGTCAGAGCGGGCGGGACCGCCGCCCGGGCTTCGGTGGGGCGCGGTGCCGTGGGCGAACCGGGCGCAGAAGAAGTGGTCTCGTCAGCCATGGGGCAACTCAATCACGGGGCACCGCCGCGTCCCCCGCGGACCGTTCGACATCCCCACCCCGGCATCGGACGCGGCACCGCCCGCAACGCACCCCACCGGGTTCCGGGCATGCGAAGCGGGGCGCGGCCCCGGCCACGCCCCGCCGACCACCCCTTGTCCCTACGGCCGGGGCCCGACCACTTGCCCGGCCGAGTCCCGCACCGTGATGGCCATCGCCGGACACAACTCGGCCGCGTCCACCGCCCGTTCGTCCTCCGGGATCTCCTCCCGCACCGCCCGGGCGTGCGACCCGTCCAGTACGAACAGGTCCGGCGCGATCGCCGGACAGGAACCCGAGGCGATGCACAGCCCCGGGTCGATCTCCACCTTCCACGTCACCGCGCTCACCACCCCACCGGCAGGACCCGCGGACCGCGTACCAGCATCTGGGTCTTCCACTCCACGTCCCCGGCGAGGTGCAGGTCCGGGAAGCGGGTCAGCAGTGCCAGCAGCGCCTCCTGGAGCTCCAGCCGGGCCAGCGGCGCGCCCAGGCAGTGGTGCACGCCGTGCCCGAAGCCCAGGTGCTGGTTGCCGGTCCGCCGGATGTCCAGCTTTCCCGGTGCGTCGAACCGCAGCGCGTCGCGGTTGGCCGCGCCCACCGCGACCAGCACGGGCTCGCCGGCCCGCACCAGCGTGCCCCCGACCTCGATGTCCTCGGTGGCGTACCGTGCCTGGCCGGCACCGCTCCCCAGGGGGACGAACCGCAGCAACTCCTCCACGGCGCCCCCGATCAGCTCGGGCTGCTCCCGCAACAGGGCCAGCTGCTCCGGGTGGTCCAGCAGCGCCAGCACGAAGTTGGGAATCTGGGTGGCGGTGGTCTCGTGGCCGGCGACCAGGATGCCCACGCACAGGTCGATCAGTTCCAGCTCCGTCAGCCGCTCGACGTCGACCTCCCGCGCGTCGATCAGCGCGGTCATCAGGTCGTCCTGCGGCTCCTGCCGGTGCTGGTCGATCAACTTGGCCATGTACGCACGGAGTTCCTCGCGGTTGGCGTCGAACTCCTCGGCGGTCAGGGAACTCGTCGACAGTGCGGCGTCGCTCCACACCCGGAACTGCGGCCGGTCCTCCGTCGGCACCCCGAGCAGCCGGCAGATGACGGCCACCGGAATGGGCAGCGCGTACCGGTCGACGAGGTCCGCCGGCGGCCCGGCCGCCTCCAGTTCGTCGAGCAGTTCGCGGGTCAGTTCTTTGACCTGCGGCCGGAGCTTCTCGACCTGACGGACCGTGAACGCCTTGGCGACCAGGGTGCGCAACCGGGTGTGGTCCGGCGGGTCCATGCTCAGGATGCCGCTGTTGCGGGTCCCCTCGGACTGCCGCGGTTCGTCGTGCCGGGCGCTCTCGGCCCGGCTGAACCGCAGGTCGCCCAGGACGAACCGGGCCTCGGCGTACCGCGTGACGAGCCAGGCCGGCTCACCGTACGTCAACTGGACCTTGAGCAGCCCCGGACGGTCACGTACCTGGTCGTACTCCGCCGCCAGATCGAGGCTCTCAGCGATATTGAAGGGGTAGGAAAGGGGTGCTGTGTCGGCTGTGGTCACGGTGACCTCCCTTGTGTAAGCACCTGCTTACAAAGGTAGGACGCCTGCACGGGGCGGTCAACGGCGGATTGTCGCCGTCGTCATGGCCGTCCGCGGCGGGTCACTGTGGTCATCCGACGGACCGACGGAAAGGGGAAGCGTCATGCGAGAAGCAACGGAGGAGGTCAGGGCGCATTCGACGGAGGAGGCCCCGCGCGGCGGCCCCCCTGGCGAACACCGCCGGGACGCCCAGGGAACCCGGCGACTGCTGCTGGACGCCGCCTCGGAACTCTTCGCCGAACGCGGCTACGAACGCGCGACGGTACGCGACATCGCCGCCCGGGCCGGCGTCAACCAGGCCCTGCTGTTCCGGTACTTCGGCTCGAAGAAGGCCCTGTTCGGCGAGGTGATGGCACGCGGCGGCCACGAGCAGCTGCGCACCNCCCCCGCCGAGCGGCTCTTCGACGTCGCCCTGCGCGGCATGCTCGCCGAGGGCGGCGGCCCCGGCACCGACCGGTCACTGGAGGTCTGCCTCCGCTCCATCGGCGGCAGCGACGAAATCGCCGAGGCGCTCCGGGGACTTGGCGACGAGTACGCCGAGGTGCTCGCCACCCTCTCGCGCGCCGACGACGGCGCGCTGCGCGGCGATCTCGCACTGTCCTGGCTGCTGGGCATCGGCCTGATGCGGGTGGTGGTCGGCAAGGAGCCGTTGGCCAGCGCCGATCCGGACACCGTCTGCCGGCTGGTGGGGGAGGCGCTGGGCGCCCTGCTGGAGGGCCTGCCGAAGACCGGGTGACACCGTCCGGCCGAGGCCGCACTCGGGTGCGGTGCGGCCCGTGCTGCGTTCCGGTGACCCTCCGGCGGGTCGCCGCGCGGGGTTGGATGGCAGCCCTATTGTCGCGCTTGCAGGAGAATGTTCCTTTTCTGCCCAGCTGAGTAAAGGTGGAACAATGCTTCGTTCGATTCCTCGCGGGCTCGCGATGGCCGGTCTCGCCGCGGCTGCCCTGGTCGTCCCGGCCGCGGGCGCCGCGACCGCGGCCCCCAGTGGCGCACAGGCCACGCTGTGCCCCTCCCACAGCCAGTGCCACGCCAAGCACGGCCGCCACCACGGCCACGGCGGCAGCCACGCAGGCCGACACGGGCAAAGCCGTTACGACGACGGCTACGGGCGCGGCGGCCGCCGCTACGACGACGACTCCGGCCGCCGGGACGAAGGCTACGGTCGCCGCGATGACGACGAGGGCCGCCGGGACGACGACTACGGCCGGCGCGACGACGAGGGCCACCGCCGTGACGACGGGGGCAAGCGCCGCGACGACGACGGCGGCAAGCGGCGCGACGACGACGGCCGCCACGACGAGGAGGCGGCCCGCCTCGCCGACGGCCTGGGCCGGCACGGCCTCCTCGGACTGGACTTCCTCGGTCTCCTCTAGCCGCCGCGTCCTGCCGCGTCGCCACCTCCATGGGCCCGGGTCCGGTACCCGGGCCCACCGGTGTGTCGAGGGGCCGAACGCCCGGGGCCGGGCGGCCCGGTCACGGGTGGCCGATCGGCCGCAACCCGCCGTGCACCGGCGTCAGTTCGGTCGCGTACCGCGCGGGCGGCACGGGAACGGTCCGGCGCGGCGGCAGCACGTCCGGCGCCCGGTGCGGCCGCAGCGCGGTGAGCGCGCTCTCGGTCTCCTCCATCAGTGCCCGGTAGGACACCAGCCGCTGCCACTCCGGGTCCGCGACGCCGGGCACCGTAGCGGAGCGCTCCGCCCAGATCTGCACCAGCCCCGCGTACACGGGGGTCTGTCGGACGACTTCGGCGTTGATCCGCGGCGGCGCGGGGGCGACCTCCGTGCCGGGAGGAGCGGGCTGGGCCCCCGGGGAGCGGGGGACGAAGGCGGTCCGGCCGTGGCCGGCGACGGTGACGGACGAGGGAGCACTCATGGCCGTTGAAACGATTCGCCCCGCCGATCGGTCACTGCGCATACCCCCGGTCGGCCCCGTGCGCCCCGTCTCATAACATCCCAAAGCACTGCGCGCGATGCGGGGAATATCACCTCTTACAGTGATCTCTCGTTGAGAACCGGACCAACCCCGGCCAAAAAGCGTTGTCGGTGACATGGAACCGAGGGAGTTGTGGGAGCGCCACGCGGTACTCGCACAGGCTTTTTGCATCAGCGATGACGAGGTCCGCCGGACCCAAGGACTCCTCGACGAGGCCGAGGCCCGCCGCTCGCGGACCCTGGCCGCCTTCGCGGTGACCGTCGGCAGCGACGAGGTGGTCGCCGATCTGCTCGGCCTCGACGCCCGCGAGGTGCGTCTGGCCCGCCGTACCGTAGGCAAGGACGACGCCCGTGCGGTGGCCAAGAACCTGCTGGAGGAGTCCGAGCGGGAGCGCCGCGCCGCCCGCCGGGCCGAGCCCCAGCCGGAGAAGGCCGAGCCACCCCGCCCCGCCTCGCCCGCGGTCGCTGCCGCGGCAGCCGCCGCCGCGGCCGCGATCGGCAACGGCTGGCCACGGGCCACCACCGTCGGCAGCGTGACCTCCGACTCCCTCGGCTGGATCCCCCCGCGCCCGGCCGCGCCCGCTCCCACTCCTCCTCCCGCGCCTGCCGCTGCGCCCGCACCCCCGCCCGCCCAGGCCCCCGGGCCCCCGCCCATGCCCGTCACCGAACCGGCCTGGTCGCCGGCGCTGGACGCGGTACTGGTGCACAGCTACCACACCGGCGCCGACCTCACCGCGCTCGCCACCGAACTGGGCCTGGACGTGCACATCCTTGCCGCCCGCGCACACCAGCTCTCCTCCGAGTCCCAGACCGTCCGCCCCATGAACTCGGACCGCATCGGCCGCCATCGCCGGATGACCGACGTCCAGCCACCCGGTACCCACGACACCGGCCACATTCCCCGCACCGACGCGGCCGCACCGCCCCCGCCCCCGTACGATCCGCAGGCCGCCTGGGCGGCGAGCGCCCACGCCGCCCAATGGGCCGCACCACAGGACCCCTACGCCTCCTGGCAGCCACACGAACCCCACGCCTCCTGGCCATCCCAGGAATCCCACAACCCCTGGGCCTCCCCACCACCCCCGGCACCCCCCTGGGACCCCAGCGCCGTCACCGTCGCCCAGCACGACTGGGACGGCATCCTCAGCCAGTGGGAGGCGGCCACCGCACCGCATATCTCCAGTCCCGGCCAGCAATACCCCTGAGCCGGACGGCTCGCGCCGCCGTCCGGCCATCGCCTAGAGTGGTCGGCGAGCCGTGACTGGCGCTTGGGTGGAGTACCACCAGGGAGCGGCTCGACCTCCTTGGTCAATGCCGTGCGCCTGGGCGATCCCGTACGACGTACGACGCCCAGGAGGCGCTATGACCACGACCACGTCCCCCACCGCCCGCCTCATGGACGGCAGCGCGCTCGCCCGCCGCATGGTCGAGGAGGCCGCCGCACGCGCCGCGGCGCTCACCGCGCGCACCGGCCAGGCCCCATGTCTGGCGACCGTCCTCGTAGGCGACGACCCGGCCTCCGTCACCTACGTCCGGATGAAGCGCAACCGCTGCGCCAAGGCCGGCATCCAGTCCCGGCACCTCGCCCTTCCCGCCGACACCACCACCGCTCAACTCGTCGACACCATCGGCGAGTTGTCGCATGACTCCGGGGTGCACGGCATCCTGCTCCAGCACCCGGTCGGCCCGCACATCGACGAGCGCGCCGCCTTCGAGGCCATCGCCCCCGAGAAGGACGTCGACGGCGTCACCGCGCACTCCTTCGCCGCGATGAGCCTCGGCATGGACGGCTTCGTGTCCTGCACCCCCGGCGGCATCATGCGCCTCCTGGACCACTATGACGTCGATCTCACCGGCAAGCACGCGGTGGTCGTCGGGCGCAGCGCGATCCTCGGCAAGCCCGTCGGCATGCTGCTGCTCGGCCGCAATGCCACCGTCACCTACTGCCACTCCCGCACCGCCGACCTCGCCGCGCACACCAGGGCGGCCGATGTCGTGATCGCCGCGGTCGGCCGTCCCCGCTTCCTGCACGGCGACCAGCTCAAGCCGGGCGCCGTCGTCATCGACGCCGGTTGCAACGCCGGCAACGTCGGAGATGTGGACTTCGACTCCGCGGCCGCGGTCGCGAGCCTGATCACCCCCGTGCCCGGCGGCGTCGGCCCGATGACCATCGCCACCCTCCTCACCCAGACCGTCGACGCGGCGAGCCGCCAACTGGGCGCGTAAGTACACGACGTGATGCTCCGTCACGCCACGCCTCGTCGCGCCACCGTGGCCGTGGCCTGCCAGGGGTGGGGCTGCGGTATCAGCGGAAAGAGTGGATGAGCGACGGGAAGGAGACGGAAGGGAAGGGGGACGAGGTGGGGGAGCGGAGGGGGTGGTGTGACGGGCGTGGGGGGTGTGGGCGCAGGTCAGGGGGTGGTCGGTAGCATTCCCTGCCGCCGTCGCCATTGCCGGCTCATGTTCATGCCACACGGGGGGTTCGCTCTTACATGTTCGGAATTGTCAGGCCCTGCGCCCATCGTCTGACGCAGGGGCTCAGGACGGAGTGGATGGCCCATCTGTGCGGCCTCTGCCTGGCGTTGCGCGCCGACCACGGCCAGTTCGCCCGGATCGTCACCAACTACGACGGACTGATCGTGTCCGTTCTGACGGACGCCCAGTCCGGCCGTACCGATCTCCGCCGCCGCACCGCCGGCCCCTGCCCCCTGCGCGGTATGCGGACCGCCTCGGTCGCCCAGGGGGAGGGGGCGCGACTCGCGGCGTCGGTCTCGCTCGTCCTCGCCTCGGCGAAGATCCGCGACCATGTCGCCGACGGGAACGGGATGCTGCGCCGCCGGCCGATGGCCGCCGCGGCACGTCGGGTTGCCGCGGGCTGGGACCGGGCCGGTGCGCGTACCGGCGCCGCGCTCGGCTTCGACACCGCGGTCCTCGTCGACGCGGTGGACCGGCAGCTGGGCATCGAGCAGCTGGCCGGCCCCGGTACGCCGCTGACGAGGATCACCGAACCGACCGAGACGGCCACCGCCGCGGCCTTCGCCCACACCGCGGCACTGGCCGGCCGGCCCGGTAATGCCGCGCCGCTGGCCGAGGCCGGCCGGCTCTTCGGCCGCCTGGCCCACCTCCTCGACGCCGTGGAGGACCGGACGGCGGATGCCGCCGAGGGTGCCTGGAACCCGATCACCGCCACCGGTGCCGGGCTGGCCGAGGCCCGCCGGCTGTGCGACGACGCACTGCACGGCATCCGCCTGGCGCTGCGCGATGTGGAGTTCACCGACTCCGCCCTGGTCCATGTGCTGCTGGTGCACGAACTGCGGCGCTCGGTGGACCGCGCCTTCGGCACGTCCTCCTGTTCCCACCAGGCCCACGGCGCGACACCCGGCCCCTACGACCCGCAGGGCGGGAACCCGTACGCCGACAATCCCTACGCCAATAGCCCCTATGTCAACAGTCCGTACGCCAACACTCCCTATGCGGGCAATCCCTATGGCGGCGCGGTTCAGCCGGGTGGGGGCGGTGGTGGCTATGGGGGCGGAGACGGCGGGGCCGGTTGGTCCGGTGGCTCGGGTGGTTCAGGTGGTCTGGGTGGCTCCGGTGGGGGTGGCGGGCAGCCGCCGCACTTCTCGCCGGAGCCGAAGAAGCCGCGTGGTTTCTGGGCGGGCTGTGCGGTCGCCATCGGGCTGTGCTGCACCTGCAAGGTCTGCTGCGCGTCGGAGTTCGAGGGGCCGTGGTCGCGCAAGATGCGCGAGGGCTGCTGCCACGCCTGCGATTGCTGTGACTGCTGCAGCAGCGGTGACAGCTGTGCGAGCTGCTGCAGTTGCAGCTGCGACTGCTGCGACAGCTGTGATTGTTGCGACTGCTGAGCCGGTGGCTGCGCGCGCGGATCCCGATGCCTGGCTCGACGGCGCGCCGGCCTCCCGCTTCGGCATCCGGGCCCCGTTCGACGTCCCCGACGAGGCGCTGAGGGCGCTCACGCCGGACGCGTCCCGCCCCGTAGCGGGCGGCGTGATCCGTTACGCGGAGGCGTTCGGCGTCTGACGGGCCGTCGGCTGTCGGCCGCTGCCGGCGATCGGGGTGCCGGTGGGTGTGCCCGTTCGCCGGCTGCGGGCGGGCACACCCCGGGGCCCGGGAGGGGCGTTGGTCGGGGCCGGGGCCTATGCCGCGTCCCAGGTGACGGGGAGGCTCTGTACGCCGTGCATGGTCAGGTCCGTGCGCAGTGGCACCTCCTCTGGGGGTATGGCCAGGCGCAGCGTCGGGAAGCGGGTGAACAGGGCCGGGAAGGCCACCCGCATTTCGATACGGGCCAGTTGCTGGCCCAGGCACTGGTGGATGCCGTGGCCGAAGGCCAGATGGCCGGTGGCCCGGCGCCGCAGGTCGAGGGTGTCGGGGTCGGGGAAGCGCGCCGGGTCGCGGTTGGCGGCCTGGATCGCGAGGGTGACCGTCTCCCCGGCCTTGATCAACTGGCCGTCCAGCTCGACGTCTTCCAGCGCCGTGCGCACCCCGGTGTGGGCGATGGTGAGATAGCGCATCAGCTCTTCCACCGCCTGGTCGGCCAGGGCGGGGTCGGCGCGCAGGGCGGCGGCCTGGTCGGGATGGGTCAGCAGGGCGAAGGTGCCGAGCCCGAGCATGTTCGAGGTGGTGTCCAGCCCCGCGCCGAGCAGGAAGCTGCCTACGCCGGCCAGTTCCTCGTCGGTGAGATCGGTGCCGGTCAGGTCGCTGAGCAGATCGTCGGTGGGCCGGGCGCGCTTGGCGAGCACCAGTTTTCCGACGTACTCCTGCAGCGCGGCCATGGCGGCGTACTGGTCCTCCATGGTGCCGTCCGTGCTGCTGGCCCCCATGGCGTGTTCCTGGAAGAGCTCGCGTTCGGCATAGGGGACGCCGAGCAGTTCACAGATCATCAGCGCGGGGAGCGGGTGCGCGTAGGCTTTCACCAGGTCGACCGGCGGGCCCTGGCGCTCCATGGCGTCGAGGTGCTCGACGGTGATCTGCTCGACGCGCGAGGTCAGCTCGCGCATGCGGCGCACCGTGAACTTCCCCATGAGCAGCCGCCGGTAGCGGGTGTGGTGGGGCGGGTCGATACCGGTCAGGTCGCCGACCGGGGCCGGCGGGAACGTGACCTCCTCCGTGCCCGGGAACGGCGCGTGCATCAGCTCGTAGCGCGAACTGAAGCGCGGGTCGCCGGCCACCGCGCGGGACACGGAATACCCGGTGGCCAGCCAGCCGACGTGGCCGTCCGGGTAGCGCATCCGACGGAGCGGCTGCTCCTCGCGCAGTTCCGCCAGCTCGGCGGGCGGGTCGAAAGGGCACCCCTCGGGACGGGTGATCGGCAACTCGGTGAGCGGCTCCCGCTCAGGGTGATGCGACATGGTTCAAGTCCTCCATTGTGTACCGCAGTTGAGCGAACGGCCGGAGCTCCGTGATGTCATCATGGCACATCTTTGGCGCCACGTGTGAGGTGGTGGCGTTATTTATGTGTCGCGGTGGCGTCAGGCGTGGCGCTATGTCGCTGCGGTGCGGGCTCAGGAGGCGAGCGTGGCCGATGTGGCGGCCGGGCTGCGACTGCGGCTGCCCGGCGGCTGGGGCCGGAGCCGCCGGGTGAACGGTGCCGCTTCGGGGGCGCCCGCCGTCGCTATCCCTCCGGGTAGAACACGAACAGCGTGCAGCCCGTCGTCGTCTGGGGGACGTGCCAGGATCCGGCGGGTGCGTGGATGAACGAGCCGGCCGGATAGTCGCGTTCCCCGTCGTTGAAGACTCCGGAGACCACGAACACCTCCTCGGGGCCCGGCTCGTGGACGTCTATGCCGTCCCAGCACGTCTTTGGATCCATCTCCAGGACCTGGGCCTTGGCGCCGTTCTCCCCGCTCCACAGCGGCCGCGACCGGATGCCGGGGAACAGCTCGCGCACCGGTGCGTCCGCGACGGCGGTCCATACGTAGCCGGTCGGTTGGTTGTCTGCGTTCACTTTCGTTGCCATACGGACAGCGTCGGGGAACGGCGCCGTCCGGCCGAGTGTCAGGAATGACATTCTGAGGTACTTTTCTGCCATGCCTGTCACCGAGCACCGTGTCGTCGCACTCGTCCGACCGCCGCAGTCGACCTTCGAACTGGGCTGTGTGGCCGAGGTGTTCGGGATCGAGCGCAGCGGGGTCCCGGTCCGGTACACCTTCGGGATCTGCACGGAGCACCCCGGCCCGGTGGCCACGCTCGCCGGGTACGACATGCTCGTACCGGACGGACTGGCCGCACTCGACCGGGCGGACACCGTCGTCCTGCCCGGGTGGCTGCCTCCCGAGGAACCGCCGTCGCCCGCGGTCGCCCGCGCGCTGCGCCGGGCGCACGACCGCGGCGCGCGGCTGGTCAGCATCTGCTCCGGTTCCTTCGCGCTGGCGCACGCCGGGCTGCTGGACGGGCGGCGGGCCACCACCCACTGGGCGCGCGCCGGTCAACTGGCCGAGCTTTTCCCGGCCGTCGAGGTGGACCCGGACGTGCTGTACGTGGACCACGGCGACATCGCCACCAGCGCCGGCTCCGGGGCCGGCATCGACCTCTGCCTGCACCTCGTCCGCGCCGACCACGGGGCCGGCTACGCCGCACAGGTCGCCCGGAGCATGGTCATGCCGCCGCATCGCGAGGGCGGGCAGCTCCAGTTCACCGCCCCACCGCGCCCCGTCCAGATGGACGGCTCGCTGGCACCCCTCCTGGAGTGGATGACCGCCCGGCTAGACGAACCCCTCACGGTCGAGGAACTGGCCGCGCACGAAGGCGTGTCGGCCCGTACACTCGCCCGCCGGTTCGCCGACCAACTGGGCGCCAGCCCCGGGCAGTGGCTGCTCACCCAGCGCATCACCGCGTCCCGGGAACTCCTGGAGTCCACCGACCTCCCCCTGGAAGCCATCGCCCGCCGCGTCGGCCTCTCCTCGGCCACCAACCTCCGCAGACGCTTCCTCCGCTCCCTGGGGACGACTCCGGGGGCCTATCGGCGGGCGTTCCGCGCGGAGGCCGCCTGACCGGAGACGAGCGAGGCCGCCTGACCGGAGGCGGGCCCACGGCCTCAGGGCGTAGGCCCGGGGCGGGCGTCCGGCCTCAGTGCGCGCGGCCGGCTTCCGTATGGGCCAGCACCATCCGGAACCGGGCCTTCCCGGCGAGCATCTTCCCGTACGCCTCGTTGGCGTGGTCCAGCGGCATGGTTTCGATCATCGGGCGGATGCCCTGGAGGACACAGAACTCCATGGTGTCCTGGATGTCCTGCGCGGTGCCGGACGGATGGCCGCGGACGACCCGGCCGCGCATCAGGAGCTGGGTGGGGTGGATCCCCAGCGGTTCGGCGTCCGCCCCGACGACCACCAGCTCGCCGCGGTGCGCCAGACCGTCCACGGTCGCGGTGATGGCGGCGGAGTTGGCGGCGGTGGCCAGGACCACCTGGGCGCCGCCGAGCGACTGCAGCGCGTCCGCGACGGGCGTGCCGGCGGTGCTGTCGATGTAGTGGTGCGCGCCGAGCTGCTTGGCGAAGTCCGCCTTGTCGGCACCGCGGGCGATCGCGACCGTCTCGAAGCCCATCGCGGCGGCGAACCGCACGCCCAGATGCCCCAGGCCGCCGAGGCCCAGGACGGCGACCAGATCGCCCGGCCGGGCCGAGCTGCGCCGCAGCCCGTTGTAGGTGGTGACGCCGGCGCAGGCCATCGGCCCGGCGTCGGCCGCGGACAGGCCGTCGGGGATCCGCGCCAGCGCGTCGTCCGGCGCGATCACCTGCTCGCCGAACCCGCCGTCGTACGCCCAGCCGGGCACCTTCAGCCGCTCGCACACGACGTAGTCGCCCTGCCGGCAGGCCGTGCAGTGATGGCAGCTGCCGCCGAACCAGCCCACCGTGACCCGGTCGCCCACCTTCCAGCGGCTGTCCGTGCCCTCGCCGACCTCCTCGATGCGTCCGGCGATCTCATGGCCGGGGACCAGGGGGAAGCGGAGGTCCGGCAACGCACCGTTGACGAACATGGCGTCGCTGTGACAGATCCCGCAGGCGTCCACGCCGATCCGGACCTGTCCCGGCCCCGGCCGCGGCACCTCCCGCTCGACGATCTCGAAGGGTGCGCCGACGGCACCCGCCTGCGCGACTCGGTAGCTGCTCATCTGGATCTCTCCCGTGTGCGTTCTCCCGCGTGCGTGTGCGTTTTTCCGCCCGTGTGTGCGCTCGCCCGCGTGTGTGCTCGTTCTTCCGCGTGTGTGCGCGCTTCTTCGAGTGCGGGCCGGCTCCGGCGACCTGCCGGCTCCATGACCTGCCGGTTCTGCCACCTGCCGGTTCTGCCCTTACGGCTGCAACGGCCTCCTGCCACCAGCACACCAGCTCCGGGCCGGTCTCGCGCGTCGAGCGGGACGGCGGCGGCGCGGGGTCGGGCCCGCCGTACCTCCGTGGCGCATACCGCCGCCCCCGTCCGGTCGCAACCGTTAACCTGACCGCCGCGCGTGGACCGGCCCGGCCGGGCGACAGCGACGACCGGACCGTCCGCCGAACGGTCCGCCACGTACCCGGGAGGGATCACGCCCATGCCACTCAAGCGCCCGCACCAGCACCGCGACGCCAGCCGCAACCTCTCCGTCAACCCGGTCTTCAGCAAGCAGCCCGTCCACGTCCCCCGGTACGAGCTGCCGGACGACGGCATGGAGCCCGACACCGCGTACCAGATCGTCCACGACGAACTCATGCTGGACGGCAACGCCCGGCTCAATCTCGCCACCTTCGTCAGCACCTGGGCCGAACCGCAGGCCCAGCGGCTGATGGCCGAGTGCGCCGAGAAGAACATGATCGACAAGGACGAGTACCCGCAGACCGCCGAGATCGAGGCGCGCTGTGTGCACATGCTCGCCGACCTGTGGCACGCCCCCGACTCCCATGCGGCGGTGGGCTGTTCGACCACCGGCTCCAGCGAGGCGGCGATGCTCGCCGGGCTGGCGCTCAAGCGGCGCTGGCAGCACCGCCGGCGCGCCGAGGGGAAGTCCACCGACCGCCCCAACATGGTCATGGGCATCAACGTCCAGATCTGCTGGGAGAAGTTCGCCAACTACTTCGAGGTCGAGCCGCGCTATGTGCCCATGGAGGGCGACCGCTTCATCCTCTCCCCGGAGGAGGCCGTCGAACTCTGCGACGAGAACACCATCGGCGTCGTCGCCGTCCTCGGCTCCACCTTCGACGGCGCCTACGAGCCGGTCGCCGAGATCTCCGCGGCCCTCGACGACCTCCAGGAGCGCACCGGCATCGACGTCCCGCTCCACGTCGACGGCGCCTCCGGCGCGATGATCGCGCCCTTCCTCGACCCTGAACTCCTCTGGGACTTCCGGCTTCCGCGGGTCGCCTCCATCAACACCTCCGGCCACAAGTACGGCCTGGTGATGCCCGGCGTCGGCTGGGCCCTGTGGCGGGACGCCGACGCGCTCCCCGACGACCTGGTCTTCCACGTCAACTACCTCGGCGGCGACATGCCGACCTTCGCGCTGAACTTCTCCCGGCCCGGCGCCCAAGTCATCGCCCAGTACTACAACTTCCTGCGGCTGGGTTTCGAGGGCTACCGCGCCGTCCAGCAGACCAGCCGGGACGTCGCCACCCGCATCTCCGCCGAGATCGCCGCGATGGGCCCGTTCACGCTGCTCACCGACGGCAGCCAACTCCCGGTCTTCGCCTTCCGGGTCAGCGACGACGTCACCAACTTCACCGTCTTCGACGTCTCCGCCGCACTGCGCGAACGCGGCTGGCAGGTACCCGCCTACACCTTCCCCGCCAACCGCACCGACCTGGCGGCGCTGCGCGTCGTCGTCCGCAACGGTTTCGGCCACGACCTCGGCGACCTGTTCCTGGAGGACCTGCGCCGCGTCCTCCCGCGGCTCCAGGCCCAGCAGCGCCCGCACCGCGACGTCGCCGACGCCGGGGGGTTCGCCCACGGCGCGGAGACCAAGCAGGCCGGCCGTCCGGCCATCCCGGCGCAGACGGTCCGCGACTGACCGCGACGACCGCGACCGGTCCCGCCCCGGCCCGCGCGCCGGGGCGCCGACCGGTTCGGCTGGGCCCGCCGGTTCCGCTGGACCTGCCAGTCCCGCCGGACCTGTCGGATCCGCTGCCTGGTCCGCAGGATGCCTCGGTCCGTCGGTCCGTCGGTCCGTCCGAGGCAGCGGCATCGCAGCGGCAGCCGGGAGTCCGCCGGGCTCAGGCCCTGCCCAGATCGGCGTGATGCGGTCATGCTGGAGGCGAGAGTGAAGGGGAGGGGCAAGGGGGCACGCTCCGGCCGGGTCGCCGGGTCCGGCCGAGGTGGCGGAGGGAGCTGACGGTCATGGCGACGATCGCTGAGGAATACCGGCCGGTACGGGTCGAGGCGGAGCTGGACGAGCCGCTGTCCCGTTGGCTCTGGATGGTGAAGTGGCTGCTCCTCGTCCCGCACCACTTCCTGCTGACGTCCCTGGTCATCGCCTTCCTGCTGGCCACCGCGCTGGCCTTCCCGGTGATCTTCTTCACCGGCCGCTACCCCCGGCCGCTGTTCCGCTTCACCACCGGCGTCCTGCGCTGGATCTGGCGGGTGGCCTTCTACTCCTACGGGGCGCTGGCCACCGACCGCTACCCGCCCTTCACCCTCGGCCTTGTGCCCGACTACCCGGCCCGCCTGTACATCGACCGCCCCGAGCACCTGCCCCGCGGCCCCGGCCTGCTGCTCTCCCGCCTGCGCGCCCTCCCGCAGTGGGTGGGGCTGGCGCTCGTCGGCCTGCTGTTCCGGCTCGTGTGGTGGATCGGCGGGCTGTCGGCCGTGCTGGCGCTGGCCGTCGTGGTGGTCCTGGTCGTCAGCTCGCCGGCCGCGGTGCTGCTGTGGACGGGGCGCTACCCCCGGCGCCAGTTCACCGGGATGGTCGCCTTCGACCGCTGGGCCGTGCAGGTCCTGGCCTACACGTTCTTCCTCACCGACGCCTCTCCGCCGCTCCGGCCGGAGGGATCCGGCCGCCGCGCCGGCCGTCTGCGCGCCCGGCTCCGCAACGGCCTGGGCCACCGGCCGCCCCGCGGCCCCGCCCCGGCGGTCAGCGCCCGCTGAGCCGCCCGGACACGCACGGGTCCTCGTTGCGGTAGCCGAGACGGGTGTAGAGGCGGTCGGCGGGGGCGTTGTCGGCGAGCTGCCACAGCGTGCAGAAGCCGTAACGGCGGACGGCGTACCGGGTCAGCCACGAGGTCAGGGCCGCTCCGAGACCCTGGCCGCGCTGGTCAGCGTCGGTGGCGACCGACGCCATCAGCGGGGCGCCGCTGTCCCGCAGGCTGCTCAGCGCGCCGCAGGCCACCAACTCCCCGTCCGCACCGCGGATCCCGACCCACAGGCTGACGTCCGCGGAACCGGGCCCCGTCGAGTGGGCCGGGCTGTGTTCGTTGAGGAAGGCCAGCAGCTCGTCGTGGTGCGTCTCGTCCAGCGCCGTCACCCGCTCCTCCGCCGGATGGACCGACGGCTCGGCCATCGTCCAGCGGAAGATCCACGCCGTCGGGTCGATCACCGGCAGATGTCGGCCGAGCAGTGCCTCGGTGCCCTGCGGGCCGGTGAACTCCCCTACGGTGTCGGGGAGTTGATGTGCGGCGCGCAGGACGAGGCCGGCCGCGGCGGTCGGCTCGCCGACGCTCCAGACATGGCCGCGCGGCTCGTCGAGCCAGGCCACCGCGCCGTCGCCGGACCAGCTGATCCGGCCGGCCGGGCGCGGTCGCGCGGCGCCGAAACGCAGCAGCGCCGAGCCGGTCTGCAACTCCAGGCCCTGGGTGAACAGGTCCGTGGTCCGGGGGAGAAGAGTCGTCGCCTGCATCGCTCTCTGGGGGAAGGAATCGCTGTGGGAAGGACGGGCGGGCAGGATCCGCGCAGGGCGCGGCCGTAGCCGTCATTCGGTGTCTGGGGGTATGGGATCCCGGCGGCCACCTCCGCACACGGCGAAACGCCCGGCCGACCGGAACGACCACTGTCGCACACCGCCCCCGGCCCGGGGCAAATCAGCCCCCGAGGGCCGTTCCCGAGCCGTCACCCGGCCATCTCTCACAGGGTCGGAGCCGCCCACTGCACCGCCCTGACCTGTCGATTCTTGCTGGCGCGGCCGGGTCGGCCCGACAGCCAGCAGCGTCGGACGCCCCGGCCCCGTCGCCGCACCGCTCGGGCTCGCTGTCGTCCCACTCGGGTCCGCTGTCAGACCACCACCGCCCCGTACACAGGTCGCCCGGCTGAACGAGTCACGGGGGAGGGCTCCGGGGTGCGGCAATCGCGGCGTTCCGCCGGCGATCGGTACATTCGGATCATGGTTCGCGGTCGCTGGAAGTGGTATCTCACGCGCCACCGGCTGCGCGCTCCCCGCATCTGGGCACTGCCGGTCACGCTGCTGGCCGCCGGCCTGTTCCTGTCCTGGCTGTTCCCGCTGATCGACCGCGAGGTCACCTTCTACGGGGAGGAGCTGGGGGAAGCCTTCTTCGTCCACCTGGACAGCGGCTCGATGTCCACGCTGCTCTCCGCCGTCGCGGGCGGCATGATCACGCTGACCGGACTGGTGTTCACGGCGATCACGCTGGCCATGCAGTTCGGCGCCTCGCAACTGTCGGTGCGGGTGGTGCCGATCCTCCAGCAGGACGCCGTGATGCGCTGGGCGATCGGCACGTTCATGGCGACGTTCGTCTACACGCTGATGATCTCGGTGCGGCTCGCGGTCAGCCAGGAGAACTACCGGCCGGTCATCTCGACGTTCTTCGCGATCCTGCTCGCAGCGGTGTGCGCCGTGCTGTTCTTCGCGCTGGTCGCCCGCGTGACGACCGTACTGAACTCCGGGCAGTTGCTCCGCTACCTGGCGACCGAGGGACGCCGGGCCGTGGACCGTACGCACCCGAAGGACGACCTCGCCGTGACCGCCGGAGAGCCTGCCCGGTCGGACGTTCCCCCGGACGACCCGCCAGACGTCCCACTGGAAGGCCGGCCGGTCGGCTCGCCGGACGCCTCGCCGGGGGTCTCGCCGGACGGTGAGCCCATGGTGATTCGGCTCGGTACCCCACCCAGGCGCGGCCAGACACTCATCGCCTGTGACGACCGCGGCCTGGAGCGGCTCGCCCGGCGTCTCGGGGTCCGTATCCAACTCGTCCCGGTGATCGGCGACTTCGTGGCCCAGGAGGCGCCGCTGTTCCTGGTGTACCCGGGTGCGCAGCCGCGGGACCGCAGGGACCTCACGCGCCACCTGCTGTTTGGCACCACCTACAGCGCGGGCACCGACCCGGCCGGGGCGCTGCGCGCGTTCGTCGACATCGCGCTCAAGGCCCTCTCCCCGGCCATCAACGACCCCGGGCGCGCCGTGCAGTGCCTGGACCACATCGAGGACCTGCTGGTGATGATCGCGCCCCGTCTCTCCGCCCGGCAGGCAGGAGCAGCACCAGCCGCCTTCCAGCACCGCACCCGCTGCTGGCCCGACTACGTCTGTATCGCCACCGACGAAATCCGTCACTTCGGCAGTGCCTCGATGCAGGTACAGCGACGACTGCGCGCCCTGTACGCCACGGTCGCCGAGGTGTGCACCCCCGAGCAGGTCACGCCGCTGCGCTCTCGGTTGGCGACGATGGACGCCGAGGTCGGTGCGCAGTGGCCCCAGGACCTCGACGGCCGCTTGGCCCGCCTCCCCGATTCCCAGGGCCTCGGCACGGAGACCGGCGACACCAGGAACGGCCTGGCCCGCCGCTTCTAGATGAGTGAGCCCGAAGTCCCCTCGTCCGCCCGGAGGGCGAGCCTCGCGGCGGTCCCCGCCGAGGCCCTCCAACACCCGAGCAGCATAAGGGCCTTCCGTGGCCTGAAGCTGCTGCTCGGTGGCTACCTCGGCCTCAGCGTGCTCACCCTCGCAGCCGTCTACCTGCTCCGCGGCGACACCGCTCTCGTGACGGACGCCGTCTGGGTGCGGGCGGGCATCGTCGTGGTCAGCGCTCTGCTGACGTACGTCTTCGCTGCTCGAGCGGCCCGTGGATCCCGTGGGGCCTACCGCAGGATGCGGATCGTCGCCACCGTCATGACGGTCGCCATCGCCGTCATCATCGCGATCCCCGGCTCGTTCCCGGCGTGGCTCAAGATAGAACAGGGCATCTGCGGGCTGGCCCTGCTGGGCGTCCTCGTGGTCGCCAACGGCGGCCATGTGCGCGGTCTGTTCGCCGCCAAGTAGATCGCCGGCAGGCGGGTCCGGCGGCTGGCCGGCCGGCCAGCCCACCGCGGCGGTTACCCCTGACCCGGGCGTCGGAACAAGGCCGTCCACAGGAACGCCTCCCCGAAGAAGGGCGATTCCGGCAGCTCGTCCCGCATCCGGCGCAGCTCGACCTCCGTCAGGTCGGCGAAGAGGGCGCGCAGCGACTCCCGGGTGTAGGCGAGGCCACCATGGAGGCCGGGCTCACGGTAGAAGTCGGCGTCCGGAAGCTCCGAGCCCATCGCCCCGGCCGCGAAGCAGGTGAGACCGAAATGGCCACCGGGAGCCAGGGAACGTTCGAGGAGGGCGAGGTAGCTGATGCGGCGGTGCGGCGGCAGGTGGTGGAAGCAACCGGAGTCGTAGATCAGGTCGTAGGGGCCGCCGGCGAGTCCGCTGTTCGCGGAGTGGGCGGGATCGGCGAGGGCGGTGAAGGCGTCGCCGCAGTGGAAGCGAACCGTCGTCCCTGTCCCTGCCTCGCGGGCGCGGTCCTCGGCCCAGGAGACGGCGGTGGGGGAGAGGTCCACGGCATCCACCTCGAAGCCCAGTGCGGCGAGATGCAGTGCGTTGCGGCCCGGACCGCAGCCCAGGTCCAGGGCGCGGCCCACGGTGATCAGCCCGCGATCGAGATACGAGACGAGGTTCTCGTCCGGTTTGGCCACGAAGAACGGCACCGGCCGGTCGTGGTCCGCGTAGAAGTCGTCCCACCAGCCGGCCGCACCCGCCGTCCAGCGGTCGGCCTCCGGCGCGAACAGACCGTCCAGCAGCCGCAGTACGTCCTCCACCGTCCGGATGTTCCGCTCCACCTGCGCGCCGCCGCCGGACCGCTCCGGCTCCGCGCTCCCGTCGTCCACCGCCACCACCCTGACCATCCGCCCCTCCCCGTGCCGTTCACCGGCCACTGCGCTCCCGCGCGCTGTGGGCCCTGACATCCCGCGCTCGTGCGCGCCCGCACCCCGGCCTCGTGCGTGCCCCGGCTTCCTGTGCCCCGGCCTTGTGTGCTCCTCGGCGAGGCTACGTCGGAGTGCGGGGGGTGCCCAGATCGGGCCGGTCGGCCGAAGTGCACCATCGTCCGCCTGGTGTGCTGCGCCCAGGCCCGTGGACCCCCACCCTCCAGCCCTGCCGGAACTCACGCCCGCCGTCCCGTCCCACCCCGCCACGGGCCCATTCCCGACCGAGCCACGGCTTGTTTTCCCGGAAGCCCGGAAGCCCGGAAGCCCGGAAGCCCGGAAGCCCCGAATCCCGGAGGCCCGGAAGTTATGCCCACCCGGCCCCCGCTCACCCCCCAGGCACCACCTCCACCGACCCGATGTACTCCTGCGTTTCGGCGTCGGGGAGGCGTACCGCCTGGGCCCAGAAGTAGATGGCGAGGCTGAACGCGGCGATGAGGGCGATGTCCCACCACAGCGGAACGGCGTCCGTGGCGCCGCAGGACACCTTCGATGCCGGGCCCGTGCTGCAGAAGCCGCCCTGCCAGGAGATCACGCCCATGCCCAGCAGATACACCGGCAGCCACTGTGCGCTCCGCCAGTCCGGGTGCGGGGTCTTCGGGTTGAGCTTGAGCAGCGCCGAGCCGCCGAGGACCAGATAGCCGAGGACGATCGCCACACCGAGGCGCCACAGGGTGTCCCAACCGGCCCAGTAGATGATGAGGTTGGCGACGATGAAGGCCAGCGGGGCCCAGAAGAGTCCGCCGGGCAGGCGGTACGGACGCGGCCGGTCCGGGTCCTGCCTCCGCAGGCAGCCGAAGGCGAGCGGGGCACCGGCGTACATCAGCACGCTCGCCGACGTCACAAAGCCGACCAGCTTCTGCCAGGTGGGGAACGGCAGAAAGACGATCAGCCCGACGACGAAGGCGACAAGCAGGCCCAGCCACGGCACACCCCGCGTGGTGGTGCGCTCGAAGACCGCCGGCACATAGCCGTTGCGGGAGAGCCCGTACGAGACCCGGGAGGTGGCCGTCACATAGACCAGGCCGGTGCCGGACGGTGAGATGACGGCGTCGATGTAGAGGAGCGTCGCCAGCCAGCCGAGGCCGATCGACGTGGCCAGACCGGCGAACGGTCCGGCCTTGCCGCTGAACGACAGATCGGCCCAGCCGCCGTGCGCGAACGCGCTGTGCGGGAGCGCCCCGATGAACACCGCCTGGAGCAGGACGTACACCAGCACACCGATGAGGATCGAGCCGATCACCGCCCGTGGGATGTCCCGCGCCGGGTTGCTGCTCTCGCCCGCCAACTGGTCCGCCTGCTCGAAGCCGAGGAGGGCGAAGATGATGCCGCTGGTGCTGACCGCCGAGAGCATGCCCTTGGCGCCGAACGGCGAGAAGCCCTGGTAGCCGAAGTTGCCGGGGTGGAAGGCGGCGGTCGCCATCACGATGATGGTGAGGACCGGGACGGCCAGCTTCCACCAGGTCGCCACACTGTTGGTGTGGGCCAGCCACCGGATGCCGAAGAAGTTGACCACGACGAAGAACGCCATGAAGGCGACGGCGAGCCCGTAGCCGGCCGGGGTGAGGTGGTTCTTGCCGGTCTGCACCCAGGGGGTGTGCACGCTGAGGTAGTTCAGGGACGCCATGACCTCGATCGGTGCCACGGTGACCGCCTGGAGCCAGGAGAACCAACCGAAGGACGCGCCGGCCGCGCTGCCGAACGCGTAGTGCGGGAAGCGCGCGGTGCCGCCCGCGACCGGGTACATCGCCCCCAGCTCGGCGTGGACGAACGCCAGGATGATGATGGCGACGGCCCCGATGCCCCAGGAGACCAGCGCCGCGGTGCCGGCCGCCTGCGCTGCGAACAATGACCCGAACAGCCATCCGGATCCGATGATGGACCCCTCGGAGGTCCAGATCAGGCCGATCAGCCCGATGTCTCGTTTCAGGCCGGGGTTCCGGGGCGCGGCCGGCGCGGGCGGCTTGTGCATCTCCATGGGGCGTGCCCTCGTTCTGCTGCGACGACGGGTGGCGGCGAGTGCGCGGTGGCAGCGGCTGCGGTGGGTGATGGGTGATGACGAGCCTGCTGACGCCGCACGGGTGGGCTTACGTACGCGTACCTTTTGTCCCCATACTTCCGGATCGGTGAGAGGGGGCGTGGCGCGCCGCGCCGGGAGTGCCGCCGAGGCCGGACGCCGGAGGGGCGACGGCTCCGGTCCTACGGGCGGGAGGGCCGGGTGTGGCGCGGCGGTGACGGCGTCGGCGCCGGTGCCCGGGGCGGGGCAGGAGCGGCGGAGGGATGGCGGAGGGTGTGGGGGCTCGACGGGGCGACCTCCACGCCGGTCTCGTCGACCCCGGCCGTCCAGACGATGCCGGTGACGCTCACGGCCAGCGCGAAGACGAGGCCGATGCCCTCGAACGGGATGCGCCGCACCCCGCCCCGTCCGTTGCGCTCCAAGGGGGTGCGCCGCACCTCGCCCCGCTCGATGCGCTCGAAGGGGATGTGTCGGACCTCGCCTCGCCCGGTGGCCCCGCCCTGCGTATCCGTCACCACCCTGGCGCTTCCTCTCCGCCGCCGCGCTGCCCCAGCTGCTCCACCAGTTGTGCCTCTTGGCCCTTCTCCCTTTCCCCTTCCGCCCATGTTCCTTTGTGGTTGGGGGAGTTGGCCATCACTCATACGAGGGCACCGGGGGTGCAGGGGAGCAGGGACGCGTGGGGAATGGGTCCCGAGGGGGAGAGAGGGGGCGCCTCGCCGCGTCAGCCTCTGGTCATGGTGCACAGTAGCCGTGAGAGAGCGCGTCGAGATCGGGAGGGGGACGACGTGTCCCGAGGTGTGCCGGAGTCCGTGAGGCAGTCCTGCCGGGCGCGGCCGGGCGAGATTGCGGGTCTCATCGAGGAGGTCGTTCGGTCCGGTGCTCGGCTCGGTGCGACGCTGGACGGGCTCGGCGACGCGGAGGTGCGGGCCCCGTCCCTGCTTCCCGGTTGGACCCGCGGTCATGTCCTCACCCATGTGGCGCGCAGTGCGGACGCCTATGTCTGGCTGCTGGCCGTCGCTCGCGGCGAGGCCGAACCCGGACCGCGGGCCGGGGGCGCGGAGCTCGCGCGGGCGGTGACGGACGGGGCGGGCCGCCCGGCGGCCGCGCTGGCCGAGGATGTGCGGTCCGCTCTGGCGCGGCTGGTCGAGGACGCTCGCGCGATGCCCGCCGGGGCGTGGGAAACGCCGGTCACCGCGCTGGCCGGTTGGGCGCATCCGGCCTGGTACACGCTCTACCGGTGCTGGCGCGAACTGGAGACCCACCATGTCGACCTGGGCGCCGGGTACCGCACGGCCGACTGGCCAGCCCCCTACGTGGCGTGGGCGCTGGATGGCACCCTGGCTGCGCTGGCTGCCCGGGACTTCCCCGTCGCCCGGGTCGAGGCCGTCGACCTGGGGCGGGCCTGGAGCCTGCCGCGGGCGGCCGGGCCGACGGTCGCCGGGCCCGGCCACGCCCTGTTGGGATGGCTGAGCGGCCGGGGCGCCGAGGGGGTGGCGGCGGTGCCCGTCGGACGGTTGCCGGTTCCGCCGGCGTGGCCGTTGCCGCCGGTCCCCGGGTGGGACGGTGCCGGGGAGCCGGGTGCCTGAACGGGGCAGGGCGTCACGCCGAGCGCGGTGGCTCCCAGACCGAGCCGTCATGGGCGAAGTACACCCGGCGCGGATCGAACGCGGCGAGCCGGTCGAGCCATGGGCGGTAGCTCGGCAACGGCTGGGCCACGCCGTCGAGTGCGGCCTGGCGGGCCAGGTGGTCGGAGGCATAGTGGGAGGCGAAGTCGTGGGCCTGGCCGGCCAGTACCACCGTGCCGTCGGGGCGGTGGAGGACCAGTGACTGGTGTCCGTCGGTGTGGCCGGGGGTCGGCACGGTCCGGACACCCGGCCAGATCTCGGCCTCGCCGCTGAGCTCCTCGTACGAGGCGCCCGGGAAGTCGATCAGTTCGTCGATGGTGTAGTCGCCCCGGCGGGCGGTGGCCAGTTCGACCTCCTGCACCAGGATGGGTGTCCCGGCCAGCAGGGGATTCCCGCCGCAGTGGTCGAAGTGCAGATGGCAGTTGACGACGAGGGAGACGTCGGCGAGGGACGCTCCGACGGTGGCCAACGCGGCCTGCAGAGGGCGGCGTTGCGGGCGGTAGTGGGCCTCGGTCTCCGGGTCGGCGGCGCCGATGCCGGTGTCGAAGAGGAGCCGGCCCCGCTCGTGTTCCACCAGGTAGGCGAGCGCCGGCTCCACCCGGGGCTCCGGGCCGCCGGTCTCCGACGCCGGCCGTATGAAGTAGCCCAGGTCGAGCCGGTGCACCGCCATGTGCGCTGAGGTTGTAGGCATGCCCCATGATCGCCGGATCGCGCCGCCGTCCGCAGCGGCTTTGCCGCGTCGGCCGCCGTCCGTCTGTCGTCCGTGCCAAGGCGGACGGTGGCCGTGCCCCACGGGGATGCCGATGGTTGCCGTGCGGGCGGGGCGCTGCCCTGACCCTCCCTCAGATCGGTCGGGGGCGCCCCTCTGGCCGGGGTCGTCGTCCCGTGGGGCGGGGTCGTCCCCCTGGCCGGGTGTGTGCTGTCAGGTCGTCGTCCCCACGCACATCACATCGAGCCGGTGTGCCGTCGGCGCGGCGATCCCCAGCTCCGGGCGCCACACGGTGAGGATCTGCGCGGACGGGGTGAACAGCGGGCCGGGCAGCGCGGTGGGGGAGTGCCACTCCCAGCGGCTGATGTGCTGCGGCTCCGCCGCGTACGGCGTGCCCTGGCAGTGCGTGACCAGGGACGCCATGGTGATGCGGTTCAGGCCCTGGATGTCGTCGTGCAGCATCGCGAAGATCCGGACGTCGTCCGGATCGGCGTGCAGTCCGGTCTCCTCGCGGAGTTCCCGGGCCGCGGCGGACCGTACGCTCTCGCCGGGGTCGACCTTGCCGCCGGGCAGCTCCCAGGTGCCCGCGCGGTGCAGACCGAGCAGGATCCGTCCGTCCGCGTCCAGCACGATGACGCCGACCCCGAACACGGCCTGTGCCTGTGGCGGCCGGTCTCCGCGCTGCCGGCTCGTCACCGCGTTCGTCCCCCTGGCCGTCTCCCTGCCCGTTCCGCTGACCATCCCGTCCCCTTCTCGGTTCTGCGTCTTCTCGGCTCTTCGCCGACCTGCCCCGGTCCCGGGGGCGACAACACTTTCCCCCACATTCACCCATGGGGGTGGGCCACATCCATCGTTCCGGCCGAACCCGGAGCGCACAACGACCACAATGCGCTCATGACCCATGACTGGAAGCGACAGATCGACCGGCTCCACGAGGAACTGGTGCGGCGCGACGACCCGGCCGAATGGGTCGCGGAGGCGGATGCCGTGGACGCGTCCCGCCGCTACCCGGACCTCGCGCTCCGCGGCCCGGTCTTCGGCCTCGCCGTGCTCGATCCCCCGCACGTCGTACCGCACGGGAAGGGGCCCGAACACGCCCCGGAATGGCGACTGTTGAAGCCCGTGACCGACGGCACCCCGCAGGACGCCCGGGACACCCTCAACTCTCATCTCTGGTTCAAGGCCAAGGACGACACCGACGATCCCGCCGTCCGGCGCGAACTGCTCGCCGCCGTGGCGCGACTGGAAAGCGAACCGATCGACGACCTCACGGTGTGCGGTGCCCGCTACCGGATCGTCCGCGGCGACGAGTTCGCCCGCAGCGGCCGGGGCGGGCTGGAGCCGCCCCGGCCCACCGACCCCGAGCCGGCCGACCGCAGCTGGGATGGCCGAAACGACACCTCTTCACCGGACCGCGACTTCGGCCTCGTCCCCGGCCGGGAGACCAGCCCGATGGCCGCGGCCATGGAGGTGGCGCTCCGGGACTTCGCCTATTCGGGGGCGCGCTTCCCGGCCGCCGTCCGCGAGGACTCCGAGCGGGCGTGCACCACCCACCCGGACGTCGTGCTGCTGCCCGTCGGCTTCGCCGTCGCCGAACGCCGCTCCGGCGGCTGGCAGCCACGGGGAGCGCTGATGCCGACACCGCACGAGGCGCGGCGGCTGCTCTTCGACGCCATGGTCGAGTTCTGGCCCGAGCTGTACAAGTTCGACGAGGACGAGCGGCAGCGGTACGCGCGGGCCGCCGAGGAGTTCAAGGCCGCCGGCCGGGCCGACGAGGTGCGGGTGGGCGACCGGATGTTCCAGATCTGCCGCATCGAGCGGATGGTCCGGACGGGCCCCGACGGCCCGGAGCCGCCCCGCCCGTCGGACGTGGACGACTACGGCCCGACGAAGATCCATCCGACCATGGACGAGGACGGCACCCTGCACTACGACCGGTGACCGGCGGCGAGCACCGCCCTGTGCCGGGCCTCGGCCGCGATCGCGGCGGCGGTCTCCTCGGGCGTCTGCCCGGAGCTGTCCAGCCACCACCCCACTCCGTTCAGTTCCTCGTGCATCGCGCGGTAGAAGGGGGCGATGTCGTAGTCGACGCGTTCCCGGGCGGGGCGGGCTGCGTTGCGCTGCCGGCAGACCTCCGGCGGCGGGGCCAGCACCACGAACATCACCGGCCGGGGCAGCAGGAGTTCGGCCATGAAGTCCAGGAGTTCGCGGTCGGCGATGGCGTACTCGACGACCGGGAAGATGTCCTGCTCGGCGAAGTTGTTGGCGAGCGTGCACATGTTGCGGGCGCACAGCAGCAGTTGCCGCCGCGACTCGGCCGCGGGCCGGCCGAGGAACCCGACCCGCCCCTGGACGACCATGTACGACAGGAAGTCCCCGTTGATGTGCGCCGCCCGTTCGTGGTGCGCGGCCACCAGCGGCGACACCGTCGACTTCCCGGCCCCCGGCATCCCGGAGACGATCAGGCAGCCGGGCGCCGTTTGCCCCGCCGGCCGGTTGCTGTCCGCCGTCATGCGTTGCTCGCTCTCCTTCGGCCGCCTCTGGGGCGGGCAGCTGGCCCGGCACCGGGTCCGACACCGGACTGGGCATCATCGCAACGCCGGTGTCCTTGCGCACACCAATTTGGCGTCCCGCTACGGCATTTCGTCGATCGTCGGCTGGCCCCGCCCGGGATTCCGGGAATTGCCGCCAATGAGTGAATTCCGGAATGCGGAATCGTTTCGGCGGGTGATGCTTCCCGGGTGATGACCAACGCCTGGTGGCGCCGCGCCGCCACCACAACAGCCCTGATCGTCGCGACAGTTCTGCCGGTCGGATCGACCACCGCGATAGCCGATCCCACTCCGGGCTCCGCGCCCGCCCCCGCCCCTGCGATGCGGCCCGCCGGCACCGCATTCGACGCCGGCCCGCTGCGGCTCCCGGAACCACCGCCCGCGGGCGTGGTACGGACCGAACTCGCCGGCCTGCACGTCTCGGCACCGCATTCGATGAACGGCTACAGCCGTGCGAAATTCCCGCACTGGATCAAGCAGTACGGGGAATGCGACACCCGTGAGGTCGTCCTCGCTCGGGACGGCGAGGACGTCAAGCAGGACGAGAAGTGCCGCGCCATTTCCGGGACATGGTTCAGCGAATACGACGCCAAGGTCTTCACCGTCTCCGGGCAGCTGGACATCGACCACATCGTGCCGCTGGCCAACGCCTGGCGGTCCGGTGCCGACCAGTGGACCACCCCGGAGCGCCGGAGGTTCGCCAACGACCTCGTCCACTCCCAGCTGATCGCGGTGTCGGCCTCCTCCAACCGACAGAAGGGCGACCAGTCCCCGGACCAGTGGGCCCCGCCGAGGCGCGCCTACTGGTGCACCTACGCCCGCGCCTGGACCGACGTCAAACACCTCTACCACCTGAACGTCACCGAACCGGAAAAGGCCAAGCTCAGCGAGATGTTGGACACCTGCGAACAGTGACCACCCCCGATCGCGACGCACTCACCGACCGGGTCACCGCCGGCCCCGGTGGCGCGATGACGGTCCAGGTCGGTGTCATCACCGGCGACCTGACCGTCACCACCACCGACCGCGGCGACGGCACGGCCCGGGTCGTCGTCCAGTACACCGGTGCGGAGGACCGCTACGACCTCGAAGGCGGGCCGGTCCGGATTCCGCCCGGGGGCGTAGCCGCGCTCCACCGGGCCGTGTTGGGCGCGGTGCGCACCGGTGGCGCCGCTCAGGTCCCGGGCACCGCGCCGCGCCCCTGAGGCACGCTCACCGCGACCTCATCGCATACCGCGACCCCGTTCACACCACAACTTCTGAGATTTCTGAGGCAGTTGTTGATGTTGTGGTGTCAAATGACTCCGGTGGCCATCCCGGCCACCGGAGTCATGTTTGAACGGGGAGTTCTTACGTGGAACGTCGAAACACCTCCATATGTGCCATGAAGCGGAGCGGGCTCGCGGCGGCGTCGGTCGCCGCGGCCGTCCTCGCCGGGGCGCTGAGCACGGGGACGGCCGCCGCCGCCCCCGCCGACAACACGCCGAAGATCATCGGCGGTGGAACGGCGCCGGCGTACTCCTTCATGGTCTCGATCCAGGGAGGAGGGGCGCAGGACCCGACCCGCCACCGCTGCGGTGGCGGGCTGATCAGCGACGAGTGGGTGGTCACCGCCGCGCACTGTGTGACCCTGCCGGGCACCGGCGGCAAGCCCTTCGAGGTCAAGCCGGCCGCGCAGTTCCAGCTGCGCATCGGCTCCAACGACCGTACCGCCGGCGGCACCCTGACCGGCGTCGACCGCATCGAGGTCCACCCCGGCTACATCGCGTCGGACGACCGCAGCTCCGGTAACGACCTGGCGCTGATGCACCTGAAGACCGAGGTTCGCCAGCGGCCGGTCGCGCTCGCCGGCTCGGCGACCCCGGCCGGCACCCCGGTCCGGGAGATCGGCTGGGGCTACGACGACCCGGCGAACGCCGGCGACTACAGCAAGCTGCCGAAGATGCTCCGGCAGCTCGACACCAGGACGATCCCGGGCGACACCCCCAAGTGCGTCAAGGACCCGGCGAACGGCAGCGATGCCTGGGGCATCCGGGCCGGCGACGTGTGTGCCGACAACCCCAAGGACACCCTCGGCCCCTGCAACGGCGACTCCGGGTCACCGCTGCTCCGGCAGGCGGCCGGCCGTTGGGAGATCGTCGGCGTCGACAGCCGAGGTGTCGGCTCGACCTGCGGTACCACGCCGGACATCTACACCGAGATCCACTCCTTCAAGAAGTGGGTGGACAGCGTCCGCGGCTGATCCCGCCGGAGTGACGGAGTGATGGGGTGACGGGGTGACCCGGCTGCCTCGCGGTCCTGCGGGGGCTCGGCCGAGTAGTCGGGCCCCCGTGCGTCGCCCCTCGTGCCCCGCGCCGGGTGCCTGGCGCCGCGTCAGCCGCGTCCCGCCCCGACGGCCTTCTCGTCGGCGTCCGCGAGCCAGAAGTAGAGGGGCGGGAGGAGGAGTTCGACGGCCGACAGAGGGATCTGGAACCAGTGCGGCCAGCCGTGGACGAGGACCGACAGCGCCCGGCCGGTTCCGCCGAGCAGGAAGACCGCGCTGAGCAGGCGCACCGCGGCCGACGGGATCGGCGAGCGGCGGGCGGCCCAGATCCAGGCGAGGCCGAACCCGAGGAAGATCGCGTTGTAGAAGCGCTCCCGGCTGTCGACGGTGGCGCCGGTCGCCTCCTCGCCCGGCACCGAGGCGATACCGAGCACGAGGTGGTAGGCGCCGATCGCGACACAGGCCACGCCCATGGTCCAGGCGAGCCCCTTCAGTGCCTTGGCCTTGCCGGTGCGCGGGGCTGTTGTGGCGGCCTTATCCGGGGTCTTGCCTGTGCCTGCGTTTGTGCCGGTGTCCGTGCCGGTCCCCGTGTGGGGGTTCGTGTCCATGCGTACCGCCCTCGTCATCCTGTGAAGCGGTCGATGTACCGCTTCTGCCAAGGGGTTTCCACGGCGTGCCGGTCGTAGTGCCGGCGAAGGTAGGCCGCTCCTTCGGCCCGCGCCCCGACCTCCCTCCGCACCCCCGCAATTCGTTGCCCGTAGCTCCCCGCCCGCAATCCCCCGTGCGGGTGACCCGGGCTGTTCGAGCGGTCGCCGGGGGCCATGGGCCAGGCCCCGCACGGACGGTCTCAGGCAGGGGAACGTGCGTGCAGCATCTGCCCCCGGATGCCCCGTTACGGGGGCCGGGGTGGGCCGTTTTGTAGGGCACCTGTGCCCATCGTTGCGCCTCGGAGGGAGCGGGGCGGGCTCGGTGTCCGTGACGGAACGCGGCCCCGTTTCGTTCGAATTTCTCCTCGGCGGACAGCCCGGGTGCGGTACGTGGTTGACACCGCGGGCGCCGGGGCGGCGGCCGTCCCGGCCGTGAGCAAGAGCACCAGGCCATGAGGACATGAAGGCACGAGGACACGAAGGCACGAGGACAGGAACGCGAGTCGGTGATCGTGGAAGGGAGTAAGAGGGATGTTGCGAAGGCTGGTTGGGGATTCCGGGCGGGTGCGGAAGGAGAAACCCGGGGTGGTGACGGACGGGGGAACGGTCGACGGGGAGGTGTTGCAGTACGTCGACCGGACCGGTAGCCGGGAGCGGGCGGCGCGGCAGATCCGGCTGGTGGACATGGCGCGGCGGCTGCCGCAACTGGTGCGGCGCTCGCTCGCGTTGGCCTGGCGCACCGACCGCTGGGCGGCTCTGGGGCTGCTGGTCTGCCAGGCCGCCTCGGGCGCGATGCAGGCGCTCGGACTGCTGGCGGTCAGCGGGACCCTCACGGCGCTGCTGACCGGCGGGGACCTCTACGGCCGGCTGCTCGGGGCCTGGCCGTCGGTGGTCCTGCTGGCGGCCGCCGCCGGGGTGCGGGCGGCGCTCGGGATCGTGGTGGCCTGGCTGTCGTCGAGACTGGGGCCGCAGATGTCCCGGGAGGCCGAACTCCGGTTGCTGCAGGCGGTCACCGAGGTCGAGCTGTCGGCCTATGACGCGCCCGGCTTCACCCATCGCAAGGAGGCGGCCGACCGGGGCGCCGAGACCGCGCAGGACCTGGTGGGGGAGGGGCAGGACCTGATCGCCTCGGTCGCCTCGCTGGCGGCCGGCGCGGGTGTGCTGACGGCACTGCACCCCGCGCTGCTGCCGCTGCTGACGCTGGCCAGTCTGCCGCAGGCGGTGGCCCAGGTGGGTGCGGCCCGGGTGCGGTACCTGGCGCGGCTGCGGGCCGGCGGCGACTACCGGCTGCTGTCGATTCTGCGCTGGCACGTCTGCGACCGGTACGCCGCCGACCAGGTCCGGGCCGGCACCATGGCCGACTTCCTGCTGGGGCGCTACCGCCAGATCACCGAGCGGATCAACCGCGCCGACCGGCGCGCGGCCGACACCGGCGCCCGGATGTCCGCGGTCGGCGCGGTCTGCGGCGGACTGGCCTCGGCGGCGGTCTGGGCGGCGGTGGTGTGGCTGCTGGCCACCGGGCGGATGAGCGTCGGGCACGCCGGCACCGCGGTGTTCGCGCTGCAGACGGCCGGCACCGCGTTGCGCGGCCTGGTCACCGGGGGCGCCCGCATCATGCGCACCGGGCTGTACATGGACGACTGGTCGGAGTTCCTGGCGGAGGCCGGCGGCTTCCGGATGAGTCGCGGCACCGTCGTCCCGGCGGCCCCGCGCGAGATCCGCGTCCAGGATCTCGTCTTCCGGTACGAGGAGGCTGCTCGGGACGCGCTGCGCGGCGTCTCGTTCACGCTGCGGCGCGGCGAGGTCGTCGCCCTCGTCGGCTACAACGGCAGTGGCAAGACCACCCTGGCCAGACTGCTGAGCGGGCTGTACCTGCCGACGACCGGAGCGGTCACCTGGGACGGCGTGCCCACCGGCGACCTCGATCCGCACGCCATGTGGTCGCAGGTCGCCCTGGTGCCCCAGGACTACGCGCGCTGGCCGCTGACCGCCCGGGAGAACATCACCCTGGGCCGGTCCACCGAGGGCGGTGACGCGGACATCCATGACGCCTGCGCACGTTCCGGCGCCGACGAGGTGCTCACCGAACTACGCTCCGGCCTGGACACCGTGCTGGCCCGCGACTGGCTCGGCGGACAGGAGCTCTCCGGCGGCCAGTGGCAGCGGATCGCCCTCACCCGGGCGTTCCACCGGCCGGCCGGGCTGCTCGTCCTGGACGAGCCCACCTCCGCGCTGGACCCGCTCGGCGAGCACCGCATCTTCGCCGGCCTGCGGGAGATCGCGGCGACCCGCGCGGTGGTCCTGATCACCCACCGGCTCACCAATGTGGCGGTGGCCGACCGCATCCTGGTCCTGGACAAGGGGCAGGTCGTCCAGCACGGCACCTTCCCCGAACTCGTCGCGCAGCCGGGGATGTTCCGGGACCTGTGGACCTACCAGCACACGCGGGAGGTGCACCGGGCGGCGGAGAACGGGGAGGACGGGAAGGACGGGGACAGCGGGGGGATCCAGGAGATCGGCGAGAACGGCGGGAACGGGCCGGTCACGGCCACTGTCACGGTCGCCACGGACGTGCTGCCGTCGCCGGCCCCCGCGGACGCCGAGGCCGCCGCGCACCGGCCCGTCATCACCGGCACGGCGGCACTGCTCGTCAACAAACAGGGGCAGTACCTCCTCCACCTCCGGGACGCGCACAAGGAGATCTGCAACCCCGGCACCTGGTCCCTGCCGGGCGGCGCCCCGGAGCCGGGCGAGACTCCTCACCAGGCCGTCACCCGCGAACTGCGCGAGGAGGCCGAGCTGGTGGTGCCCGACCTGGTGCCGTTCGCGCTGCTGCGGTGCTCCGGGCCGGACGGCACCGTGCACGGGCATGTGCAGGTGTTCCTCGGGCACTGGAACGGTGACGCGGCGGCGCTGCCGCTCACCGAGGGCGTCTTGCTGCACTGGTTCGACGCCGGGATGCTGCCCCGGCTGACGATGTGCGACTGGGCGGCGGAGGCCGTCCGCCGGCACCAGGACGAGCGGTGCGGGGCAGCCGAGGGCGCCCGCGGCTGAGCGGGGCGGGCCCGGGACCGCTTTCCTGCGGCCCGGGCCCGCCCGCAGGTCATTTGCGTCATCGCGAACGCTAATTTCCGAGGGCTGGCTTTCGGTCAATCTGTGGCCGACGGGCCGTCGGTGTCTTCCCAGTTGCCGCACGTTGCGTCATACGTTCCTCCTCAGTGCAGTTGGCGGGAGAGGCCCGCCGCCGAGATCTGTCCGTCCACGGAGGAAGCGATGCCGCAGGGAACCATTGTGCTGTTCAACAAGAGCGACTGTGTGGGCATCATTACCGACGAGCGCGGAGAGCGACTGCCGTTCTCCGGGATGGAGACGCAGACCACCGACGTCGGCCAGCAGGTCATCTTCGATGTGCGCGGGGCGAAGGCCACCAATGTGATGGCCGTGCGCTGAGGGTCCGGTGGCCGTGGACGGCGGCACCCCCGGGCCGTCCACGGTCACCAACGCGCCGGGTGCGGGCCCGCCGGCCGGCCCCGATCGACGAGCAGGGTCCCGAGCGCGGTCCGGCGGTGCAGTACCGCCCGGCCGGCCCGCTCCGTGGTGAGCAGCCCGGCCCCGCGCAGTGCCGCGGCGTGGGTCGAGGCGGTGGCGTTGCTGACGCACAGTCGACGGGCGAGCGCGCCGGTGGTGTGCTCCTCCGCCAGAAGCAGCAGGATCTCCAGCCGGGTTCGGCCCAGTACCGCGGCCAGCGCCTCGTCGGTGCCGCCGGCCGGAGGCGGCGGAAGCGGGAGCCCCGGCCCCGCCGGATAGGTCACGTAGAGCGGCCGACCGGGCGGATCGGCGAGGAGTGGCGGGCCCGCCCAGTGGAACGTGGGGACGAGGACGACTCCGCGGCCCCGCAGCGCGATCTCGCGGTGGGGTGTTGATGAACCCGTGAACTGCCAGGAGTTTCCCCGTAGTCGGGCGCCTTCGGTGAGTCCGTCGAGCGCGGTGGCCAGGCCGTGTTCGGCGACGGTCAGGGCATGGCGGGCGAACTCCGCATGGTGCAGGTCCTGGACCAGTGGCCAGACGGGCCGCAGCACGGCGTCGAAGGTGGCCCGCTGGGCCCGGCGCAGCAGCTGCCAGGCATCGGTGCCGCCCCGGTGGAGGTCATGGAGCCAGGCCGGGGCCGGCGCCGGCCGCCCCGCGTGGACCCGCTCGATCTCGGCGCGGACCAGCTCCGGCCGGGTGGCCCGTACGGACTCCAGGGCCTCGTCGAGGTCGTCGCCGAACTGGTCGAGGAAGCTCGGGGCCCGCAGGCCGGGGACGAGGTCCCCGAAAGGCCGGGCGGCCGGCGGCAGGGCGCGCAGCGTGCGCTGCCGCCAGCGGCCGAAGAGCGGCGCTGCGTCGCGCCGGAACATCATGCTCAGCGCCACGTTCAGCTCCTGGAGCGGCGCCGGTCGGGGTGCGAACCGGACCCGGGCGAAGTCGGCGGCCGTGAAGTGGATCCGGATCACCCGCCGCCCCCTGTCTCCCTGTCCGCCGCCGGTGGCGCCACCCTTTCGGTCAGACCCTAAAGGATCGCCGCCTTCCGGCCGTGATGCCAGGGTGCGGATGAACGGCGGCCGGAGTGGCAGGTGTTGACGGCCCTTCAGCGTCCCTCAGGGGAGGCAAGAGGGCCCCGGTCGCGAAGAGTTGACCGCGCGGAGGCGCGTGGCAGCAGAGTGAGAGTGAGGGGGAGCGATGTCGTGGAGACCGGCGCGGGAGGGTGGTGCGGGTGTCGGCGGAGGGGTGGACCGGCGGACGGTGGTCAGATCGGCGGTGGCGCTGACGGCCACGTCGCTGCTCGCGGTCGGCGGCCCGGGCGCCGCCCAGGCGCGGGAGCGGGACGAAGCAGGGGGGCGGGGTAGCGGGCCGACGCGGGAACGGGCCCGGGTGACGCCCCGTCTGCCGGCACCCGGCGGCCCGTACCCGGTCGGCGTCACCACGCTCTATCTCGTCGATCCGGACCGGCCCGACCCCTGGGAACCCCGCATCCGGGTGCGGGAGTTGATGCTCACCGTCCGCTACCCCGCCCGTCCGGTGCACGGCTACCCGGTCGCCCGGCAGATGACCGAGGCCGCGGCGGCGGTCTTCGGACAGCTCGACGCCGCCGTGCACCGCCTGCCGGCGAGTGGCGTGAACTGGGCGGCCACCAGGACGCATGCGCACACCGACGTGCCCGCGCGGGACGTCCCCGTGCCGGTGCTCCTCTACTCCCCGGGCGGCGGCGACCCGCGCACTCTGGGCACGAGCCTGGCGGAGGACCTGGCCGGGCACGGCGCGGTGGTGGTCGCCCTCGATCATCCCGGCGACACCAGCGAGGTGGAGTTCCCGGTGACGCGGCCGGGGCGGCCGGAGAAGGTTCGGACGACCGTGTTCCGCGGCGATCCGCGGAGCGACGCCGATGTCTTCCGCACCGTGATCGAGACCCGGATCGCCGACCTCCGGTTCGTCCTCGGGCAGTTGGCGGTTCTGGCGGCCGGCGGCAATCCGGACGCGGCCGGCCGTGCGCTGCCACCGGGGCTCGGCCGGGCGCTGGACCTGCGGCGGGTGGGTGTCTACGGCCACTCCGCGGGCGGGACCGCCGCGGCCCAGGCGTTCCACGAGGACCGGCGAATCCGCGTGGCGGTCGACATGGAGGGCTATCTCGACCATCCGGGACCGGAGCCGGGCCGGCCGGGGGAGTTGTTCCCCGTCGCCCGGGACGGAGTGGACCGGCCGCTGCTGCTGCTCGGCAGCGCGGGCTTCGTGGGCAAGGGCGAACGGGAGCGCTCCTGGTCGGTGGTGCGGGCGCGCTCGGGCGGCCGGGTCCGCCAGCGGGAGGTCGCCCGGGGCGCGCACTGGGTGTTCACCGACTACGCGGCCATGGCCCCGCAGCTGGCGGCCGCCGGGCTGATGAGCGTTGCCGACCGGCGGGCGTTGGTCGGGCCGATCAGCCCGGCCGAATCCCTGCCGCTGGTGCGGAGTTGGGTGCGGTCGTTCTTCGCCCGGCATCTGCCGAAGGAGTGACGGCGAGGAGCCTCGGCGGGCGGTCACGGGGGTACCGCCCGCCGGCGCGGCCGTGCCGTCCGGCCGCAGTGCCGTCAGGTCACCACGCCCTCGGTCCACGCCCGGTCGAGGATCGCGTCCACGGTCTCCTCGACCGTCTGGCGCGAGGTGTCCAGCCACAGTCCGAGATGCCTGGGTGTCTCCGAGCGGAGCAGTGCGTCCAGATCGCGTACGCTCCAGTCCGGGCCGTACGCGGTCTTGGGCCGGCCCGCCTCGCGTGCCGCGACCGTCTCCGGGTCGGGCAGCAGGGCGACCACGGCGAGCGGGCGGGTCGCGATGTCGGCGGCCATCTGGGCGAGGTGCTCGCCGAGGAGGATGTCCTGGACGACGACGGTGAACCCGGCCGCGGCGTATTCGTCCGCGCAGGTGGCTGTCAGTCGGTGGCGCAACCGCAGCTGGTTGAGGGCTTCGGCCCCCGCGTCCGGGGTCATACCGACCTGGCCGCGGATGATGTTGCGCCGGAAGCCGTCGCCGCGCAGATGCACCGACCGGGGCAGGCGCTCGGCGAGGGCCTGCGCCACCGTGGACTTGCCGGCGGCCTGGATACCGGTGATCACCACAACTCCGGGTTCCGACCAGGGGCCTTGCGGGGTGGTTCGTCCGGGACTGGGCTCGGGAGCGTTGGTGGGCATGGCCCCGATTATGTCCTTCGGCGTTCCGCCGGTCCTCCCAATTTTCCGCTGGTTCTGCGGAGTTCCCGCGGTGTGGTGGCGTTGGCGGCGGGAGGTCCGCAGCTGCGGCCACCCGGGCCGTCGCGCCCGCGGCCGGGCTCCGTATGCTCGCCGTGAGCAGATCCGGAAGGAAGCCGACCACTGTCGGCCGACCACCACCGAAGGGAGGGCGGCCCATGACGACCCCCTACTACCAGGACCGTTGGATCACCTGCACCCCGGACGCGCTGCGCATCCGCGGCTACTACTTCCCGTGGGGCACCAAGACCATCCCGTACACCGCGATCCGCTCGGTGCGCCGGGTGGAGATGGGCGCCCTGACGGGGCAGGGCCGTATCTGGGGCACCGGGCACCCGCGGTACTGGGCGAGTCTGGATCCCGGGCGGATGTCCAAGTCCACCGCGCTCATCCTCGATCTCGGGCGCTGTGTCCGGCCGTTCCTCACCCCCGACGACCCGGACGCGGTGGCGGCGGTGCTCCGTGAGCGGATGCCGCCGGGCGCGGGCGCGGTGGTGGAGGACGGCGGCCGGCGGTAGCGCCGTCCGGCGCGGAAGTGGTGCCGTGGGGCGGTCAGCCGGTGGCGGCCGGTGACGGGTGGGTGAGTTCGCGGCGCAGGCGCAGGAAGGGGCGGGGGCGGTTGAGGGCGAGGACGGCGGTGGTGCGGCCGTCGCGTTCGTAGCGGGCGAGGAAGCTGCGGTCGTCCGGGGAGCCCTCGACGATGCGCGGGAGGTCGCCGGGCGCGCGGTGGCCGGCGAACTGGATGCGGACGCCGTACTGGTCGGACCAGAAGTAGGGGAGCGCCCGGTGGGTGCGGACGGTGCGGCCGGCGAGGAGGTTGTGGACGGCGGTGGCGGCCTGTTCGGTGGCGCTGGTCCAGTGCTCGGCGCGGGCGCCGGCCACCTGGGCGACATCGCCGGCGGCCACGATGGCGGGGATCGGGGTGGCGCAGCCGGCATCGCAGCGGACCCCGTCGGCGAGCGGCAGGCCGGAGCCTGCCAGCCAGTCGGTGGCCGGGCGCACGCCGATGCCGGTGACGACGATGTCGGCGGTGAGCAGGCGGCCGTCGGCGAGCTCCACCGCCGTGACCCGGCCGTCGCCGTCCGCGCGCAGTCCCCGGACGCCGGTGCCGGTGAGCAGGGCGACGCCGTGGTCGCCGTGCAGCCGGGCACACAACTCGGCCATTTTCTCGCCCAGTTGGGGCATGAGGGGCAGGGGCGCGGCCTCGACGACGGTGACCTGGTGGCCGAGGGCGTTGCAGGACGCGGCGACCTCGGCGCCGATGAAGCCGCCGCCGATCACCACGACCCGGGCCGGACCGCGGGCGAGGCCGGCCCGCAGGGCGCCGGCGTCGTCGAGGGTGCGCAGGGTGTACGAGCCGGCCGGTGCGGGGCCGGGGAGCCGGCGCGGGGCGGCGCCGGTGGCGAGCACGATGCCGTCGGTGGTCAGGACGCGTCCGGTGTCGAGGTGGACGGCGCGGTGGCGGGTGTCGAGACGGGTGGCGCGGGTGCCCAGCAGCCATTCGGCGTCGAGTCCGGCGATCTCTTCGGCGTCGGTGAGGGCGAGCGGGGCTTCGGTGGCCGGGTCGGCGGTGCCGTCCGCGGTGGCCGGGGCGGTGAGGAACTCCTTGGAGAGCGGCGGGCGGTCGTAGGGGAGGTGCGGCTCCGCGCCGACGAGCGTGAGGCGGCCGTCGTAGCCCTGGGCACGCAGGGCGCGCGCGGCGTACAGCCCGGCCAACGAGGCTCCGATGACGGTGACCGACTTCATGCCGCGGTCCCTTCCTCGGCCGTGAGGTGGACGTAGACCATGCCGTCCTCGACCGTGACGGAGTGGGTGCGCACGGGGCGGCGGGCGGGCAGGCAGACCGGCGCTCCGGTGCGGAGATCGAATGAAGCGGCGTGCAGCGGGCATTCGACCAGACACCCCTCCAGCCAGCCGTCCGCGAGTGAGGCGTCCTGGTGGGTGCAGGTGTCGTCGATGGCGTACAGCTCTCCGTCGGCGTTGAAGACGGCGATCGGAGGAGCGGTGTCGAGGCGAACGGACTCGCCGGCGGGCAGGTCAGCGAGGTGGCAGACGGGAATCACTGGGCCCCCCTATTACTGTTCGGTACTATCGAGTTTCGTAATACGCACGACAGAGCGTTATGCGCAACAGAATCCAGTTGGGGGCCTGGCGCGTCAAGCGGTCTCCGGGAATGCCGGCCCGATCGGGCCGCTGGATGGTGGCAGCGAGCTGGGTGGTGACACGGACCTATGACGAAAACGGCCAAGGCGGAGGCGTACGCGAAGAAGCAGTCGGCAGGCAGGCCGGACGTGGAGCCGCGTCGGACGGTGGCGGGAAAACCGCCCGGAGGCGCGGTGAGTGCGGTGCAGTCGGTGGACCGCGCGGTGACCGTCCTGGAGATCCTCGCCAGACTCGGCGAGGCCGGGGTGACCGAGATCGCCGACGAGTTGGGGGTGCACAAGTCGACCGCGTTCCGGCTGCTGGGCGTGCTGGAGAACCGCGGGCTGGTCGCCCAGGAGCAGGAACGCGGCAAGTACTACCTCGGCGCGGGGGTGTTGCGGCTGGCCGGCGCCGCTGCGGTGCGGCTGGACATCTCGCAGGAGGGCGCGGCGGTCTGCCGGACGCTCGCCGACGAACTGGGCGAGACGGTCAACATCGCGGTGATGGAGAGCGACGCCGCGGTCAACATCATGCAGGCCCGCGGGCCGGCGTCGGTCACCGCCCAGAACTGGCTCGGCCGGCGGACGCCGCTGCACGCCACCTCCAGCGGGAAGGCGCTGCTCGCGTACCAGCCGGGGCCGGTCCAGGAGGCCGTGCTGGCACGGAAGTTGCCGCGGCTGACCGAGCGGACCGTGACCTCCCCGGTCGAACTGCGCGGCCAGCTCGCCGAGGTGGTCGAGAGGGGCTTCGCGGTCGCGGTCGAGGAACTGGAGCTGGGGCTGCGCGCGGTCGCCGCGCCGGTGCGGGCGCACGACGGTTCGGTCATCGGCGCGATCAGCGTCTCCGTGCCCGCCTACCGGCTGGACGAGGAGCGGCTGCCGGAGGTGGTCAAGCGCACTGTCGCCGCCGGTGAGGAGCTCTCCCGGCGGATGGGGTACGCCTGTTGACGGCTTACGGGCGGTCCGGGCGCGGTGCCCGCTGACCGCCGGATGACGGCACTCCGGAGCGGGGCCGGGTCGCGCGACCCGGCCCCGCTGCCGTGTGCGCGGGGGCGTGCGCCGGGCCGCGGGCGGTGCCTTCGCATGCGTAACCGGCCGTTTGCGAACCGCCGGCGCGTACCTCTTGACGCTACCGATATGCCGTTCCCACTATGTCTCTCATCGCGCAACCAGTCGTGCACTGCGCAACACTGAGGGGTAGGGCATGCCACACGAAGTCCATGCCGTCGTCGCGGCGAAGAAGGGCGCTCCCGTCGGTCCCCAGATGATTGTGGTGCCGGATCCCGGCCCCGGAGAAGTGCTCGTCGACGTCCAGGCCAGCGGGGTCTGCCACACCGATCTGCACTACCGCGAGGGCGCCGTCACCGACGACTTCCCCGTTCTGCTCGGTCATGAGGCGGCCGGGATCGTCGAGGCCGTCGGCGCGGGCGTCACCGAACTCGCGCCGGGCGACTTCGTGGTGCTCGCCTGGCGGGCGCCCTGCGGACGGTGCCGGTCCTGCCGGCGCGGCCGCCCCTGGTACTGCTTCGACTCCCGCACCGCCGCCCAGCCGATGACGCTGCTCGACGGCACCCCGCTCACCCCCGCCCTCGGCATCGGTGCGTTCGCCGAGAAGACCCTGGTCGCGGCCGGGCAGGCGATCAGGGTCGATCCCTCGGCCCGGCCCGAGGCGGCAGGCCTGATCGGCTGCGGGGTGATGGCCGGCTACGGCGCTGCCGTCCACACCGGGGCGGTCGGCAGCGGCGACACCGTCGCCGTCATCGGCTGCGGCGGGGTCGGCTGCGCCGCCGTCGCCGGCGCCTCGATCGCCGGGGCCCGCCGGGTCATCGCCGTCGACATCGACGAACGCAAACTGGACGGCGCCACCCGCTTCGGCGCCACCCACACCGTCAACTCCCGCCGCACCGACCCCGTCGAGGCGGTCCGGGAACTGACCGGCGGTCATGGCGCGGACGTGGTCATCGACGCGGTCGGCCACCCCGAGACCTACCGCCAGGGCTTCTCCATGCGGGACCTCGCCGGCACCCTGGTCCAGGTCGGGGTGCCCGAACCCGACATGCGGATCGAGCTGCCGCTGATCGACCTCTTCTCCCGCGGCGGCGCCCTGAAGCCCTCCTGGTACGGCGACTGCCTCCCCTGCCGCGACTTCCCCGTCCTCATCGACCGCTACCTCAGCGGCCGGCTCGACCTCGACGGATTCGTCACCGAGACCATCGGCCTGGACGGCGTGGAGGCCGCCTTCGACAAGATGCGGGACGGCCGGGTGCTGCGCTCGGTGGTGGTCCTGTGACCGGCCCGCTGCGCGACCCCGCCGAAGCCCGGGTCGTCGTCATCGGAGCCGGCATCGTCGGCTGCTCGCTCGCCGACGAACTCACCGCCCGCGGCTGGCGCCGGGTCACCGTCCTCGACCAGGGCCCGCTGCCCGCCCCCGGCGGCTCCACCTCGCACGCCCCCGGCCTGGTCTTCCAGACGAACCCCTCCAAGACCATGACCGAGTTCGCCGCCTACACCGTCCGGAAGTTCGGCTCCCTCGACGTCGACGGCCTGCCCTGCTTCCACCCCGTCGGCGGCCTGGAGGTCGCCACCACCAAGGCCCGCTGGGCCGACCTCCACCGCAAGGCCGGCCTCGCCGCCTCCTGGGGCGTCCGCGGCGAACTCCTCGACGCCCAGCAGTGCAAGAAGCTCTGGCCGCTGCTCGACGAGACCACGCTGTACGGCGGGTTCCACACCCCCGACGACGGCCTGGCCCGCGCCGTGCTCGCCTGCCGCGCCCAGACGGCTCGCGCCGAAGGCCGCGGCGCCCGCTTCCTGGGGCGGCACACCGTCACCGGCATCGAGCGGGCGGCCGGCCGGGTCACCGGCGTCGTCACCGACCGGGGTGTCTTCCCCGCCGACCACGTCGTCTCCGCCGCCGGCTTCTGGGGACCGGTGATCGGCGCGATGGCCGGCGTCGACGTCCCGCTGCTGCCGCTGGCCCACCAGTACGCCACCACCGCACCGCTGCCCGAACTCGCCGGCCCCAACGGCCCCTGCACGGAGGCGAGTCGGCCGATCCTCCGCTTCCAGGACCGCGACCTCTACTTCCGCGAGCACCACGACCGCATCGGCATCGGCTCCTACGCCCACCGCCCCCTGCCCGTCGACCCGTTCACCCTCGCCGCCTACGACGAGACCCCGGTGATGCCCTCTTCCCTGCCGTTCACCGAGGAGGACTTCGCCCCCAGCTGGCGCGACAGCGTCGGACTGCTGCCCGCTCTCGGCCGGTCCCGGATCGCCGAGGGCTTCAACGGGGTCTTCTCCTTCACCCCCGACGGCCTGCCGCTCCTCGGCGAGTCCCGCACCCTGCGCGGATTCTGGCTCGCCGAGGCGGTCTGGGTCACCCACTCCGCCGGCGTCGCCAAGGCCGTCGCCGAGTGGATGACCGACGGCCGGCCCGCCACCGACATCCACGAATGCGACCTCACCCGCTTCGAGGACGCCCAGCGGTCACCCGCCTACACACAGGAGCGCGGCGCCCAGAACTTCATCGAGGTCTACGACGTCCTCCACCCCCTCCAGCCCATGGAGCGGCCCCGCCCGCTGCGCACCAGCCCCTTCTACCCGCGCCAGCGGGAACTCGGCGCGTACTTCCTGGAGGCCGGCGGCTGGGAGCGCCCCCACTGGTACGAGGCCAACGCCCCGCTCGCCGAAGGGCTCCAACTCCCCGAACGCGACGCCTGGTCCGCCCGCTACTGGTCGCCGATCGCCGCCGCCGAGGCCGTCGCCACCCGCCAACGGGTCGCCCTCTACGACATGACCCCGCTGCGCCGCCTGGAGGTCACCGGGCCCGGCGCACTGGACTTCCTCCAGCGTATGACGACCAATCAGCTCAACAAGAAGCCCGGCGCGGTGACCTACACCCTCCTCCTCGACGAGGCCGGTGGCATCCGCTCCGACCTCACGGTCGCCCGGCTCGCCCCCGACCGCTTCCAGGTCGGCGCCAACAGCCCGGCCGACCTCGACTGGCTGCTGCGGCACGCCCCGCAGGACGTCGCCGTCCGGGACCTCACCGCCGGCACCTGCTGCATCGGTGTCTGGGGACCGCTCGCCCGGGACCTCGTCCAGCCGCTGACCCGCGACGACTTCTCACACCAGGCGTTCGGCTACTTCCGGGCCAAGCAGACCTACCTCGGCCACGTCCCCGTCACCGCCCTGCGGCTGAGCTACGTCGGCGAACTCGGCTGGGAGCTCTACACCACCGCCGACCTCGGGCTGCGCCTGTGGGACACGCTCTGGGACGCCGGCCGGGAGCTCGGCGTGATCGCCGCCGGCCGCAGCGCCTTCAACAGCCTCCGCCTGGAGAAGGGTTACCGCGCCTGGGGCCAGGACATGACCACCGAGCACAACCCCTACGAGGCCGGCCTCGGCTTCGCCGTCCGCCCCGCCAAGGGCGACTTCCTCGGCCGGGCCGCCCTGGAGGGCCTCGGCGCGGAGACCGCCGCCCGCAGGCTCACCTGCCTCACCCTCGACGACCCCGCCGCCAACGTCCTCGGCAAGGAACCCGTCCTCGTCGACGGCGCCCCGGCCGGCTACGTCACCTCCGCCGCCTATGGCTACACCCTCGGCCGGGGCATCGCCTACGCCTGGCTGCCGGCCGCCGCGGCGGTCCCCGGCACCGCCGTCCACATCGAGTACTTCGGGCAGAAGGTCGCCGCGACCGTCGCCCAAGAACCGCTCTACGACCCGGGGATGACCCGCATCCGCCGTTAGATGAGTGAGTCCGAAGTCCCGCCCGCCCGAAGCCCGCAGCCTGCCCGAAGGAGCCCGACCGCATGGCCCCCACCTACGACGTCATCGTCCTCGGCCTGGGCGGGATGGGCAGCGCCGCCGCCCACCACCTCGCCGCCCGCGGCGCCCGGGTCCTGGGCCTGGAGAAGTTCGGCCCGGTCCACCACCGCGGCTCCAGCCACGGCGGTTCCCGGATCACCCGCCAGTCCTACTTCGAGGACCCCGCCTACGTCCCGCTGCTGCTGCGCTCCTACGAGCTCTACGCGAAGCTGGAGCGCGACACCGGCCGGCAGATCGCCACCCTCTGCGGCGGTGTGATGGTCGGCCGCCCCGACAGCCGCACCGTCCGCGGCAGCCTGGCCTCCGCCCGGCAGTGGGACCTCCCGCACGAGATGCTCGACGCCCCGGAGATCCGCCGCCGCTTCCCGACCCTCACCCCCGCCCCCGACGAGGTCGCCCTCTACGAGGCGCGCGCCGGACTCGTCCGCCCCGAGAACACCGTCGCCGCCCATGTCCAGCTCGCCACCCGGGGCGGCGCCGACCTGCACTTCGAGGAGCCGGTCACCCGCTGGGAGGAGCTGCCCGGCGGCGCCGGGGTCCGCGTCCACACCCACGAGAACACCTACACCGCCGGCCAGTTGGTGATCTGCCCCGGCGCCTGGGCGCCCCAGCTGCTCACCGACCTCGGCGTCCCGGTCACCATCGAGCGGCACCTCATGTACTGGTTCGCCCCCGACGGCGGCACCGCCCCCTTCGTACCCGAACGCCACCCCATCTACATCTGGGAGGACGCCCGGGGCGTCCAGATCTACGGCTTCCCCGCCATCGACGGCCCCGACGGCGGCGCCAAGGTCGCCTTCTTCCGCAAGGGCACCGCCTGCACCCCGGAAACCATCGACCGCACCGTCCACGACCACGAGGTCCGCGCCATGGCCGACCAGCTCGGCCCGCGCCTCCCGACCCTGCCCGGCCGCTTCCTGAAGGCCGCCACCTGCATGTACTCCAACACCCCCGACGAACACTTCGTGATCACCCGCCATCCGGCGCACCCGGAGACCGTCACCGTCGCCTGCGGCTTCTCCGGCCACGGCTTCAAGTTCGTCCCCGTCGTCGGCGAGATCGTCGCCGACCTCGCGCTCACCGGCAGCACCGCGCACCCCATCGACCTGTTCGCCCCGTCCCGCCGCCGCACCGGGCAGAGCCCCGGCCGACCCGCCGCCACGGTCGCCTGAGGAGAGCAGCCATGACGACCACACCCACCGCTGCGCAACCGACCGCCGTCGACGTCGTCGACCCCGCCGGGCCCAGCCTGATCGCCACCCTCCCGGGCCGCGCCTACACCGACCCGGACGGCTTCCGGCGCGAACAGGAGCTGATCTTCGAACGGCTGTGGTTCTGTGCCGTCCGCGGCGCCGACCTCGCCCGGCCGGGCGCCTTCCGCACCGTCCGCGTCGGCCGCGAGAGCGTCCTGATCACCCGTAACCGCGCCGGCGAACTGCGCGCCTTCCTCAACATCTGCCGGCATCGCGGCGCGCAGCTGTGCACCGAGGAGTCCGGCGAGGTCCGCCGCAACCTCCAATGCCCGTACCACGCCTGGACCTACGACCTCGACGGCCGGCTGGTGGCCGCCCCCAACCTCCAGAAGATGCCGGACGTCGACCGCACCGAACGCGGCCTGGTCCCGGTCCCGTTGCGGGAATGGCTCGGCTATGCCTGGGTGTGCCTGGCCGACGACCCGCCGTCCTTCGAGGACACCGTGATCGGCGCGGCCGTAGAACGGCTGGGCGACGCCGCGGTCCTGGACCACTACCGCACCGAGACCCTGGCCCTGGGCCGGCGCATCGGCTACGACGTCCGGGCCAACTGGAAGCTGATCGTCGAGAACTTCATGGAGTGCTACCACTGCGCCACCATCCACCCCGAACTCACCGATGTCCTACCGGAGTTCGCGGACGGTTTTGCCGCCCAGTACTACGTCGGCCACGGCGCCGCGTTCGCCCCTGAGGCGCAGGGCTTCACGGTGGACGGCAGCGCCGGATTCGGCCGGCTCCCGGGCATCGACGACAGCCAGGACCGGCGCTACTATGCCGTGACCGTCCGCCCCCAGGTGTTCGTCAACCTCGTCCCCGACCACGTCATCCTGCACCGGATGTTCCCGCTCGCCGCCGACCGCACCCTGGTCGAATGCGACTGGCTGTATCTGCCCGAGGTCCTCGACTCCGGCGCCGATGTCGCCAAGTCCGTCGAGCTGTTCCACCGGGTCAACGTCCAGGACTTTGCGGCCTGCGAGCGCACCCAGCCGGCCATGGACTCCCGCGCCTACCGCGACGGCGGCGTCCTGGTGCCCAGCGAACACCATATCGGCGGGTTCCACGCCTGGGTCACCGCGCAGCTGGCGGCCGGGTGCGGCTGACCCGTTCCCCGGCGGGCGCCCGCGCCGTACCCACGGCTGCCTACGAACGGTTCGACTGAGGAGGACGGCCCTTGACCGCACCCGCCGACATCCCACCGGAGGACGACACCGGCGACGACACCGGCCTGGCCGAGTTCGGCTACCGCCCCGAACTCAAGCGCACCCTCGGCACCTTCCACACCTTCGCCGCCGGCATCAGCTACATCTCCATCCTCACCGGCACCTTCCAGCTCTTCTACTTCGGCTACGGGCACGGCGGCCCGGCCTACTGGTGGTCCTGGCCGATGGTCTTCGCCGGCCAGTTGATGGTCGCCCTCTCCTTCGCCGAACTGGCCGCCCGCCACCCGGTCGCCGGCTCCGTCTACAACTGGGCGAAAAAGCTCGGCAATCCGCACCTCGGCTGGCTGGCCGGCTGGCTGATGCTGGTCGCCTCCGTCGTCTCGCTGGCCGCGGTGGCCCTCGCCTACCAGTTGACCCTCCCGCAGATCTCCCGGGTCTTCCAGTTCGTCGGCGACGGCACCGGTACCTACGACGCCGCGACCAACGCCGTCCTGCTGGCCGCCCTCCTGATCCTCTTCACCACCCTGGTCAACGCCTTCGGCGTGAAGCTGATGGCGCGGATCAACACTGCCGGCGTCTTCGTCGAGCTGATCGCCACCGCCGTCCTCATCGTGCTGTTCGCGCTGCACATCGTCCGCGGCCCCGGCGTGCTGCTCCAGACCCACCACACCGGCGCCGGACAGCCGCTCGGCTACCTCGGCGCCTTCCTCACCGCCTCGCTCGCCTCCGCCTACGTCATGTACGGCTTCGACACCGCGGCCTCACTCGGCGAGGAGTCCCTGGACCCCTCGCGCAACGCCCCGCGCGCCATCCTCCGCGCCCTGATCGCCTCGTTCGTGCTCGGCGGACTGGTCCTGCTGCTCGCCCTGATGAGCGTCGGCAGCCTCGACGGCAAGGGGCTCACCACCGACGGGCTCCAGTACGTCGTCCTGGACGTGCTCGGCGACACCGGCGGCAAGGCGATGCTCTGGTGCGTCCTGATCGCCGTCACGGTCTGCGCGCTGGCCGTGCACACCGCTGCGATCCGGCTCACCTTCGCGATGGCCCGCGACACCAACCTCCCCTTCGCCGCCCGGCTCGCCCGGGTCAGCCCGCGCTTTCGCACCCCGGTCCTGCCCGCGGTGCTCATCGGCGTGCTGTCGCTGGCCGTGCTGCTCCTCAACATCCGCCAGCCGCAGATCTTCTCGGTCGTCACCAGCCTCGGCATCATCCTGATCTACGCGGCGTATCTGCTGGTCACCGCGCCCATGCTGGTCGCCAGGCTGCGCGGCGGATGGCGACCGGCCGGCGGCGGCCGGTTCAGCCTGGGGCGCTGGGGCCTGCCGGTCAACATCGTCGCCGTCCTCTGGGGCGCCGCCATGATCGTCAACCTCGCCTGGCCGCGCGCCGCCGTCTACAACGCCACCGGTCCGCAGCACTGGTATCTGCGCTGGGGCGCGGTGCTCTTCGTCGGCGCGGTCGCGGTCGGCGGCTTCGCCTACTACTGGTGCGTCCAGCGCCACCGCACCGGCATCCTCGCCGACCACGCGGCCCGGCCTTCAACGGCCCCCTCCGCCGGCATCGGTGCGGGCAACGGCACCGGCGACGGGAACGGCACCGAGGTCAGCGTCCCGGCGGACGGTTGATCCGCCCAGGGCCCGGCGGCCGGATCGCCCCGCCGGGCCCACGCGCCCGCCTACAGCCGCCGGTTGTCCAGCACCGCCACCGCCCGCCGCACCCGCTCGGTCTCCGCCGGGTCCACGTCGGCGACCAGCAGCCCCGGGGCACCGCCCAGCCGCCCCCGCACCGTGCCGTCCGGGCCGACCAGCGCGCTGTGCCCCACCCCGGTCGGCGCCTTGGTGGGCGCCTCCGGATCGGCGTCCTGGTCCGGGGCCGCCTGGCCCACCGCCGCCAGCCACACCGTCGCGTCCAGCGCCCGGGCCCGCACCAGCAGGTCCCACTGGTCCCGCTTGCCCGGCCCCGCGCCCCACGACGCGGGCAGCACCGACACCGCCGCACCGGCGTCCGCATGCGCCCGGAACAGCTCCGGGAAACGCAGGTCGTAGCAGGTCGCCAGGCCCACCCGGACGCCGTCGACATCGATCGTCACCACCCGCTCGCCCGGCGCGACGGTGTCCGACTCGCGGAACCCGAAGGCGTCATAGAGGTGGATCTTGTCGTAGGACTCCTCCACCCCGGGCCCGGTGGCCAGCAGCGTGTTGGCCACTCGGCCGTCCGGCGCCGGGGTGAACATCCCCGCCACCACCGTCACTTCGGTCTCCCTGGCCACCGCCCGCACCCCTTCGGCCCACGGCCCGTCCAGCGGCTCGGCCACCGGCCCGAGCGGCGCCCCGAACCGCACCATCGCCGCCTCCGGCAGCACCGCCAGCCGCGCGCCGTCGGCGGCGGCCCGGCGCACCAGGTCCGCGACCAGCGCGAGGTTCTCCTTCGGCTCGGTCGACGAGGTCATCTGGCACAGCGCGATCCGCATCGGAGTTCTCTCCTGTCGTGTCCGGTCCCGCGGGCCGCACGGGAGATCGCGCGGCCCGCCCTGCCTGGACGGTACGCCGTACCGGCCCCGTCCCACAGCTCCCCCTGCAGACACCGGCGGTGCCTCAGGCCCCGGCGGCCCCGGCTGCCTCCCGGCCCGCGCCGGCGATCTCCTCCGGGCGGAGCAGCGCGGCGAGCCGGTCGGCGGGCAACAGCCCCCGTTCCAGGACGAGTTCGGCCACCCCGCGCCCGCTGGCCAGCGCTTCCTTGGCGATCGCGGTCGCCGCGGTGTAGCCGATGTGCGGATTGAGGGCGGTGACCAGGCCGATGGAGTTCTGCACGCTCGCCCGCAGCGTCTCGGTGTTGGCGGTGATGCCGGAGACGCAGCGCTCGGCGAGGGTGCGGCAGGCCGCTCCCAGGTGGGTGATGCTCTCCGACAGCGCGTGCAGGATGATCGGCTCGAAGGCGTTCAGCTGCAGCTGCCCGGCCTCCGCAGCCATGGTGATGGTGACGTCGTTGCCGATCACCTCGAAGGCGACCTGGTTGACCACCTCCGGGATCACCGGGTTGACCTTCCCCGGCATGATGCTCGAACCGGCCTGTACCGGCGGCAGGTTGATCTCCGCGAGTCCGGCCCGCGGCCCGGACGACAGTAGCCGCAGGTCGTTGCAGCTCTTGGAGAGCTTGACCGCGATCCGCTTGAGGACACCGGAGAGGTGGACGAACGCCCCGCAGTCCTGGGTGGCCTCGACGAGGTTGGCCGCGGTCACCAGCGGCAGCCCGGTGATCTCCGCGAGATGGCGGCGGGCCGCCTCGGCGTAGCCCCGGGGCGCGTTGAGGCCGGTCCCGATGGCGGTGGCGCCGAGGTTGATCTCGTGGACGAGGGTCACCGCCTCGGCCAGCCGGCTCTGGTCCTCCTCCAGCATCACCGCATACGCCGAGAACTCCTGGCCCAGCGTCATCGGCACCGCGTCCTGGAGCTGGGTGCGGCCCATCTTGAGGACGTCCCGGAACTCCTCGGCCTTGGCGGCGAACGCCTCGCGCAGCACCGTCATCGCGGCCAGCAGCTCGCGCACCGCGATCACGGTGGCGACCTTGACGGCGGTGGGGTAGACGTCGTTGGTCGACTGGCTGAGGTTGACGTGCTCGTTGGGGTGCAGCCGGGCGTAGTCGCCCTTGGCGTGGCCCAGCAGTTCCAGCGCCCGGTTGGCGATCACCTCGTTGGCGTTCATATTGGTCGACGTCCCGGCGCCGCCCTGGATGACGTCGACGATGAACTGGTCGTGCAGCTGTCCGTCCCGGATCTCCCGGCAGGCGGCGGCGATCGCGTCGGCCTGGTCCGGGGCGAGCAGCCCGAGGTCGGCGTTGGCGCGGGCGGCGGCTTCCTTGACGGCGGCGAGCGCGTCGATCAGATGCGGGTAGCCGGAGATCGCGGTGCCGGTGATGGGGAAGTTCTCCGAGGCGCGCAGGGTGTGCACGCCCCAGTAGGCGTCGGCGGGTATCTCGCGGTCGCCGAGCAGGTCGTGTTCGCGGCGGTGGCCGGACGTCATGACGGAAGGTTCCTTCGTGTGGAGCGAGGAGGGGAGAGGAGGGGAATCGGGCGGGGGAGCGGGGGCGTCAGGTGGCCGGCGGGGCGATCGCCCGCAGCCGGCCGACCTCCGTACCGCCGCCCAGGACCGGCGCGGTGGCGAACGGGGCGAGCACCTCGGGGTCGATGCCGCAGCGGGCCAGCGCCGCGGCCGTCACCGGCATCCGGGCCCGGTCCGCGCCGTCGGCGATCTTCACGCCGACCGCCCGGCCGTCCGGCAGGGCCGCGATCTGCACGCCCTCGAAGCCGTCCTTGGCCAGCAGGCCGGGCAGCGTGCGCACCAGCCGGGCGACATCGCGGTCCCGGCCGGAGACCATCTCCGGGTGGCTGCGCATGGCGTGCGCGACCCGGCCCTCGTCGGTGTCCGGGGCGGCCGTCGCCAGCCGGGCCGCGGCCCGGGTCAGACCGAGCAGCGAGACCGCGAACAGCGGGGCGCCGCAGCCGTCGACGGTGACCTGCGCGATGCCCTGCCCGGTCAGCTCCTCCACCGCGGCGGCCAGCTCCCGCTGGAGGGGGTGGCCGGGTTCGAGGTAGGTGTCCAGCCGCCAGCCCCGGGCGCGCGCCGTCGCCAGCATGGCGGCGTGCTTGCCCGAGCAGTTCTGGGCGAGCCGGCTGGGGCCCAGGCCGCGGCCCAGCCAGGCGTGCCGTTCGGTGATGCCGTAGGGCAGGTCGGGCACGTTGCCCAGGTCGTCCTCGGTCAGCCCGCCGCCGTTCAGGATGCGCCGGGCGGTCGCCAGGTGTCGCTCGTCGCCGGAGTGGCTGGCCGCGACCAGCGCCAGCGCCTCCTCGTCCAGCGGCGGCAGCCCGGCCCGCAGCAGGCCGACGGCCTGGAGCGGCTTGAGCGCCGAACGGGGGTAGAACGCCGCCTCGGGATCGCCGAGCCGGTACGCCACGGAGCCGTCCGCCGCCAGCACCACCACCGAGCCGTGGTGCACGCCCTCGACCAGGCCGCCGCGGACGACCTCGGCGACCGGCACATGGCCCGGAGTACGGACGGCCGGCGGTTCGCCCGCGGCGCCTCGGCGCGCGCTACGCCCCTGCTCGTCCAATGTCGCGTCCTCGAACATCGCGCTCATCCGCGCACCCCGTCGCCGGTCTCGTCCGCGGCGGGGCCGGGCTGCTCCGGCGACCGCACGATCGTCGACAGCGTCGTCTCGACCCGGGCGAGATGGTGTCGCATCGCCTCGGCGGCGTCCTGCTCCGACCGCTCCACCAGGGCCTCCACGATCGCCCGATGCTCCCGGTTCGCCTGTTCCCGCCGGCCGCCGACGTCGGTCAGGAACGCCGACTGGCGGGCCAGGGCGTCCCGGATCTCCTCGATCACCCGCCGGAAGACCGGGTTCCGGGCGGCCTCGGCCACCGCCAGATGGAACAGCGTGTCCATGGCGACCCAGGCGGTGGTGTCGGTCTCCCGCTCCATCCGCTCCAGCAGGTGCGTCAGGCGGTCGAGGTCCTCCGGCGTCCGGCGCACCGCCGCGTAGCCGGCGACCGGGATCTCGACATGGCGGCGGACCTCCAGCAGGTCACTGGCCGCGTAGTCGCCGAAGGTCGGGTCCGCCACCGCGCCGGCCGAGACGACGAAGGTGCCCTTGCCGGTACGGGAGACCGTGAGCCCCATGGTCTGGAGCGCGCGCAGCGCCTCGCGGAGCACCGGCCGGCTGACCTCCAGCCGGCGGCACAGCTCGGCCTCGGAGGGGAGCTTGTCCCCGACGGCGTAGTCGCCCCGCTCGATGGCCCCGCGCAGATGACTCAGCACGGCCTCCATCGCACTCACCCGACGGGGAACGGGGGCGGCGGATATGCCACCAGGTGTCTGGCTGTCTGACAGGTTCACCCGGGGATCGTCGGACGGAGACGGGGGAGCTGTCAAGAGAGGGTCCGTGCTGGGCCCGGTGCGAGCGCGCGAGGCGTCCACCCGGGCCGCCGGTCGAGAGGTCGCCCGACCGGCAACGCCCTTATTTCGTAAGGGAATTGGGAGGAAAAGGCGGACCTTCACACCCGCCGCCGACACCCCCCGAAAGATCGAACGGGCATGGGGTTAGCATATGAGCACCGCCTAGCTCGATCGAGAGATAAGCCTGTGACTGTCAACGACGACTCGTTCACCAACTGGAAGAACCGCGAGGAGATCGCGGAGTCGATGATCCCGCTCATCGGGAAGCTGCACCGGGAACGGGACGTCACCGTCCTGGTCCACAGCCGCTCCCTGGTGAACAAGTCGGTGGTCAGCATCCTCAAGACCCACCGGTTCGCCCGGCAGATCGCCGGCGAGGAACTGTCGGTCACCGAGACGCTGCCGTTCCTCCAGGCGCTCACCGCCCTCGACCTCGGCCCCTCCCAGATCGACATCGGCATGCTCGCCGCGACGTACCGCGCCGACGACCGCGGACTGTCGGTGGCCGACTTCACCGCCGAGGCCGTCGCCGGCGCCACCGGCGCCAACAAGATCGAGTGCCGCGAGGGCCGCGATGTCGTCCTCTACGGCTTCGGCCGCATAGGCCGCCTCGTCGCCCGGCTCCTCATCGAGAAGGCCGGCTCCGGCAACGGCCTGCGGCTGCGCGCCATCGTCGTCCGCGGCGGTGGCGGCCGGGCCGGCGAGGACCTCGTCAAGCGCGCCTCGCTGCTGCGCCGGGACTCCATCCACGGCCAGTTCCAGGGCACCATCACCGTGGACGAGGCGAACAGCACGATCCTCGCCAACGGCAACGCCATCAAGGTGATCTACGCCAACGACCCCTCGGAGGTCGACTACACGGCGTACGGCATCAAGGACGCCATCCTCATCGACAACACCGGCAAGTGGCGCGACCGCGAGGGCCTCTCGCAGCACCTCCGCCCCGGTGTCGACAAGGTGGTGCTGACCGCCCCGGGCAAGGGCGACGTCCCCAACATCGTCCACGGCGTCAACCACGACATGATCAAGCCGGACGAGCAGATCCTGTCCTGCGCCTCCTGCACCACCAACGCCATCGTCCCGCCGCTGAAGGCGATGGAGGACGAGTACGGCGTGCTGCGCGGCCACGTGGAGACCGTCCACTCGTTCACCAACGACCAGAACCTGCTGGACAATTACCACAAGTCGGACCGCCGTGGCCGCTCCGCGCCGCTCAACATGGTCATCACCGAGACCGGCGCCGCCTCCGCCGTCGCCAAGGCGCTGCCCGACCTCAAGGCGAAGATCACCGGCAGCTCGATCCGCGTCCCGGTCCCGGACGTCTCGATCGCGATCCTCAACCTCCAGCTGGCGCGCGAGACCACCCGCGAGGAGGTCCTCGACTACCTCCGGGACGTCTCGCTGACCTCGCCGCTCAAGCGCCAGATCGACTTCACCAGCGCCCCCGACGCGGTCTCCAACGACTTCATCGGCTCGCGCCACGCCTCGATCGTCGACGCCGGCGCCACCAAGGTCGACGGCGACAACGCGATCCTCTACCTCTGGTACGACAACGAGTTCGGCTACTCGTGCCAGGTCATCCGCGTCGTCCAGTACGTCTCCGGGGTGGAGTACCCCACCTTCCCGGCCTAGGGAAGACGGGCTCTATGCGATGCCCCCTCTTACCTGCATCGTCGCAGGTAAGAGGGGGTTTGAAGCAGGTCGATTCCTCCACGGGCTGCTCGGAGGCCAGTACGGATGCCCGGGAACTGTTGCCTGACGCTCAGCCTTCGGAAAACGGGTACAGGACCGCTGCGGCAGAGTCGGCCGGCTGGCGGGACGGGCTCTGGGGGAGGCCGCGGTCGGCGGGTGCACGGTCGGCGAAGGTTTGGCGGTAGGCGGAGGGAGACACGCCGAGGGCGTGTCTGAGGTGTTCGCGCAGGGATCGGGGAGATCCGAAGCCGGTGGCCGCCGCGATGTGGTCGATGGTCAGGGTGGTGGTCTCCAGCAGAGCGCGGGCGCGGTCGACGCGTTGCAGGGTGATCCATTGTCCGGGTGTCGTGCCGGTCTCCCTGCGGAACCGTCGGTTGAAGGTACGGACGCTCATGCTGGCGCGCTGGGCAAGTTCACCCAGAGCCAGGGGCCGGTGGAGCTGGGTGAGTGCCCACGCGCGCGCGGCGGCGGTGGAGGCGCCGTCATCGGCGGGGACGACCGCTTGGACGTACTGGGCCTGGCCGCCCTCGCGCCAGGGCGGCACGACGCAGGCGCGGGCCACGTCGTTGGCGACGGACGCGCCGTGATCGCGGCGTACGAGGTGAAGGCAGAGGTCGATGCCGGCGGCGACTCCGGCGGAGGTGAGCACGTCACCGTCGTCGACGAAGAGCACATCGCGGTCGAGCCGGACGTCGGGGAACGAGACGCGGAAGTCCTCGGCTTCTCGCCAGTGCGTGGTGGCCGGGCGGCCGTCGAGCAGCCCCGCGGCGGCGAGAGCGAAGGCCGCGGCGCACAGGCCCACGACCCGCGTACCGGGGCGCAAACCGGTGAGGGCGCGGAGCACGTCGGCGGGGACCCCGTCGCGCCCCCGGTCACGCATGGCGAGGGTGGGGGCGACGACGACGGTGTCCGCGTCCCGCAGGATCTCGACGCCGTGTTCGACGGCGATCGAGAAGCCCGCGTCGCTGGTCACGGTCCGGGCGCCGAGCGAGCACACCCGCACCTCGTACAGCGGAGAGCCGTCCGCGGCGTTGGCCGCGCCCAGGACGCGGGTCGGGATGACGAGTTCAAACGCGCGTACCCCGTCAAGCGCGAGAACGGCCACCTTGTGCATGGCCAAATCCTGCCACAAGGTGGCATCCGTGCCACCGCCGGGGCGAGAGGGGCCGACGTAGCGTGGAGATCACGGGCAGAACGGGCCCGTCGATACTCCTCGGAAAGGCCACATGTCATGCATTCCGGCACCCCCCAACAGCTTGTCGGTTCCTGGCGACTCGTCTCCTACCGGCTCAGCGGCTCCGACGCCGCGTACCCGTTGGGCAAGGACGCGCATGGCCTGATCATCTACACCGACGACGGCCACATGTCCGTTCAGATCAGCGCCCCGGGCCGGTCTGCGTACACCGACGGCGAGGTGCACGGCGGCACTGGCGCCGAGCAGGCCGAGGCGGCACGCGGCTACCTCGCTTATGCGGGCACCTACACCGTCACCGACGACATCATCGAGCACCACGTCGAGCACAGTCTCTTCCCGAACTGGGAGAACAACGTCCTGCCCCGGCGCGCCACCCTGGACGAGAACCACCGGCTCCACCTGAAACTCGTCAAGCCGGTCATCGTAGAAGGACAAGAGCGCGGCGGCGTCCTGACGTGGGAACGCGCCGAGTCACCCGGGAACCCCTCGAAGTCAAAAATGAAGTGATCGTGCCCCCGGCCAGGCGGGCGAGTCTTGCCCGGAGCGAGGCGGTCTGTCGCCAGTGTTGTTCAGGGCGGAGCAAGGTGCCGGAGGCCCAAGAGGCGTTGCCTTGGTCGGGCTGCGGACCTGCGGACCTGGGTACCCACTTGAGTCTTTGGCTCAGGGGCGGGGGCTTCCCTGCCACTCAGAGCGACGAAGTCCCGCCATGGCTCTGTCCAGTTCGCGTTCCGTAGATCCCGAGTGGATGCCTCGGTGAGATCCCCAAGGAACCGTGTGGCATCGTTTTGGAAGGTCACCGGATCGTCCAGGCGGCAGGATTCCCAGAGTTCTTGTCCGCGCGTCTCATGGCGACCTCTGTTCGCAACAGCTCCGCCACGGTCAAGCCGCGGCCGACACAGGCCCTGTTGCTGTTCGGTCCCCTCGCAGTCCTCGGTGCTGTCATTGTGTGCCGCATCGGCCGCCAGGCGATGGTCTGCGGGGCGATGTGGTCGCGCCCGGCCGCGTCGTCCATGTTTGGATGTGTTGGTGATTGTTAACGCACAGGAAACATCCGAGTCGCAGATATACATCGACCGCATTCTGGAGCACTGGAACCACGACGAGGACGCCGAGGCGCTCGTCCAGGGGACGCACCGACTGACCAGAGGGGAGGCTCGGCGGCAACTGTTCAGGCTGGGGCACGCGCTGCGCGGGCAGGGGCTCGCGCCCGGCGACGGAGTGGGGCTGTTTCTGGCCAACCGCGTGGACTCCGTCCTCGCGCAGCTCGCCGTCCATCTCATCGGCTGTCGCGTTGTGTTCCTGCCGCCCGAGCCGGGGCCCGGCGAACTCGCCGCGCTGGTCGAGCAGTCCCGGGCGCGCGCCGTGGTCACCGACCCGACCTTCGCTGGGCGGGCCGCCGACGCGGCCGGCCGCAGCATCCACAACCCCGTACTGCTCAGCCTCGGGCCCTGTGAGCAGCAGTGCCCGGACCTGCTGGCCCTGGCCGCCGACTGCCCGGACGTGCGCCCGGAGGGCGTGCCCGCCCCGGGAGCGGACGAGGCCATCACCGTCCTCTACACCGGCGGCACCCTGGGCCGACCCAAGCTGGCCGCGCACAGCCACCGGCTCTACAACATGCTGGTGGACATGGTGGATGACGCCCAGCAGGACTCCGGCTCAACGTTCTTCCCGGCCATGGACCAGGGTACGGACAGGGTGCTCGCCGCCACACTGCTCACGCACGGCAGCGGTCACCTCACGTCGCTCCAGGCTCTGGTGACTGGCTCCGCCCTCGTCGTGCTGCCCGAGTTCGAAGCGGGCGCGGCGTTGGCGGTGCTGCGCGAGGAGCGCATCACCGCCACCATGTTCGTACCGCCCATGCTGTACGCGGTGCTCGACCACCCGGAGTGCAAGCCGGGTGCCCTGCCCGCGCTGCGGCGGATCGTTGTCGGCGGCGCGGCCACGTCGCCAAGTCGGCTGCAGCAGGCAGTCGAGGTGTTCGGGCCCGTGGTCAGCCAGGGCTACGGGCAGTCGGAGGCGCTCGGAATCACCGCGTTCGGTGCGGAGGATCTCGCCTCGGAGGGAGCCCGGCGTCCCGAACTCTGGCGCAGCTGCGGTCGCGCGATATCCGACGTCGAGATCGAGATCCGTGGTGAAGACAGCACGGAGGCACTGCCCGTCAGGCAGGTCGGCGAAGTGTGCGTCCATGGGGAGCCGGTGATGCTCGGCTACTACGAGGACCCGGAGCGGACCGCGGCGGCACTGCAGGATGGCTGGCTGCGCACGGGGGACATGGGTTATCTCGATGCCGAGGGGTACCTCTACCTCGTCGACCGGGCCAAGGACATCATCGTCACCGGCAGCACCAGCGACAACGTGTACTCGAGGGTGCTGGAGGACTTCCTCCTCACGCTGCCCGGTGTGCGCAACGCGGCGGCGGTGGGGATGCCGGACGAGGAGTACGGGGAGGCCGTGCAGATCTTCCTGGCCACGGCCGAGGGCGCTGACGTCGACCCGGAGGCGGTCGGCGCGGCGGTGACCGCCGAGTTGGGCGAGCTGTACACGCCACGGGAGACAGTGCTGCTGGATCAGCTGCCGACAACCAAGGTGGGCAAGGTGGACAAGAAGGCGCTGCGCGCAGCGTGGACGAGCGGGGCCTTGAGCAAGCCGTAGGTCCACCTCGGCCTTCCGCCCTTTCACCGCGAAAGGGCGGAGGGCCGGCGCCGCTGTCCTGTGGTCTTGTCGGGAGGTCGCTCTTCACCGAGGACCTGTCGACGACTGGTTCCCGTCAAGGGGGCGTGGCTGACGACGTGGAGAGCGAGGGTGAGTGCTGCGCTGGTGGCCGGCGGGAGTTGGCCGCGGAGGGCCTCTGCGGCCGACAACTCGTTTGCGGGGCCGTCCGTCTGAACACGGCGTAGAAGACGGACCCGTGCCGTGAACGGGATCGGCGAGCTGGGCGATGGGCTCTCTGCCCTTAGCCTCTTGCCGTGCTTGGCCGTCACACACGAGGTGGACGAGGCACGATGCGGCGTGACTTCGCGCTTCGACTTGCGCCCTCGCCTGCGACAGGATGGGTGCCATGACCGAGATTCGCACCCCCCGTCTCCTCCTCCGCCGCTGGTGTGACAACGACCTGGCCCCTATGGCGGAGATCCATGCGGACCCGCAGGTCATGCGCTGGATCGGCGACGGTTCGGTTCGCGATCTGGAGCGCACGGCGGAGGACATCGAGCGGTGGGAGGAGGAGTGGGATGAGGAGGGGTTCGGCCTCTTCGCCGTCGAGCTGCTGGCCTCGGGTGAGCTGGCAGGCTTCGCGGGTCTTTCCGTGCCCACATTCCTGCCTGAGGTGCTGCCTGCCGTGGAGATCGGCTGGCGGCTCGGTCGGCAGTTCTGGGGCCAGGGGTACGCGTCCGAAGCCGCTCACGCGGCACTGGAGTTCGCGCTCCAGGACCGCGGCCTCGACGGCGTCATCAGCATCGCCCGAGTGGGCAACGACGCTTCCGAGAACGTGATGCGCAAGCTTGGCATGGTGCCGGAGCGCGAAACCAAGCACCCGGTGTACGGCCACCCGCTGCGCGTTCACACCATCGATCTCTCCGAGTATCACGCGTGAGCTGATCGGGCCGCCCCAGCCGCCGTCGTCCTGGCGTGGTGCAGGCGGCATGGTTAAACGCGGTAGGAATCTGCCGAGTCCGCGGGGGCAGAACGGGGTGCTATCTGACAGACGGGTCGGCGGGCGCGGGCGAGCGAGTGCAGCGTGTCAATGGTGCTCTGCGTCACGGAAACGATGATGCACGGACCCACTGACAACAGGTTGTCGAAAGCGTCTTCTCATGTCCACGGTCTGGGTCGGGGCCGCTTGTGCAGGTGGGGGCCTTGCAGTTCAAGCGCCTCGACGGTGTTGGTGAGACGCCCGTGAGAGATAGTGACAGGTGAGGCACCTCCTGGGCACCCTCGCCGGCCGGCTCAGGGGAGCTGACCGCCGACCGGCTTGCACGGTTGCGTATTTGAAGGTTCAGAGGGGGCGCCGTCCCAAGGCTCCGCCGGGTCCGACGCCGTCGGCTGCCTCCAGCGGGTGGACCCGGTTGCGGGCCGAGCCGGACTGCTCCTTGGCGTCGGACAGCGGGTCGGATGTCATGGCGTTCCCTGGGCCGGCCCGGCCTCAGGGCGTGGCATGGACTTCGGCTTCGGCCAGTGCCGGGTAGTCCGTGTAGCCGCGGTGGTCACCGCCGTAGAAGGTCGTGTGGTCGGCCGGGGCGACGGGGCTGCCGTTGCGGAGCCGTGCCACCAGGTCGGGGTTGGAGATGTACAGGGTGCCGAAGGCCAGGATGTCGGCCAGGCCGTCCTCGATCAGGTGCAGGTCGTCCGGCCCGGAGGGCCAGGAGTCCGGTGTCTCGTGCGGGTTGAGCATGAAGGCCGAGGGCCAGGCGGTGCGCAGGCGGCCGGTGAGCGCGCGGCGCCCGGGGAACTCGAAGACGTGGAGGTAGGCCAGGTCGCCCCGCAGCTCGGACACCAGGGCCGCGTACAGGTCGTCGACGTCGGTCTCGGTGAGACCGTGGGCGGGGCAGCCGGGTGAGATCCGCAGGGCCAGGCGCTGCGGGCCGATCCGGGCGGCCACGGCGTCCACCAGTTCCAGCACGAAGCGGATGCGACCCGCGCGGGAGCCGCCGTAGCGGTCGGTGCGGCGATTGGCGTTGTCGGACAGGAACTGCTGGATCAAGTAACCGTAGGCGCCGTGCAGTTCGACGCCGTTGAAGCCGGCCCGTATGGCGTTGTGCGCGGCCTGCGCGAAGTCTTCGATGGTCTCCTGGATCTGCGTGACGCTCAGTTGGTGTGGCACGGGGAAGGGCTTGCGGACGGCGGGTTCGGCGCCGCTGACGCGCACGACACCCTCGGCTGCCACGGGCGAGGGGGCGACGGGATGCAGTCCGTCGCCGAGGAGTTGGGGGTGACTGTTGCGCCCGGCGTGCATGAGCTGGGCGTAGATCCGGCCGCCCGCCGCGTGCACCGCGTCGGTGACCGGGCGCCAGGACCGTACCTGCCGCTCGTCGTGCAGGCCGGGGGTGTCGGTGTATCCCTGGCCCACCCGGCTGGGCTGTATCGCTTCGGCGACGATCAGGCCCGCGGTGCTGCGCTGCGCGTAGTACTCGGCCATCGACGCCGTGGCGGACAGGCCCTCGCCGTAGGCGCGGCGGCGGGTCAGTGGTGCCATGGCGATGCGGTTGGGCAGTGTCATCGAGCCCACGGAGATGGGGTCGAAGGCGGTGGGCATAGCGCGGGTTCCTTCCCTGGGGGAGTCGGTGTGGACGTCGCCAACCCTGGCCAACGCCCTCCCTCAAAGCCAGTTGACCTGGTACTTCCGGCGATATCCGACGGCGGGCCCGGCACCCTGGCGATTTCTTCCGCACTGTGTGAGACGGGCGTCGATCAGACAGGCAAGGAGGGAGCACCCGGACGCCCCTTCAGGCGATCCGAGCAGCTCAGCGTCGCCGGCCCGGTGTACGCCGGACCGGAACGCCTTGCTGCGGACGGCCGTTCTGTTTGACGGTCCGTGTCACCGGCGCGGTCTCCACCGACCGGATGCCGGGAGCTGCGCCACCGGGCCGGTCAGGTAGGCGTACAGCGCTTGGGCGTCGCGGCATTGCACGCTCGCGTACAGGTTGGTCGGACCGGTCGTCGCGGCGGCGAAGCTCACTTCCGGATGGCCGGCCAGGGCCTCGCCTGCGGCGGACAGCGCGCCCGGTGACACCGACAGCCACAACGAGGCCATCGACCGCAGGCCCGGCAACTCCGCGTCGAAGTCGACGTCGAAGTACACCACCGAGGTGCGACGCGGCTCGGTGAGCCGCCGTCGCACCGAGGTCTGCGACCAGCCCGTGACGGACGCCAGGGCCTGGTAGCCGACGCGGCCGTCCTCTGCGAGCGATTCCAGCAGCGCATGATCCTGGTCCGACAACGTCACGTGCTCGCCGTCCGAGTCGGCCTCCGGCGGCTGCAGCGCGGCGCACTGTGCGACGGTGAGCGGACCGTGTTTCACCAGCGGACCCTAGCCAGCAGTGAGGAGTTCAGCCCGCTCTGGGCCACCCGCGGCGTGACCACCCGCCCCACGGGAGGAGCCGAACTCGCGCACCACCTGTGGCAGGGCCTTGAGGACCGTCGTGGAGTGGTCGAACTGCCCGACATCGCTGAGCTGCTGGTCGGCCCCGTGGGAAGCCGGCTGACGTTGGCAGTACAGGGAATTCGTAAAGGAGACATCCTTGTCGCCCCTGGCGTGAAAGAGGCGCACCGGGACTGCGGGCCGCCAGTCACAGGTGGTATCCATTGCCGCTGCGGCAGGTGGTCCCCGGCGGCGTCACCATCGATGACTTCCGCATCAACCCAGCCGCCGGCACCGCGACCTGCCCCGGCCGGACGCACCGCCAACCTCGGCCAGGTCAAAGGGGATGGCGCCCGCACCGCCCAGTTCAAGCGTCTCTGTGCCGACTGCCCCCTGCGCGGGCGTTGCACCCTCGACCTCCGCCGACTGATCAACCTCGGACTCGCCCAAACCGGCACCACCTGGCACCTCACCCCGGCCACCGCATAGCGAAAAGGGGCCGCCCGGCCCACGGCCGGACAGCCCCAACAACAAGATTTCAGCAGTTTTCTAGGCGGACTTGGCCGTCGCGCGGACACCGAAGTGGACGTACCGGCTACTGTCGGCGAGGGCGTAGAACACGACGGGTATCCAGGCGTCCTTCTCGTTGCGGCGGCCGGCGAACACCGTCTTCACCGGTGTGTGCGAGACCGGGGTCAGGTGCCAGACCAGCGGGTCGAAGGTGCCCGCCAGGCCGTCCGCGCCCTCGTACCTCAGCCGCAGGGTGCCCGGGCCGCCGTCGCCGTCGGTGATGGTCATCAGGAAGCCCTCGCGCTTATAGCTGCCGAGGAACGGCTCCGTCTCCACCGCCACGGGTTCGGAGGCCGGCGCGAACGCGGGCATGGTGACCCCGGCGAGTTCGGCGCACAGCTCGCGGCAGAGTGCCTCGAAGACCTTGGGTGCAGCCCCGCCGCCGTTGGTCAACAGGGCGATGGCGAGGCCCTTCTCCGGGATGGCGCGCAGGTAGGCGAGCTGGCCGAAGGTACTGCCGTCGTGGCCGAAGCCGCGCACGCCGTCCCACTCGTAGGCCGACGGTCTGCGCGCCCTCGATGTAGCGGGCCAGGCAGTCGTCGCCGCGGCCGGTGTCGTTGACGTAGTCACCCTCGATGCCGCTTGTGTGGTTGAGCAGTTGGCGCGGCGTGATCGTCTCGGTGGCCCCGGCGTCGGCGACCGCGAAGTCCGGTAGGACGTCCGCGACGGGCGCGTCGAGCTCCAGCTTCCCGGCGTCGGCGAGCAGCACCACCATGGCGGCGGTGTAGCCCTTGCTGACGGAGCCGATCGGGAACACGGAGTCCGGGGTCACCGCGACGCCGGTGCCGGTGTGCAGGATGCCGGCGGCCACCTCGTGGATCTCGCCGTCGGCGAGGACGGCGAGGGCGCCGCCGGGGATGTGGTGGGCGGCGAGGAGCTCGCCGAGCCGGGTCTGTCAGCGGGCGGTGTCGAACGCCGGGGTGCCGTCGCTCACGCCCAGCGCGCGGTCGACCGTACGGGCCACGTCACGGTCGGTCTGTTCCAGGATCCTGGCCACCTCCTGGTCGACGAGGTTCGGCACCTCCCGGCGCAGGTTTTCCGACATGCTGTCTCCCTCATGGTCACGGTGGACGGGGCGCGGGCGGGGGCCGGCCGGCTAGCCGGCGCTGCGGGACCGTCGGCCGATGAGCCCGGTCAGCGAGGCGAGCGTCGTGCGCGGCGGCTGCCGGAGGTCGCGGTCCGGGTGCAGGACGGTGCGGAATGCCGCCCAGGTGAGTGCGCCGAGGGCGAAGCCGTAGCAGGAGACCAGCCCGTGCCCGTTCTCCTGCGCGAACCACATCGCCAGCCCGAGCACCGGCACGCCGAGCGCCAGCAGCCGGTTCTTGCGGACGGCCTTGCCGCGACGCGTGCCCTCGTCGTCGGAGCCCTCCCCGGCGGCCTTGCCGGAGTTCTCGTCGGCACCGCCGCGCAGCAGCAGGGCCGCGGCCAGCGTCGCGCCCAGGAAGTAGGTGGCACCGGAACTGCCGGCGAAGTTGCGGGGGTCGGTGCTGTGGGTGGTCTGGCCCCACAGTTTGTCGATCTGCTCCGGGAGCAGGATGCCTGCGGCGAACAGGCCGAGCGTCAGCGGCGCACCCCAGAACCAGTCGGCGAAGGCCGCGACGGCGGCGAGGGTGGCGATGTTCCAGGCCGCTCCGCCGAGGCCGCCGTTCTGCATGAAGACCGAGGTGACCACGCGCCACCAGCCGGACTTCGACGGGTCCGCGTCGAGCGCGCCCATCGCCCCCGACCAGCAGAGCTGGAGGGCCACCCCGGCGAGCGCGAGCCCGGTCAGGCCGACGCCGGCCCAGGGGATCCGCCGTCGGCCCAGTGTGTTCTGGCCGACCAGGGCCAGACCGCCGTTGAACATCAGCACCATCAGTGCCGCCGTGGTCACGTTGAACAGCAGGATGTCCATCGTCACCACCCCCCTCCAAGCCGGTGTTCGATTTCGCTGATCACGACATTAGCGCGACCCGGGGCTTTTTCAAACACTGTTTGAAAGCTGGGCGCGGCTCGCTAGACTGCGACCGTGAAGCTGACCGCAGACCTGATCATCGACGCAGGGATGGCGGTGTTCGCCCAGACCGGCTACCACGGATTCTCCGTGCGCCGGGTCGCGGACCGCCTCGACGTGCACGCCGGCAGCCTCTACTACCACGTGCCCAGCAAGGCCGCACTGCTCCAGCTGATGGCCGACCGGGTGGCCGGGCAGGCATACGAGGCCGGTACCGCCGCCCTGGCCGGGCTGCCCGCGCAGGCAGGCTGGCCGGCGCGGATCACGGCGCAGGCCGTCGCCCTGCGGCAGAGCATCCGGCAGCACCCCGGCGGGGCGATCATGCTCGCCGGCAGCCCGAAAACCCTCAGCCCCGGCGCGCTCTCGCTGATGGAACGGCTGCTCGCCACCCTCGCCGAGGCCGGCGTGCCCCCGGAGCACTGCGGCACCGCCGCCGACACCGTGCTCAGCCACGTCACCGGTTACGTGCTCCAGGAGCAGAGCGAGCCACCCGCGGTGCCGGTCACCACCGAGGACGTCGCCGCCCTCCACCGGAACTTCCCCCGGACGGCGACCGCCGCGACCGCGCACGGGCCGGACGAGAAGTTCACCCGCAGCCTGGACCTGCTCTGCGCCGGCATCGGGTCGCTCATCCGGCCACCGTCCGAGGGGCAGCCGCCCGAAGGAACGCCGTCCGAAGAACCGGACGGCAAGAGTGAGTTGGCGGATGCTTGGACCACGTCGACTCGTCGCTGGTGACCTGGTCGGCCGGCGGTGGCCTTCCGTTCGGCCGGCCGATGGCCGCCGGCATCACGGGCGCCAGGCCAGTGGGAACGACGAAGAGGGTGCAGCGCGTCGCCGTCATCCGCAACAGCGACTCCCGCACACTCGCGGAATGTGCCGAAAAGCGCCTGGTCGTACCAGGTGTCGGGACGTGAGGATGCCACGGTGAATGGTGATCACCGTCGTGCCACGAACCGTCGCCGGGCTCTCCGGACCGGTGTGGCCACCCTCAGCATGTTGTCCTTGCTCTCCGCACTGCCCGCAGCCGCGCAGTCGCCCGATTCTCCGCCCCCGACGTCCCGTTCGGCCCGTCCGCCGCAGACCGCGGCCGAAGCGCACACCGCCGCGTACCTGGAGACCATCCGCCAGGATCCGGCCAGGCTGCGCGACTTCTTCCGGCAGCTGCCCAAGGGCGGTGATCTGCACAACCACCTCTCCGGCGCGGTCCCGACCGAGTATCTGGTCACCCTCGCCGCCGAGGACGGACTCTGCATCGACGAGAAGACGATGACGGCGGTTGCGCCGCCGTGCGGGCCCGGCAAGCGGCCCGCCGCGGACGCCCGCACCGACCGGGCGTTCCATGACGCGCTGGTGCGCGCCTGGTCCATGGCGGACTTCCCGGCCGGCCAGTCCGGCCACGACCACTTCTTCGACGCGTTCGGCAAGTTCGGCGCGGTGACGTGGCGGCACCGCGGCAAGCTGCTCGCGAAGGTCGCCGACGGCATCGCCGAAAAGAACCAGTTCTACCTGGAGACGCTGGTCACCCCCGCCTCGGAGCAGGCCAAGAAGGTCGCCGACGAGACCGGCTGGAACGGCGACTTCGACCGTATGCACCAGGCGCTGGTCGCCGACGGCAAGCTCGACCGCCTGGTCGCCGCCGCCCGCAAGGAAGCCGACGACACGGACGCCGAGTTCCGCCAGGTCTCCCACTGCGGCACGTCCCACGCCGCCCCCGGGTGCCGGCTGACGGTGCGGTGGAACTCCCAGGTGTCCCGGGGCAGCACCCCCGAGCGGGTCTTCACACAGATGGAACTCGCCATGCGCCTGGCCGAGCGGGACCCGCGGTTCACCGCGGTCAACCTCGTCCAGCCCGAGGACGGCGAGAGCGCCCTGCGCGACTACTCCCTCCAGATGCGGATGCTCGGCTATCTGCACCGCGTCTATCCGCGGGCCCACATCACCCTGCACGCGGGTGAGTTGTGGCCGGGCCTGGTGAAGCCGGAAGACCTGAAGTTCCACATCAACGAGGCGGTCGACGTCGCCCACGCCGAGCGCATAGGCCACGGTGTGGACCTCGTCCACGAGGACGACTGGCGGCGACTGGCCCGGACCATGGCCGCCCGCCAGGTGGCCGTCGAGGTGCCGTTCAGCAGCAACGCCCAGATCCTCGGGGTGAAGGGCGCCGCCCACCCCTTCACCACCTACCGGGCGTACGGGGTGCCGATCGTGCTGGCCACCGACGACCCCGGCATCTCCCGCGTCGACATCAGCCACGAGTACCAGTACGCGGCCACGACGTACCACCTCGGCTACGGCGACCTGAAGGACCTGGCCCGCGCCTCCCTGCAGTACTCCTTCCTCCCCGGCCGCAGCCTGTGGCAGGGCAACCCGACCCGGAACGGCTACCACCCGGTCGCCGACTGCCGCGGCCGGCTCCCCGGCAGCGGATCGCCTGCCGCCGCGTGCCGGCGCCTGCTCGCGTCCAGCCCCAAGGCGGCCGTCGAGTGGAAGCAGGAGGCCGCCTTCACCTCCTTCGAGCGGGACTTCGGCCACGGCCGCTGACCGCCTACCGGTCCGGCGCACCGGACTGCGAAAGGTCCCTTTCCCGCCGGGGAGAGGGACCTTTCCCTTTCCCGTTCCCGTTCACTGCACTTCGCGTCGGCCCCCGCGCTCCGACGTCTGCGCGCGGAAGTCCAGCATGTAGAAGACCTTGTCCCAACGGCGTTCGCCGATGGCGACGAAGCCGGGGAGGCGGCCGTACTCCCGGAAGCCCAGCGACCGGTACAGCCGCAGGGCGCGCGCGTTGTCGGCGCGGGCGTCGAGGGTGAGGACCTCGATGCCGGCCGCCCGGGCGTCGGCGATCAGCGCGGCGGCCAGCGCCCGGCCGGTGCCGCGGCGGTGGGCGGTGCCGGCCACCGCGAGCTTCTCCAGGTCGGCGTGCGGGCGGTTGGTCGGCCGGGCGTAGCGCAGCCAGTAGCCCAGGCCGATCAGGGTGCGCCCGGCGTACGCGGCCCGCAGCGCCCCGTCGCCGGCCGCGGCGGCGGTCAGCACCCGCTCGACCAGCCCGGCCACCTCGTCCCGCCCCGGCGGATCGACCCAGCCGAGCGGCGCACCCCGGCCGACCAGGTCGGCGAGTATCCGGTGCACCGACTCGGCGAACTCCGCGGCCAGTTCGGGGTCGGCCGTCACCCCGTGGGCATCCAGGAGGACGGTCCCATGGCCGCCACCGGGCTCGTTGATCATGAGGGGTCGCATGGGCGGCAGCCTAGATCGTGACCGCCGCGGCGAACAGGGCCGGCGGGACGGGTCGAGTTGATCGGCCTGGTCGTAGTGACGCCCCATGGCTGCCGGGCCGAACCGTCATTCCGCGGGCAGCTTTCGGACCGCGGTCGTGAGGGAACTGACGATCCGTCGGACGTCGTCGGGGGTGGTGCGCCAGTTGCTGAAGGCGGCGCGGAGGGCCGGGCGGCCGGCGTAGACGGTGGGTGTCAGGAAGACCTCGGTGGCCAGGGCGTCGGCCAGGGCGGCGAGGCGTTCGGCGGTGGGGGAGTGGGCGAGGGTGAAGCAGACGACGTTGAGGCGGACGGGGGCGAGCAGTTCCAGGCCGTCGAGGGCGGCGACCGCCTCGCCCAGGGTGCGGGCGCAGTCGACACAGCGGTCCACGATCTCGCGGTGGCCCTCGCGCCCGTACGCGCGCAGGGTGAACCACGTGGGCAGGGCGCGCAGCCGGTGGGAGTTCTCCGGGGTGAGATGGACCAGGTCGGGGGTGTCGCCCAGCGGGCCCAGGTAGGCGGCGGCGTTCTGGAACACCCGGGTCTGGAGGTCGCGGCGGCGGGTGAACTGGACGGCGCTGTCGTAGGGGACGTTCAGCCACTTGTGCAGATCGATGCAGAGCGAGTCGGCGAGGTCGAGGCCGTCGGTCAGGTGCGCGTGGTGCGGGGAGAGCGCGGCGAAGGCGCCGAACGCGGCGTCGATGTGCAGCCAGCAGCCGTAGCGGTCGCGGAGCGCGGCGAGGGCGCGGAGGTCGTCGAAGTCGACGGTGTTGACGGTGCCGGCGTTGGCCACGATGACGCAGGGGCCGCCGGTCTCCTGGAGGGCGCGTTCCAGTGCCGCCGGGTCCACCGCCTCGCGGCCGGGGAGGGTGGGGACGGTGACCAGCGCGGAGCGGCCGAGGCCGAGCATCGACAGGCCCTTGGCCACGCTGGAGTGCGGGGCGCCGGACAGGACGCGCACCGGGCCGAGGGCGGCCACTCCGTTCTCGGCAGGGGAGACGCCGCGCCGCTCGCCCAGCCATTCGCGGGCGATCGCCAGTCCGACCGTGTTGGACATGGTGGCGCCGCTGACCAACGTGCCCTCATGGGCGTCGGACAGCCCGAAGAGCGTGCGCAGCCAGTCGACCGTCTGACGCTCCAGGTGCTGTCCGGTGGGGTCCAGGGACGAGTTGGAGTTCTGGTCCGCGGCGGCGGTCAGCCAGTCGCCCGCGAGGGCCGCCGGGGTCACACCGCCGGTGACGAAGCCGAGGTAGCGCGGGCCCGCGCTGGCCGAGAGACCGGGCTGCCAGCGCACGGCGAAGTCCCGTAGCGCGTCCTGGAGGCCGGTGCCGCGCTCCGGCAGCGGCCGCGGCTCCGGCGCCGGCCGGGCCGGGACGACGGGCGCCTCCGCGAGGCCGTCGAGGTAGGCCGCGGCCCGCTGCCGGGTCGCCTCCAACAGGTCGGGCAGCGCGGCGAGATCGGCGGCGAGCTGGGGGTGCACGGTGCGCTCCGTTCGTCGGTTCGGTGGTGCCTCGGTTCCGGGACCTTGATCGAAACGACGCTAACGGGGGGCGGGCCCCCGCTTCCTGGTCCAATTCGGGGAAAGTGGACCGGAATCGGGGGCCGGGCACCTACGCCCGCGCGGGGCCCGCCGCCCGGCCCGGGGCGCCGACCGCGTCCGGCACCGCAGACCTCCCACACATCCCGGACGCTGCTTCTGCTTCTGCCTCCGCGGCCCGCCGCTCGTCCAGGAACCGGCTGATCAGGGCCGTGAATCCGGCCGGGTCCTCGGCCGGGGCCCCGTGTCCGGCGTCGATTTCCGCGTAACGGGTGTGCGGGATGCCGGACAGCAGCGCCTGCTGCTGATCGGCGCCCATGATCCGGTCGTGGGCGCTGGCCAGCACCAGCGTCGGCGCCGTGACCCGGCCGAGCAGCGGCCGCAGGTCCACCGAGAGGTCCACCTCGGTCTGCCGGGCGATGCCGGGCGCCAGCGTCGTGGCTAGTGCCCGCACCAGTTCCTCGTTCGCCGCGGTGTCGGTGCGCTCCCAGTACCGGGGGCCGAACGCCATCAGCGGCAGCATCCGGGCGAAGTTCGCGGTGCCGTGCTCGGCGTCGGCCCGCAACAGGTCCAGCCAGTAGGTGAATTCGGCCCGCAGCCGGGTGTCGGTGTGGGCCCACCCGGCGTGCAGGACCAGCGAGCGGACCCGGTCGGGGTGGTGGGCGGCGAGGTGGGTGGCGATCGCGGCGCCGAGGGAGTGGCCGACGAGGTGGAAACGGTCCAGCCCGGCGTGGTCGGCGGCGGCCAGCACCTCGTCGGCGAGGTCGGCGAGGGTGAGCGGGCCGCCGTGGTCCGTGGTGCCGCCGGAGCCGGAGTAGTCGGGTGCGACGACCGTGAAGCGGTCGCCGACCGCTTCGGTCAGCGGCAGCCACTGTTCGCGGGTGGCGCCGGTGCCGTGCACCAGCACCAGTCCCGGGCCGGTCCCGGTGCGGTCGTACTCGACGTGGGCCGTACCACCGCTGAGCGATACCTGGGTGACGGGCATGGGGACTCCTTCGAGGGGGTGGGGAGGGCTGTTCAGGCGTGGGCGTGGGCGGCGGCGGCCGCCGCGATGCGGGTGAGCGCGGCGCGCAGTGCGGCGTTGAACGCGTCGGGGCGTTCCTGGTGCGGCATGTGGCCGGCGCCGGGGATGACGGTCAGCTCGGCGCCGGGGGTGAGGGCGGCGCAGGTACGGGACACCTCCACCGGGATGGAGGTGTCCAGTTCACCGTGGATGTAGTGGATCGGCATCTGGAGTCCCGGGAGGATCGGCCGCGGGTCGTAGGTGCTGGCCACGGCGAAGTGCTCGTCGATGTAGACACTGGAGTCCAGGATCTGCCGGATCGTCCAGTCGATGAGCGCGGGCGAGGTGTCCGGCGCGTACCACCCGGGGACCCAGCCGGCGACGGTGCCGGCCCGGTCCAGGCGCAGGCGCTCCATCAGCTCGGTGATCGGCATTCCCGTGGACGGCCAGTACGCCGGCCCGTCCACCGAGACCACCCCGCGGATCAACTCGGGCCGCCGGACGCCCAGTTCGGTGGCGAAGGCCGCGCCCACCGACGAGCCGACGACCACCGGCCGGTCCAGCCGCAGCGCCCCGATCAGCGCTACCAGGTCGTTGACGACCCCGGCGGTGGTGTTGCCCCGGACGGGACGGGCCGACCGCCCGCAGCCCCGCCAGTCCAGCGTGACCACCCGGTGGTCCCGGGTGAAGTCGGGCAGCTGGGCGCCCCAGGTGCGGCCGCTGGTGCCCCAGCCGTGCAGGAACAGCAGCGCGGGGCCGGTCCCCTCGTCCTCGTAGTAGAGGGTGGTGTCGTTGACGTCCAGGTGGGGCATGGCGGTCTCCTCCGGCCTAGGGGCCCCTGCGGGCCCGCGGTGCGTGATGACCTCAGCCAACCGCGATCACGCCCGCCGACCAATGGGCGATCCGCGCCTACACTGATCGCGAATGGTGATCAGTGTGTGGTCACGACGAACGGGGGGCCATGGAGATCCGACAGCTGCGCTACTTCCTCACGGTGGCCGAGGAGCTGCACTTCGGCCGCGCCGCCGAGCGACTGCACATCGTGCAGTCGGCGGTCAGCCAGCAGCTCCGCCGGCTCGAACGCGAGCTGGGCACCGAGCTCTTCGCCCGCTCCACCCGCGTCGTCCGCCTCACCGAGGCCGGCGACCGGCTCCTGCCGTACGCCAGGGAGATGCTCGCCCTCCAGGCGCGCGCCCGGGAGGCCATCGACGAACTCCGCGCCGAGCAGGCCGCGACGGTGCGGCTGGGCACCAGCTCCGGACTGGGCGAGCGGCTGGACACCCTGCTCGCCACGTTCGCCCGGCTCACGGACCAGGCCCAGCTGGAACTCGTCACCGGTACCACCGAGGAACGCCTGGCGAAGGTGCGCGCCGGCGACCTGGACGCCACCCTGCTGCGCGGCGAACGCACCGACCCCGGGCTGGAGTTCCTGCCGCTGTGGCAGGACGCGCTGATGGCGGCCCTGCCTGCGCGCCACGAACTCGCCGCGCGGGAGACCGTCGAACTGTCCGGGCTCGCCGGGCTGCCGCTGCGCCTCTCCCCGCACTCCCGCAACCCCGCCCTCCACGACCTGGTCCTGCACTCCTGCCGGGAGGCCGGCTACGAGCCCGTCTGGGGGCCGGAGTTCACCAACGCCCAGGACACCCTCGCCGCCATCGGCTACGGCAAACCGTCCTGGACGGTCTTCTACGCGGCGCACGCCGACCAACTCCCCGTCCCGGGCGTGGTGTTCCGCCCGCTGACCCGTCCCACGCCCCTCATGCGCGCCTACCTCGCGGTGCGCCCCGGCCCGCCGCGCCCCGCCCTGCGCGCCCTCATCGAGGCGTGCTACGCGGCGGGCGCCGACGAAGCCGAGGCGCCCTGACCGCCCTGGCCGCCGTACGCGCAGCTCATATCCGCTCGTAGCCGCTCATATCCGCCAGGTACGCAGGCGTTCGGCCGCGTGGAAAACGGTGATTCTCCCTGCCCGGACATCGCGGACGAGCTCGACCAGGGCGCCGTGCGGCGGATCGATGCCTTCGCCGGAGGCGTGCATATAGGCGACGGTGACCTGGCAGGCGTACAGCGCATTGCGGTGCGGCAGGGGTTGCAGTCGCACCAGGGTGTCCAACAGCGCCGCGGCGCGCCAGGCGGCGTCGGGCTCGGCGGCACTGGCGCGCGGGATACGGGTCCGGTGCCGGGCGACGGCCGCTGTCAGTGCGGAGTAGTCGGCCACCGAGACATCCTCGGGTACGGCCTGCTCCTGGACGTCGAGAAGCCAGGCAACGTCGATGTGCAGAATCATCGGGCAGCGCGGACCTCGTTCATGCCGTCGTCCGTCAACGCCACACTCACCGCAGGCATAGCGGCAAGGTACCTGATTGGTACCTTGCTGTGCATCCCCGCCGTCTCCGCAAGTGCGTGACGAAGAGGGCGCTGGGCGCGCCTAGCTCGCCCGGGTCCAGGTGTAGCGGTGCTCTGGACGGCCGGTGTCGCCGTATTTGAGGGTGAGGTTGATGTGGCCAGTGCGTTCCAGGTGTTTGAGGTAGCGCTGGGCGGTGGAGCGGCTGACACCGGCGCGTTCGGCCACCTGGTGGGCGGAGAGGGGGAGTCCGGCCTCGTCGAGGGTGCGGCGGATCAGGTCGACGGTCGCGGCCGAGTGGCCCTTGGGGAGTTCGGTGCGGGGGGAGTCCGGGGTGCGGAGGGCGGCGAAGATCCGGTCGACCTGTTCCTGGCCGGCCTCGCCGCGGCCGCCGACGCCCTCGACGGTGCGGCGGAGGGCCGCGTAGGCGTCCAGCTTGGTGCGGAGCCCGGCGAAGCCGAAGGGTTTGACCAGGTATTGGAGTGCGCCGTAGCGCATGGCCGCCTGCACGGTGGCGACGTCGCGGGCCGCGGTCACCATGATCACGTCGGAGTGGTGGCCCATCTGGCGCATCCGCCGTACCAGGGTCAGGCCCGTCTCGTCGGGCAGGTAGTGGTCGAGCAGCACCAGGTCGATGTGCCGGCGCTCCAGTGTGGCCAGTGCCTGGGCCGCGGTGTGGGCGCGGCCGGCGACCCGGAATCCGGGCACCTGGGACACATACGCGGCGTTGATCTCGGCGACGCGGAAGTCGTCGTCCACGACGAGGACATCGATCACGGGGAGTCTCCTGTGGCCGTGAGGTGAAGGGCTTCGGGCAGGACGACGGTGAAGAGCGCGCCGCCGCCCGCGCGGGCGGTGACCCGGGCCATCCCGCCGTAGCGCTCGGCCAGCCGGCGCACCAGCGCCAGGCCGATGCCCCGGCCGCGGGAGGCGGCGGTGGCGCTCTTGGTGGACCAGCCCTCGGCGAAGATCCGGTCGCGCAGTTCGGGCCGCACACCGGGTCCGGTGTCGCCGACCCGGACGACCGCGGTGGTGCCCTCGGCGCGCAGCTCCACCTCGACGAATGGTTCGGCGGCGCGGCGTTCGGCGGTGGCGTCCAGCGCGTTGTCGAGGAGGTTGCCCAGGACGGTGACCAGGTCGCGCGGGTCCACCACCGCGTCCGGCAGCAGCGTGGTGTCCGAGATCCGCAGGGAGACGCCGCGCTCGGCGGCGATCGCCGCCTTGCCGACCAGCAGTGCGGACAGCAGCGGGTCGTGCACCCGCTCGGCGATCTGCTCCGCGGAGGCCCGGTGGGCGCTGGCGACCTCGGCGACGAACTCCACCGCCATGTCGTAGCGGCCCAGTTCGAGCAGTCCGCGCACGGTGTGCAGCTGGTTGGCGTGCTCGTGGTCCTGGGCGCGCAGCGCATCCAACAGGCCCTGGGTGCTGTCCAGTTCGCGACCCAGCAGCTCCAGTTCGGTGCGGTCCCGCAGGGTCACCACCGCGCCGCCGTCCCGGGTCGGGACGCGGTTGGCCACCAGCACCCGGCCGCCACTGATCGCCAGCAGGTCGCCGCCGGCCACCCGGCCGGCCAGTACGTCGGTGGTGCGGCCCGGCGGCAGGACGTCGTCCAGGTCCCGGCCGGCGGCGTCCGCGCCGAGGCTCAGCAGCCGCTGCGCCTCGTCGTTCACCAGCCGGATCCGGCCCCGCGGGTCGAAGGCCACCACGCCCTCCCGGATGCCGTGCAGCATCGCCTCCCGCTCGTCCAGCAGCGCCGAGATGTCGGCGGTGGCCACGCCGTGGGTGCGGCGGCGCAGGCTCCGGGCGACCACCACCGCGGCCAGTACGCCGGCCGCCAGCGCCGCGCCCGCGTACCGCAGCAGTCCCGGGATGGTGCCGAGCAGCAGCCCGTGCACGCTGTCGTAGGCGATACCGACCGAGACCGCGCCGACGATGGTGCCGCCGGCGTCCCGCAGCGGCACCTTCGCGCGGGCCGAGCGGCCCAGCGTGCCGGTGTCGATCTGGCGGACCTCCTGGCCGGCCAGCGTCCGGCTGGGGTCGGTGGAGACGTGGTGGCCGATCTCGGCGGCGTTGGTGTGCGACCAGCGGACCCCGCGGGTGTCCATCACGACGACGTACAGCGCGCCGGTGGCCCGCCGGATCCGTTCCGCGGCGGACTGGACCGGGCCGCGCGGGCCCGGGGTGGTGGCCTGCACGTCGTGGGACAGTTCCGGGTCGGCGGCCGCGGTCTGGGCGATGGCCAGCGCCCGGCGCATCGCCTGGTCGTCCAGGGCGTGGCCGAGCGGGGCCAGGAACAGGCCGGTGGCCAGCACCATCACGCCGGTGGTGATGGCCAGTTGGGTGGTCAGGACCTGTGCGAAGACGCGACGGGGCCAATGGATCCGCATGCGGTGGTGGTCCCCCTTGTCTCGGCCGCCCTCCGCACGTTGCGGAATCGACCTTTCCGGTTGATCTCGTGTCAACGCAACGTATGCCGCCGTGGCCACGCTGCCCAGCCCCCGCCGGACTTCTGTTGTTCTAGCGTGAGCAAAATGGGCACAACAGGGTTTGCGCACAGAAAGGCAGCTTGCGCCCACAAGGCTGCCGCCGTGGCCCGGCTCACTCCTAGCCTCCCGGTCCATGAACAGCCACACGAGCCCCGCCATCGAGCTACGGGGAGCGAGCAAGACCTTCCGCACCCCCTCGGGAGGTCTGCACACCGCCGTCCGGGACCTGGACCTGACCGTCGGCCGCGGTGAGTTCGTCGCCGTGGTCGGGCCCACCGGATGCGGTAAGTCCACCACCCTGACGCTGGTCAGCGGCCTGGAGGAGCCCACCGAGGGCGAGGTGCTGGTGGCCGGCGAGCCGGTCCGCGGCATCGGCGACAAGGTCGGCTTCGTCTTCCAGCAGGACGCCGTCTTCCCCTGGCGCACCGTGCTCTCCAACGTCATGGCCGGTCCCCGCTTCCGCGGCGCCCCCAAGGCCGAGGCCAGGGAGCGGGCCCGCGAGTGGCTCGCCCGGGTCGGCCTCGCCGCCTTCGAGGACCGCTATCCGCACCAGCTCTCCGGTGGCCAGCGCAAGCGCGTCGCGCTCGCCGCGACCTTCGTCAACGACCCCGAGATCCTGCTGATGGACGAGCCGTTCTCGGCGCTCGACGTGCAGACCCGGGCCCTGATGTCGGACGAGCTCCTCGACCTGTGGTCCGGCACCGGCGCCTCCGTCGTCTTCGTCACCCACGACCTGGAGGAGTCCATCGCGCTGGCCGACAAGGTCGTGGTGATGACCGCCGGCCCCGCCACCGTCAAGGAGGTCTTCGCCATCGACCTGCCGCGGCCCCGCCGGGTCGAGGCGGTGCGGCTGGAGCCGCGCTTCGTCGAGATCTACCGGGAGATCTGGTCCTCGCTCGGCGAAGAGGTCCGCATCACCCGCGAAAGGGGTGCCGCCCATGTCGCCTGAGACCGTCACCGCACCGGCAGCCGCCAACGGCCTCGCGGGCGGGCGCAGCCAGGCCCGCGCCCGCGCCGCCCGCAACCACCGGCTCGTGGTCCACGGCACCCGGGTCGCCCTCCTGGTCGGTCTGCTCGGTCTGTGGGAGTGGCTGGCCCGCGCCGCCGTCATCGACCCGTTCTACTTCTCCATGCCCTCGAAGATCTGGGGCCAGATCACCCAGTGGGCGGTCAACGGAACCCCGCAGGGCCCCCTGTGGGAGCAGGTCTGGTACACGCTCTACGAGGCGCTGCTCGGCTGGGTCCTGGGCGTCATCGGCGGTGTCGTGCTGGGCATCGCGCTCGGCCGGATCCGCTTCCTGGCCGATGTGCTCGGCCCGTACATCAAGGTCCTCAACGCGCTGCCGCGGATCGTGCTGGCCCCGATCTTCCTCATCTGGTTCGGCCTCGGACCGGCCTCCAAGGTGGCCTCCGCCGTCGTGCTGGTCTTCTTTCCGGTCTTCTTCAACGCCTTCCAGGGCGCCCGCGAGGTCGACCGCAACCTGGTGGCCAACTCCCGCATCCTGGGCGCGAGCAACCGCCAGGTCACCTTCCAGGTCGTCATCCCCGCCGCCACCTCCTGGATCTTCACCAGCCTGCACGTCAGCTTCGGCTTCGCGCTGATCGGCGCCATCGTCGGCGAGTACATCGGCGCGACCAAGGGCCTGGGCCTGCTGGTCTCGGCCTCCCAGGGCACCTTCAACGCTCCCGGTGTCTACGCGGCCATGGTCATCCTCGCCGCCATCGCCCTGCTCGCCGAGGGACTGCTGGCCTTCCTGGAGAAGCGGCTCTTCCGCTGGAAGCCGGCCGACGCCGGCGACGGCCGCTGACCCCGCTGCCCCGCTCGCCCCATCCGCTTCCGCACCGCCCACCTCACAAGGACGTGACCATGCGCACTCCGCTCAAGATCTCGGCCGCGGTCGCCGCCACCGTGCTCGCCCTCACCGGCCTCACCGCCTGCGGCGGCCCCTCCGGCGGCGCGTCCGCCGGCGGCGACGACGGGCGCCTGCAGATCATGGTGGGCGGCCTGGACAAGGTCATCTACCTGCCGGCCCGACTCACCGAGCAGCTCGGCTACTTCAAGGCCGAGGGCCTCCACGTCACCCTGCTCACCGAGCCCGCCGGCGTCCAGGCCACCACCTCCCTGCTCTCCGGCGACGTCCAGGGCGTCGTCGGCTTCTACGACCACACCCTCGACCTCCAGGCCAAGAACAAGCAGGTCGAGTCGGTGGTGCAACTCGCCCACGCGCCCGGCGAGGTGGAGGTGGTCGCCGACAAGGCCGCCTCGGACATCACCTCCGCCAAGGACTTCAAGGGCAAGAAGCTGGGCGTCACGGGTCTGGGCTCGTCCACCGACTTCCTCACCAAGTACCTGGCGGTCAAGAACGGGGTGCAGCCCGAGGAGATCACCCCGGTCGCGGTCGGCGCCGGCCAGACCTTCCTCTCCGCCCTGCAGCAGGGCTCGATCCAGGCCGGGATGACGACCGACCCGACCGTCGCCCAGGTCGTCGACAAGAACATCGGCAAGGTGCTCGTCGACATGCGCACCCCCGAGGGCTCCCGGCAGGCGCTCGGCGGCCTCTACCCGTCGTCCAGCCTCTACATGAGCACCGACTGGGTCAACGGCCACAAGGGCACCGTCCGCAAGCTGGCCAACGCCTTCGTCAGGACCCTCAAGTGGATGTCCACCCACACCGCCGAGGAGATCGCCGCGAAGATGCCCTCGGACTACGCGCAGGGCGGCAAGGAGCTCTACGTCAAGGCCATCAAGGACACCCTGCCGATGTTCACCAAGGACGGGGTGATGCCGGCCGACGGCCCCGCCACCGTGGAGCGGGTCCTCAAGGCGTTCAACCCCAACCTCAAGAACGCCACGATCGATCTGAAGAAGACCTACACCACGGAGTTCGTGCAGAAGTGACGGTGCGTCAGGGGTCGTCGGAGACGTCGGCGGCTTGAGGCCGGCCCGCCGGGATCAGGTGCGGAAGCCCAGGTGCACATGGTCCCGGTGGGTGGCGTCCGAGAAGAACTGGCCGGCCGTTCCGCCCGAGAGCAGGAACGGCCCGCCGACGTTGTAGGAACCGGCCGCGGCCGCCGCCCGCATCACCGACTCCACCAACTGCCGCGGCGTCGCCGGATCGACCACCGGATGCCCGTCGATCCGCCAGACGTCGACCGCCCGCCCGCGCGGATGATCACTGGGCCGGTCGGTCCCGAACACCTTCAGCGGATGCCCGGACCGCACCACGCTCACCGCCAGCCGGTGCTTGCGCGCCAGCTCCGACAGCGCCTCCAGCACACTGGTGTGCACCGCACCGCTGCGTACGTCCGCGGCCGCCGCCGGCGGCAGTTCGATCGCCGGGCCCGCGGCCAGCACCCGCCGCGCCGCCTCGCTCGGCGCCGCCGCCGGGGCCCCGGGTGCCGCCGGGTGCAGCGCGGTCACCGTCCACCGCGGGTTCGCCCGGCGCAGCCGGACGTCCACCGTCGTCCCACCCGCCAGCACCGTGCCGTCGGCCCGCCGCACCCACTGCCGGCACACCACCAGCACGCTGGCCGCATCCGCCAGGATGCCCCCGTACTGCGCGTCCACCACCTCCAGCACCGCCTCGGTGCCGCCGGGCCGGAGCGCGTCCGCCTGGTCGACGAGGGCCGGTGGCAGCCCCAGTGCCCCGACCCGCGCCATCGCCGCGTCCCGCTCGCCGGTGGGCCACGCCCCGATCGCCCGGACCAGCTCCACGGCCCGCGTCTTCACCTCGGGCCGCACCTCGCCCGGACTCGGCCGCCAGGCACTGACGGTGGGCAGTTGCCGGGCCGTCTGCGACGCGCTCGGCCGGGCCGACGACGGTGCCTTCGCCGGCTCCCCGTCCGCACACCCGGCGACGCCCAACAGGGCCACGGGCGCCGCCTTGAGCAGGGCCCGCCGCCGGAGCCGGCCGCCGGCCGGCACCCGCTGTGCCCCCTCCGCACCCTCCGCTTCCTCACGCAGCAGACTCATACGAAGTTGACCTCCCCCCGCACCAGCAGCGGATCCTCCACCAACTGCCACAACGGCACGGCGTAGTTGCCCAGGCCGTACCGGCCGCCGAAGTGCAGGCCGAGGACGCGGTGGTCGGTGAGGTCGATGACCGGGGAGCCGCTGTTGCCCCCCAGGGTCGAGCAGTCGTGGCGCATCACATTCCCTTCCGCCTCCAGGCCCGTGGTCGTACCCGGCTGGAGGCGCTTGACGTTGTAGACGTCCATGAAGATCCGGCGCATGGACTCGGGTTCGTTGCGGCGGCCGTCCCAGGCCGGATAGCCGACGCAGTAGACGGGGCGGCCCGGCAGGTCCGCGGGCGCGTCCGCGGCGACCGCCAGGGGAGTGGGCAGCGCGCTGCCGCCGAGGTACGGGGCGATCCTCAACAGGGCCAGATCGGCGTCCTCGTGGATGCCCAGGACCCCGGTGACCTCGTAGGACGAGCCGCCGTCGACGGGCTCCGGGCCGGTGTCGTACTCCTCGCCCACGTCCAGCGCGGCGCCCAGCCCCTGCTGGAACACCCAGCCCTCGCCGGCGCTGCGGGCGAACTCCACCGCCACATGGCGGTTGGTCATCACCGTCTCCGGACCGACCAGGAAGCCCGTCCCCAGCCAGTCCAGGCTGAGGTGCCCGGAGACCTCCACCCGGCCGACCCGGGCCAGCGAGTCCCGGATCGCCGCCCGGTGGGCGTCCAGCACCGCCCAGTCGCCCTGCTGCGTGGGGAAGTCGTGATGCCGGACGAGGATGGCCGGGCGCCCCTCCAGCAGGACGATCGCCTCCATCCCGAAGGACTCGTCGTCGCTGATCTCGTCCGCCCGGCCCTCGGCGAGCTTCTCCAGACCGCCGGCGCCGGCCGCCAGCACCCGGGTGCGCTCCTGTCGGGCGTACTGCGAGATCTGCCCGGCCGGCTGTTCCTCGGCGGGCAGCTCGACGGCGGATTCGGGCTCCTCCCAGGACAGTTGGTCCCGCACCCGCGCCGCCACCGCGCGCAGATCGGAGAAGACCCGCTCGGGCCCGGTCGCCACCGGGGATCGGCTCCGCTTTTCCATCTCGTCCTCCTCGGTCGGGTCGGCCGGGCCGCGGCGCCGGTCGGCCGGGCTCAGCCCCGTCCGTCGCCCTGCGCCGCGGTGATCTCGGCGTGGACGTCCGGGGCATGGGTCTCCAGGTGGCGCAGCACGCTGGTCATCTGGGTGCCGACGTTGACGAACGCGGTCGTCCGCCCCTGGAACAGCACGTTCTCCACCCGCCGGGCCCCTCGGTGCAGCGCCACCACCCGCCAGTCGTCGGTCAGGACGGGGGAGCCGGAGGAGCCGCCGCGGGTGTCGGTGAAGTAGCGGACGTCCTGCTCGTCCGCCTCGTAGACCAGGTTGTTGCGCAGCGCCACCCGCTTCGACCGGCCGCCGGGGTGCTGGATGATGTTGACCGCCACACAGTCGCCGTCGGCGACCAGCAGCGGCCGCCGGGCCAGCTTCAGCACCGGGCGGTCGGGCGGGGCGGACAGCCGCAGCACCGCGTAGTCCAGTTCCGGGTCGGCGGCGGCGAGTTCGGCCACCTCGGCCACCTCGGCGGCGGAGTCGGCGGTGTCGTCGAGGTAGCCGGATTCGCTGTCGTAGCCGAAGCGGGCGAGGGTGTGCCGGGCCTGGAGCCGCAGGTCCTCGGGGGCGGCCAGGGGGCGGTCGGCGCCGGTTCCGGTACGGGCGTTGACCACATGGTGGTTGGTCATCAGCAGGGTGGGGCCGATCAGCCAGCCGGTGCCGGCGTGCGGGAAGCCGTTGGGCTGTAGCGGCGCGCCGTCCTGGTACGGCGGCACCTTCAGCCGGGCGACCGCGGTGCCGGCCAGGTCGCCGCCGCGCAGAAAGCCGATCGGGACGGTGTCGTCGCGGTGGACGATCTGCTCCTTGAGCTCGGGCGCCGGGCGGTCGGCCAGCACGTCGGGTTCGCCGCCGGCGCGCCGGGCCACCTCGTCCAGGGCGTGCTGGAGGACCTTCAGCGGCTCGGCCTCGGTGGTCTGCGCCACCGCGTTGCGCAGCCAGATCTCCAGCGGGACCGAGCCGTCCACCAGCCGTTCGACGGCGTTCATCCGGGCCAAGTCGGAGTGGAGTTGGTGCATCGGGGCGGGCAGCATCGGCAGGGTCGCGTGGTACTTGCGCATGATGCCGTCGAACAGCAGCGGGCGGACGGTGGGGTCGGCCAGCCCGCACTCCAGCGCGGCGTCCAGCAGCCGGCGCAGCTCGTCCTGGGAGAGGTAGGCGGTCATCGGCGCTCCGGCCCGGGCGGGCCGCTCCCTTCGTCCGGCCCCCGGTGCCCGCTCCGCGGTGTCGTACGGGCATGGGTCCCGACGCCCATCGCCGCGGCCACCCCTGCCGTGATCTCACCGCTGTGGTCGGGGACGGCCAGCAGGCGGTGGGCGAGCGTGTCGAGGGTGCCGCGGTCCCGCGCCAGGCGCAGGATGCCGGCGATGCCGGAGGGGCGGGCGGACGGACTCGCGGCGGGCGCCGGGACCCGGCGGGCACGGCTCACGGCCCCGACCCCGTCTGCGGCCCCGCCCCCGGCTTCTTCGCGGCGTGCCGGTGCCGGCGGGCCCGCGGGCGCGGCGGCCGACGGAGCCGGCGGCGGTCCCGGAGGCAGGCCGGCGCGCGTCGGCGGCGGCACCGGGACGGGCTCCGGCTCCGGCGGGCCCGGCATCACCGGTGCGGCCCAGGCCGGCCGCCCGGCCGGTCGCGCGGCCTCGTCCAGGATGCCCAGCACCGCCCCCAGCAGCGCCGGCTGCCGGCGGGTCGCCCGGCGCATCGCCGTCCCCAGGGTGTCCAGCGTCGCATCGTCCGTCGGCAGCCCGACCACGTCGAGGGCGTGCGTCAGCGCCCCGGGGTCCTGACCGTAGATCTGCGCCGCGACCGCGCGCACCAGCACCGGCTGGTCGGCCAGCACCTCGTCCGGCAAATCCCGTAGCTGAGTGGCGAGTTGGCGACCGGCCTGGGCGCCGGAGAACGCGGTGCCGCCGGTGGCGGGCAGCCGCGCCCGGGCCAGTCGTGCGCCCATCGCCTCCAGGTCCTGCTCGAGGCCGACCGCGACGTCCTCCGCCACCCGCAACTGCCGGTCTGCGTCCGGCAGGTCGCCGGCCTCCTCGGCCAGCCGGGCGCCCAGCAGCAGCAACTCCAGCCGCCGCTCGGCACATCCGGCCCGCTCCGTCTGCCCGATCGCCTCCGCCGTGGCCTGCCGGGCCTCGTCGCACCGCCCGAGCCGGTTCAGGGCCTGCGCGCACAGGACGTGCAGCGGGCTGCACGGCGTCCACGGCCGCCGCTGCCCCAGCCGGGACAGGGCCGCCTCGGCGAACCCCTGGGCCAGCAGGCCCTCCGCCTCGCGGGCCGCGATCCGCTCCCAGTCCTCCTGGTCGGCGTCGGCCGTCACCCGGTCCGGCGCGTTGCCGCCGAGCCGCGCCGTCAGCAGCCCCGCGGCCCGCGGCGGCACTTCCTTCTGGGCGTCGGCCAGGAAGCGCTCGACGCCGGGCAGCCAGCGCTCCTCCACCGCCCGCGGGTCCTCGTCCAGCCGCAGCCGGTGGTAGATCTCCTCGGCACGCGCCGCCACCCCCTCGCGCGCCGCGTAGTAGGCCACCGCCCGCCGCTCGATCCGGCGCATCACCTCGGTACGGTCCCCGCCGGGCAGCCGCAGCATGATCGTGCGGACGTCGGGCCGGTAGCGCACCGTCTCCGGGCCGATCGGCTCCACCATGTCCAGCCGGCGCAGCTCGTCGAACAGCCGGCGCGCCGCCCGCTCGTCGGCCACCTCCAGACCGCACGGCCCGGCCAGCACCTCCTGGACGATCCCGGGCGTGATCACCCGCAGCACCAGCCCGGGATGGGCCAGCCGCCGCACGTCCTCGTCGGCGATATGGCTGAGGATCCGGTCGTAGAGGATGCCCTGCACCAGCATCTCGTCGACGCGGCGGAAGACCTCCCGGCGGCGCTCGGGCAGATCGCGGATCAGCTCGCCGGTCCGCTCGCTCCCGCTGCCGGCGACCGCGGCGGCCCGGGCGGCCAGCCGCAGGCTGAGCGGATGCCCGCCGACCCGCTCGGCCAGCGCCCCGGCCACCTCGGGGTCGTCGACGCCCAGGGAACGCAGCATCGCCACGGCGGCCGGCCGGTCCAGCTCCCGCAGCTCGATCTCGCTCGGCGCCACCTTGTAGGACGGATGGCCGACCGGCGCCCGCCCGGCGATCAGCATCCGGAAGTGCGGATAGCCGCTCTGCAACGCGGTGCAGATCGCCCACATGCGGCCCAGCACCGGGGAGCCGCGGTACTGCGCCTCCTCGAAGGTGTCGACGGCCAGCACGAACGGCGCACCCGGCCGGCCGGCCGCGGCCACCGCGCGCCCCAGGACCTCCGCGACCCGCCGGACGAGCCCGGTCTCCCGCGCGGTGGCCACCCGTTGGAACTCCTCCGACGAATCGCTGCCCAGCACCCGGGTGGTGGCCAGCTGGTGCAGCTGGGTGACCCGTTCCTGCTCCTCGCGCTGGGTGGCAGCCGCCCGCTGGCACTCGTCCGCCAGTGCCTCCAGCTCGGTGCCGAACTCCGGGTATTGCACGGCCAGTTGGCGCGCCATTTCGGCGATCAGGGTGACCGGCTCCCGGATGGAGAGGGTGGGCCGCCCGAAGTCGATGTACGCGAACGGGAACGCGGCCACGCTGCCGTCGGCCGACCCGGCCAGGCCGTCCAGCAGGAACTTGGCCATCAGCGTGCTCTTGCCCATGCCGCCCGGCCCGTGGATGACCAGTGGCGGTACGAAGGCCGGAGGGGCGCCGGAGCCGGTCGGCGCGGAGTCCCGGCCGGCTCCGGAACCGCAGACATAGGCGCGCAGGCGCGCCAACTCCTCGGCGCGGCCCTGGAACTGCGGCGCGGCCAGGTGCCGGAGCGGCTCCAGCAGCCTGGCGCGGGCCAGCGCGGTCCGGAGTTCGGCCGGGTCCGGGAGGCCGCCGACGCCGGGGATCTCGGACAGCCACAGCACCGCCTGGAGCGCGTCGCCCAGTTCCTCGGCCGACCAGCGGGCCCGGCGGTCCGCCGACCCCGGCAGATTGCCCTGGAGCAGGGCCAGGCAGAGGGCCTCCGGTCCGCCGGGTTCGGCGGGGAACTGCGCCCGGTTGGCCTCCAGGGCCGCCCGGGCAGCGTCCGGCCCGGCCAGACCGCGCAGCGCGGCCTCCCTGGCCTCGGGCTTGAGCACCCAGCGGGCCGACCCCGCCTGCCCCAGGGTGGTGCAGTCGTCGAGCAGCGCGAGGACCGCGCCGCCGGCCGGCCGGTCCTCGCCCGGCAGCTTCAGGGTCCGCGGGTCGAAGCCGGAGAGCAGGCAGGCCGCTTCGCGGTAGGCCCGCCGGACATCCGGGACGGCGCCGGCATCCGACTCCGGCTCCTCGGCACGCAGTTCCTCCCGCAGCCGGGCGGCGAACTCCTCGCGCAGCCGGGAGCGGACGGGACGGGCGGGGTCAGAGGGAGCGATAGACATGGATCGCCTTCTCCGTCGCCCTGCGCACCCTGCGCATGTAGTTCTCGCCGTCGTCGTCCGGGGACCGGGCGGCGTACAGCACCTGAGCCACCGCCTCGTCGACGAGGCCGTCGATCTCCGCGGGGTCGGCGTCGTCGAGGCGGGCCGGCGGCGCCTCGCGGAAGCACTGGTCGAAGAAGCGGCGCAGCTCGGGCGGGTCGATGATCCGGGCGGTGTCCCAGCACAGGATCCCCTGCAGCTCATCGGGCAGTTGGTGCATCGTGCGGCCGTAGCCGAGCAGCACCAGCCGGGGCGCCCGCTCGTGGTCGGCGTACTCGTAGATGGCCTTGGCCAGCTCGTTGATGACCTCCCAGACGTCGGAGAGCGGATCGAGCGTGTCGCAGTCGTCGAGGACCAGCCAGTAGCGGATCTCGGCGGTGGCGGCCAGGGTGATCACCCGGCGGGCGACCTCGGCCAGGGTCGGCGGACCGTCGCCGGGCAGGGTGGGGCCGAGCCACTGCGCCCCGGCACGCGGATCGACGACGTACTCGGCCAGCCGCCGGAGCACCTGCCCCCCGGTGTAGGTGTCCGACAGGGTGACCCGGGCCGGGCGGAATCCCTTGTGCGACCCGAGGTGGCGCAGGAACTGGTAGGTGTACGACCGCCCGCTGCCCGGTACGCCGTCCACCAGCAGCACCGACTTCCCCCGGGCCGTGACGAAGCCGCGCAGTGTCTCCCTGAGGTCCTCGCGACCGATGAAGGCCCCGGTGTCCTGCTGGAGGACGCAGGTGCGGAAGACGTCCTGTTCGTTGTGGACCCGAAGGTCCTCGCGCAGGCGGGCCAGAAAGTCCCGCGCGTCATCGATGGCCGGGAGGGCGCGGAGGTCGTCGAGCTGGTTGACCGCGTCGAGGAGCTGCACCTCCCACTCCAGGGTCCGACGCGAGACGCGCACCAGCGTACGGGCGTTCTGCGCGATGACGTTGGTGAGCGGGACGACCTTCAGGAACTCGTGGGGGAAGTACAGGGCGAGGCGGGCGTACGGGTCGGCGACGTTGAGGAGGTACTTCTCCAGCCACTCCGTGACGAGTTCCCAGTCCTGCTCGCGCAACGACATGCCGCACCTGCCCGGCCGGCCCGCGGGGGAACGCCCGGCCGACCCCAGTCCGTCCTCCTGTTTGTCATGCTTGCACCCGCTTCGGGCCTCTGCAAGACGCCGGCCGGGCACCGGAAATCCCTGCTCAGGCGAGCTGACCGACGAGCCGCTGCACCGGCTCCCGGACCGCGGCCTGGGCCAGGTACTGGCTGATTCCGTGGTGGTTGCCGCTGTTGTTGGTGACCAGCGCATCGGTGATCAGCTCCGCCGGGGCGTACTCCGGGCGCAGGGTGTGCCCCAGCGCGACGAGATCCCGCAGGTCGGAAACGTTGCGCCAGGCCCGCACGCCCGACGGCACCGCGGGCGGCCGCGCCAGCTGGCCCCGCACCTCGTTGATCGCCAGCGGCGACCCCAGCGTCACCAGCAGCTCCACCTCCTGGCCGCGCTCCCGCAGCACCTCGTAGGCGGCCACCGACCCCAGGCTGTGGCCGACGACCACCAACGGCCCGTCCGCCGGCGGCAGCGCCTCCGCGACCACCTGCCGGATCGCCGGCCCCCTGCCCCCGAAGAAGTACGCGTGGAGGTCCCGGAACGTGCGCCCCACCAGCTCCCGGAAGCGCGCCGTCCGCAGCGGCCGGGGCAGCGGCAGCACCTCCAGCGGCAGCGCCGCACCGTCGCCCGGCTCCTCGTTGCCGGCCTCCGCCTCGCCCAGGGTCTCCGCCAGGTACGTCATCTCGCGCAGCCAGCCGACCAGCGCACCCTCCACCGGCACCGCGTCCGGGCCCCCGGACGCCCGGCCCTCCAGCCCCGCGGCCCCCGACTCGTGCCACGCTTCCGCGACGGTCCGCGCCACGAACTCCTCCGGCGAGTCGAACACCCCCGACTCGGCCGCGGCCGCCGGGCCGCCGTCCAGCGCGTCCACCCGGAAGTCCGGCAGCGGATGCGCGTACTGGAGCGGCGCCCAGTAGGCCATGCGGGACAGCTCCGCCATGTCCCGGCCGAAAAGCGCCTGGTCCCACTGCGACTTGAGCAGGTCCGGACGGACCTTGTTCCCGTTGCCGTGGACATAGACCACGGTGGGCCGCATGCGGTGCATTCCGCCTCCTGCCGCCGTTCCTCCGCCGCAGCTCCTTCCCGGCGGCGCGCACGGCCCACCGGCGCCCGGCCGTAAGCCACTCCAACGGCCGGGCGCCGGACCGTGCCGGGGTTCACTGCGAGGGGTAGATGTCCCCGGCCCGCATGGCGCTCTCCTGCTCGCTCCTGCTTTGCAGCCGGCGGGACTTCTCCTGGAGCCGCTTCCGCTCCTTGGGATCGCTGGTGTGCTCCGCGGCGTCGGCCAGCTGCCTGGCCTTCTCCCGCATCTGCTGAAGGCGTTCGCGTGTCTCGTCCGCTCCCATGACCGTTCCTTCTCGTCCCGTGTCGGTACCCGGCGCCGCCGGGCGGGCGCCGTGGCCGGTGTCCGCCCGGGAAGCCGCTGCTACCAGCGAATCAGGACCCGCGGCCGACGGCACCTCGAAGCCTCACGCTGCGGCGCTGACCAGGCACGGAAACGAAGAAGGGGCGGCCGGCCGACCCCGAGAGCAGCCGGCTTCGGAAGCGCATAATGGGGGCCAGTAGGGAACCAACCTGTCCGGAGGTGGATCCCGATGGCCCGCCTGTTCCTCGTCCCGGTCGCCGGCCCGCGGGCCGGCCTCCTCCGCTCGTCCGGCCCCTGTCGCCGGTGGGCCCGCTGCCCCGGTGGGTAGGCGGATTCCGATGCCCGCCACCAAAATCCGCAGCGCCACCGCGGCCCTCGGCGGCGCGCCGTGCTGGGTGAGCCTGATGACCCACGACCTGCGCGGCGCGCAGGACTTCTACGGGAAGGTCCTCGGCTGGCAGTTCCGGCCCGGCGCCGTGGGGAGCGCGTTCGCCGTCGCCCTGTCCGGGGGCCAGCCCGTCGCCGGGATCGGCAACCTGGCGCCCGAGTGGCACGTCGCCGTCGCCTGGACCCCGTACTTCGCCGTGGAGAGCGCCAACGACGTCGCCGCCCGGATCCGCGAACGCGGCGCCACGGTCGCCGTCGGCCCGCTCGAAGTGGGCAAGGGGCGCGGGGCGCTCGCCGCCGACCGGGACGGCGCGGTGTTCGGCCTCTGGGAGGGCCAGACGCTCTCCTGGGCGGTCGGGCAGGGTGAGGCGCCGATGTGCCTGGAACTGCGCACCCGCGACGCCTTCGAGGCGGCGATCTTCTACGGCGAGGTCTTCGGCTGGTCCCCCGACCGCCCCGGCGGCTGCGACATCACCTACGAGCACGACGAGGTCGTGGTGCGGGACGAAGGCGGGCACACCGTGGCCGCGCTGCGCGGCGGCGCCGTCGAGTCCGCCCCGGACCCGCATGTCCGCCCCCGCTGGCACGTCTACTTCCCCGTGCACGACATCGAACAGGTCACCGCCGCCGCCGTGGCCGCGGGCGGCTTCGCGCTGCCGGTGACACCGATGGTGGACGGCGACGGCTGCGAGGCCGTGATCGGGGATCCGCAGGGCGGACTGTTCACCGTCGCCACCGCGCAGAGCTGACGCGGACCGGCCGACACGCCCGGTCGTTCTCCCGCCCGCGGCGTGTCTCCACCGGATGGCCCGCCAGCACTGGCGCCCGCGGCCAAAAGGGACGTTGGCTGAACGGAAACAGGTACGAACCAGTACGCACAACGCCCGATGGGCGCCGGCACCCCCGGTGCGGACGCTCTCACCTCGTTCAGTGGAGTCCCTACATGTCATCTGAACCAGCTCCTCGTGGGGGCCAAGCCGATCCGTCCCCGACCGACCACGGCGAACACGTTCCACCCAGCAGCCAAGAGAATGTCTCGTTCCGCACCCTGGTGTGGACGGCGGCCACCACGAGGCCGGTGGAGGAAGTCGCCGCCCTTGTGGATCTGCTCAAGCGCACCGGCGAAGACCCCAACCCGGGCGACGAAGCGCTGCGGGTGGCGGCGACGACCCGCCCGGTGAGCGAGGTCGGGCCGCTGCTCGCCCTGCTCGGCGAGTCCCCGCACACCGCGGAGGCGAGTTATGAGGCGCTGCGTGCGGCGGCAGTGGAGAGATCCGTCGACGAGGTCGTCCAGCTGATCAAGCTGTTCGACCGCGCCAAGGCGGGGCAGCTCCCCACCGGGGCGCCGTCCGACGGCGAGGGCTACCCGGACGGCTACTCCGACGGCCATCCCGACACCGCGGGCATGGGCACCACGGCCCTGCCCACCCTCAGCGACCCGTTCGCCGAGCCCTATCCCGACCCCTACGCCCACCAGGTGCCCGACCTCGCCTACCCGGGGCAGGGCCCGGGCGGCGCCCCCGGCCACGGCGACCCGGCGATGCGGGACGCCCCGCCGCGGCCGCAGCGCGCCCCGTGGCCGGCGGCCGGCGCACACGGCGGCCATGACTGGCAGGGGCCCGGGGCGCCCACGCCCGGCCAGGCGGTCGGCGGCGTCCTGCGGTCCGTCCTGCGCTGGCCCGCCGCGGTCGCCCTGGCCCTGTGCGGGCTGGGCCATCTGCCGGTGGGAACGGCGGTGACCCACAACCCCTCCTCGGACGCCATCTCGCTGATCATCGCCGTGGTGTACCTGCTGCTGGCCGGCTGCCTGGCGATGCGCGACACGGCCGCCATCTGGACGGCCAGCGCCGCGGCCGCGGTCACCGTGATCGTGCTGCACGCACTGTCCCGGGCCGGGGTCCTGGTCCCGCTGCGCAGCAGCCTGGGCGACGCCTCGATGTGGCCGGAGCTGCTGGCCGTCGGACTGGCGATCCTCAGCGCCGGACTCGCCGGCGCCGCGCTGCTGCTGCGTCCGCGCCGGGTGAGCCCCGCGCCGGCCGGTGCGTGAGCGGTGCGCGGATGCGGCGGCCGTCCCCGCGGGGCGGCCGCCGCAGCATGTGTCCCGACGTCACGCCACGCTGTCGGCCAGCTCCTTGACGCCGCGCATCCGCGCGCAGTGCGCGCAGCAGAAGAAGCGCTCGCCCTCCGCCTCCAGCCCGTGCCCGAGGATCCGGCACTGGCAGTTCTCGCAGGTCGGGGCGAGCAGATGGGCCGCGCACTCCACACAGTCGAAGGAGTGCACCGCGCCGTCGATGTGCACCTCGAAACCCCGCGGGTAGTCGTTCCCGCAGACCTCGCAGACCGTCATGGTGATCCCTCCATCCCTGCGAATCCGTCGACGGCGCCGGGCGTGCGGAGCCGCCCCGCCGGCTGCCCGGCGCGCCCCGCACCTTCCCTCCATCGTCGCACCGGCCCCGCCGCCCCGCAGTCCGCCCGGTCCGCGCCGTCCGCTGCTCAGTCCGTTCACTCCGACGACGAGTAGCGGCGCAGCACCCACGCCGGCAGGACGAACCAGCACCCCACGAACCACGCCACCAGGACCGCCACCACCCACGGCGCCGCCTCGGCGTTCAGCGCCAGCCGCAGGATGAGCAGCAGCGCGGAGGCGACCGTGGCCAGCAGCAGCACCACCCCGACCAGCGCCAGCCGCGCCGCCCACAGCACGGTCTGCGGTTTGAGCCGGTGCCCGGCCACCAGCCGGTGGAAGGTCACCGTCCCCACCAGCGCACCGGTGGTGGACGCCCCCAGCAGCAGGGTGATCACGTAGATGGTCCGGTCCGCCGTGCTGAGCGAGGCGAACCGCTGGGTGAAGACGACGGTGAGCAGAAAGCCGAACAGGATCTGCACCCCGGTCTGGATGACCCGCACTTCCTGCAGGAGTTCGGTCCAGCGCCGGTCGGCGCGCTCCTCCTCGGTCTCGTGGCGGCCCCGCGGCCAGATCAGCTCCGACTCGCTCCCGTCATCCGGCTGACCGTTCAGTTCGACTCCTCCCGGTCCCCGCGGCCGTGCCGCTCACCTGGTGTGCTCCGCCCGGTCGGCCTGGAAGGCCAGCGCGTCGTCGGCGACGTCCACCCGCACCCGGTCCCCGCTCGACAGCGCCCCGTCGAGCAGCATCCGCGACAGCCGGTTGTCGACCTCGCGCTGAATGGTCCGGCGCAGCGGCCGGGCCCCGTACTCGGGCTGGTGGCCGCGGCGGGTGAGCCAGTCCACGGCGGCGGGGGAGAAGTCGACGGCGATGTCCTGAGCGTGCAGCCGGCGGCGGGTGCCGTCCAGCAGCAGCCCGGTGATCTGGTGCAACTGCTCGTCGGTCAGCTGGCGGAAGACGATGATCTCGTCGAGCCGGTTGAGGAACTCCGGCCGGAAGTGCCCCCGCAGGGCACTCAGCGCCCGCTCCCGCGCGCCGTCGTCCGAACCCCCTTCGGCCGGCCCGAAGCCGAGCACCCCGCGACCGCCGCTGAGCGCCTCCGAACCGAGGTTGCTGGTCATCACGATCACGGTGTTCTTGAAGTCGATCGTGCGGCCCTGAGAGTCCGTCAGGTGCCCGTCGTCGAGCACCTGCAACAGCATGTTGAAGACGTCCGGGTGCGCCTTCTCCACCTCGTCGAGCAGCAGCAGCGAATACGGGTGGTGGCGGATCGCCTCGGTGAGCTGGCCGGCGTCCTCATGGCCGACGTACCCGGGCGGGGCGCCGATCAGCCGGCTGACCGTGTGCCGCTCCTGGTACTCGCTCATGTCCAGCCGCACCATCCGGTCCTCGCTGCCGAACAGCGCCTCGGCCAGCGCCCGCGCCAGCTCGGTCTTGCCCACCCCCGTCGGGCCGAGGAAGAGGAAGCTGCCGATCGGCCGGTTCGGGTCGGCCAGGCCGGCCCGGGACCGCAGCACCGCCTCCGACACCGCCGCCACCGCGTCGTTCTGCCCGATCACGCGGTTCTGCAGCCGCCCCTCCAGCCCCAGCAGCCGGTCCTTCTCCTCCTCCGTCAGACTACTCACCGGCACCCCGGTCTGCCGCGACACGATCTCCGCGACGTCCTCGGCCGTCACCTCCACGATCCGCCCGTCGCCCCCCATCGGCCGCTCGCCCGGCGTCTCCTGGACGGCCCTGATCTGCTCGGTGAGCGCCGCGATCCGGTCCCGCAGCTCGGTCGCCCGCTCGTACTGCTCCGAGGCGACCGCCTGGTCCTTGTCCCGCCCCAACTGCTCCACCTCGCGCTCCAGATCACGCACGTTGGGCGTCTTGGTGGCCGACCGCAGCCGGACCCGGGCCCCCGCCTGGTCCAGCAGGTCGATCGCCTTGTCCGGCAGGAACCGGTCGGTGATGTAGCGGTCCGACAGCTCCACCGCCGCCAGCACCGCCTCCTTGGTGTACCGCACCTGGTGGTGGGCCTCGTAGCGGTCCTGGAGCCCGCGCAGGATCTGCACCGTGTCGGGCACCGTCGGCTCGGGCACCAGGATCGGCTGGAAGCGGCGGGCCAGCGCGGCGTCCTTCTCGATGTACCGCCGGTACTCCTCCAGCGTGCTGGCCCCGATCACATGCAGCTCCCCGCGCGCCAGCGACGGCTTGATCATGTTGCTGGCCTCCAGCGCCCCGCCCTCCCCGGTGCCGCCGCCCGCCCCCACCACGGTGTGCAGCTCGTCGATGAAGACGATCAACGAGTCGGAGTGCGCCCGGACCTCCTCGATGATGTTGTTCATCCGCTCCTCGAAGTCGCCGCGGTAACGGGTGCCGGCCACCACCGCGGTCAGGTCCAGCGCCACGATCCGCCGCCCCGACAGCGTCTCCGGCACCTCCCCGTCGGCCAGCCGCTGCGCCAGCCCCTCCACGATCGCGGTCTTCCCCACGCCCGCGTCGCCGACCAGCACCGGATTGTTCTTCCCGCGCCGCGACAGCACCTCGATGGTCTGCTCGATCTGCTCCTCCCGCCCGATGACCGGATCGATCCGGCCGGCCCGGGCCAGGTCCGTCAGATCCCGGCTGTACTTGTCCAGCGTCGGCGTGTCGTGATGCGGTACGGGGCCGTGCTCGGCGCCCGACCCCGACGGCTGGTGCGCCCCGGCACCGCCGTGCCCGCCCGCCGTCGCCTGCGGATCGAAGTGCGCCAGGTGCAGGATGCGCCCCGCCGCCGAGTCCGGATTCGAGGCCAGCGCCTCCAGCACATGCTCCGGCCCGATGTACGACGCCCCCGTGCCCCGCGCCAGCTCGTGCGCCCCCAGCAGCGCCCGCTTGACCGCCGGGGTCACCGCGACGCTCTTCTGCAACGGCCCCGACCCGGCGTTCCGGTCGATCTCGGCCGCCAGCACATCCGGATCCGCCCCCGACTGCCGCATCAGGCTCCGGGTCGGCTCGGTGCTCAGCGCCGCCCGCAGCAGGTGCTCGGTGCCCAGCTCGGGACTGCCGTGCTCGGCGGCGTACGCGGCGGCGGAGGTCACCAGATCCCGGGCGGGCCCGCTCATCAGCCGGGCGATGTCGGCCTGCCGCGGCATGGCGGTGCCCCCCTCCTCACCCGGCGACTGCGCGGAACGCCCGAAGAAGCGCGCGAGAAAGTCACCAAACGAGTCCGGGCCATAACCCTCCGGACCCATGAATCCATCGGTCATGTGCGTCCGTTCCGCTGTCACGACGGTGCCGCGACACGCTGCCTAATCAGGTACGTACTGTGCCTTCCCGGTACTGTCGCCCGGTGCGTCGTCGCCGCGACGTGCGACTCCTCTGTTCAGGATCGGCGCCACCGGGACCGTTCGCACCTCCGGCACCCCCCACCCGGGCCCGCACCGCCCCGCCGACGCCACCCTCCTCCTCATCGAAGGGCACCCCGGCGCTGACCCTGGGACGCGCCCTGACTCTGCGTGGCACGGCTCCGCCGCCCCGACCGCCACGCATCCACAAGCCGCACGCACCGCCTCCCCGGCACCACCACCGTCTCCCCGCAATTCGCCCCTTCGGGTTGCGGCGGGTGAAAACGCACGCCACGACCCGGCCGGCCCGCTATCTTTGACGGCTTCACAACGCTGGAAAGGGAGGAAGGCATGAGCACCCTGCCATGGACCGTCGAGCGTATTCGTGAGGCGCTCGCCAGCCCGTCCCTCGCCCGGCGCTTCGACGACGAGATGGACCGGGCGCAGCCCGACGAACGGCCGGAGATCTTCGCCAAGTGGCAGCGGATCGCCGGCGGCCTACGGGCGGCCGGCGATCACTGAGGGCCACGGCCCCCGGACGGACGTCCCGCCGCCGACGCAGACGAGTTGACGACCTTACGCTTCAGGACGCGTGGCGTCCCCCGCCGCCCCGCCGCCGCACCGCGCACGGCCCGCAGCACCGGAATCGCGGTCGCGAGGACGAACACCCCGAAGAGCGTGATGGGGAGCAACCCGACCGGGCGCAGCAGCCAGGCCGGATCCGCCTGCAACTGCGGCCAGTTGACGATCCAGTTGGCGAACACATCCAGCGCTATCACGCCCGCGCCCAGCCGAACCCCCGCCGGCCGCACCAACCCCACCAGCACCACCACCAGCGGATCGAGCACGACCAGACTCACGAAGAGCACCTGCAACGGCAGCGGAGCGAAGGCCGCGTACACATGGATCCCGCCGCGCGCGAGATCCAGCACATGCCAGCACGCCCCCTCCACGAACCCGATCACATACACCACGAGCACCCAGCGCACCCACCGCGCCAACCCGCGCCACCGCTCCCGCGTCCCACCCCGCAGCTCATCTCTCATCAGGCCAACGTACGTCAGCTCGGGCACCAGGAGCCGGTCGGTGCCTGGGGGAGTGGCGGCCCTGCCACGATGCCTGGGGCTGGGCAAGTCCCGGCCCTCGGTGTTGCACTGGATGACGCAACGGATGACGCGGCCGGCGAACGGAGCGGTCGCCGTCGGGAGTCGATGTCCGGAGGTGCCGGTGGAATCCCCTGCAGCGGGTCGGCAGTCGGAAGAGGCGGCCGCGAGCATTCCCGGTCCCGAGCCCCGGCCGGACGGTGGGGCCGGAGCCATTGCGGCGGCCGGCGGGCTGCACACCTACCAGTTACAACTGCACGCCGCATACGGGCCCGTCGTACGGTTCCAACTGCCGGGTGTGGAATGGGCCGTGTCGGTCGCCGACCCCGTGCTGCTGGAGGCCACGGCGCGGCTCGACGAGCGTCCGGATGCGCTGTTCGCGTTCCTGGATCCGCTGTGCGAGGCGGGCAACATCCAGGTGATGCCGGCCGCCGAACACGCTCCCTGGCGGCGCCTGCTGCTGTCGGTGCTGGCCGGACGGCCGTCCCACGAGCGGCACTTCGCACGGTTCACCGCGCTGACGACGCAGCTCGCGGACCGCTGGGCGGAGCGGGCCGACCGCCGGCCCGTCGAGCTGCAGAAGGACCTGACCGCGCTGTCCCTGCGGATGATCTGCGCCTACGCACTGGGAAGCGAGATCGCGGACCCGGAGAGCGTGATCGCCGCGTTCGAGGAGGTGCTCACCGAACACCTGGGACGACTCTACGAGACACCGGGCGGCGACGCCCAGGAGGGCCGTGCCGAGCAGGCCGCGGGAGGTGTGAAGGCTGCGAAAGCCGCGAGGGCCCTCGCTCACCTGCGTGCGACGGTGGACCAGGTCGTGACCGCGCACCGTACGGTCGACCGCACCGGCGCCGGCACCGGCAATGGCACCGACCGCACCGACAGGAGCGATCTCATCGGGGTGCTGCTGGCGGCCGGTGAACGGCCCGCGCGGATCCGCGACACCGTCATGATGACGATGCTGGCCGCCCACCACACGACCGGCGTGGCCGTCTCCTGGACCCTGTATCTGCTCGGGCGCCACCCCGAGGTGGCCGCACGCGTCGCCGACGAGCTGGACCGCGTACTGGGCGACCGCGCGGCGCCCGATTACCCCGACCTGCGACGCCTCACCTACCTGGAGATGACCCTCAAGGAAGCGATGCGGCTCTACCCGCCCGGCCCGTACGGCGCGCGGGAGGCCGTCGAACCCCTCCTGCTGGGCGGCCACCTGATCCCGGCCGGGGCCACGGTCTTCTATCCGATCTGGGCCGTCCACATGAACCCCGACTACTGGCCCCAGCCCGAGAAGTTCCTGCCCGAGCGGTTCGCCCCGGACGAGGTGGCCAAGCGGCCGCGGCTGGCCCATATCCCCTTCGGCTTCGGGCCACGCAGCTGCGAGGGCGCCGGACTGGCCATGATCGAGGCCGAGTTGGTCCTGGCCGTCCTGCTCAAGCGCTTCCGCTTCCGGCCCGCCCCGGGGCACCAGGTGACCCCGATCGAACGCTTCGTGCTCTGGGCGGCCGACGACATCCGGATGAACGTGAGCCGCAGGAGCCCCGGGTAGCCCGCCGCCCGCCCATCGCCCCCTCTATCGGCCACCGGCCACCGGCCACCGGCCACCGGCCACCGGCCACCGGCTATCGGCCGTCGGCTTTCGGGCCGGGCTGCACCACCCGGTGCCGTACCCACACATTCGGCTCGACGTAGACGGCGTGGTCCTGCGCGATGTCGCAGTGCACCGGCACGAGGGCGCCCGGGACCTCGATCCGGCCGTCGCGATCGAACGGCAGGCCGGTCCACCGCCGCCACTGGCCCAGCGAACCACTGACCGTCATCGAGGCCGGCGCGATCCTCTCGACGGTGCCGCCGGCCTTGACGTGCACCCGCAGCCACGGATCGGCCGGCAGGCCGTCGGCGCGCCGCCGACGGACGTACTCGGCCATGGGGACGCGCGGTTCGAGGTGCTTGGCCGTCGGCCGCACTGGCGCGAGCAGCGTGTCGTGACCCTGCCGGCCGACGGCGTCACGCAGCCCGGCCAGCATGCGGGAGGAGAGCCCACGCGAGGTCAGAACACGACCCCACCCCCGCTCCGGCATCTCCTCGCGACCCTCGGCACCGGTATCGAACGGCACGCTCAGCCCGCGGGCCACGACGCGCTCGCCATCGGTCGCCACCACGCAGTAGTGGGGGGGGGAAGTCCTCCGGGACGCGGCCCAAGAAGGCGGCCGCGACCGGGTCGTGCGGGATGAACGCCGGCCAGGTCTCGTCGATGTCGTAGATCCGCGCGACCAGCGACGGCCGCTCGGCGAGCGTGGTGATGGCGATGCTGTCGGCGCTGTCGGTGTTGTCTGTCACGGCCGGTCACCCTGCCAGCGGTGAACGATCCCGGCCGGCGCTTTTGCCGGAGCCCCGCGACGTACGTGGCCCTGCGGTCACAAACCGAGCAGCTCCGCGAGAGTGCCGCCCAGGACGCGATCGCGCAACTCCCCTGGTGAGGTGACGCGTTCGACCGTGGCACGGGCCCGGTGGGCCGGTGCCTCACGGCGCTCCGCCGCCCGCCTTGGGCACCCGGCCGCACGGCCTGTGAAATTTCCCGTCCGGGCCGGCCCCGCACTCAACCGACGGCAACAGGCTGCTCCTTTTCCCGCCGCCCCCGTTCACACCCGGCCACCGGATTCACATCCCCGACCTCCTCGGCGTCGACCCATCGATGCACCGGGCGATCCGTGCCATCGTTGCCTGGCACCACAACTGGCCATGACCATGCCAGCAGTGCAACCAGCCACCCACCGACTCCCCACCAACCCCCCCACCCTCCAGGAGAAGTTACGTGCGTCTGCCCGTCCTCCCCCCACCCGCCATACGTCGCCGCCGGAGAGTGATCCCCACCATCATCGGCGCCTGCGCCCTGACCCTCCCCCTCGCGCTCGCAAGCCCCTCCGGCCCGGCCGCGGCCGCCCCCGCCCCCACTCCCGCCCCGCAAGCCCGCGTGGAAGTCCCCGGCCCCGCCGGCGGTGCGGCCGGATCCGGCTACCGCTCCGTCCTCCGTACGTTCCCCCACGCCCCGAAGTCCGTCCTGACGGCCGCCGGCCGGGCCGCGGACGGGCAGGTCACCAAGGTGATCGACAACGGCGACAGCAAGGACCGCCTCGACGTCGTCGTCATCGGCGACGGCTACACCGCGGACCAGCTCGACCAGTTCCACCAGGACGTCAAGAACAAGTGGAACGACTTCCTGGGCGTCGAGCCCTACCGCACGTACCAGAAACTCTTCAACGTCTGGAGCGTGGACGCCGTCTCCACAGAGAGCGGAGTCAGCGGCGACCCCGACAAGGGCGTCGTCCGCAACACCGCCCTCGGCGCGCACTTCTGGTGCGACGGCACCGAACGGCTGCTCTGCCTCGACCAGCAGAAGGTCGACGCCTACGTCGCCAAGGCCCCGCAGGCCGACCTGGTGATCGTGCTCGCCAACAGCGCCAAGTACGGCGGCGCCGGCTACAACGAGCCCAGCCAGACCCTCGGTTACGAAGGCATCGCCACCGTCTCCGCCCACAACGAGGCGGCCAGTCAGGTCGCCGTCCACGAGACCGGCCACTCCCTCGGCAAGCTCGCCGACGAGTACTCCTACCCAGGCGTCCCGGAATACGAGCAGTACACCGGGCCCGAGAAGCCGGAACCCAACTCGTCCGTACTGACCGCCGACGCCATGGCCGCCGCCCGCACCAAGTGGTACCGCTGGCTGGGCGCGACCTCGCCGGACGGCGGGCCGGTCGGCGCCTACGAGGGCGGCAACTACTACGTCAAGGGGCTGTACCGCCCCACCGAGAACTCCCTGATGCGCACCCTGGGCAAGCCGTTCAACAGCCCCGGCGCCGAAGCCATGATCGCCGGGTTCTACCGACACGCCACCCCCGCCGCCCCGGCCGACCACGCCCGGACCTGGAGCACCACGGCGCGCCTCGCCCTGCCCCGCCCGAACGACGCCGCGCACGGCAAGGTGGCGACCCGCTGGTACCTCGACGGGCACGAACTGCGCCGCTACCGGGACCGCGACCACGTGGCACTACGCCAACTCGCGCCGGGCCGCGGCACCCACCGCCTCACGGCGACCGTCACCGACGCCACCTCCGCGGTACGCGACCCCGCCGTCCGCGCCGCCCTGACGCGCTCCACCACCTGGACCGTGCAACACGGCCGCGGCACCGTCCCGGACCCCACCGCCCCACTCGTGGCGCGACCGGACCAGCGGCCCGGTGGCCGCCCCTGACCACCCGCCACCGAACTCTCGGCGCCGCCCCACCTCACGGAATCGGCGAGAAGTCCGTCGGCGCGAGGATCCGGTTCTCGATGTTCAGCAGCAGGCCCTCCTGCTTCATCTCGGCGACGTACGCCTGCCAATCCGGGTCGGCGTACAGGGCGGTCCGACGACGTTCCCGGTCGGCCTGATCCTCGTAGGCCCACAGGTGGACGACCTGGTCGAGTCGCCCCTCCACCGGGACATACCAGCCCACACACCGTCCGAGATACCGCTCCTGCAGCGGATAGCCCTTCTCCCGGTAGAGCGCCACCCAGTCCGCCACCCGGGTCGGCTGGATGGTGTAGACACGGTGATCGACGATCATGACTCTCCCTCGCATCGTGCGCAGACTCCAACGTCGTCCGCCAACGTCGTCCTCCGACATCGTCCTTCGACGTCCGCATCCAACGTCCGCGCCCCTGTTGCGTGACCCTACCTCCAATATTCGATATTCGTCGATTATCGATGAACTACTCAAGTCTGCCTACACTGACGCCATGCGCTCTCTCGACCATCCGGAGCTCTCCGCGGTGTCACTGTCCGACGCCCTGGCGGCGCTGGCCGATCCGACCCGCCGCGCGATCGTGCGCGTACTCAACGACGGCCAGGAGCACCTCGCCGGCGACTTCACCCTCGGCGTCGCACAGTCCACGCTCAGCCACCACATGAAAAAGCTCCGGAGCGGCGGTATCGCGCGCAGCCGCCCGGAAGGCACCCGCTGCTGGGTCTCGCTACGCCTCGAATTCAACGAGCGATTCCCCGGCCTCCTGCAAACCGTGCTCAACCTCGACACGGACACCTGACCCCACACGCCAACCCGGAATCACGGCATGAGGGCCCCCGCCAGGTTCGGTGGGGGCCCTTTGTGTCGTCAGGCCGCGTCGGCCGCCGGTGGCCGGTCGTCGATGATGATGCGGGTGACGGGTGGGCACTCCTTGCCGGATTGGTAGTGAGCGGAGGATTTGTCGGTATCGACATTGCGTAGGGCGATGCCGATGCGGGCGTAGATCTCGCGGGCGAGTTGTTGGGTTCCGGGGGTGGCGGCGAGGTCCTGCTGGGTGGTGCGTAGGGCGTCGAGTACGGCGATGAGGGCGCGGCCGGAGATCTCGGCTTGGATGAGCCCGTTGGCCTCCTTGACGCCGGCCGGAAGTCGGAAGTGCTGGCCGCGACTGGACTGGCCGACGAGGAAGTCCCAGTGGTCTCGGTGGCAGATGATCTGCGCGTATGCGATGCCGGCGGCAAGGGTGAGGAAGTCGTCGAAGTCGTCCGGCTCACTGGGGCGTTGTTGTTGCTCCTTGGTGACCGGATTTGTGGCCGTTTCAGGTGCCTTGGCGGCTGTGAGATCGGCGCGTAGCCCCTCGACGGTGGTGCGGAGTTCGGTGAGCTGGGTGAGGATCTGTTGATCGCGATGCGGGTGTGGGGGTGCGGCGGGTTGCAGGCGTTGGGTGTCGTTGCGGATGCCTTGGAGTTCGCTGTGAATGGCGTCCGCTCTTGCCTGTGCGCCGACTGCTGCGTCGCGTGCGTTCTGGGCTGCGGTCATCGTCGCTTCTACGGTGCTCCGCATGCCGGCAAAGCTTCGGTCCAGCGCCGCGGTGATCGCTTGCTGTGCCTGGGCGATTGTTGTGACGAGTTCTCCGATGCTTCGTCCGATGCCGAATGTCACATGCCCCCCTGGTGTTGGTGGCCGGTGTTGCAGCGGGAGGCTCCCCGCTGATTGCCGGGGTGACGCGGCGAGTTTTGGACGCGGTGATCGCTGGGGCGTGTTGGCGCACGGGGCGTTGCGTGAGGAGCCTTCCTGGTGTGCCTGGGCGGTGCCCACGCCGTTTCCCTGCGCTGCCCCGCGCTGCGCTGCACCTCCGCGCGACCCAGCTGAATTCCGGGTACCGAGAGTGAACCTTGGCCATGGGTTCATGTCATGATCCCGGATGGGCCAATCCCTCTCCGACAGGACCCGTGCATGCGAACCATCAGCGTCATCACCGCCGTACACGAAGGTGGCCACCACTTCATCGGTGACACCTATGAATCCCTGCGCGAACAAAAGCTCCCGGCTGACTGGCAATGGGAGTGGTGCGTGCAGGAAGACGGCACCTCGGGCATTCCGGCCAAAAGCCTCCCAAATGACCCCAGGATCACCCTCGGGTCAGGACAGCGAGCGCGCATAGCGGTCACCCGCACCCACGCCCTCGCACGTGCGACGGGAGATCTGGTTCGCACGTTGGACGCGGACGATGTACTGCTGCCGGGCGCGCTGGAGCGGGACATCGAGACCCTGGAACGTGTTCCTTGGTGCGTATCCGCCTGCGTCGACCTGCACGAGGACGGGAGCACGGCGCCAGGCCCGTGCGACCCTGCCGGTGGCCCCGTGGAGCCCGCGCGCTTCTATCGCGAGGTCCTGGAGCAGCGCCTGTCCGTTCAGGCCACCACATTCGCCGCACACCGTCGCCTGGTACTGGCGCTCGGCGGCTGGCAGGCACTCTCCGGAGCCGAGACAGTTGCGCTGCTCCTTGCCGCGGAGGCGGTGGCACCCGGTGAGTTCATAGCCGAGCCGAGCGTCCTCTACCGCAAGCATCCCCACCAGACGACCGCATCCGACCACTACTGGGAACCGGCCGAGGCGGCCACCCGGATCGACGCGCTGGTGCAGCGCGCCACCGCCCTGCGGGAGTCAGGCTGGAAGTGGAAATAGATACCGTCGGAGCCACGGCTCACCCCAGGCGGCGGTGAGGTGAGCGGGCGCGAGCTCGTATCAGGCGGCGTGCGGCGTGAGGTCGGGCGCTCTCCTCACTGATCGGAACGGGCAGGGAGCAGACCGTCCGTGACCAGCCCCGCGAGGACCGCCTCGCCCAGGGCCTGGACGGCGGACTGCGGCCGGACCATCACCGTGAACTCCTTGACGCGACCGTCGTCGTCGAAGTGCAGCAGGTCGATGCCGTGGATCTGCCGGCCGTTCACGGTCGCCCGGAACACCAGGATCGCCGAGGGGGACTCGGTCCCGTCGGCGGTCGTCTGCGAGGCGCCGTCGTACTGCCCGATGTAACGGAAGTCCTCGAAGGTGCGCAGGAGGACGCCGAAGAGGCCCATCACCATGGGCTTGCCCTCGAAGGGCGTGAACTTCACTGGGCTGTAGAGCCGGATGTCCTCCGTGAACAGCTCGTCGAGGGCGGCGAGGTCACGGTCGTCGACGGCGGCGCGGAAGCGGTCTGCTGTGGTCATGGCTTCTGGCTTCTCCCTCGTAATCACGGATGAGATTAGTCATTTTCTTGAGTACCATGAGCGACGCCCCTGCGGGAAGAGCGGAAAGAGTCGGGGAGGGCGGACCGGGGGGCACGAGAGGTGACAAGGTGCAGCAAAGTGCAACAAGGGGCAAGCAGAGGAGGGCGATTCGATGGCCTTGCGTCATGCCGTGCTGGCGGCGCTGCTCGATGAGGAGCTGAGTGGGTATCAGCTGGCCAAGGCTTTCGACCTGGGCGTGGCGAACTTCTGGTACGCCCAACCACAGCAGGTGTACACCGAGTTGGCCAGGCTGGAAAAGGACGGGCTGATCACGGGCCGCGAAGTGGTCCAGGACACCCGGCCCAACAAACGCCTGTTCCAGGTCACCGACGCCGGCCTGGCGGAACTGGAACGCTTCACGGCCACCGCCACCAAACCCTCGTTCATCCGCGACGACTTGGCCGTCAAGGTGCAGGCGGCCGACCACGTCGACACCGAGGCGCTGATTGCGCAGCTCACCGAGCGCGCCGCCTTCGCCCAGGCCAAGACCGACCTGTTCGGCCGGCTGCTGCACACGATGCGCGGAGAGCGCAGCGAAGAGGAGTTCCTGCGCCACGGCGAGCGCATCGGCCCGTATCTGACGTGCCTGCGCGGCCTGGCTTTCGAGCAGGGCAACCGCGACTGGTGCGAACGCACCGTCGCGATCCTGCGGGCCAGGCAGGTGGCCCGTGCCAGGCACTGACCCGACCCATACCCGCTACGTCGCCTTGGGCGACAGCCAGACCGAGGGCCTCGGCGACGGCGACGACACGGTCGGCCTGCGTGGCTGGGCCGACCGGCTCGCCGAACACCTCGCACAGCACGACTCCGGTCTGCGCTACGCCAACCTGGCCGTACGCGGCCGGCTCGCCGGACAGGTACGCGCCGAACAGCTCGCCCCGGCCCTGGCCCTGCAACCCGACCTGGCCACCGTGGTCGCTGGTGTCAACGACCTCCTGCGTCCGCGATTCGACGCCGACGAGGTCGCCGGCCACCTGGCGGCGATGTTCGCCGCGCTCACCGCCCAGGGCGCCAGGGTCGCCACCCTCACCTTCCCCGACATCGCCCGCATCACCCCACTCGCCCGGCCGCTCAGCTCCCGCGTCACCGCACTCAACGACCGCATCCGTCAGGCGGCCCGTCGCCATGGAGTCACCGTCGCCGAGACCAGTCACCACGCCGTGGTCACCGACCCCCGCCTGTGGAGCCCGGACCGGCTGCACGCCAGCCCCCTCGGCCACCAGCGGATCGCCGCCGCCGTGGCCCATGCTCTCGCCCTGCCCGACAGCGACGACACCTGGACCCATCCGCTGCCTCCGCCGCAAGACACCTGCCCCCGTCGGATGGCGCGCGGCCACGCACGAACTGCGCTGGGCCGCGGCCTTCCTCGGCCCCTGGCTGGGCAGACGCCTACGGGGCCGCTCGACCGGCGACGCTCGCACCGCCAAACGCCCCCACCTCGCCCCCGTACAGACACCTATGGCGTGACATACGGCTGTTGGGGAACCTGGAAAGTCCAGTCCCTTGCGGCGAACGGCTGGTGTCGGACCGGCGTCGGACGGTCCGCGCGCCCGCGCGCCCGGTGGGGCGAGGGCCCACCGGGCGCGTGCGGGGTATGGCGTGTGGCGTGTGGCGCGGAGATGCAGCCGCATGCCGGCGCTTACGGGTGGTACTTCTCCTCGACGGTCTCGGCAGCGCCGGACTTCGGGTTCATGGTGACGCGGACGGTCACACTGCTGGTCTTGGCGGCCTTCTCCAACTGCTCCACGGTGCACTTGGAGGTGCCGTAGCCGTCCTTGCCGACGGTCACGGTACCGTCGTCGACCGAGCAGATCGCGGCCGCGCCGAGGATCCGTGTGGCGTTGGAGATCAGGAACGCCTGCTCCATACCGCCGCCCTGCGGCTTGACGGTCAGCTTGCCGGGGGCGAGGTACGTCAGCGTACCGATGATCGTGCGGTGGTTCCCCGCGTGGGCGACGCCGCTCCCGGTGCCGCGGCCGGCCCCGGCGTGCGTGCCGGAGCCCGAGCCTCGGGCAGCGGACGGTGCCGTACCGGTCTTGCCGCCGTTGTGGCCCTGCGAGCCGGAGTTGTCCGAGGAGGCGCCGCTCGTGGACTGGGGCGGATTCGAGGCGTTCTGAGAGTCGGCCGCGGCCGACGGGCTCGACGAGCCGGCGGGGCGCGCGGCCCCGGAACCCTGACCACAGGCCGTGACCCCCAACCCCAGTGCAGCGGCGGTGACTACGGCGGCGGCGATGCGGCGTCCGGCGCGTCCGCGGAAGCGGCTGGTGGTGGCGGTGTTCATGGTGGTTCCCTAAGAATGTGAGGCGGTCCGGGAGGACCGGGTGTGGCTGATGGTGGGTTGCCCTTGAGGGCTCGAGAGGAATGGCCGCCCGGTCCTCCGGGACGCTCCGACCACTGATTGAGAACTGCGGTCATCGCTGGTTAGGGACCTGTCGGCGGAGTGTTCTACGGACCACGGGAGTGTTGGTCACGGTGGAACGGAGCAACGCGGTTGAGCACGCGGCAGGAGCGGATATGGGTCGGCATCGACGCCGGTAAGGGGCACCACTGGGCGGTGGCCCTCGACGCCGACGGCGAGACGCTGTTCTCGACGAAGG
>NZ_KB891908.1 GCF_000373585.1 Streptomyces sp. MspMP-M5
GCGCTGCTGATCGACATGTCCTCGATCACCCCGCAGACCTCCATCGACCTGGCCCAGAACGCCGCCGAAAAGGGCATCCGGGTCCTGGACGCACCGGTCTCCGGCGGCGAGGCCGGCGCCGTCGAAGCCGTCCTGTCCATCATGGTCGGCGGCCACCAGGACGACTTCGACGCCGCCCAGCCGATCCTCCAGACACTGGGCAAGACCATCGTGCTGTGCGGACCGCACGGCTCCGGCCAGACCGTCAAGGCCGCCAACCAGCTCATCGTCGCCGTCAACATCCAAGCCTGCGCCGAGGCCGTGGTCTTCCTGGAGAAGTCCGGCGTCGACCTGCCCGCCGCCCTCGACGTCCTCAACGGCGGCCTGGCCGGCTCCACCGTCCTGACCCGCAAGAGGGCCAACTTCCTCAACCGCGACTTCAAGCCCGGCTTCCGCATCGACCTGCACCACAAGGACATGGGCATCGCCACCGACGCCGCCCGCACCGTCGGCGCCGCCCTGCCCCTCGGCTCCGTCGTCGCCACCCTCGTCGCCTCCCTGCGCGCCCAGGGCGACGGCGGCCTCGACCACTCCGCCCTCCTCCGCGGCGTCGAACGCCTCTCCGGATACGACCTCAAGGACTGAGACCCGGATCATGGGGGCACGTCGGATTCCCGCCGTACAGGCGGCCGTTGAGATCATGAAGGACGAGGGCGCCGACACCGTCTTCGGCTGCCCCGGTGCCGCGCTGCTGCCGCTGTACGCGGCGATGGAGCGGACCGGCGGCATCGCCCATCTGTCCGCGGGCCACGCCGAGGGCGCCGCACACATGGCCGACGGCTGGGCCCGGACGACCGGGCGGGCCGGCGTGGCCGCGGTGGCGGGCGGACCCGGGGCGGTCCGGCTGCTGAGCGGCCTGTACGCGGCGCAGCAGGACGCCGTCCCGCTGGTGTGCCTCACCGGCCGGGAGGCGTCCGTGCCGCCCGCCCCCGCCGTACCGCTGCGGCACGCGGGCCACCGTCCGCCGGATCTGGTCCGGCTGGCCGGTGCGGTCACCAAGCGTGCCGAGCGGATCGAGGACCCCGCGCGCATCCCGGGCGCCTTCCGTGAGGCGTTCCGGATCGCGCGGGAGGGCCGGCCCGGGCCCGTACTGATCGACGTTCCGGCCGACCTGGCCGCGGCGGAGATCGAGTACGGCCCACGGCCGGTCGCCCCCTCCGCTCCCGGCGCCGGACCGCCTCTGGTGGACGGCGACCGGTCCCCGGCGCCGGGAGCGGTGGTACCCCTGGCCGGGCCCGCGGAGCGGGTGACCTCCGGGGTCCGCCGGGCCCTGGCTGAGCTGGCCGAGGTCTTCGCCGCGCGGTCGCCGGCCGGCACCTATGTCGTCAGCGGACTGCCGGAGGTGTGCGCCGTCGGCGCCGGCCCGCGGCGCCGCCACCGGGTGCCGCGCCGGAACGGCCCGCCGGGCTGGGAGGTGCCGACCGCGATCGGGGTCCGGACGGCACTGGACTCCCGGGGCGAGCGGGCGGCGGAGGTCGTGGTGGTCGTCGACGGCCGCGGATTCCCGCTGACCGCCGGGGAGTTGGCCGCGGCGGCACAGTACGAAGTGCCGTTCGTGGTGGTGCTGCTCGGCGGCCCCGAGGACGCCGACCCGTTCACGGACCCGGTGAAGCTCGCCGAGGCGTACGGCTGCACGGGCCGCGATGTGCTCGATCCGGCGGAGCTGCGTTCGGCGGTCGAGTGGGCCCGCAAGGAGGCCGTCTCCACCCGGCGGCCGGTCCTGGTGGAGGTCCGCACCGAGCGCGCGGCGGACGCCTGCGACGGGGCGCCGGCGGGCCTCGCGCGGGGCCGTGCGTACGGGACCTGAAACCCCGCCGCGCAGGGGCTTCCCGGGCCCGTGAAACCAAGCTTCCGGGCGGTGGTCGCGCTGACACCTGTCCTGTCGCGCCCAGGCGCGGCCGCCGCCCGGAATACCCACCCGGGTTTTGTTTCAACAAACTGTTGACGTTTGGTCGGAGCGCTTTCTACGCTCCGAAACGCGGAAGCCAACTTCCGCGCTCTCGTACGGAAGGTCACCATGTCGAAGCCCACGCTGACGGCGCGTAGTCTCACTACGGAGGCTGGCGCCCCGATCGCCGACAACCAGAACTCCGCCACCGCCGGCGTCGGCGGCCCGATCATCCTCCAGGACCAGCACCTGCTGGAGAAGCTCGCGCGCTTCAACCGCGAGCGCATCCCGGAGCGAGTCGTGCACGCCCGTGGCTCCGGCGCGTACGGCTACTTCGAGGTGACCGACGACGTCACCGGCTTCACCCGGGCCGACTTCCTCAACACCGTCGGCAAGCGGACCGAGCTGTTCATCCGCTTCTCGACCGTGGCCGACAGCCTGGGCGGCGCGGACGCCGTGCGGGACCCACGCGGTTTCGCGGTGAAGTTCTACACCGCGGAGGGCAACTACGACCTCGTCGGCAACAACACCCCGGTGTTCTTCATCAAGGACCCGCTCAAGTTCCCCGACTTCATCCACTCGCAGAAGCGCGACCCGTTCACCGGCAAGCAGGAGCCGGACAACGTCTGGGACTTCTGGGCACACGCCCCCGAGGCCACCCACCAGGTCACCTGGCTCATGGGCGACCGCGGCATCCCCGCCTCCTACCGCCACATGAACGGCTACGGCTCCCACACCTACCAGTGGACCAATGCCGAGGGCGAGTCCTTCTTCGTCAAGTACCACTTCAAGACGAACCAGGGCGTCCGCAGCCTCTCCGCCGACCAGGCCCAGGAGCTGGTGGGCAAGGACGCCAACAGCCACCAGACCGACCTGCTGCAGTCCATCGAGCGCGGTGTGTACCCCTCCTGGACGCTGTATGTGCAGGTCATGCCGGCGGCCGAGGCGGCCGGCTACCGCTTCAACCCGTTCGACCTCACCAAGGTGTGGCCGCACGCGGACTACCCGCTCCAGCGGGTCGGCCGGATGGTCCTGGACCGCAACCCCGACAACGTCTTCGCCGAGGTCGAGCAGGCCGCGTTCTCGCCGAACAACTTCGTGCCAGGCATCGGCCCGTCCCCGGACAAGATGCTGCAGGGCCGGCTGTTCGCCTACGCCGACGCGCACCGCTACCGCCTGGGCGTCAACCACACCCAGCTCGCGGTCAACGCCCCCAAGGCGACCGAGGCCAACAACTACGGCCGGGACGGCTTCATGGCGACCAACGCCCAGGACCGCCGCGCCAAGAACTACGAGCCGAACTCCTACGACGGCCCGGTCCAGACCGACCAGCCGCTCTCCGCGCCGCTGGCCGTCTCCGGCTACGTCGGCACCCACGCGGCCCCCACCCACACCAAGGACGACGACTTCTTCCAGGCCGGTGAGCTGTACCGCCTGATGTCCGAGGACGAGAAGCAGCGCCTGGTGGAGAACATCGCCGGCGGCCTCTCCCAGGTCGGCCGGGACGACGTGATCGAGAAGAACCTCGCGCACTTCCACGCCGCCGACCAGGACTACGGCAAGCGCGTCGAGGCGCGCGTCCGTGAGCTGCGCGAGGACTGACGGGAGGTCGGCATCCTTGCGCTCCCGTACCGGCCGGCCCGTTGAGGGGTGGTCGGCCGGTACGGGGAGGCAGCGCGGAGCTCCGCGGAACGCGGGGAGATTCCAGTGCGGTGGCAGGCCCGCCCGTCAAGGAGGGCGGGCCGCCTCCCCCGCCGCGGAGCCCGCCTGCTGCCCTCCACCCCTCTCCTGCTGCTCCGTCCGGCGGTGTGACGTCCCGTCGCGCCCATCTCTCGCACCGTCGGACGGGATCACTCACCGGGCCCGGTACGCGTACGGTCACGCGCGCCGGGCCCTGTGCCGTGCCCGCGCTCCCCTGTGCCCCCTTGCAACCGGCGGCTCTCGGCGCATTCCCGCCCCGGACGGGCGCGTTTGGAGGGACCATGGACGCCCAGCAGAGCCGACCGACCGCCTGCCCGACCTGCCCGGAGCCGACCATGGCCGACAGCGTGCCGGTGCGGTGCCCTACGTGCCGCCGCGAGAACGCCTTCACCCCGCCGACCTTCCCCTGCGCCTGTGGTGCCCCGCTGACCCTGCCGGTGCTGCGCGGCGGGGTGCCGGTCGAGATACTGCACCGCACCTGGGAGGCGTCCTGGGTGGAGGTCCGGTGCGAGGTGTGCGGACGGCAGGACGCCTGGCCGGCGCCGGAGAGCGGCTGCGCCTGCGGCACCGTCGTCCGGGTGCCGGTCGACCCGCCGCCCGTGGTGCCGGCCGCGCCCGGACCGCCCACCGGGCCGCTGCCCTCCCCCGCCGCGCGTCCGGGGTCCGGGCCGGACGCCCAACCACCGCCGCAGCGGCCGGTGTTCCGCCCGGTGACGATCCGGACCGCGCGGGACTGCGTCACCGCGGCCGCGCAGTACCTGAAGTGGCTGGGCTTCGCCGACGTGGCCCGGTGCCAGGAGCGGACCGCCGCCGGCGTGGACCTGCGCGGCACCGGCGTGGTCGCCCAGGTCGATCCGACGACCCGGGCCACCACCCTCCGCGACGTCGAGTGCCTCTGGCTCAACGGCCTGGCCGATTCCGCGGTCGCGGTCTTCTTCTCGCTGGCCGGCTACGCCCGCGACGCCCGGTCGCGCGCCGACGACCTGCACGTCCCGCTGTTCGTCATGGACCTCACCGGCACCCCGCAGCCGGTCAACGACGCGGCCGACGAGCTGATCGGCCCGGGCGACCGGCCGTCCGGCTGAGCCCGCGGCCCGGCCGACCGGCCCCGGCACCGGAAACCGGTTCGCCCGGGGCGCCCCGAGCGGCGAGACTGGCCCCATGCTGATCCGCGTCCCGGACCCCGCCGAGCTACCCGCCCTGCGCTCACTGGAGCGCACCGCCGGAGAACCGTTCCGGGCACTCGGCATGGCGCCGATCGCGGACGACGAGCCGCCGCCGCTGGCACTTCTGACGGAGTATCAGCAGGCTGGCCGGGCCCTCGCCGCCTACGACACCGGGCGCCCCGGCGAGCCGCCCCGCGGCTACCTCCTGTGGGACCCGGTCGACGGCTGCGCCCACATCGAGCAGGTCTCGGTCCACCCGGAGCGGGCCCGCCGCGGCATCGGCCGGGCCCTGATCGACCACGCGGAGCAGGAGAGCGGGCTGCCGGCGCTGACCCTGACCACCTTCGCCGACGTGCCGTGGAACGCCCCGTACTACGCCCGGCTCGGCTTCCGCCGACTGACCGCCGACGCGCTGACACCGGGACTGCGGGCGATCCGCGCACACGAGGCGGAGCTGGGACTGGACCGCTGGCCCCGGGTCTGCATGCGCCGGGAAGCGGGAGCGCTCGGCTGAAGCACCTGGGCACGACGTGATCCGGCTGCCGGACACCGATGTGACGCCGCATCAGTTCAGGCACACTCCGGCCTGTCGGCGCCACCCGCCATAATGTCCCGATGATCGATGCGAACGCCCTCCGTGCCGCCTGCCTGGGGTTCAACGGCGCGACCGAGGAGAATCCGTTTCCCCGGCACCCGGAAGTCTCGACGTTCAAGGTGGGCGGCAAGATCTTCGCGCTGACGTCGCTGGACGCCACACCGCTGACGGTCAGCCTCAAGTGCGACCCGGAAGTCGCCCAGCGGCTGCGCGCGGAACATCCCGAGGTGGTGCCCGGCTACCACCTCAACAAGCGGCACTGGAACACCGTTTCACTGACCGGCGGCCTGCCCGACCGGCTGGTCCGGGAGATGGTCGAAGACTCCTACGACCTGGTCGTCGCCTCGCTCCCGCGCGCCCAGCGGCTCCTCCTGGACTGGCCCGGCGAGCGCCGGTGACCGCCGCCGGTCCCGGGAACGGCGGACGCCCCGCAGCCGGACCTCCCACCGGGGCCGGCCCTCCGCGGCCGGCCAGGAGCGGCTGCGGGGCGTCGTGCCGGGCCGGCGATCAGCCTTGCGGCGGCAGGACGGCGCGGATGCCGCCCTGTGCGGTGGCCGGCGCGACGGTGTCGTAACCGCCGTTCACCGCGCCGTTGCCGGCGTACTCGGCGGTGTAGCCACCGCGCAGCACCTCGGCACCGGAGCTCGGCCGCTCGGCGTCACAGGACGCGCGGCCGGCGATGTCCGTCCGGGCCACGCACAGCACCTTGCCGGTGGTGTCCTTGAAGGTGACGGTGGCGTTCCAGATGGCGTCCTGCGGACCGGCGGCGCGGGCCCGCACCAGGGTGGCGTGCAGCCCGACGACCTTCAGCGGCCTGGTGGACAGCGTGGCCTTGCCGGCGGTCAGCCGGGTCGCCATCTCGGGTACCGTGGCGGCCGGTTCGCACAGGCCCCGGTTCCAGTCGAAGAGACCGCCGGGGGTGCAGGTCGCGTGCCCGTCCTCGGTCGCGACGCGGTGGGTGACCGGGTCGCAGCGGTAGAAGCGCGCGGCGCTGTCGGCGTCCACCACGGTCGGCGCCACGGTCGCCGCGTCCTCGCCGCTCGCACAGCCGGCGGTGAGCACCTCGCGGGTGGGACCGTCGGGAGTGCCGGGCTGGACGACATCGGCGTAGGCGGGGGCGGCGAAGCTCCCCAGGGCGGCGGCCACGGCGGCGGCAGTGGTCGCCCAACGTGCGATACGGGTCATGAATGTCCCCTCTTGGCGGGAATCCCACGGGATCTCCGGCCTGGTTAACGGCCTTACGGTTCGGCCTGGTTGACGGCCTTTCATCCGCTCCCGACGACGGGGAACGGGCCAGTTCAGGACCCTATCGGCCGGGCGGGCGGGGACCGACGGCGACCCGGGCGGGGGCGGGGCGCGGAGGCCGGGCGCCACCCCGGGCCTGCCTGCCCGGGGGCGCTCCCCGACTCCCCTCCCCTACTCCCGCCCGCCCCGCCGGAACGCATCAGCCCGTCACACCGCCCCCAGACTGTCCTCGCGGGCCGGTGCGGCGGGTTTCCCCGGCCGCTCCGCCGGGGTCTCCGACCGGGTCTCCGCCGCCCCCGGTGCCGGCGTCCCCCACTTCGCCGCGCACCGCTCGCGGAGCTCGATCTTGCGGACCTTGCCGCTGACGGTCATGGGGAAGGCGTCGGTGATCTCCAGATAGCGCGGCACCTTGTAGTGCGCGAGCCGGGAGCGGCAGAAGCGGGCCAGCTCGTCGCGGGTCAGGGTGTCGGCGGGATCGCGGAGGATCACACAGGCGGCGATCTCCTCGCCGTACTTGGCGTCCGGGACCCCGACGACCTGCACATCGGCGATCTTGGGATGGGAGTAGAGGAACTCCTCGATCTCCCGCGGGTAGACGTTCTCCCCGCCCCTGATGATCATGTCCTTGATGCGGCCGACGATCCGGACGTAACCGTCGTCGTTCATCACCGCCAGGTCGCCGGTGTGCATCCAGCGGGCCGGGTCGACGACCTCGGCGGTGCGCTCCGGGTCCTCCCAGTAGCCGAGCATCACGCTGTAGCCGCGGGTGCACAGCTCGCCGGGGGTGCCGCGGGGCACGGTCACCCCGCTCGACGGGTCCACGACCTTGACCTCGATGTGCGGCAGCACCCGGCCGACGGTCGAGGTGCGGTGCTCCAGGTCGTCGTCCCGCCGGGTCTGGGTGGAGACCGGCGAGGTCTCGGTCATGCCGTAGCAGATGGCGACCTCGGCCATGTGCATCTCGGACATCACCCGCTTCATCACCTCCTCCGGGCACGGCGAGCCGGCCATGATGCCGGTGCGCAGCGAGGAGAGGTCGTAGTCGGCGAAGTCCGGGAGGTTCAGCTCGGCGATGAACATGGTGGGCACGCCGTAGAGCGAGGTGCAGCGCTCGTCCTGGACGGCCCGGAGGGTGGCGGCCGGCTCGAAGGCGGGCCCCGGGACGACGATGCAGGCGCCGTGCGAGGTGATGCCGAGGTTGCCCATCACCATGCCGAAGCAGTGGTAGAAGGGCACCGGCAGGCACACCCGGTCGTGCTCGGTGTAGCCGAGGGTCTCGGCGACCCAGTAGCCGTTGTTGAGGATGTTGTGGTGCGAGAGGGTGGCTCCCTTGGGGAAGCCGGTGGTGCCCGAGGTGTACTGGATGTTGACCGGGTCGTCGGCGGTCAGGGCCTTCTCGCACTCGGCGAGCCGGGTGTGCGGCACGGCGGCGCCGGCGGCCAGCAGCCCGCCCCAGGTCGGGTCGCCGACGTAGACCACGTCGCGCAGCGCCGGGCAGTCGGCCCGCACCTGCTCGATCATCCGCCGGTAGTCGCTGGTCCTGTGGGCGACGGCGGAGACCAGCACGGTCACCCCGGCCTGCTTCAGTACGTACGCCAGCTCGTGGACCCGGTAGGCGGGGTTGATGTTGACGAGGATCGCGCCGATCCGGGCGGTGGCGTACTGGACGAGGACCCACTCGGCGCAGTTCGGCGCCCAGATGCCGACCCGGTCGCCCTTGCGGACGCCCTTGGCGAGCAGCCCGAGCGCCACCTCCTCGACGGCGCGGCCCAGTTCGGCGTAGCTCCAGCGGCGGCCGCCGGCCACCTCGACGAGGGCTTCCCGGTCGCCGAAGCGGGCGATGGTGCGGGCCAGGTCGGCGCCGATGGTGCGGCCGAGCAGCGGCCGGTCCGCCGCCCCGCTCGCATACGACAGCTCGGTGTGCGACTGACTGGTCAACGGTGGTTCTCCTCCCCGTACACGGCCTTCGGCAGATCGGCGAACTCCGGCCGCCGGACGGGCTCACCGCGGGCCGGCAGGGCCCCGGTCCCCCGCACTCGAAGAGGCGGCAGCCCCACTCCACCCTCCGGGGGCGCCACCCCCGGTACGTACACCAACGCGTCCATCAACTGCTCCCAAGTGCCGGTCTTCGGCCATCGCTGCCATACATCCGCAAGATTGCCCGCCGGAGCGGCCAAGCCATGCCAGGAACACCCCGTTCGTGCCCTGCCCAGCATGGCGTCCGGCGGGGTCCGAGGCGATGGCCGACACGACGACCGCCGCGACGGCCGACCCGACCTACGCGCCCGCGGCAGCACTCGTCGATACCGTCAGCGCACCGGACCACCCGCAGGATCTCATCCGGAATGGTGACTCCGGACGCCAACCGGTGGAGAACACCGGGTAGTTACCCGTGGTGTGCGGGTGCCGTCCCGGGAGCCCGTCGGGGGAACATGCCGTGGGAACCCGTCGTGGGATGCGGGACGTGCTCCGGAGTTCGACGCACCCTCAACCAGCCTGCGGCCGACTGATCTTGACGTGGTGGCGCCGAGGACGTTGCCTGCGGTGCACCCGCCACCACGCCGGTCGGGAGCCCCGCGCCCCCGGTCGCACCGCCGAACTCCACACCGCCGACTCGGTGTTCCCTCTCCACTCCGGCCAGGCCCCGATACGGGGTCGGGCGGGGGCGGCCGGAGCGGAGACCGGCTCGGTCGCTCAGCTCCGGGTGCCGTCCCCGCCGCCGGAGGTCGCCTTGACGGGGGCGGGGCCCGGTGTGCTGTGGCGGGTGAACGCCCACAGCAGGAGCCCGAGGCAGCTGAACGTGGCGCCCAGGGCGCAGACGGCGCCCCAGCCGGCCACCGTGTAGAGGGAGGTCGCGGCGATGGCGCCGGTGGCGCTGCCGATCGAGTAGAAGACCATGTAGCCGCCGATCAGCCGGCTGCCCGCGTCCGGGTGCAGCGCGTAGATCAGGGTCTGGTTGGTGACGTGCACCGCCTGCACGGCGAGGTCGAGCAGGATCACCCCGACGAACAGGGCCCACAGCGAGCTGCGGGTGTAGGCCAGGGGCAGCCATGAGACGGCGAGCAGGGCCAGGGCGATGCCGGTGGTCCGCCGGGAGAGTCCGCGGTCGTTCAGGCGGCCCGCCACGGTCGCGGCCAGGGCGCCGGCGACACCGATCAGCCCCAGCGCCCCGATCGCGCTGTGGGAGAGGAGGTACGGGGCCTCGCTGAGCGGCAGTGCGATGCTGCTCCACAGGGTGCTGAAGGCGGCGAAGACCAGCAGGCAGAACAGGGCCCGGAGCCGCAGCAGCCGTTCCCGCGCGAACAGGGTGAGCGTGGAGCGCAGGAGCTGCCCGTAGCGCAGGGCCGTCGGCGGGGCCGCGCTGTGCCGCGGCAGCACGCGGTACAGGACCAGGGCGAGCAGAGCGGTGAGCGACGCCGAGGCGAGGTAGACGGAGCGCCAGCCCGCGAGATCGGCGATGAGGCCGGACGCGGTGCGGGCGAGCAGGATGCCGATGACCACGCCGCTGGTGACCAGGCCGACGACCCGTCCGCGCCCGGCGGGCGGCGCCAGGGACGCCGCGAAGGCCACCAGCGTCTGGGTGACGACCGCGAGAAGCCCCGTCGCGGCCATGCCGGCGAGCAGCATCGCCGCCGTACGGGCGGCGGCCACCACGACCAACGCCGCGACCAGGAGCAGCAGTTGGGCCACGATGAGCCGTCTGCGGTCGGCCACATCGCCCAGCGGCACCAGGAAGAACAGCCCGAGCCCGTATCCGACGTGCGTGAGGGTGACCACGCTGCCGACCAGCGCCGGGCTCATGGCCAGGTCGTGGCCCATGGTCACCAGGAGCGGCTGGGAGAAGTAGACGTTGGCCACCGCCGCCCCGCAGGCGACGGCGAAGAGCAGGACGACACCGCGGGACAGGGCGAACGCGGGCCCCTCCCCGCCTCGAGCTTCGGTCCGTCGCGTCACGGCCGCACGGTTGCCGGGCATCAGCATTCCCCCTCGTTCAAGGTTTCCCGAATCCGAAATCCGGTCCATCCGGTTTCATCTTGCTACCAGCGCGACAGTAGCCCTCCCTGGTAGCATGTTGCAACCATCCTGAGAGTGAGGGACGCCATGGTGACCAGAACCCGCTTCGACGACAGCGAATGTCCCGTCGCCCGGTCCGTGGACGCGATCGGCGACTGGTGGTCCCTGCTGATCGTGCGGGACGCCTTCGACGGCAGCCGACGCTTCGGGGAGTTCCAGCGCAGCCTCGGCGTGGCGAAGAACATCCTCACCGCGCGGCTGCGCACCCTCGTCGCCGGCGGCGTCCTGGAATCCGTCCCGGCCTCGGACGGCAGCGCCTACCGCGAGTACGTACTGACCCCGAAGGGCAGGGCGCTCTTCCCGGTCATCGTGGCGCTGCGGCAGTGGGGCGAACAGCACTTCTTCGCCCCCGGTGAACCGCACTCGGAGTTGGTCGACCGCCGCCGGGGACATCCCCTCCGCGCCCTGGAGGTGCTGTCCGCCGACGGGCGGCGACTGGACCCCGACGACACCACCGTCCACAAGGTCCCCGCCCCCTGACCCGGACCGGCGCACCGCCGCCCGACCGGGCAGGGGACTGACCTGACGCTACGTCACACCCGTGCCGGAGTCAGTCCCTGCACCGGCCCTGCCCCTCCGTCCAGTTGACGCCGCTCAGTAGACGCCGCTCAGTTGACGCCGCTCAGTTGACGCCGCGGTCCAGGCCGGACCAGTACGGCTGGCGGAGCTTGAACTTCTGGATCTTGCCGGTGGCCGTGCGCGGAATGGCGTCGCGGAACTCGACCGAGGTGGGGGCCTTGTAGCCGGCCAGGTGCCGCTTGCAGTGGGCGATGATGTCGGACTCCTGGGCCGTTGCGCCCTCGGCGAGGACGACCAGGGCCTTGATGGTCTCGCCCCACTTCTCGTGGGGGACGCCGATGACGGCGACCTCGGCGACGGCCGGGTGGCTGAAGATGGTGTCCTCGACCTCGATGGAGGAGACGTTCTCGCCGCCGGTGATGATGACGTCCTTCTTGCGGTCGGAGATCGTCAGGTGGCCGTCGTTCTCGTCCAGGGTGCCGCCGTCGCCGGTGTGGAACCAGCCGTCTTCCAGGGCCTGTGCCGTCTCCTCCGGCTTCTCCCAGTAGCCGTCGAGGACCGTGTTCGAGCGGGCCAGGACCTCGCCGGCCGCCGAGATCCTGAGTTTGACGCCGAGTGCGGGGACGCCCGCGCGGGAGAGCCGGCGGGCCCGCTCCTCGGCGGGGAGGTCCACGTCGGCGGGGCGGGTGCGGTTGAAGGTGAGGAAGGGGGAGGTCTCGGTCAGGCCGTAGAGCTGGGTGAACTCCCAGCCCAGTTCCTCCTCGACGCGCTGGATGGTCCTGGTGGGGGGCGGGGCGCCGGCGCAGATGACGCGGACGCGGTCGCGGCCCGGGATCTCGCCCTGCCAGGTCGTCGCGGCGTCCAGCACCATGTTCCAGACGGCGGGGGCGCCGCACATGAGGGTGACGCCGTGTTCGTCGACGCGCCGGAGGATCTCGGCGCCGTCGACCTTGCGCAGCACCACCTGCTTCACGCCCAGGCCCGCCATCACATACGGCATGCCCCAGCCGTTGCAGTGGAACATCGGGAGGGTGTGCAGGTAGACGTCGCGCTCCCAGACCCGGGTGTGCAGGCCGAAGGTCATGCCGTTGACCCAGATGTTGCGATGGGTGAGCTGGACGCCCTTGGGGCGGGCGGTGGTGCCCGAGGTGTAGTTGATCGTGGCGGTGGCGTCCTCGTCGGGGTGGGACCACGGGCGGGGGTCGACGCCGAACCGCATCAGGCCGGTCTCGGTCTCGTCACCGAGGACGAAGCGGTGGCGGACCTTGATGTCACAGAGCGCGTCGTCCAGTTCGGGGTCGACGAGGAGGACGGCGGCGCCGCTCTGCTCCACGAGGTAGGCGACCTCTTCGGGCTTGAGGCGGAAGTTGATCGGGACGCAGATGCGGCCGCTCATCGGGACCGCGAACAGCAGCTCCAGGAGGCGTGCGGAGTTGTGGGCGGCCACTGCCACCCGTTCACCCTCGCCGACTCCGAGGGCGTCCAGGCCCGCCTGCCAGGCACGGACGCGTTCGGCGAACCGGCCGTAGGTCGTCTCGGGCACCGGCCGGGCGGGTTGCCGCGGCTCGTCGACGACGCCGGGGCTGTCGCGGAACCCCAACTCGGCCCGGTCGAGGAAGTCGGCAATCGTCATCGGTGTCCGCATGCGTTCTCTCCTGTGCTGGTCGGACGGGGAGGGGGCCCGGGCGTCGCGGCCGCCCCCTGGTCAATTCCCTTGCCGCGCCGGCGGCGGCGTCGACATCATCTCCCCATGATCGATGCCACCGCGCTCGCCGAGAAGCCGGTCCTCGAAGGCGACCGGATCCGGCTGGTGCCGCTGTCCGAGCGGCACGCGGACGCCTTCCACGCCACCTTCCAGGACCCCGAGACCAGGCGCCTGACCGGCACCCACCACGACTGGACGCGGGCCGAGATCGGGGCCTGGGTCGCGCAGTGCGCGGAGCGCACCGACCGGCTGGATCTGGCCATCGAGGACCGGGAGACCGGCGCCTATCTCGGCGAACTGGCGCTGAGCAGCATCGACCGGGACAACGCCCACGGCTCCTTCCGGATCGCGCTGGTCCCCGCCGCCACCGGCCGCGGCCTGGGCCCGGAGGCGATCCGGCTGCTGCTCGGCCACGCCTTCGACCGGGTCGGCCTGCACCGCGTCCAGCTGGAGGTCTACTCCTACAACGAGCGGGCCCGGCGCGCCTACGAGGCGTGCGGCTTCGCCCTGGAGGGCCGGATGCGCGAGGCGCTGTACTGGGACGGAGCCTGGCACGACGTACTGCTGATGGCGGCGCTGCGGCCGTCGGGCCCGGCCCGCACGGCTCAGTAGCCGCGGCCGGCCACGGGAAGCAGGCCGCCGGCAGCGCCCTCGGCCCGTTCCGTCATTGCGGGGTGCGCGGTGCGTCGCGCCGCTCGCGGGCTACGCATGCGTCGTAGGCGGCGCGGGCCGTCGCGATTTCGTCTTGGTGTTCCTCGGTCCAGGTGACGAGGGACTGGATGGTGTCGTGCAAGGTCGCGCCCAGTGGCGTGAGTTCGTAGTCCACCCGCGGCGGGACGACCGGGTGGACGGTGCGGCGGACCAGGCCGTCGCGCTCCAGCTGGCGGAGGGTGACGGTCAGCATCCGCTGGCTGATGCCGTCGACCTCCCGGCGGAGTTCGGTGAAGCGCAGCACCCGCCGGTCGAGCAGGGCGATGACCAGCAGCGACCACTTGTCGGCCACCCGGTCGAGGATCTGCCGGACCTCGCAGCCCTCCCGGACGTCCCACTGGCGGGCGTCGTAGTCGCAGTCGGCGTCGGCCGCGCCGCCGTCGGTGCCGCCGGCGGGGGCGGTGGCCCTTTTCCCGTGCATGGTTCCTCCGGAGTGACCGGGTGACTTCACAGTGCCTTCTTCCATGATCCTCCACGGTGCCGCACGATGCGGTCAGTAACAAGAGGTAACCGTCGTGGTCATGTGAGGTCTTGTGAGGAGCACCGCTATGTCCCGGTCCCCGGCAGCGTCCTGGCCGCTGCTGCTCGTCCTGTGTGGGGCGATCTTCCTGGAGGGCATCGACATCGGGATGCTGAATGTCGCACTGCCGCCGATCCGCGCCGAACTGGGCTTGTCCACGGGCGAGTTGACGTGGGTGATGAGTGCGTATGTGCTGGGCTACGGCGGGTTCATGCTGCTGGGCGGGCGGGCCGCTGACCTGTTCGGACGGCGCCGGATGTTCCTGGTGCCGCTCGCGGTGTTCGTGGTGTTCTCGGGGCTGGGCGGACTGGCGACCGAGGGGTGGGCGCTGATCGGGGCGCGCTTCGTGACCGGGGTGTGCGCGGCGTTCATGGCCCCCGCCGGGCTGTCGATCATCACCACGAGCTTCCCGGCCGGGCCGCACCGCGACCGGGCGCTGCTGATCTACTCCGGGACCTCCGGCGGCGGGTTCTCCGCCGGGCTGATCGCGGGCGGGCTGCTGACCGCGGTCGACTGGCGCTGGGTGTTCTTCGCCCCGATGGTGCCGGCGCTGCTGGTGCTGGTCGCCGGGTGCCGCCTGGTGCCGCGGGACGCGGTGCGCGGCGGCGCCCGGCCGTCGGTCGACACGGCCGGTGCGCTGACCGTGACCGGCGCCGCGCTGCTGCTCGTCCTGGCCGTCGAACAGGCCGCGCACGCACCCGTGTTGCGCACCGCGGCGGTGCTGGCCGCGGGGGCGGCGCTGCTGGCCGCGTTCGTGGTGATCGAGCGGCGGTCCGCGGCGCCGCTGGTCCGGCTGGGCCTGCTGCGCTCCTGGCCGCTGGTGCGGGCGAACGTGACGGGGCTGCTCTTCACCGCGGGGTTCTTCGGCTTCCAGTTCGTCGCGGTGCTCTACTTCCAGGAGCTGCGCGGCTGGTCGGCCGAGCGGACCAGTTACGCGATGCTGGCGATGGGCGCCGACGCGGTGCTGGCGCCGGTGCTCACCCCGCGGCTGGTGCGGCGGTTCGGGCACGCCCGGGTGATCGTCGCCGGCCTGCTGTGCGCCGGGCTGGGCTATGCGCTGTTCCTGCCGGTGGGCGCGGACTGGCCGTTCCTGGCGATGTTCCCCAGCATGCTGCTGGTCGGCGTCGCGTTCGCGCTGGTCTACGGCCCGCTGACGATCGTGGCGACGGACGGGGTCGCGGCCGCCGAACAGGGCCTGGCCGGCGGCCTGTTGTACACCTCGTTCCAGTTCGGCGCGGCCTTCGGGCTGTCGGCGGTGACCGCGGTGACGGTCGCGGCCACCGGTGCCGGCGGCAGCCCGGGCGCGGTGCTCGCCGGCTATCACGCGGGGCTGGCCGTGCCCGCCGGGCTGGCGCTGGCGGCCCTGCTGGTCGGCGCGGCCGGGCTGGTGCGGCGGCGCGACCGCCCGGGGCCGCCGGACGGGATGGGCGGGCCGGGCCTCGGCCCGGACGCGTGCCGGCACGGGCGCGACCCCCACACTGTCGCGCCCGTGCCGTGAGCGGGCGACGGCACTCCCACGGGTCATCGACCCCCGTGGTGCACCGCATACTTGACGCTACGTCAGGCCACCTCGCCGATCCGCCCCACCGGCCGGGAGGTCTCCCGGTGGATGGGGGTGTGCGCGCCGGTCAGCGGGGCGCCGGTGCCGCCGCGGCGGTTGGCGACGATCTCGGCGGCGATGGAGAGCGCGGTCTCCTCGGGGGTGCGGGCGCCCAGGTCCAGCCCTATGGGCGAGCGCAGCCGGTTCAGCTCCAGCTCGGTGACTCCGACGTCGCGCAGCCGCTGCTGGCGGTCGAGGTGGGTGCGGCGGGAGCCCATCGCACCGACGTAGGCGACCGGGAGCTTGAGCGCCCGCTCCAGCAGCGGGATGTCGAACTTGGCGTCGTGGGTGAGGACGCAGAGCACCGCGCGGGAGTCCAGCTGCTGGGAGTCGAGGTAGCGGTGCGGCCAGTCGACGACGATCTCGTCCGCGTCCGGGAAGCGGGTGCGGGTCGCGAAGACGGGGCGGGCGTCGCAGACCGTGACGTGGTAGCCCAGGAACTTGCCGACCCTGACCAGCGCGGACGCGAAGTCGATCGCCCCGAAGACGATCATGCGGGGGGCGGGGACGGAGGATTCCACGAGGAGGACGACAGGCTGCCCGCACTGCGAACCATCCGCGCCGATCTCCAGCGTCGTGGTCCGCCCGGCGTCCAGCAGGGCCCGGGTCTCCTCGACCGCGGTGCGGTCCAGGGCCGGGTGTCCGCCGAGGCTGCCGGTGTGGCTGCCGTCGGGGCGGACCAGGAGGGCGCGGCCGAGCAGTTCGGCCGGGCCGTCGATGATCCGCGCGACCGCCGCCGCCTCCCCCGAGACGGCGGCGGCCAGCGCGGTGGCGAGCGTCGCGGCGTTGCTGTCCACCACGTCCACCCCGTCCCCCGTGGCGCCGCCGTCGGCGGCGGGGGTGCTCGCCCGTATCGGAGTGATGAAGATGTCGATGATTCCGCCGCAGGTCAGGCCCACCGCGAAGGCATCCTCATCGCTGTATCCGAAGCGCTCCAGGACCGGGCGGCCGGTCTCCAGGGCCTCCTGGCACAGCTCGTAGACCGCCCCCTCCACGCACCCGCCGGAGACCGACCCGATCGCCGTGCCGTCGCTGTCCACGGCGAGTGCGGCGCCGGGCTGGCGGGGGGCGCTGCCGTTGGTGGCCACGACGGTGGCCACGGCGAAGGTGCGTCCCTGCTCCATCCACCGGTTCAGCTCGTCGGCGATGTCCAGCATGTCGGTCTCCTTACGGACGGGGAGCGGGCGGGCGCTACTTGACGCCCAGCCACTGCTCGATCGGATGGAGCGAGAAGTAGACGAGGAAGATGCCGGTCAGCACCCACATGAAGGCACCGATCTCGCGCCACTTGCCCTGGGCCGCCTTGATGGCGGTGTAGGCGATGACGCCGGCACCGACGCCGGTGGTGATCTGGTACGTGAACGGCATCAGGGCCACGGTCAGGAACACCGGGATCGAGGTCGCCCGGTCGCTCCAGTCCACGTGCCCCGCGACACTCATCATCATCGACCCGATGACGACCAGCGCGGCGGCGGCCACCTGGGCGGGCACGAGCTGGGTGACCGGGGTGAAGAAGAGGCAGGCCGCGAAGAGCAGGCCGGTGACCACCGAGGACAGGCCGGTGCGGGCGCCCTCCCCGACGCCGCTGGCCGACTCGATGAACACGGTCTGGCCGGAACCGCCGGTCAGGCCGCCGATCGCCCCGCCGGCGCCGTCGACGAACAGCGCCTTGGACAGGCCCGGCATGCGGCCCTTGTCGTCGGCGAGCTTGGCCTCGGTGCCGACGCCGATGATGGTGGCCATGGCGTCGAAGAACCCGGCCAGCACCAGGGTGAAGACGATCATGGTGACGCTGAGGGCGCCGATCGAGCCCCAGCCGCCGAACGCCACATGCCCGAAGAGCCCGAAGTCCGGCATGGAGACCGCCGAGCCGCCCAGCTCCGGGGGCGTGCCGCCCCAGTCCTTGGCGGTCAGCCCGCCGAACTTGGTGGCCCCGATGGCGAGCGCCGAGCCGACGACGATGCCGATCAGGATCGCGCCGGGCACCTTGCGGGCCTGCAGCATGAAGATCAGCAGCAGGGTGATGCAGAAGAACAGGACCGGCCAGCCGACGAGGTGGCCCGACAGGTCGCTGCCGAGCGTGACCGGGCCGCCGGCGCCCTTGCCGACGAAGCCGGCCTTCACCAGCCCCAGCAGGGCGACGAACATGCCGATGCCCATGGTGATGGCGTGCTTGAGTGCGAGCGGGATGGCGTTCATGACCATCTCGCGCAGCCCGGTGACGACCAGGAGGCAGATGACGACGCCGTACATCACGCACATGCCCATCGCCTGCGGCCAGGTCATGTGCGGGACCACCTGGGTGGTCAGCGCGGCGGAGACGTTGAGGCCGGCGGCCAGGGCCAGCGGGACCTTGCCGACGAAGCCCATCAGCAGGGTGCAGACCGCGGCGCCCAGTGCGGTGGCGGTCACCAGGGCGGAGTGTTCCAGGGTGTTCTTGTGGACGTCCTGCACGGTGCCGAGGATCACCGGGTTGAGCAGCAGGATGTAACACATGGCCATGAAGGTGGTGATGCCGCCGCGCGTCTCCCGCGCGAGGGTCGACCCTCTGTCGGATATGTGGAAGTACCGGTCGAGCCAGGATCGGCCGGCGGGCGGGCGCGAGCCGTCACCCGCGTCTTCCGCTGTGATTCTCGGCTCGGTGGACTGCTGGGTCATGGTGCCTTACTCCCAAGGTTCACAGGGGCACTCGCGAGGGGGCGAGATTTGGGATGGACTTCGGCTGCACGACCCGGGGGACGGCCCGAGACGAACGTGGTACTGCCTGCCCGGAGTTGTAGCAGGTCAGCCTGGGGTTGGTGCGGTGGGGGACGCCGGGCGGTGCGCTGAGGAGGTCGGACCGGACACCCCTTTGTTCGCGCACCGCCCGGAGGGTTCGGGGGCCTGGGGAGGCGGCCCCGGGCGGTTCCGCTACGTACCCGTCAGGTGCTCGGGACGTACCGGGGTCCGGTTGAGCTCCAGCCCGGTCGCGTTCCGGATCGCCGCGAGGACGGCCGGGGTGGACGACAGGGTCGGGGCCTCGCCGATGCCGCGCAGCCCGTACGGGGCGTGCTCGTCGGCGAGTTCGAGGACGTCGACCGGGATGGTCGGTGTGTCGAGGATGGTGGGGATGAGGTAGTCGGTGAAGGAGGGGTTGCGCACCTTCGCGGTCTTGGGGTCGACGATGATCTCCTCCATCACCGCCACGCCCAGGCCCTGGGTGGTGCCGCCCTGGATCTGGCCGACGACGGAGAGCGGGTTGAGCGCCTTGCCGACGTCCTGGGCGCAGGCCAGCTCGATCACCTTGACCAGGCCCAGCTCGGTGTCCACCTCGACCACCGCGCGGTGCGCGGCGAAGGAGTACTGGACGTGACCGTCGCCCTGGCCGGTCTTGAGGTCGAAGGGCACGGTGGGCCGGTGGCGCCACTCCGCCTCGATCTCGACGACCTCGTCCTCCAGCACGTCGGCCAGGTCCGCGAGGACCTCGCCGCCGTCGGTGACGACCTTGCCGCCCTCCAGGAGGAGTTCGGCGGTCGCCCACGCCGGGTGGTACGTGCCCATCTTGCGGCGGCCGACCTCCAGCACCTTCTCGCGCACCAGCTCGCAGGCGTTCTTGACGGCGCCGCCGGTGACGTACGTCTGACGCGACGCGGAGGTGGAGCCGGCCGAGCCCACCTGGGTGTCGGCGGGGTGGATGGTCACCTGGGTGACCCCCAGCTCGGTGCGGGCGATCTGCGCGTGGACGGTGACGCCGCCCTGGCCGACCTCCGCCATGGCCGTGTGCACGGTGGCGACGGGCTCGCCGCCGAGGATCTCCATGCGGACCTTGGCGGTGGAGTAGTCGTCGAAGCCCTCGGAGAAGCCGACGTTCTTGATGCCGACCGCGTAGCCGACGCCGCGGACGACGCCCTCGCCGTGCGTGGTGTTGGACAGGCCGCCGGGCAGCTGCCGGACGTCGGCGCCCTCGCTGGACTCCCACTGGCGCTCGGGCGGCAGCGGCATCGCCTTGACGCGGCGCAGGAGTTCGGCGACCGGAGCCGGGGAGTCGACGGGCTGGCCCGTCGGCATGATCGTGCCCTGCTCCATGGCGTTGAGCTGCCGGAACTCGACCCGGTCCAGGCCCAGTTTGTCGGCCAGCTTGTCCATCTGCGCCTCGTAGGCGAAGCACGCCTGGACCGCGCCGAAGCCGCGCATGGCGCCGCAGGGCGGGTTGTTGGTGTAGAGGGCGATGGCCTCGATGTCGACGTCGTCGACCACGTACGGGCCGACCGACAGGGACGAGGCGTTGCCGACGACGGCCGGCGACGCGGAGGCGTAGGCGCCGCCGTCCAGGACGATCCGGCACTTCATGTGCGTGAGCTTGCCGTCCTTGGTCGCCCCGTGCTCGTAGTAGAGCTTGGCGGGGTGCCGGTGGACGTGCCCGAAGAACGACTCGAACCGGTTGTAGACGATCTTGACCGGCTTGCCGGTGCGCAGCGCCAGGAGGCAGGCGTGGATCTGCATCGACAGGTCCTCGCGGCCGCCGAACGCGCCGCCGACGCCGGAGAGCGTCATCCGCACCTTGTCCTCGGGCAGGCCGAGCACCGGCGCGATCTGGCGCAGGTCGGAGTGGAGCCACTGGGTGGCGACGTAGAGGTCGACGCCGCCGTCCTCGGCGGGCACCGCGAGGCCGGACTCCGGGCCGAGGAACGCCTGGTCCTGCATGCCGAAGGTGTACTCGCCCTTGACGATCACATCGGCGCGCTCGGCGGCGGCCGCCGCGTCGCCGCGGACGATCGGCTGGCGGTGCACGATGTTCGGGTGCGGGACATGGCCGCTGTGGTGGTCGTCGCGGCCCTCGTGGACGAGGATCGCGTCCGGCGCCAGGGCGCTCGCCTCGTCGGTGATGACGGGCAGTTCGCGGTACTCGACCTTGATCTTGGCGGCGGCGCGGCGGGCGGTCTCCGGGTGGTCGGCGGCGACCAGCGCGACCGGCTCGCCGTGGTGGCGGACCTTGCCGTGGGCGAGCACCGGGGTGTCCTGGATCTCCAGGCCGTAGTTCTTCACCTCGGTCGGCAGGTCGTCGTAGGTGAGGACCGCGTAGACGCCGGGAGTTGCCAGTGCCTCACCCGTGTCGATCGAGACGATCTCGGCGTGCGCGACCGGGGAGCGCAGGAGCTGGCCCCACAGCATGTCCTCGTGCCACATGTCGGACGAGTAGGCGAACTCGCCGGTGACCTTCAGGGTGCCGTCGGGGCGGAGCGTGGACTCGCCGATGCCGCCCGAGGTCTGGGACCCCTGGGTGACCTTGGCCGGGATACCGGTGGTGCGTGTGTCTGCCATGGCGTCAGACCCCCTCGGGCTCGGACTGGCGGGCCGCGGCGAGACGCACCGCGTCCATGATCTTCTCGTAGCCGGTGCAGCGGCACAGGTTGCCCGACAGCGCCTCGCGGATGTCCGCGTCGGACGGGTTCGGGTGGCGCTCCAGGAGCTCGTCGGAGGCGACCAGCAGACCCGGTGTGCAGAAACCGCACTGGACGGCGCCGGCGTCGATGAACGCCTGCTGGATCGGGGCCAGTTCGGCGCCCTCGCCGGTCTGCGAGTCGGTACCCTTGGCGGACCAGCCCTGGGCCTCCTGGAGGGAGGTGCCGGCGGCGCCGTCCTCCTCGTGGCCGCCGCAGGAGCGGTTCTTCGCGAAGTCGGCGAGGCCCTCGACGGTGACGACCTCGCGGCCCTCCACCTGGCCGGCGGCCACCAGGCACGAGCAGACCGGCACACCGTCCAGGCGGACCGTGCACGAGCCGCACTCGCCCTGCTCGCAGGCGTTCTTGGAACCGGGCAGGCCGAGCCGCTCACGCAGGACGTAGAGCAGCGACTCGCCCTCCCACACGTCGTCGGCTTCCTGCTTGCGGCCGTTGACCGTGAAATTGACGCGCATCACGCAACGCCACCCTTCTGAGAAGTGCCCGCACCCGGGCCGCGGTAGGACTCCCAGGCCCAGGTCAGCGTGCGGCGGGCCATGATGCCGACCGCGTGGCGGCGGTACGAGGCGGTACCGCGCACGTCGTCGATCGGGTTGCAGGCCGCCGAGCACAGGGCGGCGAACTGCTTGGCGACCGACGGGGTGATGATCCGTCCGTTGTCCCAGAAGCCGCCCTCCTCCAGGGCCGCGTTCAGGAACTCCTCGGCGGCCTTGGCCCGGACCGGGGTCGGGGCGGCGGAGCCGATGCCGGTGCGCACCGTGCGGGTATCGGGGTGCAGCGCGAGGCCGAACGCGCACACCGCGATGACCATGGCGTTGCGGGTGCCGACCTTGGAGTACTGCTGGGGGCCGTCGGCCTTCGCGACATGCACCGCACGGATCAGCTCGTCGGGCTGGAGCGCGTTGCGCTTCACGCCCGTGTAGAACGCGTCGATGGGGATGATCCGGGTGCCGCGGGCCGCGGACTCCACCTCGACCTCGGCGCCGGCGGCGAGAAGGGCGGGGTGCGCGTCACCGGCCGGGGAGGCGGTGCCGAGGTTGCCGCCGACGCCGCCGCGGTTGCGGATCTGCGGGGAGGCGACCGTGTGCGAGGCGAGCGCGAGGCCCGGCAGCTCGGCGCGCAGGTTCTCCATGATGCGGGTGTACGGGACGGAGGCACCCACACGGACGGCCTGCTCCCCGACCTCCCACTCCTCCAGGTCGCCGATCCGGTTCAGATCGAGCAGGTACTCCGGGCGGCGGTGGTCGAAGTTGATCTCGACCATCACGTCCGTACCGCCCGCGATGGGCACAGCGGTAGGGTGCTCAGCCTTGGCGGCGAGCGCCTCCTCCCAGCTGGCGGGGCGAAGGAAGTCCATGGTTGGCCTCTTCTACGAAATGGGGTCGTCCGCTGCTCATGGTCGGGACCTCGGGCCCTTGTCGCCATGGCGCCGTTCATGTCTTGTTCACGCGGTTGGCCTTAGTGAACGCGCCCGGCACCCACGCGGTGCAGTCACCGAAACCATGAAGCGGTTGGCTGGCCATGCCGCCCGTCTTGTAGATTCGAACGAAAGACGAGGGATCGACACCTCGCGGCATTCCACCGGAAACACCAGACAGCACAGAACGGCGGGCGAGGTCATGCGGCTCCGCGCACTCCTGGACACACACTCTCTGGGCCTTCGGCTCCTCGGGGGCGAGGAAGAGCTCGACCGTACCGTCCGTGGCGTGATGACCACCGACCTGCGGGACCCCAGCCGGTACCTCTCCGGCGGGGAGCTGGTCCTCACCGGCCTGGCCTGGCGCCGGGAGGCGGAGGACTCCGAGCGGTTCGTCCGCATCCTGGCGGGCGCGGGCGTCGCCGGACTGGCCGCCGGCGAGGCCGAGCTGGGCGCCATCCCCGACGACCTCGTCCAGGCGTGCGCCCGGCACCGCCTGCCGCTGTTCTCGGTCGACGAGAAGGTCTCGTTCGCCTCGATCACCGAGCACGTCGTCCGGCAGGTCTCCAGTGAGCGGGCCGGCGACCTGGCCGCCGTGGTGGACCGGCACCGGCGGCTGATGACCTCCGGACCGGCCGGCGGCGGCCCCGAGGTCGTCCTGGACCTGCTCGGCTCCGACCTCGACCTGCGCGCCTGGGTGCTCTCCCCCACCGGCCGGCAGATCGCCGGCTCCACACTGGCCGACGCCGGGCCGGAGCTGCCCGCGGAGCTGGGCACCCGCCTGGCCGGCGAGCACCTGGCCGCCGCCCGCGGCGGCCGCCGCGGCCCGCACCGGACCGCCCTCGCCGGTGCCACCTACTCGCTCTTCCCGATCCGCCACGAGGGCCGCGACCTGCGGCAGACGGTGCTCAGCGACTGGCTGCTGGCGGTCGAGGCGGACGCCGGCGACTGGTCCGAGGAGCGCCTGGACCTGCTGCACGGCGTCACCCAGCTGATCGCCGTCGAACGGGACCGCCGGGAGGCCGCCCGCACGGTCCGCCGGCGGCTCGCCCAGGAGGTCCTCGAGCTGGTGCAGACCGGTGCGCCGCCGGCCGAGATCGCCGCCCGGCTGCGGGTGGCGGCCCCGGTGCTGCTGCCCGGCCTGGGCGCCGCCCCGCACTGGCAGATCGTGGTGGCCCGGGTCGAGTGGGAGGGCGGCGACGTGCCCGGCGGCCCGGTGGCGCAGAGTCTGCTGGAGGAGGTACTGATCGATCCCGGCACGTTCGGCCCGGAGCCGTCGGACCGGATCGCGGTGGCGCACACCGGCGACGAGGCGGTGGCGCTGGTGCCGCTGCCGGCCGTCCCGGAGGACTCCGCCGACACCGCCGCGACGGACGGCCTGCACGCCGACCGACTGCTGCGCGCCGTCCAGGAGCCGCTCGCCCGCGGCCTGGCCGACGACGGCCGGCTGACCATCGGCGTCAGCGCCTCGGTGCACTCGGCCGAGGGGCTGCGCGGCGCCCTGGAGGAGGCCCGGCACGCCCGCCGGGTCGCCGCCGCCCGCCCCGGCCGGGTCTGCGCCGCCGGCCACGAAGAGCTGGCCTCGCACGTCCTGCTGCTGCCGTTCGTCCCCGACGACGTCCGCCGGGCCTTCACCGCCCGGCTGCTGGACCCGCTGCGGGACTACGACCGCCGCCACCGCGCCGAGCTGATCCCGACCCTGGAGGCGTTCTTGGACTGCGACGGCTCCTGGACGCGCTGCGCCACCCGCCTGCACCTGCACGTCAACACCCTCCGCTACCGCGTCGGCCGGATCGAGCAGCTGACGGGCCGTGACCTCTCGCGCCTGGAGGACAAGCTGGACTTCTTCCTGGCCCTGCGGATGAGCTGACGCTCCGTCGGACCGGGAGGGAGGGCGGGCCCCGCCCTCCCGGGTCCCCCGATCGGGCGGCGTCGCGTCGGCGCCGTTGCCGCGCCCGGCGCACGGCCCGTCGCCCACGGCGGCCAAACCACCGCGTATCGGCCACCGGGAGCGCCCCGCGCGATTGTGAAATCTTTCACCCACCCCCTTGGCCCGGCGACGGGATTCATGCTGAGATGCGCCCACTGCATCCTGCATTCCCGCTCAATGGCGCGCTCGGGGAGGGCACTGTGGCGGATACCGCCATGTCCGGATCCGCGGATCCCGCGGATTCCATGAGGTCCGCGGATCAGGTACCGGTCCCGGCACCGCGGCCGGGAGCCGCGCCGGGAGCGGGCGGCCCGTCGGGCGACGATCCTCTGGACCGCGCCGTGTGGCGGCTGCGCTCCCGGGGCTGCTGGCTCGACGCGGCCGCCCTCCTGGAGCCCCACGCCGCCCGGCAGGCCCCCGCCGCACTGCGCCGCGCCGCGCTCCTGGTGGAGCGCTGCATGTTCACCGCCGCCGGCTTCGCCGAGGCCGAGGACGCGCTGCGCACCGCGGAGGCACTCGCCGGCGGCGACGGCGAACGCGGCGCCGCGGCCTGCGAACGCGGCCAACTCGCCTACACCTCAACGGTGTTGGGCGTCCGCGACCGGGCCGACGAGGCACGGTCGGCGCTCGGCCGGGCGGCGGCGCTGCTGGCCCCCGGCGCGGCCGGCCGCCCGCTGCTGGACTACCGCCGCGGGCTGATGGCCGAGCACCTCGCCGACAGCCCGGACGCCGCCCGCGCCGCCTACCGCCGCGCCCACGCCGGCGCCGCCGACCAGGGCGACGCCTTACTGCTCTCCTTCACCTGGCGTCACCTGGCCGGACTGGCGCTGCGCGAGGGGGAGTTGGCGGAGGCCCGGCACGGCTTCACGGAGTCCCTGCGGATCCGCGAGGAGCTGGGTTTCCTGGTCGGCACCGCGCCGGCGCTGGCCGCCCTGGCCGACGCCGTCCCCGACGACGAGGCGGTCCGCCTGCGCACCGAGGCCGCCCGCCTGTTCCGCCTCATGGGCGGCCTCCCCACCTGGCTCGCCGGCCAGCTGCCCCCGGCCCCACCGGAGAAGCCCGACGCGGCGGGCTGAGGCGGGCCGGTCCACCGTCACCGCCCGCCGCCCCCGTTCGCCGCCCGGAAGGGCCCCGCGTCCGCGTCCCCCGGCCGTCAACCACCCCGCCTCGGCCATGCCGCAACCCGCGCCGATTGGCCGAATCCGGACCCTGCCGGGGGCGGATCGGCCGGGCCGAGGGGGCTGCCGGGCGCCGAACGGTCGGTAGCGCCATGCCTCACGTGCCCCGAGAATGGCCACAAGTCGCACTGCGACCGGGCGGCGCGGCCTGGATGCTGGTCCGCGACCAGCTCCCATTGGCAGAGCCTTCAGGAGGCGCACCGTGGCAGGAGTGACCCACCCCACCAGCACCGGAACCGACTGGGGCAAGGCGCATTTCGAGGCGATCTACAACTGCCCGGATCCGCGCCGCTATTTCGGCGGGCTGCAACCCCTGGAGTACCAGATCCCGCACCACGGCCAGGCGGTGTTCCGCGCGCTGGCCGATGCGCTGCAACGCCGGCGCGGTGACCGCCCGCCGCTGCGCGTCGTCGACCTCTGCTGCTCGTACGGGGTCAACGCGGCGCTGCTCAACCACCGACTGACCCTCGACGACCTCTACGACCGCTACACGGGAGGCGGGCCCGGCGCCCCGGCCGGCGACGCCCTGGCCCGCGAGGACCGCGCCTTCTACGCCGGGCTGCGCCGCCCCGACGCGGCCCTGGTGACCGGCATCGACGCCGCGGAGCACGCGGTCGGCTACGCCGTGGCGGCCGGCCTGCTCGACCGCGGCTTCGCCGCGAACCTGGAGGCGGACGCCCCGAGCCCGCAGCTGTGCCGGGCGCTGGACGGCACCGACCTGATCACCGTCACCGGTGGCGTCGGCTACATCACCGCGCGCACCTTCGCCCGGCTCTTCGACTGCGTCACCGCGCCGCCCTGGGTCGCCGCGTTCGTGCTGCGCACGGTGTCGTACCGGCCGGTCTCCGCGCTGCTGGCGCGGGCCGGGCTGGTCACCGAGCGGGTCACCACGCGGACGTTCCGGCAGCGGCGGTTCGCCGACGGCGCCGAGCAGCGGGCGGCCTTCGAGGCCCTGGCGGCACGCGGACTGACCACCGGCGGCAAGGAGGCCGACGGCTTCTACCACGCCGAGCTGTACGTCTCCCGGCCCGCCGCCGACGTCGCGGCGCTGCCGCTGGCGGAACTCCTGCCGGTCTTCTGAGGCCGCCCCCGCGGCACCCCGCGCCACCTCAGTGCGGGTGCCGGGCCGCCGACAGGTGCTCGCGGGCGATCCGCTCGGCGACCGCGCACTCCCCGGCGACCAGCGCGTCGAGCAGGGCCGTGTGCTCGGAGGCGTCGGCCAGCAGCTCGGCGGTGCGCGGCCGGGCGGCGCCGCCCCCCGACCACTGCGCGCGGCGCAGCAGATCGCCGGTGACCTGGGTGAGCCGGCGGTTCCCGGTGAGCGCGATCACCGCCTGATGGAAGGCGTGGTCGGCGTCGGCGTACCCGGCCCGGTCGCCCCGGGCGGCGGCGGCCACCCCCTCCTCGGCCAGCGGCCGGAGTTCCTCCCAGCGCTCGGGCGGCACCGCCTGGGCCAGCCGCACGATCGCGGGCAGCTCCAGCATGGTGCGGACCTCGGCGAGCTCGGCGAGGTCGCGGGAGCTGCGCTCGCAGACCCGGAAGCCGCGGTTGGGCACGACCTCGACGGCGCCCTCCCCGGCGAGCTGCTGCATGGCCTCGCGGACCGGGGTCGCGGAGACGCCGTACCGCTCGGCGAGGACCGGCGCGGAGTAGACCTCGCCGGGGAGCAGCTCCCCGGCGGCCAGCGCCTGGCGCAGCGCGTCCAGGACCTGGCCGCGCACCGAGTAGCGGTGCGGCCGCGGCCCGGGCAGCGGGCCGCCGGCCCCGGGCGTCCGCACCCGGGCCTCCGGCTGCGGCTCCGCTGTGCCCTGCTCCATGGCGCTCCTCCTGCTGCTGACGGCTTGCGTGGATCCGCCGGCGCGACGCCGGTGTCCGGATCCGGGGTGTCAGCACCATAAGCGCCCGAAGTGCCGGTTCACACCTTCGCGGGCACGGGTAGGGATGTCGGATAAGGTAAGCCTTACCTGCCAACGATCGCGATTCGGTGGTCCCCCGCATGCCTCCTGCCACTGCTGCCGCGCCCGCCGCCCACTGCGCCCACCCCGCCGGGGACGCCTACGCCCGGCTCACCGAGGTCTTCCCTGACCTGCGGGTGACGGTGTGGGACGCCACGGACGCCACGCCGCCCGAGGGCGACGACTGGCTGGCGGCGTCCGCCCTGGCCGCGGGCGGCCCGGCGCTGGACGCCTTCCTCGCCGACGAGGCGGACCGGATCGTCCGGGACTACGGCCGGCCCGCCCGCCCCGACGTGGTCGCGAGCTTCGCGCTGCACCGCTACGCCTGGCCGGCCTGCCTGCTGATCACCGTCCCGTGGTTCCTGCACCGCCGGGTGCCGCACCTGTCCGCGGAGGACGTGGCCCTCCACCGCGGGCTGGGCCGGATGGCGGTGCGCGCGGGCTCGTTCGGGTGTCTCCCGGACGATCCTGCGGCGGCCCTGCCCGGCGCACGGGTGGTGCCGGACGAGGAGGCGCTGCGCGCCGAGGTCCGCACCGCGGTCGCCGACCATCTGCGGCCCGTCCTGGAGGGCTTCCGCGCCCGGATGCGGCGCGGCCCCCGGGCGGCCTGGGGCATGGCCTCCGACGAGATCGTCGAGGGGCTCTGGTACATCGGGCACCTGCTGGGCGAGGAGGCGCGGGCGAGGGCCGAGCTGGCGCGGCTGCTGCCGGGCGCCACCGCGCCGTACGTGGCCGGCGCCGGCTTCCGCGAGCTGCCCGGCCCGGCCGGCACCGCGCTGCCCACCCGGGACCGCGCCAGCTGCTGCATGTACTACACCCTGCGTCCCGAGGACACCTGCGTGACCTGCCCGCGCACCTGCGACGCGGAGCGCATCAGCCGCCTCACCGCAACCTCCTGACCGGCCGGCCACCCCCGCGGGCGGACCCTCTCTCGCACGCAACTTCCCCTCGACGCAAGGAAGTTCGAGACCTCCGGGTCATTCCGCCGCCGGCCCCGTTCACCTTGGCGTTCTCTTGCCCCGAAACCCCCTGCACCCGGGGCCGGTTCCGTAAGGATGGCGCGCGCACTCGCGAACCCGCGGAAGTGCCGCCATCCGAGCAAGGAATCCCGGAGTGAGAATGAACGAGATATCGCTGAATTGGATGATTCCGACGTTTCTGCTGCTCACCGGGGGCACCGTCATCGCCTTCCGGGTCCTGCGCGGCAGGCACGCGGGCCGGCGGGCCGGCACCGACGAGTCCTGGGAACGCACCGTGGACCGCCGCCGGCGCAAGGAGGCGGTCTTCGCCTCGGCCGCCTACATGCTGCTGTTCTGCTGCGCCGCGGTCGCCGCGGCACTGTCCTTCCACGGCCTGGTCGGCTTCGGTGTCCAGAACCTCGGGCTCACCGGAGGCTGGGAGTACCTGGTGCCGTTCGGACTCGACGGCGCCGCGATGTTCTGCTCCGTGCTGGCGGTGCGCGAGGCCAGTCACGGCGACGCGGCGCTCGGCTCCCGGATACTGGTGTGGACGTTCGCCTGCGCCGCCGCCTGGTTCAACTGGGTGCACGCACCGCGCGGGTTGGACCACGCGGGCGCCCCGCAGTTCTTCGCCGGGATGTCGCTGTCGGCGGCGATCCTCTTCGACCGGGCGCTGAAGCAGACCCGCCGGGCGGCGCTGCGCGAACAGGGCCTGGTGCCCCGGCCGCTGCCGCAGATCCGCATCGTGCGCTGGCTGCGGGCGCCCCGTGAGACCTTCGCGGCCTGGTCGCTGATGCTGCTGGAAGGCGTGGGGACGCTGGACGAGGCGGTCGAGGAAGTCCGCGACGACAAGCGGGAGAAGACCCGCAGCCGGCTCCACCGGCGGGAGCAGGACAAGCTCGACCGGGCCCGGATCAAGGCCCTCAACCGGCAGCACCGCTCCTGGGCCAGAAGCGGTGGACGCCACGCCCTCCCGGCGGGCGCGCCCCTGCCGGCCCCCATGGAGGCCGCTCCGCCGGCCGGTCCGGACGCCGTAGCGCCGCCGGCCGACCCGGCTCCGCTGCCCTCCGGCGAGCCGGCCAACCGCCCCCGGCCGGCCCTGAAGGCCGTGGCCGGCGCCGAGCCCGAGGGCTCCGCCGCGCACGGACGCCGCGCCGCCGTCGACCTCACCGCCGAGGACGACACCCAGACGATCCCCCGGCTGGACTCCCTGGAGGAGAAACTCGCCGAGATCGAGAGGCAGTTCGGCTGAACGGTGGCGGACCGCGCCGACCCTCACCCCCGGCTTGACGACAGGACCTCAGGCCGGTCCGCCGCCCAGCTCGAACCAGACGCACTTGCCGCCCCCCTCGGGGCGGATGCCCCAGGCGTCCGCCAGGGCCCGTACCAGCATCAGCCCCCGCCCCGAGGTGCCGTCGACCGACGGGGCACGCGGCTCCGGACGGCGCTCGGCGCCGTCCCGCACCTCCACCCGCAGGCGGTCGGTGACCCGGGCCGTCACCACCGCCCCGCCGTCGGTGTGCAGCAGGGCGTTGGTCACCAACTCGCTGGTCAGCAGCGCCGCCACCTCGGGATCCGCCGGCGCCCCGCCGTCCGGCGGCGCCCAGCGGCCGAGTAACTCGCATATCTCTCCGCGGAGTTCGCCGACCGCCTTGAGATCGGCCTGCCGCACCTTGCGCTCCAGCACCCCGGGCGCGCGCAGCGCCACCGCGCCGCTTCCGTCCCTCCTGTCCGCTCGCTGCGGTCTGTTCCGTTCCTCGCACCGCACAGGCTGACGCATCTCTCCCCCGCCCCCCAGACGAACCACCGGCGCTCTGCCTCGAACAGCCTCACGGTCAGCATTCCCATCGGGCCCGCCGCCATGCTTCCGCTTGCCACCCGCGGACACCCGGCCGGCCCGGCGCCCGCCGTGGGCGGTCTGCGGCGCCCGGCGGAACGGGCGAGCGCACGCGCCGACCTGGTCCGGTGAGCTGTGCCTCCAGTTCCACCGCGGCCGCGCTCGCGGCACCGTCAGGAAGTCCCCCATCAGCATCGCGAAGCCGCCGTCGCCCGACATCGACACGATCTGCCGCCCGCGGTCCATGAACTGGGCACCGATCGCCTGCGGCAGCGCGTCGGCGTGCTTCTTCAGCATCCGGTCCAGGAACCTGCGGTTCTCCTTCACCCGCACCCTCGGGGTCAGGTGCTCGGGCCGCGCGTCCACCTGGACGATCCGCACGTCGTCGGGGAGGAAGGCGTTGTACGGGAAGTCCGTACCGAGCAGGATCAGCAGATCGCACTCGCGGGTGGCCTCGTAGGCCGCGCCGTAGCCGAGCGGCCCGCTCATCCCGACGTCGTACGGGGCCGGTTTCCGCTGCCGTGCGCTACGGCTGCCAGATGCCCACCGTCGTGCGGTCCTTGGTGTCGCCGGCGCCGCGCGGCTGGACGGCGGCGAGGAAGTCGACGAGGTCGGGCGGCCCCGGGACGGACCATGCGGCGGCGAGCCGGGCGGCGAAGTCCGGATCTCCGCTCAACGGTGCCACCAGCCCGGCGCCGCACAGCAGCAGCACGTCGCCCGACCGGCCCGACACGGCGCGGAACCGGAACGGTGCCGACGGACACGCCGGAGAGGAGGCAGGGACGGCGTCAGGGGCAGGGACGGCGTCGGTGGCGACGGCCGGGGCGGGGTGCGGGGCCGGGACGGCCGGTGTCGCGCCGACCGGATCCAGGTCCTCCCAGCCGCCGTGGCGAAGCCGGAACAGCCCGCCCGGGCCGGCGCCGAAGAACACCCGTGTACGGCACTCCGGGTCGCCCGGCACCAACAGGCAGCACAGCGCGGCCGGGTCCGCGTCGGCCGGCACGCCCAGCTCCGCCGCCCGACCGCGCAGCCGGCCGAAACCGCGGGCGGTGAGGCGCTGCAACCCCGCCTTGAGCGCCTCGCGCCGCTCGGCGCGGAGGTCCTGCGCCAACCGGGTGGCGCAGCGGCCGACGGCACCGCCGGCCCAGGCACAGGCCACGCGGGCCGCGCGCTGGGCGGCCGCTCCCCTGGGGGACAGCCCGGTGGCGACGGCCACCAGGAGGACCGCGTCCGCATCCGCCCCGAACCGGGCGACGAGGAACGCCTCCCCGCGCGCCTCGCCCCGCTGAGACGCGTCGGCACCGCGTTGCGAGACGGCACGGACATCGACCGGGCCGAACCGGGCGCCGTCCATGACCGTGTCGGGCACCGGCTCACCGAGGGCGTCCGCCGGCTCCGCCTCGGGGATGGGGCTGGGGCTGGGGAAGGTGGCGGGGGCGGTCGCCCAGACCGCGGGCTCGGGGTCCATGACGTCGTCGAGCGGCACGTCCGCCGTCGCGCCGTCGTCGCCGGTCGCCGGGGCCGACGGCGGCGGGAGCGAGGAGGACAGCGGAGGTGGAGGGGGTTCCGCGGGCCGGGGCGGTGACGGCGCCCGCCGGGCGGGCGGGTCCCAGGACGGCGGTTCCCAGGCGCTCGGCTCCCACGGCCGGGGCTCGAACGAGGTCATGGAGAGCTCCCCTGGAGCGGCTGCCGAGGGCGGGGGCTCCGTCCGAGGCGACTCCTGGGGCGCGGACTCGCCGGGCACGGCTCCCCCGCGCCGCCCCACCGTCCGCAACACCGACTCGATCCGCTCGTCGAGCGTGTCGGCGGTTTCATGGGTGCCGTGAGTGCCGTGAGTGCCGTGGGAGTCAGGTGTACCGGGGGTGTCAGGTGTACCAGGGGCACGGGGATTCTCACGGGCATCAGGGGTGCCAGTCGTACCCCGGCTACCGCCCCGCGGCCCCCCGCCGCTCCCGTCCCCCGCTCCTTCCCCTGTCCCCTCCCCCGTCCCGGAATCGTCGCCGTACAGCTCCCGCCACCACCAGTCGTCCTCTCTTCCGCGGCCCGCCCCCTGCTGCTTCATGGCCCGCATTGTCCCGTGGCGCAAGCCACCGAAACAGGGCGCGAACAGGGCACTCCAGGAAGCGCCGGTCGCCCGCTTCCGGCAGGCTTGGGCCATGCGGGCCGTGAGAGAGTGCAGCGTCCGGGCCCTGGTCCGGCGTGCGCCGTTCGGGCCGCGCCCGCGCGCCGGCGGCTCCGGGGCCGGCGCATGAACGCCTGGCAGCTGATCGGCGTCGGGCTCGTCATGCTGTTCGGCGTCTTCGGGGTGCTGGTCCCCGGCCTGCCCGGTCCGCTGGTCATCTGGGCGGGGCTGCTGTGGTGGGCGACGGCCGAACGGTCGACCCTGGCGTGGACGGTGCTGATGGCCGGCACCGGCGTCCTGCTCCTCAACCAGGTGCTCAAGTGGCTGCTGCCGACCCGCAGTCTGCGCGACGCGGGCGTGCCCTTCCGCACGCTGTTCCTCGCGGGCGCGGCCGGTGTCGTGGGGTTCTTCCTGGTGCCCGTCATCGGCTGCCCGCTGGGCGCGCTCGGCGGCCTCTACCTCCTCGAACGCATCCGCCTGGGCAGCCACGGCGATGCCTGGGCCTCGACCCGTACGGTCCTGCGCGCCATCGGCCTGAGCGTGCTGGTCGAACTGTTCGCCTGTCTGCTGGTGGTGGGTGCCTGGGTGGGGGCGGTGCTCGCGGGCTGACGGGCGGCGGCCCCCGAGCCGCCACCCGGAATCCGCCGCCCGGAGCCACCACCCCGCGAGCCCCTACCGTCCCGCGCGTCGGCGCCCGGCCGCCGCCGGTCCCCGCTTCCGTTCCATCTGGTGCCGGCCCAGTGCCTGCTTCTGCTTCCAGTCGCGCCGGATCTCGGCACGCAGCCGGGCGTCCGTCTTGGCCACGATGCGCTGGTTCTCCCGCTGCAACTTGCGGTAGCTCTCCAGGCGACGGGGCGTCAACTGTCCGTGCTCCACGGCCTCTTGGACCGCACAGCCAGGCTCGGCGTCGTGCGCGCAGTCATGGAAACGGCACCGTTCGGCCAGTTCCTCGACGTCGGCGAACGTCCGGGCCAGGCCGGCCTGTGCGTCCCACATGCCGACGCCGCGGAGTCCCGGCGTGTCGATCAGTACGCCGCCTCCGGGCAGCACCAGCAGATCGCGGGTCGTGGTGGTGTGCCGGCCCTTGCCGTCCTGGTCGCGCACCGCGCGCACGTCCTGGACGTCCGCGCCGTGGAGGGCGTTGGCCAGGGTGGACTTGCCGGCCCCGGACCGCCCCAGGAGGACGGAGGTGGCGCCGGCGAGCACGGTGGAGAGCGTGTCGACGCCCTCCCCGGTGGCCGCGCTGACCGCCACCACCCGCACTCCGGGGGCGGCGCCCACCGCGTCCGCCACAAGGTGGCCGAGCGTGACCGGGTCCGCCACCAGGTCGGCCTTGGTGAGCGCCACCACCGGCTGCGCCCCGCTCTCCCACACCAGGGAGACGAACCGTTCGACGCGGTCCAGGTCCAGGGTCTCGGCCAGGGAGACCGCGACCACGGCGTACTCGACGTTCGCGGCGAGGACCTGGCCCTCGGAGCGCTTGGTCGAGGCGGACCGCAGGAGGGCGGTGCGGCGCGGCAGCAACGCCCGTACGACGCCGTCGAGATGGTCGCCGACGCGCCCGTTGTGCAGGTCGAGCACGGCCCAGTCGCCGGTGCAGGGGACCCGCGTCGGATCGCCGGTGGCCACCAGCGCGGTGTCCGCCAGGACGGTGCGGACGCGGTCGCCGTCCGGCACCACGGCGTCCACCCGGCCGCGGTCGACGCGGACGATGCGGCCGGGCACGAACCCCTGCCCGGCGAAGGGGGTGAAGAGTTCCGCGAATCCGTCGTCCCAGCCGTAGTCGGCGGTCAGCGGATGGGCAGCGGAGAGGGCATGAGCGAACAACGGGAGGGCCCTTCGGAAAGGCGCGGTCCCGGCCGTGCGTGCTCGGTGCGCCGGACGAGGCCGGCACACGGGAGCACGCGGAGGAACGAGAAGGAGTCGGCTCAGCCGAGGACCGCGGGGAGGACATCGATGGTCTTCTGGATGCGGGCGGTGCCCGTGGCAGCGACGGTCATCGGATGCCACCTCCCTCTTCGGTGCGGTTCCCCGGCGCGGCGCGCACCGGGCGCCGACGGATGGTGTCGACGACGGGTCAGACGGTAGACGGGCCGGGCCGCGTCGCGCCAACGATTTATCCGGCGCCGGCCCGCGCGGTGTCACCGGCGGCGGAGCCCTGATCTGCGGCGGCGCCCGGATCGGCGGCGGACGGACGGATCTCCACCCGGTGCGCCACACTGGCCCGATGACGAGTGAATCCCCCGGTGGCTCCCCTGACTTCTCCGAGCAGGAGCCGACCATCATCTGGGAGGGCGCCGGACCGGTCGGTCCCGACGGGCTGACCGTCGGGCGCACGGCCGCGCTCGTCGGGGTCAGCGTGAAGACCCTGCATCACTGGGACGCGATCGGCCTGGTGCGGCCGAGCGGCCGTACCTGGGCCGGGTACCGGGTGTACTCCGGTGACGACATCGCCCGGATCCACCGGGTCCTGGTCTACAAGGAACTCGGGTTCCCGCTCGCCCAGATCGGCCGGCTGCTCGACGATCCGGACACCGACGCCCGCGCGCATCTGCGGCGGCAGCGGTCCCAGCTCGTGGAGCGGATCGCCCGTCTGGAGAAGATGGTCGGCGCGGTCGACCACATGCTGGAGGCGTCGCGGACGGGGATGCGGCTGACGCCGGAGGAGCAGGTCGAGATCTTCGGCGCCGACTGGCGGCCGGCCTGGGTGGACGAGGCCGAGGACCGCTGGGGCGACACCGCGCAGTGGAGCCAGTACGCGGAACGGGCCGCGCGGATGGCACCGGAGGACTGGAAGGAGATCGCGGCCACCACCGACGCGCTCAACGCCGATCTCGCGGCCGCGCGGCGCGCCGGCGTGGCACCCGGCTCCGACGGGGCGAACGCCCTGGCCGAGCGGCACCGCGCGCTGCTCTCCCGGTACTTCGACTGCACCCACGCGATGCACGCCTGCATCGGGCGGCGGTTCGTCGACGACCCCGGCTACGCGGAGTACTTCGACGCCTTCGCACCGGGCCTCACCCGCTGGCTGCGCGACGTGATCTTCGCGAACGCCGCGGCCCACGGCGTCGATCCGGAGTCCGCGACCTGGGGGTGACGGCACGTCCCGGGCGGCCTGCCCACCGGCTGATCTGCGGTACGCGGTCCACGAAACGCTCGTCGTCGTCGCGGTAGCCGTTCGGGGTGACGTGGCGTCAGTGCACGGTCACGGTGACGGTGGAGGAGTGCGTCGCGCCGTGGGCGACCCGGAGCTTCTCCTTCCCCTTCTTGCCGAGCTTGACCTTGACGCTGTAGTTGCCGCCGTGCTTCGTCTTGGTGCTGGCGTGCAGCGTGGTCCACTTGCCCTTGTTCATGTGCTGCACGGTGAGCTTGCTGCCCAGCTTGATGCCCTTGGTCCGGCCGCTGAGGGTGACCGTCTGGCCGGCCTTGACGGACTTCGTGTTCGCCTTGACGCTGATCGCCTCGTGCGCCTTGGCCACGGCCGTGGCGACGGTGGCGGAGTGCAGGTCGGGTACCGCGCTCGGCACGGCTACCGCGGTGCCCGCGCCGCCGGCGAGCAGGGCGGCGCACGCCGCTCCGATGATCGTGGTCCGCCAGCGGTGGGTCTTCACGGTGGTCGGCATGGAAATCACCTCACCTGGATTCCTCTGGGTTCCGGTTCCCGGCCAGTATGCGGAGCGGTCGATGAGGCGACCGTGTGGGGTGGATGTGAGTTCTCACATCCACCCGGGTCCCGTGGGCCCGTCGAGACCGGAGCAACCCCACCCCGTCCCGTCCACCGGCCTCAACCGCTGGTCACGGGGGTCGGGTTGAGCAGTCGGTAGCCGGCACCGCGGACGGTCTCCAGGTGGGACGCCGCGCCCGCGCGGTCGATCTTGCGGCGCAGGTAGGCCACGTACTGGTCGACGACGTTGGACACCCCGTCGCAGGGGAAGTCCCAGACGTGTTCCAGGATCATGGTCCGGGTCAGCACCTCGCCGGGGTGCCGCAGGAACAGCTCCAGCAGCGCGAACTCCTTCGCCGACAGGTGGAGTTCGGTGCCGTCCCGCCAGGCGCGGCGGCCGGCCGGGTCCAGTCGCAGGTCGCCGACCGCCATCACCGGCGGCCGGGCGTGCGCACCGCGGCGGGCCAGCGCCCGCAGCCGGGCGTACAGCTCGGCGAAGCTGAACGGTTTGGCCAGGTAGTCGTCGGCGCCCGCGTCCAGTCCGCGTACCCGGTCGCTGATCTCGTTGCGGGCGCTGAGCACCAGCACCGGTGACCAGCAGCCCGCGGCGCGCAGCCGGCGGCACACCTCGAAGCCGTCGTAACCGTGCAGCAGCACGTCGAGGACGATCAGGTCGTACGGCACCCCGCGGGCCCGCCAGACCGCTTCCGGGCCGGTCTTCGCCAGGTCGACGACGTAGCCCTCCTCGGTGAGGCCGCGCCGCAGCAGCGCCGCCGTGCGGGGCTCGCCGTCGACCACCAGGACGCGCATGCCTCCACGGTAGGAGTTCTCCGGGCGGACGACATGTGGAGCGGGGCGCCCCGGACGGGAGCGGCGCGCCGGGCGGGGCGCCCGCTCAGTCGTGCGGCGGCAGGTGCCGGACCTGGTGGTCGGCGACGTTGAGGGCCTCGTCGACCAGGCGGCGCAGGTGTCCGTGGCGCAGGGCGTACACGGCGCGGCGGCCGTCCTTGCGGGCGGTGACCAGCCCGGCCAGCCGGAGCCGGGCGAGGTGCTGGCTGACGGAGGTGCGGGAGGCGGCGCACGCCTCGGTGAGGGTGGTGACGTCGGCCTCGCCCGCGCTCAGGCGCCGCAGCAGGGTGAGCCGGGTGCGGTCGGCGAGGAGGCCCAGGATCTCCACGGCGGCCGCGATCCGCGTGCCGTCGTCCGGCTCCTGCGCATCGTGCGCAGCTGATAGGTGCATGCGTGCGCTCATACGCACATAATGGGGGGACGAGGGCGGGCGGCACAAGCGCGCCCCGGACGCGGGAAGGTGCGATGCCTGTGAACGCGCACGAGTCGGTCCCCGAACACCCCTCCCACAATCACGACCACGGCCAAGGCCACGGGCACCACCACGCGCCGCACGCCCCCGGCGGGCGCTCCCGGGCGGCCCGGCTGCGGCACCGGCTCGCGCACGCCGTCACCCCGCACAGCCACGAGGCCATGGACAAGGTCGACCCCGCGCTGGAGAGTTCCCGCGAGGGCCTGCGCACGCTCTGGCTCTCGCTCGCGGTCCTCGGCCTGACGACCGTGGTCCAGGCGGCGGTCTTCGCGCTCTCCGGCTCGGTGGCGCTGCTCGGCGACACCCTGCACAACGCCGCCGACGCGCTGACCGCCGTCCCCCTCGGCATCGCCTTCGTCCTCGGCCGGCGGGCGGCCAACCGCCGCTACACCTACGGCTACGGCCGGGCCGAGGACCTGGCCGGGGTGGTCATCATGCTCACCATCGCGGCGTCCGCGGTGCCCGCCCTCTACACCGCCGTCGACCGGCTGCTGCACCCGCGCGACGTGCAGCACCTGGGGGCGGTCGCGGCCGCCGCGCTGGCCGGTTTCGCGGGCAACGAGTGGGTGGCCCGCTACCGCATCCGCACCGGCCGCCGGATCGGCTCGGCCGCCCTGGTCGCCGACGGGCTGCACGCCCGCACCGACGGCTTCACGTCCCTGGCGGTGCTGCTGGGCGCGGGCGGTTCCGCACTGGGCTGGCGGGCCGCCGACCCGGTCGTCGGCCTGCTGATGACCGCCGCGATCCTGCTGGTCCTCAAGGGCGCCGCCCGGGAGGTGTTCCGGCGTCTGATGGACTCGGTGGACCCGGCGCTGGTGGCGGCCGCCGAGGCGGCGCTGCGGGCGGTGCCCGGGGTGCACGGGGTGGGGCCGCTGCGGATGCGCTGGATCGGCCACACCCTGCGGGCCGAGGCGGACATCGTCCTCGACCCGCGGCTGACCGTGGCCGGGGGCCACCGGATCGCGGTGGCCGCCGAGCACGCGCTGATCCATGGCGTACCGCGGCTGACCGCGGCCACCGTCCACCTCGACCACACCCCGGAGGACGGCGGCGCGGACCCGCACGCGGCACTGGACCACCACGCCCCGCCGCCCCGGGGCCGGGCCGCGCCGGCTCAGCTCAGGATGGGGATCAGCCCCAGCCCGAACACCACGTAGAAGCCGGCCGCCAGGGCCAGCCGCCGGGGGGTGAGCCGGTGGGCGCGCATGGTCAGCAGGAGGTAGCCGATCGCGACCATGGTGATCAGGCCGGACCACAGCAGGGCGGTGTCGAAGTGCCAGCTGGTGAAGAGCAGGCCGAGGCCGCTGGGGACGGTCGCCTGGATCATCATGGCGCCGGAGATGTTGGCCAGCGCCAGCTTGGTCTTGCCCTGCCGCACCCAGATCACCGCGTTCATGATCTCCGGCAGCTCGGTGGCGATCGGGGACAGCAGCAGCGCGGTGACCGACGCGGAGAGTCCGAGCATCGGACCGATGGCGTCCAGCTGGTGGACGAAGAGCTGCGAGGCGAAGAAGATCACCACCAGGGTGACCAGGGTCTGGACGACGACCGCCCAGGTCGCCGGGGACGCGGCCGTCGGCTGGAACTTCAGCGGCTCCAGCTCGGCGCCCTCCTCGTCGTCCTCGTGGTCGCCGCGGATCTCACGCCAGAAGTACACGGCGTACACCGCGAAGAACGCCACGCCGAGCACCGGCTTGAAGGCGAAGGCGACCAGGCCGAGCGCGACCTTGACGACGAAGACCGGCAGGAACCACGTCTGGTCCTTGGCCAGCCGCCGCAGGTCCCGCTCCGTACCGAGGGCCTCGCCCGGCCGCTCCGCGGTGGCCGTCCCGCCGCCCGCGCCGGCGGACCCGCCCGCCGGGACCGCGGCGTGCCGCCTGCGCCGCTGGAGCAGCAGCATCGCGCCGGTCACGCCGTACGCCACGGTGGCCAGCGCCAGCGGGCCGCCCATCGCGGCGCCGACGCCGATGTCCTTGGCCTCCGGGGTGGCGCCGGTGGTCACCGCGACCAGCGTCACGACGGACTCCGGGAGCGCGGTGCCGAAGGCGGCCAGGATGGTGCCCACCGCCATCCGTCCGATGTTGAGCCGCTCACCGAGCCATTCCACGGCGTTGACGAACCACTCGCAGGAGAGGTAGATCGCCACCGCGCACGCGATGAGCAGGACGAAATGCAACACGCTGATCGTCAGCCTTTCCGCACCGGCGGGCTTCGAGGGCGACCGGCGTGGGAGCGGCGGACGGCTTCGACCCCGCCGACGCGTTCGAATCGTCGACAAAGGGCCGAAGGTCTCGCCCGCCCGCACCGTGACGGCGCGGGCCCGGCCACCGGGAGCCGCCTGCGGCTCCAGTGTGTCGACGACCGGTTTGCGGGGCTACTCCCCTTCGCAGCCCCCCACCCTACACACCACGGGCACGGCACGGCCTCCGCAGGGACACCGCGGAGGCCCGCCGGGCGGGGTCAGCCGGACTGCTGGAGCCGCTGGAGCGACGCGGCCAGTTGGTCCACCTCCTCCGGGGTGTTGTAGAGGGCGAGCGAGGCGCGGGCCGCGCTCTCCAGCCCGTAGTGGGCCAGGGCCGGCTGGGCGCAGTGGTGGCCGGCCCGGACGGCGATCCCGTCCTGGTCGAGCCACTGCGCGATCCGGCCCGGGTCCTGGCCCGCCAGGGTGAAGGTGAGCACCGCGATCCGTTCGGGGGCGGAGCCGATCAGGTCCAGGCCGGGGACCGCGGCCAGCGCCTGTTGGGCGTACCCCAGCAGCTCGGTCTCGTACGCGGCGACCGCGGACCGGTCGAAGCCGGTCAGCCAGTTGATCGCGGCGAGCAGGCCGACCACGCCGGCGATATGGCCGGTGCCGGCCTCCAGGCGGTGCGGGACGGGCGCGTAGGTGGTGCGGTCGAAGGAGACCGAGTCGATCATGTTGCCGCCGCCCTGCCACGGCGCCATCTCCTCCAGGATCTCCGGCTTGGCGTACAGGGCGCCGATGCCCGTGGGGGCGAACAGCTTGTGGCCGGAGAAGACGTAGAAGTCGGCGTCGAGGTCCTTCACGTCGACCGGGAAGTGAGCCACCGCCTGGGCGCCGTCCACCAGGACCTTGGCCCGGTAGCGGTGGGCGAGCGCGGTCATCTCCTTGACCGGCGGGACGGTGCCGAGGACGTTCGACGCCTGGCCGAGGGCGACCAGCCGGGTCCGCATGGAGAGCCGGTCGGCGTAGGCGTCGAGGTCGATCTGCCCGTCCGGCCGCAGCGGTACGGGCACCACCCGGGCTCGGGTCTCCTTGGCCACCATCTGCCAGGGCACGATGTTGGAGTGGTGCTCCAGCACCGGCACCAGGATGTCGTCGCCGGGGCCGAGGTTGGCCCGCCCCCAGCTCTGGGCGACGAGGTTGATCGCCTCGGTCGTGCCGCGGGTGAAGACGATCTCGTCCGGGGACGCCGCACCCAGGAAACGGGCGACCGCGGCCCGGCCTCCCTCGTACGCCTCGGTGGCCTCGCGGGCCATCGTGTGCGCGCCGCGGTGGATGTTGGAGTTGCCCGCGCCGTAGAAGCCGGAGACCGCCTCGATGACCTGGCGGGGCTTCTGGGTGGTGGCCCCGTTGTCGAGCCAGACCAGCGGTTTGCCGTTGACGGTCCGGTGCAGGATCGGCACGTCGCGGCGCGCGAACTCCGGTGAGAAGGGCGGCGGTTGGGAGAGGTGACGGCCCGTCGGTTCGGTGCCGTTCCAGGGGGTGCCGGCGGACTCGGGGGCCGGCACGGGGGCGCCGGTGCCGACGCCGGTCGCGGCTGCGGGGGCCGCCGGGACCGCGGCGGTGCCGAGGCCCGGCACCGCCGCTCCGGTCGTGGGGACGGCCGCCGCGCCGGTCCCGGCCGACGGAAGTCCCAGCAGGTCAGGCGTAGTCATGGTAGCGGGACACCTCGACGTTCTGGAGGACGGCGAGGGCGTCCTCGACGAGGACCGCGGCGTTGAAGTACGCGGTCATCAGGTACGAGGTGATGCCCTTCTTGTCGACGCCCATGTTCCGCATGGCCAGGCCCGGTTCGATCTCGTCGGCGACGTTCGCCGGGCGCAGCCCGACCACGCCCTGCTCGGCCTCGCCGACCCGCATCAGCAGGACCTCGGTGGTGCCGGTGTCCGCCCCGCCGGAGAACCGCACCTTGTCGGACGGCAGCAGCGGCACTCCGCGCCAGGTCAGCAGCGGGCTGCCGAAGCTGGTGTCGATCACCGGGGGCACGCCCCGACGGGTACATTCCCGGCCGAACGCGGCGATGGTCCGGGGGTGGGCGAGGAAGTAGCCGGGCTGCTTCCAGACCCGGCTGAGGAGCTCGTCGAGGTCGTCGGGGGTGGGGGCGCCGTAGCGTGCCTGGACGCGCTGGCCGGGGGCGACGTTGTTGAAGAGGCCGTGCTCGGGGTGGTTGAGGAGGACGTCCTCCTGCCGCTCGCGCAGCGCGTGCGCGGTGAGGTTGGCCTGGGTGCGGACCTGGTCCATGGTGCCGCTGTAGAGGTCGGAGACCCGGGTGTGGACGCGCAGCACGGTCTGGGCGAGGTTCATGTGGTACTCGCGGGGCGCGTCCTCGTAGTCGACGAAGGTCGCCGGCAGTTCGGGTTCGCCGGTGTGTCCGGAGCTGAGGTCGACCGGCACCTCGCTGCCCGGCAGGACGCCGTCCGCGGCGAGGTAGGCGTCCGTCGCGGCCCGCAGTGCCGGGTCGCGGTCGCCCAGGCGGGCCAGGACGGCGCGGTCGAGGCTGAGCGCGGTGCCGGGGGTGAGCGCGGTGACCCGGTAGGGCATCGGGGCCGAGCGGGTCCAGGCGTCGAGGTCGAAGAACTGGCCGTCGCCGATCACGTCGAGCAGCGCGTCCTCGCCGTAGCGGCCGCGCGCCCGCTTCTCGGCGCGGCCCTGCACCACGACGAGCAGACGGTCCGTCACCTCGCCGCTCTCGGCGAGGACTTGGCCGGTGTCGAAGCTCACCGTCTCGAAGGCACCGGCGAGTTCGGTCAGCAGCGCGTCGTCTGCCTCGCGCAGGTACGGCAGTTCACGCAGGTCGCCGGGGATGACGCGGTGGGTGTCGCCGTCCTGGTAGGTGGCGATGCGGTCGTCGCCGAGGACGTAGGTGCGGCGGCGGTTGACGCGGAAGACGCCGGATTCGACGTCCACCCACGGCAGGGCGCGCAGCAGGTAGCGCGGGGTGATGCCGCGCATCTGGGGGGTGGTCTTGGTCGTGGTCGCGAGTTGCCGTGCCGCATCCGGGGCGAGCGTCATCCGGTCGTTCACAGGGGACCTCCATACGGGACCAACGGCATGCCGGCCGCCCGGCGCGGGGCCGGCGGCATGCGGGACACCGGGATGGTCGGGGCCGGAATATGCGGTGCGCAACGGCCCGCCGACGGGCCCGCGGCCGGAAACGCTCGGAACCCGAAACCCACGATGACGGACCTACGTGCGATTACCTTGTGTCGCAGGGTCGCTACACCGCGTGGAATCGGCCTTCACGGGTCGCTCCGAGGGGCGCCGGGGGTCCTGCACCGGCGCCCACCCACCCTCCACAACCGACCAAATTTGCCCTCATAAAGCCGCTTTGTCATTCCAAAAGGAACGCTTATGACGGCGTGCAGCTGATCGCTGCCCGAGGGTACGCAGTGCTAAATATGGCGCGTGAGGGAAAATTTCGAGCAAAAGAGACATTTCTGGCCTGATGTCGGGCGCCGTCTCCGCTCGGTGCTGAGCGTGCACAGCGTCGCGGGCCAGGTGCTCGTCCTCCAACTCGCCCTCGTACTGCTGCTGGTCGTGGCCGCCGGGGTCGCCCTCGCCCTCCAGGCCCAGCAGGCGAGTCTGGCGGAGGCCGAACAGCGTTCGTCCGTCGCCGCGCTGGCCTTCGCACACGCCCCCGGGACCGCCGCCGCGATGCGGTCCGCCGACCCCACCACCCGCCTCCAGTCCCGCGCCGAGGACGCCCGGCGGGAGGCCGGGCTCGACTACCTCGTCGCGTTCAGCCCGTCCGGGATCCGCTGGACCCACCCCGACCCCGCACTGATCGGCAAGCGCGTCCCCGGCGGCTACGGCCCCGCACTCGCCGGCCGGACCGTCACCTCCACCTCCGCCTCGGCGTTCGGCCGCGCCGTGGACACCACCGTCCCGGTCAAGGACGCCGGCGGCCGCGTCGTCGGACTGGTCGCGGCCGGCATCAAGGTGCAGCGGACCAACGAGTGGGCCCTGCAGCGGCTGCCGCTGCTGATCGGCTGCGCCGCCGGCGCCCTGGTCGTCGGGGTCTGCGGGACCGCCCTGGTGAGCCGCCGGCTGCGGCGGCAGACCCGCGGTCTGGACCCCGCCGAGATGACCCGGATGTACGACCACCACGACGCCGTCCTGCACGCCGTCCGCGAGGGCGTGCTCATCATCGGCGGCGACGGGCGGCTGCTGCTCGCCAACGACGAGGCCCGCCGGCTGCTCGGCCTGCCCGACGACGCCGAACGCCGCCGGGTCACCGAACTCGGCCTGGAACCGGGCACCGCCGCCCTGCTGGCCTCCGGGCGGGCGGCGACCGACGAGGTGCACCCCGCCGGCGACCGGCTGCTCGCCGTCAACATCCGCCCCACCGGCCCCTACGGCGGCCCGCCCGGCACCGCCGTCACCCTCCGGGACACCACCGAACTCCGGGCGCTGACCGGCAAGGCCGAGGTCGCCCAGCGGCGCCTGAAACTGCTCTACGACGCGGGCATGCGGATCGGCAGCACGCTGGACGTCCGCCGCACCGCGGAGGAACTGGCCGCGGTCGCCGTGCCCCGCTTCGCCGACGTGGTCTCCGTCGAGCTTCTGGAGCCGGTGCTGCGCGGCGACGAACCGACCGGGCGGCATGCGCCGATGCGGCGGCTGGCGGTCCACGGCGTACCGGAGGGCTCGGCCGTCTACCGCGTCGGCGAGCGGATCCGCTTCGTCCCGGGCAGCCCCATCGCGGCCGGTATCGCCGACGCCCGCCCGGTCCTCGTCCGGGACCTGCGCGCCGAACGCGAGTGGCGGGACCAGGACCCCGACGACACCCGGCGCATCCTGGACAACGGCATCCGCTCGCTGATCGCCGTGCCGCTGCGGGCCCGGGGCGTGGTGCTCGGGCTGGCCAACTTCTGGCGGGCGGCCGGCTCCGAGGTGTTCGGCGAGGAGGACCTGTCGTTCGCCGAGGAGCTGGCCGCGCGGGCCGCGGTCTCCATCGACAACGCCCGCCGCTACACCCGCGAGCACGCCACCACCCTCACCCTCCAGCGCAGCCTGCTGCCGCGGGCGCTGCCCGCACAGTCGGCCCTGGAGGTGGCGCACCGCTACCTGCCCGCGCAGGCCGGGGTCGGCGGCGACTGGTTCGACCTGATCCCGCTGCCCGGCGCCCGGGTCGCCCTGGTCGTCGGCGACGTCGTCGGGCACGGCCTGCACGCCGCCGCCACCATGGGCCGGCTGCGCACCGCGGTCCTCAACTTCTCCGCCCTGGACCTGCCGCCCGACGAACTCCTGGGCCACCTCGACGAACTCGTCAGCCACATCGACACCGACGAGGCCCGTACGGGCGGGACGGGGACGGACGGGGACGACGGCGGGAGCGAGGGCGGCGGGGACCCGGCCGGGACGATGGCCGACGAGGCGTCGGCATCGGGCGGGGAGGTCTCCCTGGTCGGGGACGGCGCCGCCGGCATTACCGGCGCCACCTGCCTCTACGCCATCTACGACCCGGTCGGCGGCGGCGTCACCCTGGCCCGGGCCGGCCACCCGGGGCCGGCCCTGATCCGCCCCGACGGCACCGTCTCCTTCCCCGAGGTGCCGGTCTCCCCGCCGCTCGGCCTCCGGGGCGGCCTGCCCGTGGAGACCGTCGAACTGGCCCTGCCCGAGGGCTCCCGGCTCGTCCTCTACACCAACGGGCTCGTCGAGGACCGCGAACGCGACCTCGACACCGGCCTGGAACTGCTGCGCAGCACCCTCGCCGACGGCCCGGACCACTCCCCCGAGGAGACCTGCACCGCCGTCCTGGACGCCATGCTGCCCGCCCACCCCAGCGACGACATCGCCCTGCTGGTCGCCCGCACCCGGCTCCTCGACCGGGACCGGATCGCCGAGTGGCAGGTCCCCTCCGACCCCGCGGCCGTCGGCCCCGTCCGCTCCGCCTGCATGCGCACCCTGGAAGCCTGGGGACTGGACGAGATCGGCTTCACCACCGAACTGATCCTCAGCGAACTGATCACCAACGCCATCCGCTACGGCGCGCAGCCCATCCGCGTCCGCCTCCTCCACGACCGCGCCCTGATCTGCGAGGTCTCCGACGGCACCAGCGCCTCCCCGCACCTGCGGCGGGCCGCCACCACCGACGAGGGCGGGCGCGGGCTGTTCCTCGTCGCCCAGTTCGCCCAGCGCTGGGGGACGCGCTACACCCCCGGCGGCAAGGTCATCTGGACCGAACAGACCCTGGACGCGACGCAACCACCGGGCGCCGGCGGCGACGACGGCATCGACACGCTCCTCGACCAGTGGGACGAGACGGGCTTGTGAGGCGGGCGACTTCGTGAGGCGGGGGTGCCTTCGTGCGGCGGGGCGGCCTGCGCGTCACATGCCGCCGGAGCGCCGGGCCCGGGCGGCGCGGAAGGCCGCCGCGCACCCCGCCGCGGCCAGGCCGGCCCCCGCGAGGACCCACAGGCTCGTCCGATCGGCCTGCTGCCAGCCGAGTTCCGCGTGCGGGTGCACCACGAAGCCGTCGAAGAACAACCAGGAGACGAGGACCACGGCGGGGACCATGAGGGGCCGGGCCGCGGCCGCGACGGCGACCGTCAGCAGCGCGAACACGGCGAGCAGGAACGCCGGATGGGCGGCGGCCCGGCCGGTCGCCAGCAGCACCGTCACGGCGAGCGCGGTCACCGCCGCCCCGACGGGCAGCGCGAGTTCGCGGCCCAGCTCGTCGGCGGGCCGCGGGTGAGCGGGGACAGGATGGTGAACGGTGGCCATGAGTGCACCTCCTGGGACCTGGTGCCAGGGTGCGCGGACCGGGGAACGCGGGAAGCGTCGGGCCGGGAACTTAACGCGGTGCGTACGGCACGGGGGGTATTTCTGACACGTCCCTGACGCCGAGGCGGCACACCGGATGGTCCCGGACGCGCCCCGGACGCCGGGCGGCGCGGAAGTGTGTTGCATACTCGCTCCTCGTTGCCCGGCGCACCCGGGCGACGACCCGTGGCGAAAGCGACAAACGGCGGCAGGAAGAGAGAGTTGGACGGAATCGGCCTTTATGGGGGTGGGCCGCCGATATGTCCGCTTGGGCGTTTTCGGGGCGGCTTTCGGGGTGGTCTTCGCGGCGCCCGGTGCGACGCCGCGTGCCGCACCGCACCCCACCCGCACCCCGTCCCGGCCCGCGCGACGACCACGCGGCCGGGACCTCCTCGACAGACCCGTACCCCTCGACCCACCACCCGACCGACACCCATGACCGTCGGCGGGCCGAACCACGATCGGCAGGACGTAGCCGTATGACCAGTACCCAGGTGGACCCCACTCCGCCGCCGGCCGCCGCCCCGCCGAGGTGGCGGTCCTGGCTGCTGGACGGCCTGAGCGAGCAGAGCGCCCGCCACCCCGGGCCGCACGGCACCCCGCCCGCCGAGCACAAGGGCCACTCCTGGTGGCGGGTGATGTGCCTGACCGGTGTCGACTACTTCTCGACGCTGGGCTACCAGCCGGGCATCGCGGCGCTGGCGGCCGGGCTGCTCTCGCCGTTCGCCACGCTGGTGCTGATCGCACTGACGCTGCTGGGCGCGCTGCCCGTCTACCGGCGGGTCGCCAAGGAGAGCCCGCAGGGCGAGGGTTCGATCGCGATGCTGGAGCGGCTGCTGCCCTGGTGGGCGGGGAAGCTGCTGGTGCTGGTGCTGCTCGGCTTCGCCGCCACGGACTTCGTCATCACGATGACGCTGTCGGCGGCCGACGCCTCGGCCCACGTCGTGGAGAATCCCTTCGCCCCGGCCGCACTGCACGGCGCCAACCTCTGGATCACCCTGCTGCTCCTCGCTGCGCTGGGAGCGGTCTTCCTCAAGGGGTTCAAGGAGGCGATCGGGATAGCCGTGGCGCTGGTCGGCGTCTACCTGGTGCTCAATGTGGTCGTACTGGCCACCTCGGCCTGGCAGGTGCTCTCCCACCCGGTGGCCATCCGCGACTGGTGGGGCGCGATGACCGCGCAGCACTCGTCACCGCTGGCGATCGTCGGGGTGGCGCTGCTCGTCTTCCCGAAGCTGGCGCTGGGCATGTCCGGTTTCGAGACCGGCGTGGCCGTGATGCCGCAGGTGCGCGGCGACGCCGGGGACGACCCGGCCAAGCCGGCCGGCCGGATCCGGGACACCCGCCGGCTGCTGACCACCGCGGCGCTCATCATGAGCGGCTTCCTGCTGCTGTCCAGTCTGGCCACCACCATCCTGATCCCGCAGAAGGAGTTCGCCCCCGGCGGTGCGGCCAACGGGCGGGCGCTGGCGTATCTGGCGCACCAGCACCTGGGCGAGGCGTTCGGCACGGTCTACGACATCTCGACGATCGCGATCCTGTGGTTCGCCGGCGCGTCGGCGATGGCGGGGCTGCTCAACCTCGTCCCGCGCTACCTGCCGCGCTACGGCATGGCCCCGGAGTGGGCCGGCGCGGTGCGGCCCCTGGTGCTGATCTTCCTGACCATCGCGTTCGGGATCACCATCGTCTTCGACGCCAGCGTCGACGACCAGAGCGGCGCCTATGCCACCGGTGTGCTGGTGCTGATGCTCTCCGCGTCGTTCGCCTCGACCGTCGCCGCCCGGCACCGCGGCCACCGTGGCGCCACCATCGGCTTCGGCGCGATCACCCTGGTCTTCGGCTACACGCTGGTCACCAACGTCATCGAGCGGCCGGACGGACTGAAGATCGCCCTGCTGTTCATCCTCGGCATCCTGCTGACGTCGTTCGCCTCGCGGGTGCACCGCGCCTTCGAACTGCGCGCCGCGGACGTGGTGTTCGACGAGACCGCGGAGCGGCTGATCGACGAGGCGATGGCGGCGGGCCCGCTGCGGGTGATCGCCAACGAGCCCGACGAGCGCAACGCGGCGGACTACCGGGAGAAGGAGTACAGCCAGCGCGAGGAGACCCACATCCCCGACCGCGGGCCGGTGCTCTTCCTGGAGGTGCTCGTCGAGGACTCGTCGGACTTCAGCGCGGAGCTGGAGGTGCACGGGGTGGAGGCGTACGGCACCCGGATCCTGCGGGTGCAGGGCGCGGGCGTGCCGAACACCATCGCGGCGGTGCTGATGCGGCTGCGGGAGCGGACCGGCCAGGTGCCGCACATCTACTTCAACTGGACCGAGGGCCATCCGCTCAGCCATCTGCTGCGGTTCCTGGTCTTCGGTGACGGGGAGGTCGCGCCGGTCACCCGCGAGGTGCTGCGCCGCGCGGAGCCGGACCTGCGGCGCCGCCCGCGCGTCCACGTCGGCTGACGCCACCCGCTCCCCCGCCCCGCCCCGGCCGCCGGATCACTTCCGGCGGCCGAGGCGTTTCTCGCGAGGGCCGTCAGCGCAGGACGGCCTCCGGATAGAAGTTGCGGGGGTGGCCGTTGGGGTCCTTGAGGCGGCCGAGGAGGCTGGCGGGGTATTCGATGAGCCAGTAGCTGGCCGTGGCCGCCAGCAGGGCGGCGAGGAGGACGATCAGCAGGGCCCAGGGGAAGCCGGACGGGACCTGGGGCAGCAGGCCGGCGTTGTGGAGCAGGAGCATGACCGGCTCGTGCCAGATGAAGAGGCTGTAGCTGATCAGGCCGACCGGGGTGAGCCAACGGGCCGTCAGGAAGCGGTTCCAGAGGGTGCGCCGGCGGATGTGGAGGGAGCTGAAGAGCAGCAGCGCCCACAGTGCGGAGGCGATCGGGTGGTAGTAGGTGAAGGTGAAGCCCTCCGCGTCGGACTGGAGCGAGAGGCAGAAGAGGCCGGCCAGCGCGAGGGCGGTCAGCGGCAGCGCGACGCGTCGGGGCAGGCGGGCCCGGTCGCCGAGCGCGGCCAGCACCACCGCCAGTCCCATACCGGCCGCGAAGCCGCCGAAGCGGGCCTGCGGGCCGAAGTAGGCGACCCAGTCGGTGTGCGGGACGTCCAGGGCGTAGTGCGCGACGGTGATCCAGGCCAGCGGTGCGGCGAAGAGGACGAGGCAGCCGGTCGCGCAGAGCGCCACCCGGCTGCCGCGGCGGCGCAGACGCCGGCAGGCGCGGACGGCGAGCGGGCCGAGGCCGACGAGGACGAGGTAGAAGAACACCTCCAGGGAGAGCGACCAGGTCGGGCCGAGGGTGTAGAAGATCCGGTCCTGGTCGAAGACATGGGTGAACGTGAGGTGTTCGAAGAGGTCCTGCCAGTCGCCGGGGAGGGTGGGGTTGCGGGTGGCCCAGACGACCACGACGGCCAGGACGTAGAGCGGCAGGATGCGGATGGCGCGGCGGAAGAGAAAGGCGCGGGCCGGGCGGGTGGAGCCGCCGTCGATGGCGGCGCGGGCGTAGGACTGGGTGAGCAGGAACGCCGACAGGACGAAGAAGAGGTCGATGACTTCGAGGGAGAGGACCGCGTCGAGGGCCGGGTCGGCCACCGGCGGGTGGGTGCCGTGCGCGTCGTAGACGGTGTACTGCTGCCAGACGTGGAAGGCGACGGTGCTGAGCGCGGCGAGGCCGCGGAAGCCGTCGATGTCTCCGGCCCGGCGGCGGGGCGGACTCTCGGGGGCGGGCGGCGAGGTGGTCGCGGGGGCGGTGGCGGTGGTCATCGGCGGGCCACCGCCCCGGCCGCCTGCCCGGCCGTCCGGGTGCGCGGGGTGACCCGCCACTGGCGGTCGCCGAGGGCCTCCTTGAGGTGCGCCTGGCGGGCGACCATGTTCTTGAAGTGGCTGTAGAAGACGGTCGAGACCAGCAGGTAGGACCAGAACCAGCGGCGGCGGGCGCGGAGTTCGGGCACGGCCAGCCGCCAGGCGAAGAGGGCCTGGACGGGTCCGGCGGCGAGGGTGAGGAGCAGGGCGACCACGCAGACCGGTACCGCCCAGTTGAGGTGGCCGGGACCGCCGGTCTTCCACATGGCGTAGAGCAGGATCGGCAGGATCTGGAGGGTCAGCCAGGGCTGGATCTCGCGCCAGCCCAGCAGGACCAGCAGGCCGAGCTTCTGACGCAGCGTCAGAATCGGCGAACGCAGGCCGTTCCGGAGGTGTTTGAGGGAGACCTGGAGCCAGCCCTGGGCCCAGCGGGAGCGCTGGTTCCACAGGGCGGTGAGGGTGGTGGGGGCCAGTTCGCGGGAGATCAGGGTGCGGTCGACGGCGATCCGGGCGCCCGTGGTGAGGGTGCGCAGGGTGGAGTCGATGTCCTCGGTGAGCATGGAGCCGTGCATCCGGGTGCGGGCGAGCAGGTCCGTGCGCCAGAAGCCGTTGGAGCCGCCGAAGACGCCGAAACCGTACAGCCGGGTGCGGCCGGGGTGGCTGACGGCGTAGATCGCCTCGAACTCGACGGCGACGAGCCGGGCGATACGGGAGCTGTCGCCGTTGCGGACGACGCAGTGGCCCTGGACGACGTCGTAGCCGTGGGAGAGCCAGTGCCAGGCGTGCCGGAAGGCGTGCGGGGCGGGGTGGTGGTCGGCGTCGAAGATGCCGACGAACTCGCCTCGGACGCGGGTGACGGCGGCGTTGACGTTCTGGGCCTTGGAGGTGCTGCCGGCGACGGGCAGGAGGACGAGGCGGGGGTCGCGGGCGGCGATCTCGCGCAGGGTGTCCTCGACGGGGAGCGGGTGCGGGGTGTTGTAGGCGAGGACGATCTCCAGCTCGCCGGGGTACTCCTGGCGCAGGAACGATTCGACGGTGTCGACGATGGTGGCGGCCTCGTTGGGGAGGTACGCGGCGATCACCGCGCTGGCCGGCGGGTAGGCGGCGCCGGGGCGTTGCGGGCGGGCGGGCGCGTCCAGCGCGTAGAGGCATTCGAGGACGATCAGCAGCGCGGAGAGCACCAGTCCGGCGACCACCGCCCAGTACATGCCGGAGCCGAGGTCCCAACCGGCCAGGTACGCCTGCTGGTAGAGGACGAACGGCGCGCCGATGCCCAGGAGCAGCGCCAGCACCGGGGAGAGCGCGGAGAGCGCGGGGCGGAGCAGGGCGCGCAGCGGGGGCCGGCGGTGGCGGCCGGGGGTGCCGCGCATCCAGGGGGCGTGGCGGACGGGGCGGAGGTCGCGGTGGCGGAGGGCCTCACGGGCCGCGTCGCGGGCCCGGTCGACGGCGTCGGCGGCGTCGGTGGCCTCGGCGAGCGGGAGCCAGCCGACGGCTGGGGTCAGGCGGACGTTCTCGTCGGCGACGACGAAGCGGGTGCCGGCGGCGGCGGTGGCGAGGGCACTCAGGCCGCGCACGGCGGTCTCCTCGTCGATGGCGGGGAGCAGCATCAGCAGGTGGCCGTCGTCGTCGCGGCCGAGCCGGTCGCAGGCGCCGCCGAGTCTTTCGGCGACGCCGGCCAGCCGTTCGGCGATCTCGCGGCGGACCCGGGGGCCGAGCCGTTCCTCCAGGGCGGCGAGTTCGGCGACCGCGACGACGGCGAGGACGCCGTGGTGCCGGGCGGCGTCCGGACGCTTGAGTTCGCGGTCGAGTTCGTCGAGGAAGTGGGGCCGGGAGTAGAGGCCGGTGCGCGGGTCGCGGAGCAGCTGCTCGACGGGGACGGGGACGCGGCGGAGCTTGGCCTCGATGCGGGCGGAGAGTTCGTCGGGGTCGGACGCCTCGGATATGCAGTCGTCGGCCCCCCGGCGGAGCAGGTCGGCGACGCCGGCGGGGCCGGGGGTGCCGGTGACCATGAGGAGCGGCAGGGCGCGTCCGGCGGGGGCGGTGCGGACCTCGCGGATGACGTCGGCGCCGGCGTGCCCGGTGGCCGGTTCGTCGAGGGCGACGACGGCGTCCGGGGGTGCCTGGTGGAGCCGGAGGCCGGCTTCGCCGGGTGGGGCGTGGGTGACGTCGTGTCCGGTGGTGCGGAGGGTGTGGGTGAGGCGTTCCAGGCGCGGGCCCGGGGTGCCGACGACGAGGACGTGGCCGGCGGGGTGAGGGGCGGTGGGGGTGGGGTGGTCCGTGCCGCCGAGCAGGGCCGTGGGTGAGCCGCCCTGGGAGTGTGCGTGGTGCGAAGTGAGCACCTGAGGTGGTCCTTTCTGGCTGCGGGGCACGCGGAGGCCGGCGGTGGGGGCCGTGGCCGGGGGCCGGTCGGGCTCCTCGGGGCGGGCCGGGCCCGGTGGCCGGGCGCGGGCAGGGCGGAGCAACCGCCCTCGCGCGGCGGCGAGTTGGGCATGCCGGGTGGCCGGCGGTGGGGGCGCCGGCGGCTCCGTGGTGCGCGTGCTGCGGGAGGGTGACGATCAGGCGGGCGTCGGACGGCGCTCGGGTGCGAGGGTCGGCGACGCGGGGCTGATTGTCAGATGCATGACAGCTGGAGAGGGTGCGCGGGGGTCCGTCTTCTCTCGGCGGGACGGACGGCGGCGCGGTGGCACACGGCCCCGGCGGGCGGCACGGCGGACGGCAGGCATCGGACCGCGCGGGGGCGGTCGAGCGCGTATCGCATAGGAAGGGTCCCATCCTGATCGGATCGTGGGGGGAGGACCGGATGTCTGGTGTACACCGAAGGGCCCCGCTCGGCAAGGCCCGTCGGCACCCGCCAGCCTCGGTGACCACTGTGACGCGGCACCGTCATCCACGTAACGCCTTCATTACGTCCCGCCCTCGTGACGATCCCAACTGCCGCTACCGCCCGGTAGACACGGGTGCGTCGGCTATACCCATGGGGCAGATCCGCACTGGAGGTTCGTACGTCTGGCCGATCTGTTAATCTGCCCGCTCCTGGATGTTCCTCCATGTCCGCTCCCTTCTCCTCCCCCCAGCACCCCCTGCTCACCGGGTGCAGCGAGGTGTCGCGTACGTGAACAGCGTTCCGTTTTCTCCCGCTCAGGCCCGCTCCGCCCGGGCCCGGGTGGGTCTGACCACGAGTCAGGTCGCCCAGTCCATGACGGCGTGCGGTGCGCCGGTGCGCCCCGAGGTCATCGAGGCGTGGGAGTACGGCTCCCTGCTGCCCACCGAGCCGCAGTTGTTCGCCCTGGCGGATGTGCTGTGGTGCCCGCCGGCGGTGCTGATGGGGGTGGAGCCGCGGACGCTGGCGGAGCACCGGCTGGCCCGGCAGCTGAGCGGGGAGCGGCTGGCGCAGCTGGTCGGGATGGACCCGGAGGCGTACCACGCGGCGGAGGTGGCCAACGAGTGGCCCGGCGACTACCGGCAGACCAAGGCGCTGGTGGAGGCGCTGGGGCTGTCGCTGCGCACGCTGATCGGGGTGATGGGGCGGGTCGAGGAGCTGGCCGGGCATCTGCGGGCGGCCATCGAGGGCCGCTGGAAGCCGCATGTCGCGCCGGTCACCGAGATCACCACGCTGAACCGGACGCGGGTGAGCGACGCGCTGCGCACCATGCACGCGGAGTTCGCGGACTTCTCCGAGCGGTACATGGGGCACGTGGTGGCGCGGAACGCCGATGCCCGGCTGAAGGAGATCGCGGCCGAGCGGTCGGCGTATCTGCGGCGGCTGGTGGACCACTTCTGGGAGCTGATCGGGGAGGCGGGCGAGGCGCCGCCGTTCAACTCGGTGCACTGAGACGGCCGTTCGGCGGGGCGGGGCCGGTGGTGGGCCCGCCCCGCCGAAACGGCCGAGGGTCGGTGCGCGGGGTGCCGCGCGGTCAGTAGGCGTTCGGGGAGTGCGGCGGGGGGCCGGCCGGCGTCGGCTCGCCCGGGGCCGTGGTGGGCACGGCCGCGTCCGCGGACTCGTCCTCCGCGAACTCGTCCCAGTCGATCTCCACCGACCTGCGACGGGTGAAGACATTGAAGACGAGGTTCAGCGTGATGGCGGTCAGTCCGCCCAGGGTGATGCCGGAGTCGAGCACCGCCCGGACGCCCTGCGGCATCCGCTCGAAGAACGGCGCGACCGCGGTGGGCAGGAACGAGGCGCCCAGACTCACCGCCAGGATCAGGGCGTTGCGCTCCTCGCGCAGGTCCACCTTGCCGAGGATCTGGACGCCGACCGCGGCGACCATGCCGAACATGGAGAGTGCGGCGCCGCCGAGCACCGGGTGCGGGATCGCGGCAACCACCGAGCCGGCCTTGGGCACCAGCCCCAGCACGATCATGAAACCGCCGGCCGCGACCACCACGAACCGGCTCATCACCCGCGACATCCGCACCAGGCCGATGTTCTCCGCGAAGGCCACGTACGGGAAGGAGTTGAAGATGCCGCCGAGGACGGTGGCGACGCCGTCGGCGCGCAGCGCCCGGGCGACGGTGTCGTTGCCGACCTGCTTGCCGGTGATCTCGCCGATGGCGTAGACGTCGCCGGTGGTCTCCACCATCGTGATCAGCATGACGACGATCATCGCGAGGATCGGGAACGGCTCGAACTTGGGCATTCCGTAATGGAACGGCGTGCTGACGCCGAACCAGTCGGTCTGGCCCACTCCGCTGAAATCGACGTCACCGAGCAGCCAGGCGACGGACGTTCCGCCGACGAGTCCGAGCAGTACCGCGATACTGCTCAGCAGCGGCTTGCCGATCCGCACGATCGCGAGAATGAACAGCAGGGTGCCCAGCGCGTATCCGAGGTTCTTCAGATCGCCGAATTCCGGCTTACCGGCCAACTGCGCGCCGCCGGCCGCGTCCTGGAGTGCCTGCGGGATGAGGGTCAGGCCGATGATGGTGAGAATCGTGCCGATGACGACCGGCGGGAAATACTTCACCAATTTGCTGAAGAACGGGGCGAAAAGGAAAGTGGCGATTCCCGCGGTGATGACCGCGCCGTAGACCACCAGCAGTCCGGCGGTGCCGCCGCCCGCGCCCAGTCCGATGGCGATCATCGGGGAGACCGCGGTGAAGGTGACGCCCTGGACGAGGGGCATCCGGGCGCCTATCCTCCATATCCCGAACGCCTGGATGATGGAGGCGATTCCGCAGGTCAGCAGGTCTGCGTTGATGAGGTAGACGAGTTCCGCGCGGGACAGTCCGAGGGCGTTGCCGAGCATGATCGGGACGATGACGGCGGCCGCGTAGAAGGCGAGGACGTGCTGGAAGCCGTAGAGGGCGAGTTTGCCGAACGGCAGCACCTCGTCGACGGGATGGGGCCGCTGCCGGGGAAACTGCTGGGGGGATTGTCGCGCGAGTCGTGCCATCTCTGCCTTGCCTTCACGAGGTAGGTGAATAAGAAGGAACCCGGGCCCTATGGTGCGTTGCCCTGCAGGTGCGGTACGTCCCGGTTCGCCGGGGCATCCTTTGATCAGCGGACCGAAGTCCGGCAATTCCGTGGAATGCGCAGGTGCGGGCTCATCGGGGCGCTCACACTAGTTGACCTCCGCCGCTCCGCGCGAGTAACCAGGGGCGAGGGCGAGGAATGCGCCGTAAAATCTGAAATATGGCTGAGCGGCCGGATGCGTCCCGTGCGCCCGAACTCCTCGTGGAGTCCGGCGGGGTCAGCCAGGTGATGAGTCCGGACCACGACTACCACGTCGGCCGGGACCCGCACAGCGAGCTGGTGTTCCGCGACGACCGGGTGTCGTGGCACCACGCGGTGCTCCGGGTCTCCGAGGGCCACTGGCTGGTGGAGGACGAGGGCAGCACGAACGGTACGTACACGGAGGGGCATCGGGTGTCGCGGTCCGGGGTCGGGCCGGGGAGCGTGATCCGCTTCGGGAATCCGGCCGACGGACCTTGCGCGGTGCTCACCGGCGTCGCCCGCCCCACGGCCGCCGGCCGCCCGTCGTCGGTGTCGCATCCGGCGGCCACCCACACCTTCCGCCGCCCCAGCACCGTCCGGCCGCTGCCGCCGGCCCGCACCACACGGATCGGCCGGGCCGCCGACAACGACCTGGTCCTGGACGACCTCGCGGTCTCCCGCCGGCACGCCGAACTCCGGTCCGGCCCGGACGGCGGCTACCTCATCGCGGACCTGGGCAGCCACAACGGCACCTATCTCAACGGCCGTCCGGTCGACTTCGCCCCGGTGCGGCCCGGCGACGTCATCGGCATCGGCCACTCCGCGTTCGTCCTCGGCGGCGACCGGCTCCAGGAGTACGTCGACACCGGCGAGGTCTCGCTGGACGTGCAGCGGCTGTCCGTCCGGGTCGGCACCGGCGCCGCGCGCCGGACGCTGCTGGGCGGGGTGTCGTTCCCGCTGGGTGAGAAGTCGCTGCTGGCCGTGATCGGCCCCAGCGGCGCGGGCAAGTCGACGCTGCTGAACGCACTGACCGGGCTGCGGCCCGCCGACGAGGGCACCGTGCTCTACGACGGCCGGGACCTCTACCGGGACTACGCCGAGCTGCGCCAGCGCATCGGGCTGGTGCCGCAGGACGACATCCTGCACACCCAGCTGACGGTCCGCCGGGCGCTGGGCTACGCCGCGGAGCTGCGGTTCCCCGAGGACACCGCGCCGGCCGAACGGGCCGCCCGGGTCGAGGAGGTGATCGGCGAACTCGGCCTGGCCGAGCGGGCCGGGCTGCCGATCCACAAGCTCTCCGGCGGGCAGCGCAAGCGCGTCAGCGTGGCGCTGGAACTGCTGACCAAACCGTCGCTGCTCTTCCTCGACGAGCCGACCTCGGGCCTCGATCCGGGGATGGACCGGTCGGTGATGCACATGCTGCGCGGGCTGGCGGACGACGGCCGCACCGTCATCGTGGTCACCCACAGCGTGCTGAGCCTGGACGTCTGCGACCGGCTGCTGGTGCTGGCGCCGGGCGGCACCAGCGCGTACTACGGGCCGCCGGAAGAGGCCCTGCCGTACTTCGGGTTCGGGCAGTGGCCGGAGGCGTTCGAGGCGTTCGAGAACGACCGCGGGCGGGACTGGGCCGGGGAGTTCCGGGCCTCGCCGCTGTACGGGCGGTCTGTCACCGGGGAGACCCGGCAGCCGCCCGCGCCGACGGTGCCGCGGGCCGGGGTGGCGGCGCCGCCGCCGGCCCGGCGCTGGGGCGCGCAGCTGTGGACGCTGATGCGGCGGTACGCGGCGGCGCTCACCTCGGACCGGACGTTCCTGATCATCATGGTGGCGCTGCCGTTCGTGATGGGGGCGATGGCGCACGGCCTGAGCGGCGGGAAGCTGACCGCGGGCACGGCGACGAACGTGCTGCTGATCCTGTGCGTGGGCGCGGTGCTCACGGGGGCCGCGAACGCGGTGCGCGAGCTGGTCAAGGAGCGGGTGATCTACCAGCGGGAGCGGGCGGTGGGGCTGTCCCGGTCGGCGTATCTGATGTCGAAGGTGCTGGTGCTGGGGGCGGTCACGGTGGTCCAGGCGGTGGTGCTGACGGTGGTCGCGCTGTTCGGGGTGGGGCTCGGGGCGCCGGGCGGCGCCGGGGTGCTGATGCCGCCGCTGCTCGAAATCACCCTGGCGGTGGCGCTGTTGGCGTTCACCGCGATGATGCTGGGGCTGCTGGTGTCGGCGCTGGTGCGCAAGGAGGAGGTCACCATGCCGCTGCTGGTGCTCCTCGCCATCGTGCAGGTGGTGTTCTGCGGGGCGCTGCACGCGCTGCGCGGCACGCCGGTGCTGGAGCAGCTGTCGTGGCTGGTGCCGTCCCGCTGGGCGCTCGCGGCCATGGCGGGCACCGTCGACCTGCACCGGATCCTGCCGCAGCCGCTGACCGAGGACCCGCTGCTCCGGCACGCGGTGGGCCCCTGGCTGCTGGACATGGGGATGCTGGTGGTGCTGTCGGCGGTGTGCGGCTTGCTGGTCCTGCGGCTGCTGCGGCGCCATGAGCCCGAGATCATGCGCCGGTAGCCGGGACCGTCGGTGCGTACGGCGCCGGGGCCGTGCGCGAGGAGCGTCGAGGAGCCGCCTGTGACCGCACCGGACTTCCGCCCCAGCCATGTCGTCCCGCCGGACGGGATGCCGACGTGGGCGGCGCCGGATGCCGCCCGCCCGCTGGTGCCGCTCGATCCGCTGCTGCCCGTCCAGGTCGTCGGGCGGCACGGCGACTGGGCGCTGGCCCGGTGCTCCAACGGCTGGTCGGCGTGGGTGGACGGGCGGCTGCTGCTGTCGCTGCCGCACGGCCCGCCGGCTGCCGGGCAGCCCACCGCCCGGACCGCGGACCCGCGCCCGCTGCTGGCCGCCGTCGAGGACGCGCTGTCCCGATACCGGCAGGGCGTCGAGGAGTTGCTGGCCGGTCGGCTGGACCGGGAGGGGTTCGCGGAGCGGACGCGCGGGACGCGGATCGGGGCGGTGGTGGACGGCGACGCGGTGTGGCTGTACGACGCGCGGCACGAGCGGTGGTGCTTCTGCGACGGGGCGTCGCTGGTGACGTTCGCCGTGACGGACGAGCCGTCGGCGGACGGGGCGGCGGAGGCCGGGGCGGCGGGCGCGGGGGATGCGAGGGGTGCGGGGGACGGGGGCGGGCTGCCCGGGGAGGCGGAGTTCCCGCCGCCGTTCCCCCCGCCCGGCGGGCCGGGTGACCGGACGTGACCGGGTGGCCGGGCGGCGAGCGGGCCGGTGAGCCGGCCGGCGCCCGGCCCCGGGAGCGGCCGACGGCGCCGGACTCGGGCGGGCTGCACGGCCGCCGGATCGCCGGGTACCTGCTCGGGGAGGAGATCGGCCGGGGCGGGATGGCGGTGGTCTACAAGGCCGAGGACCTGCGGCTGGGCCGGACCGTGGCGGTGAAGCTGCTGACCCCCGAGCTGGCCCGGAACGACACCTTCCGCAAACGCTTCGCGTACGAGTCGCGGGTGGCCGCGTCCCTCGACCATCCGCACATCGTGCCGGTCTTCGAGGCCGGGGAGGCCGACGGGCTCCTCTACATCGCGATGCGCTACGTCGCGGGCCGCGATCTGCGGGCGCTGCTGGACGACGAGGGCCGGCTGCCGCTCGCGACCGCCTGCCGGATCGCCGGCCAGGTGGCGTCCGCGCTGGACGCCGCGCACGCCCGCGGCCTGGTGCACCGCGATGTGAAGCCCGGCAACGTGCTGGTCGCCGAGGGCACCGACACCGACCGGCCCGAGCACGTCTATCTGACCGACTTCGGGCTGATGAAGAAGTCGCTGTCGCTGACCGGCTTCACCAGCGTCGGCCAGTTCATCGGGACGCTGGACTACGTGGCACCCGAACAGATCGCCGGGCGCCCGGTGGACGGCCGGTGCGACGTCTACGGGCTGGCCTGCGTGACGTACGAGATGCTGGCCGGGACGCCGCCGTTCGTCCGCGACGACGACCGGGCGCTGCTCGGCGCCCATCTGCACCAGCCGCCGCCCGCGCCCAGCGGTACGCGGCCCGACCTTCCGCCGGCGGTGGACGCGGTGTTCGCCCGCGCGCTGGCCAAGGAACCGGAGGAACGCTACGAGACCTGCCGGGGGTTCGTGGCGGCGCTGCGGGCGGCCGGGCGGGCCGGGACGGCGGGGGTGTCGCCGGCGGAGCCGGCGCGGAGCCGGCCGGACGTCCCGGTCGGCGGGGCGGACCGCGGCACCGTGCAGGGGACCGCTCCCCCGCCGCCGCCGAGTTGGGCGCTCCCGGTGTTCCCGGTCCCGGGCACCCGGGGGGCGTAGGCCGGCGGCCGGGCCCGGGTCAGGCCGCCCGTCGTCCGGTCGTCAGGAGCCCGGCGGCCGGGCGTCGCGGAGCTGGCCGGGGTGGCGGACCCGGCGCGCCGCGAGGCCGCCGGCGAGGCCGGTGACCAGGCCCCAGGCGGCGCCCACCCCCACCAGCCGCCACAGCTGCGGCTGCAGTGTCACCGCGCCGCCCAGGTCGCCGCCGAGGTCGCCGACGCCGATCAGGGAGAGCCCGTAACGGGCGTCGATCCGGGTGAGCAGCCCGACGACGAGCAGGGTCAGCGCCAGCGCCACCGCCATCTCGACGGCGTGCCGCCACAGGGGCGTGCGGGCCGGGGCGCGGACCGCCGCGGCGAACGCGGCGCCGAGCAGCACCACCGCGGCCACCGCGACCAGCAGCCGGACCCGTCCGTCCTCGGCGCCGAGCGAGCCCAGGTCGACGGTCTGCGTCCCGCGCTGCCCCAGCACCTCCTGCAGTGCGTGCGGCAGCGGCAGTCCGAGGGCCTTGTCGACGTGACCGGTCCAGCCGCCGCCGGTGCCGATGCCCAGCGCGAGCCAGGCGAGGTTGGGCAGGCCCAGCAGGATCACCGCAAGGGTCCGGGCCGGGTCGCCGCGGGTGATCAGCTCGGCGATCCCGACCAGCAGCCCGAGCCCGGCGTAGACCAGCAGGGTCAGCAGCATCGCGTGGGCGGGCGGGCGGACCGAGTCCTGGAAGCGCAGCAGCCGGGAGGAGAGCGGCGCCCCGCGGGAGACGAGGAAGGCCAGCACCAGTACGGCGAGCACCCACAGCAGGCCGTAGCCGAGGGTGGCCGGGACGTCGGCGCGGAAGCCGACGGTGGGGGTGCTGCCCAGGAGGGCGCCGATCCGGTCGGCGAGGTCGTTGCCGACGGAGACGGTGAAGCTGTGCCGGGCGGCGAGCGCGATCAGCCACAGCAGGACCAGCCAGCACGCCGCCGTCCGGGCGATCCGGCCGAGCAGTTCGCCGGTCGGGGCGACCGCGCGGTGCCGCAGCGGCCGCAGGAAGACCGCGGCGGTGACCAGGGCGCCGGCGAGGGTCACCGACAGCGGGACGGCGTCCACGGCGGCGTGTGCCTCGGCGATGATCCCGGCGTCGCCGGTCGCGTGCAGCGAGCCGCCGGCCGCGGCGACGACGGCGGCCGCGACGACCGAGGGGAAGGCGCCCGCCGGCAGGTCGGCCGCGCCCGCCGCCCACAGGCCGAGCGCGGCGGTCACGACCATGGTCAGCAGGCCCGCCAGGGCGGCGCCGAGCGCCTCGCCCCAGCCGCGCAGGGCCCCGGGGACGCGGTGGGTGGACGGGCTCTCCGGGCCGGCCGCCGCCGGGCCGGGCGTCTGGCTCACGACTGCCTCCTGCGGGTGTCTGGTGCCGGGCGCGGGGCCGAGGCGCCGTCCCGGTCACGGTACGCACGTTCCGTGCCGCCCCGCTTGCGGAGCGCGCCCGACCTGAGCACACAATTACCCAGACGCATATGCCTACACATGACTCTTAAGCCGCGAATCCGGGCGTAGTTCGCCGCGCCCGACGGCCCGAGCACGCCGGGAAGAGGGACCCCGTGACATCTTCACCGCCACCGGACGACCAGCCGGGAAGCGAGCCGGCCGGCCCGCCGTCCGGTCCGCTCTCCGACTCCCCCACCGAGCCCTCCCATCCTCGGACCCGCTCCTGGCCGCAGACCCCGCCGCCGGATGACACCGGTGGCGGAGGCCGCGAAGGGGGCGGCGGGGACGGCGGAGGCGGCGATCGTGGCCGGGGCGGACCGGCCGGCGAGCCCCCCGGGCCGCGCCGGCCCTGGTGGCGGTCGGCGCCGCGGATCGCGCTCGCCACGGCCGCGGTGGTCGTGGCCGTGATCCTCGCGGTGGTGCTGCCCCGCCTGGGCGGCGGCGGAAGCGCGGGCGCACTGTACCTGGAGTCGGCCGGCTCCTCGGGCCCGTCCCCGTATACCGGCACCACGGTGAACGGGGACGGCACCGCGTCCCCGACGGCCACCCCGTCCGTCGCGCCGCACGGCGACCACCAGGCCACCAGCGTGTCGGGGGCGGCGCCCGGCCTGTACGGCGGCAGCCAGTCCAAAGCCAGCTGCGACGTCGAGAAGCAGATCCGCTACCTCCGGGCCAACCCGGACAAGGCGCGGGCGTTCGCCGGGGCGGAGGGGAAGAGCCCCGAGGAACTGCCGGCGTATCTGCGGTCCCTGACCCCCGTGCAGCTGCAAGTCGACACCTGGGTCACCAACCACGGCTACCAGGACGGCAAGGCCACCGACTTCCAGGCGGTGCTCCAGGCGGGCACGGCGGTGCTGGTGGACGCGCTCGGGGTGCCGCGGGTGCGCTGCATCTGCGGGAACCCGCTGACGCCGCCGGCGGCCACCGGCGGCAAGCGCCTGACGCTCCAGGGCAAGCCCTGGCCGGGGTTCCGGACCGCGAACGTGGTGACCGTGCAGCAGGCGCCGAAGCCGGTGAAGAAGTTCGTCCTCAAGGACCCGGACACCGGGCAGTACTTCACCCGCCCGTGCGGCACCGACGGCAGTACGGACCAGCCGGCGCCCCCGCCGTCCCGTTCGCCGTTCTCCCCGCCCCCGTCGACCCCGCCCTCCCCCGGGTCCTCCTCCGGTTCGCCGGGGAGCACGACGCCGGAGTCCCCGCAGTCGCCGGGCGGCACCTCGCCGGAGTCGCCGTCGGGTCCCGGCTCGACGCCGGGCAGCCCCTCGACCCCCGAGCAGCCCACACCCGGGCCCACCACACCGGAGCAGCCCGGGTCGCCCGGCGGGGGCGAGAGTCCCGGCACCCCGGCCGGGTCCGGCTCCGGTTGACCCGCTCGGCGCCCTCCGGGCTTCGATATCGAACTGTGTCCTAACAAACCGATGCACCACACAACCTCTGAAGCGGACGAAACGTCTGGATATGCGGCGGATGCCTGTGACTCCGCCGCTGTCCGATGTTCAGCTTTGGAGGGACCCTCGTGCACGCCGGAACACGTCGCCACACCGCCCGGTTGATACCCGCCGCCCTCGCGGCGGGGCTGCTGCTGACCGCGTGCGGGACCGGCGCCGGCTCGTCCACGGCGGCGGAGCCCGCGGCCAAGGTGACCGTCACCCCGGCCGCCGGCGGCACCGCCGCGAAGCTCGGCTCGCCGATATCCGTGAAAGCGGACGGGGGCAAGCTGACCGCGGTCGACGTCAAGGACGACAAGGGCGCCAAGGTGCCGGGCCACCTGGCCGCCGACGGCGCGTCCTGGACGTCCGAGGGCAAGGTCCGGCCGAAGACCACCTACACCGTGACCACCAAGGCGAAGTCCACCGGCGGCAAGGAGTCCGAGGCCACCTCGAAGTTCACCACCGAGCAGGCCGACAAGGTCAACAAGCTCACCAACCAGCCGGGCAACGGGCAGACGGTCGGCACCGGTATGCCGATCTCGATCAAGTTCGACCACAAGGTGGCCAAGAGCCAGCGCGCCGAGGTCGAGAAGGCGCTGAAGGTCACCAGCCAGCCGAAGGTGGAGGGTGCCTGGGGCTGGGTGCAGGACTACGACGGCAGCGACCGGATCGACTGGCGGCCCAAGGACTACTGGCCGAGCGGCACCAAGGTCTCCGTGCGGGGCGCGCTGGGCGGGATAGATTCCGGCGGCGGCCGCTACTTCGCGCGGGACTACGACTTCGACTTCAAGATAGGCGCCGACCACAAGGCCGTCATCGACGTGCCCGCGCACAGCATGACCCTGTACGAGAACGGCAAGCCGGTCGACACGATCAAGGGCTCGGCGGGTTCCCCGGAGGCCCCCACCCGCGGCGGCATCCACACCGTCCGCAGCAAGAACGCCGCCGAGACCATGGACTCCGCCACCATCGGCTACGGCAACCAGTGGATGCTGGACTCGAAGTGGGTCACCCACCTCACCGCGTCCGGCACCTTCCTGCACTCCGCGCCCTGGAACCAGTCCATCGGCGTGGTCAACAACAGCCACGGCTGCTTCGGCATGACGACGTCGGACGCCAAGAAGGCGTACGACTTCCTGAGCATCGGCTCCACGGTCGAGGTGAAAGGCACCTCCAACACCGAGAAGACCAAAGTCGGCAACGGCCTGGAGGTCTGGCAGGAGACCTGGCAGCAGTGGCAGCAGCGCAGCGCGCTGAAGTAGCCGCACCGGCCGCACCCGACCGAAGCGCCGCCGCCCGGGACGTCCGGGCGGCGGCGTTGTGCGTTCGGGGCCGGGTGGCGCGCGGGGCCGTCAGCGGACCTCGTGGACGGTGCGCCGGTAGGTGGAGCGCCGGTCCTCGATGGCGGCCCAGCGGTCGCCGTAGACGGTCTCGGTGATGCCCGGTTCGCGGAGGAAGGCGTGCGGGAAGCCGAGCGGGACCGCGCTGGTGGCGTCCAGCCGCGCCACGGCGTCCGGGTCGAGGGTCACCTCGACGCTGGCGAGGTTGTCGGCCAGCTGGCTCTCCTTGGTGGCGCCGACGATCGGAATGATGTTGCCGGGGCGCTGCCGCAGCCAGGCCAGGGCCACCTGGGCCGGGCTCCAGCCGCCCTGCTCGGCGATCTCCAGGACGGCGGTGACGGTCTCCTCGGCGTTGTGGTCGGCGCGGTTGTCCCAGTCGTGATCGTCCAGCCGGCCGGACTCGCCGCGCCGGTACTTCCCCGTGAGCTTGCCGGCGGCGAGCGGTGCCCAGGCGAGCACGGCGAGGTCGAAGGCGCGGGCCTGGGGCAGCAGTTCGCGCTCCACGGTCCGCTCCAGCAGGTTGTAGCGCAGCTGCGAGCCGGCGAAGGCGGTCCAGCCGCGCAGCTCGGCGAGGGTGTTGGCCTGTGCGATCTCCCAGGCGGGCCAGTCCGAGACGCCGAGGTAGAGCACCTTGCCGGAGCGCACGAGGTCGTCGAGGGCGCGCATCACCTCCTCGACGGGGGTGAAGTTGTCCCGGGCGTGCACCCACAGCACGTCCAGGCGGTCGGTGTTCAGCCGGCGGAGGCTGGCCTCGACGGACTGCACGAGGTTCTTGCGGTGGTTGCCGCCGGCGTTGACGTCGCCCTGGGCGGTGGCGCAGGTGTACTTGCTGGCCAGGACGAAGCGGTCCCGGCGGCCGGTGAGCAGTTCGCCGAGCATCGTCTCGGAGGTGCCGCCGGTGTAGTTGTTCGCGGTGTCGAGGAAGTTGCCGCCGGCGTCCGCGTAGGCGTCGAGGAGGCGCGCGCTGGTGTCCTTGGCGGCGCCCCAGCCCCAGTCCTCGCCGAACGTCATGGTGCCCAGGGCCAGTTCGCTCACCCGGAGACCGGTCCTGCCGAACAGTGTGTACCGCACGTGTTCCCCTCTGGTCGGTGGTGGGTCACACGCTAGGAGCTGGAGTGCACTCCAGGGCAAGGCGACCTTCCCGCCGGCGGGCGGCGGGGCGGCGCCGGTGCTGGGGCGCCGCCCGGCCGGGCCGGTCAGGCGGTGTGCAGGGCCGGGTCGCTGACGCCGGGCTTGCCGGTCTCGACGTGGCCGGCGAGCCGGCGCAGGAAGCCGGCGTCGGTGTCGGCGGTGACGGTCAGGTCGTACCAGCGCTTGCTCGCGGTGAGGTCCACGCGCTGGGTGACGGTGCCTCCGGGGTCGACCCGCACGGTCTTCTTGGCGCCGCCGTAGGCGTTGGCGACGGTCAGGCGGGCGGGGGCGGTGCCGTGGTTGGTGAAGGACAGCTCCAGCCGGCCGGAGGCGGCGTCGTGGCGGGCGGTCACCTCGGGGGTCGCCTTCTTGCCGGGGCCCCGGAAGGTGCGCAGGAAGCCGTTGGGGCCGTGCACCGTCAGGTCGTAACTGCCCTTGGAGTAGGCGGTGTTCCAGGTGTCGGAGAGGGTCTTGCCGGCCTCGGTGGTGTACGTCCAGGGGCCGTCGGTGCGGTTGCCGGAGGTGACCAGGAAGCAGGCGCCGGCGGCGCCGCCGCCGCTGAAGGTGAGGGTGAAGCGGCCGCCGGCGACGTCGGCCTTGCCGTCGGTCAGCGGGGCGTAGGGCAGCGGGCGGCTGGGGCGGGAGCCGGCCTCCTGCTTGGGCAGCACGGGGTTGGCGGGCGGCGTGGGGTGGTAGCTGTCGTGCCGGTTGTGGTCCGGCGGCTGGTAGCCCTTGGTGTCCGGGAGCGCGGCCGGCTTGGTGTTCTCCAGGGAGAAGTCGAAGGCGGAGGTCAGATCGCCGCAGATCGCGCGGCGCCAGGGCGAGATGTTGGGCTCGTGGACGCCGAAGCGACGCTCCATGAAGCGGATCACGGAGGTGTGGTCGAAGACCTCGGAGCAGACGTAGCCGCCGGTGCTCCAGGGGGACACCACCAACATCGGGACGCGCTGGCCCAGCCCGTAGGGGCCGGCGGCGTAGGTGGCATTGCCGGGGAAGTGCTCCAGGGCGGTGTCCACGGTGGAGCGGCCCTGGTCGGCGGAGGCCGGCGGGAACGGCGGGACGACGTGGTCGAAGTAGCCGTCGTTCTCGTCGTAGGTGATGAACAGCGCCGTCTTGCTCCACACGTCGGGGTTGGAGGTGAGCGCGTCCAGGACCTGGGAGACGTACCAGGCGCCGTAGTTCGCGGGCCAGTTGGGGTGCTCGGAGAACGCCTCGGGGGCCGCGATCCAGGAGATCTGGGGCAGTTTGCCGGCCTTGACGTCGGCCTTGAGCTGGTCGAAGTAGCCGTCGCCCCGCTTGGCGTCGGTGCCGGTGCGGGCCTTGTCGTAGAGCGGGTCGCCGGGCTTGGCGTTGCGGTACTGGTTGAAGAAGAGCAGCGAGTTGTCGCCGTAGGTGCCGCGGTAGGCGTCGTCGATCCAGCCCCACTTGCCGGCCGCGTCCAGGCCGTCGCCGATGTCCTGGTAGATCTTCCAGGAGACGCCGGCCTTCTCCAGGCGCTCGGGGTAGGTGGTCCAGCCGTAGCCGGCCTCCTCGTTGCCGACGACCGGGCCGCCGCCGGTGCCGTCGTTGCCGACGTAGCCGGTCCACAGGTAGTAGCGGTTGGGGTCGGTGGAGCTCATCAGCGAGCAGTGGTAGGCGTCGCAGATGGTGAAGGCGTCGGCGAGCGCGTAGTGGAAGGGGATGTCCTTACGCGTCAGGTACGCCATGGTGCCGGTGCCCTTGGCGGGGATCCACTGGTCGTACCGGCCGTTGTTCCATGCCTGGTGGCCGCCGTGCCAGTCGTGGTTGAGGCCCTCGATGAACTGCATACCGAGGTTCTCGGCGTCGGGGTGGTACGGCAGCAGGTCCTTGCCGCCGTCGGACTGGTACCAGACGGACTTGCCGTTCGGCTGGGTGACCGGGCGCGGGTCGCCGAAGCCGCGGACGCCGCGCAGCGAGCCGAAGTAGTGGTCGAAGGAGCGGTTCTCCTGCATCAGGACGACGATGTGCTCGACGTCCTTGATGGAACCGGCGCTGCGCCGGGCGGGGATGGCGGCGGCGCGGGCGATGCTGCTGGAGAGGGCGGTGGCGCCCGCGGTGGCGCCGGCTATCTGGAGGAAGCGCCGGCGGTTGATGTCAGCCATGTGTCTGGGGACCTCGTGTGGGTGGGGGGATGACGGACGGTCGGATCGGGAGCGCGGTGCGGAAGGGGTCGTTCGGATACCGCGGTACAGCGGTCAGCAGAGTGTTCCAAGAGGAACGAGGGTCCGGGAAGAGGGGATGTCCCGGAAGTGACACCTCGCGGTACGGAGGACGAACTCGCAGGCCGGAGGCCCGGGCACGGCAAACGGCCGGCGGGTCACGGTGTGTGTACCGTGACCCGCCGGCCGTGGGCGGTGCCGAGCCGGGGCTCGGGGGCTAGGGCGCTTCTGACGGATCTCCGTGGAAGAAGGAGCGGCGCCTGGTGCGTGCTCTCGCAAGGCGCCGGGATGGCTTCATAGCGGAGCTATGGAGACATTCCGGCAACGCCGCGAGAGTGCGTGCCAGGCGCCGCGACGCCGCGGAGATCCGTCAGAAGCGCCCTAG
>NZ_KB891909.1 GCF_000373585.1 Streptomyces sp. MspMP-M5
GCGCATCGACGCGGCCCTGGCCCGGCTCACCGCCCGCCCCTTTCCCTCCCCCACCCGGCCCCCCGCCCGTTAGATTTCCCGGTATGGCCCTCCGCGCCGTCCTCTGGGACATCGACGACACCCTCTTCGACTACACCGGGTCCGACCGCACCGGCGTCCTGCGGCACCTGCGGGCCGAGGGACTGCTGGCCGCGTACGGCGGCGAGGCGGCGGCGCTGGCCCGCTGGCGGGCTGCGATGGAGACCGAGTTCGCCCGCTTCCTCGCCGGCGAGCTGGGGTTCCTGGAACACCGCAGGGCCCGCGCCCGCACCTTCCTGGGCACCCCGCTGAGCGACGCCGAGGCCGACGCCTGGTTCGCCCGCTACATCGCCCACTACGAGGCGTCCTGGCAGCTCTTCCCCGACTCCCTTCCGGCCCTGGAGGCGCTGGCCCCCCTCGTGCGCCAGGCGGTGCTCTCGAACTCCTCCACCGCCAACCAGGAGCGCAAGCTCACCGTCCTGGGCATCCGGAAGCGCTTCGAGGCGGTGCTCTGCGCCGACGGCCTGGGCCACGCCAAGCCCGCCCCCGAGGCGTTCCGGGAAGCCTGCGCGACGCTCGGCCTGCCGCCGGCCGAAGTCCTCTACGTCGGCGACCGGCTCGACGTCGACGGCCTGGGCGCCCGGGACGCCGGACTCGCGGCCGTGTGGCTGGACCGCACGGGCACCGGTGAGCAGCCCCCTGAGGGGGTGCACCGGATCGGCGGGCTGGCCGAGCTTCCCGAGCTGGTGCGCCGCGTTATCGGTTTTGGAGCACCCTCCACGATCAGGTAATGTTCTTCCTGCGCCGCCCGAGAGGGCCGAAAGGCCCGGACCGGAAAGCGCAGATCAAGGAGAAGCCCCCCACCGGGGGTTGCGCTTTGATGGCCTATGGTGTAATTGGCAGCACGACTGATTCTGGTTCAGTTAGTCTTGGTTCGAGTCCAGGTAGGCCAGCTCGCAGAGCTCATCTGCAAGGCCCCCGTTGTGTAGCGGCCTAGCACGCCGCCCTCTCAAGGCGGTAGCGCCGGTTCGAATCCGGTCGGGGGTACAGATCCTTCCCGGGGAGGCAGTCTGGGTCGCACCCACTGCCACTCACGCAGGATCGCTAGGGCCCCCGTTGTGTAGCGGCCTAGCACGCCGCCCTCTCAAGGCGGTAGCGCCGGTTCGAATCCGGTCGGGGGTACTGGTCTACACCACCATGGCCTATGGTGTAATTGGCAGCACGACTGATTCTGGTTCAGTTAGTCTTGGTTCGAGTCCAGGTAGGCCAGCTCGCAGACGCTAAGGAAACACAGCATCTGCAACGCCCCCGTTGTGTAGCGGCCTAGCACGCCGCCCTCTCAAGGCGGTAGCGCCGGTTCGAATCCGGTCGGGGGTACATCGAGGAAGGCCCTCCGCATCATGCGGGGGGCCTTTCTGCTGTCCCCGGATTCCGGTACCCCGGCTGCTCCGTAGCTTCGCACGGCATCCAACGGCCCCGTGCGGCAGGGGAGTTGGGTCTGCTGCCGGGACGGCGGCCCGTGCGGGGCGGGCAGTTGGGCGTGCGGATGCCGGCGTCGGCGAGGACTTCGTACGGGGCATCGGGAACGCGCGACGGCCGGCCGCCGCGGGGGAGCGGAGGCCGGCCGTCGGGGGCCAGGCGGGCGCCCTAGCCGCCGTTGCGGCGCAGGCCCTCGGAGAGGCGGGCGGCGGCGTCGATGACCGCCTGGGCGTGCATCCGGCCCGGGTGGCGGGTCAGGCGCTCGATCGGGCCGGAGACCGACACGGCGGCCACCACGCGGTTGGAGGGGCCGCGGACGGGCGCGGAGACGGAGGCCACGCCGGGCTCCCGCTCGCCGATCGACTGGGCCCAGCCGCGGCGCCGTACGCCGGAGAGCGCGGTGGCGGTGAAGCGGGCGCCCTGGAGGCCGCGGTGCAGCCGCTCCGGCTCTTCCCAGGCCATCAGGATCTGGGCGGACGAACCGGCCTTCATCGTCAGCGTGGAGCCCACCGGGACGGTGTCCCGCAGTCCGGACAGCCGCTCCGCCGCCGCCACGCAGATCCGCATGTCGCCCTGCCGGCGATAGAGCTGGGCGCTCTCGCCGGTCACGTCGCGCAGATGCGTGAGCACCGGCCCGGCCGTGGCCAGGAGGCGGTCCTCGCCGGCCGCCGCGGCCAGCTCGGAGAGCCGCGGGCCCAGGATGAACCGGCCCTGCATGTCCCTCGCCACCATCCGGTGGTGTTCCAGTGCCACGGCCAACCGGTGGGCCGTGGGTCGTGCGAGCCCGGTCGCCGCGACCAGCCCGGCGAGGGTGGCCGGACCGGACTCCAGAGCGCTCAGAACCAGAGCCGCCTTGTCGAGAACGCCGACGCCGCTAGAGTTGTCCATGCAACGATACTCGCGTCTCACAGTGTGAAACGCAAGTTCAATTTTCCAGGGAAGTCGTCACTCTGTAGATGCGGCCCTCGACCAGGGTCCGGCGTCAGGCCCGCCAGGGGACACGGGTGGGCATCGCGCACAGACGAGCAAGGCCGGCACTGCGGCCGGCCGGAGGGAAAGCGATGGGACGGACACTTGCGGAGAAGGTCTGGGAGGACCATGTCGTCCGGCGCGCGGACGGCGAGCCCGACCTCCTCTTCATCGATCTGCACCTGCTGCACGAGGTCACCAGCCCGCAGGCGTTCGACGGCCTCCGCAAGGCCGGCCGCCGGGTGCGCCGGACGGACCTGACCATCGCCACCGAGGACCACAACACCCCGACCCTCGACATCGACAAGCCCATCGCCGACCCGGTCTCGCGCACCCAGCTGGAGACCCTGCGCAAGAACTGCGCGGAGTTCGGCGTCCGGCTGCACCCGCTGGGCGACGTCGAGCAGGGTGTCGTCCACGTCGTGGGACCGCAGTTGGGACTGACCCAGCCCGGCACCACCGTGGTCTGCGGTGACAGCCACACCTCCACCCACGGCGCGTTCGGCGCGCTGGCGTTCGGCATCGGCACCAGCCAGGTCGAGCACGTCCTGGCGACCCAGACGCTGCCGATGGCGCCGTTCAAGACCATGGCGATCACGGTGGACGGCGAGCTGCCCGACGGCGTCACCGCCAAGGACCTGATCCTGGCGATCATCGCCAGGATCGGCACCGGCGGCGGCCAGGGCTATGTCATCGAGTACCGCGGCCCGGCCATCGAGAAGCTGTCGATGGAAGCCCGGATGACCATCTGCAACATGTCGATCGAGGCGGGTGCACGGGCCGGCATGATCGCCCCCGACCGCACCACCTTCGACTACCTCCAGGGCCGCGACCACGCGCCCCAGGGCGCCGACTGGGACGCCGCCGTCGCGTACTGGAAGACGCTGCGCACCGACGACGACGCGGTCTTCGACGCCGAGGTCGTCATCGACGCCGCGGAGCTGGCGCCGTTCGTCACCTGGGGCACCAACCCCGGCCAGGGCGCGCCGCTTTCGGCAAGCGTCCCCGACCCGGCTTCGTACGAGGACCCCTCGGAGCGGCTGGCCGCCGAAAAGGCCCTGGAATACATGGGGTTGACGGCGGGTCAGCCGCTGCGCGAGATCTCCGTGGACACCGTCTTCGTAGGTTCGTGCACCAACGGCCGCATCGAGGACCTGCGCTCGGCCGCCTCGATCCTTCAGGGCCGCAAGGTGGCCGACGGGGTGCGGATGCTCGTCGTCCCCGGTTCGGTGCGGGTCGCACTGCAGGCCGTCGAGGAGGGGCTGGACAAGGTCTTCACCGGCGCCGGCGCCGAATGGCGGCACGCGGGCTGCTCGATGTGCCTGGGCATGAACCCCGACCAGCTGGCGCCCGGCGAGCGCTCCGCGTCCACCTCCAACCGCAACTTCGAAGGCCGGCAGGGCAAAGGCGGCCGCACCCACCTGGTCTCGCCCCAGGTCGCCGCCGCAACGGCGGTTCTCGGCCATCTGGCCTCACCGGCCGACCTGGCCGACCAGTCCGACGTCGCCACGCCCGCGGGAGTCTGAACCATGGAAGCTTTCACCACGCACACCGGCCGGGCCGTTCCGCTGCGCCGCAGCAACGTCGACACCGACCAGATCATCCCCGCCCACTGGCTGAAGAAGGTCACCCGCGACGGCTTCGAGGACGGGCTCTTCGAGGCGTGGCGCAAGGACCCGGAGTTCGTCCTCAACCAGGAGGCGTACAAGGGCGCCACGGTGCTGGTCGCCGGCCCCGACTTCGGCACCGGCTCCTCGCGCGAGCACGCCGTCTGGGCGCTGCAGAACTACGGCTTCAAGGCGGTCGTCTCCTCGCGGTTCGCGGACATCTTCCGCGGCAACTCCCTCAAGAACGGCCTGCTGACGGTGGTCCTGCCGCAGGAGACCGTGGACCGGCTGCAGAAGCTGGTGGAGTCCGACCCGACCGCCGAGGTGACGGTCGACCTGGTCGCGCGCGAGGTCCGCGCCGAGGGCGTCACCGCCGCCTTCGAGCTGGACGAGAACGCCCGTTGGCGGCTGCTGGAGGGTCTGGACGACATCAGCCTCACCCTTCGGGAGGAGTCCGCCATCGCCGCGTACGAGGCGAACAGGCCGTCGTTCAAACCGCGTACCATCGAGGTCTGACCTCGGGTTTTATGGCTCAAAGCCTTATTGCGTACGATGCGCCCCCTGTGCAGTTGGCAGGGGGCGCATCGGCGTGTGGAGGCCGGTGTTGAGGCCCCGTGAAGCGACAACTCGCCGCAGATGGCACAATTAGCGCATGGAACGCGACGAGCAACTCGAGCTCTACGGTTTCGTCGCCGACCGACTCAAGGACGCACACGCAAGAGTGCGGACACTGCAAGTCCCGGAGGGCGTACGGATGGCGCTGACCCGGAAGCTGCTCGTCATCACGGCCGCGGCTAAACACGATCTTGCGGACGCGGCAAGGCGTCTGGAGTGGTTCATGCACGACCTTGACGAAGGTCGTTATCCCGAAGATGTGCATGCCGACGGAAGTCCGTGAAGGTCGAGTCCGTTGCGGCACAAGGGTGATTAGCCCGTTTCGTGTTTGATTTGCGGTATATATCTGCCTAACGTGCGAAAAAGCTTGGAAACTTTCGTTCCAGCAATGTCTCCGAAGGGGAAGACGTGAACAAGGCGCAGCTCGTAGAAGCCATTGCCGACAAGCTCGGTGGCCGCCAGAACGCCGCGGACGCGGTGGACGCCGTACTGGACGCAGTCGTCCGTGCAGTTGTCGCCGGCGACCGCGTTTCGGTCACCGGATTCGGCTCGTTCGAGAAGGTGGACCGCCCGGCCCGTTACGCGCGCAACCCGCAGACGGGCGAGCGCGTGCGGGTCAAGAAGACCTCGGTGCCCCGTTTCCGCGCCGGTCAGGGCTTCAAGGACCTGGTGAGCGGCTCGAAGAAGCTCCCCAAGGGCGGTGAGGTCGCCGTCAAGAAGGCACCCAAGGGCAGCCTGACCGGCGGTGCCGCCATCAAGAAGGCCGCGGCGAAGAAGGCTGTCGCCAAGAAGGCCGCCGCCAAGAAGGCGGCGCCGGCGAAGAAGGCGGCGGCGAAGAAGGCGACCGCGGCGAAGAAGGCGACCGCGAAGAAGACCACGGCGAAGAAGGCGGCGCCCGCGAAGAAGGCAACCGCGGCCAAGAAGGCAACCGCGGCGAAGAAGACCACCGCGAAGAAGACCACGGCGAAGAAGACCGCGCCCGCGAAGAAGACCACGGCGAAGAAGGCTCCCGCCAAGAAGACCACGGCGCGCAAGACCACCGCCAAGAAGACCACCGCCCGCAAGCGGTAGTTCCACGGCGGCGACGCAACGCCAGGCGCCGGGCCGGTCTCCCTCCGGGGAGCCCGGCCCGCGGTGCGTGGCCCACCGGACTCACTCATCTACGCTGGCCCCATGCAGGCCACCGCGTACACCTACGACGAGACGACCCGCTCGGGCAGCGTGCTGCTGGACGACGGGACCCCGCTGCCCTTCGATGCGGCGGCCTTCGACGCCGGCGGCCTGCTTCTGCTGCGGCCCGGTCAGCGGGTCCGCATCGAGGTCACCGGTGAGGGTGACGCCCGGCGGATCGCCCTCGTCACGCTCCAGACGCTCTGACCTGGGACGCCGCCCCGGCCCGAGCACCCGGCAGGCCCGCGGCCCCGTACACCCCGGAGCGGCCGGAGACGGGCACGGCATCCGCCCACGCCGCCCAGCCCGGCACGCGCGGGGCCTGCCGCGCGGTGTGCGGGCCCACCCCCAGCGCCAGCGCGGCCCGCAGATCCTCCCCGGTGTCCACGTCCCGGCGCACCGACGGCACGTCCGGCACGGTGATCTCGTGCGCCCCGGACGCCAGGTGGCGAGCCCGGGAGGGGCCCCCGAAAGCCGGGTCCAATTCCGTGCCGGAAGTCGCGGACAGAAGTGTTGTCCCGATATCCGCCGCATCCGCGAGAAATGCCCGCGGAAATAGCGCCGCGGAATGAAGCACAGCCGCCAGCTCGGCCGGGCGGAGCGCCGGCAGATCGGCGTTCAGCGCGGCCACCGGTGCGCCGGGCCGCCGGGCCCTCACCACGGCCGCGCCATGAGCCAGTGCGGCATTCAGCCCGTTGGCCGGAGCGTCCGGCACGATGCGCGCCCCCAGCGCCGCCAAGTGCTCCCCGGCCACCGGATCGTCCGTGACAACCGCCACATCGCACACGTCCGCGCAGGCCAGCGCGGCCGCCACGGTGTCCAGTGCGAATGCCAGCGCCAGCTTCGGCCGGAACTCCTCGCCGGCGGCCCCGGACAGCCTGCTCTTGGCCCGCACCAGCGGTTTCAGCGGGACTACGAGGCTCCAGGCCACATCCGCTCCGTCTCTTCGCATCGGGTTCATTCTCACCTGCCGCCGGAACCTTTCCGGAGTGGCGGGGTTACGGTGTTCTCGACATAGCGGGTACGCGGGGCGACACTTGTGCGGCTGCCGGCTCGCAGCAGCTTCGCAGGTCCCACAAGGAGGGTGTCCCAGTGTCCCGCCGCAGAATCGGCTTCTGGTACCGCTTGGCCGCGGTCATCTGCAAACCGCCGCTCTTGGTTCTGTTCAAGCGGGACTGGCACGGAATGGAGCACATTCCGGTCGACGGCGGTTTTATTACCGCGGTCAACCACAACTCGTATCTTGATCCGCTCTCCTATGCGCACTATCAGTACAACACCGGGCGGGTCCCCCGATTCCTCGCCAAGGCCGGACTCTTCAAGAGCGGCTTTGTCGGCATGGTGATGCGCGGTACGGGGCAGATCCCGGTCTACCGGGAAACCACCGACGCCGCCACCGCGTTCCGGGCCGCCGTGCACGCCATCGAGAAGGGCGAATGCGTCGCCTTCTACCCCGAGGGCACCCTCACCCGCGACCCCGCGATGTGGCCCATGCAGGGCAAGACCGGCGCCGCCCGCGTCGCGCTGCTGACCAAGGCACCCGTCATCCCCGTCGCCCAGTGGGGCGCCAACGAGGCGATGCCGCCCTACGCCAAGGAGAAGAAGTTCCGGCTCCTCCCGCGCAAGACCCTGCGGGTCAAGGCCGGTCCGCCGGTCGACCTCAGCGAGTTCCACGGCAAGGAGCCCACCGCAGAGGTGCTGCGCGCCGTCACCGACAAGATCATGGCCGCCGTCACGGCGGAACTGGCCGTGCTGCGTGGCGAGGCCGCGCCGGCCGAACCCTTCGACTACCGCAAGGAGATCGCCCGGGAACGGCGGGCCGCCCGCGAGGCAGCCCGGGCGGCCAAGACCGCGGAGGCGGCGGCCGGCACCGACGGCACCGCACGGGAACCGGCCGGGTCCACCGCGCCGGCCGCCCCCGCCCAGCAGGCCCGAAGCAACCGGCAGGCACAGGAGGATGAAGGCAAGTGACGCGCTGCGCCGTCTTCGGCACGGGGTCCTGGGGCACCGCATTCGCGATGGTGCTCGCCGACGCGGGCTGCGAGGTGACCCTGTGGGGGCGCAGAGCGGCCCTCGTCGACGCCGTCAACACCGGCCGCACCAACCCGGACTACCTCCCGGGCGTCGAACTGCCCGAGGGCGTACGGGCCACCACCGACCCGGCCGAGGCCGCCCGCGGGGCCGACTTCACCGTGCTCGCCGTGCCGTCCCAGACGCTGCGCGCCAACCTCGCCGAGTGGGCACCCCTGCTGCCCTCCGACACGGTCCTGGTCTCCCTGATGAAGGGCGTCGAACTGGGCACCGCCAAGCGCATGAGCGAGGTCATCGAGGAGGTCGCCAAGGTCCCCGCGGACCGCGTCGCGGTGCTGACCGGCCCCAACCTCGCCAAGGAGGTCGCCGCCCGGCAGCCCGCCGCCGCCGTGGTGGCCTGCGCCGACGAGTCCGTCGCCCAGCGCCTCCAGGCCGCCTGCCACACCGCGTACTTCCGCCCGTACACCAACACCGACGTGGTGGGCTGCGAACTGGGCGGCGCGGTCAAGAACGTCATCGCGCTCGCGGTCGGCATCGCCACCGGCATGGGCCTGGGCGACAACGCCAAGGCGTCCCTGATCACCCGCGGACTGGCCGAGACCACCCGGCTCGGCCTGGCCATGGGCGCCGACGCGCACACCTTCGCGGGCCTGGCCGGCATGGGCGACCTCGTCGCCACCTGCTCCTCGCCGCTCTCGCGCAACAACACCTTCGGCACCAACCTCGGCCGGGGCATGTCGCTGGCGGAGACCATCGCGGTCACCAAGCAGACCGCCGAGGGCGTCAAGTCCTGCGAGTCCGTACGGGAGCTGGCCCGCCGGCACGGCGTCGACATGCCGCTCACCGAGACCGTGGTGGAGATCGTCCACGAGGGCAAGCCGCCGCTGGTGGCCCTCAAGGAGCTGATGTCCCGCACCGCCAAGCCGGAACGGCACTGACCGCGACGGGGCAGCACGGCACCGCGCCGCCACGCCCCCGACCGGCTGCCGCCGCGCCGACACAACCCCTACCAGCAGGTACCCTCAAGCCGATATGAGCAGCGAGACCTCCACCCACAAGCCCCGCGTCGCCGTCGTGTTCGGCGGCCGCAGCTCCGAGCACGCCATCTCCGTGGTCACCGCCGGAGCCGTGCTGGCCGCCATCGACCGCGACAAGTACGACGTGCTGCCCATCGGCATCACGACCGACGGCCGCTGGGCGCTGACCGCCGACGACCCCGGGCGGATGGCGATCACGGACCGGAAGCTGCCCAGCGTGGCCGAGCTGACCGAGGGCGCCGAGGGCGCCGTGGTGCTCTCCGCCGACCCCACCAGCCGCGAGGTCGTCTACACCGAGCCCGGCGCGGTCCCCAAGGCGCTCGGCGAGGTCGACGTCGTCTTCCCCGTGCTGCACGGCCCGTACGGCGAGGACGGCACGCTGCAGGGCCTGCTGGAGCTGTCCGGGGTGCCCTACGTCGGCTCGGGCGTGCTCGCCTCGGCCGTCGGCCAGGACAAGGACTACATGAAGCGGGTGTTCGCCTCCTTCGGGCTGCCGGTCGGCCCCTACGAGGTCATCCGCCCGCGCGAGTGGGAGACGGACCCCTCCGCCGCGCGCCGGAAGATCGTGGACTTCGCCGGCGAGCACGGCTGGCCGCTGTTCGTGAAGCCCGCCCGGGCCGGCTCGTCCATGGGCATCAGCAAGGTCGACGACCTGTCCGGGCTGGACGAGGCCGTCGAGGAGGCCCGGCGCCACGACCCGAAGATCATCGTGGAGTCGCTGCTGCACGGCCGCGAGATCGAGTGCGGGGTGCTGGAGTTCGAGGACGGGCCGCGGGCCAGCGTGCCGGCCGAGATCCCGCCGGTCACCGCGCACGACTTCTACGACTTCGAGGCCAAGTACATCGACTCCGCCGCCGGCATCGTGCCGGCGCCGTTGACCGAGGAGCAGACCGCCGAGGTCCAGGCGCTGGCGGTCGCGGCCTTCGAGGCGGCGTCCTGCGAGGGCCTGGTCCGCGCGGACTTCTTCCTGCAGGACGACGGCGAGTTCGTGATCAACGAGATCAACACGCTGCCCGGTTTCACGCCCATCTCGATGTACCCGCGGATGTGGCAGGAAAGCGGCGTGAGCTACCCCGAACTCATCGACCGGCTCCTCCAGGCGGCCCTGACCCGCTCTACGGGCCTGCGCTGAGGACGTCTGCGCTTCAGGATGGGGCGAGGCTGAAAGCGGGCCGAGGCTGAGAGCGGGGCCGCGTTGCCGACGGCCGCGCTGCGCGGGGCCCTTGGGGGGCGGGCGAACGGATCCCCTAGGGGACGCGAGCGCCCCCTGCGGGGCCCAACGCGGCCGGGCGGGGCGGTATTCCGCTGTGCGGCGGGGTGGAACGTCGGGGCCGGGCGGCCCCCACCCCGGTCCCCGCCTAAACCCCCGCCGGAATGTCCTTCCGCACCGCAGCCGCAAGATCCGGCAGCACGTTGACCTCCGGGGCGTACTTGCCCGGCACGGTCACCTCGACGTGGACCTTCCGCAGCACCGTCGTGAAGCGGTAGCCGTCGTCCTGCTTCTCGAAGAGCCACTGGACGCCGTCGACTTCCGCCGAGTCGGTGTCGGGGTTGTAATGTTCACTCCCGTGCCTGAGCACCTCCGGCTTCGGCACCCCGCAGCGCAGCTCCACGGCAGGATCGCCCCATATGGCAGTGAAGTCCGAGACCGGCTCGGCGGTACCCCGTCGCAGTCCGTCCACGGTCCGCGGCAGGTCCTCCTGGAGCGCCCGGCAGTTCCGCGCGGCCTCACCGGTGGGGGAGGGCGGTGCCACCTCCGGCCCGGACGAGCAGCCCGCGGCCGCGGACACCGCGACGAGCAGGGGCAGTGCGGCCAGGTACCGATGTCTCGCGCGTCTCACCCGGCCGAGCATACGGGGGAGCTAGAGATGGACCACCGGGCAGGTGAGCGTCCGCGTGATGCCTTCCACTTGCTGGACCTTCGCGACCACCATGCGACCCAGCTCGTCGACGGTGTCCGCCTGCGCGCGCACGATGACGTCGTAGGGTCCGGTCACGTCCTCGGCCGTCAGCACGCCGGGGATCTTCGCGATCACCTCGGCCACCGCCGAGGCCCTGCCGACCTCGGTCTGGATCAGGATGTAAGCCTGTACCACGGAACCTCCAGGGCGGCTACGAGGATCATGTGGGAAGAAGGGACGCCACGGTACCGCGTCACCGAGCGGAGCGGGGAGACCCGCGCGGTGAACTGGGCCGGTGCGGCGCAGTCGTCAGCCACGTACGGACCGTCCGTACACATCGGAAGGGCAACAGCATGAAGGGCACCGTGGGCGAGCTGGGGGAGTTCGGGCTTATCAGAGAGCTCACCTCCCGGCTCACCTCCACTCCCGCCGTACGGATCGGGCCGGGGGACGACGCCGCGGTGGTCACCGCGCCGGACCGCAGGGTCGTCGCCAGTACCGACATTCTCCTCGAAGGACGGCACTTCCGCCGCGACTGGTCCACCGCCTACGACGTCGGCCGCAAGGCCGCAGCCCAGAACCTCGCCGACATCGCGGCGATGGGCGCGGTGCCCACCGCGATCCTGCTCGGCCTGGTCGTCCCCGCCGAACTCCCCGCGACCTGGGCGACCGAGCTGATGGACGGGCTGCGCGACGAGTGCCAGGTGGCCGGCGCCGCGGTGGTCGGCGGGGACGTCGTCCGCGGCGACACCATCACCATCGCCATCACCGCCCTCGGCGACCTGCGCAACCAGGAGCCGGTGACCCGGGCCGGCGCCCAGCCCGGCGACGTGGTCGCGGTGACCGGCTGGCTCGGCTGGTCCGCGGCCGGCCACGCGGTGCTCACCCGCGGCTTCCGGTCCCCGCGCGCCTTCGTGGAGGCGCACCGCCGGCCCGAACCGCCCTACCACGCGGGCCCGGCCGCGGCCGCGCTCGGCGCCACCGCCATGACCGACATCAGCGACGGGCTCGTCGCCGACCTCGGGCACATCGCCGAGGCCAGCAAGGTCCGCATCGACCTGCGGTCCGCCAACATCGACATCCCCTCGCAGATGTCCGACATCGGCACCGCGGTCGGCGTGGACCCGATGCAGTGGGTGCTCAACGGCGGCGAGGACCACGCGATCGTGGCGACCTTCCCGCCCGACGTGAAGCTGCCCGCCCGCTGGAAGGTGATCGGCGAGGTCCTCAACCCCTCGGCGCTGCCCCAGGTGACCGTCGACGGCGCCCCCTGGGCCAAGGCCGGCTGGGACCACTTCGGGGACAACGGGGACACCGAGTAGTCCCCGGAGGGCTGCCGGGTAGATTCGCCGGCATGCACATACCTCCCCGCGTCCTGACCGTCGCCGGCTCCGACTCCGGCGGCGGTGCGGGCATCCAGGCCGACCTGAAGACGATGCTGGCGCTGGGCACCCACGGCATGAGCGTGCTCACCGCCGTCACCGCGCAGAACTCCCTCGGCGTCCAGGGCGCGTGGGAGCTGCCCGCCGAGGCGGTGCGCGGCCAGTTCCGCAGCGTCGTCGACGACATCGGCGTCCAGGCGGTGAAGACCGGGATGCTGTCGTCGGCCGAGCTCGTCGGCACCGTCGCGGAGCTGCTCGCCGGGCTCTCCGTCCCGGTCGTCGTCGACCCCGTCGGCGTCTCCAAACACGGTGACGCGCTGCTGGCCGCGTCGGCGCTGGACGCCGTCCGCGGCACGCTGCTGCCGGCCGCGACGGTCGCCACCCCCAACCTCGACGAGGTGGCGCAGCTCACCGGCATACGGGTGCGGACTGCGGACGGGATGCGTCGGGCCGCCGGGGCGATCCTGGCGTTCGGGCCGCGCTGGGCGCTGATCAAGGGCGGCCATCTGCCGGCCGGCGCCCCGGACGCCGCCGGAGAGGCCGTCGACCTGCTCACGGACGGCAGCGAGGAGCACTGGCTGCGTGCCCCGCGCCACGACAACCGGCACACCCACGGCACCGGCTGCACCCTCGCCAGCGCCCTGGCCGCCCGGCTCGCGCACGGCGACACCGTCCCGCAGGCCGCCGCGGCCGCGAAGGAGTACGTCAGCGGCGCGATCGCGGCCGGCTTCCGGCTGGGCGCGGGCATCGGACCGGTCGACCACGGGTGGCGGCTGCGCACGGAGCACTGACCGCGGCGCCCCACGACGCAACGGCAGAAGCCGGTCCACCTACGAGGTGGACCGGCTTCACAAGCAACCGGCGGGGCTGCGCTTACGGCTAAGGCGTCAGCGCGAGACCTTGCCGGCCTTGATGCACGAGGTGCAGGCGTTCAGCTTCTTCGGCGTGCGCCCGATCACTGCACGCACCGTCTGGATGTTGGGGTTCCAACGACGGTTGGTGCGGCGATGCGAGTGCGAGACACTCTTGCCGAAGCCCGGCCCCTTGCCGCAGACGTCGCAGTTGGCAGCCACGGGTCACTCCAAAGACTTCAGATGCACTTACGGAAAACCGGTCGGGTCGAGTGCATAGCCGTGCCGACGCCGACAGGAGAGGAATGGCCCGATTTTCATCGGGCAACCGGAGCAGCATACAACGGCCGCTCCCGCAGGACGAAACTACCACGCACCCTCCGGCCCCCGCCCCGGCCGCCCCGGCGGACGCGACTACTGTGCGGGTGCATCCCGCGACCCTCAGGAGGACGACGTGCCCTACCCGCTCGACGCCGCCGCCGTCCGCACCTGGTGCGGGCTGGCACTGGAGGCGCTCGGCCGGGAGCGCGAGCGGATCGACGCGATCAACGTCTATCCGGTCGCCGACGGCGACACCGGCACCAACCTCTACCTGACGCTGGAGTCGGCCGCCCGCGCGGTCGAGGCCGCCTTCGACGGCCATGGCTCGGCCGGCACCGCGCCCGGCCTCGGCGACGCCGTGGGCGCCATGGCGCACGGCGCCCTCATCGGGGCGCGCGGCAACTCCGGCACCATCCTGGCGCAGCTGCTGCGCGGCATGGCCCAGGTGCTGGCGTCCGCCCCGGCCGGCGGCGAGGCGGGCGCGGACGCCCTGCGCAGGGCGCTGCGGCGGGCCGCGACGGCCGCCTACGAGGCGGTGGCACACCCCGTGGAGGGCACCGTGCTGACCGTGGCGACGGCCGCCGCCGGCGCCGCCGAGCAGGCCGCCGGCGAGACCGCCGAGGTCGCCCGGGCCGCCCACCGGGGCGCCGCGGAGGCGCTGCGGGCCACCCCGGGGCAGCTCGCGGTGCTGGGGGCGGCGGGTGTGGTGGACGCGGGCGGCTGCGGGCTGGTGGCCCTGCTGGGCGCGCTCGCCGACGCGCTGTCCGGGGAGGCCGGCGCCGTCCCCGTCGCCATACGGGCCGACGGGCCGCTGCCGGAGCCGGCCGGCTGCACGGCGGCGGGCCCGGACGTGGCGGGCTGCGCCGATCCGCACGCCGGCGGCCCCGCCTTCGAGGTGATCTACCTGCTGGAGGCCGGGGACGCCGAGGTGGCCCGGCTACGGGCCCGGCTGGACCGGCTCGGCGACTCGCTGGTGGTGGTCGGCGGGGACGGCCTGTGGCACGTCCATGTCCACGTCGACGACGCCGGGGCCGCGGTGGAGGCCGGAATCGAGGCCGGCCGGCCGTACCGGATCCGGATCACCCACTTCGGCGCGGGCGGCCGGGCCAAGGAACCCGCGCTGGCGGCCCGGGCCGTGGTCGCGGTGGTGCCGGGTGCGGGCCTCGCCGGGCTGTGCGCGCAGGCCGGCGCGACCCCGGTGACCGTACGCCCGGGGGAGCCGCCGGCCAGCGGCGAACTGGTCCAGGCGATCCGGCAGGCCCACGCCCGGGAGGTGATGCTGCTGCCCAACGACCCGGAGCTGCGGCACACTGCCGCGGCCGCCGCCGAGCAGGCCCGCACCGAGGGCGTACGGGTCGCTGTGATCCCCACCCGCTCCGCCGTCCAGGGCCTGGCGGCGCTGGCGGTCCACGAGCCGGGGCGCAGCTTCGACGAGGACGTGGTCGCGATGACCGCGGCGGCCGGCGCCACCCGCTACGCCGAACTGGCCGTCGCCGAGCACCGCTCCTGGACGATGGCCGGGGTCTGCCAGGCCGGCGACGTGCTCGGCCTGATCGACGGGGACGTCGCGGTGATCGGGCCCGACCTCGTCCGCACCGCGACGACGGTGCTGGACCGGATGCTCTCCGCGGGCGGCGAAATGGTCACCCTCGTCCTCGGCGCGGACGTCCCCGATTCCCTCGCCGAACGGCTGGAGCGGCACGTCCGGGAACGCCATCTCGCGGTGGACACCGTCGTCTACGAGGGCGGCGAATACGCGGCGCCGCTGCTGATCGGCGTGGAATAGCGCGCCGCGCCGCGGATTTCGCGACGTCCGCCGGAATACCCGCCGGATACCGTCCGCATACCGCCCCGCATACCGCCTCCGCCAGGAATTCCCGGCCGCAGAAAGCGGCGGTGGTGGCCGGTTGTCAGTGGCGTGGTGTGCAATGGAACGCGTGGCAGCGCTCGACGAACCCCTGAAGAAAATCCTCGGCGGCACCACCGCGAAGGTCCTGGCCGAGCACCTCGGCCTGGAAACGGTCGGCGATCTGCTGCACCACTATCCGCGGCGCTATGCCGAGCGCGGTGAGCTGACCCGGCTGTCCGACCTGCCGCTGGACGAACACGTCACGGTCGTCGCCCGGGTCGCCGACGCCCGCGTGATGAAGTTCAACCAGGGCCGCGGCCAGCGGCTGGAGGTGACGCTCACCGACGGCAGCGGCCGCCTCCAGCTGGTCTTCTTCGGCAAGGGCATCCACAAGCCGCACAAGGACCTGCTGCCCGGGCGGCGCGCGATGTTCGCGGGCAAGGTCTCGGTCTTCAACCGCAAGCTCCAACTCGCCCACCCCGAATACGAACTCCTCGACGGCGACGCCGACAGCGGGGCCGTCGACGCCTTCGCCAACCAGCTCATGCCGATCTATCCGGCGTGCCAGCAGATGGCCTCCTGGAAGATCGCCAAGGCCGTCGACGCGGTCCTGCCCAGCGCCCCGGACGCCGTCGACCCGCTGCCCCCGGGGCTGCGCGAGGGCCGCGGCCTGGTCCCGCTCACCGAGGCGCTGCTGAAGATCCACCGCCCCGCCACCAAGGCCGACGTCGCCGACGCCCGCGCCCGGCTGAAGTGGGACGAGGCGTTCGTCCTCCAGGTCGCGCTCGCCCGCCGCCGCTTCGCCGACGCCCAACTCCCCGCCGTGGCGAGGACGTTGACGCCGGGCGGCATCCTCGACGCGTTCGACGCGCGGCTGCCCTTCACCCTCACCGAGGGCCAGACCAAGGTCAGCCGGGAGATCTTCGACGACCTCGCCACGGAGCACCCGATGCACCGCCTCCTCCAGGGCGAGGTCGGCTCCGGCAAGGCCCAGCCGCTGGACGCCCTGGTGCTCACCCCGCGCGGCTTCCGCCCCATGGGCGAGATGGCGGTGGGCACCGAGGTGGTGGTGCCCAGCGGCGCGACCGCCCTGGTGGACGGGGTGTTCCCGCAGGGCGAGCGGGAGGTGTGGCGGCTGGTGCTCTCCGACGGCAGCACCGTCGAGTGCGACGACGAGCACCTGTGGATCGTCTCCTCCGGCGCCACCGGCGAGCAGGTGCTGACCACCCGCGCGCTGCGGTCCGCCCTGCTGGACGACGACGGCCGGCCCCGCTGGTCCATCCCCCCGGCCACCCCGGTGGACCTCGACGACGGCGGCCCGCGCCCCCTGGAGGCGTACGCGCTGGGGCGGACGCTGGGCGCGGGCGGCACCGGCCCGGCCGGCCGCACCGTCCCCGACGCCTACCGCAACGCCCCCGCCAAGGACCGCCGGGCGCTGCTGGCGGGCCTGCTGGCGACCGGCGGCGAACCCGAGGACGGCGGCACGCTCTTCCGCGCGGCGCCGGAGCCGCTGGCCGCCGACCTCGCCTGGCTGGCGCGCTCCTTGGCGGGTACGGCCCGCACCACCCCCGCACCGGACGGCGCCCTCGACGTCCACGTGGCGCTCCCCGAGGGCGACGGACCCGCTCTCCGGCGCACCGTCCTGGCCGTCGAGCACGTCGGCCGCCGGCCCGTGCAGTGCATCAGCGTGGCGCACCCCTCCCACGCCTATGTGACCGACCACTTCACGGTCACCCACAACACCATGGTCGCGCTGCGCGCCATGCTCGGCGTGGTGGACAGCGGCGGCCAGGCCGCGCTGCTCGCGCCCACCGAGGTGCTGGCCCAGCAGCACCACCGCTCCGTCACGGAGATGATGGGCGACCTCGCCGAGGGCGGGATGCTGGGCGGCGCGGAGCGGGGCACCAAGGTGGTGCTGCTGACCGGCTCGATGGGAGCCGCCGCCCGCCGCGGGGCCCTGCTCGACCTGGTCACGGGCGAGGCCGGCATCGTCATCGGGACGCACGCCCTGATCGAGGACGTGGTGCAGTTCCACGACCTCGGCCTGGTCGTCGTCGACGAACAGCACCGCTTCGGCGTCGAGCAGCGCGACGCCCTCCGCTCCAAGGGCAGGCAGCCCCCGCACCTGCTGGTGATGACCGCCACCCCGATCCCGCGCACGGTCGCCATGACGGTCTTCGGCGATCTGGAGACCTCCGTCCTGGATCAGTTGCCCGCCGGCCGCTCGCCGATCGCCAGCCATGTGGTGCCCGCCAAGGACAAGCCGCACTTCCTCGCCCGCGCCTGGGAGCGGGTCCGCGAGGAGGTGGCCGCCGGCCACCAGGCGTATGTGGTCTGCCCCCGGATCGGCGACGACGAGGAGGCCCCCGCGCCCAAGGGCAGGAAGACCAAGGACACCAAAGAGGCCAAGGACGCCGCGGCACAGCCGAGTTCACCGGAGGACCTGGCCGAGAAGCGACCCCCGCTCGCGGTCCTCGACGTCGCCGAGCAGCTGCGGAAGGGCCCGCTCGCCGGCCTGCGGGTGGCGGTGCTGCACGGCCGGATGGCCCCGGACGACAAGGACGAGGTGATGCGCCGGTTCGCCGCCGGCGAGCTGGACGTACTGGTGGCCACCACCGTCATCGAGGTCGGGGTCAACGTCCCCAACGCCACCGTCATGGTGATCATGGACGCGGACCGCTTCGGCGTCTCCCAGCTCCACCAGCTCCGCGGCCGGGTCGGCCGCGGCTCGGCGCCCGGCCTGTGCCTGCTGGTCAGCGAGATGCCCGAGGCCAGCCCGGCCCGCGCCCGGCTCGCCGCGGTCGCCGCCACCCTCGACGGCTTCGAACTCTCCCGCATCGACCTCGAACAGCGCCGCGAGGGCGACGTCCTCGGCCAGGCCCAGTCCGGCGTCCGCTCCTCGCTGCGGATGCTCGCCGTCATCGAGGACGAGGAGGTGATCGCGGCGGCCCGCGAGGAGGCCACCGCCCTGGTCGCCGCCGACCCCGAGCTGACCGGCTGCCCCGAGCTGCGCACGGCACTGTCCGCCCTGCTGGACGACGAACGGGAGCAGTATCTGGACAAGGGCTGAGCCCCCCCGCGCGGCAGCCGCGCCGCACCCCGTGAGAACGATCACGGCCGGGCGGTGCCGGGGGCGGGCCCGCCCCATGGGGGACGGACATATCGTGGGAGAGCGGAGCCCGCCGGGGCGTCCGCCCCTCTTCCGGGACGCGCTCAAACGTAAGGACGGGCCCATGACCCGCGTGATCGCCGGTGCGGCCGGCGGCCGCCGCCTCGCCGTACCGCCGGGCAACGGCACCCGCCCCACCTCCGACCGGGCGCGCGAGGGCATGTTCTCCACCTGGGAGTCGCTCGACGGCCCGCTGACCGGCGCCCGGGTCCTCGACCTCTACGGCGGCTCCGGCGCGGTCGGCCTGGAGGCGCTCTCCCGTGGCGCCGCGCACGTCCTGCTGGTCGAGGCCGACTCCCGCGCCCTGCGCACCATCCGGGAGAACGTCAAGACGGTCGGCCTGCCCGGCGCCGAGGTCCGGGCCGGCAAGGCCGAGCAGACCGCCGCGTCCCCGGCCCCCGGCGAGCCGTACGACATCGTCTTCCTGGACCCGCCCTACGCCGTCGGCGACGCCGAACTCCGCGAGATCCTGCTCACACTCCGTGGTCAGGGGTGGCTTGCCGAGGAGGCACTCGTCACCGTGGAGCGGAGTACCCGGGGCGGTGCGTTCGCCTGGCCGGACGGATTCGAAGCGATCAGGGCCCGTCGCTACGGCGAGGGGACGCTTTGGTACGGTCGCGCCGCTTCGGTGTCCGCCGAACCGACGTCAGCAACCGTGTCATGACCGGACCGGAGAGCAAGGAGACGAAGTTGCGCCGCGCCGTCTGTCCGGGGTCCTTCGACCCCATCACCAACGGGCACCTGGACATCATCGCCCGAGCCTCCAGGCTGTACGACGTCGTCCACGTCGCCGTCATGATCAACCAGTCCAAGAAGGGCCTGTTCACGGTCGAGGAGCGGATCGACCTGATCCGCCGGGCCACCGCCGAGTACGGCAACGTCGAGGTCGAGTCCTTCCACGGCCTGCTCGTCGACTTCTGCAAGCAGCGCGACATCCCCGCCATCGTCAAGGGCCTGCGCGCGGTCAGCGACTTCGACTACGAACTCCAGATGGCCCAGATGAACAACGGCCTCTCCGGGGTGGAGACGCTCTTCGTGCCCACCAACCCCACCTACAGCTTCCTCTCCTCCAGCCTGGTCAAGGAGGTCGCGGCCTGGGGCGGCGACGTCTCCCACCTGGTCCCGCCGTTCGTCCTGGAGGCGCTGACCGAACGGCTCCGCAACAAGCCGTGACCCGGCATCCGGTGCGGTGGGACCGGCACTGAACTGACGGTTCGTCAGCAGGTGTCGGGACGGGGGCTCCTGGCCGTACAGTCGTCCCGATCCGTCTTCCGATCCTGCAGAGAGTGGCGAGTCCAAGGTGGACGTCCAGAAGAAGCTCGACGACATCGTCGCAGCCGTCGGCAGCGCCCGGTCCGTACCCATGTCGGCCTCGTGCGTGGTCAATCGCGCCGAGCTGCTCGCCAAGCTGGAGGACGTGCGCAGCGCGCTGCCCGGTTCCCTCGCCGAGGCGCAGGAACTCCTCGGCGGGCGCGAGCAGATGGTGGAGCAGGCGCGCGCCGAGGCCGAGCGGATCATCGAGTCCGCGCACTCCCAGCGCGGTTCGCTGGTCTCGGACACCGAGGTCGCCCGCCGGGCCCAGGACGAGGCGGACCGGATCCTGGCCGAGGCGCGCCGGGAGGCCGAGGAGATCCGCGCCCAGGCCGACGACTACGTCGACAGCAAGCTCGCCAACTTCGAGGTCGTGCTCACCAAGACCATCGGCGCCGTCGACCGCGGCCGCGAGAAGCTGCTCGGCCGCGGCCCCGGCCTCGACGAGCAGGGCTACGAGGACGTCGAGGCCCCCGAGCGCAGCGCCGACCCGGAGACCCTCCGGCAGCGCGCCGACGCCTACGTGGACACCAAGTTCGGCGCCTTCCAGGCCGTCCTGACCAAGACCCTGGAGGCCGTCGGCCGCGGCCGCGACAAGCTCCAGGGCGCCCGCCCGATCGACGAGCTCGGCACCCACCTCGCCGCCCAGGACGACCCGCAGACCGCCGCCCCGCCGCAGGCCGACGCGGACTACCTCGCCGGCCTGGCGGGCGTCGCCCCGGTCCAGGAGGCCCCGCCGGCCGCGCCCCACGACCTGACCCAGGGCCCGCAGCCCGGCTACTACGACGGCCAGGCCGCCGCCTACCAGCAGCCGGACGGCTACCCCTACCAGCAGCACCCCGAGCAGGTCCCCTACACCCAGCACCAGGACCCCTACGGCTACGACTGGCAGCAGCAGGCCGCCCAGCTCCCCCAGCAGGGCTACGACCCCGGCGTCGGCTACGACCCGCAGCAGCTGCCCCCGCAGCCCCAGCACGCCCCCCAGGCCCCCGGTACCCAACCCGCCGCCCTGGACGAGACCAGCCTCTTCGACACCAGCCTGATCAACCTCGACCAGCTGCGCCAGTACGAGGAAGGGCGCCACTAGTCGTTCTCGCCCTCTACTGGCGAGCACGGGCCCGGCGAGCACCGGACCGATGGCCAGGTGGCCGGCGGACGACCGGGCGGATTGGGCCTAACGGGGGCCGTCCAGTATCCTGGCTCTTCGGTCGCGTGCATGTCCGCGATCACTGCTGCCCGCACGCCGGATTCCGGCCGTGGACGGCTGATACCGCAGTACAGAAAGCAGGAAAGTCTTGGGCCCCCGCCTCGACCACCGTTCCCCGCTCGTGTACGACACACGCGAGCTGGGTCGTCGTCCCGGCACGCTCAAGCGGCTCTCCCGCTCCGTCGAGGCCCCCGCGGACCTCGGCAACGAGGTCATCGGAGTGCCCGAGGGCGCGCCCGTTGAACTCGACCTCCGCCTGGAAGCGGTCATGGACGGGGTGCTTGTCACAGGTACCGCCCGTGCGACCGTGACGGGGGAGTGCGTAAGGTGTCTGGAGCCGCTGGAGCAAGTGCTCGAAGCGGACTTCCAGGAGCTGTTCGCCTACCCCGACGCCGACGCCCGGACCACCGAGTCCGGCGACGACGCCGAGGACGAGGAGGACACGCTCCACATCGAGGACGACCTGGTCGACCTTGAACCCGTGCTGCGGGACGCGGTGGTGCTGGCACTGCCGCTGCAGCCGGTGTGCCGGGAGGACTGCCCGGGCCTGTGCTCCGAGTGCGGAGCGCGGCTGGCGGACGACCCGGACCACCACCACGACGCCGTCGACATGCGTTGGGCGGCACTGAAGGAACTCGTCGGGTCCGACCAGGACGACGAGATGGACAATGAACCCCGCCGCGACGGCGGGGATGAACCTCAGGAGAAGTAGCCGTGGCTGTTCCGAAGCGGAAGATGTCGCGCAGCAACACGCGCCACCGCCGGTCGCAGTGGAAGGCTGCGGTCCCCACCCTGGTTGCGTGCGAGCGTTGCCAGGAGCCGAAGCAGCAGCACATCGCGTGCCCGAGCTGCGGCACCTACAACAAGCGCCAGGTCATCGCGGTCTGAGCGGCTGGTGACAGGCACTGTGTCTAGCCCGAAGAAGGCAGAGGACAGCCCTTCGTCACTGCGCAGGTGCGGCGACGAAACGGCACCGGCGGACACGGCCTCGTCCCTCTCGCTTCTGGAAGGGCGGCTCGGGTACACACTTGAGTCCGCCCTTCTGGTGCGTGCGCTGACGCATCGCTCGTACGCCTACGAGAACGGCGGTCTGCCCACCAACGAGCGGCTCGAATTCCTCGGGGATTCGGTCCTCGGCCTGGTGGTCACGGACACGCTGTACCGCATCCACCCCGACCTGCCAGAAGGCCAGCTGGCCAAGCTGCGGGCCGCGGTGGTCAACTCGCGGGCGCTCGCCGAGGTGGGCCGCGGCCTCGACCTCGGCGCCTTCATCCGCCTCGGCCGGGGCGAAGAGGGCACGGGCGGCCGGGACAAGGCCAGCATCCTCGCCGACACCCTCGAAGCGGTGATCGGCGCGGTCTATCTCGACCAGGGCCTCGACGCGGCCGGCGAGCTGGTGCACCGGCTCTTCGACCCGCTCATCGAGAAGTCCTCCAGCCTGGGCGCCGGCCTCGACTGGAAGACCAGTCTCCAGGAGCTCACCGCGACCGAGGGGCTCGGCGTTCCCGAGTATCTGGTCACCGAGACCGGCCCCGACCACGAGAAGACTTTCACTGCTGCCGCCCGCGTCGGTGGTGTCTCGTACGGCACCGGCACCGGCCGCAGCAAGAAGGAAGCCGAGCAGCAGGCGGCCGAGTCCGCGTGGCGCGCGATCCGCGCCGCGGCGGACGAGGCGGCCGGGAAGACGCCGGACGGCGACGACCCGACGCGGGCTTCCGGCGACTCCGCGTCGCCGACACACTGAATCCCCGCTTCTGACCCCTTCCGGGCGGCCCCGCCGCCGTCCCGGGCGGGGTCAGAGGCTTTTCCGGAGCCCCGGCTCCCGCCCCGTTCCTCCCCGTTCTCCCTTCTCGCCCGTCCCCGTTCGTTTCCGTCAGGAGCGCCCGTGCCCGAGCTTCCCGAGGTCGAGGTCGTCCGCCGTGGACTGGAACGCTGGGTCAGCGGCCGGACCATCGAGGCGGTCGAGGTCCGCCACCCGCGCGCCATCCGCCGGCACACCGCCGGCGCCGCGGACTTCGCCGCCCGGCTCACCGGGCTGCGCGTCGGCCCGGCCCGCCGCCGCGGCAAGTACCTCTGGCTCCCGGTGACCGGCGGCGGCCCGGCCTCCCAGAGCGCCGCCGAGGGCATCGCCCCCGTCGTCACCCCGTCCGTCACCCACGGCCTGGCGATCCTCGCCCACCTCGGCATGAGCGGCCAGCTGCTGGTCCAGCCGCAGGACACCCCCGACGAGAAGCACCTGCGGATCCGGATCCGCTTCACGGACACCGGCGCTCCGCCCGAGGCGTCCGGTACCGAGCTGCGCTTCGTCGACCAGCGCACCTTCGGCGGCCTCTCGCTGCACGACACCGTGCCCGGCGACCCCGACCTGCTCCCCGACGTGATCGCGCACATCGCCCGGGACCCGCTCGACCCGGCCTTCGACGACGCCGCCTTCCACGACGCGCTGCGCCGCCGCCGGACGACGATCAAACGCGCGCTCCTCGACCAGACCCTGATCAGCGGCGTCGGCAACATCTACGCCGACGAGGCGCTGTGGCGCTCCCGGCTCCACTACGACCGGCCCACCGCCACCTTCACCCGGCCCCGCACCGCCGAGCTGCTCGGCCATGTCCGGGACGTGATGACCGCCGCGCTGGCCGTCGGCGGCACCAGCTTCGACAGCCTCTACGTCAACGTCAACGGCGAGTCCGGCTACTTCGAGCGCTCCCTGGACGCCTACGGCCGCGAGGACGAGCCCTGCCGCCGCTGTGGTACGCCGATCCGTCGCCGCCCCTGGATGAACCGGTCCAGCTACTTCTGCCCGCGCTGCCAGCGCCCGCCACGGCCGCGCTGAACGGACCCGGGCGGTCAGGGCCGGCGGGCACCCGCCTCAGAAGCCGAACTCCTGGGCCCACCACGGGCCGCCCGGACCGAAGTGGGCGCCGACCCCGAGGGACTTGTACTCGCAGTTGAGGATGTTGGCGCGGTGCCCCGGGCTGTTCATCCACGAGTCCATCACGGAGTGCGCGTCGGCCTGGCCCCGGGCGAGGTTCTCCCCGCCCAGGTTCGCTATGCCCTGGGCACGGGCCCGGTCCCAGGGCGTGTGGCCGTCCGGATCGGTGTGGCCGAAGAACCCGCGCCGGGCCATGTCGTCGCTGAACCGCTCGGCCAGACCGGTCAGTTCGTCGCCGGCGGTTACCGGCGCGCAGCCCGCCTCGGCCCGCGCCTGGTTGACCAGCGAGACCACCTCGGCCTCGGCCGCCGCCTCGGTGCCGCCGCCGGTGACCGGGGCGGCGGTCGGGGACACCGAGGGCCGGGGCGTGGCGGTCGCGGTGCCGCCGGTGGGCGACGCGGACGGTCGCCCGCCGGGCACCCGGGTCGGGGTCGCGACGGGCCGGGACGCCGACGGGGAGGCGCCGGGCGAGGCGGGGGAGGTCGGGGAGCCGGTCCGTCCCGCGCCCCGCGAGGCGGCGTTGCCGTCGTCCCCGCCGCTCCCGCCGGTTCCGCCGCTCCGTACACCCCCGCCGTCGCGCCCGGCCACGTCCGAGGGCCCGTTCACCGGCGCCGAGAAGCTCTCCTGCGGCTGGGCGTCCGGCAGTGCGCCGGCCCGCACCCGGCCGGCGCCGTCGTCGCTCGCCACGAACCGCCCGCCGCCCGGGACGAGTCCGGACGCCACCGCCACCGCGCCCATCGCCACCGCGGCCGAGGCGCCGAGCAGACCGGTGCGCACCGGCGCGCTCCGGCGGGCCGCGCGGTGCCCCCGGTGTCCCGCTGGCGCGACCGCACCTGTCGGACCGTCAACCTGCCCCGTACGAGGGCGTTCCGGATCGTGGGGAGCAGAGCGTCGATGGCGGCCCATCCGCAGAACTTCCTTCCCCCGGCGCAAGCACCGGCTCCACTGGAGCGGCTTCTGCCGCGCAGGTTTCCTCGGATGCCTCACCCGAAAGGGTGAGTCCTCGCTGTCGGGGGACTGTACGCCATGACGCACGGGGCGGATGTGCTTGCTGAGCAATTGGCCGGTTAACGTGCACACATGGACGAGGACGTGCGGATGACCGCGTGGGTACGCGGGCGGGTCCAGGAAGTTGGGTTCCGCTGGTTCACCCGAGCGAACGCCTTGCGCATCGGCGGGCTCACCGGCTTCGCGGTCAATCTGGGCGACGGGCGCGTCCAGGTCGTCGCCGAGGGACCGAAGGACCGCTGCGAGGATCTGCTGGAGTGGCTCCGCACCGGGGACACGCCCGGGCACGTCGACGGCGTCACTGAGATCTGGGCCACGCCGCGGGGCGGCTACGACGGCTTCGAGATCCGCTGACCGGCCCGGGACAAGCCGCCCGGACGGCTCCACCGGGCCCTTTCGCCGGTGCGCCTTCGTGAGCTGCTTACGGGAGATAAGCCCTGGTGGTTGCCAACTCGGCCGACCCGTGCAAGGCTGCCGCTGTACGGATGATCTCCACGCCCCGTGGGCCCTTTCTGGAGAGTGGACGCCATGCCCTGGCGGCCGCGCACTCTCAGGCGCCCGAGGATACGGGGCGTGATCGTGTTGACCCCCCATCCGTTTGGTGAGACTCTGGAATCCCCGCGCACCTTAGCTGTTTGGCATTGAGTACACCTGGAGAATGACAAGCACCGCGGGTGCGAATCCCTCACGACCCACACCGCTTCGGTCGGTCACTCATTGTGGAGGACCATCCATCATGGCAAAGGCGCTTCTCGGTTACGTCGGCGGCTCCGACCCCCGAGTCCTCGCCGAGATGCGACGGCTTCAGCAGCGCGTCCAGGATCTCGAATCCGAGCTCCTTCGGATGCAGGCCGAGAACGACATGCTCTCCGCTGCCGCGCGTCGCGACGATTCGGTGCTCGACCTCGACGTACCCCAGGCGGAGCCCGCGCTCACCTGACCCAGCCCAGGGTCGGGCGGGCTGCGCGCCAGCCGCTTGAGGCACCGCACGCCTCAAGATCTGAACACTTCAAGATCTGCACCGCAGGATCTGCAAGGGACGCTTCGGCGTCCCTTCGTCGTTCCCCGCTTTTCCGTCCTCGGTGGTTCCCCGGCCCGCCGTGTGCCGTTGCCGCGCCGGACACCATGGCGGTCTCCGGTCACTTCCGTCTCGGGGAGTCTCCCCAGCCCCTCGGTGTCGTCCTTACCGCATGATGTGCCCCTCCCCCTACCCGGTGAAACCGGCGGCATGCACGGCCCGGTGAACGGGAGGGGAACGGCGGCCGGTGCCTTGGGGACGTAGCGGCCGTGCGGGCGCCCGGAATGTTGCGGAAGGGGCGCCCGGGAGCGGCCGGTAGAGTTCAAAGGCGTGCACCTGAAGAGTCTGACCCTGCGAGGCTTCAAGTCCTTCGCCTCCGCCACGACGCTCCGGTTCGAACCGGGCATCACCTGCGTCGTGGGCCCCAACGGTTCCGGCAAGTCCAATGTCGTGGACGCACTGTCGTGGGTCATGGGGGAGCAGGGCGCCAAGTCGCTGCGCGGCGGCAAGATGGAGGACGTCATCTTCGCCGGGACGACCGGGCGGCCGCCGCTCGGCCGCGCGGAGGTCTCGCTGACGATCGACAACTCCGACGGGGCGCTGCCCATCGAGTACGCCGAAGTCACCCTGACCCGGATCATGTTCCGCAACGGCGGCAGCGAGTACCAGATCAACGGCGACACCTGCCGGCTGCTGGACATCCAGGAGCTGCTCTCCGACTCCGGCATCGGCCGCGAGATGCATGTGATCGTCGGTCAGGGCCAGCTCGACTCCGTTCTGCACGCCGATCCGATGGGCCGCCGGGCGTTCATCGAGGAGGCGGCCGGCGTCCTCAAGCACCGCAAGCGCAAGGAGAAGGCGCTGCGGAAGCTGGACGCGATGAAGGCCAACCTCGCCCGCGTCCAGGACCTCACCGACGAGCTGCGGCGGCAGCTGAAGCCGCTGGGCCGGCAGGCCGCGGTCGCCCGGCGCGCCGCCGTCATCCAGGCCGATCTGCGGGACGCCCGGCTGCGGCTGCTCGCCGACGACCTCGTCACGCTGCGCCGGGCGCTGGCCGCGGAGATCGCCGACGAGGCGGCGCTGAAGGCGCGCAAGGAGGCCGTGGAGGAGCGGCTGCGCACCGCCCGGCGGCAGGAGGCGGCGCTGGAGGCGGAGGTGCAGGCCCTCGCCCCGCGGCTGCAGCGGGCCCAGCAGACCTGGTACGCGCTGTCCCAGCTCGCCGAGCGGGTGCGCGGCACGGTCTCGCTGGCCGAGGCCCGGGTGCGCAGCGCCGCGGCGGCCCCGCCGGAGGAGCGGCGCGGCCGGGACCCCGAGGACCTGGAGCGGGAGGCCGCCCGGATCCGTGAGCAGGAGGCGGAGTTGAGCGCCGCGCTGGAAGCGGCCGCCCGGGCCCTGGACGACACCGTCGAGCACCGGGCCGCGCTGGAGCGGCAGTTGGCGGACGAGGAGCGGCGGCTGCGGGACGTCGCCCGGGCGCTGTCCGACCGGCGCGAGGGGCTGGCCCGGCTGAGCGGGCAGGTCACCGCCGCCCGCGGCCGGGCCGCGTCGGCGCAGGCGGAGATCGGCCGGCTGGCCGAGGCCCGGGACGGCGCCCGGAGCCGGGCGGTCGCGGCCCAGGAGGAGTACGAGCAGCTCAAGGCCGAGGTCGACGGGCTGGACGCGGACGACGAGGAGATCACCGGGCGGTACGAGGCGGCGCGGCGGGAGCTGGCGGAGGCCGAGTCCGCGCTGTCCGCGGCGCGGGAGGCGCTGACCGCGGCGGAGCGGGAGCGGGCCGCGACCGCCGCCCGGCACGACGCGCTGGCCCTCGGGCTGCGCCGCAAGGACGGCACCGGTGCGCTGCTGGCCGCCGCGGACCGGATCGGCGGGGTGCTCGGGCCGGCGGCCGAACTGCTGACCGTCACGCCGGGCTTCGAGGTCCCGGTGGCGGCCGCGCTGGGCGCCGCCGCCGACGCGGTCGCGGTCACCGACCCGGCCGCCGCGGCGGAGGCGCTGCGGCTGCTGCGCAAGGAGGACGCCGGGCGGGCCGCGATGGTGCTGGGCGGCAGCCGGCCGGCCCGGGTGCCGGCGCCGGCCCGCGCCCTGGAGGCCGAGGAGGCCGTGGCGGTGGCGGCCGCGGCGGAGGGCACCGAGCGGACCGGCGGCGAGACGGCCGCGGGGAGCGGTGGGGCCGGGGGGCCGGGGACGCCCGGCGGGCCCGTGCCCGCCCATGAACTCGTCCACGGTCCAAGGGAGTTGACCGCCTCGGTGGCCCGGCTGCTGCGCGAGGTGGTGGTCGTCGGGACGCTGGCGGAGGCCGAGGAGCTGGTGGCGGCGCGGCCGGAGCTGACCGCCGTCACCGCGGACGGCGATCTGCTGGGGGCGCACTTCGCCCAGGGCGGCTCGGCGGGGGCGCCGAGTCTGCTGGAGGTCCAGGCGTCCGTCGACGAGGCGGCGGCCGAGCTCACGGACCTGGCGGCCCGCTGCGATGCGCTGACCGAGGCCCGGCGGGCGGCCGAGGAGCGGCGTACCGAGTGCGCGGCGCTGGTCGAGGAGCTGGACGCCCGGCGGCGCGCGGCGGACCGGGAGAAGTCCGAGGTCGCCGGGGACCTCGGGCGGCTCGCCGGGCAGGCGCGGGCCGCCGCGGGGGAGGCGGAACGATCCGCCGCGGCCGCCGCCCGGGCCGAGGAGGCGCTGGCGCGGGCCACCGAGGAGGCCGAGGAACTGGCCGCCCGGCTCGCCGCGGCCGAGGAGGACCCGGGCGCGGACGACGAGGAGCCCGACACCTCCGTCCGCGACCGGCTGGCCGCCGACGGCGCCAACGCCCGGCAGACCGAGATGGAGGCCCGGCTCCAGGCGCGGACGCACGAGGAGCGGGTCAAGGCGCTGGCCGGGCGGGCGGATTCGCTGGACCGCGCGGCCCGGGCGGAGCGCGAGGCCCGCGACCGGGCCGAGCGGCGGCGGGCCCGGCTGCGCCACGAGGCGGCGGTGGCCGGTGCGGTGGCCTCGGGCGCGCGGCAGCTGCTGGCGCACATCGAGGTGTCGGTGGTGCGGGCCGAGGAGGAGCGGGCCGCCGCGGAACGCGCCAAGGACGAGCGGGAGCGGGCGCTGGCGGCCGAGCGCGAGCAGGGCCGGGAGCTGGTGGCCGAGCTGGACAAGCTGACCGACTCGGTGCACCGCGGCGAGGTGCTGGGGGCGGAGAAGCGGCTGCGCATCGAGCAGTTGGAGGGCCGGGCGCTGGAGGAGCTGGGCGTCGAACCGGCCGCACTGGTCGCGGAGTACGGCCCCGACCAGCCCGTCCCCCCGTCGCCTCCGGCCGAGGGCGAGGAACTCCCCGACGCCCCTGACCATCCGCGGAACCAGCCCGTGCCCTACGACCGGGCCGCCCAGGAGAAGCGCCTCAAGGCAGCCGAGCGGGCGTACCAGCAGCTCGGGAAGGTGAACCCGCTCGCGCTGGAGGAGTTCGCGGCCCTGGAGGAGCGGCACCAGTTCCTCAGCGAGCAGCTTGAAGACTTGAAGAAGACCCGGGCCGACCTGCTGCGGGTGGTCAAGGAGGTCGACGAGCGGGTCGAGCAGGTCTTCACCGAGGCGTACCACGACACCGCGCGGGAGTTCGAGGGCGTCTTCGCGCGGCTCTTCCCGGGCGGCGAGGGCCGGCTGGTGCTGACCGACCCGGACGACATGCTGGCCACCGGGGTGGACGTGGAGGCGCGCCCGCCGGGCAAGAAGGTCAAGCGGCTCTCCCTGCTGTCCGGCGGCGAGCGGTCGCTGACCGCGGTGGCGCTGCTGGTGTCGATCTTCAAGGCGCGGCCCAGCCCGTTCTATGTGATGGACGAGGTCGAGGCGGCGCTGGACGACACCAATCTGCAGCGGCTGATCCGGATCATGGAGGAGCTGCAGGAGAGCTCCCAGCTGATCGTGATCACGCACCAGAAGCGGACGATGGAGGTCGCCGACGCGCTCTACGGCGTGTCGATGCAGGGCGACGGGGTCTCGAAGGTGATCAGCCAGCGGCTGCGCTGAGCCGGCCCGGCGGGCCCGCCGGCGGTGTCCGCCGTACCGCCCTTTCTTCACTCCCCGAAGATCAATTCAGAACTTGAATGAAGCATGCGGCAGTCGGGTGAGGAATACGTCGGCTTCGAGGTATTGACTTCGAAACTTAAAGGCATAGTCTCTGCAACGTCGCTTTTACCTTCAAGTGGTGGGTACCCCCGACGTGTGCACCACTTGTAGGGCCAGCCCCCTACGCCCGGCAGCGCAGCCGGGCCACTGGAGTTCACGTTGACCAGCACCGCGCAGCCGACGGTCCCGGAAGGCCGCAAGGCCCAGCCGGACCACCTCGGCCATGTCATCTTCATCACCGCGGCTGCCGCGATGGGCGGCTTTCTCTTCGGCTATGACAGCTCCGTCATCAACGGTGCCGTCGAGGCGATCCGTGGCCGCTACGAGGTCGGGTCCGCCGTCCTCGCGCAGGTCATCGCCATCGCCCTGATCGGCTGTGCGGTCGGCGCCGCCACCGCCGGCCGGATCGCCGACCGGATCGGCCGGATCCGGGTCATGCAGATCGCCGCGGTGCTCTTCACCATCAGTGCCATCGGCTCCGCGCTGCCGTTCGCCCTGTGGGACCTGGCGATGTGGCGCGTGCTGGGCGGCATCGCGATCGGTATGGCCTCCGTCATCGGCCCGGCCTACATCGCCGAGGTCTCCCCGCCCGCCTACCGCGGCCGGCTCGGCTCCTTCCAGCAGGCCGCGATCGTCATCGGCATCGCCGTCTCCCAGCTCGTCAACTGGGGCATCCTCAACCTCGCCGACGGCCAGCAGCGCGGCAAGATCGGCGGCATCGAAGCCTGGCAGTGGATGCTCGGCGTGATGGTCATCCCCGCCGTCCTCTACGGTCTGCTCTCCTTCGCGATCCCCGAGTCGCCGCGCTTCCTGATCTCCGTCGGCCGGATCGACCGCGCCAAGGAGGTGCTCGGCGAGGTCGAGGGCCGGGCCGTGGACCTCGACGCCCGGGTCACCGAGATCCAGGACGCCATGCGCCGCGAGCACAAGTCGACCTTCCGGGACCTGCTCGGCGGCAAGGGCGGCTTCCTGCCGATCGTCTGGGTCGGCATCGGTCTCTCCGTCTTCCAGCAGCTGGTCGGCATCAACGTCGCCTTCTACTACTCCTCGACGCTGTGGCAGTCGGTCGGCATCAACCCGGAGAGCTCGTTCTTCTACAGCTTCACCACCTCGATCATCAACATCATCGGCACCGTGATCGCGATGATCTTCGTGGACCGGATCGGGCGCCGTCCGCTGGCGCTGATCGGCTCGGCCGGTATGGCCGTCGCGCTCGCCCTGGAGGCGTGGGCCTTCTCCGCCAAGACCGCGGCCGGCACTCTGCCGTCCACCGAGGGCACCGTGGCCCTGATCGCCGCGCACGGCTTCGTCCTCTTCTTCGCGCTCTCCTGGGGCGTCGTCGTCTGGGTCTTCCTCGGCGAGATGTTCCCCAACAAGATCCGTGCCGCCGCGCTCGGCGTCGCCGCCTCCGCGCAGTGGATCGCCAACTGGGCGATCACGGCCAGCTTCCCGAGCCTCTCGGACTGGAACCTGTCCGGCACCTACGTGATCTACATGGTCTTCGCTCTGCTCTCGATCCCCTTCGTGCTGAAGTACGTCAAGGAGACCAAGGGCAAGGCGTTGGAGGAGATGGGCTAACCTCCCCGCCAGTCCACTCCTCAGTTCTCGCTGCTGCCCCGGCTCACCCGAGCCGGGGCAGCGGTGGTTTCCGCGCCCGGCACACCGGACGGCCCCGGCCCTGGTCCGTCGGACACCGCCCGGCAGGCGGGACTTCGGACTCACTCATCTAGCACAGGAGCGGGCTGCCGTCGGGTATCTCCACCCAGCGGCGGGGCCGGCCGGTCACCGGCCGGGCGTCCGTCACGCGCAGGCCCGCCGCCGCGGAGGCGTACGCCAACTCCCTTGCGCCGTAGGTGTCCTGTGGCCGGGACCAGCTCCAGAAGCGGTAGAGCCAGTGCCCCTCGGGCTCGTCCCCGAACGGCGGGAGGCCGATCTCCTCGGTCAGCTCGGTGCGGCCGTCCCGGGAGAGCGTGCCGAAGGTGCCGCCGGCGGGATGGAAATACACGCCGTACGCGGCGGTGGCCGAGGAGAGGGCGTCCAGTACCCGGTCGGTGTTCAGCAGATACGAGAACGGCTGGATGAGGACACAGCCGCCCGGCACTCCCGTCACCCCGATCCGGCGGTGGTCCGGCCCCGCGCCGTCGTACGGATCGCCGTCGTATGCATCGGCGTCGTACGGCCCCGAGGCGGCCGGAGCCGGAGCCGCCCCGGCGTCGGGTTCGAGGGCCGGGCAGTCGCGGGGGTCGCGGCCCAGCCGCCGGACGGCCTCCGCCTCGTCGACGCCGGGCACGAACGCCACCGAGGTCCCGTCGGTGTGTGCCCCGCGGAACACCGCCACCCGCGCGTCCGCGTCCTGCTGGGCGGCGCGCTCCGCGGGCGTCAGCGGCACCGCGCCCGGCAGCGCGGCGAACAGCGGGGCCAGGGCGGTGGTCAGCGCCAGCCGGCCGGGGGAGCGGCCGCCGAGCTGCGGACTCCAGGCATCGGCGCCGGCCCGCAGCAGCAGCGCGGCGTTCTCCTCCGCGCCGTGGCAGACGGCGTGCCACAGCGGGGTGCAGCCCGCCGCGTCCGCCGCGTCCGCCGGCGCGCCCCAGTCGAGGAGTGCGGCGACGGCCTCGGGGGCGCCCTGGGCGGCGGCCCGATGCAGAGGGCTCTCCTCGGGGCTCGGTGCGAGGGCGGCGGGACCGGCGCCGTGAGCCGGCCGGGCCGGCACCAGGGAGGTGTCCCGCCAGGGGGACGGGGCCGGCAATCGCCCGTCGCCGCGGGCCGGCTCCGGGGCGGGCGGGGCCCACGGGCGCGGCTCGGGCTCGGCCGGCCGGGCCGGGATCTCCGCCGGCCCCGGGCCGAGGCCGAGGAACCCCCGCGACTCCTCGCCCGCCGCCCGCGGGGCCGGCGGCGCGGCCTCCGGCCAGATCTCCAGCGCCTCGCCGGCCGCCGCCCGCAGCGGCCCGGCGTCGAAGACGGTGACCGTCTCGGGCACCTGCTCGTCAGGCCACTCGACCACCAACCGGGTGGTGCCGGCGGGCTGCAACTGCGAGAGGTGCAGCTCCAGTTCGTAGTGGAACGCGCCGCCGGTGCCGCCGCGCAGCCGGAACGTCGGGTGGGGCGGCCCGGACGACGGCCAGGGCGGACCGTCGAGCGTGGTGACCTTCCGTCCGTCGGCCAGCAGCAGACCACAGCGCAGCGCCCCGTCACCCGGCCGCCCGTACGGCGAGGTGCGGCCGCCGGGCCGGATCCGCCGCAGGAAGACCGACAGCCGCATCGTCACCGACCGCGGCCAGACCTCCCAGCCGGTGAGCAGGATCCGCACGTCCGGTCCGGCGCCGGCCTCGGCGACCTGCGCGAGGCGCGCCGGGACGAACCACTGGGACGGCGCGAACTCCTCGTCCCCCGCGGGCGCGTACGGGCTCAACTCCAGGGTTTCGTCAGGGGGTTCGGGCGGGGGAGGGGAAGCGGGCAGACCGTCGAAGAAGCTCATGCCCCGATCGTGACACCCGCCACTGACAGTCGGCCCGCGCCGCGGCCGCCGCCCCGCCGCCCCGCCGGCTCAGCCCGTCAGCCGCGGCAGCACCTGCTCCGCGAACAGCTTCAGCGACCGCCAGCCCTCCTCGACCGGCATCCCGCCGCACAGCGGATGCAGGATCAACGCGCCCCGGGCGCCGTCCTCTTGGGCCAGCGCGACGCAGTCGTCCGGCGTGAGGATCCGGTACACGCCCTCCTCGCGCAGCGCCTCGGCGTCCCGCGCGGCGGAGCGCACCGCGGAGTGCGTCCCGGCCGCCTGCCAGGCCGCGTACCGCTGCGCCTCGTACAGCAGATGCCCGCCGTGCTCGGCCCAGCTCCGGTCCGGGTCCTCGGAGAGGTGCAGCAGGCAGGTGCGCCGCGGCGGTTGCAGCACCCAGCCCTCGGTCCCGGCGGCGGCGCACTGCTCGTGGTAGTAGCGCTCCAGCTCCGGCAGGTGGGCGCTGGGGAAGAGCGGCAGCCCCAGCCGGGCGGCGCGCCGGGCCGCGGGCCGCGAGGAGCCCCCGACGAGCAGCGCCGGATGCGGCCGGGTGTACGGGCGCGGGGTGACCCGGACGGTGCGTCCCCGGTAGCGGAACGGTTCGCCGGTCCAGGCGTCCAGGAGCGCCTGGAGCACCTCGTCCTGGAGGGCGCCGCGGTCCCGCCACTCCTTGCCGTGTGCCGCGTACTCCTCGGGCCGGTAGCCGAGGCCGGCGACAGTGATCAGCCGGCCGGCGCCTATCAGGTCGAGCACGGCGAGGTCCTCGGCCAGCCGCAGCGGGTCGTGCAGCGGGGTGATCATGGCGGAGACGGTGACGCCGATCCGGCGGGTGCTGCCGAGGACCGCGCCCGCGAAGGCGAGCGGGGAGGGCATCCAGCCGTTGTCGGTGGCGTGGTGCTCCTCGGTCTGGATCATGCCCAGGCCGTGGTCGTCGGCGTACCGGGCCATCTCGACGGCGGCCCGGTAGCGGGCGGAGAGTTCCGCCGGCCCGCCCGGTGGGCCCGCGAGGTTGAAACGCAGGACCGTGGTGGGTGCGGTGTGACCGGCGGACATGACGGGGTCCCCTTCGCCTGAGCAGGTGGCGAAGGGGACCGTAACTGACGATACGTCAGCCCGCCAGGGGCACGGTCGGGAACCGGCCGCGGGTCAGCCGGCCTCGACGGCCTGCCGCGCGTCGTCGGCCGCCGGCGCCGGGGTCTCGTTCTCCGGGGCCGCGGGCAGGACCGCGAAGACCACCGCGGCGATCAGGATGGTGGCCGCCCAGCCCAGGCCGTTCTCGCCGATCCAGGTGCCGGCCAGCGGACCCGCGAACCACTGCACCTTGGTGAAGCACAGCCCCGCGGCCAGCGCGACCGCCCAGGCCGTCAGGGCCTGCCAGCAGAAACCGCCCTTGTACCAGTAGCGGCTGGTCCGGCCGATCGTCATCAGGCTCTCCGCGTCGTAGCGGACGGCCTTCTTGCGGCGGCGCACCATGTCGATGCCGTAGACGCCGATCCAGGCGGAGAACGAGACGCCCAGCAGGGTCAGGAAGGCGATGAACTGGCCGACGAAGTCCTTGGCCACCAGCATCATGAACAGCCCGCCGATCAGGCTGATCGCGGCGTTGATGCTGACCGCCAGGGCGCGCGGCAGCTTGACGCCCATGGTCTGTGCGGTGAAGCCCGCGGAGTACATCGACAGGCTGTTGATCAGCATCATGCCGATCAGCGCGGTGATCAGGTACGGGATAGCGATGGCCGACGGCAGCACCTGGCCGAGGAACGACATCGGGTCGGTGTTCTGGTTGGCCAGCTCCGGGTTGGAGACGGCCATCACGCCGCCCATGACCACCATCGGGACGAGCACCAGGGCGGCACCCGAGACGGTGGTGCCGACGATCTTCCGGCCGGAGGCGGAGTGCGGCAGGTAGCGCGCGAAGTCCGGGCCGGTGGGCACCCAGCTGAGGCCGCCGGCCGCGATGGTGCCGACGCCCGCGATCATCATCGCGCCGCTGCCCGGCGACTTGGCGAAGATCGCACCCCACGGCATCTCGACGATCAGGTAGATCAGGACGACGACGCTGATGAGGCTGAAGAGGTACGTGGAGTACTTGTTGCAGAGGTTGAGCGCCTTGCGGCCCATCCCGCTGACCAGGAAGGTGCAGGCCACGAACCCCAACAGGGTCACCACGACCAGGAAGTTGTTGGTCCGGATGCCGAAGACCAGGCGGAGCACGGTCAGCATCGCGTAGGCGCCGCTGACCGCGTTGATCGTCTCCCAGCCGAAGCGGGCGACCCACAGGATCGCGCCCGGGAAGTAGTTGCCGCGCACGCCGAAGGCGGCCCGGGAGAGCATCGCGCCCGGCGCGCCGCCCCACTTCCCGGAGACCGAGAGCAGGCCGACGATCCCGAACGAGATGGTCGAGGCGATCGCGGCGACGACCAGGACCTGCCAGAAGTTCAGGCCGTTGTTGATCACCAGGGAGGCGCCCATGGTGAGCAGCAGCACGCTGATGTTGGCCGCCACCCAGGTCGGGAAGAGTTCGCGGACCCGCCCTCGGCGCTCGTGGTCGGGAACCGGCTCGATTCCGCGCGTTTCGACGGCGCCGTCGACTTCCGGGGTGGACGTGGGTGCGGACGTAGTGCTGGTGCCCATGGGTGCAGCTGTCTCCGTGCGGGGGTCTGGGGAGCACCCCCGGGGGAGGAGGTGCAGGCAGCGGCTGTGGTGCCTGGCCAGAAAGTGGTTGCCAGGACTCTACGCGCGTTGCGCGGCCGCTCACCATCGTACTTTGATCCAACTTCGGACGGTCCGCCCCCTTGGACTCCCTGACGATGACACGAAATCCCCGGTCCTGTCGATGAATCCAGTCACACCCCCCTGATCAGGACATACACGACGCTATCGACGGCCGTGAAGGCAACCAGAGGTGCCTCTTCCGCGTTTTCGCCGCCCTCCGGAGCCCCGTGGCAGGCCCGTCGGAGAGACGCATGTCTCGTTTGAGCGCCGTCCGCCGGCCGCCGCGCGGCGGGATCTCGACGGCCCGGGCATGACGCGCCGGATTTGGTGCAAGGTGATCGGGATGAACGACAGCGACCACGCGCAGGAGGCCGATGTGCCCGGCAAGACGTGCCAGTGGTGCCAGGGCACCGGCTATGTGTCCCAGGCCCTGGCCTACGCCCCCGGCGTCGACCCGTTCCGGGGCCCCCACGAGACCGTCCAGCGGGCCGGCGAGTGCCGGCACTGCCGGGGATCGGGGGCGTACGACTCCCACCGCGACCCCACACTGGAGCGCTGGCGGACGGAGCAGCACCGGGAGTCCTGAGGCGGAGCACCCAGGGGCCCCGGGGACCCGGCGCGCCGCACAGGGGCCCGGCGCGGGCCCCCGGGCGCGTGCGGCCGTCCCCCGCGGGCCGTGGCTGATACTGGAGGGGTTATGGAAACCGTCATCCTTGCTGTAGTCATCGCCGTGGTCGTGCTCGGCGCGATCAGCGGGCTCGTCGTCAGCGGCCGCAGAAAGAAGCAGCTGCCGCCGCCCCCGCCGGCCGCTCCCCAGCCCTCCGTCACCGCGCCCCCCGCCGAACCGCACGTCGGCGAGGAGGCCGAGACCCCCAGCGACGAAGAACGTCGCACCATCGAAGAAGTCGAGCTGCCCACCGCCGAGGCCCCCGCGGCCGAGGCCGAGGCACCCGTCGCCGAGCCGGCGGCGCCCGCGGCGCCCGCCGTCGAGGTCCCCGAGCCGACCGCCGGCCGCCTGGTCCGGCTGCGCGCCCGGCTCGCCCGCTCCCAGAACACCCTCGGCAAGGGCCTGCTGACCCTGCTGTCCCGCGAGCACCTCGACGAGGACACCTGGGAGGAGATCGAGGACACCCTCCTCACCGCCGACGTCGGCGTCGCCCCCACCCAGGAACTGGTCGAGCGGCTCCGCGAGCGGGTCAAGGTCCTGGGCACCCGCACCCCCGAGGACCTGCGTCAGCTGCTCCGCGAGGAGCTGCTCGCCCTCATCGGCACCGACGCCGACCGCACCGTGCACACCGCCAACGGCATCGGCAACGGCGGCGACGAGATCCCCGGCGTCGTGATGGTCGTCGGCGTCAACGGCACCGGCAAGACCACCACCACCGGCAAGCTCGCCCGCGTCCTGGTGGCCGACGGCAGGTCCGTGGTGCTCGGCGCCGCCGACACCTTCCGCGCCGCCGCCGCCGACCAGCTCCAGACCTGGGGCGAGCGGGTCGGCGCCCGCACCGTCCGCGGCCCCGAGGGCGGCGACCCGGCGTCCATCGCCTTCGACGCCGTCAAGGAGGGCATCGCCGAGTCCGCCGATGTCGTCCTGATCGACACCGCGGGCCGGCTGCACACCAAGACCGGCCTGATGGACGAGCTGGGCAAGGTCAAGCGGGTCGTCGAGAAGCACGGCCCGGTCGGCGAGGTGCTGCTCGTCCTCGACGCCACCACCGGCCAGAACGGCCTGGTGCAGGCGCGGGTCTTCGCCGAGGTCGTGGACATCACCGGTGTGGTGCTCACCAAGCTCGACGGCACCGCCAAGGGCGGCATCATCATCGCCGTCCAGCGCGAACTGGGCGTGCCGGTCAAGCTGGTCGGCCTGGGCGAGGGCCCGGACGACCTGGCGCCGTTCGAGCCCGAGGCGTTCGTGGACGCACTGATCAACTGAGCCGGCCGGCTGGCCGGTCCGGCGGCACGGCGTGACGGCGGCGGCCCCCGGTATCCGTATTGCGCGGATACCGGGGGCCGCCGCCGTTCCCGTAGGGTGACGGGCCCGCGAGGGCCGGTACCCCGGCGGGCGGCGCGGCGCGGCGTCCCGGCTCAGCACACCGCCGGCCGGGCCGCGGCGGAGCCCGCCCGGCCGCCCGCCGACCGGTGGCACACATACGCCAGTGCCCCCAGCAGCAGCCGGGCCTGCGGCGGCCGGCCCGCGGTGTCCAGCGTCGGCGGGCGCAGCCAGCGCATCGGCCCGTGCCCGCCCACGTCGGACGGCGGCGCGGTGACGTGGTCACCGGGGCCCAGCGGACGCAGATCCAGATCCGCGTCGTCCCAGCCCATGCGGTAGAGGAGGTCGGGGAGCGCGGCGGCCGCCCCCGGGGCGACGAAGAACAGCGCGCGCCCCGTCGGCGCGGCGGCCACCGGCCCCAGCGGCAGCCCCATCCGCTCCAGCCGCACCACCGCCGCCCGGCCCGCGCCCTCCGGTACGTCGAGGACGTCGAAGGTCCGGCCCACCGGGAGCAGCACCGCCGCGCCCGGCGTCTCCGCCCAGGCCGCCACCGCCCTCTCCAGCGTCGCCCCGGCCGCCAACTCCCGGCCGAAGGAGAGCGGATGGGCCCCCGGGGCCGGGCAGTCCGCGGCCCCGCACGAGCACTCCGTCCGGCCGCCGGCCCGCACCGCACGGGCTCCCGGGACGACGTCCCACCCCCACAGGCCCGTGTACTCCGCCACCGCGGTGCCCTCGGCCGAGCGGGTGCGGCGGCGCGACCCGGGACGGAGGTCCCGGAGGGCGCCGATCGTGAAACCCATGCCCCCTCCAACGGGTGGTGCGTACGAGTGGTGACGAGTCGGGGAGTTGACGAGGAGACGGTTCTTCACTCTGGTGTTCACGCTCCGTCGGCGGGTCGCGATGCCGGTGGTGTGCCGTCGTGCGCCGGGTGGTGCGGTGCGGCGCGCACGCCCTGGTGTGCTCCGTTCCGCCCAGCCCCGCACGACCTGTGTCAAGTCAATCGCGAGAGGCCACCGGGGAGTTCTGTCGAAGGGGTGGCGAATGGTGGCGTTTCCGCAATCGACCTCCCGGCGGGCGTGATCGTAGGATTACTTTCGGTGCACGATCCCGAAGGGGCATCCTTCGCACGGGTATGCCCGTGGCAAGTCGTGCGAAGGCCGCGGCCGAGGTGTGGCCGGAATCCGCGGTCGGGTAGATGTACCGCGGAACGGACGCCGCAACAGGCGGCATCCTGTGGGGGGTTCGCGGCGAAGCGCTATCGGAAGGGGGGCATCCCTGTGGGCGGCACGGACGGCACCGCCGGCTCCACCAGCACGGACGGCACCGACGCCGTCAAACGTCCCAACGCGCAGTTGGGCTCGTGGTTCATGCGCAGCGGCTGGTCCAAGGGCGAGCTGGCACGGCAGGTCAACCGCCGGGCGCGCCAGATGGGCGCCCACCACATCAGCACCGACACCTCCCGGGTGCGCCGCTGGCTGGACGGCGAGCAGCCCCGCGAGCCCATCCCGCGGATCCTCTCCGAACTCTTCTCCGAACGCTTCGGCTGCGTGGTCGGCGTCGAGGAGCTGGGACTGCGCCCGGCGCACCGGTCCCCGTCCGTCTCCGGCGTGGACCTCCCGTGGGCCGGGCCCCAAACCGTCGACCTCATCAGCGAGTTCACCCGCAGCGACCTGATGCTGGCCCGCCGCGGCTTCCTCGGGACCTCCCTCGCACTGGCCGCCGGCCCCACCCTCATCGAGCCGATGCAGCGCTGGCTGGTGCCGGTGCCCGCCGCCCCGGGCGAGGCCCCCGCCCAGCCCGAGCGGGCCCGCCGCCCGGCCCGCCTCTCCCGCCCCGAGCTGGAGCTGCTGGAGGCCACCACCGCGATGTTCCGGCAGTGGGACGCCCAGTGCGGCGGCGGCCTGCGCCGCAAGGCGGTGGTCGGCCAGCTCCACGAGGTCACCGACCTCCTCCAGGAACCCCAGGCGCCGCAGGTCGCCCGGCGGCTGTTCAAGGTCGCCGCCGAACTCGCCGAACTCGCCGGCTGGATGAGCTACGACATCGGCCTCCAGCCGACCGCCCAGAAGTACTTCGTGCTCGCGCTGCACGCCGCCAAGGAGGCCGGCGACCGCCCCCTGGGCTCGTACGTCCTCTCCAGCATGAGCCGGCAGATGATCCACCTCGGTCGGCCCGACGACGCGCTGGAGCTGATCCACCTCGCCCAGTACGGCAGCCGGGAGACCGCCACCCCCCGCACCCAGGCCATGCTGTATGCGATGGAGGCCCGCGCCTACGCCGGCATGGGCCAGCCCAGCAAGGTCAAGCGCGCGGTCCGGATGGCCGAGGACACCTTCTCCGACATCACCCCCGGCGAGGCCGATCCGGACTGGATCCGCTTCTTCTCCGAGGCCGAGCTCAACGCCGAGAACGCCCACTCCTACCGCGACCTCGCCTATGTGGCCGGCCGCAGCCCCACCTACGCCTCGCTCGCGGAACCGGTCATGCAGCGCGCCGTCGAACTCTTCGCCAAGGACCCCGAGCACCAGCGCTCCTACGCGCTCAACCTCATCGGCATGGCCACCGTCCACCTGCTCCAGAAGGAGCCCGAGGCGTGCGCCGCGATGGCCCAGCAGGCGATACCGTTCGCCCGCCAGGTCCGCTCCGAACGGGTCAACACCCGGCTGCGCAAAACGGTGGACACCGCGGTCCGGGAGTTCGGCACCGTCGCCGAGGTGATCCGGCTCGGCGACGAGCTCTCCCGCCAGCTCCCGGAGACCGCCGCCGCGGGCTGACGGACCGCCCGCCGGCGGCCTCGGAGTTCACCGGGGCGTAACACGCAGGCCCACTTCGTCACCCCGGTGAAACACCCGCAAGGTTTGGCCGAAACGGCGCCGCGACACCCTCATCGCGAAGCCGGCCCACCCCACACCCGCACGGGCCGCATCGACGACGAGGAGACGCCGATGCCCCCAGGCATCCTTACGCTCGCAGACGGCCTCGCGGAGAAAGCCACGCTCAGCCCCGCCAACACCGGGTTCATGCTCATCTGCTCGGCCCTGGTGATGCTGATGACCCCCGGCCTGGCCTTCTTCTACGGCGGCATGGTCCGGGTCAAGAGCGTCCTGAACATGCTGATGATGAGCTTCATCAGCCTGGGCATCGTCACCGTCCTGTGGGTGCTCTACGGCTTCGGGCTCGCCTTCGGCAACGACACCGGCGGCGTCATCGGCTGGAACGACGACTTCGCGGGTTTCGGCCACATCGGCCTCACCCAGCTCTGGGGCACCACCACCATCCCCGTCTACGTCTTCGCCGTCTTCCAGCTGATGTTCGCGGTGATCACCCCCGCGCTGATCAGCGGCGCCCTCGCCGACCGGGTGAAGTTCACCGCCTGGGCGCTGTTCGCCGCGCTGTGGGTGACCGTCGTCTACTTCCCCGTTGCCCACTGGGTGTGGGCCGACGGCGGCTGGCTCTTCAAGCTCGGCGTGATCGACTTCGCCGGCGGCACCGCCGTCCACATCAACGCCGGTGCCGCCGCGCTCGCCGTGATCCTCGTCGTCGGCAGGCGCATCGGCTTCAAGAAGGACCCGATGCGGCCGCACAGCCTGCCGCTGGTGATGCTCGGCGCCGGCCTGCTGTGGTTCGGCTGGTTCGGCTTCAACGCCGGCTCCTGGCTCAACAACGACGACGGCGTCGCCGCGGTCGCCTTCGTCAACACCCAGGTCGCCACCGCCGCCGCGATGCTCGGCTGGCTCGCCTACGAGAAGCTCCGGCACGGCTCGTTCACCACCCTCGGCGCCGCCTCCGGCGCGGTCGCCGGACTCGTCGCCATCACCCCCGCCTGCGGCGCGGTCAGCCCGCTCGGCGCCATCGCGGTCGGCGTGATCGCCGGCGTGCTGTGCGCCATGGCCGTCGGCCTCAAGTACCGGTTCGGCTACGACGACTCCCTGGACGTCGTCGGCGTCCACCTCGTCGGCGGCATCGTCGGCTCGCTGCTGATCGGGCTGTTCGCCACCGGCGGCGTACAGAGCGACGCCAAGGGCCTCTTCTACGGGGGCGGCTTCGGCCAGCTCGGCAAACAGGCCGTCGGCGTGGTGTGCGTCCTGCTGTACTCCTTCGTCGTCTCCTACGTCCTTGCCAAGGCCATCGACCTGGTGATGGGCTTCCGGGTCGGCGAGGACGAGGAGATCAGCGGCGTCGACCAGGCCGCACACGCCGAGACCGCGTACGACTTCGCCGGCGCGGGCGGCGGCACGGCGGCCCGCAGGACCACGGCACTCGGCGAGACCCTGACCAGGAAGGTGGACGCGTGAAGCTCATCACGGCGGTAATCAAGCCGCACCGACTCGACGAGGTGAAGGACGCCCTGCGGGAGTTCGGCGTGCACGGCCTCACCGTCACCGAGGCCAGCGGCTACGGACGGCAGCGCGGGCACACCGAGGTGTACCGGGGCGCCGAGTACACCGTCGACCTCGTCCCCAAGATCCGGATCGAGGTGCTCGTCGAGGACGCCGACGCCGAGGAACTGGTGGAGGTGGTCGTCAAGGCCGCCCGCACCGGCAAGATCGGCGACGGGAAGGTGTGGAGCGTCCCCGTCGACGAAGCCGTACGGGTGCGCACCGGGGAGCGCGGACCCGACGCACTGTGAGCCGCCGGCCGGGGGCGGCGGGCGACGGCGGGAGCGCCGCGGGGACCAACACGACGGAGGAGAGCCCGAGTTGACCGACAGCGCCGACCACACCGCGTCCCCCGCGGCCCCAACGGGGGACGCGCCCGGCGGCTACCCCGCCGCCCGGCTGCGGCTCCTCCAGCAGGACACCGCCACCGGCCCCGACCGCCGCGCCGCCCTCGCCCGCCTCACCGACGACTGGCTCGCCGCCCTGCTGGCCCGGGCCGCCGGCCCCGGCACCCCCGGCACCGCACTGGTCGCCGTCGGCGGCTACGGCCGCGGCGAACTCTCCCCGCGCAGCGACCTCGACCTGCTCCTGCTGCACGACGGCCGCGCCACCACCGGCCACCTCGCCGCCCTCGCCGACCGCCTCTGGTACCCCGTCTGGGACCTCGGCCTGGACCTCGACCACGCCGTCCGCACCCCCGCCGAGGCCCGCCGCGCCGCCCGCGACGACCTCAAGGTGCAGCTCGGCTTGCTCGACGCCCGCCACCTCGCCGGCGACCCCGAACTGACCGCGGCGGTCCGCACCGCCGCCTACGCCGACTGGCGCGCGAGCGCCCCCCGGCGGCTGCCGGAACTCCGCGAACTCTGCCAGGAGCGCGCCGCCCGCCAGGGCGAACTCCAGTACCTCCTCGAACCCGACCTCAAGGAGGCCCGCGGCGGCCTGCGGGACGCCACCGCGCTGCGCGCCATCGCCGCCTCCTGGCTCGCCGACGCCCCCCGCGGTGGACTGGAGGCCGCCCGCACCCGGCTCCTGGACACCCGGGACGCCCTCCACCTCACCACCGGGCGCGCCACCGACCGGCTCTCCCTCCAGGAGCAGGACCAGGTCGCCGGCGCCCTCGGCCTGCTCGACGCCGACACCCTGCTCCGCCGGACCTACGAATCCGCCCGCACCATCGCCTACGCCGCCGACGTCACCTGGCGCGAGGTCGGCCGGGTGCTGCGCGCCCGGTCCGTCAAACCCGTGCTGCGCGGGCTGCTGCCCGGCCGCACCGCCGGCCGCGGCGAACGCTCCCCGCTCGCCGACGGCGTCGTCGAACTCGACGGCGAGGCGGTGCTGGCCCGCACCGCCCGCCCCGAACGGGACCCCGTCCTGCTGCTGCGCGCCGCGGCCGCCGCCGCCCAGGCCGGACTGCCGCTGGCCACCCACGCCATCCGCCGCTGCGCCGCCGCCGCGCCGCTCCCGGCGCCCTGGCCCGCCGAGGCCCGCGAGCAGCTGGTCACCCTCCTCGGCGCCGGCGCGCCCACCGTGCCCGTATGGGAGGCCCTGGAGGCCGAGGGCGTACTCGCCCGCCTGCTGCCCGACTGGGAACGCGTCCGCTGCCGCCCCCAGCGCAACCCCGTCCACACCTGGACCGTGGACCGCCACCTGGTCGAGACCGCGGTCCGCGCCGCCGCGCTGACCCGCCGGGTGCACCGGCCCGACCTGCTGCTGGTAGCCGCCCTGCTGCACGACATCGGCAAGGGCTGGCCCGGCGACCACGCGGTGGCCGGCGAGACCATCGCCCGCGACGTCGCCGCCCGGCTCGGCTTCGGCCCCGGCGACACCGCGGTGATCGCCGCCCTCGTCCGGCACCACCTCCTGCTCGTCGAGACCGCCACCCGGCGCGACCTGGACGACCCGGAGACCGTCGGCGCGGTGGCCGACGCCGTCGGCAGCACGGGCACCCTGGAACTCCTGCACGCCCTCACCGAGGCCGACGCGCTCGCCACCGGGCCGGCCGCCTGGAGCTCCTGGCGCGCCGGCCTCGTCGCCGCCCTCGTCCAGCGCGTCGCCGACCGGCTGGCCGGGGAGCCGGCGCCGGAGGCGCGCGGCACCGACGCCCCCACCGCCGAACAGGAGCGCCTGGCCGTCGAGGCCGGACGCACCGGCGGCCCCGTCCTGACCCTGCGCCCCCGCCCCGAGACCGGCCCGCCGGACACCGCCGAGCCCATCGAACCGACCGGCGCCGCGACGGACACCGACCCCGAACCGGTCGGCGTGGAACTCCTCATCGCCGTCCCCGACCAGCCCGGTGTCCTGCCCGCCGCGGCCGGCGTGCTGGCCGTGCACCGGCTCACCGTCCGCGCCGCCGACCTGCGCACCCTCGACCCGCTCGGCCACGGCCCGGTGCTGCTGCTGAGCTGGCGGGTGGCCGCCGAGTACGGCTCACTGCCCGAGGCCGGCCGGCTCCGCGCCGACCTCGTCCGCGCCCTGGACGGCTCCCTGGACGTCCCCGGCCGCCTCGCCGAACGCGAGCGCGCCTACGCCCGCCGCGCCCGCGCCGCCGCGGCCCCGCCGCCGCGCGTCACCGTCGCCGCCGGCAGCTCCCGCACCGCCACCGTCATCGAGGTCCGCGCCCAGGACGCGCACGGACTGCTGCACCGGATCGGCCGGGCCCTGGACGCGGCCGGCGTCGCCGTGCGCAGCGCCCACATCAGCACCCTGGGCGCCAACGCCGTGGACGCCTTCTACGTCACCGACCCCGACGGGCAACCGCTCCCCGACCCGGAGGCCCACAAGGTCGCCCGCACAGTGGAGGACGCCCTCCAGATCCCGCCCGCCCCGACCCCGGAAACCACCCCGACCGCCCCGTCTGCCCCGACCGCCTCGCCCTCCGCGAACGCCTGACGGCGGCCGCGGGAACACCCTCCGTCCCCCGGCGTTGTGGCCCGCAAGGGGCGCCCCCGCCCCCTACGGGATCCGTTCGCCCCCTCCCTACGGGGCCCGCCACCCCACCCCCACGCCCCCTCCGCAGATCCCGCTCCCCCCCCCCGGCCAAGGACCGGTTCGCTTGCGGGGCCGGATACCCTAGAACCCGACCGGACCCACGCCCCCGACCCCGAGGATCGACGACCGCCGTGTTCGATACGCTTTCCGACCGCTTGGCGAGTACTTTCAAAAACCTCCGGGGCAAGGGCCGCCTGAGCGAGGCGGACATCGACGCCACCGCGCGGGAGATCCGGATCGCCCTGCTGGAAGCGGACGTCGCCCTGCCGGTCGTCCGCTCCTTCATCAAGCAGGTCAAGGAGCGCGGCCTCGGCGCCGAGGTCTCCCAGGCCCTGAACCCCGCGCAGCAGGTCATCAAGATCGTCAACGAGGAGCTCATCGGCATCCTCGGTGGCGAGACCCGCCGCCTCCGCTTCGCCAAGCAGCCCCCGACGGTGATCATGCTCGCCGGCCTCCAGGGTGCCGGTAAGACCACCCTCGCCGGAAAGCTCGGCCGCTGGCTCAAGGCCCAGGGCCACTCGCCGCTGCTGGTCGCCTGCGACCTCCAGCGCCCCAACGCTGTCAACCAGCTCCAGGTCGTCTCCGAGCGCGCCGGCGTCGCCTTCTACGGCCCCGAGCCCGGCAACGGCGTCGGCGACCCGGTCCAGGTCGCCAAGGACTCCATCGAGTACGCCCGCTCCAAGCAGTACGACATCGTCGTCGTCGACACCGCCGGCCGCCTCGGCATCGACGCCGAGATGATGCAGCAGGCCGCCGACATCCGCGACGCGGTCTCCCCGGACGAGGTCCTCTTCGTCGTCGACGCGATGATCGGCCAGGACGCGGTCAACACCGCCGAGGCGTTCCGCGACGGCGTCGGCTTCGACGGCGTGGTGCTCTCCAAGCTGGACGGCGACGCCCGCGGTGGTGCCGCGCTCTCCATCGCGCACGTCACCGGCAAGCAGATCATGTTCGCCTCCAACGGCGAGAAGCTGGACGACTTCGACGCGTTCCACCCGGACCGCATGGCGTCCCGCATCCTCGGCATGGGCGACATGCTCTCGCTCATCGAGAAGGCTGAGCAGACCTTCAGCCAGCAAGAGGCCGAGAAGATGGCGGCCAAGCTGGCGAAGGGCCCCAAGGAGTTCACGCTCGACGACTTCCTGGCCCAGATGGAGCAGGTCCGGAAGATGGGCTCGATCTCCAAGCTCCTCGGCATGCTGCCCGGCATGGCGCAGATGAAGGAGCAGATCAACAACCTCGACGAGCGCGAGGTCGACCGCACGGCCGCCATCATCAAGTCGATGACCCCGGCCGAGCGCCAGGACCCGACGATCATCAACGGCTCGCGCCGGGCCCGTATCGCCCGGGGTTCCGGTGTCGACGTCAGCACCGTCAAGGGCCTCGTCGAGCGGTTCTTCGAGGCCCGCAAGATGATGTCCCGGATGGCGCAGGGCGGCGGTATGCCCGGTATGCCCGGCATCCCCGGGATGGGGGGCGGCGGCGCCCGGAAGAAGAAGCAGATCAAGCAGGCCAAGGGCAAGCGCAAGAGCGGCAACCCGATGAAGCGCAAGGCCGAGGAGGAGGCCGCGGCGGCGCGCCGCGAGGCCGGGGCCGGCAGCGCCTTCGGTCTGCCGCAGGACGGCCAGGACCCGCAGAACTTCGAACTCCCCGACGAGTTCAAGAAGTTCATGAACTAAAAACCGGCGCCCGCCCGGCACCGTACGCGAGCCCCCGGCCACCTCTTGCGTGGCCGGGGGCTCGCCCGTAGGCGCGCGGGGCGACGCTCCGGCCGGCGGGACGGTGCTCCGGCTAAGGGGTGCGCGCGATCAGATACCGGAAGACGTTCGCCATCCAGACCGTCCCGTCCGGCCGCTGGAACGGATGGAGCGCCTCGGCCAGCTCCTTCTCCACCTGCCGTGGCCCGGCCACCTCCAGCGCCCCCTCGAACAGTCCGGTCGACAGCATCCCGCGCACCGCGCTCGCCAGATCCGCGTACCCGAACGGGCAGGCCACCCGCCCCGAACCGTCGGGCCGCAGCCCCGCACGGGCCGCCAGCTCCTCCAGATCGTCCCGGCCGGCCGGCCGCCAGCCCGCGCCCAGGCGCTTCGCCGGGGCGACCAGCCGCTGCGCCACCCGCAGCACGCCGGCCGCCGCGCACCGCTCCACCGGGCCCCAGCCGCCCAGCACCACCGCACTGCCCCGCTCGGCCAGCGCGGTCGCGGCCGTCAGCGCACCGGTCAGCTCCTCGGTACCGCCGCAGCCCACCGGGTGGAACGCCGTGATCACGGTGAACCCCGCGTCCTCCGGCGCCGCGTCCGCCAGCCCGCCGCTCACCAGCCGGGTGACCTCCGGCATCCCGTCCGGGGTGAGCCGCTCGCGGGCCAGCTCCAGCCGGCTCTCGTCCGCGTCCACCCCGCTGACCTGCGCCCCGCGTGCCGCCGCGAGCAGCAGCGCCAGCCCGGAGCCGCAGCCCAGCCCGAGCAGCCGGGTGCCGGGCCCGATGCCCAGCCGGTCGTACGCCGCCTCGTAGAGGGGGACCAGCATCCGCTCCTGGATCTCCGCCCAGTCGCGGGCGCGGGTGCCGGCCGTCGGGGCCGGGCCGTCAGGGTGGACGGACGCGGTGTTCGGAATCTGGTGCCGCACGAGCGTGGGTGACATCGATAGCGCCCCTATTCGCCGAGAACCCGAAGCTGATCAGTACCGTCCGCCCCCGTGTTTCCGTGCGTTGTGCGCCCCCGCGATCCAGACAACTGCGCATCCGACCGGCCGTCCAGAGGGTGCGCCGGGGTTTGGCTCCCGCGCGCCCCTGTGTGCGCCGGCCGCCGCGCTCCCGCAGCGCCGTTCCAGGGTGCCCCGGGGAGTGCGGTCCCGCCACGGCAGCGGCACCGCGCGCCGCCGGCCGCCGCCGGAGCCCCCCGAACGGGTCCCGCTCCGGCTGCCCTACGGTGGAAGGGCGGGGCCGCTGCCCACGGCGGTTCGTACCGACGGTAACGTCGCCGACGGCCGGCGCCCCGACGTGCGGAGGTCTTACGCCATGTGGCGTACGCGGGGGTACGCGCCCTACGTACCGGCTTGCGGTCCAGGGGCACCTTCGCCGCAGATCGGCGCACCGCATACGTGCCGCGCCCCATGCCCAGAAACTGACCGGTACGTGCAAATTATTTGAGATGCCCCGGAATCGGAACACCGGGCGACTCCGGCTCGTTGTCACGACGTGAGCACGACACCGCCTGTTCTCGCCGCCGAGCTGGCGCTCGCGTGGGCCGACATTCAACGGCACCACCCCGAGCTGCCGGACCTGGCCGCGCCCGAGTCCCTGATCGGAGAGTCCTCGTCCGCCTGTGGCGCCGAGCTCTCCTTCGAACGGCTGCTCCACGAGGCAGTCCACGGCATCGCCGCCGCCCGCGGCATCCGCGACACCTCCCGGGCAGGCCGCTACCACAACCGCCGGTTCCTGGCGATCGCCGAGGAGCTGGGCCTGGACCACACCGACGAGCCGCACCCCAGCAGCGGCTTCTCACTGGTCACGCTCAACCCCGAGGCGAGACGGCGCTACCGGCCCACCATCGAGCGGCTCACCAGAGCCCTCAAGGCCCACAGCGCCGCCACCACCACCGACACCGCCCGCAGCTTCCGCGGGCCGGCCGCCCGGCACGGCTCCTCCGGGGGCGGCGTCCGCGTCAAGGCCGTTTGCGACTGCGGGCGCAACGTCCGCGTCGTCCCGTCCGTCCTGGCGCAGGCGCCGATCGTCTGCGGCGGCTGCGGCAAGCCCTTCCGGATCCCCGAGGTGGCCGCGGTCGGCTGACCCTCGGGCGTGTGGCACAATTGCCAGCTGTACTCGACAGTCGCACAGGACCCCTCTCTCCTCCGGCTGACGCGTCCATCGGGGCCCCGAGTACCGCAACCCCACGTGGCATCTCGTTGTGCCCCACCACGTCAAGACCAGGAGACACCACTCCAGTGGCAGTCAAGATCAAGCTGAAGCGTCTGGGCAAGATCCGCTCGCCTCACTACCGCATCGTCGTCGCCGACTCCCGCACCCGCCGGGACGGCCGCGCCATCGAGGAGATCGGCCTGTACCACCCGGTGCAGAACCCCTCCCGCATCGAGGTCGACTCGGAGCGCGCGCAGTACTGGCTGAGCGTCGGCGCCCAGCCGACCGAGCCCGTGCTGGCCATCCTCAAGGTCACCGGTGACTGGCAGAAGTTCAAGGGCCTGCCCGCCCCGGCGCCGATGAAGGTCGCCGAGCCGAAGGCCGACAAGCGCGCCCTCTTCGAGGCCGCCGCCAAGGCTTCCGGTGACGAGCCGAAGGGTGAGGCCATCACCCCGAAGGCGAAGAAGGCCGACAAGAAGGCGGACGAGGCCGCGGCCGAGTCCACCTCCGAGTCCACCGAGGACTGAGCGTGCTTGAGGAGGCCCTTGAGCACCTCGTCAAGGGCATCGTCGACAACCCCGACGACGTGCAGGTAGCCTCGCGCACCCTGCGCCGCGGGCGCGTGCTGGAGGTCCGGGTCCACCCCGACGACCTCGGCAAGGTGATCGGCCGCAACGGCCGTACCGCCCGCGCGCTGCGGACCGTCGTGGGCGCCATCGGCGGCCGGGGCATCCGCGTCGACCTCGTCGACGTCGACCAAGTTCGCTGATCCAAGTTGAACACCGGCTCGGGCCGGGGAGGGCCTTCGGGTCGTCCCCGGCCCGATCCGTATGTGACCGTGGAACCACGGCTACACCCGTCGGCTCCCCGGTCGCCGTCCCGTCTGATCCATCACCGTCACCATCAATTGAGGAACCACGACGTTCCCCAGCCACCTCCGCGAGAGCGGCGGCGGCTCAGCCGCAGAGAGGCGTACAAGTGCAGCTGGTAGTGGCCCGGATCGGCCGCGCCCACGGCATCAAGGGCGAGGTCACCGTCGAGGTGCGCACCGACGAACCGGAGCTCCGGCTCGGCCCGGGCGCCGTGCTCGCCACCGACCCGTCCGCCGTCGGGCCGCTGACCATCGCCGCCGGCCGGGTCCACAGCGGCCGGCTGCTGCTGCGCTTCGAGGGCGTCACGGACCGGACCGCCGCCGAGGCACTGCGCAACACCCTGCTGATCGCCGAGGTCGACCCCGAGGAACTCCCCGAGGACCCCGAGGAGTTCTACGACCACCAGCTGATCGACCTCGACGTCGTCACCCGCGACGGCACCGCCGTCGGCCGGATCACCGAGGTCTCCCACCTGCCCTACCAGGACCTGCTGATCGTCGCCCGCCCCGAGGGCGGCGAGGTCATGATCCCGTTCGTCGCCGAGATCGTCCCCGAGATCGACCTCGAGGAGCAGCGCGCGATCATCGACCCGCCGCCGGGACTCCTCGACGAGACCCAGGCCGAGATCGCCTCCGGCCGCGAGGACAGCTGATGCGGCTCGACGTCGTCACGATCTTCCCCGAGTACCTCGAACCGCTGAACGTCTCACTGGTCGGCAAGGCCCGCGCCCGCGGACAGCTCGACGTGCGCATCCACGACCTGCGGCAGTGGACCCACGACAAGCACCACACCGTCGACGACACCCCCTACGGCGGCGGCCCCGGCATGGTCATGAAGCCCGAGCCGTGGGGCGCGGCGCTCGACGACGTCCTGGCGTCCGGCGAGGGCGCCCCCGTCCTCGTCGTCCCCACCCCCAGCGGCGTCCCGTTCACCCAGCAGCTCGCCGTGGAGCTCTCCGCCAAGCCCTGGCTGGTCTTCACCCCGGCCCGCTACGAGGGCATCGACCGCCGCGTCATCGAGGAGTACGGCGACCGCCTGGACGTCCGCGAGGTCTCCATCGGCGACTACGTCCTGGCCGGTGGCGAGGCCCCGGTCCTCGTCATGGTCGAGGCCATCGCCCGGCTGCTGCCCGGCGTCCTCGGCAACGCCGCCTCCCACCAGGACGACTCCTTCGCCCCCGGGGCGATGGCCGACCTCCTGGAAGGCCCCGTCTACACCAAGCCCCCGGAGTGGCGCGGCCGCACCATCCCCGAGGTGCTGCTCAGCGGCCACCACGGCAAGATCGCCCGCTGGCGCCGCGACCAGGCGTTCCAGCGCACCGACCGCAACCGCCCCGACCTGATCGAGCGCGCCGACCCCGCCGCCTTCGACAAGAAGGACCGGGAAATCCTTTCCATCCTGGGATGGGCCCCCGGTGAGGACGGCCGATTTGGGCGGACGAGTCGGTCCGTGGAAGAATGAGCCGCTGCTGTCCGCGCCCGGCGTGCGCCCCTGCCACAGGGGGAACGACGCCCGCCCGGTGGCCCGGCAGCGCCTCAATCCTTTCGGTAATGATTCCGCTGATGACCTGTGGCATCAGCGAAGAAAGCAGCAGGTCATGAACCTTCTCGACTCCGTCGACTCCGCCGCACTGCGCAGCGACATCCCGGCCTTCCGCCCGGGTGACACCGTCAACGTCCACGTCCGCGTCATCGAGGGCAACCGCTCCCGCGTGCAGCAGTTCAAGGGCGTTGTCATCCGCCGCCAGGGCGCCGGCGTGCGCGAGACCTTCACGGTCCGCAAGGTCAGCTTCTCGGTCGGCGTCGAGCGCACCTTCCCCGTGCACACCCCGATCGTCGAGAAGATCGAGGTCGTCACCCGCGGTGACGTCCGCCGCGCCAAGCTGTACTACCTCCGTGAGCTGCGCGGCAAGGCCGCCAAGATCAAGGAGAAGCGCGAGAGCTGAGCCGCGCCGCACCGGGCGGCGGCAAGCCGCCCCGGTGCACCGCGAGGCCACGCTCGCGACCGGCGTCCGGGCCCGGCCGGATAGGCTCTGGGCCCCATGGACACCGACGCACAGCTCACGGAGCGCGACCCCGCTCCGGACCCCGACCAGGGGCCGGAGTCGCGGTCGCGCTCCGCGCGTTTCCGGACCCGGGTGGCGCGCCTGCGGTACCGGCCGGTCACCCTCCTCGCGCTGTGCCTGACCTTCCTGTTCCTGCTCAGCACCTTCGTGGCGCAGCCGTTCCTGATCCCCAGCACCTCCATGGAGAACACCCTGCGGGTCGGCGACCGGGTCCTGGTGAACAAGCTCGCCTACCGCTTCGGTGCCACCCCGCAGCGCGGCGACGTCGTCGTCTTCGACGGCACCGGATCGTTCGTTCACAGGGAGCAGGAGGAGAATCCCGTGACGGGACTGCTGCGCAAGGCAGGCGCGGCACTGGGCCTGGCCCGGTCCGACGACACCGACTACGTCAAGCGCGTCATCGGCGTCGGCGGGGACCATGTGACCTGCTGCGACAAACGGGGGCGGATCGACGTGAACGGTGAGCCGGTGACCGAGGGGTACCTCCATCCCGGGGACGCGCCCTCCGACGTCCCCTTCGACATCGTGGTGCCGCCGGGCCGGCTGTGGGTCATGGGCGACCACCGCTCCCGGTCCAGCGACTCCCGCGACCACCTCGGCGAGCCCGGCGGCGGCACCGTTCCCGTCGACAAGGTCATCGGCCGCGCCGGCCTGATCACCTGGCCGGTCGGCCGCTGGGGCTCCCTCGACAGCCCGGGGGCCCTGGCCCGTATACCGGCACCGGCAGGCCCCCATGGGTAACCGCGGGCGCCCCCGCCACGGGCGCGAGACCCCCGAGAGCGGCACGCGCGGGGGCACCGGCGGGACGGGGGAGGCCGACGGCGCGACCGGCGGCCGGGGGACCGGCGGGCGGGCCGAGCGCCGCCGCCAGGCCAAGCGCATCAAGCGCCGCAGACGCCGCTCCTACCTCAAGGAAATCCCGATCCTGATCGGTGTGGCGCTGGCCATCGCGCTGGTTCTGAAGACCTTCCTGGTGCAGGCGTTCGTCATCCCGTCCGGCTCCATGGAGCAGACCATCAAGATCGGCGACCGGGTGCTGGTCGACAAGCTCACCCCGTGGTTCGGCGCCACGCCGCACCGCGGCGACGTCGTCGTCTTCAAGGACCCCGGCGGCTGGCTCAAGGGCGAGCAGAAGCAGTCCACCGGCAGCCCCGGCCCGGTCAACGACTTCCTGACCTTCATCGGGCTGCTGCCGTCCGCCGACGAACAGGACCTGATCAAGCGCGTGGTCGCGGTCGGCGGCGACACCGTCCGCTGCTGCGACACCAAGGGCCGGGTCACCGTGAACGGCACGCCGCTCACCGAGCCCTACGTACACCCCGGAAACCCGCCGTCCCAGCTGAAGTTCACGGTGAACGTCCCCACCGGGCGGATCTTCGTGATGGGCGACCACCGCTCCGACTCGGCGGACTCCCGCTACCACCTGGAAGAGCCCTACGACGGCACGGTGTCCGTGGACAACGTCGTGGGCCGGGCCGTCGTCATCGCCTGGCCGTTCAGCCACTGGCGCTTCCTGGAGGAGCCCGACACCTTCGCCACCGTGCACGACGCGCCGGGTGCCAAGGCATCGGCCGCGGTGGGAACGCATAGGGTGTCATCCGAGAGTTTGGCCGTACTCCCGACCCCTGCGGAACTCCCGCTCGTTATGGGAGTGGTGGGCCTGCGCCGGTTGACGGGCAGGCGAGAGCGCGGAGTGAGGAGCAGATGTGGGGGACTTGGCGGTCGGCGCGCGGTCCGGAACCGAAGAGCCCGAAGAGCCCGCAGGACGCGGTGAGTCCGCGCGGCAGGCGGCGAGTTCCGCACATCGGCCACACGCACAGTCAGGCGGGTCCGCAGCGGCCCTGCCGCACACCGAGACATCGAAGCAGTCGGACGACGCAGCGGCCGACGAGGAGGCGACCGGCAGCGTGACCAAAGGCAAGAAGCCGCGTGCCTTCTGGAAGGAACTGCCGATCCTCATCGGCATCGCCCTGCTCCTCGCGCTGCTGATCAAGACGTTCCTGGTGCAGGCGTTCTCCATCCCGTCGGACTCCATGCAGGACACCCTCCAGCGCGGGGACCGGGTGCTGGTCGACAAGCTGACGCCGTGGTTCGGCTCCAAACCGCAGCGCGGCGAGGTCGTCGTCTTCCACGACCCGGGCGGCTGGCTCAACGAAACCCCCACTCCGCAGCCCAACCCCGTCCAGAAGGTGCTCAGCTTCATCGGCCTGATGCCCTCGGCCGAGGAGAAGGACCTGATCAAGCGGGTCATCGCGGTCGGCGGCGACACCGTCGAGTGCCAGGGCACCGGCCCGGTCAAGGTCAACGGCAAGGCGCTCAAGGAAGACTCCTACATCTACCCCGGCGCCACCCCGTGCGGCGACCGCCCCTTCGGCCCGATCAAGGTCCCCCAGGGCCGGATCTGGGTGATGGGCGACCACCGCGACGACTCCCTCGACTCTCGGTACCACCAGAACCTCAAGGGCAACGGCACGGTCTCCGAGGACGAGGTCGTCGGCCGCGCCTTCACCATCGCCTGGCCCATCAACCGCTGGTCGACCCTCCCCGTGCCGGACACCTTCGACCAGCCCGGGATCAACAAGGCGATGGCCGCGGCGCCCGCCGCGATGGGCCTGGCCGGCGCGGTCCCGATCGTGATCTGGCGTCGCCGGAGGCTGACCGCGGTGCGTAACCACGGGTAAGGTGCCGTCCCGGATCTTCGACGCGGGCCCGGCCCGCGGGGCGGGAGCACTGGGATGAGCGGTACGGAACGTACGACGGACGGCCGCGGCCGGACCACGGGCAGTGTGCTGTCCGGTCTGGCCGTGGCCGTCGGCTGTGTGCTCTTCCTCGGCGGCTTCGTCTGGGGGGCGCTGCTCTACCGCCCGTACACCGTGCCCACCGACTCCATGTCGCCCACCATCGCCGCGGGCGCCCGGGTCCTCGCCGAGAAGGTGAGCGGCTCCGAGATACGCCGCGGCGACATCGTCGTCTTCAAGGACACCACCTGGGGCGACCTGCCGATGGTCAAGCGGGTCGTCGGCGTCGGTGGAGACCGGGTCGCCTGCTGCACCAAGCAGGGCCTGCTGACCGTCAACGGAACCCCCGTCGAGGAGCCGTATCTCCGGACCGCCGGCCCCGCCTCGCCCATCGGCTTCAAGGCCGTCGTCCCCAATGGCCAGCTCTTCTTCCTCGGCGATCACCGCAACGACTCGCTCGACTCCCGGGTCCACCTCACCGACGGCGACAACGGCTCGGTGCCGCGCAGCGCCGTCGCCGCACGGGTCGACGCCCGCGCCTGGCCGCTCGGCAGCGTCGGCATGCTCCAGCGCCCCGAGAGCTTCGCCGCGCTCCCCGGCGGCACCTCCCAGCCGGGCCCGCTCCGGCCCATCGTCCTCGCCGTCGCCGCCGGCGCTGTGCTCATCCTTGGTGGTGCGGCATACGGGCCGATCGCGCGGAGGAAGGGACGCGGACGTGGGCGTGGGTGAGTCTGCGGGGGAGCCGGAGAGGCGGCAGGGGCCGGAGGTGTGCGGCGAGGCGCTCGCTGGTGGTGAGGCCGCTGCGACTGCTGAGGTCGTTGAGGCTGACATCGCTGATGGGGCTGACATCGCTTATCGGGCTGAGGGAGCCGACGAGCCCGGGGGCGGGGCCGTGCGCCAGGTTTCCCGGGTGGTACTGCTCGACCCCGAGGACCGCATTCTGCTGCTCCACGGCTTCGAACCGGACCGTCCGGCCGAGACCTGGTGGTTCACCCCCGGCGGCGGCCTGGAGGGCGGCGAGACCCGTGCGGAGGCGGCCCTCCGGGAACTCGCCGAGGAGACCGGGATCACCGGCGTCGCTCTCGGCCCGCTCCTGTGGAAGCGCCGCTGCGCCTTTCCCTTCGACGGGAGACGCTGGGAGCAGGACGAGTGGTACTACCTGGCACGCACCGACCGGACCGCCACCGACACCGCCGGCCACACGGACCTGGAACGCCGCAGCGTCTCCGGACTGAAGTGGTGGACCTCGGAGGAACTGTCGGCGTCGCATGAGACGGTGTATCCGACCAGACTCGCCGAGCTGCTGCGCACGCTGCTCGACGAAGGGCCCCCGAGTGCGCCGGTGCTCCTGGAGACCGAAAGGGCCTGACGCACAATAGGGGGACGCACGGCTGAAGGGGATCTGCCATGAGCGCCGAGGACCTCGAAAAGTACGAGACCGAGATGGAGCTGAAGCTCTACCGGGAGTACCGAGACGTCGTCGGGCTGTTCAAATACGTGATCGAAACCGAGCGTCGCTTCTACCTCACCAACGACTACGAGATGCAGGTGCACTCGGTCCAGGGTGAAGTGTTCTTCGAGGTCTCGATGGCCGACGCCTGGGTCTGGGACATGTATCGCCCGGCCAGGTTCGTCAAGCAGGTGCGGGTGCTCACATTCAAGGATGTGAACATCGAGGAGCTGAACAAGAGCGATCTGGATCTTCCGGGGAGCTGAGACTTCCGGGGGAGCTGCGATGTTGCGCCGGTCGGCTGGGGGACTGTCGGCCGGCGGGTGATGGCCGGGTGGATGGCGGCTGAGGGCTGTGGGCTGAGGTCGTTCGCTTTGTCGTCCGCCTTCGGGCGCCGGCGGTGCGGGCGGCCGGCCGACGACAACTGCCCGGTCGGCGGCATGCTTGTCCGTCGCTCTGTCGGATGACGGAGTTATCCACAGTCGGGCGGTTATCCACCAAGATCCAATAGATCTGCGCGGAGGCGTCACAGTCGGTGCCGGAGGTGGTACCGCATGAACGCCACACAGACCGGCCGACAGGCCGACACCGCGGAAGCAGCGCGCACGGGACAGCACACCACGCCGAGGAACGGCGCTCCGGCAGCCCCACGCCGCCCCGGCGAGCCAGGGGCGGGGAGCGGGGGATCGGGACCGAGGGAGCGGCCTCCGGCGTCGCGAACAGCGGGGACGGCGAAGGCGGCCCGAAGGACGGGGACGACGCGAACGACGGCGACGCCACCGGCCCCGCCGACGACCTCCCGCGGCGCCCTCGGCCGCTACGGCGAGGACCTGGCTGTCCGGCGGCTCACCGAAGCCGGGATGCGGATCCTCGACCGCAACTGGCGCTGCCGCCACGGAGAGATCGACATCGTCGCCGCCGACGGTGACGCCCTGGTCGTCTGCGAGGTCAAGACCCGCCGCGCGGGCTGGTACGAACACCCCATGGCCGCCGTGCGGCCCGAGAAGACCGCCCGGCTGCGCCTGCTGGCCGAGCGCTGGCTGGAACGGCACGGTGGCCCACCACCCGGCGGCGTACGCATCGATGTCATCGGTGTCCTGCTGCCCGCCCGTGGCGCCCCCGTGGTCGAGCACGTACGAGGGGTGGCGTGATGGGGTTCGCCCGCACCTGCTCCGTCGCCCTCGTAGGCGTCGAAGGAGTCGTCGTCGAGGTCCAGGCCGACCTGGAGCCCGGTGTGGCCGCCTTCACCCTCGTCGGGCTGCCCGACAAGAGCCTGGTCGAGTCCAGGGACCGCGTCCGGGCCGCTGTCGTGAACTCCGGCGCCGAGTGGCCGCAGAAGAAGCTCACCGTCGGCCTCAGCCCGGCATCCGTCCCCAAGAGCGGCAGCGGCTTCGACCTCGCCGTGGCCTGCGCGGTCCTCGGCGCCGCCGAACGGCTCGATCCCCGTGAGCTCACCGACCTGATGATGATCGGCGAACTCGGCCTCGACGGCCGCGTCCGCCCCGTCCGCGGCGTGCTGCCCGCCGTCCTCGCCGCCGCCGACGCCGGCTACCGCCAGGTCGTCGTACCGGAGCAGACCGTCGCCGAAGCCTCACTCGTCCCCGGCGTCTCCGTCCTCGGCATCCGCAGCCTGCGGCAGCTCATCGCCGTCCTCGCGGACGAACCGGTCCCCGACGAGGAGAACCCCCTCGCCGAAGGCCGCCCCGACCCCCTGCTGGCCGGCCTCGTGATGCCCGGCACGGGCGTCACCCCGGGCCTGCCGCCGGGCGACCACCTTCCCGATCTCGCCGACGTCGCCGGCCAGCACAACGCCCGGCGCGCACTGGAAGTCGCCGCGGCCGGACGCCACCACATCTTCTTCAAAGGCCCACCGGGAGCAGGCAAAACCATGCTCGCCGAACGCCTCCCCGGGCTGCTCCCGCCCCTCACTCCCAAGGAGTCCCTGGAAGTCACGGCCGTCCACTCGGTCGCCGGTACCCTCCCACCCGGACAGCCACTGGTGCACCGCCCGCCCTACTGCGCCCCGCATCACTCGGCGACCATGGCCTCCCTCGTCGGAGGCGGAACCGGCCTGCCCCATCCGGGAGCCGTCTCGCTCGCCCACCACGGCGTACTGTTCCTGGACGAGGCCGCCGAATGCAGCCCGCGCGTCCTGGACGCACTCCGCCAACCACTCGAATCCGGCCATATCGTCGTGGCCCGCGCCGGCGGCATGCTGCGGATGCCCGCACGCTTCCTGCTCGCCCTGGCGGCCAACCCCTGTCCGTGCGGACGGCACGGCACCACCGCCGGCGGCTGCGAATGCCGGCCCTCGTCGATCCGCCGCTACCGCGCCCGGCTCTCCGGACCGCTGATGGACCGCGTCGACCTCCGGATCGCCGTGGAACCGGTCGCCCGCTCCGAACTGATCGCGTTCGGCCGTGGCGCCGAATCCAGCGCCACCGTCGCCGAACGCGTCCACACCGCCCGCGAACGCGCCGCAGCCCGTTTCGACGGCACGCCCTGGCTCACCAACAGCGAGGTGCCGGGCCACGAACTGCGCACCCGCTGGCCAGTACACCCCGGAGCACTCGCCCAAGCCGAACACGACCTCGAATGCGGCCTCCTGACCGCCCGTGGCCTCGACCGCGTCCTCCGCGTCGCCTGGACCGCAGCCGACCTCGCCGGCCACGACCGCCCGACGAAAGAAGACGTCAACTGGGCCCTGGAACTCCGCACGGGGGTACGACGCGGCGCGACGACGACGGTGACTGCAGCGGCACCGACGACGGCGACAACGACAGCGGCAACGGCGGCGACAGGAACGGTGACCGGTGCGGCAAAGAGAGCGCGACGGGATGCGGGAGCGAGGCCCGGGGCCGGACTGCGGCCGCCTGCCTCCGCCACGTCGACTCCACGACCGAGGGGCGGCGCGCGCCCGAAAGCGAGCGCCGGAGGGGGCCAGGAAGCCGAGCGGGAAGAACTTCCGGGCGCGGAGACAGGGCTGGAGGCCGATACCGAGAGGAAGGCGGAGGTGAAACGCGCGGAGGCGCCAACGGCAGGCGCGGGCACCCCGGCGGAGACAGCCCTGGGGGAGCGGCCCCAAGCGACCCCGGATTCTCGCCTGCAGTCGCCGGATTCGCTTCTGTGGAGCGCCCTCGTCCGCTCGGCAGAGAACGGACGTGAGCGATGAACACCCTCGACGAATGGGGCTTCGCCACAAGCGGGGAGGAGCCCGCACCGAGGCAGGAGGCGAGGGCCGGGCCGAGGCGCGACAGTGGGCATCGGGCGCAGCCGAAGGCGGAGACCAGGCAGCCGAGCACGCCTCCCGCCGCAGCCCGAAAGCACCCCGCTCCGCACCAGGTATCGACAGCGCAGGCAACCTACGAACCGCAGCGAACAGCCCGCGCCGCCCTCACCCGCATTCTCGAACCCGGTGACGAAACCGCCGGCCGCTGGCTGCGCGAGATGGGCCCGGTCGCCCTCTGGCACGCGCTCTCCCAGGACGACGCACCCCCGCCCCTCGGTGCCAGCCCCGCCAAGATCGCGGGCCTCCGGTTACGCGCCGCCCGAGCCCGCCCCACGGTGGATCTCGCCGCCGTCGCCGCGGTCGGCGGCCGCTTCCTCTGCCCCGGCGACGCGGAATGGCCCGGTCAGTTGGACGACCTCGGTGACGCCCGGCCCATCGGGCTCTGGGTGCGGGGCAGAGCCAACCTGCGGATCTGGGCGCTGCGCTCGGTCGCCGTCGTCGGGGCGCGCGCCTGCACCGAGTACGGCGCCCACCTCGCCACCACCCTCGGCGCCGGGCTCGTCGACCGCGGCTGGACGGTCGTCTCCGGTGCCGCGTACGGCATCGACGGCGCGGCCCACCGTGGCGCACTCGCCGCCGACGGCCCGACCGTCGCCGTGCTCGCCTCCGGCGTGGACCACCCCTATCCGCGCGGACACACCGAGTTGATCGACCGGATCGCCGAACAGGGCCTGGTGGTCGCCGAGTTGCCGCCCGGCGACCACCCCACCCGGAGCCGCTTCGTCCAGCGCAACCGCGTCATCGCCGCCCTCACCCGCGGCACGGTCGTGGTGGAGGCCGAACTCCGCAGCGGTTCACTCGTCACGGCACGGCGCGCCCTGGCCCTCGGCCGCTTCACGATGGGTACGCCCGGCCCGGTCACCAGCGGACTGTCCGCCGGAGTGCATCAACTCCTGCGCGGCGAGGCGACGGTGGTCACCGACGCGGACGAGGTCATCGAACTCGTCGGCAGCATCGGCGACCTCGCGCCCGAGCGTCGCGGCCCGACGTTTGCCCGCGATCTGCTGGACCCGGTCGCGCTCCGCGTCCTCGAAGCCCTGCCCGCTCGCGGTGGCGCGGATACCGGCCGCCTGGCCCGGGACTCGGGCACGCCCCGTGACCTCGCCCAGGGCAAGCTCTTCGAGCTTCAGTCCCTCGGATTCGTTCAAAGGTGCGGTGAGCGCTGGGAGTTGGTGCGACGCGCCAACTCGACCGAAGGTTCCCGGCGAGGCGGTACTTGACCTGGCGCGAACGGGTGAAAGGGTGAGGGGAATGACCGCAGAATCCAGATTTGCCGTGCTTCGGCAGGTGTGGCCGACCCGTTGGGCGCCGACGGCAAGGCGCAGCGTACGCGCGGGTTCCCGCCCGTCGCGGCACCGCGTCCGTCCGTACCGCCCGCCAGATGTGCCGCTCCGGCCGGCGTCTTTCCGGCACTCCTTCCGGGTGCCGCCGTGTCGCGCGAAATAACCCTGGGGTGCGGGCCGCGGAACGTATCTGCGCACGCCCAACCCGACTTCCTCGCGCACCGCGACGCATCGGTCACGCTACGCTCACGACAGTTCAAGCCTCATACACCCACCCACCCCCGTCTCGGCAGAACGGCTCAAGGCGACGAATGCCCCAGCACACCTCCGGGTCTGACCGCGCGGCAGTACCACCCGCCGCGTGCGGCAGCGTGCGCCCCGCCCCGCCCACCTCGCTCGACGAGCTGTGGCGCTCCTACAAGGCGTCAGGCGACGGACGCCTGCGGGAACAGCTGATCCTGCACTACTCGCCACTGGTCAAGTACGTCGCGGGCCGCGTCAGCGTCGGACTGCCGCCCAACGTCGAGCAGGCCGACTTTGTCTCCTCCGGAGTCTTCGGGCTGATCGACGCCATCGAGAAATTCGAGCCCGAACGCTCCATCAAGTTCGAGACGTACGCCATCACCCGCATCCGCGGCGCGATGATCGACGAACTGCGCGCCCTGGACTGGATCCCGCGATCCGTACGCCAGAAGGCCCGGGCCGTGGAACGCGCCTACGCCACCCTCGAAGCACAGCTGCGCCGCACGCCGACCGAGGCCGAGGTCGCCGACGAGATGGGCATCCCGCTGGAGGAGCTCCATGGCGTCTTCAGCCAGCTGTCCCTGGCGAACGTGGTCGCGCTGGAAGAACTCCTCCATGTCAACGGCGAGGGCGGCGAACGCCTCAGCCTCATGGACACCCTGGAGGACACCGCCGCGGAGAACCCCGTCGAGATCGCCGAGGACCGCGAACTGCGGCGGCTGCTGGCGCGCGCCATCAACACCCTGCCCGACCGCGAGAAGACCGTGGTCACCCTCTACTACTACGAGGGCCTCACCCTCGCCGAGATCGGCAACGTACTCGGCGTCACCGAGAGCCGGGTCAGCCAGATCCACACCAAGTCCGTACTTCAGCTCCGGGCGAAGCTGGCAGACGTGGGACGTTGAGGGCCGGCGGGTCCTCCCGGGCGAGGACCCGAACCAGCGACGGCAGGGACGGAGAAGGACAGAGGGTGGGCTTCGCCGAGACGTTGCCGGGCGAACCGGAAGTCCTGGGTGTCAGGCCATTGCGGACCACCCCTGGACTGACGGGTCAGGCTCGCGCCATCTGGACCAAGTGGGGGGACGACAGGCTGGCAGGTCCAGCCGGGGGCACTGGCCGGCAGCGGTTCGCGGGCGAATCGCCCTGGCCCGAGGCGAGGCCGAGCGCAGCTGACCGCACAGACGCCGATCCGTGTCGCGATGCGGAGTGCCACGGCGAGGACGCCATCCGTACAGTGGTGACGTGCCCAGGATTCGAGCGGCCTCGGTGGCCGAGCACCGGACGATGCAGCGCGGCGCCCTCTTGGACGCCGCTCGCACCTTGTTGTCCGAGGGCGGCACGGAGGCGCTGACCTTCCCTGCCCTCGCCGAGCGCACGGGGCTCGCGCGCTCGTCCGTATACGAGTACTTCCGGTCCCGCGCGGCGGTCGTCGAAGAACTGTGTGCCGTCGACTTCCCCGTATGGGCCGCGGAGGTCGAGGCGGCGATGGAGAGCGCCGAGACGCCCGAGGAAAAGGTGGAGGCGTATGTGCGCCGGCAACTGGCGCTGGTCGGCGACCGACGCCACCGCGCCGTCGTCGCCATCTCCGCCGGGGAACTGGACTCCGGGGCCCGGGAGAAGATCCGCGCGGCGCACGGCGGGCTGATCGCCATGATCGTCGAGGCGCTCGCGGCCCTCGGGCACGCGCAGCCGCGCCTGGCCGCGATGCTGCTCCAGGGTGTCGTCGACGCCGCGGTCCGGCGCATCGAACTCGGTGCCGCCGAAAACCCGGAGGAGATCACCGAGGCCGCGGTGGCCATGGCTCTCAAGGGAGTACGTGGCTGAAGGCCGACGCGGTTCCGGGGCGAACCGTGGGTACGTCGGGCGGGGCTCGCATCTGTGGCCCGTCTCGTGTGGGGCATTCCCGAGAAACGGCTCGGCCTCTGCCCCGGGGGCCCCGCCCC
>NZ_KB891910.1 GCF_000373585.1 Streptomyces sp. MspMP-M5
ATCCTCGCGGTTCACAGCGTCCTCGCTGTGTGCCTCCCAAGCATGTTGGGAGGTCTTTCAAAGGAACCTCGTCCCAGCTTGTGCTGGAGACGGGGTATCAACATATCTGGCGTTGACTTTTGGCACGCTGTTGAGTTCTCAAGGAACGGACGCTTCCTTCGGCCTGCCCTCGCGGGCTTCCTCCGGGCGCTTCCCTTCGGTCTTGCGTCTCCGACTCTATCAGATCCTTTCGGCTCCGATTTTCGCCGGTGCGGTCCGGCCTTTCGGCTTTCTCGCGGTTCCGACTCTAGCAGATCCGTTTTCGTTTCCGGCCGCTTCTCGGTGAGCAGCTTCCGGCTTCGAAATTCGGTTCCGATTTCCCGTCGGAGGGGTTTGCCTTTCGGCGTGGTCACTACTTTAGCGGCTTTCCCTGACGGCTCATAATCGGGCCGTTCGGGTCGAATTTCGGCAACGCCAAAAGAGACCCGGTCAGGGAGTCGTTCAGAGTAGTGGTTTGTGCCGCCTCGGGGGTACGCAGAAAGCGCTGCCCGGAACCAGCGGCTCGGGATACGTTAGGCGCTTGGCAGGGCAGAGTCAAGCAGTCGGGGCGCTGCGCCGCCTGGGCACGTGGGGGCGGTAGGGGCTGACGGTGGGGTCACCGTCGATCCAGTAGCGCCACGGGTGTTCGGCGCCGTCGCCGCCGACGCCGGTGCGGGGGCCGTTGCGCACGAGGCCGGGCCGGGCCGGGGTGCCCTGGAGGATCGTGATCGGGCTGCGGTCGGTGCCGCAGACGTCGGTGCCGTCCAGGGTGCGGTCGATGTCCAGGGCGGTGGCCAGGCGGGCCGGGCCCTTGGCCAGTTCGTTGGTGTTGCGGGCCTTGGGGCGGCGGCCGGCCGCGAGCGGCGTACCGGTGAGGATCTCGCCGGCGCGCAGCAGCACGGCGCCGGCCCTGCCCTCGGGGCCGCAGACCAGGTTGATGCTGAACCACATGCCGTAGATGAAGTAGACGTAGGCGTGGCCGGGCGGACCGTACATCGTGGCGTTGCGGGCGGTGCGGCCCCGGAAGGCGTGGGAACCCGGGTCGGACTCGCCGTCGTACGCCTCGACCTCGGTGAGGCGGAGCTCGATCGGGCCGGCGGGGCTGTGGCGTACCAGGATGCGGCCGAGGAGATCCGGGGCGACGTCCAGAACGGGGCGGTCGAAGAAGTCGCGCGGAAGAGGGGTGCGGTCCGGTACGTCCGTCATGCGTCCCGAGCGTAACCGAGGAGTCGTGGGTGGGCGGTGGGGCGATGTGGGGGTTGTGGAAAGCGCGATTCGGTCGATCGGTTCGGGATGCGCAAGGATCTGGCCACGATCTGCCGGGTGGCTGGGGCGCGGGGTGCGTCAGGGGAGGACGAGCGTGGGGTTCAGGAAGTTGCTGGCGAGTCTGGGGGCCGGGGGCGCGTCCGTGGAGACGGTGCTCTTCGAGGAGAACGTGGTGCCCGGTGGCGTGGTGCAGGGAGAGGTACGAATCCAGGGCGGGTCGGTGCCGCAGGCGATCCAGGGGCTGTCCGTCGGGCTGCAGGCGCGGGTCGAGGCCGAGCGCGAAGAAGAGGAGGTCCGGCGGGACGTCGAGTTCAGCCGGCTGCGGCTGGGCGGGGCGTTCGAGGTGCGGGCGGGGGCCGTGCACACGGTGCCGTTCGGGCTGGAGATCCCCTGGGAGACGCCGGTCACCACGTTCCTCGGGCGTCCGCTGCACGGGATGGGCGTGGGGGTGACGACGGAGCTGGCGATCGCGCGGGCGGTCGACTCCAGTGATCTCGATCCGGTGCGGGTGCATCCGCTGCCGGCGCAGCAGGCGATCCTGGGCGCCTTCGAGCGGCTCGGGTTCCGGTTCGCGGCGGCCGATCTGGAGCAGGGGCGGATCCACGGGACGCGGCAGCGGCTGCCCTTCTATCAGGAGATCGAGTTCTCGGCGCCGCCGCAGTACCGGGGGCTGAGCGAGGTGGAGCTGTCCTTCGTGGCCGACGGCCGGGAGATGGACGTGGTGCTGGAGATGGACAAGAAGCCGGGACTGTTCAGCGAGGGGTCGGACAGCTACCGGTCGTTCACGGTGGGGCTGCACGACTTCGAGGGGACCGACTGGGCCGGATATCTCCACCAGTGGCTGGCCGAGGTCGGCGGGCGGCGCAACTGGCTCTAACCTGGCCGGACGAAGTGTCAGCAAGCGACCAGGAGGTCCGAGGTGTCCGAGCTGAAGCGGCGGCCGCTCCCGCACGATTTCCATCCGCCGGTGGCGGAGTTCACGGTGGTGAGCGAGGAGGTGGAGCCGGGCGGGACGCTGCGGTCGGAGCAGGTCCACGCCGGCGGGAACCGTTCGCCGCAGCTGCGGTGGGAGGGCGCTCCCGCGGGGACCAGGAGCTACGCCGTCACCTGCTACGACCCGGACGCGCCGACCGGCAGCGGGTTCTGGCACTGGGTGCTGTTCGACATCCCGGCGTCGGTGACGGAGCTGCCGGCCGGGGCGGGCAGCGGTGACATGAAGGGGCTCCCGGAGGGGGCCGTGCACGCCCGTAACGACTACGGGACGCGGGACTTCGGGGGCGCCGCGCCGCCGCCCGGCGACGGGCCGCACCGCTATGTGTTCACCGTCTACGCGGTGGACCAGGAGAAGCTGGGGCCGGACGCGGACGCCTCGCCCGCGGTGGTCGGCTTCAACCTGCGGTTCCACACGATCGGGCGGGCGCAGCTGGTCGGCGAGTACGAGGTGCCCGCCGCCGGCTAGGCAGGCCGGGCCCGTCGGACGCATCGGCCCCGTCGGGCCCGGGAGAAATGCGTTGCGCCCCGGTGTTTCCGCCGCGCACAGTGGTATCCGTACCGCCGCCTCCGCGAGGTGGCGGGCAGCCGGTACCGCGGTGGCGGGAGCGCCGGGGCGCTGGTGTGTGCGCCCACTCCCCCATGTCCCAAGGGCATGGCAGGTGTTCCCGGTCCCCGGCCGGAGTCCCGCGTGCCGGGACGTCCGCGTCGGCTGTCGTTCGCTCCGGGTTCCGTGTGTCACGGGGGTCGGAACCCGGAGCGCACTCTCTTTCCGCGCTGCTCGCGCGTGCCCGCCGCCGTTGCGGCACACCTGTTCTTCATGCGGTGTCCACCCGCCATTTCCCTTGTGGCACACGGAAATTGCGTTGTCCGGGAAATACCTGCCCCTGCACAGTGGAGCCACTTCGCCACGGGGGCGATCGGGGTCCGGGAGGTGGACGGGATGCGCGAGACGCTGGTGCTGAATGCGAGCTTCGAGCCGCTGGCGACGGTGTCGCTGCGGCGCGCGGTGGTGCTGGTCATGCAGGACAAGGCGGTCGTCGAGCACGCCCACCCTGGGCTGCGGATCCGGGCGGCGTCGGTGGATGTGCCGGTGCCGCGGGTGATCAGGCTCAGCAGATACGTCCGGGTGCCGTTCCGAAGACAGGCGCCGTGGTCCCGGCGCGGGGTGCTCGCGCGTGACCAGCACAGATGCGCGTACTGCGGGAAGCGGGCGACGACCGTGGACCACGTGGTGCCGCGGTCGCACGGCGGCGGGGACACCTGGCTGAATACCGTCGCCTCCTGCTCGGAGGACAACCACCGCAAGGCGGACCGGACGCCCGAGCAGGCGGGGATGCGGCTGCTCCGGCGGCCGTTCGTCCCGACGCCGGCGGATGCGCTGGTGTCGGCCCTGGGGGTGTCCGTGCGGGACGAGCTGCCGGAGTGGCTGGCGCTCCCGGCCTAGGGCGCTTCTGACGAGTGAGCCCGGAGGGCCGGCCGCCGTCGTCCAACTCGTCCTAATGCAGGAGGAGTTGGACGATGGCCACCAGCCCCACCGCGACGATCACGGCGCGCAGGGCGATCGGGGGCAGGCGGCGGCCGATCCTGGCGCCTATCTGGCCGCCGAGCGCGGAGGCGACCGCGATCAGGGCGACCGCGGTCCAGTCGAAGTGGGCGACGAAGAGGAAGAAGACCGCCGCGACGGCGTTCACGAGGGCGGTGAGGACGTTCTTGAGGGCGTTGATGCGCTGGAGGTCGTCGCTGAGCAGGACGCCCATCAGGGACAGGTAGATGATGCCCTGGGCGGCGCCGAAGTAGCCGCCGTAGACGCTGGCCAGCAGCAGGCCCGCGAGGAGTCCGAGGCCGCCGTCGCGGTGGCCGGTGGTGCCGTTGCGGGCGCGGCGGGCGCGGACCGCGGCGGCGAGCCGGGGCTGGGCGACGACGAGGACGAGGGCCACGGCGATCAGGCCGGGGACGACCGCCTTGAAGGCGCCGGACGGCAGCGCCAGCAGCAGGACGGCGCCAGCCAGGCCGCCGATGACGGCGGCGACTGCGAAGCGCAGCACCCGGCTTCCCTGGCCGCGCAGTTCACGGCGGTACCCTATTGCGCCGCTGATCGAACCGGGCACCAGGCCAAGGGAGTTGGAGACGTTGGCGGTCACTGGCGGGAGGCCGACGGCGAGCAGGACGGGGAAGGTGATCAGGGTGCCGGAACCGACGATGGTGTTGATGGTGCCGGCGCCCAGGCCGGCGGCGAAGACTGCGACTGCTTCCCAGGGGGACAAGTCCAACTCCTCACGTGATCAGGGTTGCCTCCTCGCCCTTGAGGTCGAGGAGGCAACCCTGATCATGCACGAGGGGTGATGCGGCGTCAGTCGATCGGGGGTGCCTGGCGCTCGGGGCCGCCGCCGGGCTTGGGGATGGTGGCGCCGCCGGCGGGGTTGAAGTTGCCGATGGCGCCGCCGAGGCCCTTGAGCGCGTCGCCGATCTCGCTGGGGACGATCCAGAGCTTGTTGGCGTCGCCCTCGGCGATCTTCGGGAGCATCTGGAGGTACTGGTACGACAGCAGCTTCTGGTCCGGGTCGCCGGCGTGGATGGACTCGAAGACCACCCGGATCGCCTGGGCCTCGCCCTCGGCACGCAGGGCCGCGGCCTTGGCCTCACCCTCGGCGCGCAGGATCGCGGACTGCTTCTGGCCCTCGGCGGTGAGGATCTCGGACTGCCGGACACCTTCGGCCTGGAGGATGGCGGCGCGCTTGTCGCGGTCGGCGCGCATCTGCTTCTCCATCGAGTCCTGGATGGAGGTGGGCGGCTCGATCGCCTTGAGTTCGACGCGGTTGACGCGGATGCCCCACTTGCCGGTGGCCTCGTCGAGGACGCCGCGCAGCGCCGCGTTGATCTCCTCGCGGGAGGTCAGGGTGCGTTCGAGGTCCATGCCGCCGATGATGTTGCGGAGGGTGGTGACGGTCAGCTGCTCGATCGCCTGGATGTAGCTGGCGACTTCGTAGGTGGCGGCGCGGGCGTCGGTGACCTGGTAGTAGATGACGGTGTCGATGTTGACGACGAGGTTGTCCTGCGTGATCACCGGCTGCGGCGGGAACGGCACGACCTGTTCGCGGAGGTCGATGCGGTTGCGGATGGTGTCGATGAACGGGACGACGATGTTCAGGCCGGCGTTGAGGGTGCGGGTGTAGCGGCCGAACCGCTCGACGATGGCGGCACTGGCCTGGGGAATGACCTGGATCGTCTTGATGAGTGCGATGAACACGAGCACCACCAGGATGATCAGGACGATGATGATCGGTTCCACAGCGGCTCCCGTGCCCTTCGTTGCTGGTCCGTCCGGCCGCGGCCGGCTTTGTGGTTGATCAGTCTTTCAGAGGTGCGGGGCGTCGCGCATCGGGTTCGGTCAGATGACGAGGGCGGTGGCGCCGTCGATCTCCACCACGTCGACCTGCTGGCCGGGTTCGTAGACGTGGTCGCCGTCGAGCGCGCGGGCGGACCAGATCTCCCCGGCGAGTTTGATGCGGCCGCCGTCGCCGCCGTCGACCCGCTCCAGGACGGTGGCGGTCCGCCCCTTCAGGGCGTCGATGCCGGAGGCGAGGCGGGGGCTCTGGCCTCGGTGGCGGTTGGCGATCGGCCGGACGACGGCGATCAGCGCGACGGACACCGCCACGAACACCAGGACCTGTGGCACGGTGCCGCCACCGAGCGCTGCGGTGACGGCACCGGCGACGGCGCCGACCGCGAACATCCCGAATTCGGGCATCGCGGTCACGACGAGCGGAATACCCAGTCCTACGGCGGCGATCAGCCACCACACCCATGGATCCACGGGCTCATGGTAGGTCCGCCGGGCGGCCCGGGGACAGGGCGCGACAGGTCAGTGGCGGCTCGTCACTTGAGGGGGAGGCCCTGGGCCGTCCAGCGGTCGGCGCCGTTGCGGTCGACGACGAGCGGGAGGCCGAAGCAGTGCGAGAGGTTGCTGGAGGTCAGTTCGAGGTCGAGCGGGCCGGCGGCCAGCACCTTGCCCTGACGGATCATCAGGACGTGGGTGAAGCCTGGCGGGATCTCCTCGACATGGTGGGTCACCATGATCATCGAGGGGGCGTAGGGGTCGCGGGCGAGCCGGCCGAGGCGGCGCACCAGGTCCTCACGGCCGCCCAGGTCGAGGCCGGCGGCGGGCTCGTCCAGCAGGAGCAGCTCGGGGTCGGTCATCATCGCGCGGGCGATCAGGGTGCGCTTGCGCTCGCCCTCGGAGAGGGTGCCGAACTTCCGGTCGAGGTAGGCGTTCATCCCGAGGCGGTCGAGGAAGGCGCGGGCGCGCTGCTCGTCGATCTCGTCGTAGTCCTCGCGCCAGGTGGCGGTCATGCCGTAGGCGGCGGTGAGGACCGTCTGCAGCACGGTCTGGCTGCGCGGCAGCTTGTCGGCGAGCGCGATGCCGGCGATGCCGATGCGCGGGCGCAGGTCGAAGACGTCGACGCGGCCGAGCTGCTCGCCGAGGATCCGGGCGGTGCCGGTGCTCGGGAAGAGGTAGCTGGAGGCGACGTTCAGCAGGGTGGTCTTGCCGGCGCCGTTGGGGCCGAGGATCACCCAGCGCTCCCCCTCCTTCACCGACCACGAGACCTGGTCCACCAGAGCCCGTCCGTCGCGGACCACGGATACGTCCACCAGCTCCAGCACATCGCTCATGAGCGCACTGTCTCCCATTGCTTCTCGGTCGTCGTGTGCGCCTGTAGGCGCAGCCCCCCTGCAAACCTACGCCACTCGCTGTCAGTGCTGTTCCCTAGGCTGGGGGCCATGCTCGACGAACCTCGCTCAGGACGGCTGGCGGCATGGGGAAATGCCCTTTTGGCCGGACTTGTCTCACCTGATGACGCCGCACACCGGATCGCGGACGACGACGCCGTCCATCGCGTCTCGGGCCTGCCCGGGGAGGACGGCCCGGTCGGCCTGACGCTCGCGCTGGGGCGGCTGCGGACGCTCGGCGCGATCGGCCTGCGGGTGGCCCTGCCGGTGCCGGGGCATCCGCTGGGCCTGAGCGGCCCGCCGGAGTTCAACGCGCGGGCACTGGAGGCCGGGGAGGCGGTGCTCGCCCAGGGCGCCGGGCTGGGCCTGGTCCCGGAGGTCCATGAGGCGGGCCCCGAGGGCGCCGCCGCACCCGACGTGCATGTCGAGGTGGTCTGGCACTGTCTGCCGGCGCGGGAGGCGCCGCCGTCCGATGTGCCGTCGCTGGGCGAGGCCGAGCGGGAGCTGGCGGAGGCGCTGCGGGAGGCGACGGAGGTGCTCTCCCGGCTGGACGTGGGCGGCTCCGGCCCGGTGGCGGACGCGGCGCTGGCCGCGTATCGGGCGCGGGCGGAGGCCGGCCGGCAGCTGCTGGCGCCGGGCTATCCGCCGCGGGCGGTGCGGGTGCTGGAGCTGGCCCAGCGGGTGGGCGCGCTGATCGGCATCGCCCGGGGCGCGGGCGGGGGCGGCCGGGAGCACGGTGCGGCGGTCAGCTCGTCGGAGATCGCGGCCCGTGCCGAGGCGCTGCGGCCGGTGGAGCGAACGGCCCGCCGGGCGCAGGTGGCGGCGTACAACTCCGCGGTGGAGGAGTGGGAGCGACGCCGGGGGTGAGACGGCAGAGGTCCCGCCGGCCATGGCGCGGCCGGCGGGACCCGGAGAGAGAGCCGGGGCGGAAGTGCCCTGGGCGGCCCGGGAGTTGAGCCCGGGGCCGGGTGGCGTCAGTTGTTGACGGCCGGGTTGCCGAAGGCCGGGTTGAGGATGCCCACGACGTTGACGCTGTTGCCGCTGACGTTCGCGGGGATGTGCACCGGGGTCTGGACGACGTTGCCCGAGCCGGCGCCAGGGGAGTTCACGGCCTCGCCCTTGGCGTGCCCGCCGTCGTGGGCGAACGCCGAACCGGCGGCGGCACCGACGGCCAGACCGGTGGTGGCAAGGACAAGGGCGGCCTTTTTGACGCTGTTCATGGTGGCGTGATCCTCACGTGGTGGCACTGGGCCGGAATGACGGTGGTTGTGGAGAGCGGACCGGCCGCACGGCCAGGGCTGGCGGGGCCGGTCCGGGTGACCCGCGCGGCCCGGCGAAGGGCCCGGCGCAGGGGTCAGGGGGTCGGAGCGGGCGCTCCGACGGTCAGTCGTTGACGCAGGTGTTGCCGAAGGTCGGGTTGAGCAGGCCGACCACGGAGATGGTGTTGCCGCAGGCGTTCACGGGAATGTGGACCGGCGCCTGGACGACGTTGCCCGACAGAACGCCCGGGGACTGCACCGCGGCACCCTGGGACTGCGGGGTGTGCGCGGAGGCGGCGCCGGCGCCCGCCAGGACGAGCCCGGCCCCCGCCATCGTGATGGCCGCAACCCGCTTGATGTTCTTCACTTCTCTTGCTCCTCGTTGCCGATGCCGTGGCCAGCCGCCACGACTGCACTGGGAAACGGCCCGGCACGGAGCTGGGATACGCCAAACGGGCTACGTATACACGACAGTATGAATCCGGGATCTCCGAGGCGACGTTCGGCTAATCGTTCTGATACCTCATCAGTAGGCCCGCTCCCCCGCGATTCAGGCCCCGATGCCGTGCCGCACGGCCCACAGCGCGGCCTGGGTGCGGTCGGCGAGGTCCAGCTTCATCAGGATGTTGGAGACATGGGTCTTGACGGTCTTCTCCGACAGCACCAGGGCGCGGGCGATCTCGCGGTTGGAGCGGCCGTCCGCGATCAGCCCCAGCACCTCACGCTCCCGGTCGGTGAGCGAACTCCCGCGCCCCTGGCCGTTGTTGCTCTCCTCCTGGGAGAGCAGCGCGTCGGCCACCTCGGGCTGGAGCAGCACATGCCCGGCGTGCACCGAGCGGATGGCGCCGGCCAGGGCCTCGGGGTCGATGTCCTTGTAGACGTAGCCGGCCGCGCCGGCGCGCAGGGCCGGGACGACGGTGCGCTGCTCGGTGAAGCTGGTGACGACCAGCACCTTGGCCGGGTTGTCGAGGGTGCGGAGCTGGCGGAGGGCCTCGATGCCGTCCATGCCTGGCATCTTGATGTCCATGAGGACGACGTCCGGGCGCAGTTGCTCGGTGGCGGCGACGCCCTCGGCACCGTCCGACGCCTCCCCCACCACCTGGATGTCGTCCTGGACCTCCAGGAACGTCCGCAGGCCGCGGCGTACGACCTGGTGGTCGTCGACGAGCAGTACGCGGATCGCGTGCCCCTCGCCCGTGGCGCGTTCCGTACCGCCGCGCGTGGTGTCAGCCACCGGGCACCTCCATCTCGACAGCGGTGCCCTTGCCGGGCTCCGATTCCACGGTGAGCTTGCCACCGACGCCGCCGGCGCGGTCGCGCATCGAGACCAGTCCCAGGTGCCGGCCGGCCCGGCGGACCGCGCGGGTGTCGAAGCCCCGGCCGTCGTCGGCGACCCGCAGCAGGGCGCCCTGGCCGGAGCGAGTGACGCTGACCTCGACGCGCTCGGCGCCGGAGTGCCGCAGCGCGTTGTGCAGCGCCTCTTGGGCGACCCGGAGCAGGGCTTCCTCCTGGGCCGAGGGCAGGGCGCGTACGCCGTGCGCGGTGAAGGTGACGTGGGCGGAGTGGGCGCGGTCGAGGACCTGGCACTGGGAGCGCAGGGTGGCCACCAGTCCGTCCTCGTCCAGGGCGGCGGGGCGCAGCTCGACGACGGCGGCGCGGAGCTCGTCGGCGGCCTCCGCGGCCAGTGCGGCGACCTGGTGGAGTTCGTCCTTGGCGCGGGCCGGGTCGCGGTCGACCAGGGCGGTCGCGGCCTGGGCGGTGAGCCGGAGCGAGAAGAGCTTCTGGGAGACCGCGTCGTGCAGCTCGTGGGCGAGCCGGGCGCGCTCGCCGGCGATGGTCAGCTCGCGGCTGCGCTCGTAGAGGCGGGCGTTGGTGAGGGCGATGGCGGCGTGCTGGGCGAGTATGCCGAGCAGGCGCTCGTCCTCCTCGGTGAAGCCGCAGCCGCCGGCGGGCTTGGGGCAGCGCTTGTTGGCCAGGAACAGGGCGCCGAGGATCTCGTCGCCGTCGGCGACCGGGAGGCCGAGGAAGTCGGACATGTCCGGGTGGGCGGCGGGCCAGCCGCCGAAGCGGGGGTCCTCGCGGACGTCGGCGAGCCGCTCGGGGGTGGCGTTGTGCAGCATCGCGGCGAGGATGCCGTGCTGGCGGGGCAGCGGGCCGATGGCCTTCCACTGCTCGGCGCTGACGCCGTCGACGACGAACTGGGCGAAGCCCCCGTGGTCGTCCGGCACACCGAGCGCGGCGTACTCGGCGTCCAGCAGTTCACGGGCCGAGGCGACGATCGTCTTGAGGACGTCGCGCACCTCCAGATGCCTGCTCATGGCCAGGATCGCGGTGCTCACCGCGGGGATCCCGGCTCCCGGTCCGTTGCTCATGGCTTCACCGTACCGGCGGGCCGACCGGTGCGTATCGGTCCGCCGACGCTGCGTACCTACGGCCGGGGGCCTAGGGCGGACGGCCCGGCGGGGCGGGTCGGCGGGCGGCGGGGCGCGGGGGTGAGGGCATCGCGGTTTGATTCATCTTGCGGTGATTTGCCCTATCCACCTCCTTACGCGCCTTCTTCCTCCTCTTTATATAGAGGGGCCCCTTAAGGAGGAGTCCGGTGCTTGATGGGTGATGTTGCCGGTGGGGCGGGGCGGGCGACATCCGGCAATCCGCGCTTCTCCCCTTATATAGGGACAGGTGGGGCGGTCCCGAGGGGCGAGTTCACGTCGATCCCGTCGTGGAGCCGGGTGATCTCGGCTGGAATCCTGTGATCCGCGTCTCCCTGAGCCGGTGCGGTCCGAGACTCGGGCCATGTCCTCTTCATCACAGGCGCGCACCGCGCCGCCCTCGCCCACGAAGCGCTGGACGCCCACGCACGGAGAGCCCTACCGCCCGGTGCCGTACCGGCCCGAGCGGATGCCCGCGGCCGAGTCCCTGGCCCGCGCCGCCGAGCTGCGGGAGCGGATGGACCGCCGGCGGACGGTCCGGCAGTTCGCCGCGGACCCGGTGCCGGAGCAGGTGGTCCGGGACGCGATCGCCTGCGCGGCCACCGCACCGTCCGGGGCCCATCAGCAGCCATGGACGTTCGTCCTGGTCAAGGACCCCGAGGTGCGCCGCCGGATCCGGGCGGCCGCGGAGGCCGAGGAGCAGCGCTCCTACGAGGGGCGGCTGGGCGAGGAGTGGCTGGCGGCGCTGCGGCCGCTGGGCACGGACGAGGTCAAGCCGCATCTGACCGACGCCCCGCAGCTGATCGTGGTCTTCCAGCAGCGGCACTGGCTGGGCCCGGACGGCACCAAGCGCAAGCACTACTACGTCGACGAGTCGGTGGGCATCGCGGTCGGCATGCTGCTGTCCGCGCTGCATCTGTCGGGGCTGGCGGCGCTGGTGCACACGCCGAGCCCGATGCGGTTCCTCCAGGAGGCGCTGGGGCGGCCGGCCAACGAGAAGGCGTTCGCGGTGATTCCCGTCGGCTACCCGGCCCGGGACTGTCAGGTGCCCGATCTGGTGCGAAAGTCCCTTGACCAAGTGCTGGTCGAGGTCTGAGGCCGCACAGCCGGCCCACAGCCTGCACACAGCCTGTGCGATTGCAATTACTGCTGGCGAGATAAACCCCTGCCCGGTGTGACCCCGCGCATAGGGCGCAGGTCACTTACGACCTCGGTTAGTGGACCGCCCAACCCGCTTTGAACTGGGAATATTCCCGCCCGGACGCATTCCGGGCAGGGCAGGTTCCACTAACCGGGGTCGTACGTCACATCATTGCCCGGCGAATTTCCGGCCGCTAAGAATGGCTCCCGTCGCTCGGCGCCGTGATCAGAACTCGGCGTTCTGCCTCCGCTCATTGGCCCGCGCGGCGTCCCCCATCGGAAGAGGTCGAGTCCGCCATGCCCAAGCACGCCATCTCCGGTCTGAACCTGACCCGCACCCACAAGATCACCGCCGCCGGAATCGCCGCCGCGGGTGCCGCCGCGCTGATCTTCACCAGCGTTCCGGGGGCCGACGCCAGCCAGGGCAAGGCCGAGGCGGCTCCGGCCGGCGTCAACGTGCAGCCGGTGGCGTTCAGCGCCGTCGACACCGCCGCCCGCGCCCAGCAGGCGACCATAGCCCAGCAGGCCGACGCCTCCACCGCACAGGGCAAGGCCGAGGCCGCCGCCGCCAAGAAGAAGGCCGAGGCGAAGGCCGAGAAGGAGCGCCAGGTCAAGGAGGCCGCGAGCCGCGCCGCCGTCCGCAAGGCCATTCCCGCCGCCGTCGAGAAGCCGGCCAAGGTCTACCCCAACAACCTGGACGGCTGGATCCGCCAGTCGCTGGACATCATGGCCCAGCACAACATCCCGGGCTCCTACAACGGCATCTACCGCAACCTGATGCGCGAGTCGTCCGGCAACCCCATGGCGATCAACCTCTGGGACTCCAACGCCCAGGCGGGCATCCCCTCCAAGGGCCTCCTCCAGGTCATCGACCCGACGTTCCGCCAGTACCACGTCCCCGGTACCTCCTGGAACATCTACGACCCGGTCGCCAACATCACCGCCGCCTGCAACTACGCGGCCGCCCGCTACGGCTCGATGGACAACGTCAACTCGGCCTACTGAGCCGGACGTTCCGCCGCGGACCGCGGACCGTGCACACCGCCGAGGGGCGGCACCCGATTCCGGGTGCCGCCCCTCGGGCGTGCCTGGCGGACGACCGCGGGCGCTACTTGCGCATGACCTCCGGCTCGTGGCGGCGCAGCAGCCGCGCGACGACGAAGGCGAGCGCCACGCCCAGGGCGATCAGGATGACCACGTCCATGACGTAGACACCGGTCTGGTGCTTCCACAGCGGGTCCGGGTGGCCGGGCTCCCACGGCAGCAGGGTGTTCATGTCCTCGGTGGCGCCGAGTGCGGCGACCGCCCAGCGGGACGGCATCAGCCAGGAGACCTGGGAGACGCCGACGGTGTCGAAGAGCTGGAAGAGGACGCCGGTGAAGACGACCTGGACGATGGCGAACATGACCAGCAGCGGCATGGTCTTCTCGGCGGTCTTCACCAGCGACGAGATGATCAGGCCGACCATCATCGAGGTGAAGCCGAGGGCGATGATCGCGATCGTCATCTCGACGGCCGGGGCCTTGGCGGCGAGCAGGCCCTGGGAGGGCATCTGGCGGGTGGAGAACCCGATGGCGGCGATGATCACGCCCTGGAGGGCGGTGGCCACGCCCAGCACGATGATCTTGGACATCAGGTAGGCCGACCGCGACAGGCCGGTGGCCCGTTCGCGCTCGTAGATGACCCGCTCCTTGATCAGCTCACGGACCGAGTTGGCCGCGCCGGAGAAGCACATGCCGACCGCGAGGATCAGCGAGATGGTGCTCGCGTCGCGGTTGGTCTGGTGCTTGCCGACCGGGCCGTAGCCGAGGCCGTAGTCGCTGGGGATCAGCAGGGAGACCACGCCGAGGACGGCCGGCAGGATCACCATCAGGGCGAGGAAGCCCCGGTCGGAGGCGAGCACCGAGACATAGCGCCGCATCAGGGTCCACAGCTGGGAGCCCCAGCTCTGCGACTTCTGTATGCGGGCCGGCGGGGCCTGCACGCTGACCGACTGGGGCGGGGCGGCGTCGAGGTCCGCGGCGTACATCTGGTAGTGCGGGGAGCCGCGCCAGCGGCCGGCCCAGTCGTAGTCGCGGTAGTTCTCGAACGCCGAGAAGACGTCGGCCCAGGTCTCGTACTGGAAGAAGTTCAGCGCCTCCTCGGGCGGGCCGAAGTAGGCCACTGAACCGCCCGGGGCCATCACCAACAGCCGGTCGCACAGGGCGAGTTCGGCCACCGAGTGGGTGACGACCAGGACGGTGCGGCCGTCGTCCGCGAGGCCCCGCAGCAGCTGCATCACGTCGCGGTCCATGCCCGGGTCGAGGCCCGAGGTGGGCTCGTCCAGGAAGATCAGCGACGGCTTGGTCAGCAGCTCCAGGGCGACCGAGACGCGCTTGCGCTGGCCGCCGGAGAGCGAGGTGACCTTCTTGTCCTTGTGGACGTCGAGCTTGAGCTCGCGCAGCACCTCGCCGATCCGGGCCTCGCGCTCGGACTCCGCGGTGTCGCCGGGGAAGCGGAGCTTGGCGGCGTAGCGGAGCGCCTTCTGGACGGTCAGCTCCTTGTGGAGGATGTCGTCCTGCGGGACCAGGCCGACGCGCTGGCGCAGCTCGGCGAAGTGCTTGTAGAGGTTCCGGTTGTCGTAGAGGACCTCGCCCTGGTTGGCCGGGCGGTAGCCGGTGAGGGCCTTGAGCAGCGTCGACTTGCCGGAGCCGGAGGGGCCGATGACGGCGATCAGCGACTTCTCGGGGACGCCGAAGGAGACGTCCTTGAGGATCTGCTTGCCGCCCTCGACGGTGACGGTGAGGTGGCGGGCCGAGAAGGAGACCTCGCCGGTGTCGACGAACTCCTCCAGGCGGTCGCCGACCAGCCGGAAGGTGGAGTGGCCGACGCCGACGGTGTCGTTCGGGCCGACCGGTGCGCTGCCGGACTTGGGGATCGGCTGGCCGTTGACGTAGGTGCCGTTGTGGCTGCCGAGGTCGCGGATCTCGAACCGGCCGTCGGGGGTGGCCCGGAACTCCGCGTGGTGGCGGGAGACCTGCAGGTCGGAGACGACCAGCTCGTTGTCGAGCGCACGGCCGATCCGCATCACCCGGCCCATGTCCAGCCGGTGGAAGGTGGTCGGGCTGCGGTCGCCGCCCTGGGCCTGCGGGGCCTGGGGCTGCGGGGCCTGGGGGCGCGCGGGCTGCTGCTGCGCGGGGACGGCCTGCTGCGGCTGTTGGGCCTGCTGCGGTTGCCGGGGCTGCTGCGGTTGCTGGGCCTGCTGGGGCGGGACGTACGGCTGCTGTCCGCCCTGGGCCGGGGCCTGCCAGTCCTGGTGGACCGGCGGCTGCTGCTGGGCGGGCGGCTGCTGCCAGCCCTGGTGCGGCGCGGCCGCGGCGGGCGGCGCGCTGAAGGCGTCGGCGGGCGCCGCGGCGGCGGACAGGGTCAGCCGCGGGCCGTCGGTGGCGTTGCCCAGGTGGACGGCGGCGCCGGGGCCGATCTCCAGCTGCTGGACGCGCCGGCCCTGGACGTAGGTGCCGTTGGTGCTGCCGTGGTCTTCGATGAGCCAGCTGCGGCCGGACCATCGGAGGGTGGCGTGGCGCCAGGAGACCCTGGCGTCGTCGAGCACCATGTCGCCCTGCGGATCACGCCCCACGCTGTAGGTCCTGGACGGGTCGAGCGGCCAGGACCTTCCGTTCAATTCCAGTACGAGTTCAGGCACTCCACGCCCCATTACATAGTCCCCCGAGTGACGCCCTGTGCGGGAAGTCTAGGGATGGCGAAACATCGTGAGGAACTATTTCAGGCTCGGCCCGCGGACCGGAAACCGGGACGGGAGGGGGTGCCGGGCGCCCTGGCCGGCATCCGACGAACCCTCCTGGAGAGCCGGAAAGGCCCGCGATGTCTGCAATGCAGGGAATTCCGGGCATTCGGTCCGTCGAGTGTGGCGCCGGGCACCTCCCCCGGCCCGAAAGCGCCATACCAAAAGGGGAGTTGGCGTGCCGGCCGGACCCCTCGAACCGGTACAACCGGGCCGGTGCGGAAACGAGTGCATAACGATCACCCTCCGCCCCGGGGGCGTGGCGTGCGGCCGCCGCGGGGGCCGTCCGGCACCCCCGCGGGCGCGGGGTCCGCTCCCCGGACACCCCGTACGGTCCGGGCCGTCCGCCGGATACCGTAAGGGCACCATGAGCGCATCGCAGACCCCGCCTGCCACCGCCGCACCAGGCGAAGACGTACCGACTCTCCTCGTCAAGATCTTCGGGAAGGACCGGCCCGGCATCACCGCGGGCCTCTTCGACACCCTCGCCGCCTACGCCGTCGATGTCGTGGACATCGAGCAGGTGGTGACCCGGGGGCGCATCACCCTGTGCGCGCTGGTCACCACCCCCTCCCCCGGTCAGGGCACGACCGGCTCCTCCGAAGGCGACCTCCGGGCCACCGTGCACAGCTGGGCCGAGTCGCTGAACCTCCAGGCCGAGATCATCTCCGGCCGCGGCGACAACCGTCCGCGCGGTGTCGGCCGGTCCCATGTCACCGTGCTGGGGCACCCGCTCACCGCGGAGTCGACGGCCGCCATCGCCTCGGCCATAACGGCCACCGGCGGCAATATCGACCGTATTTTCCGGCTCGCCAAATATCCGGTGACGGCCGTGGAGTTCGCGGTCTCGGGCGCGGAGACCGAGGCGCTGCGCACCGTGCTGGCCCCGGAGGCGGCGCTCCTCGGGGTGGACGTCGCGGTCGTCGCGGCCGGGTTGCAGCGCCGGGCGCAGCGGCTGGTGGTGATGGACGTCGACTCCACCCTCATCCAGGACGAGGTCATCGAGCTGTTCGCGGCGCACGCCGGGTGCGAGGCGGAGGTCGCCGAGGTGACCGCCGCGGCGATGCGCGGGGAGCTGGACTTCGAGCAGTCGCTGCACGCCCGGGTCGCGCTGCTGCGCGGGCTGGACGCGTCGGTGGTGGACCTCGTCCGCAAGGAGGTGCGGCTCACGCCGGGGGCCCGCACCCTCGTCCGGACCCTCAAGCGGCTCGGCTACCAAGTCGGGGTGGTCTCGGGCGGCTTCACGCAGGTCACCGACGCGCTCCAGGAGGAGCTGGGGCTGGACTTCGCCTCCGCCAACACCCTGGAGATCGTCGACGGCAAGCTCACCGGCCGGGTCACCGGGGAGATCGTGGACCGGGCGGGCAAGGCCCGGCTGCTGCGGCGGTTCGCCCACGAGGCCGGGGTGCCGCTGGCGCAGACCGTGGCGATCGGCGACGGTGCCAATGACCTGGACATGCTCAACATGGCGGGGCTGGGGGTCGCCTTCAACGCCAAGCCGGTGGTCCGCGAGGCCGCGCACACCGCGGTCAACGTGCCGTTCCTGGACACCGTGCTCTATCTGCTCGGGATCACCCGCGAAGAGGTCGAGGCGGCGGCCACCCACGTGGAGTGAGGGGCGGCGGCCGCCCCTCCCACGGGCCGAGTCCCCTTCCTACGGGGGCGAGTCCCCTCCCGCGGGGCTGAGGTCCCTTCCCGCTGGGGCCACGGTCGGCTCCCGCGGGTCCGTCGCTCCCGGACAGCGGTAGGGCCCCGGTACGCAGGAAGCGCGCCGGGGCCCTACCGCCGGTGACCCGCCGCCGCGGGTCCCGCACCGTCCGGGAGGGGCGCCGCGGACGGCCGGTGCACGGCCGGAGCGGGCGCACCCTCCCGAGGGGGCGCCGTCCCGCCGGGCGCCGGAGTCCTCTCAGGCGTGCGGCGACCAGAAGCCCACCAGGCGGCCGATGCCGTGCTCGACCGACTTCCAGCTGCCGTTGAAGGTCAGCACGGCCATGGCCGACGTCGGGAAGCCGCTGCGGTTCATCCGCGCCAGCAGATCCCCCTCGGCCTCGCCCGCCAGGGCGTCGGCGAGGGCGTGCACCCCGGGGTTGTGCCCGACGACCAGAAGGTCGTTCACGTCCTCGGAGGTCTCGTTCAGGATCGCGATGAGCTCGCCGAGGGAGGCTTCGTAGAGCCGCTCGTCGTAGACGGTCTTCGGGCGCTGCGGAAGCTCGGAGACGACCAGCTTCCAGGTCTCGCGGGTGCGGGCGGCCGTCGAGCAGAGGGTCAGTTCGGGGGCGACACCGGCTCCGGCCAGCCAGCGGCCGGCGACCGGGGCGTCCTTCCGGCCGCGATCGGCGAGCGGACGCTCATGGTCGCTGTCGTCGGACCATTCGGCCTTGGCATGTCGGAGCAGGACAATCCGGCGGGGTGTATCGACGCTCATGCGTCCCAGCTTCGCATGAAACCCGCCGCCCGGCGCGGGGTGTTGGAGCGCTCCGCCCGGCCGGGTGATGGTCCCCGCCCACCGCTGGAAGGCGCCCGCGCGCGGGCCCGGCTCACCCCGCGAGCCGGAGCACCCGGGCGAGCAATTCCAGCAGCGGCGCGAGGCTCTGCGTGGCCCGCGCCGCACCGGCCGCGCTCGCCTCGCCGGGACCGGCCACCAGCACCAGCAGGGCTATGAAGGAGAGCACCGGCAGTGCCAGCCCCCACCACGGCAGCGCCTTCTGCAGGCACGGTGCCCTCGCTGCGGACGGGCGGCTGAACGCGACGGACATGGCGGGCTCCAGGAGAGGTCGCAGGATGACGCGACCGCCGGCGGCGGCGCACCCACGGCGGTTCCGCGGTGTGACTCCGACGCTACGGATCTCCGGCGGCCGTTCCTATCCGGGAAGCCACCCATGCATCCCTGATACCCGCCCCCTAAGGGATCGGGGGTCAACCCCACCCCGGGGCCCGCGGCGGCCGCCCCACGGGGCGCGGCCGCCACCGGGTCATGGCGCGGCGATGCTCGCGATGATCCCGACGACGACGGTCACCCCGAGCATCAGGGCCAGGACGAGCAGCAACTTCTTCTGGCTGCCCTGCGGATTCGGTTCGAGCACTGGCATGCGCCCAGTGTCGCACCCGTCGTCGGCGCGACTCCGGCCAGGGCACGCGACGGGGCACGCCACGGGGTGGGCGGCACACGTCGAGATGCGGCGGAGTGCGGGCGGGGCTTGCGGAAGCGCGCCCCGGCGAGCCGGTGGCGCGCGCACCGCAGCCGGTCTCCGGGGCGCGGGCCCGGAGCGCCGTCGGCCCGCGTCGCCAAGACACCACGAGGCGCGCTCCAAGACCACGAGGCGCGCTCCGAGGCACCCCGAAGCCCGCCCCGAGGTGGCCCGGCCGCAACGCTCAGCCCGCGGCCGGCACCGTCACCGCTCGTCCTCGATGCGGCGGTTCCGCCCCGCCAGCACGCCCACCGCGATCTGCGGCACCATTAGCCCGACCATCAACGCGATCGGCTGGCCCCAGCCACCGCTGTGCTGATAGAGCGTGCCGACCAGCAACGGCCCGGGGATGGAGATGAGATAGCCGACGCTCTGCGCGAAGGCGGAGAGCTTGACCACCCCGGCCGGGCTGGCGGAGCGCATCCCGATCATCGTCAGGGCCAGCGGGAAGGCGCAGTTGGAGATGCCCATCAGGAGCGCCCACGCCCAGGCACCGGCGGCCGGCGCCAGCCACAGCCCCGTATAGCCGGCCAGCCCGCAGAGGCCCAGGGCCACGGCCAGCGGGCCCTGGTGCCGCATCCGGGACGCCAGGCGCGGCAGGACGAAGGAGAGCGGGACACCCACCGCCATGGTGAGGGCCAGCAGCACCCCCGCGGTGCCCGCGGAGACGCCCGCGTCGCGGAAGATCTGCGGCATCCAGCCCATGGTGATGTAGGCGGCGGTCGCCTGGAGGCCGAAGAAGACGGCCAGCGCCCAGGCGGTCGGCGAGGCGGCGATCCGTATGGGCGGTGCACCGGAAGCGGGCTGCCCGCCCGACGCCGCCGCCTCGGACGCGGACCGCCGCCGCAGCACCACCAGCCACGCCACCACCGCGACCACGGCGAGCAGCGCCCACACGGCCAGCCCCGTACGCCAACTGCCGCCCAGCGCACCCGTCATGGGAACGGTGAGCGCCGCGGCGAGCGAGGTGCCCAGGGCCAGCGCCATGGAGTAGAGGCCGGTCATCGGGCCGACCTTGGTGGGGAACCAGGTCTTGATGACCACCGGCAGCAGCACATTGCTGACCGCGATACCGGCCAGCGCCAGCGCGCTGCCGGCCAGGAAGCCGGGCGTACCGCCGGCGAACGGGCGCACCGCGACGCCCACCGCGATCGCGGCCATACCGGCGCAGACGATCGCGCCGGGGCCCCAGCGCCGGGCCAGCCGGGGCGCGGCGAAGCCGAAGACGGCGAAGCACAGGGCCGGTACGGACGTCAGCAGGCCGGCGACGGTGCCGCTCATGCCGAGACCGTCGCGGACCTCCTTGAGCAGTGCGCCGAGACTGGTGATCGCCGGGCGGAGATTGAGCGCGGCGAGGACGAGACCGGCGATCACGATCCGCGGCAGCCAGCGGGCGGCGGGCCCGGGCTCCGGGACGCGCTCACGGGCGCCGTCCGGCCGGGCGGGGGTCAGGGGCTCGGCGGCCGGGCCGAGGGTCGCGAGGTCTTCATCTGCCATACGCGCCATCATAGAATCATGGGATGAATGGTTGTCCAGCCGTTATCGGTAGCCTCGGCTCGCCCCCACGGCGCCACGGACATCGAGCCGCCCGCAACCACCCCGCCGCCCGCCCGGCCCACCGGGCCCAGCACCCCGGAGCCCAGCCATGCCCCTGACCTCGCCCCGCCGGTCCGCGCTGGCCGACCAGGTGATCGCGCAGCTGCGCGCCCAGATCACGTCCGGCGACTGGCCGGTGGGGTCCCGTATCCCGACCGAACCGGAGCTCGTCGAGCAGCTCGGGGTGGCCCGTAACACCGTCCGCGAGGCCGTCCGGGCGCTGGCGCACAACGGCCTGCTCGACATCCGGCAGGGCTCGGGCACGTACGTGGTGGCGACCAGCGAGCTGGCCGGGGTGATGAACCGCCGGTTCGCCGACGCCGACCCCGGGCACGTCGCCGAACTCCGCTCCGCCCTGGAGGCCGAGGCCGCCCGGCTCGCCGCCCACCGCCGCACCGAGCAGGACCTCCGCCAGCTCGACGCCCTGCTGGAGCGCCGGGAGCGGGCCTGGGAGTCCGGCGCCGCCGAGGCGTTCGTGGAGGCCGACGCGACCCTGCACATGGCGGTGGTGGCGGCCGCCCACAACGACGTACTGGCCGCGATCTACGCCGATCTGGGCGGCGTACTGCGCGACTTCCTGCGGGCCGACGTCGGCTCCGTCCTGCGCCCCGAGGCCCACATGGACCACTCCCGCCTGGTCGAGGCGATCCGCACCGGCGACGGCGAACGGGCCGCCGCCGAGGCCGGCGCGCACCCCTACGGCTGCCGGCCGGGGGCGGGGACCGGGGACCTAGGGGCGGTCGAACAGACCCCGTAAGGGTCGTGAGCGCCCCTCGGGGCCCTCAACAGGGCGGGGCGGGCGGGTATTCCCACAGCGGGCGGGCATTCCCGCGGCGAACGGCCTTCCCGCGACAGGCACTTCTGGCCGTCGCCCCGCGGGGGCGGGCGCCCTCCACCGGACAGGGACGCCCCTCCGGCAAACTTCCGGAAACACCGCAACCATCCAGAAACAGGCACCCCCGAACGCACAACCGCCCGCCCCGGTCTCCCGGGACGGGCAGTGGCGCGGTGCGCGCTACGGGGTGTCGGACGCCCACCTTCACGGGCGCCCCGCACCTCTCGTTTCAGTTCTCAGGCGCCCATCATGTGCACGCCGCCGTCGACGTGGACGATCTCGCCGGTGGTGCGCGGGAAGAAGTCCGACAGCAGGCCGACGACACCGCGGCCGGCCGGCTCCGGGTCGGTCAGGTCCCAGCCGATCGGGGCGCGGTGGTTCCACACGTCCGCCAGCTCCTCGAAGCCGGGGATGGACTTGGCGGCCATCGACTTGATCGGGCCGGCCGAGACCAGGTTGCAGCGGATGCCCTTCGGGCCCAGGTCGCGCGCCAGGTAGCGGTTGGTGCTCTCCAGCGCCGCCTTGGCCACGCCCATCCAGTCGTACTTGGGCCAGGCGATCTGCGCGTCGAAGGTGAGGCCGACGATCGAGGCGCCGTTCTCCATCAGCGGCAGGCATGCCATCGCCAGCGACTTGTAGGAGTACGCCGAAACCTGGACGGCCGTCGAGACGTCCTCCCAGTCGGCCTCCAGGAAGTTGAAGGCGCCCTGCGGGCCGAACGCGATGGAGTGCACGATGCCGTCGAGCCGGGCGTCGTCGCCCTGGTGCTCGCGGATCTTGCCCGCCAGGCCGTCCAGGTGCTCCTGGTTGGTCACGTCCAGCTCGATGACCGGGGCGGGCTTGGGCAGCCGCTTGGCGATCCGCTCGACGAGGGAGAGCCGGCCGAAGCCGGTGAGGACGACCTCGGCGCCCTCGTTCTGGGCGACCTTGGCCGCCTGGAACGCGATCGACGACTCGGTCAGCACTCCGGTGACCAGAATGCGCTTGCCTGCGAGGATTCCACTCATACTGATCAGTGCCCCATGCCCAATCCGCCGTCGACGGGAATGACGGCTCCGGTGATGTACGCGGCCTCGTCGGAGGCCAGGAAGCGGACCGAGGCGGCGACCTCCTCGGGCTGGGCGTAACGCGCCAGCGGCACCTGCTTCACGATGTTCTCCCGCTGCTCGTCGCTGAGCACCCGGGTCATGTCGGTGTCGACGAAGCCGGGGGCGACGACGTTGACGGTGATGTTGCGGCTGCCCAGCTCACGGGCGAGCGAGCGGGCGAAGCCGACCAGCGCGGCCTTGGAGGCGGCGTAGTTCGCCTGCCCCGCTCCGCCCATCAGACCGACCACGGACGAGATCAGCACGACCCGGCCCTTGCGGGCCCGCAGCATCGCGCGGTTGGCGCGCTTGACCACGCGGAAGGTGCCGGTGAGGTTGGTGTCGAGGACGGCGCTGAAGTCCTCCTCGGACATCCGCATCAGCAGCTGGTCGCGGGTGATGCCGGCGTTGGCCACCAGCACCTCGACCGGACCGTGCTTGTCCTCGATCTCCTTGTACGCCTGCTCGACCTGCTCGCCGTCCGTGATGTCGCACTTCACGGCCAAAAATCCCGCCGGGGGCTCGCCCGAGCGGTAGGTGATGGCGACCTTGTCGCCTGCCTCGGCGAAGGCGCGGGCAATGGCCAGGCCGATGCCACGATTGCCTCCGGTGACCAGAACCGAGCGGCTCAAGAGATCACCCTTTCCGTTTCCCGTCCGTCTTGCGTTCGGTACGAAACTATCGGTCGGGGCGCCCATCCGGGGAATCGAGCCCGGACAGGGGCGTGCCCTGGTTCACTGTCGGGTCTCCACAGAAGCGCGCCAGGAGGCACCGCGGCACGGCATGATGCACCCGCCGACCACGGGAGGATGTTGTGCCAGCCGCACCCCACGACCTTGACGAGACCTTCCGCGCGCTGCCGCTGCGCGCGCTGGCCGACGCCGCACTGGCACGGGCCCGCGCGCTGGGCGCGGAACACGCCGACTTCCGCCTGGAGCGGGTGCGCAGCGCGCTGTGGCGGCTGCGGGACGCCCGTACCTCCGCCACCTCCGACACCACCGACCTCGGCTACGCGGTGCGCGTGGTGCACAACGGCGCCTGGGGCTTCGCCTCCGGCGTGGACCTGACCATGGACGCCGCCGCGCGGGTGGCCGGGCAGGCGGTGGCGATGGCGAAGCTTTCCGCCCGGGTGGCCGCGACGGCCGGCACCGGGGAGAAGGTGGAGCTGGCCGACGAGCCCGTCCACGCGGACCGCACCTGGGTCTCGTCCTACGAGGTGAACCCGTTCGACGTGCCGGACGCCGAGAAGACCGGGCTGCTGGCCGAGTGGAGCGCCCGGCTGCTGTCGGCCCCGGGCGTGGCGCACGTCGACGCGCAGCTGCTGGCCGCCCAGGAGAACAAGTTCTACGCGGACACCGCGGGCACCAGCACCACCCAGCAGCGGATCCGGCTGCACCCGGAGCTGACCGCGGTCGCGGTGGACCCGGCCACCGGCGACTTCGAGTCGATGCGGACCCTCGCGCCGCCGGTCGGCCGCGGCTGGGAGTATCTGACCGGCGGCCACGACTGGGACGCCGAACTGGCCGCGATCCCCGAGCACCTCGCCGGGAAGCTGCGCGCCCCGAGCGTCGAACCGGGCGCCTACGACCTGGTCGTCGACCCGTCCAACCTCTGGTTGACGATCCACGAGTCGGTCGGCCACGCCACCGAGCTGGACCGGGCGCTGGGCTACGAGGCGGCGTACGCGGGCACCTCGTTCGCCACCTTCGACCAGCTGGGCTCGCTGGTGTACGGCTCGCCGCTCATGCAGGTGACCGGCGACCGGACCGCCGAGCACGGCCTCGCCACGGTCGGCTACGACGACGAGGGGGTGGCCGCCCAGTCCTGGGACCTGATCCGGGACGGCGTGCTCACCGGCTACCAACTCGACCGCAGGATGGCCAGGTTGAAGGGGTTCCCGCGCTCCAACGGCTGCGCGTACGCGGACTCCCCCGGCCATGTGCCGGTCCAGCGGATGGCGAACGTCTCGCTCCGGCCGGCGCCGGACGGCCCGTCCACCGAGGAGCTGATCGCCGGGGTGGAGCGCGGCATCTACCTCGTCGGCGACCGCTCGTGGTCCATCGACATGCAGCGCCACAACTTCCAGTTCACCCAGCAGCGGGCGTTCCTGATCCGCAACGGGCGGCTGGCCGAGCAGCTGCGGGACGTCGCCTACCAGGCCACCACCACCGACTTCTGGGGGTCGCTGACCGCGCTGGGCGGTCCGCAGACCTACGTCCTGGGCGGCGCCTTCAACTGCGGCAAGGCCCAGCCGGGCCAGATCGCGGCGGTCTCCCACGGCTGCCCGTCGGCGGTCTTCGAGGGTGTGAACGTGCTCAACACGACGCAGGAGGCGGGGCGATGAGTCCGCGCGCTACGCGCAGCAACCGGCCGTACGAGATCGTCGAGCGGGCGCTGGAGCTGTCCCGCGCCGACGGCTGTGTGGTCATCGCGGAGGAGCACTCCGGTGTCAATCTGCGCTGGGCGGGCAACGCCCTGACCACCAACGGCACCGGCCGCGGCCGGACGGTCACGGTCGTGGCGACCGTGGACGGCGCGGCGGGCACCGCGTCCGGGGTGGTCTCGCGGTCGGCGGTGACCGCGCGGGACCTGGAGCCGCTGGTGCGGGCCGCGGAGGCGGCCGCCCGGGACGCCGGGCCGGCCGAGGACGCCCGGCCGCTGGTCGCGGGCGGGGAGCCGGCGGCGGGCTTCACCGACGATCCCGCGGAGACCTCCCCGGACGTCTTCGCCGCGTTCGCGCCGGCCCTCGGGGAGTCGTTCCGGCAGGCCCGGGCGGGCGGCCGCGAGCTGTACGGCTTCGCCCAGCACACCGTGGTCTCGTCGTATCTGGGCAGCTCGACGGGGTTGCGGCTGCGGCACGACCAGCCCACCGGGACGCTGGAGCTGAACGCCAAGTCCCCGGACGGCGCCCGTTCGGCCTGGGCCGGGCGGGCCACCCGGGACTTCGCCGACACCGATCCGCGGGAGCTGGACGCCGAGCTGGCCCGGCGGCTGGGCTGGGCCGAGCGCCGGGTCGAGCTGCCCGCCGGCCGCTACGACACGCTGCTGCCGCCGAGCGCCGTCGCCGACCTGCTGATCTACCAGCAGTGGTCGGCCACCGCCCGGGACGCCGCCGAGGGCCGGACGGTGTTCTCCAAGGCCGGGGGCGGGCAGGGCGCGGCCCGGACCCGGATCGGCGACCGGCTCGCCGCGCTGCCGCTGACGCTGCGCAGCGATCCGGCGGCCCCCGGGCTGGAGTGCGCCCCGTTCGTGCTGGCCCACTCCTCCGGGGCGGACGCCTCGGTCTTCGACAACGGGCTGCCGCTGGCCGCCACCGACTGGGTGCGCGAGGGGGTGCTGGACCGGCTGGTGGCCACCCGCCACGGTGCCGCGCTCACCGGTCTGCCGGTGGCGCCGGCCGTCGACAACCTCCTGCTGGAGGGCGGCGGTTCGCAGTCCCTCGACGCGATGGTGGCCGCCGCCGGCCACGACGGTCCGACGCTGCTGCTGACCTGCCTGTGGTACATCCGCGAGGTCGATCCGGCGACGCTGCTGCTGACCGGGCTCACCCGGGACGGGGTCTATCTGGTGGAGCACGGCGAGGTGACCGGCGCGGTCAACAACTTCCGGTTCAACGAGTCGCCGGTGGACCTGCTGGGCCGGGCGGTGGCGGCGGGGCGCACGGAGCGGACGCTGTCGCGGGAGTGGGGCGACTACTTCCCGCGGACGGCGATGCCGCCGCTGCGGGTGCCGGACTTCAACATGAGTTCGGTCAGCCCGGGCGTGTGAGGGCGGGCGGCCGGTGCCGGTCCCGGTACCGGCCGCGGCGTCCGCGTACCGCCCCGGGCTCGTCCGGCCGGGCGGATATCGCGGTGAGCGGCCGATCCCGGCCTAATAGACTGTCGCCCTGTCCTCCCTCTTGGGAACCACGATCGATCAGGAACGCCATGACACGCCTCGGCGAATCCGTCGCCCGCGCCAGCGCACTGCTCTCCGCCGACCTCTCCTCGGACGACACCGTCCGGGAGCTGCTGAAGGAGACCCGTGAGCGGCGCTATCTCGACCTGACGGACCTGTCGGCCAAGGAGCAGGCCAAGCTGATCGCGTCCCGGACGGTCGAGGTGCTGCCGGGCGTGGAGAAGCTCGCCGAGCGGATCGAGGAGCGCCGGGCGGCCGGTCAGGGCCTGCACGTCAAGCTGGGCATCGACCCGACGGCGACCGATGTGCACCTCGGGCACGCGGTGCCGCTGATCATCCTGAGCCGCTTCCAGCGCCTGGGCCACGACGTCACGCTCATCATCGGCGACTTCACCGCGAAGATCGGCGACCCCTCGGGCCGTACGGCCGAGCGTCCGCCGCTGACCGACGACGACATCGCGCACAACCTCGCCACCTACCGCGAGCAGGTGCGCCCCTTCTTCGACTTCGAGAAGGTCAGCTTCCGGCAGAACAGCGAGTGGCTGGCGCCGTACACCTTCCCGGAGCTGCTGGGGCTGCTCGCCCAGGTGCCGGCCTCGCAGCTGCTGCAGCGCGAGGACTTCCGCAACCGGCTGGCGGCCGGCTCGGGTCTGACGATGACCGAGCTGCTGTACCCAATCGCGCAGGGCCTGGACTCGGTGGCGCTGGCGTGCGACGTGGAGCTGGGCGGCTCCGACCAGCTGCTCAACCTCCAGATGGGCCGCAAGCTGATGGAACTGCGCGGACAGCGGCCGCAGTTGGTGGTGACCATGCCGCTGATCGAGGGCACCGACGGCACCGGCGCCAAGATGTCGAAGTCCAAGGGCAATTACGTCGGGCTGAGCGCGCCCGCCGACGATGTCTTCGGCAAGATCATGTCGGTGCCGGACCGGTTGATGGAGCCGTACCTCAAGGCGTGGACGGAGTGGACGGACGAGGAGGTCGCGCTGGCCCTGGGCCGGGTCGCGGACCGTTCGCTGCACCCGATGGACCTCAAGAAGGTCCTCGCCGGCGAGGTCGTCTCCGCGCTCTACGGGCTGGACGCGGCGATGGCGGCCCGGGCCGGCTTCGTGGCGCAGTTCTCCAAGAAGTCGTTCGCGGACGTGGAGTCGCTGCCGGTCGTGGACGCCGCTGAGCACGGCGCGCTGACGGTGGCGGCGGTGCTGACGACGGCGCTGGAGTTCACCCCGAGCGCCTCGGCGGCGCGGCGGCTGGCGAAGCAGAACGCGCTGCGGCTGGTGGTCGAGGGCGCGTCCGGTCAGTCGACGCATGTGCTGGCGGAGGCCGACGCGGTGCGTCCGCTGGCCGAGGTGCTGGCGGAGAAGCTCGCCGGCGACGAGGGCACCGCGTACCTCAAGGCCGGGCGCAAGCTGGCCCAGATCACCGGCCGCCAGGCCGGCCCGGCGTAACGCCGTCGGCTCTCCCGCCGGGCGGGGCGCGGGGCTTCGGCCCGGCCCGCCCGCCGTGGGAGGGCCGGCCGCACGATCGGCCGACGGACCGCTACGGCATACGGCGGAGCGGTCCGTACGCCGTCGAAGCGACCCGGTCTCGTGGGGCGGGAAGGGGCGGCGTACCGTGGATTCAGACCGGAATACGGGGAGAATCCGGCGGGACCGAGCAGGTGGTGGAACGTGATGCGGAAGCAGAGCGCCGGTGCACAGACCTTCCGGATCACGGGGGCCCGTCAGGGGCTGACCGAGGATGTGCGGGGTCGCCAGCGGCGGTATGTGATCTCGATGGCGGTGCGGACGGTGGCCGTGGTGCTCACCGCGGTGCTCTGGAACGTCGAGCGGCCGGTTGCCATTGCAACGCTCGTCATCGGCATGGGGCTCCCGTACATCGCGGTGGTCATCGCCAACGCCGGCCGGGAGAACGTCCCTTCGCTGCCCTCGACTCTGGTCACCGCGTCCCGGCGGGCGCTGACGACGGGCTCTGCGGAATCCGTTCCGGAACGGCGGGCGGAGGAGTCCTCGCAGCCGCACGAGGGGCGGGGCTGAGGTCCGCCGCCCCCGATCGGCTCAGCAAAGCTCAAGAAAAGCTCAGATCAATCATGCGGTTCCGCTGCACCGCGCCCCGTTACCCGTGACATACTGCGTACGCGCTCCGCATCCCCCGTCGGAGCGACGGACCGACGCCGGGCGGCTCCCCCCGTGGCTGCCCGGCGTCGTCATGTCCGCACTCTGGAGCTGCCCTCTCGGGGAGACGGCGTCGGAAGCGGGCGCGGGCCGGGTCGTAGGGTTGAGGAGTGAACTCCCCGAACGATTCCGCGAGTACCGTCATCTGCTCGGCCAAGGGCTGCCGCGCCGCCGCGGTGTGGGTGCTGGCCTGGAACAACCCGAAGCTGCACACGCCGGACCGGCGGAAGACCTGGCTGGCGTGCGAGGAGCACCGGGAGCATCTGTCGCAGTTCCTGGGCGTGCGCGGTTTCCTCAAGGACGTGGTGACGCTGGAGGAGTGGGAGGCGCGGTCAGCCTCCGATGGCTGACATCGGGCGGTCCGGCTGGAGGAAGGCGGGGTCGTCGAGGCCGGATCCCGCCTTCTTGCCCCACATGGCCACCTTCCAGATGCGGGCTATCTCGGCGTCGGGGGCGCCGGAGCGCAGGGCGGCGCGCAGGTCGGTCTCCTCGGTGGCGAAGAGGCAGGTGCGGATCTGGCCGTCGGCGGTGAGCCGGGTGCGGTCGCAGGCGCGGCAGAAGGGGCGGGTCACCGAGGCGATGACGCCGACGCGGTGCGGGCCGCCGTCGACGAGCCAGCGCTCGGCGGGGGCCGAGCCGCGCTCCTCCCGGGCCTCGGGGGTGAGGGTGAAGCGGCTGCGCAGCGAGGCGAGGATGTCGCCGGCGGTGATCATTCCCTCGCGCTTCCAGCCGTGCTGGGCGTCCAGCGGCATCTGCTCGATGAAGCGCAGCTCGTAGTCGTTCTCGACGGCCCAGGCCAGGAGGTCGGGGGCCTCGTCGGCGTTGAGGCCGGGCATCAGGACGGTGTTGACCTTGACGGGGGTGAGGCCGGCGGCGCGGGCGGCCTGAAGGCCGTCGAGGACGTCGGCGTGGCGCTTGCGGCGGGTCAGGGCCTGGAAGACGTCGGGGCGGAGGGTGTCCAGGGAGACGTTGACCCGGTCCAGGCCGGCGGTGCGCAGGGCGGTGGCGGTGCGGGCCAGGCCGATGCCGTTGGTGGTCAGCGACATCCGGGGGCGGGGGGCGAGGGCGGCGACCCGCTCGACGATGCCGACCAGGCCGGGGCGGAGCAGCGGCTCGCCCCCGGTGAAGCGGACCTCCTCGACACCGAGGTCGCGGACGGCGATGCCGATCAGGCGGACGATCTCGTCGTCGGTCAGCAGATCGGGCTTGGCGAGCCACTGCAGGCCCTCCTCGGGCATGCAGTAGGTGCACCGCAGATTGCACCGGTCGGTGAGTGAGACCCGCAGGTCGGTGGCGATGCGGCCGTAGGTGTCGATGAGCACTGGGCCCCCTCCCCGAGAGTCCGGACCGGTCCGTCGATCAGTACGTCTTCGAGACTACGCGATGGGTCCGACAGCGAGGAGGCGTGAGAAGCACGAGGTGGGCGGGGTGACGTCGTAGGTCTCTACGACATCACCCCGCCCGTGGGCTGTAGGGATGGCTCAGCGCCGGGGAGGAGGACTCAGTGGGCGCCGCTTCCGGTGAGGGAGCGGACCTCCAGTTCGGCGTACTTGGCGGCGTCCGGCTGCTCCTTGGTCAGGAGGGAGCCGGCCCAGCCGAGGAGGAAGCCCAGGGGGATGGAGATCAGGCCCGGGTTCTCCAGGGGGAACACCGCGAAGTCGGCGCCGGGGAACATCGAGCTCTCCTTGCCGGAGACAACGGGCGAGAAGAGGACGAGGAGGACGGAGGAGAGCAGGCCGCCGTAGATGGACCACAGGGCGCCCTGGGTGGTGAAGCGCTTCCAGAACAGGCTGTAGAGGAGGGTCGGGAGGTTGGCGGAGGCGGCGACGGCGAAGGCGAGGGCCACCAGTCCGGCGACGTTGAGGCTGCGGGCGAAGACGCCGAGGACGATGGCGACCGCGCCGATGCCGACGGTGGCCCAGCGGGCCGCGCCGACCTCTTCCTTCTCGGTGGCCTGTCCCTTGCGGAGCACGTTGACGTAGATGTCGTGGGCGAAGGAGGAGGACGAGGCGAGGGTGAGGCCGGCGACCACGGCGAGGATGGTGGCGAAGGCGACGGCGGAGATGACGGCGAGCAGGACGGCGCCGCCGGTGGAGCCGGCGCCGCCGCCGATCTCCTGGGCGAGGAGCGGGGCCGCGGTATTGCCGGCCTTGTTGTCGTGGGTGATGGTCCCGGGCTTGAGGAGGGCCGCGGCGCCGAAGCCGAGGGCCAGGGTCATCAGGTAGAAGACGCCGATGATGCCGATCGCCCAGTTCACCGACTTCCGGGCGGCCTTGGCGGTGGGCACGGTGTAGAAGCGGATGAGGATGTGCGGCAGGCCGGCGGTGCCCAGGACGAGGGCGAGGCCGAGCGAGATGAAGTCGATCTTCGAGGTGGCGGTGGCGCCGTACTTGAGGCCGGGCTCCAGGAAGGCTGCGCCCTTGCCGCTGTTCTCGGCGGCGGCGCCGAGCAGGGCGGAGAGGTCGAAGTGGAACCTGAGCGCCACCAGGAAGGTGATCAGCAGGGTGCCGGCGATCAGCAGCACGGCCTTGACCATCTGGACCCAGGTGGTGCCCTTCATGCCGCCGATGGTGACGTACAGGATCATCACGATGCCGACGAGGACGACGACGAGGATCTTGCCGGCCTCGCTGGTGATGCCCAGCAGCAGCGTCACCAGGGCGCCGGCGCCGGCCATCTGCGCGAGCAGGTAGAAGATCGAGACGACGATGGTGGAGGTGCCGGCGGCGGTGCGGACCGGGCGCTGGCGCATCCGGTAGGCGAGGACGTCGCCCATGGTGAACCGGCCGGAGTTGCGCAGCGGTTCGGCGACCAGGAGGAGCGCGACGAGCCAGGCGACGAGGAAGCCGATGGAGTAGAGGAAGCCGTCGTAGCCGAAGAGGGCGATGGCACCGGCGATGCCCAGGAAGGACGCGGCGGACATGTAGTCGCCGGAGATGGCCAGGCCGTTCTGGAAGCCGCTGAACTTCCGCCCGCCGGCGTAGAAGTCGTCGGCGCCCTTGGTCTGCCGGCCGGCCCAGACGGTGAGGCCGAGGGTGGCGGCGACGAAGACCGCGAAGAGGGTGACGATCAGGGTCCGGTGCTCGCCGGCGGCGCCGGCGGCGAGGTGGGAGGTGAGGTTCATGCGCCGGCCTCCTGGACACCGGTCTGCTCGGGGCCGTCCTCCGGGGCGGCCTGCGGGGGTCCGGTCCGGGCCGCACCGGCCTGCGGGGCGGTCGCCGGTGCGGATGCGGGTGCCGGACCGTCCAGGCGGGCCTTGAGGACCTCGGCGCGGGGGTCGAGGCGGGTGGCGGCGTACCGGGAGTACCACCAGGCGATCAGGAAGGTGGTGGCGAACTGGGCGATGCCGAGGACGAAGGCGATGTTGAGATTGCCGGCGACCTTGGTGGCCATGAAGCCGCCGGCGTAGCTCGACAGCAGCACGTAGCCGAGGTACCAGAGGACGAAGGCGAGGGTGAGCGGGAAGGCGAACGACCGGTGGGCGCGCCGGAGTTCGGCGAACTCCGGGCTCGCCTGCACCTGGGGGTAGTCGGGCGGGTCGTGCGGTCCCCGGTCGGCGTGGGGTGCGGTGATCACGGAGTCTCCTGACGCTCGGCGAGCTGAGATGGAGCCGGAAATAAGGCCCCGATAAGTGACATGGATCACGCATCGTAGGACGGTCGGCCGCGATGCGACAGACGGTGGATGGTTGAATTCCCGAAGAAATCGGGGGAATGGGTGCACCGGCCGCCACCGCCCGGGCGACGCTTCGTTGAGTCGGTCATGACTCCGCCGCCCCGACAGGACCCGGCGCCGTACGCCCCGCGCCGGCGCCCGTACGGCAGCGTCCGGCTGGCCGCGCCGATCGCCCCCACCCCGTCGCGGCCGCGCCCCGGGCGGGAGCCCCGGCGCTGGTACGGGCCGCGGGTCCCGCTGCCGCCCCTGAGCATGGGCACCCTGCGGCGCCGTGACAGTGCGGGACGCCGGGACTGAGGACGCCGGCGCCGCATCCACCCCCCGTACACACCTGACGGGCCGTCAAACCACCTGACCGGGCGTCAATTTGCCGCCCCTGAGAGGTTTTTTCCGCGTTCCGTTGCTCTGCGCCGGTGATCGCCGCTAGCTTCACCTGTCGTGCAACCGCCGGTGCGCGCCCCGCGCCCCGGCGGTCCGACGGATGAGGTGGAGTACCCATGGCACGTCCCCTTGCACATCCCCGCCGCAGACGCCTGCGGGCCCTGGCCGTACCGCTCGGGCTGGCACTGACCGCGTCGCTCGGCTTCCTCCCGGACGCGGCCGGCGCCGCGCCGCCGGCCGACGGCCCGCTGCTGTCGTACGTCGTGAACACCACCCCCGGCCACGCCGCGGTCGGCAAGGTCGAGCAGGCGATAGGCCGGGCCGGCGGCAAGGTGGTCACCGCCCACGAGCGGATAGGCGTGATCGTCGTCCACTCGGCCAACCCGAAGTTCGCCGCCACCATCCGGACGGTGGCGGGCGTGCAGTCGGCGGGCGCGACCCGCACCGCGCCCCTCAAGCAGACCGGCACCACCGACTACGGCAAACCACAGCGGCTGACCAGGGCCCAGCTCGTGGCGGCGGAGCGGACCGCGAAGGCGAAGGGCGAGGAGCCGCTGGAGCCGCTCCAGTGGGACATCCCCGCCATCAAGGCCGACCGGGCGGCCAAGGTGAACCCCGGCAGCCGCAAGGTGACCGTCGCGGTCATCGACACCGGCGTGGACGACACCCACCCGGACCTGAAACCGAACTTCTCCGCCCGGCAGTCCGCCAGCTGCGTGGGCGGGGTGCCCGACACCTCCCCCGGGGCCTGGCGGCCCTCCGACCCGGTGAGCGACGCGCACGGCACGCATGTGGCGGGCACCATCGCGGCGGCCCGCAACGGCATCGGGGTGACCGGCGTCGCGCCGGGCGTGAAGGTCTCCGCCATCAAGGTCAGCGAGCCGAAGACCAGCTTCTTCTACGCCGAGAGCGTGGTCTGCGCCTTCGTCTTCGCCGCCGATCACGGCGTCCAGGTCACCAACAACAGCTATTTCGTGGACCCGTGGATGTTCAACTGCAAGGACGACGCCGACCAGGCGGCCATCGTCGACGCGGTCGGCCGGGCGGCGAAGTACGCCCAGGACAAGGGCGTGGTGAACGTCGCCGCCGCGGGCAACGCCGACGCCGACCTCGCCGCCGACAAGCTCACCGACACCGGCAGCCCCAACGACTCCACCCCCGTCACCCGCACCGTCAGCCCCAGGACCTGCTGGGACGTGCCGACCCAGCTGCCGGGGACGGTGACCGTCGCGGCGACCGGATCGCACGGCCTGAAGTCCGGCTACTCCAACTACGGCCTGGGGCAGATCGACGTCGCGGCACCGGGCGGCGACGCCAAGCAGGTGCCCGAACTGCCCGCCAAGAACGGCAACATCCTCTCCACGATCCCCGGCGGCGACTGGGCGTTCTACGCCGGGACGTCCATGGCCTCCCCGCATGTCGCGGGCGTGGCGGCGCTCCTGAAGAGCGCCCACCCGAAGGCGAGCCCGCAGGAGATCCAGTGGCTGCTCAAGGAGCAGGCGGACAATCCCGGATGCCCGGCGGGCGACGCCACCTGCACCGGCACCCGGAGCGTCAACAGCCACTTCGGCTACGGCATCGTCGACGCGTTGAAGGCCGTGGAATAGCGACCGCCCGGTGAGGCGACCGGCGGCCCGGTGCCGCCGGTCCGTCACACCTCGCGGCCCAGGTAGGCGGCGAGCCGGTCCGCGGCGGTGGCGCCGGGCGGGGCGGGGCGCTCCGGGGCGAACGAGCCGCCCGCGGTGCGCGGCGCGGCCCCGTACAGGCGCCGCGCCGCCGCCAGGGTCTCCTCGGCGACCTCCGGCGCCAGCCCGGTCGGGGCGTCGAGCGCCCGTGCCAAGTCCCAGCCGTGCGCGAGGAGTTCGATCACGACCTGCTGGACGAGCAGCGCGCCGGGCGCCTCGTGGGGGCCGAAGGTGCGGGCCGTCATCCCGCTGCTCCGGAAGACCGCGAGCGCGGCGCGGGCGGACTCCTCGAAGGCGGCGCGGGGGTCGTCGCCAAGGTGGTCGGCCAAGTGGTCGGTACGCGGTGTCCCCTCGGCGATCGAGGCGACCATCAGGCTCTCCCACACGATGTGGCCGAGCAGTTCCCGGACGGTCCATCCGGCGCAGGGGGTGGGCCGCGCCAGGTCCGCCGGCCGCAGACCGGCGACGAGCGCGCCGACCGCGCCGGCGACCCGCTCGTACGCGTACAGCACCCGCTCCGGGTCGGTGCCGGCGAAGGTGCCGCGGTCCACCTCGACGGGGGTGAGGTGGGCGCGCAGGGCGGCGGCGGTCCAGGCACCGGCGGTTTCCCAACGGGGCGGCGCGGGGCGGCCGGTGACGGTGCACAGCAGCCGCCAGTAGCGCTCGACGAGGGGTTCGGCGGCGGTCTCCAGCTGTTCCAGCAGCCGGGTCCGGGCGGCCGGGCCGTCCTCGGTGGGCGAGTCGGGCAGGGCCTTCTGGGTGGGGAGCCAGGCGGCCACCAGTTCGGCGACGACCGGTGCGGCGGCGGGTGAGTCCGGGGCGATGCCGTCGGCGACGGCGGCCTCGGCGCGGGTGTGCATCAGGGCGGCGACGCGCCGGGCGGCGGCCTCGGCCGCGGCGGCGGCCTCGGGTTCGCCGCCGGTGGCCGCGCCGGTCCCGGGGGCCGTCCGGGCGCTGTAGGCGGCCAGGCGGCGCCAGGCGGCGCGGAGTTCCGGGTCGCGGACCAGGGCGGCCAGTTCGATCCAGGCGGCGAGCTGCTCGGGGGTGGGGTCGTCGGGCAGGTCGGGGGTGGCGGCCAGCAGGCCGCCGCGGTAGGCGGGGGCGGGTACGCCGGCCAGGGCGTCGCCGACGGCGTCGGCGACGATCCGGCGGCGTTCCCCCGCGGTCAGGCGGGCGAGTCGGGTCATCTGCGGCAGTTCCTCTGCGGTGCTGCCCCGCGCGGCCACCGCCCGCAGGACGGCGCGTTGTGCGCGCAGCGCGGAGATCTGCGCGTCCAGTGCGTCGGCCGACCGTGCCGCGGTGTCGGCGAGGGACTGCCGGCGGCGCAGGACGGCGCGGATCGCCGCCGTGCCGACGCCCAGGTCGCGCAGGCTGCGCACGATCTCCAGGCGGGCGGGGGCGTCCGGTCCGTAGAGGCGGTAGCCCGCGGGGGTGCGGGCGGCGGGCGGCAGCAGGTCCTGGTCCGACCAGTTCCGTATCGTTTTGACCGGGATGCCGGTCAGGCGTGACAGTGCGCCGATCGGGAGCAGTTCCGTGCCGTCCTCGTACATGCCCCCACCTTCGGGTCTCCCACGGGGGGAGACTCAAGCGGCACCGTACGCCACCGGCGGGCGCGGCGCCGGGGGCACCGGCTCGTCCGGTCCGGCCGCGGCCGCCAACACCCCGAGGGCGAGGGCGTATTGGGCCGCCGTGTAGGTGAGCATGATCCAGAACTGAGGGGCGGGCAGCTGCGGCCAGTGCGCGAGGCCGCCCGCGATCAGGGAGTCGGAGAGCAGGAAGAGCAGTCCGCCGGCGGCGGCGCGCGGGCCGGCGCGGAGCGCGCCGAACGCCGTCGCGGTGAGCAGCAGGCTGTATCCGGCGACGGGGATCCGCAGACCGGCGGGCAGGTCGGGCCACAGCAGCAGCACGGTGGCGACCAGCGCGGCCGCGTACAGCCCGGCGACCGCGGCGGTGCGCGTCGGCCGGGAGCCGATCGGGCCGCCGTGCCGGGCGAAGAGCAGCAGGTAGCAGAGGTGTCCGGCGGCGAACGACCCCATGCCGAGGCGGAACGCGGTCGCGCCGCCGATCTGGAGGAAGGTGTCGCCGCCGCAGCCGAACAGCAGCGCCCCGGCCAGCAGCGGCGGGCCGCCGCGGAGCAGGACGTGGGCGGCGAGCAGCGGCATCAGGGCCGGCTTGGTCAGGTGGACGGCGGTGCCGGCGAGGGACGCGGGGCCGCTGCCGGGCGCGGCGGCGACGTGCGCCAGGAGGGCGGCGAGGTGGCCGGCGGCCAGTACGGCGAAGACGACGAGCAGGGCCCGTGCGGCGCGCGGCCGGGGTGCGAGGGGTCTCACGCGGCGGGCTCCCCGACGGTGGGCTCGGCCGGCCCGGCGGCCGGGGCCCGGTCCGCGGCGGGGCGGCTGCCGGCCGGCGCACCGGCCTTCACGGACGTGGTGCCCGCGGCCCCCGTGGTGCCGCCCGGCGCCGCGTCCCGGAGCCGGGCCGGCTGCCAGCCGGGCCCGCGGAACACCCGGCCGGCGCGCTCGCCCCAGCTCTCGGCGGCCCGGACGTCGCGGGCGATGGCGGCGTACTCGTGGGTGGCGACCCGCAGCGGGTTGAAGGTCCTGATGTTCTTGGTGAGACCGAACACGGGCCGCTCGGTCTCGGGGACGAACGAGCCGAACATCCGGTCCCAGACGATCAGGATCCCGCCGAAGTTGCGGTCCAGATAGCCGCCTTGGGAGGCGTGGTGGACGCGGTGGTGGGAGGGGGTGTTGAAGACGAACTCGACGGGGCGGGGCAGGGTCCCGATCCGCTCGGTGTGGACCCAGAACTGGTAGACGAGGTTGGCGCCGGAGGTGAAGGCGATCACGGCCGGGTGCACGCCCAGCGCGACCATCGGCACGTAGAAGGGCCAGACCGTCCAGGTCGTCCAGGGCTGCCGCAGCGCGGTGGTGAGGTTGAACTTCTCGCTGGAGTGGTGGACCACGTGGCAGGCCCACAGCACACGGATCACGTGGTGGCCGCGGTGCGACCAGTAGTAGAAGAAGTCCTGGACGAGCAGCATCAGCGGCAGCGTCCACCACGTCACGGGGATGCGCAGCGGGGTCAGCTCGTACAGCGCGGCGTAGATCGCCACGATCGGTATCTTCCACAGCGCGTCGAAGACCAGGCTGCCGAGCCCCATGGTGACGCTGGTGGCCGCGTCCTTCGCCTCGTAGCCGGCGGCGTCGTCGTCGGGGTGCAGGCGGTAGCTCACCATCTCCACGACGGTGAGCAGGACGAAGGCGGGCACGGACCACAACACGACATCGGGCAGGTGCGGCATGCCCCGCACCATAAGTGCGCCGACGGGCGTACGGCTAGGGGTTGTTACTCAGAAGTATGTAAGACTCGGCGTCAGCTTCGGGGGCGGGCGTACCGGCGGTAGCCCCGGTGGACGTACCGGCGGTAGCCCCCCGGTGCGGAAGGCCCGTTCGCGACGGCCGGGCTGATGCGGTGTCGGCATCAGGACGGCGCCGGCCGGCCGCGGTGGTGCGGGTGTCCCGGCCGGATGTGCCCCGGCGGTTCGGTGGCTGTCGGTGGTGGCCCGTATCCTCAGTGACCATGCTCGAAGACCGCAGCGCAGCCGCCCCCTCGATCGCGCCGAAGATCGGCCGGCAGCCGGGCCCGCAGACGCCGCCGGCCGACTGGCCGGCCGGGTATCCCCAGGGATACGCGGTGGTCGACGTGGAGACCACCGGCCTGGCCCGCGACGACCGGATCATCTCCGCCGCCGTGTACCAACTCGACGCCCACGGCGAGTTCCAGGACTCCTGGTACACCCTCGTCAACCCGCAGCGCGATCCCGGCCCGGTCTGGATCCACGGTCTGACGAGCGAGGTGCTGGCCGACGCACCGCTCTTCCCCGAGATCGTGCCGGAGCTGTCCGACCGGCTGGCCGACCGGGTGCTGGTCGCGCACAACGCCATGTTCGACTGGTCGATGCTGGCCCGCGAGTACGCCCGCGCCTCCGCGGTCGCGCCGGTGCGCCAGCGGCTGTGCACCATCGCGCTCTCCAAGGAGCTGGGCCTGCCGCTGCCCAACCACAAGCTGGAGTCCCTCGCCGCGCACTTCGGCGTCGTCCAGGAGCGCGCGCACCACGCCCTGGACGACGCCCGGGTGCTGGCCGAGGCGTTCCGCCCCAGCCTGCGCCGAGCCGCGCAGAGCGACGTCCGGCTGCCACTGCTGACCTGCCAGCCGCTGACGGAGTGGTCCGACGCCCCCGCCCCCCGCCCGCGCGGCACCGGCTCCGCGTACCGCCCCGCGTCCTGGCGGCCGGCCCGCAAGCGCCCGGCCTGCCCGTACCCGAACCCGGGGCGCTACGAGCCCGGCGGCAGGCTGGTCCAGGGCATGCGGGTCGCGTTCTCGGGCGACACCTCCGTCGACCGCGAGCTGCTGGAGGACCGGGCGATCGAGGCCGGACTGCACGTGGCGACGAGCGTGTCCCGGCTGACGAGCCTGCTGGTGACCAACGACCCCGACGCCCGCACGTCCAAGACGGTCAAGGCCGCCTCGTTCGGCACCGCCGTCGTCGACGAGGCGGCGTTCATGCAGCTTCTCCAGGACGTCCGGCCGGCGGCACCGTCGTCCGGGTGAAGCGCGGCCAACACACCCGCTGGCACCTCGCCCGCCGACGGCCCCGCCCGCACGCTGTGGCGCATGGCACGTTGTGAGGTTTGCGGAAACGACTACGGCATGACGTTCGAAGTGCACGCGCAGGGCGCGGTGCACGTCTTCGACTGTTTCGCCTGTGCGATCCACCGCATGGCACCGATCTGCGAGCACTGCCGGGTGCAGATCATCGGGCAGGGCGTGGAGGCGGACGGGCAGTGGTACTGCGGTGCGCACTGCGCCCGCTCGGCGGGGCGGGTGGGCATCGTCGACCGGGTCTGACGGCGCCGACGGCCCCGGCGCGCCCCGCGGCCCCGGCGGGCCCGGCGCGCGCCGCCGCCGGGGGGGGACCCGCGGGCCGGGCGCCGAGGGCCGCGGGGTACCGTCGCTGCCGTGTACCGCTTCCTGTTGTCCCGGCAGTGGGTGATCCTCACCCTCGTGGGCCTCGTCCTGATCCCGGTCATGATCAAGCTGGGGTTCTGGCAGTTCCACCGCCATCAGCACAAGGTGGCGCAGAACGCGCAGATCGCGCACAACCTCGCCGCCACCCCGGTCCCGGTGACCGACCTGACCGCGGTCGGCCGGACCCTGCCGCACGGCGAGATGTGGCGCCGGGTCACCGCCACCGGAAGCTACGACACCGCGCACGAGGTCGTCGTCCGCCAGCGCACCGCCGCCGACGAGCAGAAGATCGGTTACTACGTGCTGACGCCGCTGGTGCTCGGCAACGGGCAGGCGGTGGTGGTCAACCGCGGCTGGATCCCGGCCGGCGACGACCTCACCAAGTTCCCGCACGTGCCGGCCGCCCCCAAGGGCACGGTCACGGTCACCGGCCGGATGATGGCCGACGAGACCACCGCGGCCAGCGGGATCAAGGACACCAAGGGCCTGCCGCCCCGCCAGGTCATGCTGATCAACAGTCGGCAGCAGGCGAAGCTCAGCGGCCGCCCGATGCTCGGCGGCTACATCGAGCAGACCGCGCCCAAGGCGGACACCCCCGAGCAGGTGCCCGAGCCGGACCACGACTCCATCGGGCCGCACATGGCGTACGCGGTGCAGTGGTGGCTGTTCGCGGCGGCGGTGCCGGTCGGCTGGGTCGTGCTGGTCCGCCGGGAGCGCCGCGACCGGCTGGCCGCCGCGGCCGAGGAGGCCGGGCAGGGCGAGCCGGCCGAGCCGGACAAGCGGGACGGGGGGTCCGAGGGCGACGAGGAGGACGCGGCGCCGGCGGAGAGCGGCGGCGCCGGGGCCGTAGCCCGGACGGCGGTCGCCCCCGAGTAACGCCCCCGCCGCGCGGGAAAGGCCGCGGAGTGCACCCACGCATCGAGGACTACGCACTCATCGGCGATCTCCAGACCGCCGCGCTCGTCGGCCGGGACGGCTCCATCGACTGGCTGTGCCTGCCCCGCTTCGACTCCCCCGCCTGCTTCGCCGCCCTCGTCGGCGGCAAGGACAACGGCCACTGGACGCTGGCACCGTGCGCCGCCGAGGCCCGCGCCGAACGCTCCTACCGCGGGGACTCGCTGATCCTCGACACCGTCTGGGAGACCCCCGGCGGCAGCGTCCGGGTCACCGACTTCATGCCGCAGCGCGACCGCATGCCCGACGTCGTCCGGGTCGTGGAAGGGCTGCGCGGCCGGGTCGAGATGCGCGGGGAGCTGCGGCTGCGGTTCGACTACGGGCGGGTGGTGCCGTGGGTGCGCGCCACCGAGGGCTGCCGGGTGGCGGTCGCCGGCCCGGACTCCGTCTGGCTGCGCACCCCGGCCCAGGGCACCACCTACGGCAAGGACTTCAGCACCCGCTCGGACTTCACCGTCGCCGCCGGCCAGCGCACCGCGTTCGTGCTGACCTGGCACCCCTCGCACGAGCCCCGTCCCGACCGGATCGACCCGTTCGAGGCGCTGGCGGAGACCACCGACGACTGGCACGCCTGGTCCGCGCGGTGCCGCTACGACGGCCCGTACCGCGCCGCGGTCATCCGCTCCCTGATCACCCTCAAGGCGCTCACCTACGCGCCCACCGGCGGGATCGTCGCGGCCCCCACCACCTCGCTGCCCGAGGAGCCGCACGGGGTCCGCAACTGGGACTACCGCTACTGCTGGCTGCGGGACGCCAGCCTGACCCTGAACTCCCTGATCTCCGCCGGGTATCTCGACGAGGCCGGCGCCTGGCGGGACTGGCTGCTGCGCGCGGTGGCCGGCGCCCCCGACGACCTGCAGATCATGTACGGGCTGGCCGGGGAGCGGCGACTGCCGGAGTTCGAGGTGCCCTGGCTGTCCGGGTACCAGGACTCGCTGCCGGTGCGGATCGGCAACGCCGCCGTGGCGCAGCGCCAACTCGACGTCTACGGCGAGGTGATCGACTCGTTCCATGTCGCGCGCACCGCGGGGCTGCCGGCCGAGCCGCACGCCTGGAACATCCAGCGGGCGCTGGTGGACTACCTGGAGTCCACCTGGCGCGACCCCGACGAGGGCATCTGGGAGATCCGCGGCCCGCGCCGGCACTTCGTGCACTCCAAGGTCATGGCCTGGGTCGCGGCCGACCGCGCGGTACGGGCGCTGGAGCAGCACCCCAGGCTCAGCGGGGATGTGGACCGCTGGCGGGCGATGCGCGACGAGGTGCACCGGGAGGTCTGCGCGCACGGCTACGACGCCGAGCGGGGCACCTTCACCCAGTCCTACGGCTCCGCGGAACTGGACGCCGCGACGCTGCTCATCCCGCGGGTCGGCTTCCTGCCGGGGGACGATCCGCGGGTGGTCTCCACCGTCGACACGGTGCGCCGCGAGCTGTCCCACGACGGTCTGGTCCGCCGCTACAGCACCGAGGGGCGGTCGGTGGACGGCCTGCCGGGCGGCGAGGGCACGTTCCTGGTCTGCTCGTTCTGGCTGGCGGACGCGCTGCTGCTGACCGGGCGCCGGGCGGCGGCCCGGAAGCTGTTCGAGCGGCTGCTGGCGCTGCGGAACGACGTGGGGCTGCTCTCGGAGGAGTACGACCCGGCCACCGGGCGGCAGTTGGGAAACTTCCCGCAGGCGTTCAGCCATGTCGGCCTGGTGGGGACCGCCTTCGCGTTGCGGGCCGGGGCGGGGGCAGACTAGGGCCATGGATCTTGGACTCACCGACCGGACGTATCTCGTCACCGGCGCCACCCGCGGGCTGGGCTTCGCCACCGCCCGCGAACTGGTCGCCGACGGCGCCAATGTGGTGCTCACCGGCCGCTCCGAGGAGGCCGCGGCCAAGGCGGCCGCCTCCCTGGGCGAGCGGGCCCTGGGCGTGGCCGCCGACAACTCCGACGCCGGGGCCCCGGCCCGCCTGGTGGCGGCCGCCCGGGAGCGCTTCGGCCGCTTCGACGGCCTCCTGATCAGCGTGGGCGGCCCGCCGCCCAGCGGGGCCGCCGACACCACCGACGACCAGTGGCGGACGGACTTCGAGACGATCTTCCTCGGTGCGGTGCGGTTCGCCCGCACGGCCGCCGCCGAGCTGGGCGAGGGCGGCGTCATCGGCTTCGTGCTCTCCGGCTCCGTCCACGAGCCGATCGCCGGGCTCACCGTCTCCAACGGCCTGCGCCCGGGCCTGGCCGGCTTCGCCAAGTCCCTGGCCGACGAGGTCGGGCCGCGCGGCATCCGCGTCGTCGGCGTGCTCCCCGGCCGGATCGCCACCGACCGGATGACCCAGCTCGACGAGCTCTCCGGCGACCCCGAGGGCTCCCGCGCCCGCAACTCCGCCACCATCCCGCTGCGCCGCTACGGCGACCCCGCGGAGTTCGGCCGCACCGCCGCCTTCCTCCTCTCCCCCGCCGCGTCCTATCTGACGGGCGTGATGGTCCCGGTGGACGGCGGGGCCCGGCGCGGCTTCTGAGGCCGGCGGGGCGGGCCGGGCCGCGGCGTCCGGTGGTCGGGGTGGCTCCCGGGCTGGCATCGGCCGGGGAGTTCCGTGCCAGGCGCGGCGTCCCCATGCCCCCTCGGCTCCGCGCTAGCTGACCCGTTCCGGCCGGTGGCGGACCGCCCGCAGGCGGACCTCGGTCGGCAGGCGGTCCAGGCCGGCCGAGCTGCGGGCGTCGGCCAGCGCCCGGTCGGAGAGCCGCAGCACCACGGTCCCGGGGTCGGCGTGCGGGGCGAGGACGAGCAGGGCGCGCACCTGCGGCGCGGTGCGGCGGCCGGTCAGCACGGCGGCCGCCCGGTCGACGCCGTCCACCGCCGCCGCCTCGGCCGCCAGGACGGTCTCCAGCGCCCGGCCCCGTACCGTCGCGCCCTCCCCGTCGCCGCTGTCGACCAGCACCATGCCGAGCCGACGCCGCCGGACCTGCGCCAGCAGCCACCACAGCAGCAACAGCACCAGGACGGCCAGCCCGGCGATGACCGCCGGCCACCACCAGCCGCGGTCCGTGAAGCGGGTGCGGTCCGCCGCCGGGAGCAGGACGTCGTCCGGGCGGGCCCAGGGCCAGCCGGACGGCAGGTCGAGGTGCAGGCGGGCGGGCAGGTCGAGGCCGCCCAGCAGGACCAGCCCGCCGGCGCCGAGCAGGAGCACGCCGACCAGCCCGAGCAGCACCCGGTTGACGCTCGCGCGGACGGTGCGCATCGCGCGCTCACCTCCTCTTCGGGCGCCGGACGTCGACGGTCAGCCGCAGCCGGCGGGTCAGGCCGAGTTGGCGCAGGCCGTCGCCGAGCACGGTGGTGAGGTCGCCGCGGACGGCCTCCAGCTCCCGGAAGTGCGCCAGGGCCCGGGCCCGCGCCCGGCGCCGGCCGACGGTCAGCCGTACGGCCTGCACGCCGGCGACCTCCATGGCCCGGTCGCGCAGCACCAGCGCGGCGGCCGACCGGTCGAGACCGGCGCGGACGCCGGGGGCGGTGCGCCGCATCGGCAGCACGGTCCGCAGCCCCGGGGTGGCGGCCAGGACGAGCAGCCAGATCCCGAGGGCCAGCGCGGCGGCCGCGGCGCCCAGCACCCAGGGGTCGTCGAGGTGCCGGACGGTCAGTTCGTGCGCCAGCCGCCGGCGCCAGGCCATCGCGGTGCGGCCGGCCCGTACGGCGGCCACGTCGTAGAGCAGCAGTCCGCCGGCGCCCAGCAGCACCAGGGCGACCAGCGCCGCGGGCACCCGGCGGGCCGACCAGAAGCGCCGGGCGGGCCCGCTGGCGACCGGGGCGGGCTCCGCCGCTCCCGGCGCCGCCAACTCGCCCGTGGTGCCGGGCGGTTCACCGGAGCGCCCGCCGGTCGCCGCACCGGTCCCGGCCTCCCCGGCGCTTCCCGGCCCCGGTGCCGGCCCGCTCACCGCACCCGCTCCCGGGCCCGGTCCGTCAGCAGCGGCGAGTTCAGCCGCTCCACCTGCACGGCCACCTCGGTGACCGTCGTCCCCGCCAATGCCCTTACCCGCTCGGTCACTTGACGGCGCACCAAGCGGCAGTGGGCGCCGATGGGGGCGGGGTAGGCGAGTTCCACGGCGATCCGCAGCCGGGCCTCGCCGAACGGCGGGCGGGTGTCCCGGCGGGTCACCGTCACCGTGGCATGGGCATCGGTGGGGGCGCCGGGGGCCGCCTCGCGCAGTGCCTCGCGGGCCGCCCGCGCGGCGATCCGGGCGACCACCCGGTCGGCGATCCTGGTGGCGCCGCGCTCACCGGCCGGTACGTCGCCGGCAGCGGCGGGCGGGGCCGCCCGGTAGACGGCTGCCATCCGCGCTCACCGCCGCCGGTCGTCGCGGTCGCCGGTGCGGGCGCGGAAGAACTCCCCGACCGCCAGGTCCCCGTCGAGGAACCTGCCGGCCATGAACCCGACGGCGCCCAGCGCCGCCACCAGGACGAACGCCCCGAACCCGCCGAAGTACCCGGCGAAGCCCAGCGCCATCCCGGCCACGAGACCGATCACGGTCATGCTCATCGTGCGCTCCTTCGCTACGGCTCCGTCCGGGCCCGGTCACTGGAGCCGCGGTTCCGCCGCCTCGGCCGCGTGGGGCCCGTAGTCGCCGTCCGCCTCGTCCGGCAGCTTCACATCGCTCACCGCGATGTTGACCTCGACGACCTCCAGACCGGTCATCCGCTCCACGGCGGCGATCACGTCCTCCCGGACGGCCCGGGCCACCTCCGCGATGGCGACCCCGTAATCGACCACGATCTCCAGGTCCAGCGCGGTCTGCACCTCGCCGACCTCGGCCTTGACCCCGCGCGTGGGAGCGGCCGACCGCCCGCCGCCGGGCACCCGGTCGCGCACCGCGCCGAGCGTGCGGGCGAATCCGCTGCCCATCGCGTGGACGCCCACCACATCGCGGGCGGCGAGTCCGGCGATCTTCTCCACGACGCCGTCGGCGATGGTGGTCCGACCGCGGGTGCCGGGGTCGCCGCCGCCCCGTTTCACCGGCCTCGCCGCGTCCGCGCCCAGCTGGCTCTCGGTCATCGCCGCGCGTCCCTTCTGGGTTATGCACCTTTCACACCATTCATCCCACTCCCCACAGTAGGGGCGGACGGCGGGGTGCGCTCCGGGGATGCGGCAGCGGAGTGCCGCAGCCTGCCGCGGCGGGCGGGCTGGGGCAGGCTGGGGAGGTGGTCCGGGAAAGAGGTGACGCGGTGGCCGCGAACGGCTTGGCACACACGGTGCGGCAGCAGCTCGGCATCGGCCGGATCCTGCCGCTCGGCGGCCCGGCGGACGGGGCCTGGATCACCGAACGCGCGGCCCGCGCGGCCCTGTTGCGGGCCCCCGGCACCCCGCCCGGCGTGCGCCTGGACGCCCTGCGACTCTCCCTCGCCACCCCCGGCGAAGCCCCGGCGCCGACCGTGCCGGCACCGCCCAGCGCCCTGCCGCCGGGCCGGCTGCGGATCACCGCCGACCTGGCCGCACCGCCCGGCCGCCCGCTGCCGGCGCTCGCCGCGCACGTGCGGACGGCGCTGCTGGCCGCGGCCGAGGACGGCCTGGGGCTGCGGGTGAGCGCGGTGGACCTCCGGATCGGCGAACTGCTGGACGCCCCGGCCGAGGGCGGCCCCGGGGACGGCGACCGGACCGCCGGCCGGGCCGCGGCACCGGCCGCCACGGCACCGGCCACCGCGGAACCAGGCGACGCCGCGACGGACCCCGCGGACCTCGTCGCCCGGGTGCTCGCCGTCCCCGGGGTGGCCCGGCTCGCCCCGGCCCTGGCCGGCCGCTCCCGCCCGGTGGCCCGCACCGGCGACCATGTCCTCGTCCAGCTGGCGACCGCCGCCGGCCACCGCCCCGTGGACGTGGCCCGCGCCGTCCGCCGGGCGGTCACCGGTCCGCCGCCGGCACCGCAGTCGGCCGCGGTGCTGGTCACGGCGGTGGCGGACGGCTGACGACCGGAGCCGCGGGCGGTCAGTCGCCGACGCCGGCCAGGTCCCGCAGCCGCCGCGCCTGGGCGGCACGCTCCGCGCGGCGCTGCTCCTCGTACGTCCGGTCCACGGCGCCGGCCAGCAGGGCCTTGGTCTCGATGACGGCGTCCCGGGGCGCGGCGACGAGCGCGGCGGCCAGATCGGCCGCCGCGGCGTCGAGTTCGCCGCCGGGCACGACGAGGTTGACCAGGCCGATCCGCTCGGCCTCCGCGGCGTGCACGAAGCGCCCGGTGGCGCAGATCTCCAGCGCCCGGGCGTAGCCGACCAGTGCGATCAGGGGGTGCGTGCCGGTCAGGTCCGGGACCAGGCCCAGACTGGTCTCGCGCATGGCGAACTGCGCGTCGTCGGCGGCGACCCGCAGGTCGCAGGCGAGCGCGAGCTGGAAGCCGGCGCCGATGGCATGCCCCTGGACGGCGGCGATCGACACCAGGTCGTTCCGCCGCCACCAGGTGAACGCCTCCTGGTACTCGGCGATCGTGGCGTCCAGCGCCTCGTCCGTACCGCGCGCCAGATCGAGGAACGACGGCTCACCGTCGAACCCTTCGGGCGTGAACGCCTGCCGGTCGAGCCCCGCGGAGAAGGACCTGCCCTCTCCGCGCAGCACCACGATCCGTACGTTTCCCGGCAGCAGCGAACCCGCCTCGGCCAGTGCCCGCCACATGGCGGGGCTCTGGGCGTTGCGCTTGGCCGCGTTGGCGAGGGTCACCGTGGCGATCGCGTCGTCCACGGTGAGCCGCACACCGTGCTTGTCGAGCAGAGTCATGAGGGCGCCTCCGAGTCAGCCACCGCACCTGCGTGCGTAAGTGACTGAACGGTAACCTCCCGGCCGACTGCTCGGACGGCCGGGGGGCACCGCCTTTACCCGGAGCCGCGACCGTCAGACCGAGGCGGCCTTCTTGCCCCTCGTGGCTCCGCCACGGCCGCGCAGGATCACGCCGGATTCGCTGAGCATCCGGTGCACGAATCCGTAGGAGCGGCCGGTTTCCTCGGCCAGCGCCCGGATGCTCGCTCCGGCGTCGTACTTCTTCTTCAGGTCTGCCGCGAGCTTCTCGCGCGCGGCGCCGGTCACCCGGCTGCCCTTCTTCAGAGTCTCGGCCACCCGTGCCTCCTCGTGGGAAGTGCGCTCTGGACTCTCATGATCACCCCTCCCCGGCTTCCTGGCCACCCATTCCGCAAGGTCTGTGCGACATCCTTCGCCGTCCTGCGGGCGCCCGGAGCGGTCGGAACTCCTTCTTCCGCGCGCCCCGCGACGCCGACGCACGCCCCGGTGGGCGAGAAGTGCCAGGTCAGGTGGTATGTCACCGAAACGGCGCGGGCCGAGCCGGGAGGGCCCGGCCCCCTGCTGCAGGCTCGCCGGTGTACGAGCCGTTCTCACTCAGATGATGGATCACCCATGGGCCGAATGATCCAGCGGGCGTGATCCAACCGGTGGCGGCGGTATGGCGGTGATCAGGCCAGCGCGACCAGGTCCGCGTAGTCCTGGCCCCACAGGTCCTCGACGCCGTCGGGCAGCAGGATGATCCGCTCCGGCGCCAGCGCGTCCACCGCGCCCTCGTCGTGCGTCACCAGGACCACCGCGCCGGTGAAGGTGCGCAGCGCGCCGAGGATCTCCTCGCGGCTGGCCGGGTCGAGGTTGTTGGTGGGCTCGTCGAGCAGCAGGACGTTGGCGGAGGAGACGACCAGCGTCGCCAGCGCGAGGCGGGTCTTCTCGCCGCCGGACAGCACGCCGGCGGGCTTGTCGACGTCGTCGCCGGAGAACAGGAAGGAGCCGAGCACCTTGCGGACCTCGACGAGGTCCATGTCGGGCGCGGCGGAGCGCATGTTCTCCAGGACCGTGCGCTCCGGGTCCAGGGTCTCGTGCTCCTGGGCGTAGTAGCCGAGCTTCAGGCCGTGGCCGGGGCGGACCTCGCCGGTGTCGGGCGTCTCGACGCCCGCCAGCAGCCGCAGCAGGGTGGTCTTGCCGGCGCCGTTGAGGCCCAGGATGACGACCCGGGAGCCCTTGTCGATGGCGAGGTCGACGTCGGTGAAGATCTCCAGGGAGCCGTAGGACTTGGAGAGGCCCTCGGCGGTGAGCGGGGTCTTGCCGCAGGGCGCGGGGTCCGGGAAGCGCAGCTTGGCGACCTTGTCGGAGATCCGCACCGCCTCCAGGCCGGCCAGCAGCTTGTCGGCGCGCTTGGCCATGTTCTGGGCGGCGACGGTCTTGGTGGCCTTGGCCCGCATCTTGTCGGCCTGGGAGTTGAGCGCCGCGGCCTTCTTCTCGGCGTTGGCGCGCTCGCGCTTGCGGCGCTTCTCGTCGGCCTCGCGCTGCTGCTGGTAGAGCTTCCAGCCCATGTTGTAGACGTCGATCTGAGCGCGGTTGGCGTCCAGGTAGAAGACCTTGTTCACGACCGTCTCGACGAGGTCGACGTCGTGGGAGATGACGATGAAGCCGCCGCGGTAGGTCTTGAGGTAGTCGCGCAGCCAGGCGATGGAGTCGGCGTCGAGGTGGTTGGTGGGCTCGTCGAGCAGCAGGATGTCGGAGTCCGAGAAGAGGATGCGGGCCAGCTCGACGCGGCGCCGCTGTCCGCCGGAGAGGGTGTGCAGGGGCTGGCCGAGGATGCGGTCGGGCAGGCCCAGGCTGGCGGCGATGGTCGCGGCCTCGGCCTCGGCGGCGTACCCGCCCTTGGTGAGGAACTCGGTCTCCAGCCGCTCGTACTTCTTCATGGCCTTCTCGCGGGTGGCGCCCTTGCCGTTCGCCATCCGGTCCTCGTTCTCGCGCATCTTGCGCAGCACGGTGTCCAGGCCGCGGGCGGACAGGATGCGGTCGCGGGCCAGCACGTCGAGGTCGCCGGTGCGCGGGTCCTGCGGGAGGTAGCCGACCTCGCCGGAGCGGGTGACCGAGCCGCCGGCCGGGATGCCCTGGCCAGCCAGGACCTTGGTGAGGGTGGTCTTGCCGGCGCCGTTGCGGCCCACCAGGCCGATGCGGTCGCCCCTGGCGATACGGAACGAGGCGGACTCGATGAGGACGCGGGCGCCGGCGCGCAGCTCAAGGCCGGAAGCGGTGATCACGGGGAAAACTCCAGGGCAGGAAGACGGCGGGTTGGACGGACGGTCCGAGAGCGGTCTGCGCCGTCTAATGAACCCAGAGGAGAACTGCCATGCAGGCAGTCTAACGGGCCGGGGCAAATCGTTTTCCGGCGTTGTCGGACCCTCCTGCGAGACTGTGAGGCAGGACACAGGAATCCGGGCGGCAGGGCGCCGTCCGGTGCGCGAGAGGCATGGTGATCAGCATGGCAGGCACGCCGACGATGTTCCCGACGCTGCGCTACCGGGACGCCCCGGCCGCCCTGGGTCAGCTGACGGAGGCGTTCGGATTCACCGTCGCCGCACGGTACGACGGGGAGGACGGCACGGTGCTGCATGCCGAACTCGCCTACGGCGACGGCGCGGTGATGGTCGGTTCGAAGGGCCACGGCGGCCCGTTCGACGAGGCGATGGGGGACGCCGGGCCGAGCGGGGTCTATGTCGTCGTCGACGATCCCGACGCGCACTGCGAGCGGGCCCGGCGGGCCGGGGTGGAGATCCTGGTGCCGCCCACCGACCAGGACTACGGCTCGCGCGACTATCTGGCCCGGGATGCCGAGGGCAATGTCTGGAGCTTCGGCACCTACCGGCCGGGCGGGGCGGGGTCATGAGCCGCCAGGGCCCGGCCGGGGTGCCCGGGGCGTTACGCGCCGCCGGTGTGGACCTGGAAGGCGGCCCGGCGGACGGCCTTGGCGAGGGCCGGGTCGGGGTGCGCGGCGGCCAGCGCGACCAGCACCTGCACGGTGCGGGGGTGGCCGACGGCGCGGACCTCCGCCAGCAGCCGCGGCACCGAGCCCTGGACGGCCGAGTCCAGGTGCCGGACGAGCAGTTGGGTCTCCCCGTGGTCGGCGACGGCCGCCGCGGTGTCCACCCACAGCCAGGTCGACTCCTCGCGGGTGAGGACGTCGGAGGCGGTCTCGGGATCGCCGCCCTCGTGCTCGAAGAGCCACAGCAGGGCGTAGGGGCGCAGCACGGACTCGTCGGCGGCGGCGCGCACGGCCGGTTCGGCGGGGGCGCCGACGGCGCGCAGCGCCTCGAAGGCCAGTCCGCGCAGCAGCGCGTCCTCGCCGCGGGCGACGGCGAGGAGTTCCTCGACGGCGGCGCCGACGGAGCGGGCGGCGAGCCAGGCGCGGTACTCGGCGCGGGCCGGGCCCGGGGTCAGCCGGGCGCAGCCGCGCAGCATCGCCTCCGCGGACTGCTCGATGTTGCCGGCCGGGCTCTGCGCGGCGACGCAGATCTGCTCCAGCTTGACCCACACCGACCAGTTGCCCAGCGGCGTCAGCTGCGCCTCCTGGCCGTGGTGCCACTCACCGGTGCCTTCGCCGGCCTCGTGGGCGCCGCGCGGCGGCATCAGCGCGCCGACCGCGAGCAGGGCGTCCAGCGCCCAGCGCAGGAGGTCGGCGAGCGGCGCCCCCGCGGCGTCGCTCGCCGGCCCCGCGGCGTCGGTACCGTCCGCCGGGTCCGTTCCGTAGGGCACCTCGCAGCGCTCGGTGCGCAGTTCGGCGACGCGCTGGCCGAGCATGTCCAGCAGCACCGGCAGCCGGACCGGTCCGGCGGACAGGTGCAGCAGGGACAGCAGCTGCGGGACGGCCTCGACGACCTCGGCGACGGCGGAGGGGCCGGCCGCGGCCGGCGCGGCGAGGGCCAGCGACCAGGCGTCGAAGAGCGCGACCCAGCCGCGCAGGGCGGCGGTGTCGTCGCGGTCCCAGGCACGCAGCCGCCAGCCGGGGCGGGCCAGGCCGTCGTGGAGTTCGACGAGCCCGGCGAGCCGGGCCCGGTCCCAGTCGGCGCGCACCTGGCGGTGGGTCAGGCCCAGGGCCTCGGCAGCGCCGGCGACGGCGGCTTCCGGGAGCGATCCGTCGGGGCCGGCGCGGAGGCTGCCCGCGTGGTCGGCCCAGCGCGCGAGACGGGCCGCGCCGGCCAGTACGGCGCGCGCCTGGCGGGCCAGTTCCGCGGGCGGCGGAGTGCCCTCGGGTGGCCGGGGCGCCGGGCGGGCGGCCCGGGTGCTCACCGCCCGGCGGGCGGCCGCAATCGGTTGTCGGGGGACGAGTCGGAGCCGGGAGTCGCGCGGTGTACGGGACGTCACAGGAGCAGTCTTGCCGCTGACGGCCCGAAAACCCAATCGGAACCCTGCTTGCGGCTCTTCGGCCCCGCGTCACCCCGCCGTCCCGCTCCGGCCGGTGGGAGTTGTCCGGCCGGCCATCTCCGGCTCCGGCCGCGGAAGCGGAGGCACCCGGGGGTCCGCCGGGCGGCGGGGTCACATCAGCGGGGTGAGGAAGCGGCGCAGGGTCTCCTCGTAGCGGTCCGGGGCGGCGTTCCACATCGCGGCGTGCGGGGCGTGCGGGACGGGGTGCAGGGTGATCAGCTCCGGACGGCGGGCGGCCAGGCGGCGGGAGGCGTCCCAGGGGGCGAGGGTGTCCTCGGGGCCGTGGAAGAGGAGGACGGGCACGTCGAGTTCGTCGGCCTCGACGGCGTCGGCGGGGCGGTCGACCGGCAGTCCGGTGTGCCCCTCGGCGGCGCGGACGGCCAGCGGGAGCAGGGCGCGCGGGATGCGCCGGGCGGCGGCCAGCGCGCGGACGGTGGCGTGCCGGTCGAGCACCGGGGAGTCCAGGACGAGGCCGGAGACCCGGTCGCGCAGCGGGGAGTTGAGGGCGGCGCGCAGGGCCATGGTGGCGCCGGCGGACCAGCCGTGGAGGACGACCGCGCGGGCGCCGTGCCGGACGGCGTAGCGGATCGCGGCGTCCAGGTCGCGCCATTCGGTGTCGCCGAGGTGGTGCAGGCCGTCGGCGGTGCGCGGGGCGCCGGGGTCGTTGCGGTAGGCGAGGTCGAGGACGGGGAAGCGGTGCCGGTGCAGGAAGGGCAGCACCACCATGGGGTGTTCGCGGGTGGTGCCGAGGCCGTGCACGGTGATGACCCAGGTGTCGCGGGCACCGGGCACGAACCACGCGGGCAGGGCGCCCAGTTCGCCGGGGACGTCGACGTCGGTGAAGGCGAGGCCGAGGGCGTCGTAGGGGGTGCCGAGGTGCACCTGCGGGGTCAGCCGCATCCGCGCGCCGGGCCGCAGGGTGCCGTGGGTGACCCGCTCCAGTCGGCGGACGACGGCATCGGGCGGATGCGGTGTGCCGTGGACGACGGGACCGACGACGGCGTGGCAGCCGGCGCCGGAGAGGCCGTAGATGCCGGGTCGGAGGGATCCCAGGCTGCGGGTGAGGACGATGTGGTCGCCGTCGGCGGAGTGGACGGTGAGGCGGGAGTCGCCCGGGAAGGGGTGGCCGGGGGACGGTTTCAGGGCAACGTCGCCGGCGTACCGCCCGGCCGCCACGGCGGCCGCCCCGGCTCCGATCACGGTGGTGGCGGTCACCGCCGCCACGGTACCCAGTCGCACCCCTCCAGTGTGCGCAGCGCCACCGGTCCCGGCCACCGGGCGCCCGGGACCGGCGGCCGGACCGGCCGTGCCGGCGGTGCCGTGCCGCGCGGGGCGCTACCGGGCATCGTCTTCGGGCTGGCCGTAGCCGCGCAGCCGTTCGCCGGCGGCGTCGAGCTGGGCGGGCGAGAGCAGGCTGGGGGTGTGGCCGGGGACGGCGGCGGCGGTGAGCCAGACCCGGCACATCCACTCCAGTTGGGCGGTGCGTTCCAGGGCCTGGGCGAGGCTGTCGCCGTAGGCGATGGTGCCGTGGTTCTGCAGGAGCGCGGCGGTGCGGTCGCGGAGCGCGTCGAGCATGTGGGCGGCGAGTTCGTCGCTGCCGTAGAGGGCGTAGGGGGCGACGCGCACGGGGCCGCCGAGCGCGGCGGCCATGTAGTGGACGGGCGGGAGTTCGGGGACGAGGGTGGAGACGGCGGTGGCGTGCGGGGCGTGGGTGTGCACGATCGCGGTGGCCGGGGTGTGGCGGTAGACGGCCAGGTGGAGCGGGAGTTCGCTGGTCGGGCGGAGTCTGCCGACGATCGGGCGGCCTTCGATGTCCACCCCGGTGAGATGGGCGGGGCCCAGCCGGTCGTAGGGGATGCCGCTGGGGGTGACGAGGATCAGGTCCCTGACGCGGACCGAGACGTTGCCCGAGGTACCGACGACGAGGCCGTCGGCGGCGGTCCGGCGGGCGGTGGCGACCAGCTCGCTCCAGGCGTCGGAGAGGTGGTCGGGGTGCTCCTTCATGGCGTTCCTCCGGTGCGACGCTGCGGGACGTGCGGAAAGGCACGAGGGCGGTGCACGACACCGTACGGGCGGGCCGGGGCACTGTACGCGCCGGCACCGGCCGCCCGGTATCCGCCGTATAGGGATGGCTGTTCCACTGCGGGTGATTGGCCGGAGTTCGACCACCTTGCGTCGATCATCCGTTAACGTCGAGTGATCCGCACCTCCTCACATGTCATCGCCAGGGGGCACCCATGACCTGTGACCGCGCCGCCCGCCGGACGCGGCCGACGGCCGCGACTTCGCGGTGCCCAGCGCTTCGTCGGACACCCGGCAGGCGCAGAACGGGCCGGCGGCCGGTGATCTACACCATGGCCCGCTGCCGGGGGATCAGGACCGCTGGAACGGCACCCCGGCCCAGCACAAGGAATGTGCCGACGGGTGAGACGGAAGTGACGGCTGAGGCGCCTCCGCGTGAACACTGCGGGGGCGTCACCGCGGCGCCCGGCCCAGTTCACTTTCCGTTCACCCGCTGTCCGTACGTTCCCGAGGACACTGACCATCGAACGGATTGCCTGGGTGAATGGAACACATCACGCTTCTCATCGGGATCGTGATCGTCACGGCCTTGGTGTTCGACTTTACGAACGGCTTCCACGACACGGCCAACGCAATGGCCACCACCATCTCCACCGGGGCTCTGCGACCCAAGGTCGCGGTGGCGATGTCGGCGGGACTCAATCTCGTCGGGGCATTCCTCTCCGTGGAGGTGGCGAAGACCATCTCCGGCGGCATCATCGACGAACGGGCCGGCGTCAGACCTGAAGTGATCTTCGCCGGTCTGGTCGGCGCGATCATCTGGAACCTCCTGACCTGGCTCGCCGGTCTCCCCTCCAGCTCGTCCCACGCCCTGTTCGGTGGTCTGATCGGCGCGACCCTGGTGTCCGCGGGCGCCGACGGGGTGCACGGCCAGGCCGTGGTGATGAAGGTCCTGATCCCGGCGGTGGCCGCGCCGTTCGTCGCGGGGCTCGCCGCGATGGCGGCGACGCGGCTCACCTACCGGCTGACCCGCGGCCGCGCCGAGGAGGACACCGCCAAGGGCTACCGCGCCGGTCAGATCGCCTCGGCGGCGCTGGTCTCGCTGGCCCACGGCACCAACGACGCGCAGAAGACGATGGGCGTGATCACCCTCGCGCTGATCACCGGCGGGGTCATCGCCCCGCACTCCGACCCGCCGCTCTGGGTGATCGCCTCCGCCGGCCTGGCCATCGCGCTCGGCACCTACCTGGGCGGCTGGCGGATCATCCGCACGATGGGCAAGGGCATCACCGACATCCGGCCGCCGCAGGGCTTCGCCGCCCAGACGGGCGCGGCCGCCACCATCCTGGCCTCCTCCCACCTCGGTTTCGCGCTCTCCACCACCCAGGTCTGCTCGGGCGCCGTGATGGGCTCCGGGCTGGGCCGCAAGGGCGGCGTGGTGCGCTGGTCCACGGCCGGGCGGATGGTCGTGGCCTGGGGGCTGACGCTGCCGGCCGCCGGCCTGGTCTCCGCGGGGGCCGCGTTCCTCGCCGACCAGGGCACCTGGGGTGTGGCGGCGGTGGCCGTCCTGGCGCTGGCGGTCTGCGGCGGCATCTGGGCGGCCTCCCGGCGCAAGCCGGTCGACCACACCAACGTCAACGAGGGTCCGGCGGCGGAGCCGGCCGGTGTCGTCACCACGGCGCTGCAGGCCGTCGCCCCTCCCCCGGCGGGCCCGGTCGCCCCGGCGGCCACCGCCCCGGCAGCCGCCGAGGCGGACGCCGCGGCCACGCCCGCCCAGGCCCCCGCCCGGCCCGTGTCCGCCACCTCCTGACGCCGACCACCCGATCCACGGCCCCCGAGCCCAAGAACCCTAAGGACCAGCAATGCACATCGACTGGGCAGCTCTCGGCCAGGTCTTCGGCGTCAGCCTCGCGGTGACGGTGGGGATCGTGGGCCTGTTCACCGTCGGGATCGTGGGGACCTCCCGCAAGCCGGCCGCGGACGGCGACGGCGCGGCCACCACGGCACCGGCCGCCGGCGCGCGCGCCGGGGCACTGGCCGCCTTCGCGCTGTGCGCGGCGGCGGTGGCGTACGGGATCTATCTGATCGTCGCCGCCTGAGAGCGGCGCCGACGGCTCCGGCGGTGGACGGGGCGTCCGGTGGACGCGGCAGCAGCCGCGGCCGCCGGGCGCCCCGTCCGCGTGTGTCCGGGCGGGGTGGTGCGCCGGCGGTCGCCCTGTGGTCTTGGCCACAGGTCAGACGGCGGCGCTGCATCGCAGGTCAAGGGCGAGTTGACGGGCCTTCACGGGCCGTGGTGGACTGCCCGGGCCAATCGGCGACAGCAGAGGAAGTCCGGTGCGAATCCGGCGCGGTCCCGCCACTGTCACCGGGGAGCGCTCCTCCAACGAGAGCCACGGTCCGTAGCACGTCGAACTCCGTGCGGACGGGAAGGCCGGGGGCGGCGCCGATCCGGGAGCCAGGAGACTCTGGTCGCCGTCGCGTCGAGCCAGGGCGAGGACCCTGAGTGAGGACATACCGCCATGCCCGGCTGCCCGTCGAGAACCCCACTGCCCGCTGCCGCAGGGCCCGTTCACGGACGTACGGCGGCCTGATCCGGTGCGCGGCGAACACGCGGGATATGCGTGCGGCGCGGCCCTCGGCTTCCTCGGTGATCTGATCGCGGCGGACCCGCGGCGCGGCCATCCGGTGGCCGCGTTCGGCCGGGCCGCGGGCGCCGTCGAGCGCCGGCTGTGGCGCGACCACCGGGGTTACGGGGCGGTGCACACCGCGCTGTGCGCGGGCGGCGCGGCCGTCGGCGCCGCACTGCTGGAGCGCGCCCTGCACCGCCGTCCGGGCGCCCGTACGGCGCTGACCGCGGCGGCGGTGTGGGCCGTACTGGGCGGCACCTCGCTGGGCCGGGAGGCGCGCGCCGTGGGCTGGGCGCTGGCCGTCGGCGATCTGGACGTGGCGCGGGAGCGGCTGCCGCATCTGTGCGGGCGCGATCCGCAGGCGCTGGACGGGCCGCAGATGGCCCGCGCGGTGGTGGAGTCGGTCGCCGAGAACACCTCGGACGCCGTGGTGGGCGCCCTGGTGTGGGGCGCGCTGGGCGGGGTGCCCGGTCTGGTGGCGTTCCGCGCGGTCAACACCCTGGACGCGATGGTCGGTCACCGGTCGCCGCGGTACCGCCGGTTCGGCTGGGCGGCGGCCCGCCTCGACGATGTCGCCGGCTGGCCGGGCGCGCGGTTGACCGCTGTGCTGGCGGTGCTGGCGGGCCCGGACCGGCGCGGTGCGCTGCGGGCCTGGCGGGCGGACGGCGCGGCGCACCCGAGCCCCAACGCGGGCCCGGTGGAGGCGTCCTTCGCGGGGGCGCTGGGCGTCCGGCTGGGCGGCACCCTGGCGTACGGCGGGCGGGTGGAGCACCGGCCGGTGCTCAACGGCGGGGCGCGGCCGCCGGCGGTGGCCGACATCGAGCGGGCGGTACGGCTGTCCCGGCGGGTGGGTCTGCTGGCGCTGGGCGTCACGGTGGCCGGCCGGCTGGCGGCGGGCGCGCTGCGGCGCGGGAGCGGGAAGGGGACGCGGTGAGCGGGCGGAAGGCGGCCGGGGCAGCCGTGGGCGGCGGGCTGCTGGTGGCCGGGACGACGTCCGACGCGGGCAAGAGCGTGGTGACCGCCGGCATCTGCCGCTGGCTGGTCCGGCAGGGCGTCTCGGTGGCGCCCTTCAAGGCGCAGAACATGTCGCTGAACTCGTTCGTGACCCGGGAGGGCGCGGAGATCGGCCGGGCGCAGGCGATGCAGGCGGCCGCGGCGCGGATCGAGCCGACGGCCCTGATGAACCCGGTGCTGCTCAAGCCGGGCAGCGACCGCAGCAGCCAGGTGGTGCTGCTGGGGAAGCCGGTGGGCGAGCTGAGTGCGCGCGGCTACCACTCGGGTCGGCAGGAGCAGTTGCTGGGCACGGTGACCGACTGCCTCGCCGAACTCCGCCGCACCCACGACGCGGTGATCTGCGAGGGCGCCGGCAGCCCGGCCGAGATCAACCTGCGGCGCACCGACATCGTCAACATGGGCATCGCCCGGGCGGCGCGGATCCCGGTCGTGGTGGTCGGCGACATCGACCGCGGCGGGGTCTTCGCGTCGTTCTTCGGCACCACGGCGCTGCTGTCGCCGGAGGATCAGGCGCTGGTCGCCGGCTACCTCGTCAACAAGTTCCGCGGCGATGTGACGCTGCTGGAACCCGGGTTGGAGATGCTGCGCGGGCTCACCGGGCGGCGGACCTTCGGCGTGCTGCCGTACGCGCACGGGCTCGGCATCGACGAGGAGGACGGCCTGAGGGTGTCCCTGCGCGGCGCGGTCCGCGAGTCCGTGGTGGCCCCGCCCGCGGGCGAGGACATCCTGCGCGTCGCGGTCTGCGCGGTGCCGCTGATGTCCAACTTCACCGACGTGGATGCGCTGGCGGCCGAACCGGGCGTGGTGGTGCGGTTCGTGGACCGGCCGGAGGAGCTGGCCGACGCGGATCTGGTGGTGCTGCCGGGGACCCGCGGCACGGTCCGCGCGCTGGCCTGGCTGCGCGAGCGCGGGCTGGCGGACGCGGTGGTCCGGCGGGCCGCGCAGGGCCGTCCGGTGCTCGGCATCTGCGGCGGCTACCAGATGCTCGGCGAACGGATCGAGGACGACGTCGAGTCGCGGGCGGGCACGGTGGACGGGCTGGGTTTGCTGCCCCTACGGGTGCGGTTCGCGGTGGAGAAGACCCTCGCCCGGCCGGTCGGCGAGGCGCTCGGCGAGCCGGTGGAGGGGTACGAGATCCACCACGGGGTCGCCGAAGTGGCAGGTGGGGAAGGTTTCTTGGACGGCTGCCGGGCCGGGTCCGTGTGGGGCACACACTGGCACGGCTCGCTGGAGAGCGACGGCTTCCGGCGGGCGTTCCTGCGGGAGGTGGCCCGGGCGGCCGGCCGCCGTTTCGTCCCGGCGCCGGACACCCGCTTCGGCGCGCTGCGCGAGGAGCAGCTGGACCGGCTGGGCGATCTGATCGAGGAGCACGCGGACACCAAGGCGCTGCTGCGGCTGATCGAGGAGGGGGTGCCGGAGGGGCTGCCGTTCGTTCCTCCGGGGGCGCCGTGAGGACCGGCAACGCCAACCTGCCGCACGGCGCACACAGTTCGACCGGCAACGGACGCAAGCCACTCGAGGGAGTGATCACCACATGAGCACCCGGTATCCGTTCACCGCCGTCGTCGGTATGGACGACCTGCAGCTGGCGCTGCTGCTGAACGCCGTCAGCCCGGCGGTCGGCGGAGTCCTGGTCCGTGGCGAGAAGGGCACCGCGAAGAGCACCGCCGTGCGCGCCTTGGCGGATCTCATGCCCGAGGTGCCGGTGGTGGCGGGCTGTCGCTTCAGCTGCGATCCGCGCTCCCCCGACCCGCAGTGCCCGGACGGCCGGCACGAAGCCGGCTCCGCCGAGTCCCGGCCGGCCCGCATGGTCGAACTGCCGGTGGGCGCCTCGGAGGACCGTCTCGTCGGCGCGCTCGACATCGAGCGGGCGCTCGCCGAGGGGGTGAAGGCGTTCGAGCCGGGGCTGCTCGCGGCCGCCCACCGGGGCATCCTCTACGTGGACGAAGTCAACCTCTTGCATGATCACCTGGTCGACGTCCTCCTGGACGCCGCCGCCATGGGCGCCTCCTACGTGGAGCGCGAGGGCGTCTCCGTGCGGCACGCGGCCCGCTTCCTGCTCGTCGGGACGATGAACCCCGAAGAGGGCGAGCTGCGGCCGCAGTTGCTGGACCGCTTCGGGCTGACCGTGGAGGTCGCGGCGTCCCGGGACCCGGAGCAGCGGGTGGCGGTGGTCCGCCGCCGGCTGGCGTACGACGACGACCCGGCGGGCTTCGCGGCACGCTGGGCGACCGAGGAGCAGGAGCTGCGCGAACGGATCGCGCGGGCCCGGGAGTTGCTGCCGACGGTGACGCTGGGCGACTCGGCGCTGCGGCAGATCGCGGCGACCTGTGCGGCGTTCGAGGTGGACGGCATGCGGGCGGACATCGTGATGGCCCGCACGGCGACCGCGCTGGCGGCCTGGGCCGGGCGGACCGAGGTACTCCCGGAGGACGTCCGGCAGGCGGCGCTGCTGGCGCTGCCGCACCGGCGCCGGCGCAATCCCTTCGACGCGCCGGGGCTCGACGAGGACAAGCTCGACCAGGTGCTGGAGGAGTCCGGCGGGCAGGACCCGGAGGGCGACGACGATCCGGAGCCGGAGGGCCCGGACGGCGGTCCCGACGGTCCGGACGGCGGTCCCGACGGCGGGCCCGGTGGGCTGCCGCCGCAGGACGGCGGGCCCCGGGAGCAGCCCGGCGACGCGCCGCGCCCGGACGTGCCGCGGCAGCAGGAGCCGGAGCGCCCGGCGCGGCCGGAGGAGTCCGGGCGGGAGCCGGCGGGCGAGCCAGCGGCGTCCGGGCCGGGCCCGGAGCAGGCCGCGGTGGGCGCCACCGAGCCGTTCCGGACCCGGCGGCTGGACGTGCCGGGGCTGGGCGAGGGCGCGGACGGGCGGCGGTCCCGGGCGCGGACCGCGTACGGCCGGACGACCGGGGCCCGGCGGCCCCAAGGCGCGCTGGGCACACTGCACTTGGCGGCGACCGTGCAGGCCGCGGCGCCGCACCAGTGGGCCCGCGGGCGGCGCGGCCCGGGGCTGGTGCTGCGCCGGGACGATCTGCGGGAGGCGGTGCGCGAGGGGCGCGAGGGCAACCTCGTGCTGTTCGTGGTGGACGCCTCCGGGTCGATGGCGGCGCGGAAGCGGATGAGCGCGGTCAAGGGGGCGGTGCTGTCGCTGCTGCTCGACGCGTACCAGCGGCGGGACAAGATCGGGATGGTCACCTTCCGGGGTGCCGGTGCCGAGCTGGCGCTGCCGCCGACGTCGTCGGTCGAGGCGGGCGCGGCGCGGCTGGAGCAGCTGCCGACCGGCGGCCGGACGCCGCTGTCGGAGGGGCTGCTGCGGGCCCATGAGGTGCTGCGGGTGGAGCGGATGCGGGACCCGTCGCGGCGGCCGCTGCTGGTGGTCGTCACGGACGGCCGGGCCACCGGTGGGCCGGAACCGGTGGGGCGGGCGCACCGGGCCGCGCGGCTGCTGGCTGCCGGGGGCACCGCGTCGGTGGTGGTGGACTGCGAGACGGGGCCGGTGCGGCTGGGGCTGGCCGGGGAGCTGGCCCGGGAGCTCGGCGGCACCGCCGTCACCCTCGACGAGCTGCGCGCGGACAGCGTCTCCGCGCTCGTACGGACCGTGCAGGGCAAGCCCGTCCGCGGCGGCAGCGCCGGCCGGGACGGGGCACAGCAGGATCGTCACCACAGGCTGGATCGTCACAACAGGAAGGCCGCGTAATGCCGCAGGGACAGCCGTCCGTCGTACCGGACGACGGGCTCACCACCCGCCAGCGCCGCAACCGCCCGCTGGTCCTGGTCCACACGGGCCAGGGCAAGGGCAAGTCCACCGCCGCCTTCGGGCTGGCGCTCCGGGCCTGGAACCAGGGCTGGCCGGTGGGGGTGTTCCAGTTCGTGAAGTCGGCGAAGTGGAAGGTCGGCGAGGAGCGGGCGCTGAAGGTGCTGGGCGCCACCGGGGAGGGCGGCACCGTCGACTGGCACAAGATGGGCGAGGGCTGGTCCTGGGTGCAGCGCGACTCGCAGTTCAGCAACGAGGAGGCGGCCCGCGAGGGCTGGGAGCAGGTCAAGCGGGATCTGGCCGCGGAGACCTACAAGCTGCTGGTGCTGGACGAGTTCGCCTACCCGCTGAAGTGGGGCTGGGTGGACGCCGACGAGGTGGTGGCGGTGCTGCGGGACCGGCCCGGCACGCAGCATGTCGTCATCACCGGGCGGGACGCGCCCGCGCCGCTGCTGGACTTCGCGGACCTGGTGACGGACATGACGAAGGTCAAGCACCCGATGGACACAGGCCAGAAGGGCCAGCGGGGCATCGAATGGTGAGCACGTCGTGAGCGGTGGCGCCGTACCCCGGCTGGTGATCGCCGCGCCGTCCTCGGGCGCCGGGAAGACGACGGTGGCCACCGGTCTGATGGCGGCCTTCGCCGAGGCGGGGCTCGCGGTGTCGCCGCACAAGGTGGGGCCCGACTACATCGACCCGGGGTACCACGCGCTGGCCACCGGCCGGCCCGGCCGCAATCTGGACGCCTTCCTGTGCGGGCCGCAGCAGATCGCGCCGCTGTTCCTGCACGGGGCGGCCGGTGCGGATCTGGCGGTGGTCGAGGGCGTGATGGGGCTGTTCGACGGGGCGTCCGGCATGGGCGAACTGTCGTCGACCGCGCAGGTCGCCAAGGTGCTGCGGGCGCCGGTGGTGCTGGTGGTGGACGCCTCCTCGCAGTCCCGGTCGGTGGCCGCGCTGGTGCACGGCTTCGCGTCGTGGGACCCGGAGGTGCGGCTGGCCGGGGTGATCCTCAACAAGGTCGGTTCGGACCGGCACGAGGAGCTGCTGCGGGACGCCATGGGCTCCTCGGGGGTGCCGGTGCTCGGGGCGCTGCGCCGTACCGAGCAGGCCCGTACGCCGTCCCGGCACCTGGGGCTGGTGCCGGTGGCCGAGCGGCGCACGGAGGCGCTGGAGTCGGTGCGGGCGCTGGCCGCGCGGGTGCGCGCGGGCTGTGATCTCCAGGCGCTACTGGCGCTGGCGCGCACGGTGCCGGAGCTGCCGGACCGGCCGTGGGACCCGGCGGAGGCGGTGGCCGCGGCGGGTGCGCCGGCGGCCCCGCCCGCCGCGGGGTCCGGGCGGCCGGTGGTGGCGGTGGCCGGCGGGCCCGCGTTCACCTTCTCGTACGCCGAGCACACCGAGCTGCTGGCCGCGGCGGGCGCCGAGGTGGTGCCGTTCGATCCGCTGCGGGACGAACAACTGCCGTCCGGTACCCGGGGGTTGGTGATCGGCGGCGGCTTCCCCGAGGTGTACGCGCCGGAGTTGTCGGCGAACGCGCCGCTGCGGGCCGCGGTGGCCGGACTGGCCGCGGCGGGCGCGCCGGTCGCCGCCGAGTGCGCCGGGCTGCTCTACCTCTCCCGTTCGCTCGACGGGCGGCCGATGTGCGGGGTGCTGCCCGCCGACGGCCGGATGACCGAGCGGCTGACCCTCGGCTACCGGGAGGCGGTGGCGCTGGGCGACAACGCGCTGGCCGCGGCCGGGACCCGGGTGCGGGGCCACGAGTTCCACCGGACGGTGCTGGAGCCGGGCGCCGGCGCCTCCCCGGCGTGGGGCGTGACGCACCCCCGGCGCGGTGTGGAGGGCTTCGTCTCCGGCGGGGTGCACGCCTCGTATCTGCATCTGCACTGGGCGGCGGAACCGGCGCTGGCCGGGCGGCTGGTGGCCGGGGCGGCGCGGGGCGCGGTGCCCGGGTCGGCGGCCGGGCCCGCGTGACGGACGCGGGCGGCGGGCTCGTCGCGGGCGTGGGGGCGCGCCGGGGCGTGCCGGCGGCGGAGGTGCGGGAGTTGATCCGGGCCGCGCTGGCGGGGGTGGGCCGGGGGCCCGGTGCGCTGGCCGGGTTGGCGACCGTGGCGGCCAAGGCGGCCGAGCCCGGTCTGCTGGGCGCGGCGCGGGAGTTCGGGGTGCCGCTGTGGTCGTTCCCGGCGGCGGAGCTGGCGGCGGTGCGGGTCCCGGGGCCGTCCGCCGCGGTCCGGGCCGCGGTGGGCACGCCGAGTGTGGCGGAGGCGGCGGCGCTGCTGGCCGCGGGGCCGGGGGCCCGACTGGTCGCCGGGAAGCGGGTGTCGGCGCCGGCGGGCCGGCCGGGCGCGGCG
>NZ_KB891911.1 GCF_000373585.1 Streptomyces sp. MspMP-M5
GCAGCCGGTGGCCGTCGGCCATCAGCAGTACGCCCTCCAGTGAGGTGTCGAAGGAGAACGACGCGGTCAGCGCCACCCGCAGCGGTCCGCCGCCGGCGTCGGCGACGAATCCGTGCCGGTGGCCGGCGAGCAGGTTCATCAGGGAGTGGTGTGCGACGGCCACGCCCTTGGGGCGGCCGGTGGAGCCGGAGGTGTACAGGACGTAGGCGGTGGTGCCGGGGAGCAGTGGTGCGCGGCGGTCGGCGTCGGTGGGATCGTCACTGCGGTCCGGGCCGGGCAGGTCGCGCACGGCGGCCTCGTCGAGGACCAGCAGCGGGCGGGCGTCGTCGAGCAGGAACCGCAGTCGCTCGTCGGGGAGTTCGGGGTCGAGGGGCAGATAGGCCGCGCCGGTCTTGAGGACGGCGAGCAGCGCCACGATCAGCTCGGCGGTGCGCGGCAGCCGTATGGCGACGAGCCGTTCGGGCCCGGCGCCGCGCGCGATGAGGCGGTGGGCGAGCCGGTTGGCGCGGGCGTTGAGCGTGGCGTAGTCCAGCACGGTGTCCCCGGCCACCAGCGCGGTGGCGTGCGGGCTGCGGGCAGTCTGGGCCTCGAAGACGGCGGGGTAGGTGGTGGGCGCGACGGGCAGCGCGGTGGCGTTCCACTCGGTGGTCAGCCGCCGCCGCTCCCGTTCTGACAGCAGTGGCAGTTCGCCCAGCGGCCGGTCGGGTTCGGCCGCCACTCCGCCGAGCAGGACGAGGAGTTGGTCGGCCATCCGCGCGGCGGTGGCGGCGTCGAAGAGGTCGGTGCGGTACTCCAGCAGTCCGCTCAGCCCGTCGCCGTCGGGGACGAACTCGATGCTCAGGTCGAAGGCGGCGGCGCGGCGGGGCACGGGGACGGTCCCGGCGGTCAGCCCACGCAGGGCGGGGGCCGCGGGCGGGGCGGGGTGGAGCAGGACCATCACGTCGAAGAGCGGGTTGCGGCCGGCTTCCCGGGTGGCGCCGGCGGCCTCCACGACCCGTTCGAAGGGGAGGTCGTCGTGGGCGAAGGCGTCGAGGACGGCGGTGGCGGAGGTGTCGAGCAGTTCGCGGTAGGAGCGGGTGGCGTCGACCGGGGCGCGCAGCACCACGGTGTTGACGAAGAGGCCGACGGCGCGCTCCAGTTCGGTGCGGCCGCGGCCGGGGGTCAGGGAGCCGACGGCGATGTCGTCCTGTCCCGACCAGCGGGCGAACAGCGCCTGGCAGGCGGCGATCAGCGCGGTGAACAGGGTGGTGTGCTGTGCGGTCGCCACCTCCCGCAGCCGGGCGGCGGTGGCGGCCGGGACGCGGAAGGTGTGGATCGCGCCGGCGCCGGACTCCTCGCCGCCGCGCGGACGGTCGAGCGGCAGCTCCCACGGCACCAGTCCGTCCAGCTGCTTGGCCCAGTAGGAGAGTTGGTCCTCCAGAAGGGCTCCGGAGAGCCGTTCGCGCTGCCAGACGGCGAAGTCCGGGTAGGGGGTGGCGGCCGGGGCGGGGGCGGGCGCCTCCCCGTGGGCGAGGGCGTCGTAGTGGGCGCAGATCTCGTCCAGCAGTACGCCCATGGACCAGCCGTCGGTGACGATGTGGTGGGCGGTGAGCAGCAGGACGTGCTCCTCCGCGGCGCGGCGGATCAGCAGGGCGCGCAGCAGCGGGCCGGTGCGCAGGTCGAACGGGCGGGAGTACGCGGCGAGCAGCAGCCCGTCCAGTTCCGCGTCCCCGTCGTCCGCGCCGGACGCCGCTTGTTGACGATCCGTCATGTCGTGTAACGGGAGCGGGACGGGGGCGGCCGGGTGGACCACCTGGTGCGGCCGGCCGCCGTCCTCGTCGAAGGTGGTGCGCAGCGCCTCGTGGCGCGCCACCACGGCGTCGAGGGCCCCGGACAGCGCGGTGCGGTCCAGGGGGCCGGTCAGCCGCAGGGCGACCGCGCTGTTGTAGCGAGCGTCGCCGGGCCGGAGCCGGTCGAGGAACCACAGCCGCTGCTGGGCGAAGGAGAGCGGCAGGGGGCGGGACCGGTCCGCGCGCGGGATGCCGGGACGGGCCGTGGCGGCCGGCGGGGCCTGTCCGGCCAGCCGGCGGCGCAGCGCCTCCCGCAGCTCTGGCGGCAGGGCCGCGGCACGGTCCTTCTTCGCGTCCGAGGACGTCATGTCGTGGTTCCTCACCGTTGGTCGGGGTCGCTGTCGCGGGCGGCGTCTTCCAGTTCGCGCAGAACGTGCTCCTCCACCAGGTCCGCGAGGGCGGCGACGGTCCGGGCGGTCAGTACGTCGCGGGGTGTGAGGTGCACGCCGAAGGTCTCGTTGGTCCGGGAGGCGAGCTGCAGGCTGCGCAGCGAGTCGCCGCCCAGGGCGAAGAAGTCGTCCTCGACGCCGACCGGCCGGCCCAGCACCTCGGCCCAGAGGCCGGCGAGGAACTCCTCGGTGGGGGTGCGGGGCGCCAGGCGCGCCGCGGGTTCGGGGAGTTCCGGGCCGGGGGCCGGGAGGGCAGCGCGGTCGGTCTTGCCGTTCTCGGTGAGCGGGAAGCGCTCCAGGACGACGAAGGCCGACGGGACCATCGGGCCGGGCAGCGTCCGGGCGGCGAACGCGCGCAGTTCGGCGGCGGACGGGACGTCGGTGCCGGGGGCGGCGAGCAGGTGGGCCACCAGGCGCGGTGTGCCGGGCTCGTCCTCCCGCAGGGTCACCACGGCGTCCCGTACGGCGGGGTGGCCGGCCAGGGTCGCCTCGACCTCGCCGGCCTCGATCCGGTGGCCGCGCAGCTTGAGCTGGTGGTCGGTGCGGCCGAGGTAGTGCAGTTCGCCGTGGGCGTCGCGGCGGACCAGGTCGCCGGTGCGGTACATCCGGGTGCCCGGCGGCCCGTAGGGGTCGGCGACGAAGCGGGCGGCGGTCAGGCCGGGGCGGCGGAGATAGCCGCGGGCCAGCGAGGGCCCGGTGAGCCATAGTTCGCCGGGGACCCCGTCGGGGACGGGGCGGAGCCGCGCGTCCAGGACGTAGCTGCAACTGCCGGGCCGCGGGCGGCCGATGGGCGGCGCGCTGCCGTCCGGCCGCAGCGGCCCGGACCAGGTGGCGACGACCGTGGCCTCGGTGGGGCCGTAGGAGTTGATCATCCGGTGGTGCGGGGCCCAGCGGGCGACGAGGTCGGCACCGCAGGCGTCCGCCCCGACGATCAGGGTGCGCAGGTCCGGCAGCGTCCCGGCGGTGCCGGGCGGCACGGTGCCGAGCGCGGCGGGCGGCAGCAGGGTGTGCGTGACGCGTTCGGCGCGCAGCACCTCGGCCAGCTGGGTACCGAGCAGCGGGCCGGGCGGCGGCACCACCAGGCGGGCGCCGTTCGGCAGCGCCAGGCACAGCTCCAGCACGGAGGCGTCGAAGCTGGGGGTGGCGAAGGCCAGTACCCGGTCGCCGGGCCGCACTTGGTAGTGGTCGGCCTCGGCGGCGGCGAAGGCGGCCAGGCCGCGGTGGGTGACGACCACGCCCTTGGGGGTGCCGGTGGAGCCGGAGGTGTAGAGCACATAGGCCGGGTCGCCGAGATCGAGGGGACGGGAGCGGTCCCGGTCGGTGGGGCGGTGGCCCGGTGCGTCCTCGTCGGCCAGGAGGGCGTGGAGCTCGGCGGCCTCCAGGGTGACGGCGGGGGCCGCGTCGCGCAGCATCAGGGCGATCCGTTCGGCCGGGTATCCGGGGTCCACCGGCAGGTAGGCGGCGCCCGCCTTGGCGGTGGCGAGCTGGGCGACGATCATCTCGGCCGAGCGCGGCAGGACCAGGGCGACGAGGTCTCCGGGGCCCGCGCCGCGGGCGATGAGCCGGTGGGCGAGGCGGTTGGCCCGCGCCTCCAGCTCGGCGAAGGTGAGGCACAGGTCGGGTGCGCTGACGGCGGGGGCGTCGGGCCACCGGTCCACCGCGGCCTCGACGAGCGCGGCCAGGGTGGCCGGCGGGACGGGGTCCGGGGCGGCCGGCGCGGTCAGCCGGGCATGCTCCGCCGGCGGCAGGGTGGCGATCGCGTCGAGGGTCGCCGGGCCCCCGGGCGAGCCGGCGGCGGCGATCGCGGCCAGGGTGTGCGTCAGCTGGGCGGCGAGGGAGCGGGCGGTGGACTCCTCGAAGTAGCGGGGGTCGTAGCCGAGTTCGACGCTCAGCCGGGTGCCTGGTGAGATCACCACGGTGAGCGGGTAGTTGGTGGCCTCCAGGGCGTGCAGGTCGCGGACCCGCAGGCCGTGGGCGGTGGCCGCGGTGTCGTTGATCGGGTAGTTCTCGAAGACCACCAGGCTCTCGAACAGCGGGGTCCCGCCGGGCACGTCGCTCCAGTCGCGCAGCGCGGCGAGCGGGACGTGGTCGAAGCCGCGGGCGGTGGCCTGGGCGGTCTGCAGGGCACCCAGCCAGTCGGCCGGGGCCGCGCCGCCGGCCACGTCACACCGCACCGGCAGGGTGGCGATGAACAGGCCGGGGATGGTGTCGGCGCCGGGCAGGCCGGCCGGGCGGCCGGAGACGGTGCTGCCGAAGCACACCTCCCGCTCCCCGCTCCAGCGCGACAGCAGCAGCGCCCAGGCGCCCTGGACGACGGTGTTGAGGGTGAGGTGGTGGCGCCGGGCGAAGTCCTGGAGCGCGGCGGTCTCCCGCTCCCCGAGCCGGTCCGGGAGCCAGCTGCCGGCGCGGGTGGGCGCGTCGGGGGCCGGGCGGCGGTCGTAGGGCAGCGGGGTGGGGGCGGTGAGACCGGCCAGGGCGCGGCGCCAGTGCTCCTCGGCCGGAGCCGGGTCCTGGGCGGCCAGCCAGGCGACGTACTCCGCGAAGGGGCGGCGGTCCGGCAGCCGCGGCTCGGTGCCGTGCGCCAGCGCCGTGTGGCAGGCGAAGACGTCGGAGAGGACCTGGAAGACGCTCCACCCGTCGAGCAGCACATGGTGGAAGGTCCACACCACCCGCACCTCGGAGGGGCCGAGCCGGACGAGGGTGAGCCGGAGCAGCGGCGGCCGGTCCAGGGCGATGCCCCGGTCCCGGTCCTCGGCGAGCAGCCGGGCCAGCGCGGCGTCCCGCTCGTCGGGGGTGCGGTCGCTCCAGTCGAGGGTGGTGACGGGCAGGGTGACGGCGCGGTGGACGATCTGGAGGGGGGCCGGCACGTCGCCCAGGAGCACGGCGGTGCGCAGGACGGGGGTGCGGTCCACGACCTGCTGCCAGGCGGCGGCCAGCAGCGCCGGATCGGTGACGCCGTCCAGGACGAAGGTGGCCTGTTCGACGTAGAGGCCCTGGCCGGGTTCGTCGAGGGCGTGGAAGACCAGGCCGGTCTGGGTGGGGGTCAGCGGGTAGATGTCGGTGACGTCCCGGCCGTCGCCGGCGAGCCGGTCGACGGTGCGCTGGTCGAGGCTGACCAGCGGGAAGTCGGAGGGGGTGCGGCCGCCGGCGCCGGGTGCGGCGCAGTGCCGCAGGATGGCCCGCAGTTCGGCGGCGGTCTCCTCGGCTAGCCGGGCCACGGTGGCGCGCCGGTGCAGGTTGGCCGAGTACGACCAGGTGAACTCCAGCCGCTTGTCCGCCACTTGGCCGACCACGTCGATCAGGTGCGGCCGGTCGGCGGCCGGGTCCAGGTCGCCGTCGAGCGCACCGTACGGGGCGTGCAGCAGGCCGCCGTCCTCGCTGGCGCTCCAGTCCTGCCGGCCGAGGTAGTTGAAGACGATCTGCGGGGCGGCCGGGAGACCGGCCGGTGCCGGGGTGCGCAGATGGCGCAGCGCACCGTGGCCCAGGCCGTGCCGCGGCAGCGCCCGCAGCCCCTCCTTGGCGGACTTCAGCGCCGACGCGAGGTCCGCGTGCGGCGGGAGGTCCAGCGCGACGGGGAACATGGTGGTGAACCAGCCGACGGTGCGGGAGAGGTCCACGTCGTCGAAGAGTTCCTCGCGGCCGTGGCCCTCCAGCCCGATGAGCACCCGGTCGTGCCCGGTCCAGCGGGCCAGCACCCGGCCCAGGGCGCACAGCAGGACGTCGTCGATCCGGGTCCGGTAGACGTCGGGCACGTCCTGGAGCAGCCGGCGGGTCTCCTCGGCTTCCAGGCGGACGGTGACGGTCTCCTCGGAGTCCGCGGTGTTGCGGCCGGTGTGGTCGGTGGGCAGTGCGTGGTGGCCGCCGGGCTCCTGCCAGTAGGGGAGTTCGTCGTCGAAGCCGCCAGCCGCGGTGTGCTCGCACAGCCGCTCGGCCCAGGCGCGGAACGAGGTGGTCTTGGGGCCGAGCAGGGCCCGGCCGCCGGTGCGCGCCTGGCGGTAGGCGGTGTCGAGGTCCTCCAGGAGGATGCGCCAGGACACCGCGTCGACGACCAGGTGGTGGGCGACGAGCAGCAGGACCGGGCGGTCCTGGCCGCCCAGATGGCACAGGGCGGCCTTCAGCAGCGGCCCCTCGGCCAGGTCGAACCCGGCGCTCAGCTCGCGGGTGAGCGCGCGCAGCGCGGCGGGGTGCTCGTCGGGCCGCCGGGTGGTCAGGTCGCGCACCTCCAGGGCGGCGCCGGTGCCGGGCAGCGTGCCGTACTGGCGCCAGTGGCCGTCCTCGGTGGTGCGGTACCGCATGCGCAGCGCGTCGTGGTGGTCGAGCACCGCGCCCAGTGCCGTCCGCAGCGCGTCCTCGTCGGTGTCGGCGGCGAGGTGGAAGGAGAGCGCCTGGGTGAAGTGCGCCGGGTGGTCGGGCATGGTGGCGAAGAGCCAGTGCTGGACGGGGGTGAGCGGTATCTCGCCCACCACCGGGCCCTGTTCGGCGGTGGCGGCCGCGGCCCGCGGTTCCCCGGCGGCCGCGGCGAGGGCGGCGACGGTCTGGTGGACGAACAGCTGGCCCGGGGTGAGCGCGAGGCCCGCGCGGCGGGCCGCGGAGACGATGCGGATGCTGAGGATGGAGTCGCCGCCGAGCGCGAAGTAGTTGTCCTCGGCGCCCACTTGGGCCACGCCCAGCACCTCGGCCCAGATGGCGGCGAGCACCCGTTCGGCGTCCGTGCGCGGCGGGACGTGTCCGGCGGCCGGGGCGGCGGCCGGGCCGGGCGCGGGCAGCGCACGCCGGTCGAGCTTGCCGGTGGGGCCGAGCGGCAGCCGTTCCAGGGGAACGATGAGCGCGGGGACCAGGTGGTCGGGGAGGCTGCGGGCGAGGAAGGCACGGAGCGCGACGGGGTCGGGGGCGGCCGCGCCACGGGCGACCGCATAGCCCACCAGGCGCTTGTGGCCGTCGGTCGCCACGACCCTGGCGGCGGCCGCGGCCACGTCCGGGTGGCGGGCCAACGCGGCCTCGACCTCGCCCAGTTCGATCCGGAAGCCGCGCACCTTGACCTGGTCGTCGGTGCGGCCGAGGTACTCCAGCCGGCCCTCGGCGTCCCAGCGTACGAGGTCGCCGGTGCGGTACATCCGCTCGCCCGGGGGACCGAACGGGTCGGGCAGGAAGCACCGCGCGGTCAGGCCGGGCCGCGCGAAGTAGCCGCGGGCCACGCCGGTGCCGGCGAGATGGAGCTCGCCGGGCACCCCGACCGGCACCGGGCGCAGCCGCGCGTCCAGGACGTAGGCCCGGGCGCCGGCGACCGGGCGGCCGATCGGCGGGGTGCGGTCCGGGTCGGCGGGGTCGCAGTGCCAGGCGGTGGCGTAGACGGTGGCCTCGGTGGGGCCGTAGAGGTTGGCGACCCGGCAGCCGGGGACGGCGGCGCGGACCTCGCGGACGGTGCGCGCGGCGAGCGCCTCACCGGCCAGCACCACGGTGTCCGCGGTGACGTGGACGGTGTCCTCGGCGAGCAGCCGGCCGAGGGCGGAGGGAACCGCGCTGAGCAGGCCGGCGGTCCAGGGCTCGGGGCGTTCGGCGAGGGCCAGCAGGTCGCGGACGATCTCCACCCGGCCGCTGGCCAGCAGCGGGCAGAGCAGTTCGAACACCGACACGTCGAAGTTGAGCGAGGTGGACGCCACGACGTGCGCCAGGCCCCGGGGGCCGAACTCGGCGGCCGCCCAGTCGGCCAGCGCCACGACGGAGGCGTGGGTCACCACCACGCCCTTGGGCACTCCGGTGGAGCCGGAGGTGTGGAGGACGTAGGCGGGGTGGTCGGCCAGCAGCGGGCCGGTGCGCTCGGTGTCGTCCAGGTCGGCGGCCGGTCCGGCGGCGAGGTGGTCCGCGAGCCCGGGGTCGTCCAGGAAGAGCCGGGCGGTGGGCCCGTCGGGCAGCCGGCCGGCCGTCGCGCCGGTGGTGAGGACGAGGTCCGGTGCGATGTCGTCGAGGAGGAAGGCGACCCGCTCGGCGGGGTGGCCGGGATCGATCGGCAGATAGCCGGCGCCGCTCTTGAGGACGGCCAGCAGGGCCACGGCCAGGTCGGCGGTGCGCGGCAGGGCGAGCGCGACGAACCGTTCGGGGCCGGCGCCCGCGGCGATCAGCAGCCGCGCCAACCGGTTGGCGCGGTCGTTCAGTTCCCGGTAGGTGAGCCGGTCCGCGCCGGCCAGGACGGCCGGGGCATGCGGGGTGCGGGCGGCCTGTGCCTGGAACACCTCGGGCAGGGTGCGGCGCGGCCGCGGCACGACGGCGCCGCCGAACTCCGCGACGACGCGGTGGTGTTCGTCGTCGGTGAGCAGTGGCAGCTCGGCCAGCCGGCGGTCCGGGTCCGCCGCCATCGCGGTGAGCAGCGTGCGCAGGCCGGCGCCGAGCCGCTCGACCGTCGCGGTGTCGAAGACCGCCGGGTCGTGGTCGAGGGCGACGGTCAGCCGCTCGCCGGGGGCGACGATCACGCTGAGCGGGTAGTTGGTCGGCTCCAGGTCGCGTTCGGAGGTGAGGCCGAGGCCGTGCCGGGCCAGGGCGTCGCTGTCGAAGGGGTAGTTCTCGAAGACGACGATGGTCTCGAACAGGCTGGTTCCGGGCGGCAGTTCGCTCCAGGAGCGGATGTCGGCCAGGGAGACGAAGTCGAACCGCCGCGCCTCGGACTGGGCGGTCTGCAGCTCGCGCAGCCAGTCCAGCAGGGCGCGCCGTCCGTCGGTGCGGACCCGGGTGGGCAGGGTGTTGATGAAGAGGCCGACCATGCTCTCCACGCCGGGCAGTGTGGCGGGCCGTCCGGAGACCGTGGTGCCGAAGACCACGTCGTCACTGGCGCTGTAGCGGGACAGCAGCAGGGCCCAGGCGCCTTGCAGGACGGTGTTCATGGTGAGGCCGGCGTGCTGCGCGGTCCGGCGCAGGCGGGCCGACTCGGCCGCGTCCAGGGCGAGGTGGACGGAGGCGGAGGACGAGGCGCGGTGGGCCTGCGCGGGGGTGCGGTCCTTCGGGAGCCGGGTCGGCTCGGTGAAGCCGGCCAGCGCGGTCCGCCAGTGGTGTTCGGCCTGTCCGGTGTCCTGCCCCGCCAGCCAGCGCAGATAGCCGTCGAAGGGCGCGCGGGCCGGGACCTCGGGTGCCCGGCCGGCGGTGAGCGCCGCGTACCGTTCGCAGACCTCGTCGAAGACCTGGGCGGCGCTCCAGCCGTCGAGGAGGACGTGGTGGAAGGTCCACACCAGGCGGACCCGGTCGGCTGGCAGCCGGATCAGGGCCAGCCGCATCAGCGGGGCCCGGGTGAGGTCGAGGCCGGCCGCACGGTCCTCGGCGAGCAGCGTCTCCAGGGCGCGTTCGCTCGCCTCGGTGCTCCGGCCGGTCCAGTCGTGGTGGGTGACGGGCACGGTGGCCCGGGTCTGGACGACCTGGAGCGGCTCGGGGGTCTGCGCCCACACCAGGCGGGTGCGGAGCACCGGGTTGGCGTCGGCCGTCCGCTGCCAGGCGGTGGCGAGCGCGGCGGGGTCGCGGACGCCGGAGAGCACCAGCTGGACCTGGTTGACGTAGGTGTGCGAGGCGGGGTCCATCAGGGTGTGGAAGAGCATGCCCGCCTGCATGGGGGTCAGCGGGTAGAGGTCCGCCACCTCCCGGCCGTTCCCGGCGACCCGGTCCACGGTGGCCTGGTCGAGGCGGGCGAGTGGGAAGTCGGAGGGGGTGCGGCCGCCGGCGTCCGGACCGGCGCAGTGCGCGACGATCTCCTCAAGTGCCGTGCGCATGCCGGTGGCCAGGGCGGTGACGGTCTCGGTGCGGTGCACCGCGTGACTGTGGTACCAGGTGAGTTCCAGGCACCCGTCCTCGACCCTGCCGACCACGTCGAGCAGGTGGGGGCGGACGTTTTCGGGGGCGGCGGCGCCGTCCAGTCCGCCGCGGACACCGCGGATCAGCCCTCCCCCGCCGGACCAGTCGAACCGGCCCAGGTAGTTGAAGCTGATCCGGGGCTGCGGCGTACCGGCGAGGGCGCCCTCCACGGCGAGCCGGCGCAGTGCGCCGTGGCCCAGGCCGCGGCCGGGCACGGCACGCAGCTGTTCCTTGACGGACTTCAGCGCCGTTCCCCAGTCACCGTCGGGGACGTCGAGGGCCACCGGGAAGAGGGTGGTGAACCAGCCGACCGTGCGCGACAGATCGACACCGTCGAAGAGCGCGTCCTCGCGGCCGTGGCCCTCCAGGCCGACGGCGACGGTGCGCCGGCCGGTCCAGTCGGCCAGGACCCGGCCGAGCGCGGTGAGCAGGACGTCGTTGATCTGCGTCCGGTAGGCGGCGGGGACGTCGCGCAGCAGGGCGGCGGTGCGCGGCCGGTCCAGCCGGACGGTGACCGTGCCGAGGTCGGCGATGGTGTTGGCCCCGTCGGCGTCGGCCGGCAGCGGCACCGCGCAGTGGCCGGCCGCTGCCTCCCAGTACGCCTGCTCGGCGGCGAACCCGCCGGCCTCGGTGCGCTCGTGCAGCAGCCTGGACCACTCCTGCACGGAGGTGGTACGGGCGGGCGGGGCCGCCGGCTCTCCGGTGCGGGCCCGGCGGTAGCCGCTCTCCAGGTCCTCCAGCAGGATGCGCCAGGAGACGCCGTCGACGACGAGGTGGTGGGCGGTCAGGAACAGCCGCGGCGGCGCGTCCGGCGCGCCGGTGAAGAGCCGGGCGGCGAGCAGCGGCCCATGCGCGAGGTCGAAGCCGGCGTGGGCCTCGGCCATCGCGGCCTCGACGGCGGTGGCACACTCCCGCGCGTCCCGCCCGGTCAGGTCGTGGACCCGCAGGGCCGGCGGTTCGGCGGCGTCCGCGGCCGGGCAGTGCTGCTGCCAGCCGCCGTCCGCGCACTGCGTGAAACGGGCCCGCAGGGCGTCGTGGTGGGCCCACAGCGCGGCCAGGGCAGCTTCCAGTGCCCGGATGTCGGGTTCCTCGGCCAGTTCGACGACGACGGACTGGTTGAAGTGGCCCGGACGCGCCGGCCGGGCGTCGAGGAACCAGCGCTGGATCGGCAGCAGGGGGACCTCGCCGGTGACCGGGTCGGTGCCGGTGACGGGGGCGGCGGCGCCGGTGGCGGCGGCCAGGGCGGCGACGGTGGGGTGGCGGAACACGTCCCGGGGGGTCAGGTTCAGGCCCGCCCGGCGGGCGCGTGAGACGACCTGGATGCTGAGGATCGAATCGCCGCCCAGCATGAAGAAGTTGTCGTCGGCACCGACCTGTTCGACGCCCAGCAGTTCGCGCCAGATGTCCGCGAGGGTCCGCTCCGCCCCCTCGCGCGGTGCGCGGTGGGTGCCGCCGGGGGCGGGCGACCAGCGCGGGGCGGGCAGCCGGCGCCGGTCCACCTTCCCGTTGCCGGTCAGCGGCAGCGCGTCCAAGGTGACGAAGGCGGCCGGGAGCATGTAGTCCGGCAGCCGCTCGGCGAGGAAGTCGCGCAGCTCCTGGGCCGGGGGCACGGTCGCGTCCGGGGCGGGGACGAGGTAGGCGGCCAGGCGTTTGCGGCCGTCCGCCGCGACGGCGGTCAGCAGCGCCTCGGCGACCGCGGGGTGGTGGGTGAGCGCGGCCTCGATCTCGGCCGGTTCGACGCGGAAGCCCCGGATCTTGATCTGGTCGTCGGTGCGCCCCACGAAGTGGAGTTCACCGCCGGCGCTCCAGCGCACGAGGTCGCCGGTGCGGTACATCCGGCTGCCGGGCGGTCCGAACGGGTCGGCGAGGTAGCGTGCGGCGGTCGCGCCGGGGCGGCCGTGGTAGCCGCGGGCGACACCCGCGCCGGCGACGTACAACTCGCCGGGGATGCCCGGCGGTTGCGGCCGCAGCGCGCCGTCCAGGACGTAGCCGCGGGTGTTGTCCAGGGGGCGGCCGATGGGCAGGGTGGCGGGCAGCGGGTCGCCGGCGCGGAAGACCCGCCGGGTCGCGAAGGTGGTCGTCTCGGTCGGGCCGTAGCCGTCGACGACGGCGAGGTCCGGGCAGGCGTCGAGGACCCGGCGCACCGCGGCGCCCGGCACCGCCTCGCCGCCGGTCCACACCTCGCGGGCACCGCGCAGGCAGGTGGGGTCCTCCTGGGCCAGCAGGCGGAAGAGCCCGGCGGTCAGCCACAGGCAGGTCACGCCCTGTTCGGCCACCGCCCGGCGCACGGTGGCGGCCTCCAGGTCGCCGGGCGGGGCCAGGACGGCCCGGCCGCCGCGCAGCAGCGGCACCCACAGTTCGTAGGTGGCCGCGTCGAACGCCGCCGGCGAGTGCACCAGGACCCGTTCGTGCCCCTCGAAGGCGCGGTCGAAGGCGAGCGCCACGACGTCGCGGTGGCGCACCGCGACACCCTTGGGGCGGCCGGTGGAGCCGGAGGTGAACATCAACTGGAGCGCGTTGTCGGGGTGGAGAGCGGGGAGGGACGAGTTCTCGTGCTCGGTCATGTCCGGGGCGGCGGCCGTCACCCGTAACGTTCGCCCGCCGGGGGCCACCGCACGTGCGGTGTCCTGCCAGGCGGCGTCGGTGAGCACCAGGTCCGCGGTGGTCTCCCCCAGCAGCAGCCGCAGCCGCTCGTGCGGGGCGCGGCCGTCCAGCGGGACGTACACCCCGCCTGCCTTGGCGAGGGCGACCTGGGCGACGACGAGGGCGGCCGAGCGGTCCATCAGGACCCCGACCGGCTGCTCGGGGCGGACCCCGAGCGCGGCCAGCCGGTGAGCCAACGCCTCGGCCCGGGCGTCGAGTTCGCGGTAGGTCAGGCGGACGTCGCCGGCGTCCACGGCGAGCGCGTCGGGGGTGCGCCGGACCTGGTCGGCGAAGAGCTGGGCGACCGTCCCGTCGGGCAGTGCGGTGGCGGTGTCGTTCCACTCCTCGACGACCTGGCGGCGGCGCGCCGCGCCGAGCACCGGCAGCCGTGCGGGCGGGCGGTGGGCGTCGGCGGCCATCCCCGCCAGCAGCACGGTGAGGTACTCGGCCATCAGCTCGACGGTGGCGGTGTCGAACAGTTCTGGGTCGTAGCCGAGGCGCAGGGCCAGTTCCGGGCCGGGGTAGGCGACCAGGCTCAGTGGGTAGTTGGTGGTCTCGATGCCGTCGAGGGCGCTCAGCCGCAGCCCGTGGGCGGCGGCGAGATGGTCACCGGCCGGATAGTTCTCGAAGACCACGATGCTGTCGAACAGGGCGGTGCGCTCGGGCAGTTCGCTGAACGCCGACAGCCGGGCGAGCGGGACGAAGTCGAAGCGCCGGTCCTCGGTCTGGATCTCCTGGACCCGGCGCAGCCAGTCCGGCAGGGTGCCCTCGGAGGGCACGGTCAGGCGGGTCGGCACGGTCGCGATGAACAGGCCGGTCATCGCCTCGGCGCCGGGCAGCTCCGGCGGGCGGCCGGAGACGGTGGTGCCGAAGACCACCTCCGAGCGTCCGCTCTGCCGGGCCAGCAGCACCGCCCAGGCGCCCTGCACCAGCGTGTTCATGGTCACGCCGGCGTCCTTGGCCAGGTCCGCCAGCCGGCCGGTGAGGGCCGTGGGCAGGGTGACGCGCACCGCCTCGGTGGACTCCGTGCGGTGGCTCTCCCGGGGCTCGCGGTCGTAGGGCAGGGCGGTGGGTTCGGTCAGCCCGTCGAGCCGGGCCCGCCAGTGGCCCTCGGCCTCCGCCGGATCGCGCTCGCGCAGCCAGGCGACGTAGTCGCGGAACGGCCGGCGGGCGGGCGGCGCGGCCTCCGGCGCCGGTCCGTTCCCGTCCGCCGGTCCGCTCAGCCCGGCATGGCAGCCGAAGACGTCGGAGAGCACCTGGAACAGGCTCCAGCCGTCCAGCACCAGGTGGTGGAAGGACCACACCACCCGTACCTCGGTGGCGGACAGCCGGGCCAGGACCAGGCGCTGGAGCGGGGCGGTGGCCAGGTCCATCCCGTGTCGCCGGTCCCGGGCGAGCAGTTCGCGCAGCCGGGCGTCGCGCGCCTCGGGCGGCAGGGCGCGCCAGTCCAGGTGGGCGACCGGGAGGGTGACGCCGTTCTCGACCACCATCAGCGGCTCGGGCACGTCCTGCCAGACGACGCGGCCGCGCAGCACCGGGGTGCGGTCGGTGACCTGCTGCCAGGCGGCGGCGAGCACCTTGGGGTCGGGCACCCCGTCCAGGACGAAGGTGAGCTGCTGGAAGTAGACGCCGCCGTCGTCCTGGGCGAGCCGGTGGAAGAGCATGCCGGCCTGGGTGGGGGTGAGCGGGTGGATGTCCTCGACGGCCCGGGCGTCGTCGCCCACCAGCCGGTCGAGGGCCGGCTGGTCGAGGGCGGCCAACGGGAAGTCGGACGGGGTGCGGCCGCCGGCCCCGGGGCGGGCGGCGTGCCGGGCGATCTCGCCCAGGGCCGCGGCGAACTCGTCGGCCAACCGGGCCGCGGTCGCCTCGTGGTGCAGGTTGACCGAGTAGAACCAGGTGAACTCCAGTGCGTCGCCGTCCAGTTGGCCGACGACCTCCAGGGCGTGCGGCCGCTCGGCGGCCGGGTCGGCGTCGAGGGCGAGCGGGCGGTGCGGGCCGCGGTAGAGGCCGCCGTCGGTGTCGGGCAGGCCGAACCGGCCGAGGTAGTTGAAGCTGATGCCGGCGGACGGGCCGGCGGGCAGACCGGCCGGCCGGGTCAGGTAGCGCTGGACGCCGTAGCCGAGGCCGCGGCCGGGCACCGCGCGCAGCTGCTCCTTGACGGACTTCAGCACGGTGTCCCAGCCGGCGTCCGGCGCCACGGTGAGGGCGACCGGGTAACGGGTGGTGAACCAGCCGACGGTGCGGGAGAGATCCACGTCGGCGAAGAGTTCCGCACGGCCGTGGCCCTCCACGTCCACGGGCACGGTGTCGCGTCCCGTCCACGTGCCCAGCACCCGGCCGAGCGCGCTCAACAGCACGTCGTTGACTTCGGTGCGGTAGGCGCCCGGCAGGGTGTGCAGCAGGGCGGCGGTCTGCTGCGGGGTCAGGCGGACGGTCACCGAGCGGGCCGACGCGTAGGTGTTGGCGCCGGTGCGGTCGACGGGCAGGGCCGGGTCGCCGGCGCGGGCCGCCGCGGTCCAGTACGCGGCCTCGTCACGGAAGCCGCCGGTTTCGGCGTGGCCGGTCAGCCGGCGGGCCCAGTGGCGCAGCGGGGAGGAGGCGGGGAGCGGCGCGGCGTCGCCGCCGCCTCGCCGGGCGCGGTAGGCCCGGTCGAGGTCCTCCAGCAGGATGCGCCAGGAGACCCCGTCCACCACCAGGTGGTGGACGGCCAGGTGCAGGACGCGGGGCCGGTCGGCGCCCCGGTCGTGCAGCACCGCCCGCAGCAGCGGCCCGCGTTCCAGGTCGAACGGGCCGAGGTGCGGGGCGTCGTCGTCGGGGCCGGCATGGCGGTGCAGGACGACCGGGGGCGCGGTGCGGTCGATGTGCTGGTGGCGGCGGCCGTCGCCGGCCGCCGGGAAGCGGGAGCGCAGCGCCGCGTGATGCTCCGTCAGGTCCCGTAGGGCGCCTTCCAGCGCGGCGGCGTCCAGGTCCTCGGTCAGCTCGACGGAGAGGGTCTGCCCGAAGTGGGCGGCGCGTGCCGGGTCGGCCTCGAACAGCCACCGCTGGATGGGGGTCAGCGGCGACGTCCCGGTGGGTTCGGCCGCCGGGGCCGGGGCGGCGGGCCGCTCGGCGGCGTCCGCGCACCGTGCGAGGGCGGCGACGGTCTGGTGCCGGTAGACGTCGCGCGAGGTGATCGCCAGGCCCGCCTGCCGGGCCCGGGCGACGACCTGGATGCTGAGGATGGAGTCGCCGCCCAACGAGAAGAAGTTGTCCTCGACGCCGACCCGCCGCACCCGCAGCACCTCGGTCCAGACGGCGGCGAGGGCGCGTTCGGTGGCGGTGCGCGGGGCGACGAACTCCGTGGTCGCGTCCGTCGTCCAGTCCGGGGCGGGCAGTTGGGCGCGGTCCAGTTTGCCGTTGGGGTTGAGCGGCAGCGCGTCCAGGACGAGGACGGTGGCGGGCACCATGTAGTCGGGCAGGGTGCGGCCGAGCCGGCGGCGCAGCGCGCCGGGCGCGGGGTCCGCCCCGGGCTCGGGGACGACATAGCCGATCAGGCGCGGGTGGCCGTCGGTCTCCCGGGTGGCGGCGGCCGCCTGCGCGACCCCCGGGCAGCGCAGCAGCGCCTCCTCGACCTCGCCCAGCTCGATGCGGAAGCCCCGCACCTTGACCTGCTGGTCCACCCGGCCCAGATATTCCAGCTCGCCGTCGCCGGTCCACCGCACCAGGTCGCCGGTGCGGTACATCCGGCTGCCGGGGCCGGCGAACGGGTCGGCGAGGAAGCGGCGGGCGGTCAGGCCGGGCCGCCGGAGGTAGCCGCGGGCCAGGCCCCCGCCGCCGAGGTACAACTCGCCGGCCACCCCGGGCGGTTGGGGGCGCAGCCTGCCGTCCAGGACGTAGCAGCGGGTGCGGGCGACCGGCCGGCCGATGGGCGGGGCCTGTTCGGGCCGGGCGTCGCCGGCGAACCAGGCGGTGGCGTAGACGGTGGCCTCGGTCGGCCCGTAGACGTTGGCGACCTCGGAGGACGGCATGGTCTCCCGGATCTCCTGCACGGTCCGGGCGGGCAGCGCCTCGCCGGCCAGCACCACCGTGTCGGCCGTGACGCCGCCGGCGCCCCGGGTGAGCATCCGGGAGATCACCGAGGGCACGCCGCTGAGCAGGCCGGCCCGGCGCGGCGCGGTGCCCGGCCGGTCGGCGAGGGCCGGCAGGTCCGCCACCACCTCGACGCTGCCGCCGGACAGCAGCGGGCAGAGCAGTTCAAAGACGGAGACGTCGAAGTTGAGCGAGGTCGAGGCGACCACATGGCTCAGCCGGGGGCCGAACCGGGCGGCCGCCCAGGTCGCGAGGTCGGCGACGCTGCGGTGGGTGACCACCACCCCCTTGGGGCGGCCGGTCGAACCGGAGGTGTAGATGGCGTAGGCGGGGTGGGCCGTCTCCAGGGGGCGGGACCGGTCGGCGTCGGTGAGGTCGTCCGCTGCCTGGCCGGCCAGCCGGGCCGCGGTCTCCGGGGCGTCGAGGACCAGCCGTTCGGTGTCCCGGGGCAGGCAGTGGGCGGTGTCGCGGGTGGTCAGGACGAGGGCGGGGGCGGCGTCGGCGAGCATGAACCGGATGCGTTCGGCCGGATAGCCGGGGTCCACCGGCAGGTACCCGGCACCCGCCTTGAGCACCGCCCAGAGCACCGGCACGAGGTCGGCGGAGCGTGGCAGGGCCAGCGCCACCAGGGTCTCCGGGCCGGCGCCCTGGCCGACCAGCAGCCGGGCGAGGCGGTTGGCGCGCCGGTTCAGCTCGGCGTAGGTGAGCCGGGTGTCGCCGCAGACCACGGCGGTCCGGTCGGGGGTGCGGGCGGCCTGCGCCTCCAGGAGGGCAGGCAGGGCGGTGTCCGGGCCGTCCTGCTGGGGGGTGTTCCAGGCGTCGAGCATGGTGCGCCGCTCGTCGTCGGTGAGCAGCGGCAGGTCGGCCACGGTCCGGTGCGGGCCGTCCGCCATGCCGTCCAGCAGCAGGTGCAGTTGGCGGCTCATGCGGGCCACGGTGCGGGCGTCGAAGAGGTCGGTGTTGTATTCGACGGTCAGCCCGAGGGAGCCGTCGGGGTGCGGCAGGAATTCCAGGACGAGATCGAAGCGGGCGGCCGGCCGCGGCAGCGGATGCTCCTCGATCCGCACCCCGCCGGCTTCCCGCGGGTGCACCATCGGGGTCTGCTGGACGACGAGAACCTGGACCAGCGGGGTGCGGCCGGGGTCGCGCGGCGGGGCCAGTTCCTCGACCAGGCGGTCGAAGGGGACGCCGGCATGGCTGAAGGCGTCCAGCAGCGTGCCGCGCAGGGTGTCCAGGAAGGCGTCGACGGTGGCGGTGCCGTCGACGTCGGTGCGCAGTACGAGGGTGTTGACGAAGAAGCCGGTCACGTCCTCCAGTTCGCGCCGGTCGCGGCCGTTGGTGACGGTGCCGAAGACGATGTCGCGCTGGCGGGTGTAGCGGGAGAAGAGCACCGCGGCCGCCCCGGCGAACAGGGTGAACAGGGTGGTGCCCCTGGCCCGGGCGAGGGCGCGGAGGCGTTCGGCGAGGTTGGCCGGCAGCCGGTGCCGGTGAGCCGCGCCGGAGGTGGTGCGCACCGGCGGCCGGGGCCGGTCCACGGGCAGGTCGAGCTGGGGCATCCCGGTGAGGTGCCGCTTCCAGTACGCGAGGTCGTCGGCGTACCGGCCGGGGGTGCGGTGGGCGCGCTCCCACACGGCGAAGTCGGGGTACTGAAGAATCGATTCTTCGAGGTCGTCGGTTCCGCCGTCCGCCTCCGCGCCGTACAGCGCGGCCAGTTCCCGTACCAGCACCCCGACCGACCAGCCGTCGGTGACGATGTGGTGCTGTGCCAGCAACAGCAGCTGCTCGTCGTCGGCGAGCCTGATCAGCAGGGCCCGGGTGAGCGGTCCCTCGCGCAGGTCGAAGGGGCGCCGCAGCTCCTCGGTGAGCAGACGGTCGGCCTCCTGGGCGCGGTGCGCGGCCGGCCGGTCACGGAGGTCGGCGGTGGCGAGGGGCAGGACGGCGGTGTCCGCCACGCGTTGCACCCCTTGGCCGTCCACGGTGGCGAAGGTGGTGCGCAGGGAGTCGTGACGGGCGGTGAGCCGGTCCAGGGCACGGCGCAGCGCGCCGGTGTCCAGCGGGCCGCGCAGCCGCATCCCCACCCCGGTGTTGTACTCGGTGCCGCCCGGGGTCAAGTCGTCGAGGAACCACAGTCGTTGCTGCGCGGCGGAGAGCGGCAGCGGCCCGTCCCGGCGGGCGGGCGTGACCGGCGCGGGAGCGGCCGCGGTGGCCGGCTCGTCGAGGAGGACCGCCAGGCCGGCGAGGGTCCGGGCGCCGAACACGTCGCGGACGGTGAGCCGGACGCCGAGCGCCGCCCGGATACGGGAGAGCACCCGGGTGGCGAGGACGGAGTCGCCGCCGAGGTCGAAGAAGTCGTCGGTGGTGCCGGGCTCGGGCACCGCCAGGACCTCCGACCAGATGGCCGCGAGGGTCCGTTCGGCCGGGGTCCGCGGGGCGTGCCGGCCCGGTTCCGGGGCGCGGACCGCATCGGGTGTGGGCAGCGCGCGCCGGTCGATCTTGTGGTGGGCGGTGAGCGGGAACGTGTCGAGGACGACGACCGCCGACGGCACCATGTGGGCGGGCAGGCTGCGGGCGAGGGCGGCGCGCAGCGGCGCGGGCCGCGGGGGCCGGGCCGGGTCGCCCGGTGTCACATAGCCGACGAGCCGCCGGTGGCCGGGCTCGTCCTCGCGCACCAGGACCACCGCGTCGGCCACCTCGGGGAGACGGGCCAACGCCGCCTCGATCTCACCGGGTTCGACGCGGAAGCCGCGGATCTTGACCTGACGGTCGGCCCGGCCGAGGAATTCCAGTTCGCCGGCGGGGTCGCGGCGCACCAGGTCGCCGGTGCGGTAGAGCCGGGCCCCGGGCGGCCCGAACGGGTCGGCGACGAAACGGGCCGCGGTCAGCCCCGGGCGCCCGAGGTAGCCGCGGGCGACCCCGGGGCCGCCCACGTACAACTCGCCCGCGGTGCCGTCCGGGACCGGCCGCATGGCCTCGTCCAGAATCCGGGCCCGGGTCTGCGGCAGCGGCCGGCCGATCGAGGGGGTGCCGCCGCCGGCGGACAGCGGACCGGTCCAGGAGGCGACGATGGTGGCCTCGGTGGGCCCGTACGAGTTGATCATCCGGCGCCCCGGCGCCCAGCGGTCGGCCAGTTCGGCGGGGCAGGCTTCGGCCCCCACGATCAGGGTGCGCAGGCCCGGCAGGCGAGCGCCGTCCGCGGGGACGGTGGCGAGCGCGGCCGGCGGGATGAGCGCGTGGCTGATGCGGTGCTCGGCCAGCACCGCGACGAGTTCGTCCCCCAGCCACGGCCCGTCCGGCGGGACGACGAGCGTGGCGCCGGCCAGCAGGGAGGCGCACAGCTCCAGTACGGCGGCGTCGAAGCTCGGCGAGGAGAACTGCAGGACCCGGTCCCCCGGCCCGACCGCGTACCGGTCGGCGGCCGCCGCGGCGAAGGCGCCCAGCCCGGTGTGCGGCACGACCACGCCCTTGGGCGCGCCGGTGGAGCCCGAAGTGTAGATGACGTAGGCGGGGTGCCCGGGGTGCAGCGGGGAGAGCCGGTCCCCGTCGTCCGGGGCGCGGTCGGGGCCGGCGGCGGCCCGGATCGCGGCCGGGTCGTCGAGGACCACGGCCGGGCGGGCGTCGGCGAGCATCAGGGCGCGGCGCTCGGCCGGGTACGCCGGGTCCACCGGCAGGAAGGCGCCCCCCGCCTTGGCCACGGCCAGCTCCGCGACGACCAGTTCGACGGAACGGGGCAGGACCAGCGCCACCGTCCGCTCCGGCCCCACCCCACGGCCGATGAGGACGTGCGCGAGGCGGTTGGCCCAGGCATCGGCCTCCCGGTACGACCAGGTCCGCCGGCCGTCCGTCAGCGCGGTCGCCTCCGGGCTACGGGCCACCCACCGTGCGAACAGGTCCGCGAGCGCCGGGGCGGGGACCGGACCGGCCGGGCCCGGCTCCGGATCGAGGGTCCGGACCCGCGGTGCGGTGGGCTCGGGGGCTGAACTCTGGTGCTGGTCCGTCATGTTGGTCAGTCCTTCTGGGCGGGGACGGGGCGGCCGGCGGGACGTGCGGCGGGCCGCCCGGACAAGCGGGGCCGGGCGGAGCGGAGCCGGAGGGGCGAGCGGGTGGGGAGGTGCACCTCGGCGTCCGCCGGGCCCGGTTCAGGCGGTGGCGGAGCGGCGGGCCGTGCGGCCGGAGATCTGGAGGCGGTCGACGGCCCCGCTGTCGGGGTCCCGCAGGAAGCGTCCGCCCGGCACCGGACGACCGGTGGCGGGGTCCACCAGGTCGAAGGAGAGATCCGGGTAGCAGACCAGCGGGGCCGGGGTGTCGCCGTTCACGGTGAGGGACAGGGTGCCCGCGGCGTCCGCGGTGACCAGGTATGCGACGGTGCCGTTGCGGTAGCTCCCGGCGCCCTGGGGCAGCGCGCCGGCCGGGCCCCGCTCGGGCGGCCGGGCGGCCGGCGGGACCGGTTCCCCGGTGATCTCGCCGATTTCCGCGGCGAGTTCGTGCCACAGGGCGGTGCCGTTGTTGGCGTTGGCGGTGAAGGCGACCACGGTTCCGGTGTCCGGTTCGGCCCGCAGATGGCAGGAGGTGCCCTGGGCGTTGCCGTCGTGGCCGCACCACTGCCGGGCGTCCTGCTGGAAGAGCGCGAGGCCCGGTCCCCAGGCGTCGGCGAGCGCGCCCGGGGCGGCGCCGGGCACCGGGCTGCGCATCTCCTCGGCGGCCTCGGGTGTCAGCACCGCGCGGGGACCCGCACCGGTCAGCGCCCGCCCGAGAGCGACCAGGTCGAGGGCGCTCGCCGCCAGTCCGCCCGCCGGAGCCTCGACCGGCGCGAGGGTCTGGCGTACCGGCCGTACCCGACCGGAGACCGGGTGGACGGAGTGGCCGCGGGCGACCGGCCGCCCGGGAGCCGGCTCCCCCAGGAAGGCGGGCGCGGTGCCCAGCGGTTCGAGGACCAGCGTCCGCACCGCGTCGCGCCAGGCCATGCCGGTGATCTCCTCGATCAGCCGCCCGGCGGCGACGTAGCCGGCGTTGGAGTACGAGAAGCCGGTGCCGGGCACGCACACCGTGTCCGGGCCGGCGCAGTACGTGGCGAGGTAGCGCGCGGCCGTCAGCCCGGCCACGTCGTCCGAGTCGGGCCCGGTGGGCAGTCCCCCCGTGTGGCTGAGCAGCTGCCGCACGGTCAGGTGCGGAGCGCGGCGCAACTCCGGTAGATGCGTCCCGGCGAGGTCGTCGAGGTCGAGGTCACCGTCTTCGGCCAGGAGCAGCACCGCAGCGGCCGTGTAGGGCTTGGTCAGCGAGCCCAGCGGCACCGCCGTCTCGGCGGTGAGCGGCCGGCCGGTCCCGGCATCCGCCACGCCGGTGTGCAGCGGGTAGGTCACCCCGTCGAGGTGAACGGCGAGTTGGGCGCCCGGCACCTGATGGGCGCGGGCGAGGGTGTCCAGACGCTCTTGTAAGAGAGGGCGTATCCGGGTCGGCTGCCGGTTCGCGACCGGCGCGCTCGAAGCATGCGGCATGAGGAAGGAACTCCCGGGACTCGGAACTCACGGGGGAATGACGTGACTGCCTGCCGTGGGACCGGCCGCTCCGGTGGGGCGGGCCGGCCGGTCAGCCGGCGCGGCGGCGGCCGGTGGGGCCGGGGCCGCGCGGCGCACGGCGCTATGACCTCCGGACCTCCAACGGCAGATGGCGCGGGCTGACGATCACGGCCGGGTTCTGGAGCACCACGTCGCGGTCGTCCGGGACCGCGAGATCGGAGAACCGATCCAGCAGCAGGCGCAGGGCGATCCGTGCCTCCAGCCTGGCCAGCGGCGCCCCGAAACAGAAGTGGATGCCGTGGCCGAAGGTCAGGTGGGGGTTGGGATGGCGCGTCACATCGAAGCGGTCGGGCTCGGCGAACCGGGCCGGGTCACGGTTGGCGGCGGCGAGGTGCGGCATGACCAGCGTGTCGGCCGGCAGGGTGTGGCCGCCGATCTCCACCTCCCGCGTGGTGCGCCGGCCCAGTTCGGGAAAGGGCGGCAGCCACCGCAGCACCTCCTCCAGGGCCGCCGGCAGCCGCCCCGGCTCGGCTCGCAGCAGGGCGGCGGCATCGGGGTGGGCATCCAGGCAGAGCACCGCGTTGCCCAGCAGGGCGGTGGTGGTGATGTGCCCGGCGACGAGCAGCAGCGCGACGAAGCCGACGATCTCCTGGTCGGTCAGGCGGACGCCGTCCGCCTCGGCCGCCAGGAGTCTGCCGGTCAGGCCGTCGCCCGGGGCCCGACGGTGGCGGCGGATGTGGTCGAGAAGGTAGCCGTTCATCTCCCGCACGGTGGGCGCGAGGGCGTTCAGGGCGCGTTCGAGATCGGCCATGTCCGGCGCGTCGCCGAGGTCGTCTCCGCCGAAGAGGACCGCCGCCCACTCCTGGAACAGTCCACGGTCCTCGGCCGGTACGCCCAGCAGTTCGCCGATCACGATGACCGGCAGGGGGTAGGTCAGCGCCTCCACCACGTCGAAGCGGTCGCGATCCGCGACGGCGTCGAGCAGTTCGGTGGTCAGCGTGTGGATCCGTGGCTCCAGTCCGGCCACCACACGAGGGGTGAACGCCTGGCTGACGAGGGTACGCAGGGTGCGGTGGCGCGGCGGGTCCATGCCGACGAAGTTGCCCTCGCGGAAGGTCTCGAAGTCCGGCTGGGTGGGGGTCAGTCCGGAGAGGTCGGAGGAGTAGGTGGCCGGGTCGGCCAGTACCGCGGCCACGCTCCGGTGGTCGAGAACCTGCCAGACGCCCTGCCGTTCGTCGTGGCGCACCGGGCCGGCCGCTTGCAGGGCCACCCACCGGCCGATCAGCTCGTCGAAGACGGTGGGCGACGCACTCAGTTCTTTGCTGGTCACCGGTTCTCCCTGAAGTACGGGTTCTGGACGGGGCTTTTCTGTACGGCAGTTGGGCCCAGGACTGTTCGGCGGCCCGACGTCCGGAAAAGACAACTCGCCAGGTGGTGCAAGATTTTTACTATCACAGCCCTTTCGTGGCCTTGACTGCTTTGCGATTAATTCTGTGTTGCCGCCAGCCGAATTGGGCGACCATCGGGAGAAGCGCCCGCGGGCAGGCGTCGGCAACGGCCGCCATAGGCCGGCCCCAACGCCCGACGGCACCCCTGCACCGCATCCAGGAGTTCCGGGAGTTGCGGGACTTGCCAGGCTCCTGAACCCCCCGGCACACACGACCGGTTATCGGCACTGCGCACGCGCACACCGAACGAAGGACGGCAAGCGGGCGCGAATGACGAAATCATCCGCAGGCACTCGGCGGAACGCGTCAGCACAGCATGCCCCGGCGCCCGGACACCCTTTCCACCAGCCCGAACGTGGGGGCACGCGGCGGAAGTTGAACTCCGCTCCCGCCACACCGCCCGCGCCGGGACGGCACCTGCCCTCGTCGGCGGAGAAAGGTCAACGGCGACAGCAGCCGAAAAGCAGCCGCGTCGGCCGAACGGCAGGCCGGTCCGTACCGGCCACCGGCCGGCCATGACCGGAACCGGAAGAGGACACGGAATTCCCCATGCCATAGCGCTTTGCGCCCCGAGCAGCGGGACGCCGAACGCTTGACACCGGGTCCGCCCGGCGCAGCGCGGAGCAAGCCGACGCGCTCCGGCCACGACCCGTCCCCTTCGCAGGGACCCACGACGGTGACACCACCGTCGACCCACTCGTTACCACACATCCCCCACAGGAATCCTCTCGCCCAGGGCGCGCATGAGGTGTCTCCGCACCAGCAAACGTGAGCGGACCCCACCTAAGCCACCCGGTGCCTACAAGAGACAACGAGAGACGATCACCATTACCGGCAGGCGTACTTGGAGTTGTCGGCGATCTGTACCCCTGGCACATTCTCGCCACTCGAACGTGACCGACAGTCTTCACTCGCCTTCACGCAATATCAACCCCCATGTTCTGACGATGTGCGATTTTCCGGTTCATTTGCCTTGACTTGCCAGTAGGCACCTGAGGCTCCTGTTACCCAAGAGGCAAGTGATATTCGACTTCCCGTTCGAGTGCAGCGAAGGGAATCGCACAAGCGTTTCCCCGGGGACGGCCTGGCCCTCCAGGAACGTTCCCGCTCCCCTGCCGGACAGACGAAGACGATGAGGCTCACACCTGCACGACGTCAAGGCGGCGCAGGCAACATTCCACCTGCAAAGCAAGCGCCCCGCACTGGCGGCCCGGACCAGCGCCCACGTCAGCGTTCGCCGCTTCACCGGGCGTTGGCCATCGCACCGGCCGCGCGGAGCGGCAGGCCAGACGGCCGACTGGCCTGCTCTCGCCCACCTGCCTCCGCGTTCCCCGCACCCGACCGGCCAACACCCCCCGTCGCGGAATGGCTCGCTTTGACCGGTCGGCGAATTGGCCGGATCCCAGACCTTCCACCCGGCACCCGGGCCGAGTTACTCGCGGTTCAACTCCGGGCGGGCGTCACCGCGTCTCCTGCTATTCGCTCCCGCTGCTCCTGCCATACGCGCCCCAGTGCGCCCCCATCGCGCCCCAGTTGCGCCCCCTTACGCCCCCACAAAACCGCGAGCGACCCGGCCCGACGGGAACCCGATAACGGACGTCATACAGCCGCCGAACGCGAGCCCGCCGAGGCGGACTCGGATTCCTCATCGGTGTGGGAGGGGGATGCCTGCGGAGCGGAGTTTGGCCTCGGTGAGCGCGGTCAGGCGGGCCGAGATCGGTGCCTGATCCTTGCGGTGGTTGTTGATCAGCCTGTACTGGGTGGAAGCGCTCGTCCATGCCCGCAGGCTGGTGGGGCTCCCCAGGAGTGTGGGGTTGGCGAGGTAGTGGTCTGCCATGGCGGTCGCGAGTTCTTCGATCCTCGGGTCGTCCGGGTCCCAGGTCTCGGCCTCCCGACCGCGCTTGATCAGGTCGACGTACTCGGGGTCGTCAAGCCAGTGTTCGAGCTGGGTCAGGAAGCCCTCGAAGCCCTCCGGCACCAGCGCCCGGGTCAGCACCAGCGCCTCGCGTTGTGCGGCCACGTAGTCGGGGCTCAAGCCGAGGCCGGGCATCCGCTCCAGGATCGCGCAGGCACGGCCACCAGCATGAGCGCCGAGGTCGCGACGAAGTTCTTGGTGGTGCTGCCGATGCGGAAGTGCCCATTGACCAGCGGCTCGGCGTTCTGCCCCAACTCGCGCACCCCGGCACTGCCGACCCACTCACCCCGCTCGTCGTTCACCCGCAGCTGCACCCCGAGGAAACCGGACTCGACGATCGCCTCGATCGCCTTCTGCAGCGATGGGCGTTCCTGCCCCTGGTGGGAAAGGACGGTGGACATGGTGGTCGCTCCTCGGAATCCGTTGTGCCCGGGTCGGCGTCGTGCCGCTGCGACGAGCTTCCGCCCTGCCCCAAGGTCGACCTCAAGCGTGTTCTGGCTCACCACTACCTTGGGGGAACAATGACTGCGGCTGCCAGACGAGGTGCAGTTCGGCCAGCAGGGCGGTGAGTTGCGAGTCGTGCGGGCAGCGGTCGTCGGCCCGGCGCAGCATCCGGGCCGCGTGCGGGCGCATACGCGCCGTACGGCGCCGGTGGTGGGCGGCGGTGCGCTCGTTCCGGTCAGGCGGAACAGACGGCTGCGTTCGGCCCCCGCCCCCTCCGGCGAACCGGCCGTCAGAGCTTGCTGAAATGGCGGGCCTCTTCTGCCGCCTTGGCGACGGTGGACAGTGGGGCGCCGGTCGCGGCGGTGACGGCGGCCGCCACGGCGCCCTCGACGAACGGGGCGTCGGCGAGGACGGCGCGGATGGCGGGGTGGTCCTCCAGGACGAGGCGCGCAGTGAGCACCGAGCTGCCCAGGTCGGGCAGGAGCAGTACGCCGGCATCGGTGGCGGCGCTGTGCAGGGCATCACGGATGCGGGCGTAGCTGGTGCCGGTCCGGCCGTCGTCGGTGCCGCCCGCCGCGGCCACGGTGACCTCGGGGCCGGCCATCTCGGCGACCAGGGAACGTACCCCCAGGGCGATTTCCGCACGGTGCGACACAAGTACGATGCCAACCAGCGGTGTCATGAACGAGAACCCTACGGTTCGGAACGCCGTTCAGCAATACCGACCGAGGAGTGGTTCATGGTCCAAGCGGTGCACAGGGCGATCCACGTACTGCGGGAACTCGCCACGGCGGCACGCCGGTTGGGTGTGACGGAGCTGGCGGAGCGGATCGGGGTCGCCAAGCCGACCGCCCATGCACTGCTGCGCACCCTGGAGGCGGAAGGACTGGTCGTCCAGGACCGCGAGACCGGCAAGTACCAGTTGGGGCCGGGACTGGTGACACTGGGCAACGCCTATCTGGACTCGCATGAACTGCGCACCCGTGCGGTGACCTGGTCCGACCGGCTCGCCGCCCAGGCGGACGCGGCCGTCTGGACCGGCATCTTGACGGGAGGTCAGGTATTGGTGGTGCATCATGCGTTCCGGCCGGGTGGGGCGGTGCAGGTCCTGGAGACGGGGGCCAGTCTGCCGTGGAATGCCTGTGCGCTCGGCAAGGCGATCGCCGCCTTTCTGCCCCTCGAACGTCGTTCCGCGCTGCTGGCGGGCGAGTTGCCGCGGGTCACCGGCTCCAGTCTGGATGATCCGGAGCGACTGGAGAGCCAGCTGGACCGGGTGCGGGAGACCGGATACGCGCTCGACGAGCACGAGTTGACGCTCGGAGACGCGGGGATCGCGGCGCCGGTCTTCGACCGCTCCGGTGAAGTGGTCGGCGGGCTGGGGCTGGTGGGCCCGGTGGAACGCCTGCTGGCCGAAGGCGTGCGGCAGGAACACGCCATCGCGGTGCGGGAGGTGGCGCGCAGCCTGTCCCGGGACCTCGGCGCACCGCGTAACGCCGGTCTGACGGCGTGTAGTTGAGCCAGTTGAGCCAGTTGACGGAGTCGGTGTAGTCGGCTCCGGGCCCTGTCACTCCCCACTTCCCTGTGCCACCTCGGCGCGCCGCTTCCCGGTGCGCTTCCCCGCGCCGCTTCTCCCTGCGCCTCCTCGCGTCCGCGTCGATTTCACCAACGCGCCGCTCGCCGGCCGCGGTTCGCTGTCGCTCCGTAAAGCCCGTGCTCGCTTGTGCGGGAAAACCTTGACGCGGCCGGGGTCGTTGCGTTTTGCTTCCTGTCGGTATTCGGTAATGCCGAACACCTTTCGGTAACACGTTGGTAATCCGGTAGCCGTCCACCACTGCGGCACGGGGGATCGAAGGAGCGCCTGCCATGCGGGAGCCTGAGAGGGACCGCGAGACGTTACGAGGCCGTGCCGGTACGCCCGGCCGGGGCGCGGTGGACTGTCCCTTCGTTCTCGACTGGCTGCGGCGCGTCGGCACGGCCATGGACCGGCATCAGGACCATCTCATCCAACTCGACTCCGCCATCGGCGACGGCGATCACGGGGCCAACATGGCCCGCGGCTTCGCCGCGGTCCGCGCCGCGCTCGACGCGCTGCCGCATCCCCCGGCCTCGCCCGGCGCGGCACTGACGGCCGCGGGCGAGACGCTGATCTCCGTGGTCGGCGGGGCCTCCGGGCCGCTGTACGGAGGCGCGTTCCGCACCCTGGGAGCCGCCCTCGGCACCGCGCCGGAAGTCGGCGCTCGCCGGTTCGCAGCCGGCCTGGTCGCCGCGCTGGCCACCATGCAGCGACTGGGCGCGGCCGTGCCCGGCGACAAGACCATGATCGACACCTGCTCCCCCGCGGTCCACGCCTTCCGGGGCGCCGCGGAGTCCGGCGCCGACCTCCCCGCCGCCGCCCGCGCCGCGGCACTGGCGGCCGAGGACGGTATGCGTGCCACCATCCCGCTCCAGGCAAGGAAGGGCCGGGCCTCGTATCTGGGGCTGCGCAGCGTCGGCCACCAGGACCCCGGAGCCACCTCCTCCTGTTACCTCTTCCGGGCCCTCGCCGAAGCGGCGGCGGCACCGGCGACCTCCATGCGCTGACCTGGCGGCCGGCTTCTCGCGGCGTTTCACGCGAGGGGCGGCCCGGTGCGCCACCACACCTTCCGAACGAGAGATTGGATCAGTGTGACCGCCCATTCCGTCGACCACGTCGAGTTCTTCGTCGGGGACGTCAACCAGTCATCCCACTACTACTGCGGCACCTATGGATTCCGGGTGGTGGCCGAGGCCGGCCCGCTCACCGGGCTCGCCGGCGCCCGTTCCCTCGTCCTGGCCCACGGCGGGGTGCGCCTGGTGCTGACCTCGGCCCTGCACGCCGACCACGCCGCCTCCCACTTCGTCCGCAGGCACGGCGACGGCGTGCGGGACGTGGCCCTGCGGTCCACCGACGCGGCCGGCGACTTCGCCCGTGCGGTGGCGGCGGGGGCCGATCCGGTCGCCGAACCCGAGACGTTCGAGGACGCCGGCGGCCGGGTCGTCCGGGCCACCGTCGCCGCCACCAACGACCTCGTGCACACCTTCGTCCAGCGTGACGACCCGTCAGGACCGTTTCTGCCGGGGCGGTACCTGCCCGTAGACGACGGGCAGCCCGACCCCGGTCTGCTGCGGTCCGTCGACCATCTGGCGCTGTGTCTGCGCCCCGGTTCGCTGGACACCATGGTCGACTTCTACGGACGCGCCCTGGGGCTGAAGCACACCTACGACGAGTACATCGTCGTCGGCGGCCAGGCGATGGCCTCCAAGGTCGTCCAGGACGAGACCCGGGGCATCACCTTCACGATGGTGGAGCCCGACCCGGTCAGCGGCCGCGGACAGCTCAACGACTTCCTCGACGGCTTCGACGGCCCCGGTGTGCAGCATGTCGCCTACGGGACCGACGACATAGTCACCGCCGCCCGTGAACTCCGCCGCTCCGGTGTGGAGTTGCTCAGCACACCGGCCGGCTACTATGCCTCGCTGGCCGCCCGCGGCATCGACGTGGGCATCGACCCGGCGGCCCTCCAGGAGCTCGGTCTGCTGGCCGACCGGGACGAGTGGGGCCAGCTGGTGCAGGTCTTCACCCGGTCCCCGTACGCCCGGCGCACGGTCTTCTTCGAGCTGATCCAGCGCCTGGATGCGCGGACCTTCGGCAGCGGCAACATCAAGGCACTCTACGAGGCCGTGGAACGGGAACGCGCGGGGAACGCCGTACCGGCGGGTGCCGCGGCGAGGGCCGGCGGGTGACCGCGCCGACCGCCGCCCGCACCGACCGTACCGAACCGCCGCTGAACCCACGGGACTTCGAGGCGGCGGCCCGTACCCGGCTCGACCGCCCGGTGTTCGACTACATCGCCGGCGGCAGCGGCGACGAGGTGACCCTGCGCGAGGACCGCGCGGCCTACGCCCGCTACCGGCTGCGCCCCCGCGCCCTGGTCGACGTCTCCCGCTGCGAGCCGGCCACCACGCTGCTCGGCCGGCCGGTGGCGTTTCCGGTGGGCATCGCGCCCATGGCGTACCACCAGTTGGTCCACCCGGACGGCGAGACCGCGACCGTCCGCGCGGCCGGCACGGTGGGCGCGCTCACCGTCGCCAGCACCTTCGCCAGCACGTCGCTGGAGGAGATCGCCCGGGCCGCCACCGGGCCGCTGTGGCTCCAGGTGTATGTGATGCGCCGCCGGGAGATCACCGCGTCCCTGGTGCGCCGAGCCGAGGCGGCCGGCTACCAGGCACTGGTGATCACCGTCGACACCCCGCGCATGGCCCGCCGCGAGCGCGATCTGCGCAACGGCTTCCGCCTGCCGCCGCACATCCGCCCCGCCAACCTCGACGAGGACCACGACACCGGGCTGTACCAGGGCCGCGCCGGCAGCTCCACTCTCGCCGCGCACGCCGCCCGGCACCACGACGCCGCGTTCACCTGGGACGACCTGGCCTGGCTGCGGTCGCTGACCGGGCTGCCGCTGGTGCTCAAGGGCGTCCTCACTGCGGAGGACGCACGGCGGGCGGCCACCCTGGGCGTGGCCGGGCTGATCGTCTCCACCCATGGCGGGCGCCAACTCGACGGGACAGTACCGGCATTGGAGGCTCTCCCGGAGGTCGTCGCGGCCGCCGGGGACCGGTGCGAAGTGCTCGTCGACGGCGGCGTCCGGCGCGGGACCGACGTGCTCAAGGCACTGGCCCTCGGCGCCCGTGCGGTCCTCGTCGGCCGCCCCGTCCTCTGGGGCCTCGCCGTCGACGGCGAGGCCGGCGTCGAACGGGTGCTGGCCACCCTCCGGGACGAACTGGAGGAGGCGATGGCGCTCACCGGCCGCCCCCGCCTGGACACCCTCGCCCCGGACCTGCTCCACCGCTCCACAGACCGTCCGTACCCCACCACCGACGACAGGGAACCGGCATGACCGACACCGCTGCCAACGCCACCCGCTTCACGCTGACCCCCGCCGAGCAGGAGCTGCTGCCCACCGACGAAGAGGTGCGGTTCTACCAGGAGCACGGCTGGTACCTGTCGAAGAAGCTGCTCACCGACGAGGAGGTCGACCTGCTGGACTCCGCGGCCGACCGTTTCTACGGCGGCCACCGGGACCGCACCCTGCCGGTCCGCCCGCCGCGGCTGGCCTACTGGGAGCCGGAGCAGGGCGATGTGCACCGGCACAACGACTACATCTTCTACGAGGACGACACCATCCGCTCCCTCCTGGCCAAGCCGGTGATCGCGGCGGTCGCCGCACGCATCGCGCAGACCGACCAGATACGCCTGTGGAACAGCACCCTGATCCACAAGCCGCAGCGGACGGACGACGCGCGCAACATCGTGCCCTGGCACTTCGACCGCCACTACTGGCAGACCTGCTCCTCCGACGCGATGCTCACCGCCTTCATCCCCTTCCACGACTGCGGCGAGGAGATGGGGACCATCACGATGGTGGACGGCAGCCACCGCTGGAAGGAGACCGGCGGCGACGATTCCACCAGCCGGCACTTCGCCGATCGCGACCGGTCCGAACTTGAGGACATGCTTACGGAGAACGCCGCCTTCAACAACGCGGAGGTCCGCAAGGTGCCCGTGACCATCCCCAAGGGACACATCAGCTTCCACCACTGCCGCACCTACCACGGCAGCGGCTACAACCTCGGCGACCGGCCCCGCCGCGCCATCTCCCTCCACCTCCAGGACCGCACCAACCAGTGGCGGCCCTACGAGCTGTCCTCCGGCGACCTGGTCGTCTACAACAACGACGTGCTGGTGCGCAAGGACGCGCACGGCAACCCCGACTACACCGACCCGGACTTCTGCCCGGTCCTGTGGGAGGACGCCCGGTGAGCCAGGATCCCCCCGTCACCGAGCTGCCGGGCCAGGGCCTGCACGGCTCGCTCTCCGACCCGCTGATGGAGGTGATGAACTTCCTCAACGAGGTCACCTCCCGCTACCCGGACGCGATCTCCTTCGGCCCCGGCCGGCCCTACGAGGGGCTCTTCGAGGTCGAGCGGATCGGCGACTACCTCACCGCCTACCAGCGGTACCTCACCGAGGAGCGCGGCTGCTCCCCGGAGCAGGTCCGCACCCTGCTGTTCCAGTACGGGCGGACCAACGGGCAGATCCACGAGCTGGTCGCCCGTGCCCTGCACCACGACGAGGGCATCACCGCCGATCCGGCATCGCTGGTGGTCACGGTGGGCGCGCAGGAGGGGATGTTCCTCGTGCTGCGCGCCCTGTTCGCCGACCCCTCGGACGTGCTGCTGGTCTCCTCGCCGTGCTACGTCGGCATCACCGGCGCCGCCCGGCTGCTGGACATCGAGACCGTCCATGTCCCCGAGGGCCCGGAGGGGTGCGATCCGGCCGTCCTGCGGCGGACGGTCGCCGAGCTGCGCGCCGCGGGCAAGCGGCCGCGGGCGTTCTACGTGGTCCCGGACTTCTCCAACCCCACCGGCACCTGCCTGCCGGTCGCCGCGCGCCGCCGGCTGCTGGAACTGGCCGAGGCCGAGGACCTGTTGATCCTGGAGGACAACCCCTACGGCTTCTTCACCCCCAAGGGCAGCGTGCTGCCCACCCTCAAGGCGCTGGACGACCGGCGGCGGGTCGTCTACCTCGGCTCGTTCGCCAAGACCTGCTTCCCCGGCGCCCGGGTCGGCTATGTGATCGCCGACCAGCACGTCCGGGCGCCGGACGGCGGCCGCACGCTGCTGGCCGACGAACTGTCGAAGCTCAAGGGCATGCTGACGGTGAACACCCCGGCGCTCAGCCAGGCGGTCATCGGCGGCATGCTGGTCAGCCATGACTTCCGGCTGCGGGAGGCCAACCGGCCGGCCGCCGACTTCTACCAGTCCAACCTGCGGATCCTGCTGGACAGTCTCGACGGGCTGCTGCCCCGCGAGCGGCGCGAGGCGGCCGGAATCAGCTGGAATGCGCCTGCGGGTGGCTTCTTCCTCACCCTGACCCTCCCGGTTCCGGCGGACAATGCCCTGTTGGAAGAGTCCGCCCGCGAACACGGAGTGATCTGGACACCGATGAGCTACTTCTATCCCGACGGTGACGGCGGATGTCACCAAATGCGCCTTTCCCTTAGTTACTTGACGCCGGATCAGGTTGCGGAGGGAGCCCGCCGGCTGGTCGGGCTGCTGGAACGGAGCTGCGGATGAACGCCGTCCTGTATGCCGTGACGGTGCTGATCTGGGGCTCCACCTGGCTTGCCATCAAGGGGCAGTTGGGGGACGTGCACCCCACGGCCTCGATCGCGTACCGCTTCGCACTGGCCGCCGTGATCCTGCTGGCCTGGGCCCGGCTGCGGGGGCTGCCGCTGCGCTATCCGCTCCGGGTGCACGGCCAGTTCGTCCTCATGGGCGCGTTGATGTTCTCCACCAACTTCGTCTGCTTCTACTTCGCCGAACAGCATCTGACCACCGGACTGGTCTCGATCGTCTTCGCCATGTCGCTGGTGGTGAACATGGTCTTCGCCCGGGTTTTCTTCCGGCGCAGCATCACCGCGAAGATGCTGGTCGGCGGAGGCATCGGGCTGTTGGGAATCGTCACCGTCTTCTGGCCGGAGTTCCAGAACTTCGGCCTGTCCTCCGGCTCGGGCCAGGGCATCGTGCTGTCGGTGCTCGGCACCCTGGTCTTCTGCCTGGGCAACGTGGTCTCCGGCAAGACCCAGGCGGCGGGCATCCCGGTGGTGCAGGGCACGGGGTACGCGATGGCGTACGGGGCGCTGCTGATGGCGCCGTTCGCCGCGTTCTTCGGGCACGGCGCGCCGTTCCAGCCCACCTTGAAGTACACCGGCTCACTGCTCTATCTCGCCGTCTTCGGTTCGGTGGTGGGCTTCGGCGCGTACCTCACCCTGCTCGGCAGGATCGGCGGCGAGCGGGCCGCGTACGCGATGGTGCTCTTCCCGATCGTGTCGCTGCTGCTGTCCACGGTGTTCGAGCACTTCTCCTGGACGGCCAGGGACCTGGCGGGTGTCGTGCTGATCCTCGTCGGCAACCTGGTGATGGTCGCCAACCCGGCGCTGCTGCGGCGCCTGACCGGCCGGCCCGCACCAGCACCGGAACCGGCCGCGCCGGCCCCGGCCGACCGCTAGGAACCGTCGCAGCACAACCGCCGCCCGAAGCTCCCTCCTTCCCCGGGCCCGNCCGCCCTCCCGGCCGGGCCCGGGCCCCGCACCGCCCCTCTCCGCCACCCACCCCACCCCCTCTCGGCCGAGGAGCGCCACCTTGGACACCGCCGCAGTCGTCGGCACCGGTCTCATCGGTACCTCCATCGCCCTGGCACTGTCCGCACGGGGAGTGACCACCCATCTGATCGACCGCGACCCCGACGCCGTCCGGCTAGCCGCCGCCCGCGGCGCCGGCACCCCGAAACCACCGCCCGCGCCGGTGGACATCGCCGTCATCGCCGTACCGCCATCACACACCGCCAGGACCCTCGCCGACCACCAGAAGGCCGGACTGGCCCGCGTCTACACCGATGTCGCGAGCGTCAAGGCACTGCCGCACGCCGAGTGCCTGGCCCTCGGCTGCGACACCACGACGCTGGTGGGCGGCCACCCGCTCGCCGGCCGGGAGCGCTCCGGCCCGCTCGCGGCCCGCGCCGACCTCTTCCAGGACCACCACTGGGTACTCACCCCCACCCCGGAGACCGGCGAGTCCGCCCTCAACCGCGCGCTGGAACTCGTCTCGCTCTGCGGCGCGGTGCCCGTACTGCTGGAGCCGCCCGACCACGACCGCGCCGTGGCGCTGGTCTCCCACCTCCCCCATCTGCTGGCGTCGCTCGCCGCGGCCCGGCTGCGGGACGGCGAGGAGTACGCGGTCCGGCTCGCCGGCCGCGGCATGCGAGACGCGACCCGGGTGGCGGCCGGCGACGCCGGCCTGTGGGCCGACATCCTCGCCGCCAACGCCGGCGCCCTCGCCCCGCTCCTGACCGAACTCGGCGCGGACCTGACGACCGCCGCCCACGCGCTGTCCCGGCTGTCCGCCGCCCCCGAGCCGGAGGCCACGGCCGACGCCCTGGCGGACCTGACCGCACTCCTGCACCGCGGCGCCGAGGGCCGGGCCCGCATCGCACCCTCCTACGACGGAACCGGGGCCCGCCCCCACAGCGTGCTCTCGGTCGCCCTGAGCGACCGCGACCGCCCCCTCGCACGCCTCCTCGCCGACGTCGACTCGGCCCAACTGCAGCTGGAGGGGCTCGACTTGACATCCACGGACACCTCCCGCCCGGCCAGCCCCGCAACCCCCGCCGATCCACCCGGCTCCGTCCGCCTGAAGGTCGCCCCGGACGTGGCACGTCCACTCGCCGAAGCCCTACGCGACCGCGGCTGGACCGTCCGCTGACGTCCACTCCACAACCCAACCCACTCCGCAACCACCCCGCTCCACAACCACCCCACTCCCCCGCCAGTCCCTCCGAGAGGAGACCCCCATGCCGCACATCCTCGTCGACCACGACGCCACACTGCGGGAGTTCCTGGACCGCCGCCGCTTCGCGCACGAACTGCACGCCCTCGCAGCGAAGACCGTCGACGGCATCACCGTCGAGAGCTGCAAGACCCGCTTCCGCTGCGTCGACGACGTCGTCATCGCCCACGACGCACCCCAACAGGCCCTGGTCCACGTGGACTTCGCCATCCTGCCGGGCCGCTCCACGGAGACCAAGAACGCCCTGAGCCAGGCGGTCCTGGACCTGGTGCGCGCCCACACGGCGGCGGCGACGAACCTGACCGTCCACGCCTCCGTCGAGGTCCGCGACCTCGACGCGGCCTATACCAAGCATGTGACGGCGGCCGGGGACCGGCGGTGAAACCCGCCGGGGCGCGCCGGAGGCGCCGGTCGCGCACCGCTCCGACCGCTTGATCTAGAGTCCTGAACATGGTGCGGAAGCACGTCATCGTGACGGGACAGGTGCAGGGTGTCTTCTTCAGGGACACCTGCCGGCACAACGCGCTTGGGTACGGCGTCTCGGGGTGGGTGCGCAATCTGCCCGACGGGGAGGTCGAAGCGGTCTTCGAAGGGTCCGAGGACCGCGTCCGGCGGATGGTCGACTGGGCGCACCTGGGACCGCCGGCCGCGGACGTGACGACGGTCGAGGTGCGGGACGAGGAGCCGGAGCAGCTCAGCGGCTTCGAGATCCTGCCCACGCCTCATCGCTGACTGTGGGCCGCCGAGGCGACGATGGCAGCGCGGCGCGGGGCCCCGGCGAACGCCGGATAGAGCGGCAGCGGCGGCACCGCCCACCCCTCGCCGATCCTCCGTAGCAGCACCCCCGCCGTCTCGCCCACCGCGCGGAAGTCGCCCCCGGCCAGGGCGGCTTCCGCGCGTTCCCAGCGGTACCGCAGCACCTGCCGCCGCGTGGGACCCGTCGGCTGCCGCGGATGCAACGGTCCGTCCCCGGCCACCACCCGCGGCAGCCAGTACGCCGTCGCGTCCACCGTCCACACCGCGGTCGCCCAACGCATCCCGGCCTCCCACACCGCCTCCTCGCCCAACTCCGGGTAGACTGCGGCCACTTCGGCCCGGTAGGTGCGCTCGGCCGCCGCCGCCACCGCGTCCGGGATACGGCAGACGCACCAGCAACTGGGAAACGGGCTCCGGCAGTACGCGGCGGTCAGGAACACCGACTGGAACCCCGCTCCCTCGAAGTCGATCAGCCGGACCCCGTTCGGTGCCAGCAACGCGTTGTAGGGGCAGGAATCCCCGGGGGTGAGCGCCGGAAAGCGGTGCTCCGCCGCCGTCAGGTGTCCCAGTTCCGCCGCCAGTCCGGCCGGGGCCGCGACATGCACCGCGTCCAACACGGCGAGGAACTCCTCGCCGTTCCGCTCGATCCAGGGCTCGCTCCCCCACCACGCCACGCCCTTGTCGTACTCCGCGCACCGCCGGTCGAACTCCGCCCGGCGCGGCAACGACAGCGCCGCCAGTCGCCCGAGTTCACGCGCCCAGGCACGCAGGCCGTGGCCCGCGAGACGACAGTCACCACCGACCAGTGCGTCCGCCAACGACAGGCCGGTCCCCACGTCCTCCATCACCACCACGGAGGCCGCAGCATCCACCCCGAGCAACTCCGGCCCGGCCAGGCCCAGTGACAGCCCCGCCGCCTCCGAGGTGAAGGACCTGCGCCCCTCCGGATCGTCACGGAACGCCTTGACGATCGCACTGCCCGCTCCGGCTCCCGCCGAGCAGCGCAGCACCACACTGCGCGAACTGCTGCCCACCACCACGGGCTCCGCCACGACCGCCCCCAGCACACCGCTCGCAGCCCGTAGAGCCGCACGTATGAGTGCATCCATCACGTCACTATGCCACCGGGGGCCAGACATCCGCGGGAAAGCCGCTGCTTCATATCCCGGTGACCGGGCCGTGGCAGGCAGTGCGGCCAGGCGGTCAGCTGCCGGCGTCGGCCGGTTCCCGGTCGTCGAGGGTTCGTAGCCGCGCCCAACAGGCGACCAGGCGGGCCAGACAGGTCAGCGCCAGTCCCCAGACCGATACGCAGGTCGAGAGCACCGCCGTCGTGGCGGTCGAGGCCGCCGACCCCAGTACGCCCCGGAACAGGGCGCCCAGTGCCCGGACGGCAGGACCGACGCCGTGCCCGGCCGACGGTGGTGGCTGCGGCGGTGGGACGTCCCACCGCATGGTGGTCAGACGACGGTCGAGGTCCGCGTCGTCCGTACGCAAGTCCAGTTCGATCTGTGCCAGGAGGGAAAGCTCCCGGCGGGAGAGTGCCTCAGCCATTGCGGTACGCCTCCGTGAGACCGCCCCCACGACTTCCGCTCTCCCTCCCACTGTGGTCCCACCCCGCCGACCAGGCAATCGCAACGACGGCCACGGCGGCCCGGCCCCGGGACGTTCCGGCCTGGGACCGGCGCCGTCCAACCACCCGTGACCTGTGCGGATGCACCTCGCTCGGGGGCCTGACGGGGCCTGACCGGCGTTGTCGCGACGGCGGCAACGGAGTGCAGCCGAGGGCATCTTCGCCCAGTCATCGGTGTCATAGGAGTCATCGGTGTCATCGGTGGTCGTGCCGGGCATCGGCGCACGGGCCCAAGCACAGTCCCGGCGGATCCGCAAGTCGGCGGCCGGGCCGGGTCAGAGTGTGCCCAACCGCCCGGCGCGAGCGAGTGCTTCGAGCGCGTCCAGGGCCCGTCGTGCCTGGGCCGCCGCGGCCGGATCGCGGCGCTCGATACCGCTCTGCGCGAACTCGTCCTCGTCCAGGCGGAGCACGGTCGCGCCGTCCGCCGACTGCCACAGGTCAAGATCCAGATCCTCGACCGTGATGCCGTCCGCACCGATCTCCGCCGGACGCGTCACATCGCAGTACCAGCCCTTGAGCGCGCCGTCGGCGGCCCGGACCGCCTTGACCGCGTACCAGCGGTCACGCCAGTAGTGCTCGGTGAGGACGTCGCCCGGCTCGAAGCGTACGAATCCGAAGTCCCGGGCGGTGGGCCGGGCCCAGCGCGCCCGCACCACGGCGCGCACGCCGTCATCGCTCACCACGGTGGCGGGGTACCGCACCTTGGTCTGCCCCGCTTTCGTCAGCGTGATGTGCACCTCGCGCCCCACCGTCAGCGCCACCGCACCAGTCAGCACAGTCCCCCGCTCCCGTCCGCTCCCGTCCGCTCCCGTCCGCTCCCATCCGTTACCCTCCATGCCCGTCGAATCCCGTCCCTGTACGCGCTCCGTCACGGAGCACCGGCACCTCGCAAGCTTCTCCCGGCTCGGGCCCGTGGCGACAGCGAATTTCGCGGTGCCGCGCGTGGCCCTGCCGAGGGCGGCCGGGGCCGAAGGGGCCGGGACCCATGGGGCGTCGCCTAGACTTGCAGGGTTTCGCAAAGCCTGTGGGCGGCTGCCGGACCCGTAGAACCCGGCAGCCGCACAGGAGATGCGGCGATAGCCAGGAGGACGGACAGCACACCATGAGCGACGGCCACAGCACCGGACAGCGCACCGACGCGGCGCCGTCCGCGCCCGATCCCGGCTTCGGTGGTGGGATGTCGGAGGCCCGCAAGGAACGCGGGGCGTCCTGGCGGGTGTTCCTCTACATCGCCGGGAGCCATCTCCTCCTCGGGTTCATGGCCCTGTTGTTCTACCTGGGGTCGCACGCCCAGAAGTAGCGCGGAGGCTTCCGTGAGTACTGACGAGAGTGCTTCGACGAGCGAGGCGATGAGCGCTTCGACGAGCAATTCGACGCGCGCTTCCCAGGAGCGGTGCGCCCGTCTGATCGTGCTGCGGCATGCGAAGTCCGCCTGGCCGGAGGGCGTACCGGATCATGAGCGTCCGCTGGCGGGGCGGGGCCGTCGTGACGCGCCGGCGGTCGGCCGATGGTTGCGGCAGCAGCACTGCACGCCCGACCTGGTGGTGTGCTCGACGTCCCGGCGGACCCGCGAGACCTGGGAGCGGGTCGCGGCGGAACTCGTGACGGCGGCGGAACTTCCCACGACGCAGGCGGCGGGCCCGGATGTGATCTTCGAGCCACGGGTCTACGCGGCGAGCGCCGACACCCTGCTCCAGGTGGTGCGGGCGCTCCCGGACCGTTGCCGGACCGCGCTGGTGATCGGCCACCAGCCGGCCGTGCAGGACCTGGTGGTGACGCTGACCGGGGCCGGCGACACCGAGACGCTCGCCCGGGTCCGTGGGAAGTTCGCCACGTCTGCGGTGGCGGTGCTGACGGTGCCCGACGGATGGGCGCGGCTGGAGGCGGGCGGCGCCGTGCTCACCGCATTCGCCGTGCCGCGCGGCGCGGCACACGACGCGCACTGAGGCGGTCCCGGCCGGCCTGGTCTGTCACCCCCATGGTCCGCACATCGCGCGGGGCCGCGGGGTCCACGGCGATCCTGTGGGACATGGCGGATGGTACGGGCGCCGACGACTCCGCGGACGATCAGGGCCGACCGATTCCCGGGCAGCCGGAAGAGCCGCGCGGGGCGCACACCGACTACGGAGGCGCGGTCTACGGTTCCCTCCAGGCCGCGTCCGTCGTGGCCGGCACCGCCGCCTTCGGGCCGTTCCCGCGGGCCGGGCTGGTGCTTCTGCTGCTGGTCACGGGCCTGGTCTTCTGGGTCGCGCACGTCTACTCCCGCCTCGTCGGCACGCTGGCGTCGTACCGGCATCTGACGTGGAACCGGGTGCGTCGGGTGGCAGGGCACGAGTGGCCGATCGCGCAGGCCGCGGTGGCGCCGGCGGTGGCCGTGGCGATCAGTCCGCTGCTGGGGCTGAGCCTGCCGGCCACCGCGTGGTTCGCGCTCGCGGTCGCCGTGGCGGAGCAGATCGGCTGGGCCGGCACGGCCGCGATCCGCGCCGGGGCCCCGACCCGGCTGGTGGTGCTCTCGGCCGTGGTGAACCTGGTGCTCGGCCTGGTCATCGTGGTGCTCAAGGCGGCGCTGCATTAGTCAGGGCTGCCGGCGGGGCGGTGTGGGGCGACATGGGCCGGCGGACCGTGCGGACGGTGCCGTCTCCGGCGCGCCTGTGGGTGTTCGCCGCCGCGGCTCACTTCGCCGGCGCGTCCGGGGGTCTCGTCGGGCCGCCCGTGCCGGAGCGCAGCACGGCCAGCCGCCGCTGGTATTCGTCGTCCTCGATCTCGCCGCGGGCGTACCGCTCGGCGAGGATCTGTTCCGCCGTGGGCGGCCCCGCGGGCGGTGCGGCATCCTGGCGCCAGCCGGGCACGCGGCGGCCCGGGCCGGCCGCGCCGAACGCGCCGGGACGGGTCAGGGCGCGGAAGATCAGGACGCCGATCACGATCACCAGTGCCCAGAACAGGACCATGCCGACCGTGGCCCCGAGCCAGCCCCAGCCCGGGCCGCCGTGGTGGTGGCCGTACCAGAACAACATCGGACCTCTCCTTCCCAGCTGGGAGGGCGGCTGCGGGCCCGGACGAGGGCCCGCACGCGCACGGGTGCCCTCAGCTCGATTCTCGCTCGTGTGGCCGCTGCCGGCGCATGCTGGAGGTTGCGGGTCGGCGGTGCGCCCGGCCCGGCCCCGGTGATCGGCAGGTCAGGGGCCCCGTGATCGTCGGGTCAGGGCGGGCGGGGCCCGGGCTCGTAGGGGTGCTCCGGGGGCGGTCCTGGCTGGCGGCGGAGGACGTCGAGGACCACCGAGCCGTCGACGGTCTCGCGGGTGGTGAGCAGGTCGGCGAGGTGTTCCAGGGCCGCCCGGTGGTCGCGGAGCAGAGCGGTGGCGCGTTGTTCGGCCTCCCGGACCAGGCGGGCGATCTCCTCGTCGATCAGGCGCTGGGTCTGCTCGGAGTAGGGGCGGTGGAAGGTCTCGCCGGGGGTGTCGTCGCCGGGCCGGTGCGGGCCGCCGGTGGTGGCGTAGCCGACCGGGCCGAGGGAGGGCGAGAGGCCGAAGTCGCGGACCATGCGGCCGGCGATCTGGGTGGCGCCGGCCAGGTCGTCGGCGGCGCCGGTCGAGCCCTCGCCGAAGATCACGAGTTCGGCGGCCCGGCCGCCGAGCCGGACGGCCAGCAGGTCGGTGAGATAGCCCTCGGTGTACAGATGCCGCTCGGCTTCCGGGAGTTGTTCGGTGGCCCCGAGCGCGGGGCCGGACGGCAGGATGGTCACCTTGGCGACCGGGTCGGCGTTCTCGCACAGCGCGGCCACCAGCGCATGACCCGACTCGTGGACGGCGACGGCATGGCGTTCCTCCGGGAGCAGGGCGTTGGAGGATTCCCGGCGTCCCAGCAGCACCCGGTCCCGGGCGTCGTCGAGGTCCTGGCCGGAGATGACGGTGTTGCCCGCGCGGACGGCGTGGATCGCGGCCTCGTTGACGAGGTTGGCGAGGTCGGCGCCGGAGAAGCCTGGGGTGGCCCGGGCGGCCACGTTCCAGTCGACGTCGGGCGTCAGTCGCTTGCCGCGGGCGTGGACGGCGAGGATGGCGGCGCGTTCGGCCTGGTTGGGCAGCGGGACGGTGACATGCCGGTCGAAGCGGCCGGGGCGGAGCAGGGCCGGGTCGAGGGCCTCGGGGCGGTTGGTGGCGGCGAGCACCACGATGCCGCTGCTCTGGTCGAAGCCGTCCATCTCGGCCAGGAGCTGGTTGAGGGTCTGCTCGCGTTCGTCGTTGCCGCCGAGCCGGATGCCGCCGCGGCGGCTGCCGACGGCGTCGATCTCGTCGATGAAGATGATCGACGGTGCGCGTTTGCGCGCCTCGTCGAAGAGGTCGCGGACGCGGGAGGCGCCGACGCCCACGAACATCTCGACGAACGCCGATCCGGTCACCGACAGGAACGGCACCGCCGCCTCGCCGGCGACGGCCCGGGCGATCAGCGTCTTGCCGGTGCCGGGCGGCCCGACCATCAGCACCCCGCGCGGCCCGGTGGCGCCGACCACGGCGTACCGCTCGGGGCGGCGCAGGAAGTCCACGATCTCGCTGATCTCCTGCTTGACGCCCTGGTATCCGGCGACGTCGTCGAAGCGGGTGGTGGGCCGCTCGGCCTCGATGATCCTGGCCCGGGAGCGGCCGATGCCGCTGAGCCCGCCGGTGAGGGTGCGCGCGGCCTGGCGCCCGGTCCACAGGAACAGCGCGCCGAGCAGGACCAGCGGCAGCAGCACGGCCGCCAGCGGTCCGATCCAGCTGCCGCCGCCGCTGCTGGAGGCGGTGATGTCGACGTCCTTCGCGCGCAGTTGCCGGTCGAGGCCGGTGGTGCCCAGCGCGGTGGGAATCCGGGTGGTGAACTTCCGGCCGTCCTTGAGCTTGCCGTTGACGCCGCCCTTGTCGTCGATATCGATGGTCTTGACCTGCCCGGCGTCCACCTTGCCGAGGAACGTGCTGTAGGTCAGGGAGGTGCCGGAGGGGTTGTGGGCGCGGCTGAGCAGGATGACGAAGACCGCGAGGAGGATGACGGGCGGCAGCCATGGCCGCCAGGCGGGCGGCCGGGGGCCGGCCGGTGGCTTGGGCGGCTCCCGCGGCGGGCCCGGCTTCGCCGAGCGCGTGGCGTGGCGCCCCGGCAGGCGCACTGCGGTGATCACGACGGCTCCCTACGGCTCCGCACTCCTGGGACGCGTCCGCTCCCTGCTCCCAGGATGCGCTCCGCTCCCCTTCCACGATCGGCTTTTCCGGCCGGTTCCGCAGGGCGGTGGCCGCCCTGCGGTGGGACCGCGCGGCCAGGTGTGGCACGCTCGAAGGGCAGGCAAAGGGGGTGCGTGATGCCTCTTGGGAAGCTCCGGCCGCCCTGGCGGCACGGCCCGCTGCGGCGGGGCACGGATGTGGCGCAGTCCTGGATCGCGCTGACCGCGGGCGTGCTGATCGCCGTGGCCGCCCCGACCGCGGGCGTGCTGGCCGGCAACGCGGTGGACGCGGCGGCCCACCGGCAGAGCGCCGAGTGGCGCCCCGTCTCCGCGGTGGTGGTGAAGGATCCCGCCGCCCGGATCACGGTCGACAGCGGGAACGGCACGGGCAGCCGGGTGCACACGATCGTGCGCTGGACGGCCGCGGACCACACGGCGCGCACGGGCGAGACGACCGTGCCGCCCGGTGTCCACGTCGGGGACCACACGACCGTCTGGCTGGACCGGGACGGGAAGCTGGTGCGCGACCCGAGCACGCCGACGGATTCGCTGGCCGAGAGCGTGGTGGCGGGCACCGTGGTCGCGTCCGGCACCGGCCTGCTGCTCTACGGCGCGGAGAAGGCCGGCGTCCGGCTGCTGAACCGCCGGCGCTACGCCCAGTGGGAGAAGGAGTGGGCGGACCTGGACACCCGCTGGCGGCACCCGCAGCAGTGAGGTGCCGTGGCGCGGGGCCCGGCCGGGACCGCGCGACGGGCTCGCGTGGCGGGCCCGGACCGTCCCTGCCACCCTGAAACGGACGGCTGCCCGACCGGCGTCCGTCCGGCCGTCGTGCCGGATCCGCCGGGGGTCGCCGGCGTCGCGCGCCGTTCGGCCGGTCCCGGAATCGCCGCACCGCAGCGCGCTGGACGTGCCGGCAATCTACGGGCTGTGCGTCTGCGGCGGACGCCCCGCAGGCACAACGACCGGGCCGGCGCAGGAGGGTTGAGCCTCACTCCGGGATCGCGCGCGCCAGTGAACCGCCGCCGCCCTCCCGGAAGATGCGGTCCAGGTGGCGGTCCAGGACGTCCGCGGCGGACCGGGCGCTGCTCCGGCCCACCAGGACGCTGGTGCCGAGCCCCGCGGACAGGGCGAGCAGGGTGACGGCCTCGGCGCGGGCGTCCATCCCGGGCCGGGTGAGGCCGGCTTCCCGTGCCTGTTCCAGGAGCGCGGTCAGGCGGTTCTCGGCGGCCTCGGGGTTCTTGATGAAGGGCTGGGCGGCGAGCGCCTCGTCGGTCACGGAGAGCACGGCGTACGAGGTGTAGACGAGGTGGAAGGTGCGGCTCTCCTCGTCGGTCGGCAGCGACGCCGTCAGGAGGGCCTCGATCACCGCCCGCGGTCCGGGGCGGTCCCCGGCGGCCCCGACGCGGGCGGCGACGCGTTCCCCGAACCGCTCGGCCAGGTGCTGCAGTCCGTGCAGCAGCAGCTTCTCCTTGGTCTCGAAGTAGTACTGCACCAGCCGCACCGACACACCTGCCTCCGCCGCCACGTCCCGCATCCCCACGGAGTGCAGGCCGCGTCGTCCCGCGACGCGGAGGAGCGCCTCGGCGATCTCGGTACGTCGTTCCGTGTGGTCCACGCGCTTGGGCATCGGCCGCGTCTTCCCTCGTCAGTCGTCTCGGTACGGGTCGGTGGTCCGTATCGTGCCAGGCAATTTTGTTGATACAACCGTACCAAGATCGTGGTACGTTCGTATCACGAAGACCGCGAACAACGGATTCCCCGGAGGTGGCCGTGTCCGTGACCACTACCCGTCCCCCCGCCGATGTCGGCCGCTACGTGAGCGAGGCCCTGCGCGACGAGTACTTCGCCGCGTGCGACGCGCTCTACGCCCTCGGAGCGCCCGCGGCCGCGGAGCAGGACGTCGAGACGTCCTTCGGCACCACCCATGTCTACCGCTACGAACCGGCCGACCCCGCCGCCCGGAACCGCACCCCCGTCGTCCTCGTCCACGGCTCGGGCTCCTGCTCCGCCATGTGGTACCCGAACACCCCCGCCCTCAGCGCCGAGCGGCCGGTGTACGCGGTGGACACCCCGGGGGACCCCGGGCGCAGCGTGCAGCGCGCACCCATCCACCAACCCGAGTGCGCCGCGCAGTGGTTGGACGAGACGCTGGCCGCGCTCGGACTCGACCACGTGCACCTGGTCGGCTCCTCCTACGGCGGCTGGCTCACCCTGAACCAGGCACACCGCAGGCCCGGCCGGCTCGCCTCGGTCACGCTGCTCGACCCCGGCGGACTGGAGAAGGTGGGACTGCGCTTCTTCGTCTGGATCTTCCTCAGCCTCTTCGCGACCTCCGCCCCGAAGGCGCTACGTCCGCGCCTGGCGGCGTGGTTGGAACAGCCGGTGATCATCGTGACCGAGCTGCGCACGATGATCCGGAAGGGCGTCCGGGCCTTCCGCGTCCGTCGCCCGTCGCCCCTGCCGCTCTCCGACGACGAGCTGGCGAGCATCCGCACCCCGCTCTATCTGGTGCTCGGCCGGCGCAGCCTCCTGGTGCACCCGAAGCGGCAGTTGGAGCGGGTGCCGCGGCTGATACCGGGTGCGCGCGCCGAGATCGTCTCCGAGACCGGCCACGGGCCGCAGATCGACCACCCGGAGGCGGTCAACCGCCGGATGCTGCGCTTCATGGACTCCGTCGACGGAGCCGCCCGGTGACCGGCTGACCCGCGTCCCCGCCGGGTCGCTCCGCCGTGGTGACCGCGTCGCGCCTTTTGATGGCCCTGTCGGCACGGGCCCTGGCCTCGATCGACACCTCGCTGACGCTGCCTCAGTTGCGGACGCTGGTGGTGCTGGAGGGCTGCCGGCCGCTCAAGCTCGCGGCGTTGGCGGAGATACTCGGGGTGAACCCGTCCACGGCGATGCGGATGGTGGACAAGCTGGAGGCCGGGGCCAGGTGTTCGCGCTGCATCGGGGAACGGAACCGCGACGGTCGCGCCCGGCAGTCGCCCTCAGCGCGTGGTGTACCCGCCGTTGACGAAGAGGGTCTGCCCGTTGAGCCACCAGCCCTCGGTGAGCAGGAAGATCACATAGGGCGCGATGTCCTCGATCTTGGTCAGTTCGCCGTTCATGGCCGAGGACTTGTGGAACGCGACGGAGTCGTCGGTCTCGGCCGGGTAGAAGAATGAGGTGTCCATCGGGCCCGGGGCGATGTTGTTGACACTGATGTTGCGGCCGAAGAGCTCCTTCGACAGGGCTCGGGTGAAGTGCTCGACCGGTGCCTTGCTGCCGGCGTACACCGAGTACAGGCCGGTGTAGGCGGCCAGCAGCGAGGTGACGACGGTGACGATCGAGCCGTCGCGCTCGATGCGCTCGGCGGCCTCCCGCATCATGAAGTAGGCGGCCTTGGAGTTCACCGCGAACATCCGGTCGTACTCGGCCTCCGAGGTCTCGGTCATCGGCTTCTTGATCACCATGCCCGCGGTGTTCACACAGGCGTCGACCCGCCCGAACGCATCCATCGCGGCGTCGAAGAGCCCCTCGACGCCAGCCACCCGCGTCAGGTCCGCCTGGTGCGTCACCGCGTCGCCGCCCGCCCGTTTGACTGCCGCGGCCGTTTCCTCCGCGTCGGTACGGGAGGAGTCGCTGTTGTAGTGCACCACGACCTTCGCGCCGTGCTCGCCGAGCTGCCGGCTGACCAGGCCGCCGAGGTTCCTGGAGGCCCCGCCGACCACGACGACCTTGTCCTTGAGCGTACGAGCGGGCATGACGCGTCTCCTCACACAGTGGTGTCCGTCCCCGCGCGTGCGCGCCGGCGCGCCTCAGCGCCCGTACGCCCGGGCCGTGTCCCCACACGTGCGACGCGCGGCCACCCCGACGCTAAGCAGGGCCCCCGGTGATCGCATCCGCAGGCCGGACGGGCGTCACCCGCCCAGCCGACCTGGGAACCTCCGGCACGCCGTGCGCGTGCGCGAAGCGGCGGGCGAGGCGGGCGAGGCGGGAGGCGCGGCCCTTCCCCTCGCAGGGGCCGCGCCATCCGTCACCTCGTCGCTTCACCCGGGTGCCCGCCGCGTCATAGCGAGTGTGCCGACGCATCCGAACGGTGCGGTGCGCCGCTCACCACTTCACCACCGACCGCCCCAGCGCCGCCCCGTCGAGTCCGTCCCGGTACCAGGCATCCGGCGACAGGTCGGGGGGCTCAAGGGGATCCGGGGCGGCGGCGGGCAGCGCGGCGGCCGCCGCCACCGTGTCGTACAGGGCCTGCCAGTCACATGCGCTCCGCGTGACCGAGGGCAGGAGCTGGTCCCCCTCCGTGAGGTAGGCCAGCATCCTCTCGTGCGGAGAGGAATTGCTGTTCGTCATGGTTACCCTTCCGTGAAGAACTCCTGGTGTGGGATCGGTCCCACCCCGGGGCCACGGGTCTGGCTGGCAGCCACGCCGTGGCTCCGGGGCACAGCCCGGTCCGGCACTGCGGACGTCGGGCGCGGCGGCCGCCGCACGCGACCGCCGCGCGCCCGGGGCATGCCTTATGCGGGTGCCGGCTCATCGTCGTCCCGGCGGAGCCCGGCCCTGGCCTTCGCCTCGGCCGCGGCGAGTTCACGGCTGACGGTCGCCGACGAGATCTCCAGCAGCTCGGCGATCTCGATGCCCTTCAGGCCCCAGACATGGGTGAGTTCCCAGACCGCTGCCTGCCGCTCGTCGACGATCGCGGTCTTCACCGATTCCAGGAGTTCCAGGTATTCGAGTGCGATGGTGGGTTCGGGGCCGAACTTCCGGGCGTGTTCGGGGGGTTCGTCGTAGAGCCGCTCTCCCGAGGATGCCTTGCGCCAGTGGTCCCGGAGCTTGTTCCGGGCGACCACGGTGGCGAAGACGATGACCGGCTTGTCGAACTCGGTGCCGCGGCGGAACGCCTGGAGGATCGCGATGCAGGTCTCCTGGGTGATGTCCTGGGCCAGGTGGTAGTCGCGGGTGACCCGGGTGACCGAGGAGATCAGCCGCGGTACGACGGTCCGCAGCGCGTCCTCCATCAGCGCGTCCTCGCGCTCCTTCGACAGCCGACGGTGCGCCTCCCCGGAGTCGTCGCCGCCCCCTGAGAGCTGCCTCATGTGTCGTCCTCTCCACTGACCGGGTACCGCGACCGCGGCCCCGGGCTCGATAGGAGGACGTGTCGGCGCGCGGATTCTTTTCACGGCCGCCGGCTGAAAATTCCGGCGGCCCCGACGGGACCTGACAGCATGGATACCCGCATCGCCCTCGTGCTCGTACTCGGCGGCCTCGCCGTCTATCTCGCCTACTCCGACCCGGTGCTCGGCGCGGCCCTCGGCATCGGCGTCGCCGTGGTCTCCCTGCTGCTGTCACTGCTGGACAAATAGCGCGGACTGCCCGGCACCATCTGCCGATCTCGCCGCCGCGAACGCCAAGTATCCGCGCGCGTTCATGAGTTACCCCACCGAGGAGTGTATTACCCATGCGAGTAACGGAAGGTACGGGCGAGGCGGGGGCCGCCTCCGCCGTCGGGCCGGGGCGGTCACCGGCCGCGCGCGCACGACGGGCGCAGATCGTGGACGCGGCCATCGAGACCCTGGCCGAGATCGGTCACGGACAGACGACGTTCGCGCGGATCAGGGAGCGCGCGGACATCTCCAGCACCCGGCTGATCTCCTATCACTTCGGCACCAAGGGGGAGTTGATGAGCGCCGTTCTGGAAGAGGCCGCGTTACGCGCACACCAGGCGATCTCGCACCGCGTCGCCGGCGAGACCACGGCGACCGGGGCGCTCCGGGCCCGGATCGAGGCACAGGTGGAGTGGGTGGCCGGCAACCGCTCCTCGATGCGGGCGATGTACGAGATCTGCCTGAACGAGCGGGACGCGGACGGCACGTTGCGCTACGGCATGGCGCCCTCCGCCCAGGCAAACGTCGAGGCACTGGAGCCGATCCTGCGTGCCGGTCAGGAGAGCGGGGAATTCCGCCGGTTCGACACGGGGTTGATGGCGCTCACGTTGAAGTCCGCGATCGACGCGGCAATCGTCCGCATGACGCATCCACCGTGCCTGACCGTGGCACAGTGCGTCGACGAACTGACCACCTTGGCCCACCTCGCCACCAGGCGGGAGTCGTGACCGCCGCGGAAGGCGTGCCCACCGACGCCGGGCGGCCTTCCGGCGCATCTGGCGCGTGTCGACGGCGCTATGCAGGGGGCGGCGTCCTGGCTCGACAACTCCTAGTGCAGCACGGCCAGGACGAGCGAGGCGACGGCCAGTCCCAGGTATCCCGCGGGCCCCGCCATCGTCGCGTAGGCACCCACCCGCACATGGGCGACGACGGCGCCGACGAAGAACAGCACCAGGCCCACGGCGGCGGCGACACCGAGGACATGAGCCCCCAGGAGCCCGGCCAGGAGCCCCACCGCTCCGGCGCCCTTGAGCCCGCCGAGCCACGGAAGCCAGGACCGCGGCACCCCCACCGCGGCGGAGTTGGCGAGGACGAACTCGGCCCTCGCCAGGTCCGCCACCGCGATCCCCCCGTTCGCCACGATCGCGATGACGGTGACGAGCACGTAGGCCACGGCCATGTGCCGACGCCTCCCTTCCCCTCCGTTCGGCCTGTCTGTGACCAGGCCCCTGTCTGTGACCAGGCTCGTCGTGCCGGCGCCCGGCGTCCAATACCTGCGGCTATAACCTGGCGGCATGGATGTCGACACCCGGCTGCTGCGCTACTTCGCCGCCGTGGCGGAAGAGGGGCGCCTGACCCACGCCGCGCAACGCCTGTTCGTCTCCCAGCCGGCGCTGACCAAGCAGATCAAGCAGCTGGAGGCACAGCTCGGGGTGGTGCTGTTCACCCGCTCCCGGACCGGGATGGCGCTGACGGAAGCAGGGCGCGCCCTGGCCGAGCGGGTGCCTGCGCTGCTGGCCGACTGGGACCGGATACTGCGGGAGGCGAAGGCCGCGGCGAGCCGGGCGGAGCGGGTGCTGCGGGTCGGCTTCGTGGCCAGTGGCACCAACGAGGCGACCCCGGGCATCGTCGCGGAGTTCGCCCGGCGCCGACCGGGCTGGCGGGCCGAGATGCGGCAGGCCGCGTGGTCCAACCCGTCCGCCGGACTGGCCGATGCGGAGGTGGACGTCGCCCTGGTGCGGTTGCCGTTCCCCGGCCAGGACACGGTGCGCGTCGCGCCGCTGTTCACCGAACCGCGCTGGGTGGCACTCGCCGACGGGCATCCCTTGGCCGCACGCCAGGTGATCCCGTTCCGGGAGCTGTGGGACGAGCCGTTCGTGGCCGCTCCACCGGAGACCGGCCGGTGGCGGGAGTACTGGCTGGCCGCCGACGAGCGCGCGGGGCACCCGGTCCGCATCGGCGCCGTCACCGACCAGCCGGACGACTGGCTCAGCGCGATCGCCAACGGCTACGGCATCGCGCTCGCGCCCGAATCCGCGTCCCGCTTCTACGCCCGCCCCGGCGTCACCTATCGCCCGGTCACCGGCGTCAGCCCCAGTCAGGTGGCCGTCGCCTGGGCCCCGGCCGACGACCCCAACCCGGTCGTGCAGGACTTCGTGCGGTGTTGCCTGGAAGGGATCGCTGGTAGGGACGGAAGGGATGGGAGCGGCGGCTGACGGGGCACGTCAACTCCTGTCCCTGGCCGAAGGTTGTTGCCTCAGCAGGCAACGCCATCGGCCGGGCAACGGCTGGTCAGGGGTGGTATGAAGGGGCATGGCTGTCATACACCGCACCACCCTGAAGCCCACCAAACTGGAGCTGCTCACCGCCTGGCTCCCGAGCCGTCCCTGGTACCGGGGCACCTCCCAGGCACCGCAGTTGGCCCGGGCGGGCGGATTCCGGCTCGACGATCCGCAGGGCGAGGTGGGGATCGAGTGCCTGGTGGTCACCGACCGGTCCGGTGACCTTCCCTTCACCTACTTCGTTCCGCTCACCTACCGCGGGGCGCCGCTCGACGGTGCCGAACAGGGCCTGGTCGGCACGCTGGAGCACGGCGTACTGGGCCGTCGCTGGATCTACGACGGGGCCCATGACCCCGTTCTCGTGGGCCAGTTGTTCGCCGTCTTCCAGGGCCGCGCCGTACCGCAGGCACAGGACGACTCCGATGTCCGTGACGACTCCGTCCACGGCCGCCTCGCCGGGACCGCGGCGGCCGCCGCTGGGGGCTCTTCGAGGGTGGTGGGTGCGGCGACGGTGGTCGACGGGCAGCGCGGCACCGAGCTCGTGTTGACGACCACCGCGGCAGCGGACGGGGAAGCCGGAGCGGACGGGAAAGCGGCCGGCGCTCGTCCGGACCGCGCGCGGGCCACGCTCGGCCTGCGTCTGGAACGCGTGCTGGAGGCGCTGCCGCAGGAGGCGGGCGTCGGCTCCACGGGCAGCGCAGCCCCGGAGTGCCTGGGGTCCCTGACCGGTGTCTGGCAGTCGGCCGACGGTGTAGAGCTCCGCGGTCTGTTCGCGGCGCTCCACACCGCGGAGCGCTGACGGGTCCGACGGTTCCGCGCCGCCACGCGAACGTCGGTTCCGGCGGAGGGAACAATTTCCCTCCGCCGGGGCGGAGTTCCCAAGGCCCGGGAGATGCCTGGCGTGGTCCGGTGGGGCGGGCAGGGTACGTGCTTCTGGGTGAAGAGTCCGGGCGGGTGGGCGTGCCGGGAGTCGAAACGGCGCCGCCCCTCCCCTCTTATAGCTGTGTGACTGACCCTGTGGACATGGCGATGGCGTTGCTGTGCGGATCATCCGCGGTGCCGGTGAAGGGCGAGGCGGAAGAGCACCGGTCGGTGGACGTACGGCGGCGGGTGCCTGGCAGTGAGGAGCGGACCCGGGCGGGCCTTACCGGGCCGTCGCGCGCAGACGTTCCCGGAAGGCTTTGACGTGGGGGTTGCGCTGATGGGGCGCGAGTCGGTGGGCCAGGCGGGGCAGTGTGCCGTGCACGGAGCCGGCGGCGAGCTGCCGGTGGTGGCGCAGGGCGTGGAAGGAGTGCTCCACCGCGGCGTCGACCTCGTCCAGGGCGAGCAGGGTGTGTGCGAGCTGGACGTGCAGCAGGGTGCGGGCCTTGTGGTGGTCGGCCGGCCGGCAGGCGAGCGAGTGCTCCAGTTCGGACAGGGCCGCCTTGTGGTCACCGAGGCTTGAGAGCATCTCGGCCCGCTGGTAGCACAGGGCGGTCTCCGGATAGCTGGTGAAGGGCCCTTCGGGGCCGGTGGCACGGGCCAGGTGCTGTTCCGCGGTCAGCAGGTCGGCGGTCGCGGCGCGGCTCCGACCGGCGCCGGCCAGGACGACGGCGCGCCCGGCGTGGAGATACGCGCGGACGGCATCGGGCACCGCCGTTCCCGCGGTGTCGATGGCGGCCTCGGCAAGGGCGAGGGCCTGGCGGTGGTCGCCGAACTGGTGGGCCTGCACGCTCAGGCAGCGCAGCACGATCGCGTACGAACCCCGGTCGCCGGCCGCATGGGCGAATTCGAGGGCGATGTCGTAGTAGTGCTGGGCGAGGGCCGGGTGACCGGTTTCGCAGGTGCGGCCGGCCAGCAGCAGGGTCAGGTGGGCGGCGCCGGTGAGCAGGGCGCGCCGCAGGCCCGGGTCGGCCGGGGCGGTGAGCAGCGGCGCCACCTCCGTGGCGAGGTATCCGGCCAGCGCGGACCGGCCGTGGGCGCCGCCGTACCGCTCCCCCAGCAGGGAGCTGCGGGCCGCCATGGCCTCCAGTCGGGCGGGAGCGTCGGCGGATGCCTGGGGGGCGCGCGGGTCGGCCGGGGGCAGGGCCGGCTGACGGCTCCCCCAGTCGGTGAGGACCGGTGGCGGGGCGCAGAGCACGGTGCGGGCGAGGTCGGCCCGGCGGGCGGTGTCGGTCTCCGCGCGGCACAGGGCGGTGAGCCTGTGGACGGCGTCGCCGCCGCGCAGGGCGCAGGTCAGCGCGCCGCCGGTGGGGTCGGGGTCGGGGAGCCCGATGTCCTGGAGGGTGAGCCGGCGGCCGAGGCGGTGGCTCAGTGCCTGGCCGATCAGGTGGCCCACCGGGGGGCGCGGGCGGGCCCCGTTGAGCCAGCGGGCGACCGAGCTGCGGTCGTAGCGCAGGCGGAGGCCCTGGGCGGCGCCGAGGGCGTTGACGGCACGGGAGAGGTCGGTGGCGGTCCAGTCGGCCTCGGCCAACAGTGCCGCGAGCATTCGGTTGGGGCGGCGCGGGGGCGTCATGGTGTGGCTGCCTCGCTCACTCGTCGGGCTTTCCGGCTCGGCGCTGCGCCTGTCGCAAGCAGGACTTTCAACACGTTCACGCTTCCCGCCACGATCGGGCGTTCCGCCCCGGCTCGATTCATGGTTCCGTTGATGGGCGGCTGTTGGCTACGGCGCAGTGGTCCGCAGGGCGCGAATCCGGCCACCGTAAGGCTGCCCCGGAAGAATTCCGTGGACACCCGCGCGAACCAGGCCGTTGACGGGTATGCATGCGATCAGGCGTAAGTGCAGGACCAGGTACGGACATTACTTCTCATGAACTCCTTTCGTCCCTTCCGTTTCTCCGGCTCCCCTCGTCCGTTCGTCCACGGTGGGACCGTGGAATTGACGCGGAATGATGCGGGCGAGGCGGCCGGTGCGGATCCCGAACCCCCGTGCCGGGAGCCGTAGGTGCCGCCGCCGTCGCGCCGCCGTAACGAGAATCTGCGGGCCCTCCTGGCGGAGGCCCGCTGGACGCAGGAGGCGCTGGCGCGCACGGTCAACGCCCTCGCCGCGGAAATAGACCTCGACCTGAATTACGACCGCACGGCCGTAGCGCACTGGCTGAGCGGGACGCGTCCCGCTCCGCCGGTGCCGGAGTTGATCGCGGAGGCCCTGACCCGTCGCTTGGGCCGCGCGGTCTCGCCCGCCTCGGCGGGCCTCGCCGGCGAGCCGTCCGCCTCGACGGGCGGACGGCTCCCGGCCTCCGGCACGCCGATCGGCACCGCCCTCACCGAGCTGTGCAGCATGGAGAACGACCCGGCGCGCCGGGCCTCCGCCCGGATGCTGCCCTACCGGGAGGCGGAGTTGGCGAAGGCGGCGGCCGGTACCGCCGACCGGAGACCGGCGCCTCCGGTGCCGCGCGGCGAGCCCGACGCCGACGGCGACCTCGGTGTCGTCCGGCTCGCGGTGCAGTTCTACTCGGCCTCCTTCGACGCGCACGGCGGGCGCCGGGCCCGCTCGGCGCTGGCCGCGTACCTCGCGGACGACATCGCTCCGCTGCTGCGCGAGCAGGAGGGCCAGGAGCCGCGCCGCGGGCTGCTGGTGGAGGCGTCCCGGCTCTCGTTCCTGCTGGCCCGGATGTACCAGGACGCCTCCGTCCACGGCCTCGCCCAGCGCCATTTCTCCACCGCGCTTCAGCTCGCCGACGAGTCCGGGGACGCCACGGCGCGGGCCGTCGTCCTGCGCGGGCTGAGCGCCCAGGGGCTCGGCCTGGGCCACCGGCGGCTCGCCCTGGACGCCGCCGAGGCCGCCGCCGCCACCCGTGTGCCGGACGCGCCGGCCCGGGCGTTCCTGCTGTCCCAACTCGCCGTGTCGCAGGCGGCATGCGGGCGGCACCGTGCGGCGCGGGAGTCCCTCGGCCGGGCCGAGCGCGCGCTCGCGAAGGGCGGGCGGGGCGGTGGGGCGGAGCCCTTCACCGCGTACTCACGGGGTTCCCTGGAATTCCAGAGTGCCGAGGTCCTCAGATACACCGGTGACCTCCCGGCGGCACGTGTCACCCTGGCCAACTCCCTTGCGCACCGCTCGGATCAGGACCACCGGGGCATGGCGCTGAGTTACGCGCAACTCGCGGAAATCCTCATGGGCCTCGGTCATGTGGAAGAAGCCTGTGCCTCCTGGAATTCCTTCCTCGACCACTATGTCCATCTGCGGTCCGGGGCGGCGGATCTCGCCGCGGGCCGGCTGCGGCAACTGCTGACGCCGTTCCGGAACCTCCCGGTGGCGACCGCGGTGTTGCACCGGGCGTTCGCCGTGTCGTCTCCGTCCCCACACTCCTGAGCCACCGTCGCCTGCGCGTTCACCTCTTTCAACAGCCTCGGGGTGGAAACCCGGGCCCAGAGCCCGGCGACGGCTGTTGAATGGCACCACACCGACCGGAAACCACCGGAAATGGGATGTGGAAATGCGTGACGCCCCCGCGACCCCCCACGGAAGAAACGACTCGGCACCGCCCCGGATCCTCCATGTATTTCCCGGGCAGGGCGACTTCGCGGTAAGCCCACTGGTCCGAGCAGTACGCTCTCACACAACAGTACGAAAGGCCGTCCGCGAGGTATTCGAAGAAGCCGAGGAAGTGGGCGAGGAATTCGACATCGCGCCTTTGGGCAAGGCACTGCTGAGCGATGCGCCACCCAGCGGTCGCGAGCTGGCGGCCGGCAGTGTGGGAACTCCGCAACTCGCCTTGTTCTGCTCCTCGGTCGCGGTGCACCGTGCGCTCTGCTCGGTCGGACTGGCGCCCGACGCGGTGCTCGGGGTGAGTTTCGGGGAGATCGCCGCCCTCACCGCGGCCGGTGTGTTCGAGGTCGCCGAGGGCGCCCGCATCGCCTGCCTGCTGGCCCGTCAACTCGTCTACTGTGAAGGGGGGTTGACGCTGGTCGGCGCCGGCGAGGCGGACACCGAGGCGCTGCTGCGCCGCACCGGCTCCCCCGCCCTCGCCCTGGCCTGCGTCAACACCCCCGACCAGTGCCTGGTCAGCGGCCCGCTGCCGGCGCTGCGGACCCTGGAGGAACTGGCCGCGCGTCAGGGCGTCGCCGTCTCCCGCCTGCGGTTGCCGTTCTCCTCCCACCACCCGGCCCTCACCGGGCCCGCGGACGCCTTCGCCGCCGGGATCGGCCACCTCGCCCCGCGCCCGGCCCGGGTGCCCGTCCACTCCGCCGTCCACGGCGGCCCCTACGGCCCCCGGGACGACGTCCACCGCGGACTGGCCAACTGCCTGATCCATCCGTTCCGCCTGCCCCCGGTGCTCCATCGGATCACCGCCGGCGGCCGTGCGCTGTTCCTGGAGGCAGGCACCGGCCAGGCACTGACCGACAGCATCCGGCAGACCCTGCCGCCCGAAGCGGCCGGTGCCCACGCGCCGCTCGCCGACCCCACGTTCCCCTGGCCGCGGCCCGGCACCCCGGCCGCCCACCGGCCGCACACCGACCTCGCCGCCCTCTGGAGCCACCACGATGACCACCCGCACGCAGCCGCTCGGTGAACTGGCCGAGATCCTCAACGGGTCCCGCACCAGCACCCTGCGCAGCCGCCTGCTGACCGCCCTGGCCGCCGACCGCGAACAGCCGGCCGACGCCCGCGAGGACCGCGCCCACCGCACCCACCGGCGGCTGCGGCTGATCGCGGACCATCTGCCGCCGGTGCGCCGGCTGTTCCGCGACCCCGAGCAACTCGCCGCGCTCGGCGAGTGCGTGGCGCTGGTGGACCCGCCGCTGTACATGACCGTCATCAACCACTACGTGCTCTGCCTGGGCTCCCTCGTGACCCTGACCGACGACCCGGCGAGCGTCGGCCGGCCCTGGCGGGCCCTGGCCACCGGCCGCAGCAAGGGCGCCTTCCTGGTCACCGAGATCGGGGACGCCGGCAGCCACCTCGCGCCCCGGACGATCGCCCGATTCGACTCCGGCACACGGGAGTTCGTGCTCGTCACGCCGGTGGTGGGAGCGGCCAAGTTCTCCGGTGTCGGGGGCTCCGGAGTGCCGCACACCGCCGTGGTGTGCGCCCGCACCGTCGTCGACGGGATCGACCGCGGGGTGTTCTCGTTCGTGGTGGAACTCACCACCGCCCACGGCCCGCTGCCTGGCGTGACGGTCTCCCGCGGCCTGGACGCGCCGTCCCTGCCGCTGGACTACGCACTGGTGCGGTTCGACGGCGCCCGGGTGCCGTACGCCCAGTGGCTGCGCGACGGGGCCCGCATCGACGCCGACGGGGCCTTCCACGATCCGCTCGGCGGACCGGACGCCCGGCTGCAACGGACCCTGTCCGTGGGCCAGATGCTGTGGGCCACGCTGCCCTCGGCGGTGGCGACCATGGCCAGGCAGTGCGCCGTTTCGGCGCTCCGCTTCTCCGCGCACCGCCGGGCCCACGGCCGACTGGCCCCCGGCGCGCGCGTACTGGACCTGCGCAACCAGCAGCATGCGCTGCTCGGAGCACTGGCCGAGGCGTTCGCCCTGACCTGCGCCGGACGGACCGCACGGGAGATCTGGGCCCGGTCGCGCGCCGCCCGCGGCGCACCGGCGCACCGCGTGGACGGCATGACCTTCGCGCCGTGGACCGCGGTCGACCGGCCGCTGGCCGTGCTCAAGGCCGTCACGGTCCGCGGCGCCGCACGAGTGGCCGCCGCATGCCAGCACCGCTGCGGGCTCGCCGGATTCCTGCACCCCAACCTGCTCGACGGCTACCACGGCTTCGCGCACGCCTTCGACACCGCGGGCGGCGACAGCCAGCTGATCCTGCTGGACGCCGGCCGCGCCCTCGCCCGGGAGAGCGGCACCGGGCCGCTCGGCGCCATGCCGCCCGCCGACGTTCCCGCGGACCAACCCGGTTGGTGGCCGGCGGTCGCCCGCGCCCACGAGGACTGGCTGCGCGACGAACTCCACCGCGCGCTCCAGCGCCGCACCGGCGCCGGACGGACCGGGCTGGAACTGTGGAACCCGCTGCTGGACGCGGCACACGTGCTCGGGGAGGCATACGGCGCGCGCCTGGTCGCGGACGCCGTGACCGCCGCCGTCGAGGCCGTCCACGACCCCGAACTCCGGGCCGCACTACGGCCGTTGGCGGCACTCTACGGGGCCGTGGAGGCGCGCCGCCTGGCCGGCGGGCTGGTGGCCGCGGGTACCCTCGCCCCCGCCACCGTCCGCAATCTCCCCACGGTGATCGACGGCCTGTGCGACCGTCTGCTGCCCCATCTCCCGCTGCTGTGGGACGCGATGGGCGCACCGCCCGGCGCGGCCCCGGCCCCCCTGGGCGCCGACGACTACGCCGCCGCTCTGTACGACTTCCTCGACCGGTGACCGGAAAGGCCGTCATGAGTCCGCACTCCTCCCCCGCGCCGCCCATCGGCATCCTGGGCATGGGCACCTACCTCCCGCGCGGCACCCGCAGCAACGACGACATCGCGGCCGCGGCCGGTGTCACGCCGGAGTGGATCGCGCAGCGCACCGGCGTGCACACCCGGCATGTGGCCGACCCCGACGAGGCCGCCTCCGATCTGGCGGCGGCCGCCGTCCGGGCCGCGGTGGCCGCCGCGGGCATCGACGTCGACCAGCTCGACGTGCTGATCGCCGCCACCTCCACCCCCGACGAACTGGGCCCGTCCACCGCCTGCCGCATCCAGGCACTGACCGGCGCCAGGCACGCGGTCGCCCTCGACGTCAGCGCGGCCTGCGCCGGCTGGCTGTTCGCCGCCCGGGTGGCGCACGACTGGCTGCGCGGGACGGGCGGCGCGCGCTACGCGGCGGTGGTCGGCGTCGAGGCGTACTCCAAGTTCCTCGACCCCACCGACCGGGGCACCGCGGTGCTCTTCGCCGACGGGGCGGCCGCCGCGGTGCTGGGCCCCGTACCGGACGGCGCCGGCTTCGCCGACTTCCGCCTCGGCTCCGACGGCACCGGCGCGCACCACGTCCTGATCCCGGGCGGCGGCAGCCGCCTGCCGGCCAGTCCCGCCACGCTCGGCGAGCACCGGCACCACATCCACATGGACGGCCGGGCGGTACGGGACTTCATCGTCGAGACCTTCCCCCGGCTCGTCCGCGAGTGCCTGGCCGGCAACGGTCTGCGCATCGAGGACATCGACGCGTTCATCACCCACCAGCCCAACCCGGTCCTGCTGCGCAGCCTCGGCGAGCAGATCGGCATCCCGCGCGAGCGCCTGGTCATCGTCGGCGACGAGGTCGGCAACATCGGCGCCGCCAGCGCCCCGTACGCCCTGGCCGGCGCCGCCGCCCGCGGGCTGCTGCCGCGCGGCGGACGGATCATGCTGGCCGTCTTCGGCGCCGGCGTGACCTGGGGCAGTGCCCTGCTGACCTGGACCGGCGCCCCCGCCATCCGCATCGCCCCGACCCGCACGCCGCGCGCCTCGGTTTCCTCCCCCGCCTCCGTTCCCGCCTTGCAGAGGAGTTCCTCATGACCACGACGCTCCACGACCCGTTCCGGCTGGACGGCGCCCGCGCGCTGGTCACCGGCGCCTCACGCGGCATCGGCAAGGCCACCGCCGCAGCGCTCGCCCTCGCCGGCTGCGATCTGGCGCTGTCCGCGCGGAGTGCGGACGCGCTCAAGGAGACCGCCGCGCTGGTGGAGGCCGAGGGCCGCACCGCGGTACCGGTCCCGGGCGACCTGGCCGAACCCGGCGCCGCGGAGGCGGTGGTGGACGACGCGGCGGCCGCGCTGGGCGGACTGGACATCGTCGTCCACAACGCGGGCGTCCTGCCCGCCCAGGACGACGGCACGCCCACCCTGGTGCCCCTCCAGGACTCCGCACAGGCCGACTGGGACCGCGTCCTGTCGGTCAACCTCAACGCCACCGCGGCACTGTGCCGACGGGCCCACCACCACCTGACCGGCTCGTCCCGGGCCAGTGTGGTGCTGATGTCCTCGCTGGCCGGGGTCGTCGGCACCCCGCGGATGGAGGCGTACGGCGCGTCCAAGGCGGCGCAGATCGCGCTGGCCCGCAGCCTGGCGGTGGGCTGGGCACGCGAGGGAATCCGGGTCAACGCCCTGTGCCCGGGCTGGACCCGTACCGACATGACGTCCTTCGCCTACTCCCTGGAGCCGCTGTCGGACTGGCTGATGGCGCACGTCCCGCTGGGCCGCTGGGCGGAACCGGAGGAGATCGCCCGCGCCGCGCTGTTCCTCGCCTCGCCCGCCGCGTCCTACCTGACCGGCCAGGCACTGGTCCTCGACGGCGGGGCCTCCGTGCCCGACGGCGGGCTGGCGGGCATCCCCAAACCGCCGTCGCCGTTCACCGCCTGACCACCCGCGAGACGAGGAATACGCCATGAAAAGGGTGAGCCCCACCGCCGTGATCGACGGTATCGGCAGCTGCCTGCCACCGCGGGTGCTGACCAACGAGGACGTCCGGCGCCGCGGCGTCCTGGACACCACCGACGAGTGGATCCGCACCCGCACCGGCATCGCCCGCCGCCGGGCGGCCGAGGACGACATCAGCACCGGCGACCTCGCGGTGGCCGCGGCCCGCGCCGCCCAGGAATCCGCGGCGGCACGGGCGGACCTGGTGCTGGTCGCCACCACCACCCCCGACCGGCGCTGCCCGGCGACCGCGCCGGAGGTCGCCCAGCGGCTGGGCCTGGACACCGTGCCCGCCTTCGATCTGGCGGCGGTGTGCTCCGGCTTCCTCTACGGCCTCACGGTCGCCACCGCACTGGTCCGTACCGGGGTCTGCACCCGCCCCCTGGTGATCGGCGCCGAAACCTACTCCCGCATCATCGACCCGCTGGACCGGGACACCGCGGTGATCTTCGGCGACGGCGCCGGCGCGGTGCTGCTGCGCGCCGGCGACCGCGCCGAGCCCGGTGCGATCGCCGGCGCCGACTGGGGCTCGGACGGCACCGGCAGCGACCTGATCGCGATCGCCGCCGGTGGCGCCCGACTGCCCGACCCGGCACGGCGGTTGTGCCGCGAGGACCACTACTTCCGGATGCGCGGCCGGGAGGTGTACGGGCAGGCGGTGCGCCGGATGACCGCGTCCTCCCTCGCCGTCCTGGCGAAGACCGGCTGGCCGCCCGCCGCGGTCGGGGCGTTCATCGGCCACCAGGCCAACCAGCGGATCCTCGACTCGGTCGCCGACCGGGTCGGCATCCCCCCGCGATACCGCTTCGGCAACCTCCGCGACGTCGGCAACACCGCCGCCGCGTCCATCCCGCTGGCCCTCGCCGACACCGCCGCGCACCGCCGGGTCCGCCCCGGCACCCCCACCCTCCTCACCGCCTTCGGCGGCGGGCTCACCTGGGCCTCCGTCGCCCTCACCTGGCCCTCGGCCGACCCCCGCGCCCACCCGCCGGAGCCCCGCACGACCAGCTCGACCAAACCCCGCCACACCCACCGGAGGACCCCCTCATGGACGCTGTCTACGACCACCTCGTGACCGTGCTCACCGACAAGTTCGAGGTCGACGCCGAGGAGATCCGGCCCGACATCACCCTCACCGCCCTGGAACTGGACTCCCTCGCCGTCGTCGAGCTCTACGTCACCCTCCAAGAACACTGGGGCGTGCCGCTGGAGGAGGACGAAGCCGCGGCCGAACTGACCCTGGAACAGGTGGCGCTGGCGGTGACGACGCAGCTGGCCGGCGCCGATCGGGGAGGAGCCCCGCGGTGAGCGCCCCAGGCACCGACGCGGGTCTAGCGGTCACCGGAATCGGCCTGGTCACCCCGGCCGGTTCCGGCACCGCGGCCACCTGGGCGGGGGTCTGCGCCGGGCGGGGCACCGCGGCGCCCGACCCGGAACTGGCCGGCCTGCCGGTCGCGTTCTCCTGCCGCGTCCCCGGCTTCGACCCGCGCACCCAGGTCCCGGGCGCCCGGCCCTGGCAGCACGACCGCTGCACCCAGTTGGCACTGGCCGCCGCCCACGAGGCGGTCACCGACGCCGGACTGGACCCGGCCGCCTGGAACGCGCCCCGTGTAGCGGTGGTCCTGGGTTCCGCGGCCGGCGGCGTGGGCACCTACGAGGACCAGCACCGCAAACTCACCGGCGCCGGCCCCCGGGCCGTCTCCCCGCTCACCCTGCCCGCCTTCCTCCCCAACATGGCCGCCGGCCAGCTCGCCATCGCCCTCGGCGCCCGGGGCCCGGTCCTGCACACCGCGACGGCCTGCGCCTCGGGCGCCTCGGCGGTGGCCCTGGCGGCGCTGCTGCTGTCCGCCGGCGCCTGCGACATCGCCGTGGCCGGCGGCGCCGACGCCATGGTCACCCCGCTGTGCGCCACCGCCTTCGCGCGGATGGGCGCCCTCTCCCGCCGCCA